>CAVOGP010000034.1:0-10350 GCA_963695425.1 uncultured Alphaproteobacteria bacterium | reverse complement strand
ACTGAACCGAAGGGAGGAAGCGCAATGACAAGGCTAGGCCGAGCTATCCTCGGCGTCGGCGGCGGCGGTGGCACTCTTGCTCCGTCCGTCCAGGCCCAGGTCACGGATGTGGGTACGCCGAGGAGCGAGACGCTCATCGTGCAAGCCTTTGACGGGCGCACGTCGAACCCGTGCGCAGATCAACCCGCTCAACCGCTATGCCCATTGGCGCGGGTTCCGCGAGCTTGGCTGGGGTTATCTCTGGGAGATGGACACCTCGACGGGCGAGTACGCGGAGCTGGCCAACAGGTTTCCGGAGGTGCTCGACGAGGGCGCCGCGAGTTCCGGGTCAAGATCCGTCCGGGGGTCTACTGGAGCGACGGCGAGGAATTCGCCGGTCGACGACATGATCTACACGATCGACGCCGCGTTCAAGTACCGCGACCAGCTGACAAACGTCACCAACTACGTGACCTTCCTCAAGAGCTGGGAGAAGGATCGACGACTACACGATCGAGGTGACGATCGAGCCGTCCTTCGACTTCGTCGCGCTCGGCGTCTACACCTGGGGCTCCCACATCGTCTGGCTGCCGCGGCACGTTGTTCGAGCCGCTGGCGACGGGGTCGTCAGCTATGAGAACGCCGATCCCGTCCTGTTCGCCCAGTTGCTGATCAAGGCCTTCGATCCGAACGGCTTCTGGCAGCTCTGGGAGCGGCCGAGGACTTCGGAATCTTCACTGGCGAACGTTTCCTCGGCGAACAAGACCGAAATACGTGTTCTACAAGGACTTCGGCACGGAAGAGACCCGCAGCCTGGCCTTCGTACAGAACCAGTACGACATCGACACCTTCATACATTCCCGACACCATCGAGGCGGCCCAGTCGCGCAACGACGCCATCAGACTTTCTCGCCGGTATCCCCATCCACGACATGAACGATGCCTGCGGCTGGGCGTCTACTACAACAACCAGATGTCACCCTATGACCTGAAGGAACTGCGATGGGCGCTCGCCCTGTCGCTGGACCTCGAACAGTAGGATAGCCGCGCTGAACGGCCAGTTCAAGCCGACCGCGCTGCCGGTCGCCGACACCCCGGTGACGCGGCCGATCTTCCACGTGCCGATGCGCGAGTTCTTCGACAACCTGACGCTCGAGGACGGGTACAAGCCGTTCAACAGCTCGTTCAACCAGACGCTGGTCGAGACCTGAAGGCGGAAGGGGTTGACCCGGCCAAGCTGCCCGAGGGCGACCAGATCGTCGACGCGTTCGGCTATGGCTGGTGGAAGTACGATCCGGAGGAGGCCGCGAAGCTGCTGGCCTCGGTCGGCGTCAGAAGGGCGCCGACGGCTTCTACCAGATGCCGGACGGCTCCGCCGATGGTGCTCGACTTCGCCTATCCCGGTAACTGAACAAGATCCTCCAGCGGCTCGGCTTCTCGATCGCCGACAGCTGGCGGCAGGCGGGCTTCAACGTCAACGGGTGCCAGGTCGACAGCGGCGAGTTCGACACCAACATGCGGACCAATGCGCGGTTCCAGATGACCATCGCATGGACCCAGCAGTGCGTCTTCAACGCCAACTGGCGCAACAACTGGCGGCAGTGGTCCCCGCAGTTCGTCCTGCCGGTGGACTCGACCGATGCCGACCAGCGTCTTGACGGCAACTACGCCCGCATCACCGACGAGCGGATCTTCG
Organism: uncultured Alphaproteobacteria bacterium; assembly: GCA_963695425.1. Lineage (GTDB taxonomy): Bacteria > Pseudomonadota > Alphaproteobacteria > Rhodobacterales > Rhodobacteraceae > Amaricoccus. Next base: position 8,675 of record CAVOGP010000034.1, on the reverse strand, counting down.
CGCTGGTCGAAGAGGGCGCCTCGGTGCCGACGGACGACCCGCGGATGGCAGAGCTCGGACGCGAGATAATGGAGCTCGTGGTCGAGGAAATGTACATGCTCCCGCTAATGAGCATTCCGACCACCATCCCCACCAACAACACCTACTGGACCGGCTACCCCAAGCAGGATGAGTTCTACGCGCTGCCGTACACCTGGTGGAGTTCGTTCAAGAAGACGCTGGTGAACGTCGAGCCGGCCGGCGGCTGAACGCGACCCGGCAAGCAACAGACGGGGCTGCCCAGGCCGCCCCTTCATTGACGCGCGGCCGATGTCGCAAGGGTCGGCCCGGCCCGTCAGGTCCCGCAAGAGGTTTTCCGAGGAGGCAATGATGGGCGTGGCAACCTTCGTGGCGAAGCGGATTCTTCTCTACTTCGCCGTGCTGTTCATCGCGCTCTCGATCACGTTCCTACTGCCCCGTCTGATGCCGGTCAGCCCGGTCGACACCTACATCGGCGAGCTGCAGAGCCGCGCCAGTTCGTCGCTCGACCCGGAGGGCATCGCGGAGCTGCGCCGGAACCTCGAACAGCTGTACGGCCTCAAGGGAAACCTCTTCCAGCAGTACCTGGCCTACATGAAGCGGGTAATCATCGATTTCGACTTCGGCCCGTCCTACACCTACTTCCCGCATCCGGTGTCCTCGATGCTGGCCAACGCCATTCCCTGGACCATGGGGCTGCTGCTGAGCGCCACGATCATCGCTTGGGTGCTCGGGAACGCAGTCGGGCTGGTCGCGGGGTACTTCTACAAGCGGCGGGCCGCCACGATCCTGGAGTTCTTCGGCATCCTGCTCTACCCGATCCCGTACTACATCCTGGCGATCACGGTGCTCATGCTGTTCGCCTACGTCTTTCCCATCTTTCCGCTGTCCGCGACCTTCCCGGTCGGCGAGCTTACCTGGGGAAAGATCGGCACCATCATCTACAATTCGCTGCTGCCCGGGATGGCGCTGGTCCTTGCCGGCTTCGGCTGGAACATCCTCAGCATGAAGGCACTGGCGATCGCCACCAGCGAGGAGCCATACGTGACCTTCGCCCGGCTGAAGGGGACCTCGAACCGGACCCGGATGTTCCGCTATGTCTTTCGCAACGCCCTACTGCCGCAGGTGACGGCGCTGGCGCTGTCCCTCGGCCTGGTCTTCAATGGTGCGCTGCTGACGGAGATCATATTCTCCTATCCAGGCATCGGGCTGATCATGCGGCAAGCGGCAAGCCAGGGGGACTACAACGTCCTGTATGGCGCCATTGCGGTGTCGATCCTCGCGGTCGCCACGGCGGCTCTGATCATCGACCTGGCCTATCCGCTTCTCGATCCCCGCATCCGGTACAAGTGATGACAGCAGCGACAGACCCCGCCGCGCCTGATGCCGCGCCCGCCCGCAGTTTCGATCTCTGGTGGCTGGTCAATCCGCGACTGGCGATCGGCCTGACGATCCTGATCGTAATGGGGCTCGGCAGCTTCATCTTGCCGTTCTTCGTGCCGGTGGATCCGTCGGTTCAGGGCAGCTATCCGCGAAACCTGCCACCCTCGCTGAAGCATATGCTGGGCACCAACGCGCTCGGGCAGGACATCTTCTGGTTCCTGGTCTTCGCCATCCGCAACTCGCTGACCCTCGGGATCGTGGTGGCCATTGGCGTCACGATTATCGCGACGACGGTGGGGCTGAGCGCCGGCTACATCGGCGGGCGTTTCGAGCGGTTCGCCATGCTCATCGTGGACACGATCATCACCATCCCGCTCTTGCCGGTGCTGATCATCCTCGGGGCCCTGATCCGGGGCAACACCTCGTTCCTGGCGGTGGGCTTCATCATCATCCTGTTCGGCTGGGCCTGGGACGCGCGCACCGTGCGCTCGATGGCCCTGTCGTTGCGCGAGCGCGAATTCATCAACATGGCGCGTTTCTCGGGAGCAGGCACCCCGCAGATCATCGTGCGGGAGATCCTCCCCTACGTCAGCGCCTACATCCTGGTCGGCTTCATCAACGTCATGCTCTACGCCATCAACACCGAGGCCGCCCTGGCGGTGATCGGCCTCTCGAAGATCGAGGTGCCGACGCTAGGCTCGATCATCTTCTGGGCGCTCAACTACAACGCGCTCTTCACCGGCCACTACCTTTGGCTTGTCGCCCCCATCATCGCGGCGGTCACGCTATTCATCGGGCTGTTCCTCACCTCGACGGGCTTCAACTCGGCCTTCGCAACCAAGCGCGGGGGTCCAATGATATGCCTGAATGACATCGTCGTCAGCTATCGCACCGGGCGCGGCTCCATCAGGGCGGTGGACGGCGTGGACCTGGAGATCCCGGACGGCTGCATCGTTGGCATCGCCGGGGAATCCGGTTGCGGCAAGTCCACGCTGATGAAGGCGATCTACGGCGACATCCTGCCGCCGATGTCGCTGTCGTCGGGCTCGATCGAGTACGGGTTCCTCGATGCCGACGGCCGGCCGGTGACCAGCGACACCGTGCAGAAGGAGTGGTTCAAGAGCCTGTCCTACATCCCGCAGAGCTCGATGAATTCGATGAACCCGGTCATCCGGATCCGCGAGCAGTTCATCGATTTCCCCGGCACCGACCCCAACAAGAAGCGGGTGCTGGAGCAGGTCAGGGTCTACATCGGCAAGCTCGGGCTGCCGCCCGAGGCGCTGGATTCCTTTCCGCACCAGCTGTCGGGCGGCATGCGCCAGCGCATGATGATCGCGCTGGCGACCTTTTTCCAGCCGAACCTGATCATCGCCGACGAACCCACAACGGCGCTCGATGTCGTGGTCCAGAAGGAGATCCTGCTGCTGCTGATGGAGTTGCAGGAGCAGATGGGCAACACCATCCTGATCGTCTCCCACGACATGGGCGTGCACTATCAGGTCACCGACCGCATGCTGATCATGTACGCGGCCAAGGCGGTCGAATACGGCGCGTCCGAGAGCATGTTCGGCGAGCCGCTGCATCCCTACACCCGGATGCTGATCGGATCGCTGCCCACAATCGGCGACGACCGGGCGCGGCAGGGCATCCCCGGCAGCCCGCCGAGCCTCTGGGGCGAGATGCGCGGCTGCCGCTTCGCCGCGCGCTGCCCGCTGGCGACCGACCTCTGCCGCCGAGAGGAGCCGGCGCTCGTCGAGCACGAGCCGGGGCATTTCGCGGCCTGCCATTTCGCCGGATCGGAGATCCCCGAGCGCGGAGCGGTGCAATGGCAGTGATCCTCAGGACCGAAGGCCTGAACAAGGTCTACCGGCTCGGCAGCTTCCTGCGCGCCACGCGGATCCAAGCGCTCGACGACGTGAACATCTCGATCGAGGGCGACAACCCGCTGATCTTCGCGGTCGTCGGGGAATCCGGCAGCGGGAAGACGACGCTGGCCAAGACGCTGCTGCGGCTGGAGACGCCCACTTCGGGCTCGGCGATCGTCTACGACCGGCAGGTGGCAGGGAGGGGCGCGAAGCCGTCGAAGCGCGAGTTCCTTCGGTCGGTCCAGCCGATCTTCCAGAACCCTTTCGAGGCGTTCAGCCGCTATCGACCGGTCGACGCCTACCTGCACGAGACCGCCGTTCGCGTCGCGGGCTTCGAGGGGCAGGCGGCCAGGGACGCTGTAGCGCAGGCGCTGGTCTCGGTGGGGCTCGAGTACAGCGACGTCATCGGCAAGTACACGAACCAGTTCTCCGGCGGCGAATTGCAACGCATCTCGGTGGCGCGGGCGCTGATCCCCGAGCCCAACCTGATCGTCGCCGACGAACCGGTGAGCATGATCGACGCATCGCGGCGCATGATCATCATCAACCTGTTCAGGAAGCTGCGCGACGAGGCCGGCCGGAGTTTCCTCTACATCACCCATGACCTGGCGACCGCCTACTACATCAGCGACAACATAGCCGTGATGCGGAAGGGCCGAGTGGTGGAATTCGGCCCCGCACAGGCCGTCATGTCCGATCCGCAGCACGAGTACACCCGCCTTCTCCTCGATTCCATTCCAACCACCCGCCACCGCTGGCGGCCCCGCAAACCAACTGATCCGCTCGCGCATGCGCGCCTACGCAACGCCGCGCCCCCGGGAGCGCGGCCAGCAACGAAAGACGAGACCCCATGACTGACGACACCGCCCGATCCTCCGTCTGGGGAATGTTCGAACTCGCGCTCGACGGGCCTTCGGAGGGAAATCCGTTCCTAGACGTCGATCTGGGCGGCACGTTCCGGCTGGGGGACCGGGCGGTCAAGGTCACTGGCTTCTACGACGGCGAGGGCGTCTACCAAATCCGCTTCATGCCCGACGCCGAAGGGCACTGGGCCTATGCGACCCGAAGCAACGTCGCCGCGCTGGATGGGATCCAGGGAACGATCGCGGTCGGGCCGGCCGAGGCCGGGAACCACGGGCCGGTGGTCGCCGCCGGCATGCACTTCCGTTACGCGGACGGCACGCGCTACCTCAACATCGGGACGACCGCCTATGCCTGGAACCACCAGGACGCGGAGCTGCAGGAGCAGACGCTCACGGCGCTGGCGGAGGCGCCCTTCACCAAGATCCGGATGTGCGTCTTCCCCAAGCACTACCGTTACAACCAGACCGAACCGGACCTATATCCGTTCCGGCTCGTCGAGAAGGGCAGGAGCGTCTGGCCAGAGACGCAAGCGGAGTCCGGCTGGAAGTTCGACTTTGACCGGATCGAGCCGGCGTTCTTCCGACACCTGGAGGACCGTATCGCCCGCCTAGGGGCGATCGGCGTGGAAGCGGACCTGATCCTTCTGCACCCCTACGACCGCTGGGGCTTCGACCACATGTCGCCGACGCAGGACGACCGCTACCTGCGCTACGTCGTCGCGCGGCTGGCGGCGTTCCCGAACGTCTGGTGGTCGATGGCCAACGAGTACGATCTGATGCCGAACAAGTCGCTGGCCGACTGGGACCGCTACATCCGCATCGTCGCGGAGACCGACCCGCACGGCCACCTGCTCTCGGTGCACAACTGCTTCGAGTTCTACGACTACCGAAACCCGGCGATCACCCATTGCAGCATCCAGCACGAGGCTACGGGGATGGCCGCGGCCTGGCGCGACGCCTACCGCAAGCCCGTCTCGATCGACGAGTGCTGCTACGAGGGCGACATCGCCGAGGCCTGGGGCAACATCTCCGGCCCCGAGATGACGCATCGCTTCTGGACCGGGGTCGTCAGCGGCGCCTACGTCACGCACGGCGAGACCTACGACAACGCCACCGAGACGGTCTGGTGGGCCAAGGGTGGCGCCCTGATCGGCGAGAGCGTGCCGCGCATCGCCTTCCTGCGCCAGATCCTCGAGGAGGGGCCGGAGGAAGGGCTGGACCCGGTCGAGTACACCTTTCCATACCGGATGGCGATGGCCGGAGACCGTACCCGGGTGACCATGCCGCGCCTGACCGCGCCGCCCGTCGGAGAGGCGGACTGGGAGCCGCGCATCGTGCCGATGTTCGCGCTCGCCGGTCAGCCGCACCGCTACTACATGGTCTACTTCGGGACGCGACAGCCGCACGAGTTCAAAGTGCCGGTGCCGCCGGGCAAGTCGTATTCGGCGACGCTGGTCGACACCTGGGAGATGACGAGGACCGAGATCGCGGCCGAGGTCCGTCGCGGCGACGTGCTCGACCTGCCCCCGAAGTCCTACCAGGCGATCATCTTCAGGCGCACCTAGCCACTACCGAGGCCGGCGCGTTCGCCACGGACCGACAACGACAAGCAGGAGAAAGGGCAAAAGCCATGACTGACGGAACCACCATAGCGCAGTGGGACATCTTTGAGCACGTGATAGAGGCGGACGTGCCCGGCAATCCGTATCTCGATACCGAGTTCTGGTGCGTCTTCGCGCTCGACAACCGCAAGGTCCGGGTGCCCGGGTTCTATGACGGCGACGGCGTCTTCAAGGTGCGGTTCAGCCCCGACCATCCCGGCGACTGGACGCTGACGACCAGTTCCGACACCCCGGCGCTGGACGGGGTGACCGCCAGCTTCACCGCCACCGGCCCGCGGGAGGGCGTGCACGGCCCCGTGCATGTCCGCAACCGGTTCCATTTCGCCTATGCTGACGGCACGCCGTATTTTCCCTTCACCACCACCTGCTACGCCTGGACGCACCAGCCGCTCGAGATGCAGGAGCAGACGTTGACGTCGCTCAAGGAGACCGGCGCCTTCAACAAGCTGCGGATGTGCGTCCTGCCGAAGTCCTATCCCTACAACCAGAACCAGCCGCTCCACGACGTCTACGACCTGGGGGCCGACGGCAAATATGATCCCGACCGACCCAACTTCGCCGCGTTCCGGCATTTCGAGGATCAGATCGCCCGGCTCGGCGAGATGACCATCGAGGCCGACGTCATCATCTTCCATCCCTACGACCGCTGGGACCACTGCATGTGGACCGAGGCGCAGGACTACCGCTACCTGAAGTACCTCGTCGCCCGCATCGCCGCCTACCGCAACGTCTGGTGGTCGCTGGCCAACGAATACGACTTCATGTTGGACGTGAAGCCGATGCAGCGATGGGACCGCTTCTTCCAGATCATCGAGGAGAACGACCCCTACCGGCATCCGAAGTCGATCCACCAAGGCAATCCTGCGTTGTGCTACGACCACCGCAAGCCCTGGGTCGATCACGTCAGCATCCAGCATTCGGATGTGTCCCAGACGCCGCAGTGGCGGGCGGACTACGGCAAGCCGGTGCTCAACGACGAGATGCACTACGAGGGCAACATCCTGCAGAACTGGGGCAACATCACCGCCGAGACCATGGTTCACCGCTTCTGGATGACGGTGCTGAACGGCGGCTACGCCGGGCACGGCGAGACCTACGTGCACCCCGAGGACCTGCTCTGGTGGGCCAAGGGCGGCGAATTGCGCGGGCAGAGCCCGGAGCGCATCGCCTTCCTGCGCAGCATCATCGAGGAGGACGTGACCGAGGGACTGACGCCGTTCGAGGAAATCCCCGGCATCCGCACCCATCGCCTGGTCGCGGGATCTCGCGACGGCGACGTCACCCTGATCTATCTCGGCGAGCACCGGCCATTGGTGCTCTCGACCGGCCTGCCGGAAGTGGACGGCGACTATGGGATCGACATCATCGACACCTGGAACATGACGGTGACGCCCGGCAGGAAGGTCCCGGCGCCCATACCCGTCCCCACCCGTCACGGCGCCATCGTCCGCGGAGGAAAACCCGACGCAGCCTTCGGCGTTGAACTCCCAGGCAGGCCGTATCTGGCCGTGCGCCTTAGGCCTGCCAAAGGGTAGGCGGGCGTCACAGTGTTCCACCGCGATCCCGAACGCCTTCACCAGCCTGGTAGCTTGCTGTCGCGCAAATAACCTGAAGCCGCTCTTCGGGCATTCCGAGCCGGTCCCGCAACCTCCGCAGCAAGAGCCCGACTTCCGCGCCTGCAGCGCCGCGATAGAGGTGCGCTTTATCGAGAACGTCGAGGGAGGTTTCGTCGGGGTTCTTTTGAAGCCAATCCCTAGTCTTATCGAAGATCGGCCGCTCAATCGGCCGCATGAGCATGTATTCCAGCATCGAGTAGTTTGTGACCAGTAGGTCAGGCGGGGCGATCTGCACTTCGTGGCGCGTTATACCAACCCGCATTGATCAGAACTCTTCGGCCCAGGCGCGTCGGCCGATGGATCGGATGCGCCATGGCTGGTCCATGAGCCCGTTCCATGCGTCGCAGCAGTGGGCGACAATGTCGTCGTAGCCCTTGAAAACGCGATTGGAGATGGTTGTCGCGCAGGAACTGCCAGACGTTCTCGACGGGGTTGAGTTCGGGCGACCGGGGTGGCAGCGGCAGGAGCGTGATGTTCGTGGGCACGACGAGCGCCCCGGCGAGATGCCAGCCCGCCTGGTCGAGCACGAGGACGGCGTGCGCGTCCGCCGCCACCATGGCGCGGATCTCGTTGAGATGCGCCTGCATCGCGGAGGTGTCGCAGTATGCCATGACGAGGCCGGCGCCCTTGCCCTCGGCCGGGCAGATCGCCCCGAAGGCGAGCCTTTGTCCGCCATTGGTCCGAGGACAATGGCGAGCGGCCCAGGCCGTGCGCTGGTCGTGCGGCGCTCGCCGGCGGGTCCCGCGCCGCGCCCATCTCCGGGTCAGCCTGTTCTTCTGGCCGACCCTTGCTTCATCCTGCCACCAGAGCTCCATGTGCTTGCCCGGATGGGCGTCACGGATCTCGCCCAGGCGCTCCGGGAGACTTTTCTGAAAGCCTCCGCCGCCTCGGGATCCTGCGCATAGTGCCGCGGCCGTGCCGAGAGCTTGCGGAACCCGAGTGCGCGCAGTTCCCGCCCCACCGTCGTCTCGCTCACCGACGCCCGGAACTCGTCCCAGAGCCATTGCACGAGATCGATCAGCCGCCAGCGCACCACCCCGTCGCGCCAGGGCTGAGGGCCGGCCTCCACCGCCGCCGCCAGCGCCGCGCGCTGCGCGAGCGTCAGCGTCGGCGGCTTGCCCGGCGCCTTGCGGTCGATCAGGCCCTCCGGACCCTCCGCGTTGAACCGAACGACCCAGTCGCGCACGACCTGCAGCCCGACCCCGCCGATCCGCGCCGCCTCGGTCCGCGATCCGCCGTCCAGGATCACCGCAGCGCCAGAAGCCGCCGAACCTGCTTCGCATCCCGGCTGGACCGCGCCAGCCGTCG
>CAVOGP010000033.1:0-10746 GCA_963695425.1 uncultured Alphaproteobacteria bacterium | reverse complement strand
CGCCGGATCAGGCGAACCCCGGTCCGCTACCTCTGAAGCCGGTCAGGCAGCGCGGGGTCGCCCGCGCCGCCTGACCCTCCCCGACACGAAATTCGCTCCACCACAGCTGCGACCCCTCCCGGGTCGCGAGAGGACCTTGCCATGCAACGGACAAACACGGTCATTGTCGGCGCGGGTCAATGCGGCCTCGCCATGAGCCACGCGCTCAGCCGGCGCGGGATCGATCACGTCGTCCTGGAAAGAGGACGGGTCGGCAACAGCTGGCGGACCGAGCGCTGGGACAGCCTGCGGCTGCTCACCCCGAACTGGCTGAACGGCCTGTTCGACAACATGCCCGGCGATCCCGACGGCTACATGTCCGCCGAGGAGTTCGCCGGCGACCTTGCAAGTGCTGCGGCCAGCATTTCCGCGCCGGTGATGGAGACGACGCGCGTCCGCTCCATTCGGGGCTGGGACAATGGCTATATCGTGCAAACGGACCAGGGCGCCCTGGGCTGCGCCAGCGTGGTGCTGGCGACCGGCGCCTGCGGGCTTTCCAGAGTCCCTGCGTTCGCGTCCGACCTGCCGAAGTCCGTCGCCCAGGTCACCTCCCTCGCCTACCGGAACCCCGCGCAACTCCCGGAGGGGCCGGTCCTTGTCGTCGGCGCCTCGGCGTCGGGGCTGCAGATCGCCCGCGAGCTCGCGCTTTCGGGTCGCCGGGTCACGCTCGCCGTCGGGCAGCATACGCGGCTGCCCCGCCTCTATCGGGGCGCCGACATCCTGACCTGGATGCATCTCGTCGGGGTGCTCGACACGCCGTTCACCAAGGTCGACGACCTCGAGCGGCTGCGCCGCCAGCCGTCACTGGCGCTGCTCGGCGATCCGGCCCAGGCCGATCTCGACCTCAACGCGCTTCAGGCGCTCGGGGTCGAAATCTCGGGGCGTCTCGTGGCCGTCACCGAGGGTAAGGCCTGGTTCTCCGGATCGCTGGCGAACCTCTGCGCCTCGTCCGACCTCAAGATGAACCGGCTGCTCGCCCGGATCGACGCGTGGGTGCATGGCGAGGGGCTTCGAGGAGCTCGTCGATCCCGCCACCCGCTTCGCGCCGACGCAGATCCCCGACGATCCGATCCTGTCGCTCGATCTGCCGGCGCAGGGCGTCGGGTCGGTGATCTGGGCCACCGGCTACACCCCGGACCACAGCTTCGTCGATGTGCCGGTGTTCGACCGGAAGGGACGCATCCGCCACCACGGCGGGATCGTCGGAGAGGGCCTTTACGTCATGGGGTTGCCCTACATGCGCACGGCCCGCTCGTCGCACATCTCGGGCGCCCGGCGCGACGCGCGCGCCCTCGCACGCCACCTGGCCGGAAGCCGCGAATGGCGGGCGGCGGCCTGAACGGAGAGAACCGGACATGGCACGGAACACATATGACGCGGTCATCATCGGCGCTCGGGTCGCCGGCGCGGCAACCGGACTGCTGCTGGCACGGGCCGGCGCACGGGTGCTGATCGTCGACCGGGATGCCGCGATCGGGGACACCCTGTCGACCCACGCCCTGATGCGCCCGGCCGTCGAGTTGCTGGCACGCTGGGGGCTGCTCGACGGCCTCGTGGCCGCCGGGACACCCTGGGTCCGGCAGGCGGAGTTCCAGTACGGCGCCGAGCGGATCACCGTCCCGGTCAAGAGTACGGAGCTCGCCGCCGGCCTGATGGCGCCGCGCCGCTGGCTGCTCGACCCGTCCGTCCTCGCCGCCGCCGTCGCGGCGGGCGCGGACCTAGCCCTCGGATCGGCCGTCGAGGACTGCCTGTGGGCCGGCAACCGCGTCGCGGGCGTCGTCCTGCGCGGGCCGGACGGAGGGTGGCGCACCGTGCACGCCGACCTGGTGATCGGCGCCGACGGCCGCATGTCGCGGACCGCGGACCTGGTCGGCGCGCAGGAGCTGGCCGTGTCCGCGCAGCGGTCGGCGACGCTCTTCGGCTATGTCCCCGGCATCCCGAACGAAGGCTATCGCTGGCATTTCGGCGACGGCGTCTCGGCCGGCGTCATTCCGACCAACGACGGGATGCACTGCGTCTTCGCCGCATGCCGGCCCGCCGACTACAAGGCGCGCTTCGCCGCCGACGCGCTGAACGGCCTGGCCGCGGTCCTCGGCGGCTTCGATCGCGACCTCGCCGCGCGCGTCCTGGCCGCTCCTTCCACGCAGCTTCGGCGCTTCCTCGGCGCGCCGGGGCACATGCGCGCCCGGGCGGGCGCGGGCTGGGCGCTGGTCGGAGACGCGGCCTGCTTCAAGGACCCGGCGACGGCCCACGGCATCACCGATGCCCTGCTCGACGCCGACGCCCTGTCGCGCTCCCTCGCCCGCCACGGAACCCCCGCGGCCTACCGCCACGAGCGGCACGCCCAGTCGCGCCCGCTCTTCGAGGTCACCCAGCAGATCGCCAGCTTCGACTGGGACTTCGGCACCCTCAGGACGCTGCACGAAACGCTCAACGCCTGCATGAAGGCCGAGCAGCACGCGCTCGCGGCGCCGCACGCGTCCGCGACCCTCGCGATCCCCGAACCCCGGACCCCGGCACCTGCCGTTCCGGAAGCCCTGGGAGCCCTGATCGAGAACGGCGACGCGCGACCGGTGCGTGAGATCATCATCACCGAGATCGAACGGTTGGCCCATCCAGATCGCCCATACCGACATCAAGCGCTTCGACAGCCCCGAGCACGAACCCTACGACCGCCATGTGATCGAGCTGCACGCCCGCGCGTTCGCGCTGCTGCAGGAGCCCTCGGACGTGGTGCCATTCGCCAACTACCGGATCTCGGTTAGCAAGTCCGACGTCGGCTTCAGCAAGAAGGTGACCCGGGCGCTCGGGTCCGGTGCGCGCGTGATGCACACCGAGGAGCGCCCCGCCTTCCTCGCCAAGAGCCGTTACGGCCTGTCGGGTGCGCAGCTGTTCCCCCGCGCCCGCGGGGATGAACCGCCGGGGGTCTCCCCCCGGGCTTCGGTCTTGGCGCCGCGGCAACGAGCGCAGCCATGCCGTCCTGCCGATCGCGGCGCTGATCGGCGCGAATCTCGCGCGCCTCCGCCGCCCGCTCGGCCTTCATCTTGGCGACCTCGCCGATCGGCGGTCGGCCGGGACGTGTGAAGCGGTTCAGATGCACCTTGGCGATGGCCCTCGCCTCGGCGCGGAAGGCCGCAAGCTTGTCGACCGGCTGGTCCGTCAGGGCCGCCGAAGCGGCGTTCGCTGAGCAACCTTAATTCTACAGCGAGGGACAGATGAGGGGACAGAAGTTTGCAATCCGCAAGATAATCGCAAAAAATCAAAGTATTGACTACGATTTATGGCAGCTCCTACGGGAATCGAACCCGTCTTTCCAGATTGAGAATCTGGCGTCCTGACCGATAGACGAAGGAGCCACGGCGGCCGTCACATAGCCCCGTTCCGCGCCGGGAGCAAGTGCCAGCCACGGCCCCGGAGACCGACCGCCACAGGCGGCCGCCGCGCATATGACCCGCACGCGCCGCCGCAGGCAGAAACGGAGCAACAGGTATCTAGGACTGTCCCCGCGTTCGTTTTGCAACCTTCAATGGATGGCGGCCACATTCGAGGGCGCTGTATAGCAGCGGGAAAACCTCAGTCCATCGCTAGGGCTGATGAGAAACCATAGCCGTGGATTGCCGCGATCAGGCAGATTGCTGTAATGCAGATCCACGTTACTGCGGTACCTCGTATGCACCGAGCCGTCGCTCCTCTAATTAGCTTGTTGCCGCAGTGCATTTGATTCCTCCAAGCGTGGCTGTGCTCGGATGATGCACGGCAACACAGTCGCGGTCGTCCTACGAACTGTGCGGGTTCACTAACATGCGGTAATCTAAGTACATTTTCATTGCCGCGTGTATCTCGGCCTTCGATCGGCCGACGCCATTTCTCTTGCGACTTGCTGTAACCGCGGCCTCAATCGCCTTCTCGCCAAGACGAAAGCGGTAATGTCCAGCGCCCGCGACCGCAACAACGGCAGCAGCTTTCCCCATTGTTTGCCTGAGTCGGTTGTATTCTCTGGCGACCTTCCCATGGCCGTACACAGTCTTCCACGAGCCGGCCCGCTTCTGTGGCTGCCGCTGAGATGCAAATGCTCTTGAGAGCGCGGACGGCGAAAGCGGTTGAAGTCCGAAAGCTAGACCAAGCAATTCCGCTCGTTCTCGATTGTTCCTCGGAAGTAGCTGGGGCAGGATAGCATCGATCGAGCGCTGGCTACTCTTGAATACTCCCCCCAAGGCCGCCCTGTCGAAAATCGTGCTTGCTCTGCCCGCGCGAAGACGGTCCCGAAGTGGGGCGAAGCCAGCCTTTGCCTCCAAGAAGGAGTTGGCGGCGTGGATCGTCTCCTGATCCGGAAAAAAACTCGCGAGCTTTCGAGCGGTCGTGTCGAATCGATGGACCTAATTTTGAGTATCACCTCAAGGATAGCCAACAGCGGATCGGGGGTTCCCGAATTCACTGCGATATGCTTTCCTAAATCCGGCCGGCGGGCCATAAGGTTCAACACGCTGCTGAAGTCGTCGTGACTAAGTTGGCCCAATCTGAGGGCGCCGTTCAGTCGAGCTTCATTCTCATCGCTGAGGCTGATTTCGATCGGCTCACCTCCTGGGCCGGTATGGGACAGCAGAATGGCCATGTCTGCCAGTCTACCTTACCTGGCTTTCTATTTGAAGGCGTCTCCCGTCGGCGCCGAACGCGTTCCGTGATCAACTTCAGGGCGAGGCCCTGTTCTTCCACGAACGGCAGCATGAGGCCGAAAGCGGACTGCTCGCCACCGCAGTCTTCATGAGATGCACCCCGGCCCGGACGGGCCGGATCGCCGCATGAGCATAGTGATGACACCAACCGCCCGGGCGCCCGCAGCGTGCCTGAATGCTTTACGAAACCTGAAAAAGTGGCAAGCCGGATTCCAGCCGCTTTCCAGCCTGATTCCAGCCTCCAAAACGAAGCCAATTCAGAGCCTGTCCTTGGTAGCCCCTACGGGAGTCGAACCCGTCTTTCCAGATTGAAAATCTGGCGTCCTAACCGATAGACGAAGGGGCCAAGGCTGCGGCTATGTATCGCCGCCCCCCGCAGGGATCAAGCCGCTTCTCGTACACGCCGGCCCGGCGTCCCGCCGCACCCGCAAGCGCCGTTAACGCACTATTAACTACGATTATCGTTATATTTCAGCAGCTTGAAAAATCTCCGCACTGGTTATCCCGCCGATCGGCCGCTGCCCGCTACGCGGGTTCGGCCGCGTCCTCGACATGCAGCTTGGCCCGCGCCCTCCCGCCCCAGTCGTCCCGCTCCAGCCGCCCGGCGACATGCGCCGCCGCCCCCCGCCGCCCCTCCAGCCACGGCCCGAGCGGCCCCGCGAAGGCCCGGAACGCGATCCCCTCCGCCCGCGCCCCGCTCTCGTCGCCGAGCGTGACCGCCAGATGCCCCGTCCCCACCCGCCGCGTGGCGACGACCCGCACCCGCGCCATCGCCAGCCGCGGCGCCGGCGCCCCCGCCCCGAACGGCCCCGCCTCCGCCAGCCGGTCCGCCAGCGCCGGCGTCGCCGCCCCCGGCCCGATCAGCCCGTCGATGCGCAGCCCCGTCTCCGGCGCCCGCTCCGCCCCCGCCGCCGCCAGCAGCGCCTCCAGCCGCGCCATCGCCGGGTCGAGCTGGTCCGCACTCAGGCTCAGCCCCGCCGCCATCCGGTGCCCGCCCCCCGCGCGATCAGCCCTTCGCGGGCGAGCCGCGCCACCGCCGCCCCCAGGTCGACCCCCGCAACCGACCGCCCCGACCCCTTGCCCTCGGCCCCGTCGAAGCCGATCACCACCGCCGGCCGCCCGAAGGTCTCCTTCAGCCGCGCCGCCACGATCCCCACGACGCCGGGATGCCACCCCGCCCCCGCCGCCCAGACCAGCGCGCCGCCCCCCCGCGCCCCCGCCCGCGCCGCCGCCTGTGCCTCGCGCCGCGGCCAGCACCGCCGCCTCGATCTCCCGCCGCTCGGTGTTCAGCCCGTCGAGCCGCCGCGCCAGCGCCACCGCCTCGGCAGGGTCGGTGGTGGCCAGCAGCCGCGCGCCGAGGTCCGCCGCCCCGATCCGCCCCCCCGCGTTGATCCGCGGCCCGAAGACGAAGCCCAGCGCATAGGTGTCCGGCTCACCCTTCAACCCTGCCGCCGCCGCCAGCGCCGCCAGCCCCGGCCGGTGCAGTCCGCGCATCGTCGCCAGCCCCTGCCGCACGAACGCCCGGTTGAGCCCCACCAGCGGCGCCACGTCGGCGATGGTGGCCAGCGCCACCAGATCGAGCATCGGCAGCAGGTGCGGCGTCTCCCGCCCCTCGGCCCGCATCGCGCGGTTGGCGGCGACCAGCATCAGGAACACCACCCCGGCGGCGCACAGGTGCCCCAGCCCGCCGTCCTCGTCCTGCCGGTTGGGGTTCACCACCGCCAGCGCCGGCGGCAGCACCTCGCCCCCCAGATGATGGTCGAGCACCACCACGTCGCAGCCCGCTGCCGCGATCGGCTCATGGCTGAGCGTCCCGCAGTCGACGCAGACGATCAGGTCGTGCGCTGCCCCCAGCCGCTGCATGGCCGGCGCGTTCGGCCCGTACCCCTCCTCGATCCGGTCCGGCACATAGAGCGTCGCGTCATGCCCCAGCGCGCGCAGCCAGCCGAGGATCAGCGCCGCACTCGCCCCCCCGTCCACATCGTAGTCGGCGAAGATCGCGATCCGCTCCCGCCCCCGCGCCGCCCGCCAGATGCGCTCCGCCGCCGCATCCATGTCGCGCAGCGCCGACGGATCGGGCATCAGGTCGCGCAGCGAAGGTGCCAGAAACGCCGCTGCCTCGGCCGGCGGCACGCCGCGCGCCGCGAGGATGCGCGCGACGGCCTCCGGCAGGCCGGCCGTCTGGGCGACGGCGAGCGCCTGCCGCTCCTCCTTGGGCTGGCCCCCTGCCACCGGCGCCCGGTGACCGATCGGGCGACGTTCAGGAACGGCTGCATTCGCCGGCGGCCCTCACGGGTCCTGCCGGTCCGAATAGCCGTCGGACCAGCGATGATCGCCGAACCCTCGCCGCCGGGCGCGCGGTTCGCGCAGTAGCAGCGCCTTCAGCCGCCGGGCGGCGGACAGGAGGCCGAACCCGCTCCGCCCAGCCACGCCAGAAGCACCAGCGCCGCCATGGGCTCGCCGCCGAGCACCGTTCCCCCGAGCACGTAGATCGCGACGATGATGCCGGCCCCCCAGACCACCATCCAGAGGATCATGAAGGCAATGGCGACCTTTTCCTTGCGCGGGCGGGTTGCGTCCACGCGCAGCTACTGGTTGCGCTGGCGGTAGATGAGCCGGCGGATCGAACCGGTCTTGGAGCGCATCAGGATCGTCTCGGTCTCCAGGTACTCGCCATCGCGCCGTGCTCCGCTGACGATCGAGCCGTTGGTGACGCCGGTGGCGGCAAAGATAACGTGCTGGGTCACCATGTCGTCGCGCCGGTAGATCCGGTCGAGATCCTTGATCCTCGCCTTGCGCGCCCGCGACCGCTCGTCGTCGTTGCGGAACAGGAGCCGCCCCATCATCTGCCCGCCCATGCACTTGAGCGCCGCGGCCGCCAGCACCCCCTCGGGCGCGCCGCCGGAGCCCATGTACATGTCGATCCCGGTCTTCTCCGGCTCGGCGCAATGGATCACCCCGGCCACGTCGCCGTCGGTGATCAGCCGGATGCGCGCACCGGTCGCCCTGATCTCGTCGATCAGCGCCTGATGCCGCGGCCGCTCCAGCACGCAGACCATCACGTCGGCGGTCTTGCAGCCCTTGGCCTTGGCGAGCGCGCGCACGCGCTGGGCGGGCGACATCTCGAGGGTCACGATATCGTCGGCGTACCCGGGCCCGATGGCGAGCTTGTCCATGTAGACGTCCGGCGCGTGCAGCATCGAGCCCCGCGGCCCCATGGCGATCACCGCCAGCGCATTGGGCATGTCCTTGGCGGTCAGCGTCGTGCCCTCGAGCGGGTCGAGGGCGATGTCGACCTCCGGCCCGGTCCCCGAACCCACCTCCTCGCCGATGTAGAGCATCGGCGCCTCGTCGCGCTCACCCTCGCCGATCACCACCGTGCCGCGGATGTCCAGAAGGTTGAGCTGGGTGCGCATGGCATCCACGGCCGCCTGGTCGGCCGCCTTCTCGTCGCCGCTGCCCACCAGCCGGGCAGCCGCGATCGCTGCCTGCTCCGAGACGCGGGCGAGACCCAGCGACAGCATGCGGTCGGAGAAGATCTGCTCGTCGGACATGCGCGTACCTCCGGGATTGCGATGGCGCGGTTCTAGGCGATCCGCCCTGTAAGGAGCAAGCGTCCATCCGC
Organism: uncultured Alphaproteobacteria bacterium; assembly: GCA_963695425.1. GTDB lineage: Bacteria > Pseudomonadota > Alphaproteobacteria > Rhodobacterales > Rhodobacteraceae > Amaricoccus. The sequence goes on along the minus strand of CAVOGP010000033.1, from coordinate 2,409 downwards.
CCCCCTCCCCCCGCCCCTTGCCGCCCCCTCCGCCCGCGCGCTAGCCTGCCCCCGCAGAGTGCGAGGCCCCAACGATGCCCACCGATCCCGTAGCCCTTGCCGCCGACCTCATCCGCTGCCCCTCGGTAACGCCCGAGGAAGGCGGGGCGATCACCCTCCTGACGGGGCGGCTGGCGGCGGCGGGCTTCCGCACCGAACGGGCGGACCGGGGCGGCATCGCCAACCTCTACGCGCGCTGGGGCGCGGGCAGGCCGGTGCTCGGCTTCAACGGCCACACCGACGTGGTGCCGCCGGGCGATGCCGCCGCCTGGACCCACGACCCCTTCGGCGGCGTGGTGGCCGAGGGCCGGCTGCATGGCCGCGGGGCGGCGGACATGAAGACCGGCGTCGCGGCCTTCGTCGCGGCGGCGATCGACTTCGTGGCGACGACCCCGCCCCAGGGCAGCGTGGTCATCACGGTGACCGGCGACGAGGAGGGCGCCAGCATCGACGGGACGCGGGCGATCCTCGACTGGATGGCCGCGGCGGGCGAGCGCATGGACCACTGCCTCGTGGGCGAGCCCACTTGCCCCGCGATCATGGGCGAGGCGATCAAGATCGGCCGCCGCGGCTCGATGACCGCCCGCATCCGGGCCTACGGGGTGCAGGGCCACTCCGCCTACCCCGAGCGCGCGCAGAACCCGCTGCCCGCGCTGGTGCGGCTGCTCGACCGGCTGGCCTCGCGCGTGCTCGACAAGGGCACGGCGCATTTCGGCCCCTCGACGCTGGCGATCACCACCATCGACACCGGCAACCCGGCGTCCAACGTCATCCCGGCCCAGGCGCGGGCCAGCGTGAACATCCGCTTCAACGACGCCCATACCAGCGCCAGCCTCAGCGAGTCGATCGAGGAGGAGGCCGACAGAGTCGCAGCCGAGTTCCGCATAGGGCTCGCCGTGCGCTTCGAGGTCTCGGGCGAGAGCTTCGTCACCGAGCCCGGACCCTTCACCGATCTCGTCACCCGCGCGGTCGCCGCCGAGACCGGGGTGACGCCCGAGCCCTCCACCGCCGGCGGCACCTCGGACGCGCGTTTCATCAAGGACCATTGCCCGGTGGTGGAGATCGGCCTCGTCGGCGCCACCATGCACCAGGTCAACGAGCAGGTGGAGGTGGCGCATGTCCACCAGCTCAAGGCGATCTACGCCCGTATCCTCGCCGATTACTTCGCGGCACCGGCGCCTTGACCGCCCGGTCGGCGGTCCCAAGTTGGGACCGCTGCTAGTGCATTGATTACATTATGTAATCAGAATTCGCCTCTAGGCGCAGCAGGCGCTTTTCGCAGTCGCCGGAGCGCAGCGGGCGGCGGCGCGGTGCCGGGGCTTGCAGATCGCGGGGCGTGCCGTCATCCGCAGGACCACCTGGTCGCCCTCGGCCTCGACGCCCGCGACGTCGAAGACATGCATCGGCTCCTGCGGCCTGCTGACCTCGAGCGTCAGCCGCGCCTGCATGTCGAGCGCCACCTTGCCGGCAACCTTCGCCAGGATGGAGCGGAACTTGGCCACCGTCATCCCCTTGCCGTCCTGCCCGCCCGGCAGATCCTCGACCTGCAGGACCGTCTCGTGCCAGGCGTCCGGATTGCCGCCGCAATCGATCGTGACGAACGATCCGGCCTTCACTTCCGTCACATGGTAGCCGTCGCGCACCCGCGTCCCGTCCGCATAGGCGAGCACGAGCGGTGCGCCGTCATGGTGCGCGAGGGCCGCGAGCACCTGCGCCAGCGAACTGTCCGCGGCAGGGGTGAATGGGGGGTTGGCATGGATGTTCATGATCGACTATCCTCATTTCAACGATTCGTGGAATATTGAAATGAAACTCGAAGAAGCGCAAGCCCTCGATTCCTTCGCCGCCCTGTCGCAGCCGGTCCGGTTGCAGATGGTGCGGGTGCTGGTGGTCGCAGGACCGGAAGGTATGGCGGCCGGGGCGATCGGGGATGCGGTCGGGGCCGCGCCTTCCAGCGCCTCGTTCCACCTGTCCCACCTGGAGCGCGCCGGCCTCGTCACCTCGCGCCGCGTGGCGCGATCCATCGTCTATTCCGCCGACTATGCGACGCTCGCGGGCCTCGTGGACTTTCTGACGCGCGACTGCTGCCAGGGCCACCCGGAGGTCTGCTTGCCCCGCACCGAGACCTGCCGCAGCGAACCGTCAAAGGAGCCCGCCCGTGCCGACTGATCCCGTCTACAACGTGCTTTTCCTCTGCACCGGCAATTCCGCCCGCTCGATCCTCGGCGAGGTCCTGCTCAACCGGCTCGGACAAGGCCGGTTCCGCGGCTTCTCCGCCGGGAGCCACCCCAAGGGCGAGGTCCACCCGCTGGCCCTGCGGGCGCTGGCCGAGGCCGGATACCCCACCGAGGGCCTGCGCTCGAAATCCTG
>CAVOGP010000032.1:0-9953 GCA_963695425.1 uncultured Alphaproteobacteria bacterium | reverse complement strand
GCTGTCGGCCGGCGTGCCGCCGTAGGCCGGGCGGTTCTGCGCGTCACGGCTGACCAGATGCGCCGAGCCCCGGCCCACGCCGTCGACGGACCAGTTTTCCGGCGTCGTGCTCTTGGCGCTGACCTCGACGCCCGGCCGGATGCGGCAGGACCCGGCACGCAGGTCGTCACCGAACCAGGCGACCACAAGCGAGACCGACTCCACGTTTGGCGCGCAGGCCGCGAGCCGGTCGAGGGCCACCATGATGTCGGCGGCATGGGCCTCGGCGTTGACGTTCTCGGGGCTGGTGGCGTCGCCGATCTCGCGGCGCACCACGTCGGTCGCATACGCGAACTCTCCCGAGGCCGGGATCAGGGTGACGGCGCGCACCAGGCTCTCGGCGCTCTCGCCGTCAACGATCGGGCGGAACACCTCGAAGGAAAGCTGCGGCAGCCGGTTGCCAAAGCGCGCGAGCGGCAGGTCTTCGAAGACGACATAAGCAGTTCCGCGGTACGCCGGCGTGTTCGCCACGCCCGTCTTCGCCGCGATGAAGGGATCTGGTTCCTGATCCTCGCCTCCGAGATGGACGCGCATGGTCACCCCGTCGAGGTTCATGAGCTTGCCGTCGGCCCAGATGCGCCCGATGCCGATGATCGGACCCTCGCACAGCGCGACTGCGAGCGAGGCGAAGTAGAAGTACTCGGTGACCTCCGTGCCGCCGCCACCGCCGCCGCCCTTGCCGCCGCCGCCATGGCGGGTGGTCTCGGTCTCCTCGCGGAAGTCGGTGGCCCAGATGATGTTGCCGCCCACCCGCATGCGCCCGTAGACGCGCGGGATCACCGCGCCCTCGGTCGAGGCGGTGATCTGCAGGGTGTCGAGCCGCTGGCCGGCGATCTTCTGGGTCGGCGCCATCGAGGCGACCAGCCAGGAGTCGATGGCGGCACCTGCGATCGAGCCGATCGCGCCGCCGATGGTCGCGGCGCTGACGCCGAGGATGCTGCCACCGATCGAGCCGCCGAGGGCGGTGCCGGCGGCGGCGAGGATGATGGAGGCCATGATCGTGTCCGAGGGTTGTAGGATCGAGGCGCAGAACTACCCGTTGGGCGCCTTGCCCAAAGGAAGGGTCATGTAACCGCCGGAAAACGCTTGGAATGTTGCCCGTGAGCAGGGCCGGAGGAGCGGGAGGCGGTGGAGATCTGTATCGAGACGAACGCAAACCGCCCCCCGCGAATCGCAATCTGGATGACGCGACCTGATTGCAGGATGCGGAAGCGCACCCTTTGTCGTGGTTGCCCGAAGTCGCGGTCAGGCCGGCGGCTTGTAGGAACCGGCGATTTCGCCGGCGCGCTTCTGCATCGCGGTGAACTCGTCGGACGAGAAGGCGCGCACGGTCTTGAGGTCGCTGACGGCGCCCGAGCCGCCGACTGCGATCAGGCCGGCGATCAGGTCGCTGACGTCGTCGATGTTGACCACGATCATGAAGTCGGTCTCGCCGGTGGTCATGTAGAAGGCTTCCTGCTTGCCGCCGGCCGCCTCTACGATGGCCGCCGACGCCGCCTCGCGGTTGCTCGGACTGGCAACCATGCCCTTCATGGCGGCTGCAGTGTAGCAGCCGGTGACGATGAATCTCGGCATCGTTCGATACTCCCTCAAGAGTGTTCCCGCACGGGCCCGCCGGCCGCCCCATGCGGGCCGATCGGCTCGCGCCACCCCGGCGGTAGGGTAACACGTTCGTGAGAGCTAAGCGACTGCGCCCCAATCCGGTACGTAGAATGCGTGGTTGCGCTCTGCGGAGCGGCGAGCCTCGGGGAGGCGTGGCAATGGGTATCTGGCGAGGCAGTTGAGTTCGATCGGGAGGTGGCAGGCTGCGGATCGATCGAGAAGATGGACCTCACTGCCGCGGGCGCCAACTCCCCCGTCCGTTGACCAAGCCACTCGTCCGCGGGAACAGGAACGTGAAGGCGAGGCGCCGGCGCCAGGCGTGGTCGAACGGCACCTCGACGACTCCGGTGCGCTCGTAGGCGTGGATGAAGCGATCGGGGGCAGTGACGATGCCGCAGTGCTTGGCGACGGCGCCCGTGCGCATCCGGAACAGGATCAGCGCGCCGGGGGCCAAGCCGGTCGGCGGCAATCTCGAGCATCACCTGCCGCGCCGCCTCGGCAAGTGGTTCGCGGATGCCGGTCTCGCCCCAGTCGCGGCTGTAGGGCGGGATCGGCATCGGCTCGTTGCCATTGAGCTCGCGCCAGACACCGCGCACCAGCCCGAGGCAGTCGCATCCGACGCCCTTGACGCTCGCCTGGTCGTGGTAGGGCGTGCCGAGCCAGCCGCGCGCGGCGGCGATCACCTGCTCAGGGTCTGCCGGAGTCACAGCACCTCTCCCGCATTGGCGTCGCCGCGGTTCGGGTAGCGGATCACCGTCTCCTGCCCGGGGATGTGCGGGAAGCCGCGGAAGTTCGCCACGTTGGCGAAGCGGCCGCGGCAGGTCTCCAGCCGCTTGTCGCAGCCGGCGCGGACCACGAAGTCGTCGCCGGGGGCGATCGGCCGCACCGGCGCCTCGAGCAGCGCCAGCCGGCGGCTGCCGGCGACGACGTCGTGGCTCGCGATCTCAGCAACCCGGTCGGCGTTCGGACCGCTGGTCCAGGTCAGCCGGCCGAGGGTGAACAGGCCTGCCGCGAAGCCTGCGAGACCGGAGGCAGTGAAGCTGCGATCGCCGGTGAGCGCGGTCACCGACCCGGTCGCCCTGAACGTCGAATCCTCGAGATCGACACCGCAGCTGGCGTCGCCGAGCTCGGCGTCGCAGGCATGCTGGAAGGTGCGCCCGACGGTCTGGTTCAGGATGTGCGCGAGCGAGCGCACCTCGGCGACGAAGGCGAGCCTGCCGCGCCGGACCTGGCCGATGGCGCCGCGGCGCATCAGCACGCGCTGGGAGACCTCCGCCCAATTCACCCGCCAGACCTCTACGGCGGCGTTGTCCCAGCGGCCGTCGAGGATGTCGGTCTCGGTGATGGTGTCCGAAGTCAGCACGCCCTCGGCCTCCTGGGCGTCGACCGCGAGGTCGGTGCCGCTCCTGATCTCCGACGCGGCGAAGCCGGACTCGGGCTCGCAGGTCACGCCGCCGAACGCGAGCGGCCGGTCGTGGTCGGTGAAGCCGAAGACGACGCCGTCGGCACGCTCGATGCGCCAGCACCAGGCGAGCGTGGTTGCACCACTGTCGAGATGCGCCTGCAGCGCGGGGGAGAGCGTCTTCATCGGTCAGGGCCCGGACGTGGATGTCACCGCAGGAGCGACAGCAGGAAGATCAACGCGGCGACGGCGAGGCCAACCCGCAGCCGGTGGCGGAAGGCGCGGCAGGGATCGGCGTCGTCACAGCGCAGGCGGGCGACGAGGCGCAGGAACTCATGCATCCCGATCGTCCCCCGGCCCGGAGCGGAGCTTGCGGATCCGGACGAGCGACACCTCGATCACCGCCGGGCCGAACACGCCGACGAGATAGGCGGCCGATCCCGCCGCGCCGCCGGCCGGCACCGCCTCGGGCGGCAGGCCAAGCCAGCGAGTGACGACCGCCATCGACAAGCTGCCCATGCCGGCGGCGATGACGCCGCCGAGCAGGATGTGGCGGACGGCGTCGCGCAGGCGCATGCGGGTGGTCAGCGCGTTGGTCGCGCCGCCGAGCGCGCCCCAGGCGGCGAGGATCGCCGCGGTGGAGGCGGCGAGATCGCGGAGTGCTGTGACGACGAAGCCCGGCTCCTCGTTCATCGTCGCACCTCCACCAGCGGGATCGAGGCGATCGAGCCGAGGCGATCGAGGTCCCAGGTGACGTCGAGCCGGTCGGTGTCGAAGCGCACCGGCACATCGAACTCGAAGCCGGCGGTGACGAGCGCGCCGGTCGCCGGAGGCGCGGCGAAGGTCACGACGCCGGTGGTGGCGTTCACCGACCAGCCGGAGAGCGCCTCGACGCCGTCGAGCGCCACGCGCACCGTCCCGGCGACCGGCTTGACGATGCGCCGGGTCCAGCTCTGCGCGCCGCTCTCGTAGCGCTTCACCAGCTGGAATGCCGTCGTGTCGCCGTCGCCGGTGCCGAGAGCTTGGTCGATCGGCGTCACCGGCGTCGACGGCAGGCCGGACTTGTGGTCGCCCCAGTCCTTCCAGCGGAAGCCGTGCAGGCGTCCGTTCCTCGCCTCGAAGAAGGCGACGACCGCGGCGAGGTCGTCGGCGCGGCGGATGCCGTAGGCGGCGTCGTAGCGCCGCCGGGAATTGGCCCAGGAGGCGTTCCTCTCCTCGTCGCCGGAGGCGAGCTCGACCACCTGCGTGCGCCGCTCCGGGCCGCCGCGAGCCCCGCGACTGATGTCGTCCGGGAACCGGACCTCGTGGAAGGCCATGGATCACATCCCTCTGCGTCCGAAGGCGACCGCCCGGGCGATGTCGCTGGCGACCTGCGTGCGCGAGCGGCGGAAGCTCTCGGCGTCGCTGGTCATGATGTTGACGGTGACGCCGCCGCCGGAGCCGGCGCGGTCGAAGGCCCGGGTCTCGGCCCGGCTCAGCACCCGCTCGCCACGCTGCAGGATCGCCGGAACCTCGTCCGGGCGCAGGCCAGCGACGCCGCCGTCGGGCCGGAGGCCCGCAATGCCACCACCATGCATCCGCGGGGCGCCGGCGAAGGCGAGCGCCGGGATGAGCCGCTGCGGCGCGGATGCTCCGGCGACACCACCTGCGTGCAGCACGCTGGCAAAGGCGGGACCGAGGCTGCCGAGCACGCCACCGAGGGCGTTGGCGATCGGTCCCAGCACGAAGCGCCGGACCGAGACCTTCGCGAGGTCGGCGAGGATCGAGGTGACGAGGTCGCGCATGCCGAGCTTGCCGGTCTTCACGAACTCGCCCACCGCGTCCTCGGCGCCGCGGAAGCCGCTGACCAGCGCGTCGCCGACGCCCTGACCCGTCTCCTTCGCCTTCTCGGCGTAATCGAGCACGGCCTCGGTTGCGCGCTCCCAGCCGGACTTCGCCGCCCCGGCGGCTTCCTTCACCTCCGGCGCCGCAGCTGCGCTGCCGCCGCCCACCTTGCCCACTGCGTCCCCGAACTCCTCCGCCGCGACCGTCGCGCCGCCGAGCGCAGTCTCCGCCTCCTCGGCCGAGTCCTTCACCGCGTCGCGCAGCGCCTGCAGCGAGGCAAGCGGCGCGGTGGCGGCTCCGGCTGCAGCGGCTGCGGAGGCCGCGAGACCGTCGGCGCGGGCGCTGGCCTCGCCGGCGGCGGCCGAGGTCTCGTAGAAGGCCGAGCCCGCCCGGATCGCCGCCTCGCTCAAGGTGAGCATGGTGCTCTCCATGCCGGGCACGCCGTCGAGGCTGCGGGTCGCGGCATGCAGGAAGTCGGCCCAGCTGCGCTGGATGCCGGAGAGCGCCGTCAGCCAGCCGGCCTCGATCGTCGCCCAGACCGACTGCAGCGACAGCGCCAACGACCGGCCGCCCAGCTTGATCCGCTCCCAGACCTCGGCGGCGACGTCCCCGAGGAGCGAAAGCGCCTCGCCGAACCCGCCAGCGCCGGCGACGAGCCGGCCGAACTGGTAGACCATCTCACCGGCGGCGACGATCAGCGCCCCGATGCCGGTGCGGATCAGCGCGCCGCGTAGCACGACCAGCGCGGTGGCGAGCCCGCGCACCGACACGGCGGCGGCGACCAACCCCGCGACCCAGCGCCCGGCCATGATGCCGGCGAAGGTGGCGGCGTAGCTCGCGAGCCGGCCGATATTGTCGAAGAGCCCGCGGATGGCGATGCCGAGCGGACCGGTGGTGCGGGCAATTCCCGCCATTGCGTTCGCCACGGCCTCCAGCGCGGGCGCCGCGGCGACCGCGAGCTGGTTCGAGAGCCCGCGCCAGACCAGCCCGAGCCGGGAGATCGCGTCGTTGGTGCGCTCGATGCGGTCGGCGTCGATCTCGGAGACAACGACGCCGAAGTCGCGCACGTCCTGGGTCGCCTGGCGAAGCGTCGCGGAATCGATCCGCGACATCGCGATCGCGCCCTCCTCGCCGAAGAGCTGGCCCGCGACCGCTGCGCGCTCGGCGGCGGGTACGAAGTCGGCGATCGCCTGATTGATCCGGCCGACGCGCTCGTCGAGCGGCAGCGCGAGCAGCTCGGAAGCCGAGAGCCCGAGCCGGTCGAGCGCATCCGCCGCTGGCCCGGTCCCGGCGGCCGCCTGGCTCAGCCGCCGGGTCAGGTCCTTGGTCGCCTGCTCGATGCCGGACATCGCGACGCCCGCGAGCTCGCCGGCACGCTCCAGCACCTGGATCGAGGCGACCGTGGTGCCGAGCGATTGCGCGAGCTTCGCCTGAGCGTCGATCGTGGCGAGCCCGGAGCGGACCATGGCGATGCCGGAGGCAGCCGCGGCCGCGATGGTGGCGGCGGTTGCGACCTTCACCCGTCGGGAGAACGCGGCCATCCGGGTGTTGGCTGCCTCCATCTCGCGGCTCAGCCGTCCGAAGCCGCGCGATCCAGCTTCGCCCACGCCTTCCAGTTCGGCCCGGACCTGGCGGCCGCCGACCGCCGCAAGCCGGACGCTGACCCGCTTCTCGGCCATCTCATTCTCCGATTGTCTCGTTGAGCCGGCGCACCATCACCGCCTCGATCTCCGGAAGGAGCTCGGCAGCGGCGACGGCGGGCACGCCGAGCGCTGCGGCCATTGCCAGCGCCGCGCCCATGTCCCAGCCGATCACCGCCCCGGGGATCACCCGCAGCTGGCCGCCGAGCCGGCCGACCAGGTCCCAGACCTGCCAGCCCTCGTACGTCTGGGGCCGGTTCAGCCGCGCCGGGCAGTCCGGGCAGGCTTGCCCACAGGCCGCGCAGTAGCGGTCGCCCCCGCCGAAGCGCCAGTCGGCGAGGGCGCGGAGACGTTTTTTTCGGAGTCCAGCAGCAGACCCTTCGAGACGTAGATCGCCTGGAACGCCTCGAAGATCGGCCAGACCTCGAGCAGCGCATCGATGCCGTCCGGCGTGACCGGGACCGGGTTGCCGTCGGCGTCGCCGACGCCCTCCCACCCGGTGACGGCGCGCCGGGCGATCGCCTTGGCGAAGACCAGCGCGCGCTCCTCGTCGGAGGCGGTGTCGGGCAGCCCCTCGACGGCCGGATCGCTGCGCGACGCCACCATCATCGCGGTGGTGAGCGGGGCTGTGCGCAGGCGCACGCCATGCCCGAGGTCGAGCCAGCGCGACTCTGCGCTCATGTCCAGTCTGAGCATGGGATCAGTATTCCTCGACGTCGTTGATGAGAGTGGCGGTGCACATGCGGCCGAGCGCGGAGTCCCGGGCCGCCTGCCAGTCGAAGGTCGCCTGCACGCCCTGTGGGCCGGCGATCTCGATCCGCGGCCGCGGCAGGTGGACGGCGTGCGCCGCGAAGGTGAAGCTCTCTCCCGAGGGCAGCGTGTAGGCGAACTCGAGCTCGCAGGGATCGCCGGCGATCGCCTGGTTCACCAGCACCTGGTCGGCGAAGCGGACCTCGACCCGGCCGGTGAGCGCGGCGATCGACGGGTCTGCACCGTCGATCCGGCCGTCGCTGCGGATGGTCTCGATGCGGTCGAGGTTGTTGGCGTGGGTGATCTCGGCCGAGACCACGTTGCCGAGGGCCGACCCGTTGCGGGTGATGCTGCCGTTGAAGTGGCCGAAGCGCTTCAGGCTCAGCTCCGCCGGCGTTCCGGCCGCGGTCGTCGTGCCGACGGTCTCGCCTTGCGCCACCAGCCTGGCGGTGGCGGTCAGCAGCCCCGAGCGCTGCAGCTGCCAGCTGAGCTGGTCGAGGACGCAGCCTGAGTACATCGCGAACCGCGGCGCCTCGGGCATCGCCGTCTCGATCGACATCGACGGCAGCGTCCAGCCGCCCGAGCGGAACTCGTGCGTCCAAGGGCCGGTGCCGCTGGTGATCGGCGCGCCGAAGGCCGCCTTCAGCCAGAAGCCGAAGGCCTCGGCGTCGATCGGGACGACCACGTCGCCATCGGCGGTCACCGCGTCCTTGATCGGCGCCAGCGGGTCGCGGCCGTAGCCGAGCAACTCCGAGCTGATCAGCGGCTGCTCGGCCCCCAGCGAAGTGCTGGCGAACGGCATGCGCGTGAAGCCGCTGACGGGCGGCGTTCCATAGGTCGTCTCGAACGCGAGCGCCATCTGCGCCCGCGCCCCCTGGGCTCGTGCCATGTTCGTCTCCTGTTGTCGGTTGGGTCAGGCCAGTTGGTCGGCCGTTGTGTAGTGCAGGACCACTGGAATGACGGCGGCCTTCAGGCTGGCCGCGCCCTCGACCGGCAGATCGACCGGCCGCGGGGCTTCCGCCTCGACCCAGTCGCAGAGCCCGCCCAGCGTGCGGTCGACCGAGAGCGCGGCCCCGATACTGGCGCACAGCGTGTCGAAGGCGGCGTCACGGTCGGCGCCCTGCACAACCGCCTCGATCTCGGCCCGATGCTGGTAGTGATAGCGCAGGGGCGAGAGGGTGACCTCCGGTTCTCCGGGCTCGCCGTCGCGCAGGATCAGCAGCCCCTCGGCCGGGACGCGTTCTGGGAGCACCTCGCCGCGCAGGGCGGTGGCGGGCAGCGCCGAGAGCCGCGCGTGCAGCGCGGTGAGGATGGTTTCGCGGGGGGTGGGCATGTGCACTCACGCTGGGTCGTTCGTTCGACATTAATGGCTGCTTCGGGCCATTGCCGCCATGCGGCAGCAACCCTCAATTTGACCGCAGTGCGGACAAGGACGAAACCGCTCTCGCGGTAGGGGCGCTTGAGGCGAGTGTCGCGCGCTGATCGGGGCGCCGGGATTTGGTGGATGAGCCTGCCTGTCGGACGATTGGGACCTTCTCAATCCGATGACAGGAGGCTTCCATGTCCGATCAACATGTCCCCGCTCTGCGCCGGCGGTTTCTCGAAGACATGCGCATCAAGGGTCTGCAGCCGAAGACGCAGACCATGTACCTGCGGGCGATGCGCGACTTCACCCGGTTCCTGGGTCGCTCGCCCGATACGGCGACGCCCGAGGATCTGCGGGCGTTCCAGCTGGACATGTCCGAGAAGGGCACCGGCTCCGCGACGTTCAACAACCGTCTGAGTGTCCTGGGCTTCTTCTTCTCGGTGACCTGCGCGCGCGAGGAGATGAAGCGGCATATGCGCTATCAGCGTCTGGCGAAGAAGATCCCGGTGGTGCTCAGCGCCGAGGAGGTCACGCGGATCCTCGAAGTCGCCCCGGGCCCCGGCCTCAAGTACAGGGCCGCGTTCAGCGTCGCCTATGGCGGCGGCCTTCGGGCCAGCGAAGTGACCCATCTGCGTGTGCCCGATATCGACAGCGACCGGATGCTGATCCGCGTCGATCAGGGAAAAGGCCGAAAGGACCGGCAGGTGATGCTGTCGCCGAGCCTGCTCACGCTGCTGCGCCAGTACTACCGGGAAGCCCGGCCCGCGGGCTGGCTGTTCCCGGGGCGCAATAGGATCGACCCGATCTCGACCCGGCAATTTAACCGGGCCTTCGGGGCGGCCTGCGACTTTGCCGAGATCAGGAAGAAGGTCTCGCCACACACGTTGCGGCACAGCTTCGCAACCCATCTTCTGGAGGGCGGAACCGACATCCGGGTGATCCAGGTTCTGCTGGGCCACGCCAAGCTGGAAACCACGACGATCTATACCAAGGTGGCGACCAAGACGATCCAGAGTGTCACCAGCCCGCTTGATCTGCTGGTGCGACGGGAAGCCGGTTCCGGCTGATCCTGGTCCCATGCCCCGACCCAAACTGGAGGTCGCGGATATCTTCCGCGCCCACGGGCCTGCCTGGCGCCATGAGCACGCCGGGCATCTGAACCTGCCGCAACTGAGGGTGATGTCCGCGATCGAGACTTGCCGCACCGCCGCGCTCGGTGGGCATGTCGCCGCGTGCTCGAAGTGCGGACATCAGCACGTCGCCTACAATTCCTGCAAGAACCGTCATTGCCCGAAGTGCCAGGGCCCGGCCGCCCGGGACTGGATGGCTG
>CAVOGP010000031.1:0-116013 GCA_963695425.1 uncultured Alphaproteobacteria bacterium | reverse complement strand
CAGATGCGGTCAGTCCAATAACCTAACAAAATCAATATCATAGCCTATGTCTCACCGTGCGACATCCAGTCGCCGCACCGCATCTGCTGGCGAAGGCATCGCGTGAGGCGCCTGGAGCGGGCAGCGGGAGTCGAACCCGCACCGTCGGCTTGGAAGGCCGAAGCGCTACCGCTACACCATGCCCGCGCTTGGAAAGAGTGGCTATTTGATGTTGCGGGAAGCGTCAAGTGACACACCCTGAGCGGAGACGTCGCTGTCGAGGAGGGGCGCGGCCGCCCCTCAAACTTCCGGCTTGACGGCGAGGGGCACGGCCGTCCGCCGCCACGCCAGCCAGCAGACCCAGGCGACCGCCCCGCAGCACGGGACCAGCAGCCCCATGGCCAGTACCGGATCGCCGATCAGCGCCCCGAGCGTGCCGACCAAGAGCCCGTTGCCCATCTGCAAGAACCCCATCATTGCCGAGGCCGCGCCCGCCCGCGCCGGGAAGGGCTGCAGGGCGGCGGTGGCCATCGCTGGCATCACGAAGGGAATCCCGAACGCATAGACGGCCACAGGCCCCATGACCCGCAGGAAGCTCGGCTCCCAGACCAGGAGCGGCACCAGCCCCAGGCTGCCCGCCGCGATCAGCGCCAGCCCAGGCGCTACCAGCGGCGCCGCCCCGAAGCGCTGCATCAGCGGCCGCACCGCCAGCGAGCCGGCCAGGAAGAACCCCGACTGGAACAGCATCCCCAGCCCGAAGGCGGTGGGCGACATCCCGACCCGGCCCATCAGGATGAACGGCAGGAAGGTCGCCTGCGCAAACAGTGTGCCGGCCGCGGCAGCATTCACCCCCGCCGCGGCCAGGAACCGCCCGTCGCCCAGCACCGCTCGATACGACGCGACCAGCTCCCGTGCGTTCAGCCGCGACGGATCCGGCACCACCGTCTCGCGTAGCCAGAACCCCACGACCGTCACCAGCGCCAGCCCCGCCAGCACCATCGCCACGAAGATCGAGCGCCAGCCGGCCAGCACCAGCAGCACTCCCCCCAGCGTCGGCGCCAGCGCCGGCCCCAGCGCAAGGATGGTCATCATCACGTTCATGATGCGCGACGATCGCTCGCCCTCAAAGAGATCGCGCACGATCGCCCGGCTGATCGCCACCCCCGCCGAGGCGCCCACGCCCTGCGCGAACCGCGCCCCCATCAGCACCTCGACGCTGGGCGCCAGCAGCGCCACGAGACTGGCGGCACAGTATATCCCCATGAAGGCGAAGGCGATCGGCCGCCGCCCCAGCGCATCCGACAAGGGCCCGGCGATCAGCTGCGCAAAGGCGAAGCCGCCGAAGTAAAGCGTCAGCGTCATCTTCACCGCCGCTTCGGTGGTGCCGAAGACGCGCACGATCTCCGGCATCGCCGGCGTATAGAGCGCCATGGACACCGGCCCGATCGCCACCAGCATCGCGCCGATCAGACTGACCCGCCGCTCGCTCATCAGGGGGGCGGCGACGCTCACGACATTCTCCGCCGCCATCACAAGCCTGCCCCGCAATCTGGCACGCCCGGCATCGCTGGCACAAGGCCACCGGCCCGAGAATTCCGCCCGCCTCCCGTTGACGTCCGCCCCTCCGCTGCCTCCTATGGCGCAAACGCCAGGGAGAGCAGGCCATGAAGACGCGGCACCGCGACAGGATCGGCAACGGCGGGGTGACCTTCACCGAACTTGGCTTCGGCACCGCACCCCTGGGCAACCTCTACAGCCCGATCACCGAGGCCGAGGCCCAGGCGACGCTGAACGCCGCATGGGACGGCGGCATGCGCTACTTCGATACGGCACCCTTCTACGGGCTCGGACTGGCCGAGACGCGGATCAATCACTTCCTGCGCGGCCGCGACCGCAACGACTACGTGCTTTCCACCAAGGTCGGCCGGCTGCTGGAAGTCGCCCCCCCATCGCGCCGCGCCGGCATCGGCAAGTTCTTCGATACCCCCTCGCGCCGCGGCGTCTACGACTACACTCACGACGGCATCCTTCGCTCGGTGGAGATGTCGCTGGAGCGGCTCGGCCTCGACCGTATCGACATCCTCTTCGTACATGACCTCGACGTCTACACCCACGGCTCCCAGGCCGAAGCCGACCGGCGCACCTACCAGTTCATGTCTTCCGGCTACGACGCGCTGATCGGCCTGCGCGACGAGGGCGTCGTGCAGGCGATCGGCGGCGGCATCAACGAATGGCAGGCCGCCCAGACGCTGGCCGAGCGCGGCGACTTCGACCTCTTCCTCCTCGCCGGGCGCTACACGCTCCTGGAACAGGAAGCCCTGGAGAGCTTCCTGCCGCTCTGCGACGCGCGCGGCATCAGCATCGTGCTCGGCGGCCCCTACAATTCCGGCATCCTCGCCACCGGCCCGAAGCCCGGGGCCTTCTACAACTACGACCCCGCGCCGCCCGAGATCCTGGAGCGCGTCGCCCGGATCGAGGCCGTCTGCACTTCCCACGGCGTCCCACTGATCGCGGCCGCCCTCCAGTTCCCCCTGCACCACCGGGCGGTCGCCGCGGTGATCCCCGGCGGCAAGGCCCCTGCCGAGGTCCGCAGCAACATTGACATCCTCGCCATCCCGATCCCCGACGCCCTCTGGCGCGACCTCAAGGCGCAGGGCCTGTTGCGGGCGGACGCCCCCACGCCATAGCAGGCCAGTTTCGGAGCGCCTTTCTCCAGGCGCGACCACCGCAAAGGCACTGTGTAGCACCGCTCAGGGGCTTGCCTCAGCAGGCGAGGAGCAGGGCCGCGTGACGGGCGAGGAGGGCAGCCTTGACCTCGGCTGGCGGGCGCAGTGTCAGGATAGTGGCGCCCAAACCCTCGATGCGCGGGGCGCCGAAGAAGCGGTCGGCTTCTGTGGCCGAGAAACCTGCGATCTGGACCGCCTCCAGCCACGCGGAGATGCGGTCGGCGCGCTTGATGGCAGCCTTTACCGGGGAGGGCAGTTCCGCCGGAAGGCCGAAGCGCAGATGGACCGCCACCGCCAGCCGGGCATCGAGGGCAGCATAGCCCGGACCGACCGCCGATTTCACCGGCGAAATCATGTCGCCGATGACATATTCCGGCGCGTCATGCAGCAGGGCGGCCAGCCGCCAGCGCGGTGCGGTGTCGCGGGCGGTGCGGCGATAGATTTCCTCGACCAGGAGCGAGTGCTCGGCCACCGAATAGGGGTACTCGCCGCGGGTTTGGCCGTTCCAGCGCGCGACGAAGGCGAGGCCGTGGGCTATGTCCTCGATCTCGATGTCGAGCGGCGAGGGGTCGAGCAGGTCCAGCCTGCGCCCCGACAGCATCCGCTGCCAAGCCCGTGCCTGCGGCATGCGCCCCTCCCGCCGTCCCGATCCGCGCGTGTCCCGCTTGCTAGCCCCGCCTCCGCGACTTGTCGAGGTCAGCGCCGGCGGATCACGGTCATCGGAGTCTCGAATCGGTCGAGATAGCTGGAGAATCTGCCAACCGCGAAGAAGTGCCTGAACAGCATCCGCCGCAGGTAGGGGCGGTTCTGATGCGGCGCGAGCCCCGCCGAGGCGATCTGCGGCCCGTCTGGGAAGTTCGCGGCGAAGAACGCCGCATAGGCGCGGCGGAACTTCCGCGGTAGGCCGCCGCCGGCATGCTTCCAAGGCTTTTTGGGGCCGATGAAATGCACAACATGGGCCTCCTCCATCGCCTCGAACAGCATCGAGCTGCGCGTGTACTGCCAGTTCCACACCGGCGACAGCTCGGCCCAGTCCCCATGCAGCACGGCGTTGATCAGCTCCTGGTCAAGTCCGATGCGCTCGGGCGGATGCGCACGCGCAAACTCCAGGCACCGCGCAAGCACGTCCTGGCCGTTGTAGGCGGCCACGTCGATAAGGAGGACTCCGCTGTTGAAATAAGGCGCATGCGCCAGCCCGAGCCGCCGGAAGGACGCCGGCCGCCGCCCGGGCGTCCGCCACTGCAGGTTGTCGCGGACCGCGGCCAGCGGGTGCGCGCCGATGTCGCTGGCGAGCAGTGCGGAAAAGTCCCCGCCCTGCACGAAGACATCCGCGTCGAGATAGAGCATCCGCCGATAGGCCCCCGCAAAGGAAGCGGGAAGCGCATAGCGCAGGTACGCGGCCTCGGTGCGGCGATTGTCCAGGCCGAGGCCGGCGAAGATGCCGCCGGTCTCGACGCGGCAGTGCCGGATGTGGTGTCGCGCCAGCCTCGGCACCGCCTCCATCGGCTCGGCCGAGCAGATGCAGATGTCGAAGTTTCGGCCCGGCAGCGCCGCGATCTGCGCCGCGGCAAAGCTCGCGAAGCGGCGATAGGCCTCGTCGCAGGCGAAGACCACCGCGGTATCGGCGCGCTGCTCCTCGGCTGATGTCATCTCGATGGCCATTTCGCCTCCGATACCGCTGCTGCTCTGCGCTGCCTATGCGCCGCGCGCGTGTTAGTCGAGCTGTCCTGCGCTCGGTTGTGGCCCTCAGACGGTGCTGATATGTGAGCCGCGACCGATACGCGACTTTCAGGAGGCAACTGCCATGCGCGACGACAACGCGGCCCCGAACGGCGACTATGTCGTCAAGGATATCGCCCTCGCCGGTTTCGGCCGCAAGGAGCTCGATATCGCAGAGACCGAGATGCCCGGCCTGATGGCACTACGTGCCGAGTTCGGCGAGACCAAGCCGCTGAACGGAGCGCGCATTGCCGGATCGCTTCACATGACGATCCAGACGGCGGTGCTGATCGAGACGCTGACCGCGCTCGGCGCCGAGGTGCGCTGGGCCTCGTGCAACATCTTCTCTACCCAGGACCACGCGGCGGCGGCGATCGCGGCCGCAGGGGTGCCGGTCTTCGCCGTGAAGGGCGAGACGCTGGAGGAGTACTGGACCTACACCGACCGCATCTTCGACTTCGGGGGCGGTGCCAACATGATCCTCGACGATGGCGGCGACGCGACCATGTACATCCTCACCGGCGCGCGGGTCGAGGAGGGTGAGACCGGGCTCATCGAGAACCCCGACAGCGAGGAGGCGGAGTATTTCTTCGCCCAGATCAAGAAGCGCATGGCGTCCTCGCCCGGCTGGTTCGTGAAGCAGCGCCACGCAATCCGCGGCGTCTCGGAAGAGACGACGACCGGCGTGCACCGGCTCTATCAGCTGATGGAGAAGGGGCGGCTTCCCTTTCCGGCGATCAACGTCAACGACAGCGTCACCAAGTCGAAGTTCGACAACAAGTACGGCTGCAAGGAATTGCTGGTGGACGGCATACGCCGCGGCACCGACACGATGATGGCCGGCAAGACGGCGCTGGTGCTCGGCTATGGCGACGTCGGCAAGGGCTCGGCCGCCAGTTTGCGCGGCGCTGGGGCGCGGGTGATGGTCACCGAGGTCGATCCGATCTGCGCGCTGCAGGCCGCCATGGATGGCTACGAGGTGACGACGCTGCAAGACGCCGCGCCTAGGGCCGACATCTTCATCACCTGCACCGGCAACAAGGACGTCATCACGCTGGACGACATGCGGGCGATGAAGGACATGGCCATCGTCGGCAACATCGGCCACTTCGACAACGAGATCCAGGTCGCGGCGCTCAGGAACCTCAAGTGGACCAACATCAAGGACCAGGTGGACATGATCCACTTCCCCGATGGCAAGCGCATGATCCTGCTCAGCCAGGGGCGGCTCCTGAACCTCGGCAACGCCACTGGGCACCCGTCCTTCGTCATGTCGGCCAGTTTCTCCAACCAGGTGCTGGCGCAGATCGAGCTCTGGACCAGGAACGATGCCTACGAGAACAAGGTCTACGTCCTGCCCAAGCATCTCGACGAGAAGGTGGCCCGCCTCCACCTCGCCCGCATCGGCGTGAAGCTGACCGAGCTGCGCCCCGACCAGGCCGCGTATATCGGCGTCAGCCAGGACGGGCCGTTCAAGCCCGAGCACTACCGCTACTGACCGGCCGGCGCCGCACCGCATGAGCGTCGGACTGCTCGCCTTGCTCGACGACGTGGCCGCGCTCGCCAAAGTCGCTGCCACATCGATCGACGACGTGCTCGGCCATGCGGCGAAGGTCGGCGCCAAGTCGGCCGGGGTGTTGATCGACGACGCGGCGGTGACGCCGCGCTACGTCACCGGCTTCGCCGCCGAGCGCGAGCTGCCGATCATCATCCGCATCACCCGCGGCTCGCTGCGCAACAAGCTCCTGTTCCTGCTGCCCGCGGCGCTGGCGCTGGCGTTCCTCGCGCCATGGGCGATCACGCCGCTCCTGATGCTGGGGGGCGCGTATCTCTCCTACGAGGGCGCGGAAAAGGTGTTCGAGGCGGTGTTTCCGCACGGCGCCCACGCGCACGAGGCGAAGCTCACACCCGCGTCCGACTCCGAGGCGCTGGAGGACCAGAGGGTCGCCAGCGCCATCAAGACCGATTTCATTCTCTCAGCCGAGATCATGGCGATCACCCTCGCGGCAATTTCGGTCGACGACTTCTTCACCCGCGCCGCGGTGCTGGCGATCGTCGCAGTCGCCATTACGCTAGGGGTCTACGGGGTGGTGGCGCTGATCGTGAAGGCCGACGACGTGGGGCTGGCGCTGGCGCGGGGCGGGCCCGGGCCGGTGAGCCGGGCGATCGGTCGGGGTCTGGTGCGGGGGATGCCGGGGTTCTTGCGGGTGCTGGCGGTGGTGGGCACCGCGGCGATGATCTGGGTCGGCGGCGGGATCATCGTGCACGGGCTCGCGACCTTCGGCTTTACCTGGCCCGAGCATGTGATCCACGCGGCCTCCGAGGCCGCCGCGCAGGCGGTGCCCGCAGCGCCCGGCTTCGCCGGATGGGTGGTCTCTGCCGCCGGCGCGGGCGTGGCTGGGCTGGCGGTCGGGTTCCTAATGATCCCGCTGGTCGGCGGCATCCTGGCGCCGCTGGTGCGCCGGCTGGTGGGTCTTGTCGGGCGCGACAGCGGGGCCGGGAACCACGGCGGCTAGGGGCGCGGCCACGCGTGACCTTGGTTAACTATCTGTTTCTCAATACAATTCTTTGCACTCGGATATTGACTTCGGGTCGTTCTGTGGCATAGTCATGTCCATCGATGGCCGAGGCAGAAGCGCCCCATTCGCACCATCGCCTCCAGCCGATCGCAACGGATTGCACCGCGGGTTCGCAGAGAACCCAAGGTCCGTGCGGACTGGCGGGGTTCCAGAACATCCGGCATCAGGCAGGGCTGCACGACGTGGGGTTCGTGTACGCTCCGCGCCGGGAGACTGGTTTCCCGCGCTTTGGGGTCTGAGGTCCGCACGCGCGAGTTGGGAGGGTCCCTTGAGGGGGGGGCTCTCCCGATCTCCGTTTCAGGGATCGCTTCCGTGCCGTCCGGCGGGGCGCCCGGGCGACGGGCTCAACTTCATGAAACTCGCGCGATTCCAGAGGTTAACGCGGAAATCGCGGCGTATGAAACGCATATGAAAACCGTATGAAATCCATATGCCTACTAAATCAGTCAGGATTAGATCGTTAACGCGGTTCCGAACGGCCGTGTCGAGCCCAGCGTTGGCCGAACGCGCGGCAGCGGTGCCAGCCGGGGAGAAGCGCCGGCCTCGGGGAGCCCAAGCGGGCTCCCGCTCGGCTGGCGCTCGGGCCGCGGCGGCCCGGCGCCAGTTGGCGCCACAAGGAGCGCGCGAGTTCATCGTGCGGGCGCGCGCGTGTTCGCGCGCCGGCGGGGCGCTCGCAGCCCCCGCACCCCGACACTGCCCTCCAGGTTTCTGGCCGGAAGAGGAGGAAGAAGGGCGGGTGGGCCGCGGGTGAGGCCTACAGGTGGCGGCGGGCAGCACGGGGTGCCGCGACACGGCCACCTGAGCTACCGATAGCGCCGGGCCGTTCACCCCGACCGCGGGAATTTCTGAACAGCCTGTCTGGTCACTGCCCGGGTCAGTAGGTGCGGATCAGGCCCACGAGCTTGCCCTGCACCTTGACCTGGTGGTCCTGGTAGAGCCGGGTCTGGAAGGCCGGGTTGGCGGCTTCGAGCGCTATGGTCTGGCCGCGGCGGCGGAACGTCTTCAGCGTCGCTTCCTCGCCCTCGATCAGCGCCACGACGATGTCGCCGTTCTCGGCGGTGGACTGTTCCTTGATGACCACCACGTCGCCATTGTTGATCCCGGCCTCGATCATCGAATTGCCCTTGACCTCCAGCGCGTAGTGGCGCCCCGAGGCCGCCAGCATCGCACCTGGCACCGCGATGTTGTGCGAGGCGGTCTGGATCGCCTCGATCGGCGTGCCGGCGGCGATGCGGCCCATCACCGGCAGCTCGACCGAACTCGTCTCGACCATCAGCGCCGCGGCGGGACGCTCCGGGCGGCCGCCGTCGATCACCGCGGGCTGGAAGCTGCCGCCCCCGCCGCCACTACCGCCGTCGCCGATGCTGTCGGGCAGGCGGACGATCTCGATGGCGCGCGCGCGGTGCGCGAGGCGGCGGATGAAGCCGCGTTCCTCCAGCGCCGTGATCAGCCGGTGAATGCCGGATTTCGAGCGCAGGTCGAGCGCATCCTTCATCTCGTCGAACGAAGGCGGCACACCGTCGCGCTGCAGTCGCTTGTGAATGAAGTGCAGCAAGTCGTGCTGCTTACGTGTCAGCATCACCAGCTCCTCAGCTTGTCCCGGTCTCGTTCTACTAAAGTTCTTGTTTTGTGTCAAGATTTGCCGGAGCATACAATCAGAGCGCGATCAGAACCAAATAAATTCCACCGTCTCGCCTGTGGTGCGGGCAGGATCGCCCGGGGGGCGGACCATCAGCGCGTTCGCCTCGGCGAGCACCGAGAGGAGCGAGCTGTCCTGGCGGGGGAAGGGCGTGCAGCGCCAGCCGGTCCCCTCCACCGCCACCCGCGCGCGCAGGAAGTGCGCCCGCGGCCCGTTCACCTCGACCGCTGCGCCGAGGCGCGCAGGCATCGGTGCCGGCAGTTCCCCGTTCAGGCCGAGCATCGCATCCACCGCCGGGCGCAGGAACAAGAGTGCCGCAGACCATGGCCGAGACCGGGTTGCCCGGCAGGCCGACCAACGGCACGCCGCGCAGCCTGCCGGCCATCAGCGGCTTTCCGGGCCGCATGGCGATCTTGTAGAAATCGAGCTCCAGCCCCAGGGCGAGCGCGGTGGACTGCACCAGGTCGAAGTCGCCGACCGAAGCGCCGCCGATGGTCACGATCAGGTCGGCATCGGCCGCCAGATCGAAGCTGGACGTCAGGCTT
Source organism: uncultured Alphaproteobacteria bacterium (assembly GCA_963695425.1). GTDB lineage: Bacteria > Pseudomonadota > Alphaproteobacteria > Rhodobacterales > Rhodobacteraceae > Amaricoccus. Next base: position 106,826 of record CAVOGP010000031.1, on the reverse strand, counting down.
TCGGCGCTGTCGCCGCGCGATCGGCAGCAGCCGCGCCTCGGCGCCGGCGGCGTCGAGCATCGCCTTCAGCCCGAAGTTGTTGGAAGCGACGATCTGGTCCGGCCCCGGCGTCTCGCCCGGCATCACCAGTTCGTCGCCGGTCGCGATCAGCGCCACCACCGGCCGGCGCGTCACCGCCACCCAGCCCGCGTTCATCGCCGCCAGCAACGCGACCTCGCGCGCGCCGAGCCGGCGGGGCGCGCGTCACGCGGCTGCCGGCGGTGAAGTCACCGCCCGCGGGGCGGATGTTGTCGCCGCCGCCATGGGTGCCGACGATCACCGTGTCGCCGTCGCGGGTCGCATCCTCCTGGATCAGCACGCAGTCGGCGCCTTCGGGCACCGGCGCGCCGGTGAAGATGCGCACCGCCTCGCCGGGGCCGACCGGCCCGTCGAGCCGCTCGCCGGCCGGCGCCGTGCCGATCACCCTGAGCGCGGCGTGCCGCGGGGCCAGGTCGGCGGCGCGCACCGCATAGCCGTCCATCGCCGAGGCCGCGAAGGGCGGCTGCGTCGCGCGTCGGCCGCCACGTCGCGGGCCAGCACGCGCCCGGCGGCCTCGGCCAGCGGCACCGTCTCGGTACCGAGTCGGCCGGACAGAGGCGCATCAGGCGCGCGTGCGCCTCGGCGACGCGAGCAGCGTGGTCATTCCGCCTCGAAGCGCGCCGGACTTGCCGCCGTCCTTGTGGGCCAGGCGGATATCGCTCGATGCACATGCGCGCGGTCGACCGCCTTGAGCATGTCGTAGACGGTCAGCGCCGCGACCGAGACGGCGGTCAGCGCCTCCATCTCGACGCCGGTGCGCCCGGTGGTCTGCACGCGTGGCCTCGATCTCGACACGGCTCGTCGCCGGCTCGGGGTCAGGTCCACCGCGACGCGGGTCGAGCGCCAGCGGATGGCAGAGCGGGAATCAGGTCGGCGGTGCGCTTGGCGGCCATGATGCCGGCGAGCCGCGCCACGCCGAGCACGTCGCCCTTGGCCGCCGTGCCCGTCCATCACCAGCGCCAGCGTCTCCGGCTGCATCACGACCGACCCGCGCGCCACTGCGCCGTGCGCGCCGTCTCCGTCCTTGGCCGAGACATCGACCATCTGCGCGCGCGCCCGAGGCGTCGAAATGGGTGAGCGCCATCAGCCGGCCTGCGGCGACCAGGGCGCGCGCAGGATCTCGCGCGTGGCGGCCTCGACGTCGTCCTGGCGCATCAGGTTTCGCCGATCAGGAAGCAGTGCGCGCCGGCGCGTGCCATCGTCGCCAGATCGGCGGGCGTGCGCGAGGCCGCTCTCGGAGACCAGCATGCGGTCGGCGGGCACCGCGCGGGCAGAGCCTCGGTGGTCTGCGATGTCGGTCTCGAAGGTGCGCAGGTCGCGGTTGTTGATGCCGATCAGGCGTGACTTCAGCCGGGCGGCGCGGTCCATCTCGGCGGCGTCATGCACCTCGACCAGCACGTCCATGCCGAGGGCGAGGGCGGCGTCCTCCAGCTCCTTCGCCTGGTCGTCCGAGACGCTGGCGAGGATGACGCAGGATGCAGTCGGCGCCCGAGCGCGCGCGACTCGAACACCTGCCAGGGGTCGTAGATGAAGTCCTTGCGCAGCACCGGCAGGCTGCACGCCGCGCGGGCCGCCTCCAGGTAGCTCTCGGTGCCCTGGAAGCTCGGCGCGTCGGTCAGGACCGACAGGCAGGTCGCGCCGCCGTCTGGCATAGGCCTCGGCCAGTGCCGGCGGGTCGAAGTCGGCGCGGATCAGCCCCTTGGAGGGGCTCGCCTTCTTGATCTCGGCGATCAGCCCGTAGCGGCCGGCCGAGGTCGCCTGGTGCAGCGCATCGACGAAAGCCGCGCACCGGCCGGCGGCGCGGGCGGCGGCCTCGATCTCGGCCTGCGGGCGCGCCGCCTTGCGCTCGGCGACCTCGGCGAGCTTGTAGGCGAGGATACGGTCGAGGATGCGTCACGCGCCGGCGCGCTGGCAGCCTGGCGTCATGCGCGGCGTGGCGCGGCGCCCGGTCGCGCGCGGCGCCGGAGTCGATGCTCTCGCGCGCCAGCTCGCACGCCCTTCGCCGCAGATCGGCGACGCGCCGGCGACGACCAGCGCCGCGGCCGCGTTCAGCAGCACCGCGTCGCGGTAGGCCGAGGCGCGCCGGCGAGCAGGGCGCGCAGGGCGGCGGCGTTCTCCGCCGGCGTGCCGCCGAGGATCGCGTCGAAGGGGTGCGACGCGGCAGGCCGGCGTCCTCGGGGTGGACGCTGAACTCGCGCATCGCGCCGTCGTCGAGCTCGACCACGACTGGCTGTCGCCGGCGATGCGACAGCTCGTCGGTGCCGTCGGCGCCATGCACGAGCCAGGCGCGGTCCGAGCCGAGGCGCCGCCAGCGTCTCGGCCATCGGGCGGATCAGTCGCGGGCGAAGGCGCCGGTCAGCTGGCGCGTCACGCGCGCCGGGTTGGTCAGCGGGCCCGAGGATGTTGAAGATGGTGCGGGTGCCGAGCTCGGCGCGCGGCCGGCATCACATGGCGCATGGCCGGGTGGTGCATCGGCGCCATCATGAAGCCGATGCCCGCCTCGCGCGAGCGCGCGCTCGACCACCGCTCGGGGCCGACCATGACGTTGACGCCGAGCTGCGGTGAGCGCATCGGCCGCGCCGGACTTCGAGGACAGGTTGCGGTTGCCGTGCTTGGCCACCGGCACGCCGGCGCCGGCCACCACGAAGGCCGTGGCGGTGGAGATGTTGAGCGTGCCCTTGCCGTCGCCGCCGGTGCCGACGATGTCCATGGCGCCCTCGGGCGCCCGCACCTGCAGGCATGCGCGCGCGCATCACCGCGGCGGCGGCGGCGTATTCCGCCACCGTCTCGCCGCGGGTGCGCAGCGCCATCAGGAAGCCGCCGATCTGGGCGGGCGTCGCCTCGCCCTCCATGATGATGCGCGAAGGCCTCGCTCGGCCTCGGCGCGGCGTCAGCGGGCGTTCGACGGCGCGCCGCGATCAGGGCGCGTCAGGCCGTCGCTCATGCAGGTACGCGCCGCGAGGGTCAGGAAGTTGCGCAGCAGCGCGTGGCCATGTTCGGAGGCGATGCTTTCGGGGTGGAACTGCACGCCGTCGATCGGCAGGCTGCGGTGCTGCAGGCCCATGATCGTGCCGTCCTCGGGCCCGGCGGTGACGTCGAGCGCTGTCGGGCAGGCTGGCGCGCTCCACGATCAGCGAGTGGTAGCGGGTGGCCGCGAAGGGGGAGGGCAGGCCGGCGAAGACGCCCTCGCCCGCGTGATGCATGCTGCCGAGCTTGCCGTGCACGATCTCGCCGCGCGCGCACCACGCGGCCGCCGAAGGCCTGGCCGATCGCCTGGTGGCCGAGGCAGACGCCGAGCAGCGGCGTCCGCGTCTCGGCGGCGGCGAGCGATCAGCGGCAGGCAGATGCCGGCGCGGTCGGGGTCGCAGGGGCCGGGCGAGAGCACGATGCGCCGCGGGCCGCATGGCCATCGCCTCCTGCGACGTCGAGCGCGTCGTTGCGCCGCACGACGACCTCGGCCCCGAGCTCGCCCAGGTAGTGGACGAGGTTGTAGGTGAAGCTGTCGTAGTTGTCGATCAGCAGCAGCATTCCGGGGCCTCTCCAGGGCTTTGGGGCTGGCGTGCGCCGGGCCGGCGGCTATACATGGCCCCGTCGGTCAGACGTGGTCAAGGGGCAGTTGGCCACCAAGGTCGGAGGAACGGGTTTGGCGCGGAGGTCAAGGCGGACCAGAGGCTTCTGGCGTGGTCTCTTGAGCGGCCTCGGGCTGGCCGCCGCCGCCGTGGTGGCACTTGCCATCGCATTCCCCCCGACGCTGTTCCTGCCTCCCGCGGTCGAGCCCGGCCGGCTGCAGGCGCCGGCGGCACCCGGCGCGCCCGCGCGGGCCGACAATCCGGACCGCCCGCACGATGCCGGCGCACTGCCCGAGCGGCAGGCCGCCCTGCCGGTTGCCACCCCGCCCGCCGTCGAGGCGGCGCCCGGCGTCGATCCCTTCGCCCCCCCGCCGACGCCTGCGGTCTTCGGTGCCGACGCGGCACTTGCCGCCCCGGCGACGCCGGTGCTGGGGCCCGGACCCGGCCGCCCGGCCAATGCCGATGCCCCGACCGCCAGTTGGCCGGCGCTGCCGGGTGCTGCCCCCGCGCTCGCCGGTCTGCCCGAGGCCGAGACGGCGCCGGGCATGGCCGGCCTCGCCCCGCTGCCTGCGCCCGCGATGAGCGGTGACGCCTCGGCCGTGCCGCTGGCCGCACCTGCCCTGGCCCGGCAAAGGTCCGATCCCGATCGCCCGGGCGCGGCCACGGGGCTTGCCCCGGTGGCGGCGCTGCCCGGCCGGCCGGCGATCGAGGCGACGGCGGGCATGGCCGACATCGGGGCGCTGCCCGTGCCCACGGTCTTCGACGGCGGCGCGGCCGGATCGCCGTCGCTTGCAATGCCGCCGACGGAATAGTGCCGTACCCGTAGACGGGTCCGCTCCCGGCCCGATGCAGTCGTTCGCGAGGCGCGCGGCGGATGGCTGGGTGTAGCCCTTCCTGTCCTTACCGTTTGAACCCGTCCCACATCGCGTCAAGGAACAGATGGGCCACCTGTGGATCGGCGAGCGCCGGCGGCGCGAGCATGCCGTGGTCTTCAGTCTCTGCAGCCTCGTAGACCACCTCGCCGTCCTTGATCGTGGCCAGCACGCGAGGTCGGCGAGCGTGTCGGGATCGACAGCGGTCGGGATCGTCCGACAGGATCACGAAATCGGCCAGCTTGCCCGACCTCGATGCTGCCCTTTGCCGTCTTCCTCGAAATGCTGCCAGGCCGGCCAGATCGTCATCGCCTTCAGCGCCGTCATCACGTCCACGCGCTGGTGCGGTCCCAGGATGTCACCCGACCGCGTGCGCCGCGTCACGGTGGCCGAGAGGACGCGCATGCTGTCCGGAAACGCGACCGGCGCATCGTGGTGCGTGCCGAACATCATGTCCGCGCTGCCGGACCCATCCGGTGGGCGAGATATTGTCGGCGTTCACCGGACCCACGGTGTGGTCGCGGTGCCAGTCGCCCCAGTAGAAGGTGTGCATCGGGAAGATCGACGGGAACACGCCAAGCCGCTTGTAGCTGTCGACCTGGTCCTCGCGCAGGAACTGGCCGTGGATCGAGAACCGGGCGGTTGTCCGGCGTCCCGATACTTCGCCTGCGCGGCGCCGATGGCCGCGATCAGCATGTCCGAGGCGCCTTCCCCGTTGGCGTGGGTGATGATCTGGATGCCGTTCTCGTAGCACCAGTCCACGGCGTCCTGGACCTGCTCCATCGTGATCGCGGCATAGCCGGCATACCCCGGCGGGTAGTCGCCGACCGGATCGTAATAGGGCCGGTCCCGCAGCGCCGTGAACCCCTGAGGCGAGCCGTCGATGGTCAGCTTGCAGCCACCGACGCGCACGCGGTCGACATATTCCTTCGAGACGTTGGCCGCGATGAAGTCCCGCGATCTCGAGGACGTCGGGATAGGCGATGACGTCGACCGGCAGGCCGCTCTTCGGCCGCGACGGCCTGAAGCGCCGCGACGATCGCGGCGCGATGAGCGGCCATCCTCGGCCGTCGTGTAGCCGAAGCTTGCCCAGAGTTCGGTCCCGGCACGCACGAAGGCCTCCGTCCCCTCGGGGCCGAGTTGCGACAGCATCGGCACGAGGACCGAGAAGAAGGCGTATTCCTCGAGAACGCCGTTGGGGTTCGCCGTCCGCATCGCGGCGGAAGACGCCGCCGGCCGGGTTTTCGGTCGACGCGTCGATCCCCGCCAGTTCCAGCGCCTTGGAGTTTGCCACGCCGAGATGACCGGACTGATGGATGATGATGATCGGCACGTCAGCTCGAAACGGCATCGAGATCCTCCCGCGTCGGATGGCGCAGTTCCGCAAGCTGGGCATTGTCGTAGCCGAAGCCCACGATCATGTTCACCTGCTGCACGATCTCGGCGTTGTCGTCGATCCACTGCCTGAGAACGGCCTGCAACCTCGCGATATCCCTGACGTCGCCGTCCGGAGGGGCAAGAAGGTTGGCCGAGAGCGCCTGCAGCCCGCCCATCACCACATGGCCATGGCTGTCCACGAAGCCGGGCAGCATCGCCCGGCCATCGAGGTCGAACACTTCCGTGCCATCGCCCTGATGCGCCAGAAGATCGGGCATCGAACCCACCGCGAGGATCCTGCCGTCCTTCACGGCCACGGCCTCGGCCGTCGGGCTGCGCATCGTTGATCGTCAGGATCGGCCCCCCGGTGTAGATCGTGTCGGCGATCTCCTGCGCCGAGGAGGTGCTTGCCGTCACGACGATGCCAAAGATCAAGGCGGTTGAGTGCAGGCGAGCGTTCATCCGGCGTCCCCCATTGGACCGATCGAGGGGCAGGACACGCGCGCCCTCCTGTTGCATGGACACTTTGCTTGTGCGTGGCCGAATGAGCAACACCAGCATGAGCGGCGCGTGCATCGAGCGTCTGCTTCGTCCGCACCTCGGTCATCTAGGAGCAGCGGCCCGATGACCGGATGTGGCGCAAAGCAGAAAGGTAGCGATCTATGGGTACACGCCCACCTGCGCAGCAGGCGCGCCGTCAGTTGCCGCCGGTGCGGGCCGCGACAAAAAGCGCGGCGTCGCGGGCGGCCTGCATGAGCGCCTTGGACTTGCTGACCGTCTCCTGGTACTCGGCCTCGGGGTCGCTGTCGACGACCACGCCGCCGCCGGCCTGGACGTACATGCGTGCCGTCCTTGATCAGCGCGGTGCGCAGCGTGATGCAGGTGTCCATGTCGCCGGCGGCGCCGAAGTAGCCGACCGCGCCGGCGTAGAAGCCGCGTCGCTCGGTTTCCAGCTCGTCGATGATCTCCATCGCCCGGACCTTGGGCGCGCCGCGACACCGTGCCCGCCGGGAAGCCGCCGATCAGCGCGTCCAGAGCGCGTCCGTCGCCCCGGCGAGCCGGCCCTCGACGTTGGAGACGATGTGCATCACGTGGCTGTAGCGCTCGACCACCAACTTCTCGGTCACGCGCACGGTGCCGATCTCGGCCACCCGGCCGACGTCGTTGCGGCCGAGATCGAGCAGCATCAGATGCTCGGCCCGCTCCTTGGGGTCGGCCAGCAGCTCGGCCGCCAGCGCCGCGTCCTCGGCCCGGGTGGCGCCGCGCGGCCGGGTGCCGGCGAGCGGCCGGATGACGACCGTGTCGTCGCGCAGCCGCACCAGGATCTCCGGGCTGGAGCCGACCAGCGCGAAATCGCCGAAGTCGAGATAGAACAGGAAGGGCGAGGGGTTGAGCCGGCGGAGCGCCCGGTAGAGGGCGAACGGCGGCAGCTCGAACGGCAGCGCCGAAGCGCTGGGAGGGCACCACCTGGAAGATGTCGCCGGCGCGGATGTACTCCTTCGCGCGCTCGACCATCTCGTGATAGCGGCGCGGCGTGGTGTTGGAGACCGGCTCCGGCAGGGCGCCGGTGCCGCGCCAGTCGCCGCGGTGGGGCAGGCCGCGGTCGAAGTCGGCGACCACGTCGGCCAAGCGCTCGCGGCCAGCTCGTAGGCCGCCCGCGGCGAGCTTGGCCGACGGCCAGACCGGGGTCACGATCATCACCCGTCCTTCGATGTTGTCGAACACCGCCATCACGGTCGGGCGCACGAACACCGCATCGGGGATGTCGAGCGGGTCGGGATTGGCGTCCGGCAGGCGCTCCATCAGCCGGACCATGTCGTAGCCCAGAAGCCGAACAGCCCGGCCGCCATCGGCGGCAGCTCGTCGGGCAGGTCGATCCGGCTCTCGCGATCAGCGCGCGCAGCTGTCCAGGGCACGCGCGGGGCACGCGGCTCGAAGGCCTCGGGATCGTAGCGCGCCTGACGATTGATCTCGGCCGCGTTACCACGGCAGCGCCAGATCAGGTCCGGCTTGAGCCCGATGATCGAGTAGCGGCCGCGCACCGCGCCGCCGTCGACCGATTCCAGCAGAAAGCTGTAGGGCCGGCGCCTCGGTCAGCTTGAGCATCACCGAGACCGGCGTCTCCAGGTCGGCGACCAGCGAGGTCCAGACCACCTGGCTTGCGCCCTGCGGAAAAACCCTCGGCGAAGGAGTCGAACGAGGGCTCGAGCTTCATTCCCGCTTAGTCCCCGATTATCCCCGGGGCTCACTGGAACTGCGCGAGCGTCGTTTCGATGAGGTCTTCGTTCACGTAGACGCCGGCCTGGTTGCGCAGGGCGGCGGTGAAAAGCGCCAGCATGTCGCCTGCCGCCGCCTGGCGGAACCGCGTGTTCAGTGCCTCGACAATGGGCACGTTCTCCGGCCGCCGGGGATCGAAGGGCTCGATCGAGGCAATCCGGGCCACCACCACCTCGTCGCCGTCCGCGTGAACGAGAACAGCCCCCTCCTCGGCGTCGAAGACCTCCGTCACCAGGGCCGCCGGCACGCCGGGCGCGCTGCCATCGCGGGCGACCCGCGGCACGCTCTCGACCTCGCGACCTAGCCGCCCGGCGAGATCGGTCAGGGTCAGCCCGCCAGCGATCTCGTCGCGGAAGCCCTCGGCCAGCACCGTCAGCGTCTCGGCGGTACGCGCGACGGTCCAGTCGGCGGCCACCCGGTCGCGGACCTCGGCAAATGCAATCACCCGCGGTGGCTCCACCGCCTCGAGGCGCAGCGCCACCAGCCCGCCGTCGGCAAGTTCGGCCAGGTCGGTCTCCTCGCCAGGGCGCGCACCTGAGGCCAGCGTGCGGAAGGCCGGGTCGGCGGCGATGCCGCCCGTCGGTCTCGGCGTTGAACTCGACCGAGCCGAGCTCCATCACCGTCTCGGAGGCAATCTCCTCCAGCGTAGCCCCGCCGGCGATCAGGTCGTCGATCGCCGCCATCTCGCCCACGATAGTCTGGCGCGCCTCCTCTAGCGCGCGATCGCGGATGATGGTAGCACTTGCCTCCTCGAAGGGCACGGTCTCAGCCGTGAGCACCCCGTTGATCCGGAAGAGCGAGGGGCCGAGCGGCGTCGGTACCGGACCGACGATGCCGGGGCCGTCATTGCCGAACACCGCTTCGCGCGCACCCTCGGGCAGGGCATCGGCCGCCACCGGCCCCTGGCTGATCTCCGCCCCGCTCAGCCCACGCTCCGCGGCCAGCTCATCGAAGTCGACCTCGCCCGCATCGAGCCGCGCCCGCGCCGCCGCGGCATCGGTGTCCGAGTTGAAGCCGATCCGGTCGAGGATGCGCCGCTCCGGGGTGTGATAGCGCTCGGTGTCGGCATCGTAGATGGCCCGCGCCTCGTCCTCGGGGATCTCGATACCGGCGGCGAGGCCCTCGGGGGTCACGGCGGCATAGGTGATCACCTGCGTCTCGGGACGGGTGTAGAGCGCGGGATTTTCCGCATGCCAGGCGGTGAGATCGGCGTCGGTCGGTGCTGCCACCGGCTCGGGCAGCAGGGCGGCGTCTAGACGGATCAGCTCGATGGCGCGGGTCTCGCCGGCAAAGTCGAGCAGCGTCAGCGCCAGAGTGTCGGGCATCGTGGTCGCCGACTGGACCGCGGCGGACACCAGCCCGCGCGCGGACTCGCGGCGCAGCATGTCCTCGAAGGCACTTGGCGTCATCCCGAGCCGCTGCAGCGCGAAAATATAGGCCTCGCGGTCGAAACTGCCGTCGAGATCCTGGAAGGCCGGTGTCGCCACCACCTGTGCGCGCACCGTGTCGTCGCCCATCGAGATGCCGAGCCGCGCCGCCTCGCCATCGAGGGCCGCATCGTTGACGAGTTGCGACAGCACCATGCGGTCGATGCCGAACTGCCGCGCCTCGGCCATGGAAACGCCGCGGCCGATCTGGGTGGAAACCGAGTTGATCTCGCGGCTCATCGCGCGGCCGAAGTCGCCTGCATCGACCCGCTGGTCGCCGACGCGCGCCACGTCGCGAGCTGACAGCCCGCCGCTGACCCCGATGCCGAAGCCCGCGAGGCCGATGATGAGCATCACCACCAGCACCCAGACTACGATATTCGACCGTGTGGCCCGGAAAGTGTTGAGCATCGAGGATCCTGCAAGCCGGCTGGCGGGGGTTCTATGCGTTGCCTACCGGGGTGGCAAGGGGGCCGCATGGGCGGCCAGCCGGCGGCCGAGCTCCGCCAGGCCCGCCGCGTCCACGTTGGCGAAGGCGATCCTGAGCTGCCGCTCGCCCGACCCGTCCCCGCCCTCGGCCCTTGTCGGCGAAAACATCGTGCCCGGCAGCAACAGCAGCGACTGCGCGCGCACCAGGTCGCGGGCGAGCGCGTCGGACGGCATGTCGAACGGGTGCCCGACATAGGCGAAATAGGCGCCGCAGCCGAGCAGCCGCCAGCCCGGCAGTGCCTCGATCTCCGCCCGCGCGGCATCACGGCGGCGCAGGATCTCCAGCCGCTCGCCCGCCACCCAGTCGTCGAGGTGCTGCAGCCCCCAGAGTGCTGCGCGCTGGCCTAGCTGCGGGGCGCAGATCTGCACGGTGTCCTGGAACTTCTCCGCCTGCGCAAGCCTTTCCGGGGCGGCGATCATCGCGCCGACCCGGTGGCCGGTCAGCCGGTAGGCCTTGGAGAAGGAATAGAGGTGGATCAGCACGTCCCGCCAGTCCGGGTCGGCGAACAGCTCGTGCGGCCTGCCCCCGCCCGCGCGGAAGTCGCGGTAGGTCTCGTCCACCACCAGCGCCACCCCATGCGCCCGCGCCAGTGCCGCGAAGGCGGCGATCAACTCGGGGGGGTATTCCGCGCCGGTGGGGTTGTTGGGACTGATCATTACGATCGCCCGGACGTTCGGCGCCATCAGCGCCCGGGCCGCTTCGATGTCCGGCGCCATGTCCGGCCCGCAGGGGAGCGGCACCGCCGCGACGCCGGCCATGTCCAGCCACATCTTGTGGTTGAAGTACCAGGGCACGGGCAGCATCACCGCGTCACCCGGCCCGGCGAGCGTCGCCATCATCGCGCAGAATGCCTGGTTGCACCCGGCAGTGATCCCCACGTCGGCCGCGGTGATCGCGCCGCCGTAGCGCGCGCTCCAGCCCGCCGCGATCGCCTCGCGCAGCGCCGGCAAGCCGAGCACCGGGCCGTAGAGGTGCGCCTCGGGCAGGTTCAGCACCATCTCCGCCATGGCCGCGCGCATTTCAGCTGGCGGCGGCTCCACCGGTGCGGCCTGGCTGAGGTTCAGGAGCGGCCGCTCCGGCGGGAAGACGGCGCCGTCCAGCCAGCCATGGGCCTCCACGACCGGCGAGGGCAGGGTGGCGGCAAGGCGAGGGGCAATCGGTATCATCAGCGCACTCCGCAAGTGGCCCCGTCAGGAGGGCACACCGGCTTCGAGGTTCAGCCAGGCAGCCTCGGCAGGCTCAAGCGTCACCCCCAGCCCCGGCAGTGTCGAGGCGACCTCGCCCGCCGTGCGCGGCCCGACGATGGCGAACGAGGGGAACGCCTGCGCCAACACCCAGGCCGTGGCGATGTTGTGCGCGCTAACGCCGTATCGCGCCGCCAGCACCTCCGCCCGTCGCCGCCGCTCCTCGTTGGCCTCACCGCCGAAGCAGGCCTCCGGCGCGGTATCGTCGGACAGGCGGCTGCGCGCCTCGGCCGGCAGGAAGAAACCGCGCGCCTGCGACGACCAGGCGAGATGCGCCGTGCCGGTCGCCCGCAGCCAGGCCAGCGTCCCGGGATCGTTCGACGCGAGGCAGCCGGTCCAGATGGGCCGCTGCATGACCGCGAGCGACAGGTTGTTGTTGAGGATGCGCATAGGCTGCTGGCCCCGCGCCGCCGCATGGGCATTAGCCTCCGCAAACCGCGCCACCGACCAGTTGGAGCCGCCGAAGACGCCGATCCGCCCCGCATCGTGCAACCGGTTCAGCGCATCGACGAACTCGCCGACCGGAACCTCCGGGTTGTCGCGGTGCAGGATGTAGACGGGCGCGCGGTCGAGCCCCAGCCGGTCGAGCGAAACGTCCAGCTGCCCGGCGACGGCCTCCGGCGTGCAATGCGGCGTATGCGCCCCCTTGACGATCACCACGATCTCGGCGGCGACGCCGCGGGCGGCAATCCACTGCCCCAGCGCCGCCTCATGCCGCCCCGCACCATAGACGAAGGCGGTATCGAACGCATTTCCCCCCGCCCCCATCCAGGCATCCCAGACCGGCGCGCCCGCCTCAAGGCTGTCGCGGTTGTCGCAGCCGATGACCAGCCGCGAAATGGGCAGCGCCACACCCTCGAGCCGGACACGCGGGATTATCGGCCCCTGCCCCACCCGTCCCGCGTCCGGCATTGCTTCTTCAGCTGATTTCATGCTGGCAGATCTCCCGTCGAACAGCCGCAGGTTCCCCGACAACAGGCGGGGAGAAAAAGGAATGCGGGGAGCGGCTCGCTCATTGTTCCTACTTCTTCCCTTGGGAGTAGGCACGCAAGCGCTTTGACGCGGCCGGCGCGTTCCCCGGTATCGGGGCCGCGCACCCGGTGTCGGCGGCACTGCAATGGCACACCTTGTCTTTCCGCGGTGCAGCACCGACATGTCCTCGGCCCGGGCGGAGTGGACAATTCCTTCCGGGCATGCTATGTGAATGCCATTAACATGGTGCTGGGCGCGCACCGAGCGGAGTGGGGAATGCGACTGGGTCCGGTTCTGACCGCCATTGCCGTTGGCGCCGTCATGTACGGCTTCGTCATGGAACGCGACACCCTGCGCAGGCTCGCCGGCGCGGAGCCGGTGCAAGCGGCCGCGGAAGCGGCCCCCCAGCCCGAAGCTGCCGCCGGCACCCCGGCCGGCCGCCCCGACCGTGGCCGTCGTCGCACTGCGCTCCGAAGCGCAGGTCGTCGAGAGCGGCGTGGTCATGCGCGGCCGCACCGAGGCGCAGCGGCGGGTCGAGGTGCGGGCCGAGACCACTGGGCGCGTGGCCTCGGAGCCGCTGCGCCGCGGCGCCATGGTGGCCGAAGGCGATCTTCTCTGCGAGATCGACCCCGGCACGCGTCCGGCCGAGCTTGCCGAGGCCGAGGCGCGGCTGCAGGCGGCGCAGGCCAACGCCAGCGCCTCCGAGCGGCTGGTGGAGCGCGGCTATACCGCCGAGACCACCGCCATCGCCAACCGCGCCGCGCTGCAGGCTGCGCAGGCCGGCATCGACCAGGCGCGGCGCGAGATCGACCGGCTGCGCATCCTCGCCCCCTTCGCGGGGCTGCTCGAGACCGACACGGCCGAGCTTGGCGCGCTGCTCCAGCCCGGCTCGGAATGCGCCACGGTGATCGACCTCGACCCGATCAAGCTCATCGGCTACGTGCCCGAACGGCTGGTGGACATGGTGGAGGTCGGCGCCCCGGTGACGGCACGCCTGCTCAGCGGCGACACCTTCACCGGCCAGGTCACCTTCGTCTCGCGCTCGGCCGATCCCGAGACCCGCACCTTCCTGATCGAGGCCTCGGTGCCGAACCCCGACCTCGCGATCCGTGATGGCGTCACCGCCGAGATCCGCGTCGGCCTCGAGGGCAGCGCGGCGCACCTGCTGCCGCTCTCGGCCCTGACGCTGGACGACAGCGGCCAGCTCGGCGTGCGCACCGTCGCCGACGAAATCGCGCACTTCCTGCCGGTCACAGTGGTGCGCGACAGCCTCGACGGCATCTGGGTCGCGGGCCTGCCCGAGGCCGTCGACGTCATCGTGGTGGGCCAGGACTTCGTTACCGAGGGCCAGCCGGTGCGCGTTACCTACCGCGAGCCGCCGCAGTGACACGCATCGTCGACTGGGCCACCACCCATGCGCGCATGGTCGTGGCACTCATCCTCTTGTCCCTGACGGCGGGCGCCTATGCCTATGTCGCGCTGCCCAAGGAGGGCGAGCCCGACATCGAGGTGCCGGTGCTCTTCGTCTCGGTGCCGTTCCCGGGCATCTCGGCCGAGGACGCGGAGAAACTCATCGTCCGCCCGCTGGAGACCGAGCTGCGCGGCCTGGCCGACCTGAAAAAGCTCTCCTCCACCGCGGCCGAAGGCTATGGCGGCGTCGCGCTCGAGTTCGACTTCGCCTGGGACCGCACCGCCACTCTGGCCGAGGTGCGCGACCGGGTGACCAAGGCCGAGGCGAACTTCCCCGCCGGCGCCGACCAGTATTCCATCAACGAGATCAACTTCTCCGAATTCCCGATCCTCGTGGTCTCGCTCTCGGGCACCGCCCCCGAACGCACGCTCCTGCGCGCGGCGAAAGAGCTGCGCGACGTCATCGAGGCGCTGCCCCCGGTGCTCGAGGCCAGCCTCACCGGGCATCGCGACGAGATGCTGGAAGTGCTGATCGACCCGCTGAAGCTCGAAGCCTACAACGTGACGGCGGACGAGCTCGTCTCGGTCGTCACCCGCAACAACCAGCTCATCGCCGCCGGCGAGATCGACGCGGCCACCGGCACCTTCTCGGTGAAGATCCCCTCGGCCTTCTCGACGGCGTCGGACGTCTACGCTCTGCCGGTCAAGGTCAGCGGCGACAGCATCGTCACCCTGGGCGACCTCGCCGAGATCCGCCTCACCTTCGAGGATCGCGAGGGCACCGCGCGTTACAACGGCGAGCCGACGGTGGCGCTGCAGGTGGTCAAGCGCAAGGGCGAGAACATCATCGGCACCGTGGCGCTGGTGCGCGCGGCAGTGGAGGCGGCGCGCGCGGACTGGCCGCCCGAACTGCAACAGGCGGTGAGCATTAACTTCTCCATGGACACCAGCTCCGAGGTCGCCGGCATGGTGAGCCAGCTCGAAGGCTCGGTCCTGACGGCGGTCTTCCTCGTCATGGTGGTGGTGCTGGCGAGCCTGGGCACCCGCTCGGCGCTGCTGGTCGGCTTCGCCATTCCCACCTCGTTCATGCTCTGCTTCGCGCTGCTCGCGGCCTACGGCATCACCATCTCCAACATCGTGATGTTCGGCCTCATCCTCGCGGTGGGCCTCCTGGTGGACGGCGCCATCGTAGTGGCCGAATACGCCGAACAGCGCATCGGCCAAGGCCAGGGGCCGATGCGCGCCTATGCCGAGAGCGCGCGGCGGATGTTCTGGCCGATCATCTCCTCCACGGCGACCACGCTCTGCGCCTTCCTGCCCATGCTGTTCTGGCCGGGGGTCGCGGGCGAGTTCATGGGCAACCTGCCGGTGACGCTGATCTTCGTGCTCTCCGCCTCGCTGGTGGTGGCGCTGATCTACCTGCCGGTGCTCGGCGGCATCGCCGGGCGCATCTCACGCAGCCTCGGCCACGGCGCGGACTGGCTGCGCGCCGCCCTGCCGCTGGCGCTGCGTGCGGCCCTGCTCCTGCCCGCCGCCTTCCTGCTCCTCGCCGGGCTCGCGGCCCTGGTGCGCGGGGCGCCGGCCCTCGGCTTCGTGCTCTTCACCGCCGGCAGCCTGGGGCTATCGCTGATCGGCGGCTCGCTGCGTGCCCGCGCGGCAGCCCCCGTGGGCGAGGCCGGCCACCGGCCGACGGTCTTCGGCCGGCTGGTGCGGCTGATCACCGGCAACCCGGTGATGCCCTTCGTCGCCATTGCCGGCGTCGTGGTCTTCGTGATCGGGGTCTTCAGCTACTATGGCCAACATGGCCGCGGGGTGGAGTTCTTCATCGAATCCGAACCCGAACGCGCCATGGCCTACGTGCGCGCCCGCGGCAACCTGTCGCTCGCCGAGAAGGACCTGCTGGTGCGCCAGGTCGAGGAGGCGATCGCCTCCACCGAGGGGGTCGCTTCGATCTTCGCCTTCGCCGGCGCGGGGTCCATCGGTCAGCCGGCGTTCAGCCAGGGGCCGCGCGACGCGATCGGCCAGGTGCAGATCGAGCTGGACCCCTGGGGCAGCCGCGCACCCGGCAAGACGATCCTCGCCGAGATCAACGACCGGCTGGCGGGGATCCCGGGCATCATCGCCGAGGTCTCCGAACAGACGCAGGGCCCCGGCCAGGGCAAGCCCGTGCACCTGCGCCTCAGCGGCAACGACTGGGAGGACCTCAAGGCCACCACCGCGATGGTCCGCGCCCACATGGATGCCCAGCCCGGCCTGACCGACATCGACGATACCCTGCCGCTGCCGGGCATCGACTGGCAGATCGACGTGGACGTGGCCCAGGCAGGACGCTTCGGCGCCGACGTGGCGACGGTTGGCGCCATGGTGCAGCTCGTCACCCGCGGCATCACGCTCGACACCATGCGCGTGGACACCTCCGACGAGGAAATCGACATCCGCATGCGCTTGCCCGAAGAGGACCGGCTCCTCTCCACGCTCGACACGTTGCGCCTGCGCACCCAGCAGGGGCTGGTGCCGCTCGCCGCCTTCATCGACCGCTCGGCGGTGCCCTCGCTGTCGCAGATCGACCGCTACCAGGGAAGCCGCTATTTCGACGTGCGCGCCGACGTGGTGGCCGGCGGCAACGCCAATGCCGAGATCGCCGGCCTAACCGACTGGCTGCGCGACGAGGCGGACCTGCCCGCCGGCATCGCCTGGGAATGGACCGGCGACCAGGCGGACCAGGCCGAGAGCGAAGCCTTCCTGTTCGTCGCCTTCGCCGCGGCGCTCGGGTTGATGTTCGTGATCCTGCTGGCGCAGTTCAACTCGGTCTACAACTCGGTGCTGGTGCTGACCGCGGTGGTGCTGTCCGTCAGCGGGGTGCTGGTCGGAATGCTGGTGATGGACCAGACCTTCTCGATCATCATGACCGGCACCGGTGTTGTGGCCCTTGCCGGGATCGTGGTGAACAACAACATCATCCTGATCGACACGTTCCAGGATTACCGCCGCTACATGCCACCGCTGGAGGCGATCGCCCGCACCGCCGAGGCCCGGCTGCGGCCGGTGCTGCTCACCACCATCACCACGATGGCCGGGCTCACGCCGATGATGCTCGGCATCGCGATCGACTTCGCCAACGGCGGCTATACGATCAACTCGCCGGCGGCCATGTGGTGGAAGCAGCTCGCCACCGCCGTCGTCTTCGGACTCGGCGTCGCCACCGTGCTCACCCTGATCGTGACCCCTGCCCTGCTCGCGGTCCGGGTCTGGCTCGGCGCCGGCTTCGCCGCCTTCGCCGAGGCCGTGCGCGCCTGGCTCGGCGGCGCCGAGAGCCCCACCGCCCGCGACCGCGCGCTGCGCCGCGCCCTGCAGGCCGCCCCCGCCGAGGACATGGTCTGGACCGACCCCAGCCCCGAGTTGCGCGCCGTCGCCACCGCTGCGCCCCGCGCGGCCGAGTGAGGGCCGAAACGCGCGAACTCGCGGCCCGCAGAGCTTGTGCATGCCCCGCGCATGCCGGTACCTTCCCCCGGGTCAGCGGGCGAATCCCGCGCATGGGGAGGATCGAGATGAAGCGTACCGGCTCCGCCGTCTGGAAGGGCGGCATCAAGGATGGCAACGGCACCGTCTCCACCGAGAGTGGCGTGCTCGATGCGGTAAACTACAGCTTTGCCAAACGCTTCGGAGATGAAGCGGGCACCAACCCCGAAGAGCTGATCGGCGCCGCCCATGCCTCGTGCTTCTCCATGGCCCTCTCCGGCGCCCTGGGTGCGGCGGGCATGACCGCCGACGAGATCGCCACCACCGCGGAAGTGAGCGTGGTGCCGGCCGACGGCGGATTCGCCATCACCGCTGTCCACCTGACCGTCACCGCCCGCATCCCCGGCGCCAACGAGGCGGACTTCCTCAAGGCCGCCGAGGGCGCCAAGGCCGGCTGCCCGGTCTCAAAGGTGCTGAACGCGACGATCACCATGGACGCGAAGCTCGCCTGACGGGGTCGCCGCTCGCTACTCTGGGATTTGTGAATAAAGACAATACTATATCATGGCTTGCAACGTGCAAGCCATGATTACATGCCTCCATTCGCGAGATGGGCAACCGCTCGCTGGCCAATCTGTGGATGCTCGACTGGCTGGACACGACGCTCGGCCGCTTGACCCTTGACGGCGGACCGGGTCGCCGGTATCAGGCCGCTTCCAGTTTTCCGGACGTGGGCTCGGCCCGCGTTCACCCATGAAATGAAGCAAGGACCCAGTCCGATGTCCCGCCGCTGCGAACTGACCGGCAAGAGCCCGATGTCCGGGAACAACGTGAGCCACGCCAACAACAAGACCCGGCGCCGGTTCCTGCCGAATCTCAACGAGGTGTCGCTGACCAGCGAGACCCTCGGCCAGACGCACCGCTTCCGCATCTCGGCCGCGGCCCTGCGCAGCGTCGATCACCGCGGCGGCCTCGACGGATTCCTTGCCAAGGCCTCGGACGCCGAGCTTTCGCAGAAGGCGCTGAAGCTCAAGCGCGCCATCGCCAAGGCCCTGGCCCCCGCGGCCTGACGGCCCCGCCCGTCTCAGGTCGAGTTTGGCGCGTTAACCTTTTATTAACAAAGGCGAATTGTGGCGTCAAAGCCACGACCGCGCGGGCGCGCGAACATTTTAGTGCGCGTCCGAATTTTCTTCTTGATTGGAAGAGCGGACGGCCTCATATGCACCGGCACTGACGCCAACGCACGCGCCTCTGTAAGTCCCTGTCACGGGCGGCTCACGCAGCGACGGTAACGTCTCTTTTGGGAACTCCGGGGTAGCCTCCCGGGACTGATGGAGATGCGCATGCGCTACGCTGCCGCCCTGGCGGGTGATTCCGCCTGCTTTGACACTCATCCGCTCCACACGCAGGTTTCGGCGCGCCAGGATGCCTACATCCGCTCGCGCGAATTCGACCGTCCGACGGTCGTCTTCGACCTCGACATGCTGCGCGCGAAGTACGACGCGCTGGCGGAGGGCCTCGGCGAGGCGGTGATCCACTACGCGGTCAAGGCGAACCCCGCCCCCGAGGTGGTCGCGGCCCTGGCCGCGAAGGGCGCGCATTTCGACGCGGCCTCGCGCGGCGAGATCGACCTCTGCCTGGCACTCGGCGTCCCCGCCAGCCACATCGCCTTCGGCAACACGATCAAGCGGGCCGCCGACATTGCGCACGCGCATGCCATGGGCATCGAGCAGTTCGCCGCGGATGCCGAGGCGGAGCTGGTGAAACTCGCCGAGCATGCGCCGGGCGCGCGGGTCATCCTGCGCATGCTGGTCGAGGAATCCGAGGCCGACTGGCCGCTCGAGCCGCAAGTTCGGCTGCTCGCGACGCGAGGCGCTGCGCCTGATGGACCTCGGCCGCGATCTCGGGCTCGACATCGCCGGCATCTCCTTCCACCCCGGAAGCCAGATGCGCCTGCCCTCCATGTGGGCCTCGGCGCTCGACGGCGCGGCACGGCTCTGGGCCGACGCGGCCGCCGCCGGCCACCAGCTGCGGATCATCAATATCGGCGGCGGCTTCCCGGCCTTCTACGGCCTGCCGATGCTCGACACCCGCGACTATGCCGCCGAAGTCATGGACATGGTGCGCGCCCGCTTCGGCGCGGGGGTCGCGGTGATGGCCGAGCCGGGCCGTGGACTGGTCGCCGAGGCCGGCGTCATCGTCGCCGAGGTGGTGCTGGTGGCCCGCAAGGACGCGGACGACCTGCACCGCTGGGTCTTCCTCGACATCGGCAAGTTCTCCGGGCTCGCCGAGACCATGGACGAGGCGATCCGCTACCAGTTCGAGACCCGCCACGGCACCGACGAGACCGGCCCCTGTATCCTCGCCGGACCGTCCTGCGATTCGGCCGACGTGCTCTACGAGAAGCGCCCGGTGCAGCTGCCGCTCGCACTCGAGCCCGGCGACAAGATGCGCATCCTCTGCACCGGCGCCTATACCACCAGCTACTCCTCGGTGGGCTTCAACGGCTTCCCGCCGCTCGACGCCGTGTTTCTCGACTGACCCGGCTTGCCGATCCTCGCGTCCGCGCGAGGATCGGCCGTCAGGGGTTTCCGCCCGCTGCCGAAGCGACTAGATGTCAGGGCAACCGGAGGCGGGAATGCAGAATGGAACCGGGGGCGTCGCGATCTTCGCCTCCTACAACGTGCACAAGTGCATCGGCACCGACGGCCGCTACGATCCGGACCGGATCGGCGCGGTGATCGCCGAGATCCGCCCCGACGTGATCGCGCTCCAAGAGGTGGACCGCCGCTTCGGCGACCGTGCCGGATTGCTCGACCTCGCGCGGGTCGGGCGCGAGACCGGGCTTGTCCCGGTGCCGGTCTCCAACGGGCACAGCGGCCACGGCTGGCACGGCAACGTGGTGCTGGTGCGCGAGGGTATGGTGCAGAACCTGCGCCAGCTCAGCCTTCCCGGGCTGGAGCCGCGGGGTGCCCTGGTGGCCGACGTCGATCTGGCGGCAGGCCCGGTGCGGGTGATGGCAGCACACCTTGGCCTCCTGCGGCAGTCGCGGCTGATGCAGGTGGAGATGCTGCTCGGCCATGCGGCCATCGGCGACGAGCGCCCGGTGGTGCTGATGGGCGACTTCAACGAGTGGCGCCGCCAGCGGCGCTCGGCGCTCAAGCCCTTCGGGGTGGGCTTCGGGCCGGTCGGGCGTGGTGTGGCGAGCTTTCCCTCCTACTTCCCGGTGCTGGCGCTCGACCGGATCATGGCGCGGCCGCAGGGCATCCTCGGCCAGGTGGAGGCCCATGACAGCCCCCTCGCCCGCCTCGCCTCGGACCACCTGCCGGTGAAGGCCCGCATCCGCCTCGCAGAGCCGGCCACGGATGCGGTGCAGGCCCTCCGCGCCCCGGCGGCCGATGATGCACGGAGACCGAACGCATGACCCGCCCGCTTGCCCTTGTCCTCGTCCTCGCCACCCTTGTGGCCGGTGCTGCCCATGCCCGGCCCTTCCAGCAGGCCGACCGCGACAACGACGGCTTTGTCGATTACGAAGAGGCAGGCCGCATCTACCCCAGCCTCACGCAGTCGCAGTTCCGCCGGTTCGACATGGACCGCGACGGCTTCCTCAGCCGCAACGAATACCCGCTGTTGCTCAACGTTTACGAAGTGCTCGTTCTACCCAGGTAGCCGGCAGTGACTGCGTCCCACAGACCCCAGGAGACCCCCATGCATACCACCTCTGCCAAGCTGGCCGCGTTCGGCGTTGCTATGGCAATCGCCCTCTCGCATCTTGCCGCGCCCGCGGTGGCCCAGTTTCTGGGTTCCCCGGCCGGCGGCGGTGACCGAACCCTGCAGCAGCTGCAGCGGCAGTATCCGCAGCTGAGTGCAAACCAGATCCAGATCTGCGACCACAACGGCGACGGGAACTTCAGCCAGGGCGAACGCGCCTGCGTCAACAGCATCGCCTCGTCAATGGCCAACAACAGCCGCTGACGCCGGCTGCGGGCAAGCCCCGAGGGCCGGCCCTTGTCCCAGGGCGGGAATACCGACATAAGCGCGCGGTCCTTCCGGGAGCGCGCGCGATGAGCACTCAGGCTTCGGCCAACCTGAACATCATGATCAAGGCGGCGCGCCAGGCGGCGCGCGGCCTCCTGCGCGACTTCGGCGAGGTGGAGAACCTGCAGGTCTCCTCCAAGGGGCCCGGCGATTTCGTCAGCCGGGCCGACACCAAGGCCGAGGAGACCATCCGCGAGCCAACTGACCGAGGCGCGGCCGAACTACGGCTGGCTCGGCGAGGAAAGCACCGAGAGTCAAGGGCGAGGACCCCGACCCGGCGCTGGATCGTCGACCCCCTCGACGGGACCACCAACTTCCTGCACGGCCTGCCGCACTGGGCGATGTCGATCGCGCTGGAGCACAAGGGCGAGATCGTCGCCGCCGTGGTCTACGACCCGGCCAAGGACGAGATGTTCACTGCCGAGAAGGGTGCGGGCGCCTACCTGAACGACCGCCGCCTGCGGGTCTCGGGCCGCCGCGACCTGATCGAGACCGTGCTTCGCCACCGGCATCCCCTTCGGCGGCCGCCCCGACGCTGCCCCGCTCCCTGCGCGAGATGGCCGCGGCTGGTGCCGCGCACCGCCGGGATCCGCCGCTGGGGGGCGGCGGCGCTCGATCTCGCCTATGTCGCCGCCGGCGGTTCGACGGCTTCTGGGAGCACGGGCTGAACCCCTGGGACATCGCTGCGGGCATCCTGCTGGTGCGCGAGGCCGGCGGACTCGATCGGACCGCTGGACCCCAAGGGCAACCCGATGGAGCACGGCGGCATCATCGCCGCCAACGCCCAGATCTTCGAGGCGCTCACCCGGATCCTTCGAGAAGCGTGACCTCGGCCGCCCCCGCGGTCATCGGCGCACCCGCCGCCCGATCGAAACGCAGATAGGCAAGGCCCAGGCCCCCGGCGGTCGAGTGGAGCGTGCCCGCCGGCCGGTCGCCCGCGCGGATCTCGGTGCCGGGCGGCGGGGCAGTGCCCTCGACGCGCACCCGGGCCAACCCCTTGCGCAGCTCGGTCTTGTGCTTCATCCGCGCCGTGACCTCCTGGCCGACGTAGCAGCCCTTGCGGAAATCCACGCCGTGCAGCCGCTCGAAGCTCATCTCGAGGATGTAGCTGTCGTCGGCGATGAGCTCGATCCCGGTCTCCGGCACGCCCAGCTCGACCCGGCGCGCAGTCATCGCCTCGGGCGCCAGCGGCGTGACCCGGGCTGCGAGCGCTTCCGGTTCCGCCCCATAGGCCCGCCAACCGAGGTCCGGGTGCCGCGGGTCGGGCCAGGCCGCCACGCCCTCGGGCGCCGCGCCGGTGCCGAGGACCACGCCGAGGCCCGCCGGCTGCGATGGCGACATCGGCGCGCAGCCGGTAGAGCCCGAGCCGCTGGGCGAGCGCCGCCGCCCGGTCGGCCTTGACGTCGATCAGCACCGCCTCGCCGTCCGGCACCAGGAAGAAGTCGAAGAGGTACTTGCCCTGCGGCGAGAGCAGCGCGGCATAGACCGCGCCGCGGTCCAGCCCGCTCACGTCATTGGTGACGAGGTTCTGCAGGAAATCGCGCACATCCGCGCCGGTCAGGCGCAGGACGGCACGGTCGGTGGCATGATAGCCTGCGGTCATGGCGCCTCCTCGCACCGCAGATAGTGGAGCGGCGGCGCGGGGGAAGGGCGCTCGACGCTTCAGGTGCCGCGCGGCTTGGCCCGGCGCGTCGGCTCGGCGGCGGCCGGGTCCTCGGGCCAGGGATGGCGCGGGTACCGCCCGCGCAGGTCGCGCCGCACCTCCGGGTAGGACGAGGCCCAGAAGCCCGGCAGGTCGGCCGTGGTCTGCACCGGCCGCCCGGCCGGCGAGAGCAGCTCCACCACCAGCGGCACCTCCGCCGCCCCCACCGTCGGATGCCGCGTCAGCCCGAACATCTCCTGCAGCCGCACCGCCACCGAGGGCGCGGCACCGCCGTAGTCGACCGCCAGCCGCGTCCCCGTGGGGGCGACGATCTCCGCCGGCGCCAGCCGGTCGAGCCGCTGCCGCTCCACGCGGTCCAGCCGCCCCTCCAGCGCCGCCCGCAGGTCGAGCCGCCCCAGATCATCGGCCCGCGTCATCCCGCCCAGATGCGGCGCCAGCCAGTCCTCCAGCCCCGCCAGCAACCCCGCGTCCGAGAGATCCGGCAGCTCCGGCACGCCATGCGCCCGCAGCCACGCGACCCGTCCCGCGAACCGCCGCGCCGCGGGCGTCCAGGGCAGAACCTCCAGCCCCAGCTCGCGAATGCCCGCGCAGAGCGCCGCCGCCACCGCCTCCGCCGGCGCGTCGCGCCAGGGCCGGTCCTCCAGCGCCAGCGCCCCCAGCATCACCCGCTCGCGCGCCCGCACCGCCCGGTCGCGCCGCGACCAGACGCAGGAGGTCTCCCGTCGCAGCCGGTCGCCATGCAGCGCCCGCAGGTCGGCTTCGGTCACCGGCAATGCCTGCCGGATGCGCGCCTCGCGCGGGTCGCCGTCGAGATCGGCCGCCACGAGATAGCGGCGCCGTCCCCAGCGGATCGGCCTCCGCCAGCACCGCGCCCTTGCCCCCCGACAGCAGGTATCGCGCCGCCGCCCCCGCCCGCCGCTGGCCGATCCGGTCGGGATAGGCCAGCGACAGCACGGCGCCAGGCGCCAGCCCCGCCCCGGCCCGGCCGCGCACCAGCCGCGCCAGCCGGGCCGCCTCCGCACGAATGGCTGCCACCGCTCCGCGGTCCACCCGCACCGGCGCCTCCGCCTCCACGCGCCCCGGATCGCGCAGGGCCGCCAGCCGCAGCGCCAGATCGGCCGGCGGCGGACCACCGGGCCCCGAGACCGGATCGCGCGCCGCCACCAGCGCCGCGAGATCGGCGGCCAGCCTGCCGGCGCCGTGGCCGGCCGCTTCCACCAGCATGTGCGCGAGCCGCGGATGGGTCGGCATCGCGGCCAGCTCCCGCCCACGGGCGGTGATCCGCCCCTCCGCATCCAGCGCCTCCAGATCGGCCAACAGCGCCCGCGCCTCGGCCAGCGCCGGCGCCGGTGGCGGCGTCAGGAACGCCAGCCCCTCCGCCGAGCCCCAGAGCGCGAGCTCCAGCGCCAGCGGCGCGAGATCCGCGGTCGCGATCTCCGGCGGCGGGAAGGCCGCCAGCGCCCCCTCCTCGCCGCGGGTCCAGAGCCGGAAGCACCAGCCGGGGGCCAGCCGCCCCGCCCGCCCGCGCCGCTGCTCGGCCTCGGCCCGCGTCACCCGCTCGGTGACCAGCCGCGTCATCCCCGAGCCGGGATCGAACCGCGCCCGCCGCGCCAGTCCCGCATCCACCACCACCCGCACGTCCGGAATGGTCAGCGAGGTCTCGGCAATCGAGGTCGCCAGCACCACCCGCCGCCACGTCGCTGCCGGCACCAGCGCCGCCCGCTGCTCGGCAAACGGCAGCCCGCCGTGCAGCGGCCGCAGAGTGACCCCCTCCGGCAGCCGCGGCGCCAGCGCCGCCGCCGTGCGGGCGATTTCGCCCTGGCCGGGCAGGAACACCAGCACGCCCCCCTCGCTCACCGCCAGCGCCTCCAGCACCAGCGCCGCCACCGCCGCCTCCAGCCGATCGCCGGACCCGCGCCACGGCCGCTCCAGCCAGCGCGTATCCACCGGATAGGCGCGGCCCTCCGCCGTCACCACCGGTGCCCCGCCCATCAGCGCCGCCACCGGCTCCGCGTCCAGCGTCGCCGACATCACCAGCAGCCGCAGGTCGGGCCGCAGCGCCGCCCGCGCCTCCAGCGCGAAGGCCAGCCCGAGGTCGGCCTGCAGCGCCCGCTCGTGGAACTCGTCGAAGATCACGCAGCCGATGCCGTCGAGCGCCGGGATCGGACTGGATCATCCGGGTGAGCACGCCCTCGGTGACCACCTCGATCGCGTGCCCCCGGCACGCTCTCGCCCCGGATGCGGTAGCCCACGCGCGCGCCCACCCGCTCGCCCAGCCCCTCCGCCAGCCGCTCGGCCGCGGCCCGCGCGGCGACCCGCCGCGGCTCCAGCATCAGCATGCGCCCGGGCAGGCCCTGCGCCGAGCAGATACCAGCGGAACCCGGGTCGTCTTGCCCGCGCCGGGCGGCGCCTGCAGCACGGCGCACCCGGCGGCGGCCAGCGCCTCCGCCAGCGCGGGCAGGACCGGCTCGATGGGCAGGAGGTCCACGCCCGCGCGGCTCAGCGGCGCCGCGACAGGACCGCCCGGCCGTAGCGCGTCGGGCGCCTCGATGCGCTCGATCTCGCGCGATCCCGTCGCCGTTCGAGCGGAAGCTCACCTCGAAGGGAAACTCTTCGAGCTGCCCCGCGCTGTGCGCCTCGCCCTCGATCTGCGAGAAGGCCCCCGCGCAGGTCAGGAGCGGCCCCTCCGCCACCGGCGCTGCCAGCCGCAGCCGCGACCGGCGCGAGCCGTCGAAGACGTCGACCGTGGCATTGCAGATCTCGCCCACCGGCATGTCCCGGAACAGCCGGAACCCGGCCGAGACCGGATCGAGCGCCCCGCGCTGCGAGGCGGGGTCGGGCGCGGTCGAGCGCGGCGGCTCCACCGTCGCCCGCACCGGCGTGCCGTTGCGAAACTCGATCACCGTGTTGCGCAGCCGCCGCGGCGACTTGGAGACGGCGTCATAGCGCACCGGCACCACCCGCCCGTCGCCGGTGACCTGGCCAGTGGCGGTGCCGTCGAAGAAATAATCGGAGAAGAGCGCGATAAGCCCGGTCGGATCAATCCGCCCGGTGGCGGTGTAGCGCGATCCGTCCTGCGCCGATCCCAAAGTCATCACCCCGACCCGGAACCCCGAGATGTAGAAATCCAGGCTTGCGTCCATGGCGCGCGCCGACGGGCCGCCGGCGGCCAGCAGCAGCGCGAGCAGACAGGCGAGACGGGTCGGCATCGGTATCGGGCCTCGCGCAAGATCGACCGGGACAGGCCGCGCAGGATATGCCAAAGAGACGCCCCGGGGCCAAGGCCCTAGCGACGGAGACGGCGGTGAAGCTTGCGTGATGGCGAGGACATGCCGACGGCGGCGCTGGCCGCGCGCATCGGAGCCGGCGACCGGCGCGCGCTTGCCCGCGCGATCACCCTGGTCGAATCCACCCGCCCGGACCACCGTGCGGCGGCACGCGCGCTGCTGGCGGCGCTGCCGGCGCGGCCGGCCCTACGGGTGGGCCTGACCGGCACGCCCGGCGTCGGCAAGTCGAGCTTCATCGAGCGGCTTGGCCTCATGCTTGCCGCCCGCGGCCAGCGCCTCGCGGTGCTGGCGGTCGATCCCTCCTCGGCACGCTCGGGCGGCTCGATCCTCGGCGACAAGACCCGCATGGAGCAGCTTGCGCGCGAACCCGGCGCCTTCATCCGCCCCTCTCCCAGCCAGGCGGCGCTTGGCGGGGTGGGACGGCGAACCCGCGAGGCGATCCTGCTGGTCGAGGCCTGGGGCGCGGAGGCGGTGCTCGTCGAGACCATGGGCGTCGGCCAGTCCGAGACCATGGTCGCGGAGATGACCGACATCTTCGTCCTCCTGCTCGCCCCCGCCGGCGGCGACGAATTGCAGGGGGTGAAGCGCGGCATCATGGAGATGGCCGACCTCGTCCTCGTCAACAAGGCCGACGGCGAGCTCATGGCCGAAGCCAACCGCACCCGCGCCGACTACGCCGGGGCGCTGCGCCTCATGCGCGCGCGGCCGGGCGACCCGGAAGGCTATCCGCGCGCGCTCACCGTCTCCGCCCTCACCGGGCAGGGCCTCGACGAGGCCTGGGACGCCGTAGAGGCCCTGGCCGCCGCCCGGCAGGCGAACGGGACCTGGCAGGCACGCCGCCGCGCGCAGCGCGAGGCCTGGTTCGCCCACGCGCTGGAGGCCGGCCTCATCGCCCGCCTCACCGCCGACCCCGCCATGGCTGCCCGCCGCCGCGCGCTGGCGGGCGAGGTGGCCGCCGGCCTGATCGCCCCCGACGCGGCGGCCGAGATCGCGCTGGAGGAGTTCGCTCCGCCACGGGCGGACCCCGTCTGAGCGGCAGAGCAGTCATGCACCCGCGACTGGCGATCGCTCTGAGGGAGCAAACCCCGGGGGCAACGGATGCTTCGGCGGCCGCGCCCTCGGCAGATCGAGCCAGCCGACGATCAGCGGTGCTGCGAGGAGCGGCAGCACGATCGGCAGCATGAAGAGAAACTGCCGCAGGTCCGCCAGACCCGGCAGCAGGACCAGCAGCAGCGCCGCGCCGATCGCCGGCTCCAGCCAAGGCATGTCGTCGCTGCCCGGACGCCGCCCGGCCGCCGCCGGCGGCTTCCAGCCGCAGTCCTGGCCGGCCAGCACCGAGGCGACGGCGACGGTCTGGCGCACCATGAGTATCGGCGCGAGCAGCGTCGAGATGGCGATCTCGCCCGCCGCCAGCCGCATGATACGCAGTGCAGAGCGCGGCCTGCGCCGTGTCCAGAGCAGAACGCCCGCAACCTTCGGCACCAGGATCAGGCCGATCGCCCCGATGATCGGCATGAGCACCGCTCCGGTCGAATTGCTGAGCGTCGCCGCCACGACGAGGCAGAGCCAGAAGGGTGCCGCCACATAGGATCCGATCCCGCAGAAGAGATGCAGCCGGCTGACCGGGTGCAACCCCTGCGCCGCGGCGAGAATCCGCAGATGCTGGAGGTTGCCCTGGCACCACCGCCGGTCGCGCTTGTGGAACGCCGCCAGCGTCTGCGGCCCGCCCTCGGCGCTGCCGCGGGCCTCGGGCTCGAAGACCACCGCCCAGCCGGCACGGCGCAGCCAGGCCGCCTCGACGAAGTCATGGCTGAGAATGTCGCCGCCGAAGGGTGGCCGCCCCGACAGCTTCGGCAACCCGGCGGCCTCGGCGAAGGCGCGCACCCGGATCAGCGCGTTATGCCCCCAGTAGTTGCCCTCTGTCCCCGCCCAACCGGCGATACCGGCGGCGAATGCGGGCCCGTAGAGATGGGTGGCGACCTGCTGCAGCCGGCCGAAACGGGTCTCCGCGCCCGCGAGCCGCACGCCTGCCTGGACGAGCCCGGCCTCGGGCCGCGTCTCCATCGTGTGCACCAGCCCGGTCACCCGGTCCGCCGACATGCGGCTGTCGGCATCGAGCGTCAGCATGTAGTCCCAGCCGCCGCCCCAGCGCCGCAGCCACTCGGCGATGTTGCCCGGCTTGCGGCCGGCGTTGTCCGTCCGCCGGCGGTAGTGAACCGAAACCTCCGTCTGCGGCGACGCTCCGAAGCTCGCCATCATATGCGCCTCGCTTGCGAGATGCCGCGGATCGTCCGAATCGGACAGCACGAAGATCGCAACCCGCCCGGCGAGCGGGCTCGCTGCAAGGTCGTCGCGCAGCGCCGCGATTCGGGTGGCGAGCCCGCCCACGTCCTCGTTGCGCGCCGGGATCAGCACCGCCGTGCGTCCCTCCGGCCGCCAATCCGCGGCAGGGCGTGCGGAGATTGCAGGCGGCCCGAACATCAGCCCCGTCAACGCGGTTGCCGCGGCAAAGCCGATCCAGGCGACGTTCAAGAGGTAGAGCCCCAGCACCGCCGCGTCGGCGGGCTGGAAACCGTCCCGAAAGAGCCCCTCGGCCATTGCCCATCCGAGACCGAGCACCGCCGCGATGGCGAGGCCGAGCACCACTAACCGGCGGCGCATCGTCTCCGGGTCGGGTGGTGCCTTGGCCTGTGCCGCCGGAGTCGCGAGCGGTCGCACCGGCATGACGAGCGGCGTCTCGGGCGGCATCTCAGACGGAAGCACCAGGTTGTCCGCAAGCCATGCCGATGGCGTCTGTATAGTCATCACACTATCTCGCCCCCTTCCGGGATTCACCGGAACCACCGCGACTCAAGCTAGGAGAAGCTGTGCCAGTGTAAACGGCAATGCTGCAAGTGCGAAGGTAAATCGGCGGGAACCAGCCGATCAAGCTACTGTTTTCGGGCCGAAAACGGGGGCCACATCCGAGAAAACACCCCGTCTTTCAACACGAGCCCGTGAAATGCTGCACCTGCAACATGGATGAGGATCAGCACGATCAGCACCGATTTTGCCACCGCGTGCACGGCCTTGGCGATCTCGGCCACACCGTCGTTGCGCGAGAACAGCGGTGGTATGCCCAGCGCGTTGAGCGATTCGATCGGGAACCCGCCGGTCGTCACGCGCACGTAGCCGCTCACCGCCATTACGATGAGAAAGAGGTAGAGCAGGACGTGAACCACCGCCGCAGCGCGGCGCTGGAGCGGTGCCACGTGGTCCGGCAACGGCGGGGGCGGCGACCACCAGCGCCAGATCAGCCGCAGCATCACCACAACGAAGACGATCGGACCCAGGCCCTTGTGCAGGATGAACAGTCGGTCCTGCAGCGGGCGCGGGATCTCTTGTGTCATGATCAGCCCGGCCGGTATCATGATCAGGACCAGAAGCAGCGTGATCCAGTGGAACGCCCGCGCGACCGTGCCATAGCCCATCTCGAGTCCCCCGACCAATTGGTTGCGCGCGCCGGGCAGACTAGCAGAAGTCGCCTGCCGGCACATCACGATCCCGCGCGGGCGCAGGCGGAGGCCGGGACAGCTGCACCGACCCCGGCGGCCGCGAGGTCGGCCCGCGCAGGGGCGACACTGGCGGCGCTGGTGCTCTTGCCCGCCCTCGCGGTGATTCTGGCCGCCCTGCCCTTCACGACACCGTTGGCGCCGCTCGCCGGGCTCGCCGCCTTCGCGCTGGTGGCGCTGATGGCGCGGTCCGCGTTGCGCGGGTCGCATCCGCACGCGCGGTTCGGGACGGCGAATGTCGTGACGCTCACCCGGGCCGCAGGGGCGGCGGTCTTCGTGGCGCTGGCCGTCGAGCCGCAGTTGCTGGCGGGAAATGCGGGCTGGGTGGCGGCAGGCGCGGCGGGGGTCCTGCTCGCCCTCGACGGCATAGACGGGTGGCTCGCGCGGTGGCAGGGGCTGGCCTCCGCCTTCGGCGCCCGTTTCGACATGGAGACGGATGCGCTGCTGGTCCTGGCACTCGCTGCCCTCGCCCTCGGCCTCGGCAAGGCGGGCGTCTGGGTGCTGGGCCTGGGGCTGATCCGCTACGCCTTCGTGCTCGCAGGGCTGGTGCTGCCGCCGCTCCGAGCCGAGCTGCTGCCCTCGCTGCGCCGCAAGGCGGTCTGCGTCTTCCAGATCGCCGTGCTGGCGGTCCTGCTCCTGCCAGCCGTCCAGCCGCCGGCCACGGTGGCCCTTGCCGCCGTTGCCCTCGCCCTTCTCGCCTGGTCCTTTTTCGTTGACATCCGCTGGCTACTCGCGGCGCGGGTGTGAACCTCTCCGAAGTGGACGCCAGAAGCAGCGCATAATGGGCCATTAATCTCGCGAATATTGTTTAATATCAATATGTTACAAAATCTCCGTGCTGGCGGTCCTGGCCGGCCCGCGCCTCACCCCGTGGCCTGGGCGCTGACCACGTCCGCCCCGTAGAGCCAGTCGAACCGCCCGAGCAGCCCCCCCGGCGCCAGCGCGGCGGCGGTGCGCAGGCCGAGGTTCGCCAGCGCCCGCGGCCCGGGACGCAGGTGGTAGATCCGCCCGTTTCGCGCGGAGGCGCGCTGCACCCGAGCGGCGCGCGGCGCGCGCCGCGCCTCATAGGCCATAAGCCCCTGCTCGGGGGTCAGCGCCACGTCCAGCTCGGCCGCCAGGACCCAGGCATCCTCGAGCGCCATGGTGGCCCCCTGCGCCAGGTAGGGCAGCATCGGATGGCACGCGTCGCCGAGAAGCGCGATCCGCCCCTTCACCCAGGCCGGCAGCGGCGCGTGGTCGAAGAGGCCCCAGAGAAAGGTCTCCTCCACCGCCGCCAGCAGCGCCGGCACCCCGCCGCCCCAGCCCTCGAAGGCCCGGCGCAGGTGTTCGGGATCGTCGCGGGTGGACCAGCCCTCGGCGGTCCATTCGGCGCGTTCCTCCACCGCCACGACGTTCACCTGCCGGCCGCCGCGCAATGGATAGGTCACGATGTGCCGGCCCGGCCCCATGGTCACCCGCGCGGACCCGGGAACCAGCTCCGCGGGCAGTCTATCCGCCTCGATCAGCGCGCGCCAGGCGACATGGCCGGTGAAGCGCGGCGCGGAGCCGTTGAGCCAGGCCGTGCGCACCGCAGAGCGGAGGCCGTCGGCGGCGATGACGATCTCGGTAGGCACCGCCGCCCCGCCGTCCGGCACGACGCGCAGATCCTGACCTTCGGCGGTGCCCGTGACCTCGGCGACGCGGGCGCCCGACACGAGCCGCACGCCTGCCTCGCGGGCCGCCGCTGCCAGCGAAAAGGCCAGGTCGGCGCGGTGGACGTGCCAGTAGGGCCGGCCGTAGCGGCCGCTGCAGGCCGGACCGAGCGGCAGGCGTGTCACCGTCCGGCCGTCGCGGAAGTCGCAAAGCTCCACCGCCTCCGGCAGGCTCGCGACCCGCTCGACGGCATCGCGCAGCCCGAGAGCTTCCAGCACCGCAACGCCGTTCGGAGCGACCTGCAGGCCGCCGCCGACCTCGCCCAGCGCCTCCGCCGCCTCGAAGAGCGTGACCTCCGCCCGGCGTTGCGCCAGGGCCGCGGCGGCGGCAAGGCCGCCTATCCCCGCGCCGATCACCGCGATCCTGCGCCCCGCCAGTGACATCCCGGGGCCTCCTCAGCCGAAGGCCGTGATCCTGCCGCCAAGTTCGTCCTCGACATGCGCCGCGATGATCGCGTCGAACGAGGCATCGGCGGTGAAGCCGAGCTCGCTCGCGCGGCGGGCGTCGAAGCGGGTCGCCCAGCCGGCGACGATGCGGCCGATCACCGGGTCGGGCTCGCGGCGGATCAGCGCCACCGCCTTGTCACCAGCCGCCCGCCGCAGCGCCTCGATCTGTTCGGCGACGGTGGCCGACAGGCCCGGCATGGTCAGGTTGCGCCGCGGCCCGACGCGAGAGAGGTCGAGCGTCATCGCGTGTCGCAGGAAGCCGATGGCGGCACGCGGGCTGGCGTGCCAGTGGCGTACGCTGTCAGGCACCGGCAGCGCCGCCTCGCGCCCGACCAGCGGCTCGCGCAGGATGTTGGAGAAAAAGCCCGAGGCCGCCTTGTTGGGTGCTCCCGGCCGGATGCAGATGGTAGGCAGCCGGATGCCGATCCCGTCGAGGATGCCGCGCCGCGAATAGTCGGCCAGCATCAGCTCGCTCATCGCCTTCTGGGTGCCGTAGCTGGTCAGCGGCGTGAGGTGGAAGTCGTCGGGGATCGCCTCGGGGAAGGGCGTCCCGAAGACCGCGATCGAAGAGGCGAAGACCACCCGCGGGACGTAGCCTTCTTCAGCGCGGATCGCCTCGAAGATGTTGCGCGTGCCGTCGAAGTTGACGGCGTAGCCCTTTTCCAGATCGGCCTCGGCCTCGCCCGAGACGATCGCGGCCAGGTGCACCACCACGTCCGGCCGCTCGGCGATCCGGGCAGTGACGCCCGCCGCGTCGGTCAGGTCCAGCCGTCCGGTCACGATCTCGCAGCCGGCCCCCGCCGGCGGGGTCGGGGGCACCACATCGACCAGCGTCAGCCGTGTCACGCCGGCTTTGGGATCGGCGGCGAGCGCGCCCGCGAGCTTGGTGCCGATCATGCCGGCGGCACCCGTGATCAGAACATGCATCGCTTGCCTCCCCCTGGTCTTGCCCAGCGCTAGCACGCCCGCCGCTTGCCCGGCAATCGCCGGTCGGCTAGGCCGTGGCGGCAAAGTGGGAGGTTGGGCCATGGAAGACACACGCGAGGCGCTCGTCGCGGAGTTCGGGCCGGACCGCGTGCTCACCTCGGCCGCGGAGATGGCGCCCTTCCTCGACAGCTGGTTCCACGACGAGACCGGCGCGGCGCTGGCGGTGCTGCGGCCCCGCGATACCGCCGAAGTGCAGGCTATGGTGCGCGCCTGCGCGCGGCTCGAACTCGGCATCGTACCGCAGGGTGGCAACACCGGGCTGGTCGGCGGGGCGCTGCCCCGCGATGCCGATGCCCAGGTCTGCCTCAGCCTCGGGCGGCTCGACCGGGTGCGCGCGATCGAGCCGGACGACTATTCCGCCGTGGTCGAGGCCGGCTGCATCCTGCAGGCGGTCAAGGACGCCGTGGCGACGCACGACCTTTACCTGCCGCTCTCGATCGGCGCCCAGGGCACCAGCCAGATCGGCGGGGTGATCTCGACCAACGCCGGCGGCATCAACGTGCTGCGCTACGGGATGATGCGCGACCAGGTGCTCGGGCTGGAGGTGGTGCTGGCGGACGGCAGCCTCTGGGACGGGCTCTCGACGCTGCGCAAGAACAACACCGGCCCGGACCTGAAGCAGCTGTTCATCGGGGCCGAGGGCACCTTCGGCATCGTCACCGCGGCGGCGCTGCGGCTGGTGCCGCGGCCGACCGCCAGTACGGCGGCGCTGATCGGGTTGGCGGATTCGGCCGCCGCCATGCTCGCCTTTCACCGGGCGCGGCGGGAGTGTTCAGAGCTGTTGTCGGCCTTCGAGTTCCTGATGCCGCCGGCCATGGCCATCGCCCGCGCCACCCAAACCGACGCGCCGGCGCTGGCGACCGAGGCCGGGGCGTATGCGCTGATCGAGCTGGCGGCACCGGGGCCGGTGGACCTGCGGGCGCTGCTGGAGGGGTTCCTTGCGGGCGCGCTGGAGGACGGGATCGTCACCGACGGGATCGTGGCGTCGAGCGAGGCGCAGGCGCGGCGCATCTGGGCGCTTCGGGAGTTGGTCAATGAGGGGCAGGCGCGGCGCGGGGACTTTTTGCGCAGCGACGTCTCGGTGCGGCTGTCGCTGCTGCCGGAGTTCGTGGCGGCGACCTGCGCGGAGATCGAGGCCGCGGTGCCCGGCGCGCAGGCGGTGGCCTACGGGCATTTCGGCGACGGCAACGTGCATCTGAACGTGCTGCCGCCCCTGGACGCGACGCCAGCCGCGACGGCCGAGATCCTTCGCCGAGCCAAGGACATCCTGAATGCCGCCGTCGACCGGCGCGGCGGCAGCATCAGCGCCGAGCACGGCATCGGCCGGATGAAGCGGGCGGACTTCGACTCGCGGCTGCGGGGGCCAGCGCGGGAGCTGCTCGCCGCCCTCAAGACCGCCCTCGACCCCGAGGGCCGCATGAACCCCGGTGCGCTGCATGTCTGAATATCAGGCGGCGCGGGCGGCGGGGATCAGCTCTTCCGCCACCAGGCGGTGCAGCGCGCCCACGTGACCGTCGGAGCGGGCGGGCTGGCCGGGATCCGAGGTGATCGCCACCGAGAGCCCGGCTCCGGGGATCACGTAGATCATCTGCCCGCCGTAGCCGCGGGCATAGGCGACGTCCTCGCCGCCCAGGCGCGCCAGGAACCAGCCGAAGCCATAGTCGTGCCCCGAGAAGGGTGAGCGGGTGCGCGGGCGCCAGGAGGTCTCGATCCAGGACCGCGGCACCAGCGGCGCGCCGCCGGTGCGGATCGCCTCGGCGAAGGCGAGCATTCCGCGCGGCGACAGCGCCATGTTGTTGCCGCCCATGTAGATGCCCTGCGGGTCACGGGTCCAGGGCGGGATGTCGATGCCGAGCGGGCGGCCCATCCAGGCGCGGGCAAGCGCCAGCAGGCTGTCGCCGCCGGCCTCGGTCAGCACGGCCGCGAGCAGGTGGAAGTCGCCCGTGGAGTAGCCGAAGCGCGTGCCCGGCGTGCCCACCGGGCGCGACAGGATGTAGCCCACCCAGTCGCGGCTGTTCACCCAGGCGCCGTAATTTGCCCCGGAGGTGCGCTCCAGCCCCGAGCGCATGGTCAGGAGGTCCTCGACGGTGATCGCCTCCACCCGCGGATCGAGACCCGCCGGTGCCCGGCGGCGCAGGTACGGCATGATCGGCGCCTCGACGCCGCGCAGCACGCCGCGGTCGATTGCGGCACCGGTGAGTGTGGCGAGCAGGGTCTTGGAGACCGACTTCACGTTGGCCGGACGGTCGAGACCGGGGCCGCGAACCGCCTCGGCCAGCACCACCTCGCCGTCCACTGCCACCACGATCGCGTGCAGCTGGCCGAGGCCGCGGGCGCGGGCAGCGGCCTCCGCGAAGCCCTGCGCCCGCGCCCCGGGAGCGGACCCTAGAAGCAGGGCGCCGGCAGCGGCGGAAACGGCAAAGCGACGGCGGGTCAGCAGGGGCACTGGTCAGGATCCTCCGCCGTCAGTCTCGGCGGGCGGGCGCGGGCTGGCAAGTCACGGACGCGTCAGCAGCGAGGGCGTATCACGATGATACAGAGGTCAACTTATTGATATTTAGGGTATACACAAAAACCGTATCATCCGCGCATGCGCGCTCCCGCCGGGTCGAAGGGCGGCTCCACGGCGATGCGGGCGGGGTGACGGCGACCGAGGATCTCGACCTGGAAATGTCCCGGACCCTCGCGGGTGGCGAGGCCGGCGGGCAGGTAGCCCTGCGCCAGCGACAGGGCGACGTGGTGGCCGTAGCCGCCCGAGGTGACCCAGCCGGCGACGCGCCAGTCGCCGTCGCGCTGCACGTCTGGGCGCGGCACCTGCCGGCCCTCGGCGTCGAAGCGGCGGGCACCGTAGCCGTGCGGGGGCTGGACGGCGCCGAAGTCCTCTTGGGTGCGCGCCCAGATCGGCTCGTCGGCGACGGCGTCGGCCTCGCCCGCTTCGATCACCAGGCTGACGCGCATCAGGCGCGGGCCGGCGGCGGCCTCGCGCAGCGCCGGCTCGCGGCCGATGAAGTCGGGCTTGTTCAGGTCGACGAAGCGGTCCATGCCGCCCTCGAAGGGGCCGTAGATAGGGCGAAGCTCGGCGAACCAGGTGGGGAAGTTCTTCTCAAGCCGCATGGAGAGCAGGGCGCGCATGCCGAAATCGGCGAGGCCGAGCGGGGCGCCGGCGGCCTTCAGCGCCAGGTAGAGCGTCCGCAGGTAGGCGGGCTCGACCCAAAGCTCGTAGCCGAGGTCGCCGGTGTAGCTGAGGCGGTTGACCAGCGCCGGACACCCCGCGACCTCCAGCGTGCGGTGATCCATGAAGCGCAGCGCCTTGCCCGAGACGTCCGCGTCGGTAAGTGCGGCGAGCAGGTCTCGCGAGCGCGGGCCGGCGATCATCAGACCCATCAGGCGCTGGCCGATGCGCTCGACGGTCACGGCGCCGTCGCCGGGCAGGTGGGTCTCGAACCAGCGCATGTGGTGGATCTGCGCGGCCGACGAGCCCCAGACGTGGAAGAGGTCCTCGGCGGTCTTGGCCACGGTGAAGTCGCCGATCAGCTTGCCGGCGTCGTTCAGCATCGGCGAGAGCACGATGCGCCCGGAGCGCGGCATGGTGTTGGTGAGGATGCGGTTCAGCCAGGCCTCGGCCCCAGGACCGCGCACGGCGTACTTGGCGAAGTTGGCGATCTCGGTGACACCAACGGCCTCGCGCACCGCGCGAACTTCCGCCGATATATGCTCAAAATCGTTGGAACGGTGGAAGGAATGCACGTCGCGCGGCTCGGTCCCCTTCGGGGCGTACCAGTTTGGCACCTCTAGCCCCCAGGTCACGCCCATCACCGCGTTGTTGTCGCGGGTCTGGATGTCGTAGAGGGGCGTGGTGTGCTGCGGGCGGGCGGCTACCATTTCCTCGTTGGGGTATCGGATCGAGAAGCGCCGCGAGTAGTTCTCGCGCACCTTCGCGTTGGTGTAGCGCAGGCCCGCCCATTCGCCGAAGCGCGCCACATCCATGCCGAAGACGTCGTGGCCGGGGTCGCCCTCCACCATCCAGTTCGCCAGCACCAGCCCGACGCCGCCGCCCTGGCTGAACCCCGCCATAACCGCGCAGGCGCACCAGAAGTTGGTCATGCCCTGGACCGGGCCGACCAGTGGGTTGCCGTCGGGGGCGAAGGTGAAGGGGCCGTTGACCACCTGCTTGATGCCGGCATTCTCCAGCGCAGGGAAGTGGCGGAAGCCGATCTCCAGCGACGGGGCGATGCGATCGAGGTCGGGCGCCAGCAGCTCGTTGCCGAAGTCCCAGGGCGTGTGCACCGGCGACCAGGGGCGGCAGTCCTTCTCGTAGGTGCCGAGCAGCACGCCGTCGCGTTCCTGCCGGGTATAGATCTCGCCCTTGAAGTCGATGACGCCGATCATCTCGCGCCCCGTCGCGGCGTTGAACGCCGCCACCTCGGGCATGGGCTCGGTGAGAAGGTACATGTGCTCCATGGCGAGCACCGGCAGCTCCAGTCCCACCATGCGGCCGACCTCGCGCGCCCAGAGCCCGCCGGCGTTGACCACGTGCTCGGCGCGCACGGTGCCATGCTCTGTGACGACGTTCCAGGTGCCGTCCGCGTCCTGCGTCAGCTCGACCACGCGGTTACGCAGCACGATGGTGGCGCCAAGCTTTTGAGCGGCCTTGGCATAGGCGTGGGTGGTGCCGGAGGGGTCGAGATGGCCCTCGACCGGGTCCCAGAGCGCGCCGACGAAGTGGCTGGGGTCGAGCAGCGGGAACATCGCCTGCGCCTCGGTCGGCGTGATCAGCTCGGTCTCCATACCGAGGCAGCGGCCCTTGGCGTGGGTGGCGCGCAGGAAGTCCATGCGCTCGGGGCTGTCGGCGAGCATCGCCCCGCCGGTGAGGTGCAGCCCGCAGGACTGGCCCGACAGCTCCTCCAACTCGCGGTAGAGCCCGACCGTGTAGGCCTGGAGCTTGGCGACGTTGGGGTCGCCGTTCAGCGTGTGGAAGCCGCCCGCCGCGTGCCACGACGAGCCGGAGGTGAGCTCGGAACGCTCGATCAGCATCACGTCGGTCCAGCCGGCCCGCGCCAGGTGGAAGAGCACCGAGGCGCCGACCACTCCGCCGCCGATCACCACGACCCGCGCATCGCTCCGCATGGCGGCCTCCCCTATTCCCCGACCAGCGCCTCGACCAGCGGCGAGCCGGGATCGGCCATCGCCTCGATCACGTCGAAATGGTGGCGGTCCGGCACGACCACTGACGACATATCGGCGCCCAGGCCGGTCCAGATATTGGCGAGGAGCGCGCTCTGCCGCACGAACTCCGGCCGCTCGGCGGCACCCACCCAGGCAATGACCCGCACGCCGGGCAGCGGGCGGGCGAGAGCGGGGCTCTCGGCGGCGGCCTCGGCCAGGTCGAGTTTCAGCGTGTCGTTCATCCGCGTTGCCAGCAGCGGGCGCAGGTCGTGGACGCCGCTGATCGGGACGGTGCGCCGGATGCGCCCGAGCGTCGCCGGCTTCAGGCCGCTGTCGGCGCAGACCTGCCGCGCGACCAGATGCCCGCCGGCCGAATGCCCGACCAGCACTACCCGCCCGGCGATGGCCGCGGCGGCCGCCTCGATTGCAGCACAGGCGCTGCGGGTGATCGCAGCGATGCGCGCGCCGGGCGCCAGCGGATAGCTCGGCATCGCCACCGCCCAGCCACGGGCAAGCGGACCCGCCGCCAGGTGCGACCAGGTGCTGTTGTCGAAGCGCAGCCAGTAGCCGCCATGTATGTAGACCACGAGGCCGGCGGCAGAGGTCTCGGGCAGGAAGAAGTCGAGACGCTCGCGCGGATGCGCGCCATAGGCGAGCGCCGGCCGGTAGCGGTCGGGCGCGCAGGCGGCACGGAATTCCGCCGCCTCGGCCGTCCAGCGGGCCACATAGCCGGCGCTGTCGGGAATGTGGTCGGAATTGTTGTAGGCGTCGTCCCAGTCGGTGGCCATCAGAATGCCTTGAAGGTCAGCGTCGTCAGGCTGCGGTCGATGTGGGGGATCTCGCGGATATGCTCGGCGACGAAACGGCCGATGTCCTCGTCCTCGGGGATATAGACCTTCATGATGAGGTCGTATTCTCCGGAGGTCGAATAGAGCTCGGAGGCGAACTCGCGGTCATAGATGGCATCGGCCACCTCGTAGGTGCGGCCGGGGGTGCAGCGGAGCTGGATGAAGACGCAGATCAAGGGACCCTCCCGTTTCGCGCCACAGTGCCGCGAGGCGCAGCGCCATGCAATGCGCATGCGGACCGCGCGGGATGGTGTCCGCATCCTGGCTCGTGTAGCGTCGCGGCGCCGCCACCGTCCGAGCCGCACACATGCCCGACCCCCTCGCCGTCTTCGACGGCCACAACGACCTCCTGCTGCGGCTCTGGCGCGCAGCGCCGGAGATGCGCGACCGGTTGTGGCTGGAGGGTGACGGGACTGGGCATCTCGACCTGCCGCGGATGCAGCGGGGCGGCTTTGCGGGCGGGCTCTTCGCGATCTACGTCCCCTCTCCCTCCGGCGGAGCGGGGCTCGATGCGCTCATGGACCGCCCCACATACGACCTGCCGCTGCCCGCGCCCCTTTCGGCCGCCGAGGCGGCGGCGCCGGCGCTGGACATGGCGGGGCTGCTGCTGCGGCTGGAGCGCGTCTCGCAGGGTGCGCTCCGGGTCTGCCGCACTGTGGGGGAGATCCGCGCCTGCCTTGCGGAGGGACGGATCGCGGCGGTGATCCACATGGAGGGCGCCGAGGCGATCGGCGCCGACCTCGACGCGCTCCACCTGCTGCACGCCGCCGGCCTGCGCTCGCTGGGGCCGGTCTGGAGCCGGCCGAACATCTTCGGCCACGGCGTGCCCTTCCGCTTTCCAGGCGACCCCGACACCGGGCCGGGGCTGACCGCGGCGGGCCGCGATCTGGTGCGGGCCTGCGAGGAGCTGTGCATCCTCATCGACCTCTCGCACCTCAATGCCGCCGGCTTCGCGGATGTGGTGGCTCTGACCACCGGCTCGCTGGTCGCGACCCACTCGAATGCCCACGCGGTCTGCCCCTCGACCCGCAACCTGACCGACCGCCAGCTCGACCAGATCGCCGAGCGCGACGGGATCGTCGGGCTGAACTTCGCCGCATGCTTCCTCAGGCCCGATGGCCGCTCCAGCGCCGATACCGGCTGGGAGCCGGTGCTGCGCCACCTCGACCACCTGATCGGGCGCCTCGGCGAGGACCGCGTCGGCTTCGGCTCGGACTTCGACGGCGCCACCATCCCGGCCGGTATCGGCGATGCCGCCGGCTTGCCGGCGCTGCAGGCGGCGCTGCGGGCGCATGGCTACGACGCGGCCCTTATGGCCAAGCTCTGCCACGGAAACTGGCTGGCGGCTCTGGAGCGGATCTGGGGCAAGTGACGGCCTCAGGTCGGATGGAGCGCAAGCGCCCCATCCGAACCACAGGCCGACGCCGCCGGTTCCGGTCTATGAAACCGGCCCCTGAAGCGGGGGCAGGTTATTGTAGCCGAGGTGATAGAGCGTCTCGGTACACATTCCCTGGACGTTCTGCCCCATCAGGCACCTGACGCCGCCGCCGGGCGCGCAGCGTTCGCAATTGCTGTTCGGCCTGCCGAAATGCCCGTGGGAGCCGCCGCAGTTGCATTGGCCATACTCGTCCGGCGCCCCGAAGACATGTCCGGTCTCGTGGGCGAAAATTCTGTCGAGGCTGCTCCGCCAGCCGCTGAACGGGAAAGTCATCACCACCCACTTCATGGAGAGGGCAAACCGCGTATAGGCGAAGTGGTGCAACCGGTACTTGGTGAAGAACGCCATGTAGGCCCAGTCGGTATTGAGCTGACGGCGCACCTCCCGGCTGAAGTGGCGCACGCCCGCCGGACCGGCCTCGACGCCGATCAGCGGTAGCGCCGCATCTCGCCACGGCTTCTCGAACACCTCGTAGTCGTTGCCGCTGGTCACCTCAGGCACGTTCACCTCGACGTGCTTCTTGGTGTGGACGAAGGTAACGTCCCGGGCCGGCGAGCGCGATCCCAGCAACGAGAGGCCCTCCTGCACGTCCGCCTCGATCTCTGCGACCTCCGACTGCGAGAAGCGCAGGTGAGCCGCCGGGCCCGAGACATATATCCGCGCCACGCCGATGCGCCCGGTCATGCGCGACGCCAGCGGCGGCTCGGGCGCCTGTTCTGCACTGGACTTCGCTCTCGCCCCCGGGCTCCTCCTCGTGCGCGTGCGCGTGATCCTCGGGGTGAAGGGGCGGCGGGCTGTCCAGCGTGCGCTCGACCCCCGCGAGATCCCAGGACACGCCCTCATAGGGGCGCGCACGCTTGGCGGCGCGGTAGGCCTCGGAGTTGCGCATGGCCAGCGCCTCCAAGCCGGCCGCCTCCAGCTCCGTCACGTCGGCCGCCAGACCTTCCGTGAGGGATTGCGCGTCGCGCGCCCTTCGCGCCTCCACCTCCGGCCCGTCGAGGATCGTCACGCGCCCGTATTCGTGCAGCGCGGAGACCCTCGGCGATCGGCCAGCCTCGAGGGCCTGGCTGTCTTGGGTCCTGAACTCCACGAATTCGTTGGTAGGCAGATCTCCAGTCACGGCGATTCCCCCTTTTTGCGACTTGGCTCGAGTGAGGCGCAGTCTACCACGGGCTGCCGGGGCGCGGTGGCCGTTCGGGGGTCGGACCGTCGCGGTCCCGGTATCCCGCGGACCGCCTCAGAAGCGTGCCGAAAGTGGGTCCGTGAAGGGGTGTAACAGATGCGGAGATTTCTAAAGTAGTTGAAAAACAACGATAATCGTGGTTAATCGGGCGTTAACGGGGCACTGTCCGGCAAGGCCGGCCGCCGGACTCCGGAGCCGGCCCGGCCGGGCTATTCCGCCGCGATCAGGGCGCTCATGATTGCCCGCGAACTGGGGCTGTTCCAGTCGGCGCCTCCGGTCAGGCGGCCGATCTCGGCGCCCTCGCGGTTGAGCACCACCGTCACCGGCAGGCCGGGTATGCCCATGGCCGATGCGAGCGCGGCGCGAGGGTCGAGCCAGGTCGCGAGGCTCTCCACGCCGACCTCCTCCTTGAAGGCGGCGATTGCCTCGGGGCTGTTGCGGCCAGTGGCGACGGCGATCACGGCGAAGCCGTCGCCGCCGAGGTCGGCCTCCAGCGCCGCCAGCGCGGGCTTCTCCTGCCGGCAGGGGGCGCACCATGTGGCCCAGAAGTTCACCAGCCGCACCCGCCCGTTGCTGTCGGCCAGCGTCACCTCGCGGCCTGCGGGGTCGATGAAGGCCACGTCGGGGGCGGGCTTCGGCTCGGCATGCAGGATCAGCTTGCGCATGTCGCCCTCGCGAAGCGCCGAGATGCCCGCGCGCTGGGTTTCGGTCAGCACCTGCGCCGCGGCGGGATTTGCGATGGCCGCGAGCAGGGTATAGACGATGGCGGCGGTGAGGGTGGCTTGGCAGGCGGGCAGGCGCATCACTGGATAATCCCGGGGCAGGAGCGGCGGATGACCGACGGCAAGGCTCAGAACGCGATGTGGGGCGGACGCTTCGCTGCCGGGCCGGACGCGATCATGGAGGCGATCAACGCCTCCATCGGTTTCGATCGCCGCCTGGCCGCCGAGGACATCGAGGCAAGCCGCGCCCATGCCGCCATGCTCGGCGCAACGGGCATCGTCAGTGTTAGCGATGCGGCCGCGATCCGGGAAGGCCTGCTCACGGTGTTGTCAGAGATCGAGG
Organism: uncultured Alphaproteobacteria bacterium; assembly: GCA_963695425.1. GTDB lineage: Bacteria > Pseudomonadota > Alphaproteobacteria > Rhodobacterales > Rhodobacteraceae > Amaricoccus. The sequence goes on along the minus strand of CAVOGP010000031.1, from coordinate 64,287 downwards.
CGGGCGGGTTTCAGTTCTCGGCGGCGCTCGAGGACATCCACATGAACGTGGAGAGCCGGCTGAAGGCGCTGATCGGCGAGCCGGCCGGCCGGCTGCACACCGCCCGCTCGCGCAACGATCAGGTGGCGACCGACTTCCGGCTCTGGGTGCGCGGCCAGTGCGACGCGGCGGTCGATGGGCTCACCGCGCTGATGCGCGCCCTGGTGGCGCAGGCCGAGGCGGGGGCGGATCTGGTGATGCCGGGCTTCACCCATCTGCAGGTGGCGCAGCCGGTGACCTGGGGGCATCACATGCTCGCCTATGTCGAGATGCTCGACCGCGACCGTGGGCGGTTCGCGGACGCGCGGGCGCGGATGAACGAGAGCCCGCTGGGGGCAGCGGCGCTGGCGGGCACTTCGTTCCCGATCGACCGGCACATGACGGCGGCGGCGCTGGGTTTTCGACCGGCCCATGGCAAATTCGCTGGATGCGGTCAGCGACCGCGACTTCGCGCTGGAGTTCCTCGGGGCGGCAGCGATCTCGGCCACGCATCTCAGCCGGTTCGCGGAGGAGCTGGTGATCTGGTCCTCGGCGCAGTTCCGCTTCGTGGTGTTCTCGGACCGGTTCTCGACCGGGTCCAGCATCATGCCGCAGAAGAAGAACCCCGACGCGGCGGAGCTGGTGCGCGCCAAGGTCGGGCGGATCACCGGCGCGCTGGTGGCGCTGCTGACGGTGATGAAGGGCCTGCCGCTCGCCTATTCCAAGGACATGCAGGAGGACAAGGAGCAGGTCTTCGACGCTGCCGACAGCCTGATGCTGGCGCTGGCGGCCATGGAGGGGATGGCGCGCGACATAGCACCCAATGCGCCCGCCCTGCGCGCCGCCGCCGCCAGCGGGTTTTCCACCGCCACCGACCTCGCCGACTGGCTGGTGCGCGCCCTCGGCCTGCCGTTCCGCGAGGCGCATCACGTCACCGGAACGCTGGTGCGCTTGGCCGAGGAGCGGGGCGTCGACCTGCCGGACCTCGGCATCGAGGAGATGCGCGGGGTGCATCCGGGCATTTCGCCGGAGGTTTATCAGGTATTGGGTGTAGACAACTCTGTGGCGAGTTGTGCAAGCTATGGTGGCACGGCGCCCGATCAGGTGCGCGCGCAGGTTCGGCGCTGGAGCGAGTGCCTCGGATGACGGGCCGCGGGTACATCTGGATCGGCCTATGCCTCGTGCTGCTGGCGTTGGCTGGCTGCGGGAAGAAGGGCGATCCCGTCCCTCCCGAGCCCGACGAGGAAGCGCAGGCGGTGTGAGGCGGCGGCCGCGGGCCGCGGTGCAGGCATCTCGTCACCGCACCCGAAAGGCCTGCCATGTATCACACGACACGACCCATGATCCTCGCCCTGGCCGCAGCCGCCGTGCTTGCGACGGCCATCCCGGCCGTTGCGGACGGCCCGGTCCTCCTGACGGTGAGCGGCGAGGTCGCCAATACCAACCGCGGTCCCTCGGACCCGGACACCGACAAGCTCTTCGCCTTCAACGACGTCACGTTCGACCGCGCGATGGTGTTCGATGCGGATGCGCTGGCGGCGTTGCCGCAGATCGAGATCGCCACCGACTTCCCCAAGGGCGGCCCGACGGTGACCTTCACCGGGCCGACGCTCGCCGATGTGCTCGCCGCAGCGGGGGCCGACGGCGACATGGTGACCATCCGCGCCATGGACGGCTATGCGGTGGAGGTGCCGACGGAGGACATGCTGGGCAAAGGTGCCGTGCTGGCACTGGCGCGCGACGGCAAGCCCTTTGGCATCGGCGACTTCGGACCGACGCAGGTGGTCTTTCCCCGCGCCGAACGCCCCGATCTGGCCGACATGCCCGATGATTGGTGGGTCTGGCAGATCTACCATATCGTCGTGGAATAGTCCGGGGGATCCTTCCACCCGCGAACGCGGCGGATTCGCAAGCTTGCGAATCCGCTCATCATGTTGATTACAAGAAGAAAAATTTGAGCCGTTAGCCCGGTCGCAACTTGGGTGAACGAGCGTCTTCTGGCTTGCTTCATTGTGATCTCAAACCGCGACCCGTCGCAGGCAGCCGGATGTCGCGGGGAACGGAGGGAGGTGATAGGATGCGCCATCGAAGGGAGCGCGGGCGGGCGATGGACCAGCCGAAACAGACCGAGTTCACCGCCGACGAGTTCATCGCCTGGGCGCTGGAGCAGCCGACGGGGCGCTTCGAGCTCGACAACGGCACCGTCGTCTCCACGGCCCCAGAGCGCGCGCATTATGCGACTGCGAAGGGTAATGCCTTCGTGGCGCTGCGCCATTCCATCGGTGCGCGCGGTCTCGCCTGCCAGGCATTTCCGGACGGAATGTCGGTCAGGATCGATGACCGAACCGTCTACGAGCCGGATGCAATCGTGCGCTGCGGACCGCAACTGCCGGGTGACGCGATCGAGGCCAATGATCCGGTCATCATTGTCGAGGTCGTCTCTCCGTCGAGCAGGGGAGTGGACCGAGGCGTCAAGCTCGCTGGCTACTTCCTGCTGCCGAGCGTGCGCCACTACCTGATCGTGGATACGGACAAGCGCGTCATCATCCACAATCATAGGAGCGAGGAAGGCCGGATCGAAGTCCGGATAGTTCATGGCGGTCTCGATCCACCGGGTTTGACGATCGAGGTTCAGGACATTTTCGTCGGCCTCTGAAGGAGAGGTGGTGCCGGGCTTGCGTTGCAAGCGACTTGTACGGCTGCCCCGGCCGCTCTAGTCAGCCTTGACAGGCAGGGACGCGATCCATGGATTTTTTCGACTATCGCGGCGGCGTGCTCCATGCCGAGGACGTGCCGCTGGCGGCGATCGCCGAGGCGGTGGGCACGCCGGTCTACGTCTATTCCGCCGCTACGCTGACCCGCCACTACCGGGTGTTCGAGGAGGCGCTGGCCGGCATGCCGCACCTGATCTGTTACGCGATGAAGGCCAATTCCAACCTAGCGGTTCTGCGGCTGATGGCCTCGCTCGGGGCCGGCATGGACGTGGTCTCGGGCGGCGAGTACCTGCGCGCCAAGGCCGCGGGCGTGCCGGGCGAGCGGATCGTCTTTTCCGGGGTGGGCAAGACCGCCGAGGAGATGCGCCTGGCCATCGGTGGCGGCATCCGCCAGTTCAACGTTGAATCCGAGCCCGAGCTTGCGCTGCTCAACGACGTGGCGCTGGCGATGGGCCGGCGCGTGCCGATCACGGTGCGCGTCAACCCGGACGTGGATGCCAGGACTCACGCCAAGATCGCCACCGGCAAGGCGGAGAACAAGTTCGGCATTCCCATCGGCCGGGCGCGGGCGGTCTATGCCGAAGCGGCGGCGCTGCCGGGGGTCGAGGTGGTCGGGATCGACGTGCATATCGGCAGCCAGCTGACCGAGCTCGCGCCATACGAGGCGGCCTTCGCAAAGGTTGCCGAGTTGACCGAGGCGCTGCGCGCCGACGGGCACGAAATCCGGCGGCTCGACCTCGGGGGCGGGCTCGGCATTCCTTACGTGCGCGGCAACGTGGCGCCGCCGCTGCCCTTCGACTACGGCGAGGTGATCCGCCGCACTCTGGGGCATCTCGGCTGCGAGATCGAGATCGAGCCGGGGCGACTGATCGCGGGCAATGCCGGGGTGCTGCTGGCGCGGGTGATCTACCGCAAGCACGGCGAGGGGCGGGATTTCCTGATCCTCGATGCCGCGATGAACGACCTGATCCGCCCGGCGATGTACGATGCCTGGCACGATGTGGTGCCGCTGGTGCAGCCGCCGGCGGGAGTGGAGCTTGCACCGGTGGATATCGTCGGGCCGGTCTGCGAAACCGGCGACACCTTCGCCACGGCGCGGCCAATGCCGCCGCTGGCGGCTGGCGATCTGGTGGCCTTCCGCTCGGCGGGCGCCTACGGGGCCGTGATGGCGTCGGAATACAACTCCCGTCCGCTGGTGCCCGAGGTGATGGTGCAGGGCGATCACTATGCTGTGGTGCGACAAAGGCCGAGCTTTGACGAAATGCTGAACCGGGATACCATACCGGAATGGATCGGCCAGGAATGACCCCTGCCCGGCCTTCGGAAACGGAGCGGATGGACGAGAAGGGCACCGGCGACGGGAGCATCACTGGCGGAGACAAGACGAGCGATCCGTTTCACGGGGTGATCCGGCGCACCCGCCTGGGTATGGTGGTCGAGGGCGCGCTGCGGGCGTTCTGGCCGCTTGCCGCATTCCTCGCCGCGCTCTGGGCGGTGCTGGCCTTCGGGCTGGCGGAGATCGCCTCGCGCAACGAGTTGCGGGGTGGGCTGGCGCTGGCCGGCCTCGTGGCCATGTGGCTCATCGTGCGCGGGGTGCGGCGCTTCCGGCTGCCCTCGCATGCCGCCGCCCTCGCCCGTGTCGATGCCACCCTGCCCGGCCGGCCGCTCGAGGCGCTGGGCGACCGGCAGGCGCTGGGGCAGAACGATCCCGGCTCGCAGGCGGTCTGGGCGGTGCATCGCGCCCGCATGGCACGGATCGCCGCAGGGGCGCGCGCGGTTCGCCCGGATCTGCGGCTCGCGCGGTTCGACCCCTGGGCGTTGCGGCTCGCCGCGCTGGTGGCGGTGGTCGCGGCGGTGATCTTCGCGCGGGATCCGGGCGTCGAATCGGTCGCCGTGGCACTGACGACGGACGATCCGGCTGCGGTCGCCACCGGCCCGAGCTTCGAGGGCTGGGCGCAGCCGCCCGCCTATACCGGACGCCCGACGCTCTACCTCCCGGAAGTCTCGCGCGACCACCCGGTCTCGCTGCCGCGCGGCACCCGGGTGACGCTGCGGGTCTATGGCGCGGCCGAGGGCTTCGTGCTGACCGAAGGCGTGTCAGGTGCTGCCGCGACGCTGGCCGAGGCCGCACCCGGCATCGCTTCGGCCGAGTTCGAATTGGCGCAGGACGGGTCGGTGAGCCTCACCGAGGGCGGCGAGCCGCTGGCCGGCTGGTCGTTCCTCGCCGAAGCTGACGTGCCGCCGCAGATCGACCTGGCCGAGCCGGTGGCGGGCACCGCGGCGGGGGAGATGACGCTGGGATTCGTCGCCAACGACGACCACGGCGTGACCGGTGCGCGCGCCGAGATCGCGCTCGACCTCGAGCGGGTGGACCGCCGCTACGGGCTCGCCGTGGCACCCGAGGAGCGCCCGACCATCACCGTCGATCTTCCCCTGCCGATGTCGCGCGCCTCGACCGAGGTGGCCGAGACGCTGGTCGAGGACTTCTCCGGCCACCCGTGGGTCGGCCTGCCGGTAGAGATCACGCTGATCGCCGAGGACGCGCCCGGCCAGACCGGGGTGCGCGAGGGTATCGAGGCGGACCTGCCTGGCCGCCGCTTCTACGACCCGCTCGCCGCCGCCCTTGTCGAGCAGCGGCGCGACCTTCTGTGGTCGGTGGAGAACGGCCAGCGGATCGTGCAGGTGCTGCGCGCCGTGAGCTGGCACCCCGAGGACGTCTTCGACAATTCCAGCGCCTACCTCATTACCCGCATGGCCACCCGCCGGCTCGCCGCCGCGGTTTCCGGCGACGACGTGGCGGCGGTGCGCGACGAGGTGGCCGAGGCGCTGTGGCAGGCAGCACTCCTGCTGGAGGAAGGCAGCCTCGGCGACGCGGCCGAGCGGCTGGCACGGGCCCGCGAGCGCCTGCAGGAGGCGCTGCGCAACGATGCCAGCGACGAGGAGATCGCGCAGCTGATGGACGAACTGCGCGAGGCCGCCCGCGACTACATGGAACAGATGGCCCGCGAGGCGATCGAGCGCGGCGAGCAGAGCGCCGAGCTGCCGCCTGACGCCCAGACGATGACCCAGGACCAGATCCAGCAGCTGATGGACCGCATCCAGGAGCTCAGCGAGCAGGGCCGCAAGGCCGAGGCCGAGGCGCTCTTGGAGATGCTCCAGCAGATGCTGGAGAACATGGAAATGATGATGTCCCAGGGGGGACAGGGCGGCGAGGGCGAGGGCAGCCAGGGCCAGCAGTCCATGCAGGGCCTGGCCGACGCGCTGCGCGAACAGCAGGGGCTGGCGGACGAGAGCTTCCAGCAGCTCCAGGAGCAGTTCCGCCGCGGCATGGAGGGCGCCGAGGGCCAGGGTGAGGGCCAGGGCCAGGGCACGGAATCCGCCGAGGGGCTGGCCGAGCGGCAGGAAGCGCTGCGCGAGCTCATGCAGGAGTTGCAGAAGGGCCTGCCGGGCAGCGCCGGCGAGGCCACGCGCGATGCGGTGCGCGAGGCCGAGCGCAACATGGGCGAGGCGCGCGACGGGCTGGAGGACGGCGACACGTCCCGGGCGCTCGACCGCCAGGCCGAGGCGATCGACAACCTGCGCGAGGGCATGCGCGCGCTCGGCGAGGACATGCGCCAGGCAGAGGCGGGCCAGGGCCAGGGCACCGAGGACGGCCAGGCGCGGGCCGACCAGGGCGAGGACCCGCTCGGCCGCCCGCTGGGCTCGCGGGGGAGCCTGGGGACCAACGAGCGGCTGGTGCCGGACATGGACGCCGCGGCGCGGGCCCGCGCGATCCTCGACGAGATCCGCCGCCGCGCGGGCGAGCTTGCCCGGCCCGAGGCCGAGCTCGACTATCTCCGCCGGCTTCTCGACCGCTTCTGAACCTGACCGCGGCGGCACCGGCGCCCCGGCCGTCGCACAGTGCGACATTGGGCAAGTATCTGATATCTAATTGGGATTCAGAAAACGATCTACCGCCGGCCAGACGGCGGTATCGCTTCCCGGCACCATCACCTCGCGCAGCCGGTCAACGGCGCCGACATAGGCCTCGATTGCCGGCGCCAGCGCCGGCGTCATCGCCGCCAGATCCCCGCCGAACACATAGAGACCCAGCGCCGCGCAGAAGAGCACCAGCGCCACGAAAACCCCCCGCCCGAACCGGCTCCGCGGCACACGCCGCTCCTCGGCCTCCCAGGCCTCCACCTGCGCGTCGGTGACGTCGAGACGCAGGTGCGGACCCACCTGCCGGCCCGGCGTTGCGGCGACGGCCTCCGCTGCCGCGGGCGACGCGCGCACCAGCAGAACCTCGGCCGGGCGCGGCGGCGGCGGGGCAAGCTCCGCGCGCCGCAGCTCGAGCCCCGCCGGGCGCGGTACCTCCTTCGGCGGCTCGCGCCCGACGCCCCTGAGGGCCTCGGGGGCCATTCGGGGCTCCGGGCGCCGCATTTCGGCCGGCAGTTCGTGCGCCACCGCCCGTGCCGCCTCCGGTGCCGGTTTCCGTGCCGCCTCACCTGCCGGTTCCCGTGCCGGCTCGACTTCCGGCTCCCGTACCGGCTGAATTTCCGATGCCCGTGCCGGCTCGACATCCGGCTCCCGTGCCGGCTCCACCACCGGTTCCGGTACCGGCTCCACTTCCGGTTCCACGGGGGCTGGCGGTGGGGGAGAAGCTGCATCCGCCGGCGCTTGCACCTCGTCCGGGGGAGTTCCGGCGGAGGTGCGGGAGATGGCTCGTCCGCCGGCGGCACAGGCGCAACTTCTATGGGGGGCGCCTGGGTTGCCGGGGTGGGCGGCGGTGGCGCGGGACGGGGGATGTCGCGCGCAGGGCTGCGCAGCGGGTCGAACGGCACCGGATCGGCCGGGGAGGTGGATTCCCAGACGAATTCCCGATCCGGCAGATCGGCCGGCGGATCGGTCGTCGGGGGCGTGTTCGGCGCGGGCGCAGGCGCGCGGTCGGGCGCAGGTTCGGGCGAAGGTTCATGAATTGTGGCTGCCGCCTCGGAGGACGGGGGCCGCGCGCCGTGGGTCTCGAGGCGGAAGATGATCTCGTCCTCGCTGAGGTCCAGATCCACTTCGGGCCGGGCGAACCAGCGGGTGTGGCAGGCGCTGCACTGGACGTGCCGCCCGTCCTCGGGGATCTGGCCTGCCGGGACCTCGTAGACGGTCTCGCAGGTCGGACAGGTCAGGCGCATAGCGCTCCCAGGCTTGCCGCGGTGGCCCGCCGGCCATGCCGGGACGGCGGGCGAATTCGGGTCCGACCCTTCTAGCGGCGGTGCTGCGCCAATCCAAGCCGCGCTACCGGGCTCAAGGCCACTTGCGCACGCGGTTGCGCGACCGGTTGCGCCTGCGGTTGCGCGTGCGGGGTGGCCCTGTATAACTCGCGCCGGACAGGTCGGAGGCCTTGGTGATCGAATTCGAGAGTGCGGGGTTCGGCTATGGGAAGACCGCCATCCTCGCCGAAACCGACCTGACCATCGCCCCGGGCTCGTTCCACATCCTGCTGGGGCCGTCGGGGTCGGGCAAGACCACCTTCCTGCGGCTCTGCACCATGGATCTCTTGCCGAGCACCGGGCGGATCCGCTTCTTCGGGCAGGCCATCAAGCCGCGCAAGCGCGACGCCGTGGCCGACCTGCGGCGGGCGATCGGGGTGATGCACCAGGACTGCCGGTTCCTCGACCATCTGCCGCTCATCGAGAACATCGCCCTGCCGCTGCAGCTGAGCGGCCTCGACGCGGCCGAGCGGGCGGGCGACCTGGAGGCGCTGCTCGACTGGGTCGATCTGGCCGACCGCACCGCCGCGCTGCCGCCCTCCCTGTCCGAGAGCGAGCGGCGGCGGGCGGCGCTGGCGCGGGCGGTGATCCTGAGCCCCGAGGTGATCCTTGCCGACGAACCCACCGCCGGCACCGACCGGGACATGGCTGAAAGGCTGCTGACGCTCCTGGTCGAGCTGAACCGCATGGGCAAGGCGGTGCTGATCGCCACCCACGATTTCGACCTGGCGCGCGCCGCCAGCGCGCGGGTGGAAGCCGAGGTGCTGGTGCTGAGCGACGGGCGGATCCTGCCGGCGGGGACGGAGGTTTGAGCGGGCGCCTCGCTTCGCTGGGCCGGCTCCTCAGTGGTGGCCCCGCCGGGCGGCTGCTGCCGCCGGCGGGCGCGCGCCCATTGCGGCCGGCGGGGGTGCTGGCGGCGATCCTCGCCTTCCTCGCCGTGCTGGCGCTGGCGCTGGCGCTGGCGGCCGGCCGGCTGGTGGCCACCTGGGAGGCGGGGCTGGCCGACAGTGCCACCCTGCAGATCGTCGGCGACGAGCCGGTGATGGAGGCGCAGGCGCGCGCAGCACTGGAGGTGCTGCGCACCACGCCCGGCGTGCGCTCGGTGCGGATGATCGAGGTGGATGAACAGCGCGCGCTGCTGGAGCCCTGGCTCGGTGCCGGGGTGGCGCTCGACGGCGTGCCGCTGCCGCTGCTGATTGCCATCGATGTCGATTACGCGACCCTCGACCGCGCCGATCTGGCGGTGCGCATCGGCAATGCGGCCCCCGGTGCCGTCTTCGACGATCACGCCGCCTGGCGGGTGCCGCTGGTGGTGACCGCCGAGCGGCTGCGCGCCTTCGCCTGGGGCTGCGTCGGCCTGATCGCGATCGCCTTTCTCGCCGCCGCCGGGCTGGCGGCCCGGGCGGCGCTGGCGGCCTTCGCGGCGGACATCCGCACCCTGCGGCTGGTCGGTGCGCGCGACCGGTTCATTGCCGCAGCACTCACCCGGCGCTTCGCCCGGCGCGCGCTGGCCGGCGCGGCGGTCGGCACCGCGGCGGGGATCGGCCTCGTCTCCGTGCTGCCCGTGGCGAGCGAGCCGGGGTTCTTCCTGGTCGGCATCGGGCTGCGCGGCTGGCAGCTGGTGCTGCCCGCCGTGGTGCCGCTGGCCGCTTTCGTCCTCGCCTGGCTCGCAACCGCTGGCGCCGTGCGGCGCGAGCTGCGCAGGTGGAGCTGACCGACGATGCTTCTGCTGCGCTCGCTGGTCTTCGACGTCTGCCTCTACGGGCTGATGCTGGTCATGGGGATCGCCTGCGCGCCGATGGCGATCTGGTCGGCGGGAGGCGCCAATGCCGCGGTAAGGGCCTATGCAGGGGCGACGTTGTGGTGCCTGAAGGTGATCTGCGGCCTCCGGGTCGAGGTGCGCGGCGAGGTGCCGCAGGGCGACGTGGTCGTGTGCGCCAAGCATCAGTCCTTTCTCGACATCCTGATCTTCTCCCGCTTCCTGCCGCGGGTCAGCTTCGTGATGAAGCGCGAGCTGCGCTGGGCGCCGATTCTCGGCCTCTATGCGCTGCGCATCGGCTCGACGCCGGTGGCACGGGGGCGCAAGGCGCAGGCGATGAAGGACATGGTGGCGCATGTGGAGAAGGCCGGCGACGAACCCCGGCAGCTGGTGATCTACCCCCAGGGCACGCGGGTGGCACCGGGCGCCAGGCTGCCTTACAAGATCGGCGCCGGGGTGCTCTACGAGCGGCTCGGCAAGCCCTGCATACCTGCGGCGACGAACGTCGGGGTGTTCTGGGGCCGGCGCAGCCTCTACCGGCGTCCGGGACTGGCGGTGGTCGAGTTCCTCGACCCAATTCCCGCCGGCCTGCCGATCCCGGCCTTCATGGCGCGCATCGAGGCGGAGGTGGAGGAGAACTCCAACCGGCTGATGCGCGAAGCCGGGTTCGAGGCCGCCGCAGGCTGAGCGCGGCCCCGAGGTCGTCTTACGAAGCGAGCGCCGCGAGCTGCTCCGAGAGCTGGCGGGCGTCGGCGATCGCCTGGCGCAGCGCGGCGGCGCGGGCCTCAGGGTCGCGCGCATCGGGGTTGGTGCGCAGCGCCACATCGACGCGCGCCTCGGTTGCCGGCGGGATCGGAGCACCCGCGGATTTCAGGAGTTCGCGTTGCTGGGAGATGCGGGACTGCAGGGCGCGGTGCTCGGCTTCGAGGCCGGCAAGCTCGGCGGCCAGCTCGGCCTGGCGGGCCTGCGAGGCGGCGACCGCCCCCTCGCGCTCGTCGATGCGGGCCTCATAGCCGCCGCCGGCAAGCCCGGCGACGCCGCTGACCAGGCCGCCTTGGGACGGGTCTTCGGACACGTCGCAGCCCGCGAGAAGGACGATCAGGACCGGAACCGCGCGCCGCATCCTCACACGTCCGCCGCGAGCGAGTCGGCGATCTGCCGCATTTCGGCAATGCGCGCACTCAGGTCGTTGACCTGGCTGTCGGCGCCAGTGCGCTCGCCCGGGACGAGCGCCAGCGCGCGGACGTCGTTGAACTCGGCTGCACGGTTGGATGCCCCGGCGATCGCGGCCTGCATGTCTGCAAGGCTGGACGCGGCTGCCTGTTCCTGGGCGACCACCTGCGGTGTCTGCGCGCCCCCGGACGCGGCGCGGGCAGCGGCGAGACCGGCCTCCTGCCGGGCGAGCACCTCGCGCATGGTGCGGATCACCGCCTCCGTCTCGGCATTGGTCGCGTCGATGTCCTTGCGCAGCTGCTCCAGACGCTCCTCGTTGGTCGCGAACTGGCTCTTCAGGAAGCCGACATAGTTTCCGCCGACCAGCCCGGCGGAGAAGCCCACGGCCATGCCGAACGGAATGGGGGTCGCGCGCACCTGGTTGACGCCGGCGCCGATCCCAAGGCCCAGCAGCGCGCCTTCGAGAGCCGTGCGCTGCATTCCGAGTGCCTGGACCGACAGCCTGGCCTCGGGCGTCCCTGCCTGGGCGGCGGCCGCCGCCGTCGCCTGCGGGGATGGCGCGGCGTCGCCCGCAGCGTCACCCACGGGGATCGACACCTGGCCCGGAAGCGACTGATCGGCGGTGCAGCCGGCAAGGCCGGCGCCGAGTGCGAGGACTGCCATTGCTATGGCAGGAAGTCGACAAGCCATGAGTAGCTCCCTTCTGCGTCGCGGCTTCCGGCCGCGGAGGGCATGCTGAATGAAAAGCTCGGCATTGCCGAGCAGCCGGCCCTCGACGCTCGGCACGGCCCGCGCCTTCGCCACCAGCCCGGCCAGTGCGCGGGGCAGGTAGCTGGCGAGCTCCGAGCGGCCGCGGCCGACGAGTTCGGCGTAGTAGCTCCGGCTCTCGTCGAGACGCGCAAGCACGGTCTGGCGCGCGGCTTCGATCGCCGCGAGATCCGCCTTGGCGGCGTCGAGGGCGGCCGTCACCGCGTCCGGCTCGGTCGCTGAAAGGCTGACGAGCTCGGACCGGGCACGGTCGGCCGTGCTCAGTACCGTGCTGATCGCCGCGAGCGCCGCCATGTCGGTGCGGATCCGCTGGGCGGTGGTCGAGCCGAGCACGACCGTGACCATCGCGGCGTCGGTATACAGGCGGTCGGGCGAGGCCTGGCCCGCGTCGGTCATCTGGCGCAGATAGCTCCTCAGGGCGGACTCGATCTCCGGCTGGTCGGGCAGCACGCCGCGCGAGGGCGCCAGATAGCCGAGCGCAGAGAGTGCAGCCACGAGGTCGTCCGCGTCGGCGCCGGCGAACGCGTCCGTCGCGTCCGCCGCCAGGCCGGTGCCTGCGACCGGCTGCTCGAGCCGCTCCCGCGCGAAGGGCATGAACAGCCCTTCCGGCATCGCCGCGAGGTAGCGGCGAAAGGCTTCGGGGCTGCCATCGGCGGTCGTCTCGCGCCAAAGCTCTACGTCGCGCTCGAACCCGTGCTCGGCTGCGACGGCCGCCGGCGCGGGATTGAAATAATGCTCGCCGAGCACCGCCTCCTCGACATAGGGCACCTGATCGCCCCAGGTGGACAGCACCACCTGCTGTCGCACCCGCCCGAACATCAGCCGGGCTTCAACGCCGGGCGTGGCGAGGTTCTCGATCAGGGCCTGGGTGAAGGCGCCCGTTCGAGCCCGTCCCGTCGCTGGCGACATTGCCGGGATCGGTCGCATAGGCGATCAGCGTCCCGGTGCGGCCCTGCGATCGCGCGAGGCCCAGGGCGGCGCGTCCATCGACGGAGAACGGGTTGTTGCGGCAGGCATCGAGTATCACGAAGGCGACCTCGGGATCGGCCCGGTCGAGGCGCGCGAGGATCTCGTCGAGCGTTATCGCCTCGCTCTCGAGCTCGACCGGCGTCAGGTCTTTGAAGCCGGCCGCGAGGAGGTGATTCGTCCCCTCGACCTGCACGCCATGGCCGGCATAGAAGACCAGGGCCATCGACGCACCGGCAGCCCGCTCGGCAAAGAGATCGAGCTCCGCCAGGAGCGTGTCGCGCCCGCCGTCGATCACGGTTTGCGTCTCGAACCCCAGGTCGTCGAGCACCTCGGCGAACCCAAGCGCGTCGTTGACCGGATTCCGCAGCGTGAGGTCCGGGTTGGCGTAGTGCGCATTGCCGATCAGCAGCGCCACACGCGCCTGCGCCCGGGCAGCCCCGGCCGCACCGAGGATCGCCAGTGCCACGGCCAGACCGGCCACCAGCAGCAAGCCAGCGCGTATCGGCCGCGCCAAATCGGAGGTTTGTCGCTGTCCACCCATCGTGGTGGAAACTTTAAGCAATATTATGGGTTACGCGACAAGTGATTTCGTTCCCATGTCGAGGAACTTGCGGCGCCGGGCCTTGCGCAGCGCGTCGGGCTTCATCCATCGAGCTCGGCCAGCATCTCGACGATCGCGACGCCCACGCGGCGCACGGTCTCGCCGCGGTCGCGCTGGGCGCCGCCGCGGGGCTCGAAGACCATCCGGTCGATGACGCCGAGCGCGAAGAGATCCTGGGCGGTCAGCCGCAGCGCCTCGGCGGCCTCCTTGGACTTCTCGCCGTCCTTCCAGAGGATCGAGGCGCAGCCTTCGGGCGAGATCACCGAGTAGATCGAATGCTCCAGCATGGCGATCCGATCTGCGGTAGCGAAGGCGACCGCCCCGCCCGAGCCACCCTCGCCGACGATGGCCGAGACGATGGGCACGCCGATCGCCAGGCACTTCTCGGTGGCGCGCGCGATCGCCTCGGCCTGGCCGCGCTCTTCAGCACCCTTGCCGGGATAGGCGCCGGGCGTGTCCACCAGCGTGACCACCGGCAGGCCGAAGCGGTCGGCCAGATCCATCAGCCGGATCGCCTTGCGGTAGCCCTCGGGGCGCGCCATGCCGAAGTTGCGCTCGATGCGGCTCTTGGTGTCGCTGCCCTTCTCGTGGCCGATCACCACCACCGGGCGGCCGTCGAGACGCGCCAGCCCGCCCATCACCGCGTGGTCGTCGGCGAAGTTGCGGTCGCCGGCCAGCGGCATCCATTCGGTGAAGAGCGCATCGATGTAGTCGCGGCAATGCGGCCGGTCGGGGTGGCGCGCGACCTGGCACTTCCGCCAGGGGTCGAGGCTGCGATAGAGGTCGTCGAGCAGCGTCTCGGCCTTGCGGTCGAGCGCTGCGGCCTCCGCCTCCACGTCCATCTCGGTGTTCTTGCGGGCGAGGGCGCGCAGTTCCTCCGCCTTGCCTTCGATCTCGGCGAGGCCCTTTTCGAAGTCGAGATAGGTCTGCATGAACCGCTCCGTGGGGTTCTGAGGTATATGTCCGCAGATCGAACGAATGCAACCGCCGGCACGGCGCGGAACGAGGGGCACCGGGCCCGGAGCGAAGCGACGCGTCGCCGACAGCACTGTACAAGTCAAAACCAGCAAATACCAAAGAAGATTCAGGGGTAAAAATTCGCAATATCAGTACAAACTACCGCATTATTTGGAAATATTGCTCCGCTATATCAAAAAAAGTCTGCAAACATCAATTGAAGTTTACTTTATCTCACGTTCATGCTAGCCCGCAAACCTCCAGGCATCGGGGGACAGACCCTCCAGGCATCGGGGGACAGACAATGGCGTCAAATAATTCAGACCCCGACAGTCGTTCCGACAATAGCAGGTTCAATCCCAAGGATCTGGAGAAAACCGTCATCGCGGTGCCCCTGTTCGAGGAAATGAACCGGGTCGAGAGCGACCAGTCGGAAGGCGCATCCAAGCTGATGGATGTCATCGTCGATGCCAACCTCGACTTCCGGGAAGGCCGGCAGGGCGCGCGCAAGAAGATCATGAAGATGATCGACGCGATCGCCAAGAACCGCCCCGGCGAGGGGGTGCACAAGCGCAAGAGCCAGGGCAGCCAGCAATACGTCTTCGCGCGCCTGTCGCCGAACTCGATCCGCAAGCTCGCCCTTCGGGACGACCGGGCGAGATCGGGGACCGGGCGGTGCATCTACAAGATCTGGCTCGACCATGCGATCCAGATGTTCCTCAACAAGTCGGTCAGCACGGTCAAGGCCGATGCCGCGCGCAACACCTTCGGAGCCCTCGGCAAGAACATCGTATGGGCCGTGATCAACTCGGGCATCGACGCGACCCATCCGCATTTCCAGTTCAAGGATTACAGGACCCTCGACCTCGATGCGCCCCTCTTTCACCGCGACTTCTCCGGACTCGACGCCGGCGGCGATACCCCGTTCACGAAGAGCGATCCCAGCGCGCTGCGCGACGAGAACGGCCATGGCACGCATGTTGCGGGGATCATCGCGGGCGAGAGCGAGAAGTCGGACCAACAGACGGTGGAGGCGATGGTCGTCCGGCGTGTCGATCAGGAGCGGACCGAGAAGCCCGATCGGGTGGAGTTCGACCGGATCAGCGGCGTCGCGCCGCAGACGAAGATCCTGAGCCTCAGGGTGTTCGATGACCACGGCCGGGGCGCCACCAGCAACATCATCGCAGCCCTCGAGTATATCCAGGAACGCAACAGCTACGGCCGCCGCATCCTGATCCACGGCGTCAACCTCAGCGTCGGCTACGATTTCGAGCCGAGGTGGTTCGCCTGCGGCCAGAGCCCGCTCTGCATCGAGGTCGACCGCCTGGTGCGCTCCGGCGTGGTGGTGGTCGCCGCGGCCGGCAACACCGGCTACGGCGCGCCGGCGGTGATGGGCAGCGGCCCGCCCGGCGCCGGGCTCGGCATGTCGATCAACGACCCGGGCAACGCCGATTCCGCCATCACCGTGGGCTCGACGCACCGCGACATGCCGCATATCTACGGCGTCTCCTACTTCTCGTCCAAAGGCCCCACCGCCGATGGCCGCGAGAAGCCCGACCTCGTCGCGCCGGGCGAGCGGATCATCTCCTGCCGGAGCGCCAAGCCGAACGACCCGGCGCCCGAGGGCACCGCGCGATACGTTGAGATGAGCGGCACCAGCCAGGCCGCGCCGCACGTCTCCGGCGCCATCGCGGCCTTCCTGTCGATCCGCCAGGAGTTCATCGGCCAGCCGGAGCGGGTGAAGGAGATCTTCAAGAGCGGCGCCACAAGTCTCGGGCGCGGACCCGCCTTTCAAGGCAGCGGCATGCTCGACCTGATGCGCTCGATCCAGTCGGTCTGAGGAGAAGGGTCATGACGACAGTTGCTGGATTTCCGTTCTTCCCGGTGCAGATGACCAAGGACGGCAGGGTGTTCGACCCCGGCGAGGTCACCGCGCTGATGCAGCACGTCGGCGGCCTGCCGGCGCCTGTGGACCTCCTCGTGCTGGTGCACGGCTGGAACAACGACATGGCCGACGCCCGCGCGCTCTATACCGAGCTCCTGGGCAACATCGGCCCGATGCCGGGCCGCCGCGTCGTGGTGATGGCGGTTTTCTGGCCGTCGAAGAAGTTTGCCGAGAGCGACCTGATCCCCTCGGGCGGGGTTGCGTCAGCCGGCGGCGATCCCGGAGCTGAGGCACTCAGGCAGGAACTGGCCGACCTGGCCGACGCCTTCGACGGCGGCGACACACACGAGCTTGCCGCCCTCGTCGACCGGCTCGGAGAGCCCGAGGGGCGCGCTGCTCTTCGTGGACGGCCTGCGCCGCCTGCTGCCCGAGGACCTCGGGCCGGACGACGACGCCACCGGCAACTTCCGCACCGAGGACCCCGAGCGGTTGTTCGCCGCGGTCGACCTCCCCGTCACGCCGGGCGGGCCGCAGGGCGGCGGCGGCATCGCGGGGGGCGATCTCTTCGGGGGCGGTCTCTTGGGGGGCGGCGCACCCGACGCGCCGCCCGGCGGCATCGCCGGCGGAGGCTCCGGCTCCCTCGGCGGGGCCAGGCGGCTTCTGAACCTCACCACCTACTACCAGATGAAGGCCCGCGCCGGCGTGGTCGGGGCCGGCCTCAACTTCGTCCTGGCGCAGATCCGCCAGAAGATCCCCGGCGTGCGCATTCACCTGGTCGGCCACAGTTTCGGCGCCCGGGCGGTCACCGCCGCCGTCGACGGTGCCACGCCCTTCGCCCCGGCGAGCCTCACGCTGCTGCAGGGCGCCTTCTCGCACAACGCGCTGACCTCGCGCTTCGACGGCAACCGGAACGGCGCCTTTCACAGGGTGGTCGACGACGGCAAGGTCGCGGGTCCGATCGCCATCACCCACACCGCCAACGACCAGGCGGTCGGCCTGGCCTACGCCCTCGCCTCGCGGATCGCCGGCGTGGACATGTCGGCCTTCGGCGACGAGAACGACCGCTTCGGCGGCATCGGCCGCAACGGCGCGATCAGGCTCCCCTCGGGAAAGGTGGTGCGGCTGACGCTGCCCGCTGCCGGCGTCGCCATCGCGCTGGCCTCCGGCAAGGTCAACAACCTGCTCGCCGACAGCCAGAATCCGCAACCACGGCGATGTCCGCAATCGCTCGGTCGCAGCGCTGGTGCGCGCGGCGATGGGCTAGGTAGGGAACTCATTCAATTCAAGGCGTCGGCTTAGCGCCACAACCCGGTCTCGTGCGCGACGCCCGCTGGATGACGAAGACGCGGGACAATGCTGACGTCCTTCGAATATCGACCTCTGGACACGGACAGAAACGGTAGGTTCTGACCTGGACACAAGCCCCGCGCCACAACGTGCGCTGCCTCTGGGGCTGCTTTCTGCGCCGCCCTTGGACAATGTCCTTCACCATATGCTGGGGGAAGAGGGACTGTGGCTGAGCTGGAGATGCACTCGCGATCCTCGACGCTCCGCGAGCGCATTGTAGAGCATGTATTCGTCGGGGACGCCCTCAGGACCTTCTGGCGTCACGGCGCGACGGACCTTGAGGTGCTGCGCGCCGAGTTCGACGCTCACGGCTACGACCTGGTCATGGGACGTGGTTCGATTGTAAGGCATATCCAGTTCAAGACAGGGGTCCGGTCGAAGCCACAGTCGGTTTCGATAAGTCGCTCGCTGGCGAACAAGCCGAGCGGATGCGTGATCTGGATTTCGGTTACCCTCGACCTGCAACTTGGGCCGTTCTGGTGGTTCGGAGCGGCGCCCGGCGAACCGCTGCCCGATCTTTCCAGCTATGCCAGTCCAAAGCGAATCGGCAGGCGTGAGACAGGGTGAGCGACCGCTGCGGCCCAACTTTGGCCGGGTGCCTGCTTCGCGTTTCCGCCGCATCGAGAACCTAGAAGGTGTGCTAGAGGCTCTCTTCGGCCCGCTACCTATCGGCGCTGCCTCAATCGAGAATTGAAGGCTTGCGACTTGCCCAGAGATACGTTGGAAATTCTCAAATGACCATTATCTGATTTAGCGAACCGGGTCCGACGCATCCTCGACGAGATCACTGCTAAATAGAACCGCACCCTCGGAGCAGTACGTGATCTCTGCGCCGCATGTGAGAGCTATGGTCCCCTGCACACTTTAGGAGCATGGGCCGCCGTTCGCTCCACGGTCCATGAATGACTGCACAGGGCCTGAGGGGCGGAGGCTCGTCGAGAAAGCCGGCTTATGAGTTCATGCTTAGCGGGACCCTGACCGGGCATGCAACCCCGGTCAGCCGGCGATCATCTCGGCGGTCTCGACGATCACGCGCGCCTGCTTGATCGAGGCAATGTCGATCAGCCGGCCCTTGTAGGTGGTGGCGCCCTGGCCTTGGGCCTCGGCCTCCTTCATGGCGGCGAGGATTTCGCGCGCCTCGTTCACCTTGGCCTCCGAGGGGGTGAAGACCGCGTTGGCGAGCTCCACCTGCCGGGGGTGGATCGCCCACTTGCCGACCATGCCAATGGTCGCCACCCGGCGGGCCTGGGCGGTGAAGCCGTCGTCGTCGGAGAAGTCGCCGAACGGCCCCTCGACCGGCAGGAGGCCGTTGGTGCGGCAGGCCGCGACGATGGCGGCGACCACCGCGTGCCAGGGGTCGCCCCAGGCAGGCGTGCGAGGCTCGACTTCCTTGGGGGGCAGCACGTAGTAGCCGTCCTGGGTGCCGCCGATCCCGGTGGTCGCCATGCCCATCGAGGCGGCGAAGTCGGCGGCGCCGAGGTGCAGCGACTGCAGCCGGGGCGAACCCTTGGCCACGTCCTGCACGTTGGCAAAGCCCATGGCGGTCTCGATGATCGCCTCGAAGCCGAGGCGCTTCTTGCGCCCCTTGGCGGCCTCGATCGACGAGACAAGCGCGTCGACGGCGTAGATGTCCTTGGCGTTGCCGGCCTTGGGGATCATGATGAGATCGAGCCGCTCGCCGGTCTGCTCCAGGAGGTCGACCACGTCGCGGTACCAGAACTCGGTGTCGAGCCCGTTGATGCGCACCGAGAGGGTCTTTTTGCCCCAGTCGATCTCGTTGATCGCCTTGATCGTGTGCGCCCGCGCCGAAGCCTTGTCGGCCGGCGACACGCTGTCCTCGAGGTCGATGTTGATGACGTCGGCGGCGGAGGTCGCCATCTTCGCGAACAGCTCCGGCCGCGAGCCGGGCCCGAAGAGCTGGCAGCGGTTCGGGCGTGCGGGCGGGCTGGGCGGAATGGTGAAGCTCATCGGCGGGATCCCTCCGGTGTGGTCACGTTGGAGCAGGCGCCGACCTGATAGGCCACCGGCGGCGACCCCGTCAAACGGATTGCGGACACTACCTGTCTGATCCCGTGGTTCGCCGCGTCGTTTGAGACCGCTATGGCGACGGGACGAGCGACAGTGTTCTCCGAACGGGCGAAATGCCGCGCTACCGGCGGCTGCGCCGTCCGCGCATGCGGGGAGCCAGAAGAAGTTCGCACGATTGGAAGCCACGACCGCCCTCGCCCTGGTGGCGCCGGCACCGTCGGGCTTCGCGCAGATGACCGAACTCGGAGCGCCGGAAGGCCAGGTCAACATCGTGCGTGGCCCGGCTCCATCGAGCGCGGTGAGACCGACGCCGCCTTCGACTGGGTCACCGCCCTCGCGGCGGCGAGCGGCTGCACGGTCAACGTCAAGACTGCCAATACCTCCGACGAATGAGTGTCGGTGACGTACGAGGGCGGCTTCGGCCCCGTCACCGCCTTTGGCGGCGCCCGGCCACCGTGCCCATTGCGGCGAGGGCGCCGAGCAGCAGCGCAAGCGGGGCCGGCAGCGGGATGACGCGGTTGAACACCAGCTCCGCGTTCAGCATGTCCGCGTCGACCCCCTCTTCCTCGCGGATCAGGCCGAACCCGGGCGCATAGTACTTGATGCCGAACGCGCCCGGTTCGACCGCGGTCGAACTCGAGAACTTTGAGCACGCTGAAATACACAGCGCCACCGGCCTGCAAGCTGTCGAGTATGGCGACGGTGAGGCCCTCGTCGAGCGCGTCGTCCTCTGGCGCGAACTCCTGATAGTAGCTCAGGCCCAGCTCCGTCGAGGCCGGCATGACCCAGCCGGGAAACGCCTCCACACCGTCCGCGCGCCAGGCCAATTCGCTGTCGGTTCCGACCAGGTTGCCATCGTCGTCGTAGTGGTAGTTGGTGACGTCCTCGCCGAGGTACCAGACATTGCCCAGAATGTCTTGGGCATGGTAATCGTAAGTCTCCTCGACGAGGAAGTCACCCTCGTAGGCACGGTCGAGCATGCGCGTCGTCCGCACCCCAAGAATCTCCGGGCCCTCGCCTGCGAAGCTGCGCTCTGTGCGCTCGAAGAACGCCTCGCCGTCGTCATCGACACCCATCGCGACAAGCGTATCCCTCTGGCCGGGAAGCAGGGGGAAATAGGTGTTGGTGATGGGGGCATCCGGAACGAACGTATCAGTGGAGAAATGGGGCAGCAGGGGTGTGGCGCCAACCGGCCCGGCGAGCAGCATGAGCGGAACGAGGGCAGCGGCGCGGAGCGGAAACCGAGGCATGTTGATCCCTTTCACTGACCAATCCCAGTACGTGCGATCATGCGACCACCGGCGCCGCAGATCGGCAATCCGACGGATGCCGGATCCGCCGCTGCGATGTGGCACATCTGTAGGATACGGCGGCGTCGGGCGGCGCTTTAGCAGAGCGCAGAACCGGAATAGACTGGCGCGGAGAGCCCGGGGAGAGCCGCATGCATGCACGTCGACAATTCGCCCTGCTTGTGGTTGGCGCAGCGTTCTTGGTGCTGGTCCTGGCGGGCTACGACCTCTTGCTCGAGGGCGGGCCTTTCAGTCCGGCCGACGTCGTGCTCGAGGTTCTCGACCGCGCGCTGCTGCTCGGCGCGGTAGTCGCGGTCGCCTGGGCCACCTCGTCGGTGCGCGACATGCGCCGCGAGCACGCGGAGATGCGCGCCGACCTGGCCCGTGCGGTTGCCCTGGGCCGGAGATGGCGGGAAGTCGAGCCGGGCCGAGCTTGCCGACCTCGGCGCCGCCATCGAGCGCCAGTTCGAGGACTGGTCGCTCACTCCGGCCGAAGCCGACATCGCCGGACTCATGCTCAAGGGCGTGCCGCTGCGCGACATCGCCGAACTGCGTCACACCTCGGGTTCCACCATCCGCCAGCAGGCCCAGGCGATCTACCGCAAGTCGGGGCTCGCCGGGCGCGCCGAGCTCGCCGCCTACTTCCTGGAGTCGCTCTTCGAGGCGCGCAAGTCCTCTCTTCCCTCCTGACCGCTCGGACGCACGCGGCTTCCAGCGCCGCCACGCATGTTGCGAGCTCCGGTCCGCCTGCTACAGCAACGCTGACGCCCGTTGTCCGTTGCGGGACAATGGTGATCCGCGCGCGCCAGGTCGCGGCGCTCGATCGGGTGACCGCCTTCGAGGCCGCCACCAATTGCACCGGCAACCGGGTCAAACGGGTTGGGTTCCAGCCGCCATGCCGGAGCGGCGGCGGCGCCGGCGTATGCTGCTGGCCGATCCGCAGACCTCCGGCGGGCTTTTGGTCGCGGTCGCCGCCGAGCACGCCGGCGAGGTGCTGGACCGGATCCGGGACGCCGGCTACCCGCTGGCGCGGGCGATAGGCACGGTCGAGGCCGGTGATCCGGTGGCGCGCGTCACCGGTTGACCTCGGGGAGCGGCCGACGACCGGGCACGCGATCCTTCGACGGCGGTCACACGGCGCGGCGCGCGAATCGGGCATTTTGGGGGCATCAAAGGAAACGCCATCCCACAAGGACAAACCCCGTGTTTGCAACGTTCCACGCCCCCGCCGACCTCACCTTCAAGGGTTTCTTGCCGAAGGCCATCGGGACCCGCATCCTCGCCGCGCTCGCCATCGGGATCGCCTCGCCGATGCCCCGTACGCGCTGCACCTCACCATATTTTTGCAAATGCTTCGCAATAACATTGACAACCTCCCTTGCGATCCCTATCCATATGCTGCGGTGCAAGGAGAGCGACGGCATGCAGATCACACGACGGGCGGCGATTGCGGGGCTGGGGCTGGCGATGCTCGCGCCCGCGTACGGCGCATGGGCCGGTATGCCGCCCCTGCGGGTCGTGGCCACCACCGGCATGATCGCCGACGCGGCGCGCCAGATCGGCGGCGACCACGTCGAGGTGCGCGCGCTGATGGGCCCGGGCGTCGACCCGCACGCCTACCGCCAGACCCGCAGCGACATCGTGGCGCTCGACCCAGGCCGACCTCGTGCTCTGGCATGGCCTCTACCTCGAGGCGCAGATGGAGGACTTCTTCGCCGACCTCGGCGCCAGCCGCACGGTGGTGGCCGTCGGCGAGGCCGTCGCCCGACGACCGCCTGATCGCCCATGCCGACTACGCCGACCAGCTCGACCCGCACGTCTGGATGGACCCCGAGCTCTGGGCCGACGTGGTGCTGGCCGTCCGCGACGCGCTGACCGCCCAGCGCACCGACCTCGCCGCAGGTGTTCGCGGCGAATGCCGAAACACACCTCGCCGAGGTCGCCGCCCTCGGCACCTATGGCCAGACGGTGCTGGCCAGCGTCCCCGCCGACCGCCGCGTCCTGGTCACCGCCCACGACGCCTTCGCCTATTTCGGCCTCGCGCTACGGCTTCGAGGTGATCGGCATCCAGGGCATCTCCACCGAGAGCGAGGCCGGCCTCGCGCGCATCGGCGAACTGGTCGACCTCCTGGTCGACGCGCGACATCGGCGCCGTCTTCGTCGAGACCTCGGTCTCCGACCGCAACATCCGCGCGCTGATCGAGGGCGCCGGCCGCGCGCGGCCACGACGGTCGCGCATCGGCGGCGAGCTCTTCTCCGACGCCATGGGCGCCCGACGGCACCTACGAGGGCACCTACATCGGCATGATCGACCACAACGTCACCACCATCGCCCGCGCGCTCGGCGGCGACGCCCCCGGCGCGGGGCATGAACGACCGGCTGAGCGCCGGCATCTGAGGGCCCACGATGACCCCGCCTGCCCTCGAGCTTGCCACCGACACCGGCCGCCCGGTCGCCCCGCCGCCAGGATGCACCGCGGCCGCTCGGCGTGCGCGGCCTCACCGTCGCCTATGGCGAGAAGCCGGCGGTCTTCTCGGTGGACGCGACCTTCCCCGCCGGCGGCGCTGACCGCCATCGTCGGCCCCAACGGCGCGGGCAAGTCCACGCTGCTCAAGGCCGCGCTCGGCATCGTGCCGCGGCTCTCCGGCACCGCCGCGGTCTTCGGCCAGCCCATCGCGCCGGGCGCGCGACCGCGTCGCCTACGTGCCGCAGCGCGCCAGCGTGGACTGGGACTTTCCCGACCCGCGCATCGACGTCGTGATGATGGGCCTCTACCGCGAGCTCGGCCTGCTCGGCCTGCCGCGCCGCCGCCACCGCGAGCCGCGCCCGCGCCAGCCTCGAGCGCGTCGGCATGGCGGACTTCGCCGACCGCCAGATCGGCCAGCTCTCCGGCGGCCAGCAGCAGCGCGTCTTCCTCGCCCGCGCGCTGGCGCAGGACGCCGACCTCTACCTGCTCGACGAGCCCTTCGCCGGCGTCGATGCCGCCACCGAGCGGGCGATCGTCGACGTGCTCAAGGCGCCTGCGCGCCGAAGGCCGCACCGTGGTCGCGTCCACCACGACCTCGCCACCGTCGCCGACTACTTCGACCACGTCCTCCTGATCAACGTGCGCAAGATCGCCGAGGGCCCGGTCGCCGAGGCCTTCACCGCCGCCAACCTCCAGGCGACCTACGGCGGGCCGGCTGGCCACCGCCCAGGTCGACCGGCTGGTGCTGCCCGTCGCCTGACCCCGCCATGCTCACCAGCTTCCTCGCCGCCCTGACCCTGCAGGCGCGGCTACAACGCCGCCCTCGTCGCCATCGGCGCCGCGCTGCTCGGCATCGCCGCCGGCAGTCGTCGGCACCTTCCTCTTCCTCGCGCAAGCGCGCGCTGATCAGCGACGCCATCGCCCATGCGACGCTGCCCGGCATCGGCCTCGCCTTCATCGCCATGGTGGCGCTCGGCGGCGACGGCCGCAGCCTCGTCGGGCCTGCTCGCCGGCTCCGCCGCCAGCGCCATGCTCGGCCTCTGGCTGGTCGAATGGATCATCCGCCGCACCCGGCTGGCCGAAGACGCCGCCATCGGCGCGGTCCTCTCGGTGTTCTTCGGCTTCGGCATCGTGCTCCTGACGGTGATCCAGACCATGTCGAGCGGCCGCCAGGCCGGCCTCGAGAGCTTCCTGCTCGGCTCCACCGCCGGCATGCTCTTACCAGGACGCCGTGGTGATCGCACTCGGCGGCGCGCTGCGCGCTGGCCCTCGTCCTCCTCCTGCGCCGTCCGATGACGCTGGCGGCCTTCGACCCCGGCTATGCCGCCGCGGCGGGCTGGAACGTGCGGCACATCGACCTCGCCATGATGGCGCTGGTCATGGCGGTGACGGTGATCGGGCTGAAGATCGTCGGCCTCATCCTCATCGTCGCCCTCCTCATCATCCCCGCCGTGACCGCCCGCTTCTGGACCGACCGCACCGACCGCGTGGTGCTGGCCGCCGGCGCTGCTCGGCGGCATCTCCGGCTATATCGGTGCCGCCCTCTCCGCCTCGGCGCCCGACCTGCCGACCGGCCCGATCATCGTGCTGGTGGCCTTCGCGCTCTTCCTCGCCTCGCTCATCCTCGCCCCCAACCGCGGCGTCCTCGCCGCCACCCTGCGCCACTGGCGCTTCCGCCGCCTCGTCCACCGCCGCCAGGGCCTGCTCGCGCTGGCCCACGGCGAGCCGATCCACGACCCCCTCACGATCGCCGTCCTCAGCCGCGAGGGCCTGATCCGCGCCGACGGCGTGGCGACCGAGGCCGGCCGCGCCCAGGCCGCCCGCGCGCTGCGCGACGAACGCCGCTGGCAGGTGGCCCGCCTCCTGCACCAGCACGAGGCGGTGGCCGAACGCTACGACGGCCTCACCGCCATCGAGACGGTGCTGACCCGCGACGAGATCGCCGACATCGACGCCCGCATCGGCGGCCCCGTGCTGGTCGGAGACCCCGCATGATCTTCGACCCCGCCTTCGTCCAGCTCAGCCTCACCCCGATCCTGATCGGCGTGCTGGCCGCCATCGCCTGCGCGCTGCCCGGCAACTTCCTCATCCTGCGCCGCCAGGCGCTGATCGGCGACGCCATCAGCCACGTGGTCCTGCCCGGCATCGTCGTCGCCTTCCTGATCACCGGCACCATCACCACCGCCGCGATGATGGTCGGCGCCGCCGGTGCCGCGATCCTCGCCGTGGTCCTCATCGAGGCGATCCGCCGCCTCGGCCGCATCGAGCCCGGGGCGGCCATGGGCGTCGTCTTCACCGCCCTCTTCGCCGGCGGCGTGCTCCTGCTCGAACAGTCGCGACACCAGCTCGCGTCCACCTCGACGTCGAACACGCGCTCTTCGGCAACCTCGAGAGCCTGATCTGGCTCGCCGCCGAGGACTGGTCCTCGCTCCTCGATCCCGAGGCCCTCGCCGCCCTGCCCCCCGAGCTCGGCCGCATGGCGCTGGTGGCCGCCCTCCTCACCGCCCTGACGCTCATCTTCTGGCGTCCGCTGAAGATCTCGACCTTCGACCCCGGCTTCGCCGACACCATCGGCATCCGCACCGGCGCCCTCGGCATCGGCCTCGTCATCGCCGCCGCCATCGCCGCGGTGGCGGCCTTCGACGCCGTCGGCTCGATCATCGTCATCGCCATGTTCATCTGCCCCCCCGCCGCCGCCCGCCTGATGACCGACCGGCTCGAGGTGCAGGTGCTCTGGTCCGTGGCCTTCGCCACGGTCTCCGCCGTGGCGGGCTACGTCCTCGCCGGCTACGGCCCGCTCTGGATCGGGGCTGAGAACGCGGTCAGCGCCGCCGGCATGATCGCCACCGTCTCGGGAGCTGATCCTCGCCGCCGCCTGCCTTTTCGGCCCCCACCGCACCCGCAGCGGCGCCCCGCGCGAGGTCGGCGGATAGCGACCGTGCGAGCCGCAATCCGGCATGGCACTTCGGTAGGATTTGACGTGCGGCGGAAATACGGCATATCTCTGCCGCGAGAGAATAGCCAATCCCAGGGAGTAGCCCAATGACGTCTCGTGCCGGTCTCATCGCGTTCGCTCTGACGGCGGGCCTCACCAGCCCCGCCCTTGCCCAGGGCGATGCCGCCGCGGGCGAGCAGGCGTTCAGGAAGTGCCAGGCCTGCCATCAGGCCGGCCCCGACGCCCGCAACGGCGCCGGCCCGGCACTCACCGCGGTCATCGGCCACCCGATCGCCTCCGCCGAGGGCTTCCGCTACTCCCCCGCCTTCGTCGCCAAGAAGGAGGAAGGCTTCGTCTGGACCGAGGAAGAGCTCGACGCATACCTCACCAATCCCCGCGCCTATATCCCGGGCAACCGGATGGCCTTCCCCGGCCTGCGCGACGACGAAGAGCGCGCCAACGTGATCGCATACCTGGCGACCCTGGAGTAGCCCCGGCTCCCCCTCCGCGTCGGCGGAGCACATCGGCGTCAGGCCGCCCGAACCCCGGGCGGCCCACGCGACGCCACCAGTTCGACCATCCCGCGCCTGCGCTCCAGCGACGCCGCCAGCATCGGCACCTCGGCCGCCCCCAGCCGGCGGACCGCAAGATGCGAGGCCGCCTGCAGCCGCCAGCCCCGTTCCAGCAGCCAGCGCGGCAGCGCGTCCCCACCATATCCCGCCATCCGCTGCAGCGTCGGATCCCACTCGACGATCAGCACCACCCCCGGCGCCGCCAGCAGCCTCGGCGCCCCTTCCAGCACGTCGATCTCCGCCCCCTCCACGTCGATCTTGACCACCGCCGCCGCCCCCTCGACCAGGTCGTCGAGCCGCACCACCGGCACCCGCAGCACATCCGTCACCCGCGCATAGCGGCTGTCCGGATAGAGGCTGTTGACCGCACTCACCCCGCCCCGCACGAAGAAGTCGCACTCCCCGGCAATCCGTCCGGCCGCAACGGGCTCCACCACCAGGTTCCCCAGCCCCGACGCCGCCACATTGCGCCGCAGCACCTCCAGCGTGTCCGGCGTCGGCTCCACCGCCACCACCCGCCCCCGCGGCCCCGCCAGCCGCGCCGCACGGATCGCGTTCCAGCCGACATTCGCCCCCACATCGACCACCGTGTCCCCGGGCCGCACCCGAGCGTCGAGCAGCCGGTGGATGCGCAGGTTCCCCGCCACCACCGACAGCCGCTCCCGCCGCGTCCCCGGAACTTCAAGCGTCACGCCCCCGACGCGAACCCGCTTGCCGCGCCAGGCGTCGATGGCGGCGCGGGGCCAGGAGAGCGCATCGAACATCGCGGTTGCCAAAGGCTTACCCGTCCCAGCCCCAAGCACAACGACAGGCTCGCGCCCGACCCGAGGGTGGGCGCTCGCGCCCGCCCTGGGGGGCGGGTCGGGCGCGAGCCGGATCGTCAAGAGCGATCCGAAGGAAAGAGGGGACATGCGCGATGCCGCTACTCACGCCCCCGGCAGCCGCACCCCGTAGACCCGCTCCGCCGTGCGGTGCGCGATCGCCGCCGCCTCGTCCGCCGACAACTCCCCCAGGATCTCCCGCGTCGCCGCCAGCCACCCCGGCAGGCTGCCGCCCCGCACGTTCACCACCGGCCAGTCGCTCCCCCAGAGACAGCGCTCCGGCCCGAAGGCCGCGATCACATGCTCAACATACGGCCGCACTGCCGCCAGGCTCACCGCCCCCGGCGCGCAATAGGCAAAGACCCCCGAGATCTTCGCCACCACGTTCGGCTCTCCCGCCAGCGCCAGGATATCCGCCCGCCACGGATCCAGCCCGCCCCCGGCGATGTCCGGCACCCCGCAATGGTCGAGCACCAGCGCCGTCCCCGGACAGGCCCGCGCCAGCTCCAGCGCGACCCCCAGCTGGCGGGCATGGAACACCATGTCGAACGGCAGCCCGCGCGCGCCGATCCGCCGCACGTTCGCCCGGAACGTCTCGCTCCGCGACACATCGTCCGCCACCTCGTGCAGGATGCGCCGGTAGCCCACCACCCCCAGCGAGGGCCCCTCCTCCAGCCACTCCTCGAAGCCCGGCGTCATTCTCCGGCCGGATCGACGCGATGATCCCGAGCAATCCCGCTGCCCGGCTGGCGCATGATCCCGGCGACCATCTCCGCCTCCGCGTGGTGGTCGTCATCATCCACCGCCGCCTCCATGAAGATGGTCCCCGCGATCGCCCGCCCCCGCGGTCAGCGCCCGGTAGTCCTCCAGCGTGAACGCGCGCCCCGCCAGCGCCGGCACGCCCTCGGCCCAGCCATAGCGCAGCCGCCCGGGGAAGATCAGGTGCTGGTGGGTGTCGAGCAGAGGCACCATGGTCAGGGCGCACGCTCATGGATTCGCTTCACGTCCGCTTCCTGCGCCTGGGCCACAGCCACGATCACGTGTGCCTGAATTTTGGCGGCAACCTCGCCGCTGCCATGTCTGTCCGCAATCGCGGATGCGACGTAGTCGGTTGCAGCTTCCAGTCTTCCCGCATCTCTGGCCTCGATTTCGTTGCGAAGAACCGTTCCCTGACAATAGGCAACGGCCGGAATGCGCGGCGAGGATGCACGGCTTTGTTCGGCTCTCGTCTCGATCACCACACGGGAGAAACCTGCGTCCTCCAGCTCGCTGCGGATCAGTGCCGTATCGTGGTAGCCGTGCGGCGTGCGGGCCAAGAAGCGCGGTGGATCGTTCGGAAACATCTTTGCGAGAGCATTCGTCACATCATCCGCGAAAACGTTCTCCTCGATGCGATCCCATACGTTGAACAGAAAATGTCCTCCGGGCTTCAGGACTCGCCTTGCTTCGCGGTAGCCAGATGTGCGGTCGGGAAAGAACATCGCGCCGAACTGGCAACAAACGAGATCGAAGGTCGCATCTTCAAACGGCAGCGCCAGAGCATCCGCCTGGCGCCATTTGATGCGAGCTGTCGGGAGGTTGTCGCGATGCGGCGTAGTCGAGCATCGGCTGGTTGAGGTCGGTTACGACATAGCTTGCGCCGGGGGGCAGTCTTGGCGCCAGGCGCGGGTGACAACCCCGGTGCCGGCGGCGGTTTCCAGAACGGCGCTTGGCGACAAGGACGCTGCGCGTCGTGCAAGATCCGCGGCGAACGGCTCGAAGATCAACGGCACCATGTAGCGGTCGTAGTTTTCCGGAATCGAGCCGGCGAACACCTTGTCCGTCTCATGCATCGCTGCCACCGCCCTGCGTCCAATGTCTCCCGAGGCCGGCATACCCTAGTGCAAGACGCGGTCGCGCGCCAATGGGTCCGCCTACTCCGGATCGGCGATGCAGACCTGCCGCTGCTCGCCCAGCCCCTCGATCCCCAGCGCCATCCGGTCGCCCGCCTTCAGGTACACCGGCACCGGCTTCATCCCCAGCCCCACCCCCGGCGGCGTGCCCGTCGAGATGATGTCCCCCGGCTCCAGGCTCATGAACTGGCTGAGATAGCTGACCACATGCGCCACGCCGTAGACCATGGTCGCCGTCGAGCCGTTCTGCCGCGTCTCGCCGTTCACCGTCAGCCACATCTTCAGCGCCTGCGGATCGGCCACCTCGTCGCGCGTCACCAGCCAGGGCCCCGTCGGCCCGAAGGTGTCGCAGGACTTGCCCTTGGTCCACTGCCCCTGCCGCTCGGCCTGGAACGCCCGCTCGGAGACGTCGTTGATGACGCAATACCCCGCCACATGCCCCAGCGCATCCGCCTCGGACACATACTTCGCCCGCGTCCCGATCACCACGCCGAGCTCGACCTCCCAGTCGGTCTTCACCGAGCCGCGCGGAATGATCACCGCATCGTTCGGCCCGCAGATCGCACTGGTGGCCTTCATGAAGATCACCGGCTCGCTCGGCACCGTCGCCCCCGACTCCGCCGCATGATCGGCATAGTTCAGCCCGATGCAGATGAACTTCCCCGTCCCCGCCACGCAGGCCCCCAGCCGCACGCCGGCATCCACCGCCGGCAGCAGCGACGAATCGAGCCCCCGCAGCCGCGCCAGCCCCGCGTCCGAGAGCGTCGCCCCCCCGATGTCCCCCACCACGCCCGACAGGTCGCGGATCATCCCGCCCCCGTCCAGCATCCCCGGCTTCTCGGCGCCCATGGCACCCCAGCGCAGCAGCTTCATTGCAAGTTCCTCCCCTTGAATGCCATCGCTCAGACGTTCGACATGCCGCCGTCGATGATGTTGATCGAGCCCGTCATGAAGGCGCTCTCGTCCGACGCCAGATACACCGCCATCAGCGCGATCTCCTCCGGCTCGCCCAGCCGCCCCATCGGCTGGCGCGCCACGAACGCCTGCCGCGCCGCCTCGTAGTCCCCGCCCGCCGCGCGCATCCGCTCCTCCAGCGAGGGGCTCTGGATCGTCCCCGGGCAGATCGCGTTGCAGCGCACGCCCCTGGTGACGAAATCCGCCGCCACCGCCCGGGTCAGCCCGATCACCGCCGCCTTCGACGCCCCGTAGGCGCAGCGGTTCGGCACGCCCAGCACCGACGAGGCCACCGAGGCGATGTTGACGATCGACCCCGACCCCTTCGCCAGCATCCCCGGCAGGAAGGCCCGGATGGTCCGGTACATCGCCGTCACGTTGATATCGAACGAGAACGCCCACTCCGCCTCGTCCGTGTCGAGCACGGTCCCGTGCGCCACGAACCCCGCGCAGTTGAAGAGCACGTCCGCCCCCCCCACCCGGTCGCGCAGCGCGTTCACCGCACCCGTGTCCCGCACGTCGAGCACCGCCGTCTCCACCCCCGGCCCCGCCAGCCCCTCCAGCTTGCCCGCGTCGATGTCGGTGGCGACCACATGCGCCCCCTCGCGCGCGAAGGCGATCGCCGTCGCCCGGCCGATCCCCTGCCCCGCGGCGGTGACCACGCAGAGCTTGTCCTTCAGGCGGTCCATTCCTCGCTCCCCCGGCGTTTGTTGCGCTCCCTTCTCCGGCCTTTTGCGCCGCTTGTCCACCGGCCCCGAGCACCGCCCCGCCTCCCCGCCGAACCCCCCGCCGCACCCCCCGCCACACACCCCCAGAGCACGCCCCGATGCCCCCTCATGTGATCTCCGGCCGATAGCTTCGGTCACGCTGCCCAACCCACGCACTTCCGGATCGCAATAGCGGGGCGCCAGTGGCGTGGCCCACGCGATCCGGTCGCCCGGAGCGCCAGCGCGCAGGGCGAGGGGCTCTCGGCATCAGCGACGCTGGGTAATCGGGGCGCGCCTGCCTGGGCGGGCGCGTCTATCGCGCCTGCCAAGGGGCAGGCAGGCGCGCACCGATTTGTCGACGGACAAATCGGTGAAGTGAAGTCGGACGCGCCGCGCACCCCCCTGGCGCACGCCCCTACGCCCCCTCGGGCAACACCCGCTCAACCTGGAGTATACTACCGCGAGAAACCTCAGGAGGCCACCATGCCCGACACCCTTCCCGACCCCATCCCCGACCCCGCTCCCGAAGCCCCGCGCCCCAACCGCTGGCAGCCGGTCATCCCGCCCCCCACCGCCCCCGATCTCATCCCCCTCGCCCAGATCGACGCCACCGCCCTCTCCCGCGACCGCACCGCGCTGGACCCCGACCCCCAGCGCGAGCTGCAGCTCTCCATCGCCGCCTCCGGCCTGCGCCAGCCCATCGAGGTCTTCCCCCTCTCCGAGCCGCGTGGCGACCAACGCTACGGCCTCCTCTCCGGCTTCCGCCGCCTCCACGCCTTCCGCGCCCTCTTCGAGCAGACCGCCCAGGACCGCTACGCCACCATCCCCGCCTTCCTCCGCGAGCGCAAAACCCTCGCCGCCTCCATGGCCGCCATGGTCGAGGAAAACGAGATCCGCGCCACCCTCTCCCCCTTTGAGCGCGGCCTGATCTGCGTCCAGGCCCGCAACGAGGGCGCCTTCGGCAGCATCGAGGAAGCGGTGGACGGGCTCTATCCGAACGCCACCCGCCACAAGCGCACCCATCTCCGCCAGCTCGCCTTCTTCGCCGAGGAAGTTGGCGGCTTCTTCTCCGCGCCCGAAAAACTCTCCCAGCAGCAGGCCACCCGCCTCTACAAGGCCATGGCCGGCGACTTCGGCGACCTCATCCGCACCGCGCTGGAGGAATTGAGCATCACCGACCCCAACCACCAGTGGGATCTGATCCAGCCGATCCTCGCCGAAGCCGAGCAGAACGCCCGCAAGCCCGAGGTCTCACGCGCCCCCGGCCGCCCCCGCCGCATCCTCCGCCCGCGCTACGGCGTGACCATCCGCCGCGAGCGCACGAAGGACGGCTGGTCCCTCCATTTCACCGGCCGCGAGGCCACCGGCGCCCTGATCGACCTCGTCCTCGACGACATCGAGCGCATGTACGCCCCCGGCTGACCCGGACCCCTCCACCGCCCCCCTTCCCATCGTCCCACCGCCAGCCCCGACCACGCAGGGCAGCGCCCGACCCGGCGGGCGAGAAGCGCCCGCCTGAGGGCGGGGCGGGCGCTGCCCGGGCTAAGAAGCCCGGGCGGGACGGTGAGGGCGCCTCCCGGGACTGGCTACTGTTTGATGTCCTGAAAGACGAACTTACTCAGATGATCCTTATGGATCTTGCTCGGCACGCCTCTCGGATTAATCATTCTCCGAATATTACCGAACTCTTTTGCAAACATTTCGCGGTCCTCTTCAGGTTGCGCGCCGTCGGTGATCACAAACTCCCACAATCCTGATGTAATCCTTGCCACATGGTTGTAGTTATCTTGACGTTCTTCGTTCAGCATCTCGGGCGTGATTCCAAAGAATGTCCAGACATCTTCGACCGAGAGGGTGCCGTCTAGCGCTTTGCGTTCCAAGTCAGGCGCGACTGAGCGAAACAGGATCATCGAGGCCAAAACGTCCTGCCAAGCCGACTGCCTTCGCGCAAATATCTCCGGATTCACAAGAGCCAGCCTGCTCAGAAGCTGGTTCACATCGCGCATCGTGAGCGTATGGATTCGGGCAACCATACTCAGTTGAGGTCCGAAGGTCTTGATGGCTTTGTCATCAATTCCCATGAAGGCGGCCATGTTGTCGAAGTAGCCGCGGACTAGTGGTGTGGCGTCGTGGTCACTCATCCGATCCGGCAGTTGCACCGTTATCGAAATGAACCTGCGAAGATACCGCTCGGCGTCGATCCCGACTCCGTAACGCGCACGTACGCTGTGTCCGAGCGCCTCGAGGTTGACCCCGAGCACAAAATGGACACTCGGCACCGAGAAGAAGTGCTTGATGACCTCCAATAGAGCCAGCGCATAATCGGGTCGGCATCGGTCAAGTTCATCCACCACGACGACCAAAGGAACCGGATCATCTCCATCCCCGACACCTATCCTGGTGAGGGCGACCAGAGCGTCACGGAACTGTTGCATTGCGGCACGCTTGCCATCCTCCCGCGCCCAGAATGCCTCTGCAGCGGCATCGATTTCCTTGTTCGTCGCTGCGGCAGCGGCGTCCAAGACAGGCCCGGTGATCTCCGTGATGCCGCCGGTGGCGACCGCCAGCCCGATACGGGCTACGGGTCTGGCCAGCTTCGCTGCCGCCAGTTTGACTTTGCCCCAGACCTTGCCCCCGGCCTTCTTGGGAAGTTGATCACCGACAACGCCCGTGAGCGCAATTAGCGGATCATCCATAAAGTCGTGAGCAAAGGCATCAAAATAGACAGTAGTCGCGCGGCCCTTGTTCTCCAGTCTGTGTGCCCCAACCCACCGCTTAAGGAACCATGTCTTACCGCTACCCCATCCACCGTCGAGTGCAATGACTAGCGGATCTTCGATCCTTTCCACGAGATCGGAAAGGGACTTGCTCGTCCCACTCCGGTTAAACGGATCCCCGGTGCCGAAGCCGACCTTATAAAGTGTAATCTCGGGATCCGGCGGAAAGAGCTTCACGAGGACTTCCTTCGACTTGTGGGCTTTCGCGACAATATCACGACCGGATCGAACAAAGGAAGAACAAACTTTAGCCGGTTGGTTCCTTCTGGTGCCAGCAGAGGGTTTACCGAAGTTTCCACCGGGTTAACGCGATCAAAACTATCTGATAAAATCAATATGTTGACAGGATTCGCAAGCTTGCGAATCCGCACCTACCCCTCAATAATCCGCCCTCCTCCATCGGGATGCGGCCGGTCGTGCAGCCGACCTCCGGGCACCTGCGCCGGTGCGGCACCTCGACACGCGGGCCTCGGCGATCCGCCGCCGACCCCGCAGATTGTGATGCAACTCCCTCCCTTCCCCGCGTTAGATCAGCGTGGAGTTGGCAGATGCCGGGGAGCAAGAGCATGATGCGCGTATCGAAACTGGCGGCAACCGCCATGGTGATTGCAGCCCTCGGCGCGGCTCCGGCCGCCGCCAACCCCGGACGCGGGCATGGCAACGGGCCACAAGCCCACCATCAGGCGCACAATCACGCGAACCGGGGTGCAAACCGGGACCACGGCCAGCGCTTCGCCGGCTGTCCGCCCGGCCTTGCCAAGAAGAACCCGCCCTGCATTCCCCCGGGCCAGGCGCGCAACCAGGGGGTGCGCTACGGCAACCGGGTGGGCGACGTCCTTCGGGTGGGCGACTACATCGTCATCCGCGATCCCCGCCGCTACGATCTCGAGCAGCGGCCCGGCTGGAACTATTACCGGGATGGCGACCGGATTTTCCGCGTGGACAGCGGGACGAGGCGGGTCCTGGCGGTCCTGGAGCTGATCGAGGCCTTCTCCAACTGATCGCCGCGATCCGACCGCGATATCCGGGATGTAGAGACCTGCGCATTTTGGATTGCGCGGCAGGCTCGTTCGCCCTCGGATAGTCCGCATGGCCGGCACCCTCGCCGGCAACAGCGGATGGTATCCGGGAATGGTCTGGAGAACGATCGGGACAATCCTGGCCGCCTCGGTTGGCCTGTTGTCCCAGCCCGCATCGGCGTCCGGTCAGGAAACCTGTGTCATGACCCATGTGTTCTACGGCGAAGAGCAAACGATGCGCTTGCTCTTCGTGAACGAAAACGACGCAAGCCTAGAATTCGAAACGAATACCGGTGAATGGCAGGAAATCCCCGGCCTCGGGCTTCTGTCATGCGAAGTCGAAGAGACCTGTCGGGGACAGACCGACAGTGCCATCGACCCGAGCGAGCTTACACCCGTCGGGGTGACAATCGCCCTGTCCCGGGAAAAGGGGGCGGCGGCCTATGCGGAGTGGAGGCTGGTCAACGACGAGGTCCTGCAATGGGCCTTTCTGACAACGCTGGACTGCCGGAAAGCGAATTGACCCGCATGGGGCCAAAGCGGCCGGACGCCTCAAGCTTCGGCCCGATTGTCGTGCCAGGGCAGGATACTGTAATTTCGGAGGAGTGAAACAGATGCCGAAACGGTCAGGAACGGTGGCACTCGCGGGCGCTCTGGTCCTTCTCGCATTGCCGGGCTGGGCAATGACTGCGGCAGAGGATGGGTGCATCGACCAGATCCGGACGGTCGGCGGCCCGGATGCCCAGAATGGCGGCGTCGTGCTCGATTCGAGCTGGAGCCAGGCGGGCACGATCATTCATCTGCGCGACGCAGGCGGCACCGTCTGGGAATGCATCGGCTACGATGACGGCAGCGTCGGCGACCTCAGGGTCGTCTCGGCGGCCGATGATGGCGGCGGCGCGGTCGCTGGTCGCGGACCTGCGGCGGACCGCGAGCCCGGCACCACCACCGAGACCGTCCACTTCCGCCGCGGACACCACGGCGCGACCTACAGCGGCCACGTGGTGCCCGGCGCATCCCACCGCTACGTTCTGGGCGCGCGCGACGGCCAGATGCTGTACGTGACCGTCACGCCCGATCACGGTCATGTCGACTACCAGATATTCAATCCCGATGGGTCCTTCCTGCTGGACCTGATCAGTTCCCACCATCCCTATCAGGGCCAGCTCTGGCAGGCGGGCGACCACGTGGTCGAAGTCGTCAATCGCGGCGGGCATTCCAAAGGCTACAAGGTCAAGTTCGAGGTCAGGTAAGGCCCCGATCGAAACCCCCGTCCAACCGGACCCTCCGGAAGGCGGACGGAGCAACGGGCGTGTCGTCGGCTCGGCCGACGGCACGCCGGGTGCCCCCACCGCACGCCCCGGTCCCCCTTCGGGCAACACCCGCTCAACCTGGAGTATACTGCCGCGAGAAACCTCAGGAGGCCACCATGACCGACACCCTTCCCGACCCCGCCCCCGAAGCCGACACCCCGCGCCCCAACCGCTGGCAGCCGGTCATCCCGCCCCCCACCGCCCCCGAGCTGATCCCGCTGGCCCAGATCGACGCCACCGCCCTCTCCCGCGACCGCACGGCGCTCGACCCCGACCCCCAGCGCGAGCTGCAGCTCTCCATCGCCGCCTCCGGCCTGCGCCAGCCCATCGAGGTCTTCCCCCTCACCGAGCCGCGGTGCGAGCACCGCTACGGCCTCCTCTCCGGCTTCCGCCGCTTCCACGCCTTCCGCAACCTCCTCGAGCAGACCGCCCAGGACCGCTACGCCACCATCCCCGCGTTCCTGCGCGAGCGCAAAACCCTCGCCGCCTCCATGGCCGCCATGGTCGAGGAAAACGAGATCCGCGCCACCCTCTCCCCCTTCGAGCGCGGCCTCATCTGCGTCACCGCCCGCAACCAGGGCGCGTTCGGGAGCATCGAGCAGGCGGTGGAAGGGCTGTTCCCGACGGCAAGCCGGGCCAAGCGCATCCGCCTCAGCCTTGTCGCGTTCTTTGCCGACGAGATCGGCGGTTTCTTCTCGGCGCCCGAAAAACTCTCCGGGCGCCAGATCGAGCGCATCACCCGTGCCATCGCCGGCGGAGCGGGCGAACTCCTCCGCACCGCCCTGGAGGAATCGAGCATCACCGACCCCGACCACCAGTGGACCCTCGTCGAGCCGATCCTCGCCGAGGCCGAGGAAAACGCCCGCAACCCGGAGATCTCCCGCCGGCCCGGCCGCCCCCGCCGCATCCTCCGCCCCCGCTACGGCGTCACCATCCGCCGCGAGCGCACCCGCGACGGCTGGTCCCTCCACTTCACCGGCCGCGAGGCCACCGGCCCGCTGATCGACCTCGTCCTCGACGACATCGAGCGGATGTACGCCCCCGGCTGACCCGGCCCCCTCCGCCCGCCCCCCTTCCCTTCGTCCCACCGCCGGCCCCGCTCACGCGGGGCGGCGCCCGACCCGGCGGGCGAGAAGCGCCCGCCGGGCGCCTGGGGCACGCCGCCGGCGTGACGGGGCGGGCAGGGCGCTGCCCGGGCTAAGAAGCCCGGGCGGGACGGTGGGGGCGGGCGGCCATCTCCTGAGATGCTCGGAATGGGGACCGGGTAGGCGCTTTCGGCCCCTTGATCGGCCCGTATGGCACATGGCCTCGCCGATGCCCCGGTTGTCCGGGCGGGCGGAATGTCGGAGACTGGCCCGAGAGATGGGGAGGCATCCATGTCCAGATTGTTCGAGATCACCAGAAGAAACCTTGTCGCTGGGTTCCCGGCGGTGGCGACCGGCCTCGCACTCGGCCTGCCAGAGGGGGCGTCGCCTTCACGGGGCAGCGTGTCGCTCGTCACCGCCAGCGACCTCGACGCCGACGAACTCGCCCGGCACGAGACCCACATGGCGACGGCGATTGACGCCGCCGAGAATGCCGACGCGCCCTTCGGTGCGATCATCGTCGACCGGGCCTCGGGCGACGTGCTGTGCACCGGCCGAAACCGAAGCTCGGAGCACCGCATCTATCACGGCGAGATGGACGCGATGATCACCTGCGGGCTCGAGCGTCCCGATCTCGACTGGAGCTCTACGGTGCTCTACACGACCGGCGAACC
Organism: uncultured Alphaproteobacteria bacterium; assembly: GCA_963695425.1. GTDB lineage: Bacteria > Pseudomonadota > Alphaproteobacteria > Rhodobacterales > Rhodobacteraceae > Amaricoccus. The sequence continues at coordinate 26,319 of CAVOGP010000031.1, read as the reverse complement.
GTGTCCGATGTGCATGAGCGCTGCGGTCTGGCTGAGGATCGGCGAGGTCGTCTACGCGACGTCGATCGCCAGCCTGATCGAGATGGGAATGAACCAGATCGACCTGACCTCGATCTCGGTGGCGGGCGCGGCGCCGTTCTATTCCGGCCGAGTCGTCGGCGACGTCCTGCGCGAGAGGACCGACTCGATCTTCGCCGACTGGATGGCGCAGCGGAGCCGCTGAGCCGACCGCAACCACCAGTGGGACCTGATCCAGCCGATCCGCGCCGAGGCCGGGGAGCACGCCCGCAACCCCCAACCCGCGCGCGCGCCCGGCCGCCCCCGCCGCATCCTCCACCCGCGCTACGGCGTCACCATCCGCCGCGAGCGCACCAGGGACCGCTGGTCCCTCCACTTCACCGGCCGCGAGGCCACCGGCCCGCTGATCGACCTCGTCCTCGACGACACCGAGCGCATGTACGCCCCCGGCTGACCCGACCCCTCCGCCCTCCGCCCTACCCCCTTCCCTTCGTCCCACCGCCGGCCCCGACCACGGAGGGCAGCGCCCGACCCGGCGGGCGAGAAGCGCCCGCCTGGGGGCGGGGCGGGCGCTGCCCGGGCTAAGTAGCCCGGGCGGGACGGTGGAGACGTCCCGCTATCTTCTGCGATGCGAAGCAAGGGTCCCCGTAGTAGCTTCCGGCGCTTCGCGGACATCGCAACGCTGACACCTTCTGGTCTGCACCATCTTCCGGACGCATTCGGCGTTTGCCTGGAAACTGGAGAAATCGATCTATTCGGGAGATCACACGCTTCGGCGGGCGCCGCCTATTTCAAGCAGCATGAGGCTACCGCCGATCAAGCCAGCGACGCCGCCGATAAGGCAGCCTGCAACGATGTATATAGTAAGGCTAAAATATCCGAAGTAGGCAAACGAAGAAGCGCCCGCTGCCGCTCCGCCAATCATCCAGCCAAACATGATAGTAATGAACTGCTGGGTTGATAACGTGACCAGTCCTCTAATAACGCTGCTAGTTATGAAGCCGCCAACTAGACCAACTGTTGCGCCGCCCAAAAGACCGCCAAACAAGTTACTCAATTCCCAGCTAATTGCGCCGCCTAACGCCCCTGCGGTAGCCCACCCAACCGACAATTTTAGAAGATGCCGCGGTTTGATCTCCAAGCTAGCCAATCGCATGGCGATCCCCATTATTAAGCCGCCAAAAGCTGCGCCTGAGAACCACCCAAACGCTCCGCCCATTGCGCCGCTGGATGATGGGCCGTGAGCTACGAGAATTCCCAACGGTAATGCGATTGCCCCACCCACGACCCAACCCAGAACTAGAATTGTAAGTGCGAGCACGGGACTCCAGTCTGAGGGCTCTTCAGTAGGCCGATGCGGAACTTCTCTCGGGTGCCCGCGAATTCCATCCTTATTTGGCTTACCCCGATCTGATCCGCCACCTATTAGCGCACGCCCGCTACTTGCTCTACGTGCTCCCGATGCGGAGCCAGCCCGCGATACCGTTATGTAGGCCGCTATGACAGTTGCAGCGGCACTCACAAGTGCCGCTGCAAGTTGAAGAATGACCTCCAACATTCGCCTTTCCATTAAGTTTTGGATTCGGAAGCCTTAGCAACAGTGTATCCTTCTTCATGCGGCGAGTCGACTAAGATCAAATGCGCGCCGCGAGCAGACATCGGGAGCTGCCAACCCACAAGCTTCACTGTCCCCGTCCGGGACATTACACCGCGTGTGGTCGAATGGCCGCTTGGCGCAGTGCGGACCAGTGGCAGTACGGCGACGGACCAGACACTCTTAACTGTTGGCGGTACATCGCCCCGTCACCCAGCCCTCGGCAATCCCCCGCCGACACAGCGGATTGTGATGCACCCCACCCCTCCCCGCGAATTATATCCTCGTCAGGACAGCCTTGCCGGGAGCACGCCCATGACGCGCCTGTCAACTCTGGCCGCGACCGCCATCGTGATCGCAGCACTCGGCGCCCTTCCGGCCGTGGCCGGTCCCGGCCGGGGGCATGGCAACGGGCCGCATGCGAAGCATCAGGCCCATCACCAGGCGCAGCATCACCGTGACCGGGACGCAAGGCGGGGCCACGGTCCCCGCATCGCCGGCTGCCCTCCCGGCCTTGCCCGCAAGAACCCGCCCTGCGTCCCCCCCGGCCAGGCGCGCAACCAGGTGCGCTACGGCGACCGGGTAGGCGACGTCCTGCGGGTGGGCGACTTCATCGTCATCCGCGACCCCCGCCGCTACGACCTGCCGCAGCGGCCCGGCTGGGACTACTATCGCGACAATGACCGGATCTACCGCGTGGACAGCGCCACCCGCAGGGTGCTGGCGATCCAGGAGCTGATCGAGGCCTTCTCCAACTGACGGCCCGACCCGCGTGGCGGCACTGGCTCGAGACCCGAGGCCGGTGCCCGAGCGGCCCGCCGCGTGGCGGACCGGGTTAACGGAACGTGACTCGAATCCTGATTTCTAAATGAAATCAACAGGATGACATTTTGTCCGCGCGCGGACAAACCCACCCCCCACCCCTCAATAGACCGCCCGCCCCCCGCTGAGGTCGAACGTGAACCCGGTGGTGAAGCTGCAGTCCGGCCCCACGATCCAGCCGATCATCCGGGCCGCCTCGTCCAGCTCCCCGCAGCGCTTCATCGGGATCTTGTCGGTCATGTAGGTGACCACATCCTCCGGCAGCGCCGCCACCATGGGCGTGCGGATCACCGCCGGGGCCAGCGCGTTCACCGTCACCCCGGTCTCGGCGTATTCCTTGCCCATCGCCTTCACCAGCCCGATCAGCCCCGCCTTGCTGGCCGAATAGGCCGCCATGAACGGATTGCCCTCCTTGCCCGCGATCGAGGCCACATGCAGCACCCGCCCGTACCCCCGCCCCCGCATATGCCCCAGCACCGCCTGGCTGACGTGCAGCGCCCCGAAGAGGTTCACCGCGCAGACCCCCGCGAAAGCCGCCGGATCCACGTCCTCGGTCCGCATGTTGGTCGGCCCCACCACGCCTGCGCAGTTCACCAGCCCGTCCAGCCGCCCGAACCCCGCGATCACCTCCCCCAGCACCGCCCGGCAAGCCGCCGGATCGGTCACGTCGAGCACCCGCGCCACCGCCCCGCCGCCGGCCTCCGCCGCCGCCTCCGCGGGGTCGGTCCGGTCGATGCAGGCGACCCGCACGCCCCGCCCCGCCAGATACACCGCCGCCGCCCGCCCGATGCCGCTCGCCGCCCCGGTCACCGCCACCGCGTAGCCTTCCGGATATCCCATGCCGCCCTCCCCCGTGCATCCCCGGCTTGCGCCCCGGGGTCGCGGCATTGCTAATATGCCGCGCGCGGCCTGTCACGCCCCGCAGGGAGGGAACCGGCATGGAACGCATGGCACAGATCGTCCGCCTGAGGCCTGAGGTGATCCACGAGTACCGCCGCATCCACGCCGCCGTCTGGCCGGAGATCCTCGAGCTGATCTCGGCCTGCCACATCACCAACTACACGATCTTCCTGCGCGAGCCGGAGAACCTGCTCTTCGCCTACTGGGAATACCGGGGCACCGACTTCGCCGCCGACATGGCCCGCATGCGCGCCGACGCCCGGATGCAGGACTGGTGGCGCATCACCGACCCGATGCAGACCCCGCTGGAGACCGCCGCGACGGGCGAATGGTGGGTGCGGGCCGAGCCGGTCTTCCACCACGACTGACGCCGCGCGTTCACCCGAGGACGCTGACGAGGCCCGCCCGATCGAGGAAGAGGACAAGGACGGTCAGGGTGCCACAGGCGCAGACGGTCGCTGCCAGGAGCGACCGGGCGCTCAGCTCGGCCATGCCGAAGCGCGCGCCGAAGATGGGGTAGATGCTCATCATCGGTGCCGCCGCGAAGATCAGCCCCCCCGCCAGCAGTACGGGGTCGAGCCCGGGCATCAGCATCAGCGCCGCCCCCACCGCCAGCGGATGCCCTATGAGCTTGCCCGCAACGATCCGCGCCACCTCGCGCGGCGCCCCGCCTGCCTCTCCGAGCAGCGCCAGCCGCCCGCCCACCACGAAGAGCGCCAGCGGCACCGCAGCCGTCCCGAGCAGCGCCACCGGTCGTGCCGCGACAAAGGGCAGCGTGAGCCCGGACGCGGCTACCGCGATCCCGGCGGCGATGGCGATCAGCAGCGGGTTGCGGATCAGCGTCCGCCCGATCCCCGTCAGCACCGCAGTCAGCGACCCGCCGCGCGCACCCGCCATCTCGGCGATGGTAAGGCCGATCGGCAGCAGGATGAGGTTCTCCACGATCATCGTCTGCGCCAGCACCGGCGCGGCCCCGACGCCGATCACCAGCGCCGCGATGGGATAGCCCACCGACCCGCTGTTGCTGACCGACATGCCCAGCCCCTGCATGGCGCCGATCGCCGCATCATGCCCGTCGCGCCGTGCCCAGAGATACCCCAGCGCGAACATCGCCAGCGACCCCGCGCAGTAGCCGGCGAGGTAGCGCGCATCCATGGTCTCGCCGACCGGCGCCCCCGCCAGGGCGTGGAATACGAGCGCCGGCAAGGCTACCCGCAGCACGAAGGCGCTGAGCCCCGCCAGCGCCGACGCCTCGAGATAGCCCAGCCGAAGGGCCGCGAACCCCGCGGCGATGATGGCGAAGACCGGCGCGACGATCTGCAGGACCGAGAATACCATTCGAGGCACATCCCCTCAGCCGCCGCCAATCCGCGCAGGCGCCAACATGCGCCGATCGGGCAGGGCTGCCAATCCTGTCCGCGCTCGTCGCCCGCAACCCTCTGGTGGTCACGGCCTGCAGCCTTGCATCCGGTCCGGACCTGGTCCCATGCGCTTTTCCCAGTGATTTCAGCCCGGCAGTGGCGAATGCCGTCACCGGCTCCCTGCACTGCAACAAAGCCGTGGAACGGCCCGCGCTTTTGTGAAACGGTGCCAGCGCAAGCGCAGGCGCGGGGGATCCATGTCGATCAAGGCCAGCATCTATCACCTGACCCACTACCGCTACGACCGGCCCGTCACGCTCGGCCCGCAGGTGATCCGGCTGCGGCCCGCACCGCACTCGCGCACCCTCGTGCTGTCGCATTCGCTGAAGGTCAGCCCCGCCGGGCACTTCGTGAACCACCAGCAGGACCCCTACGGCAACTGGCTGGCGCGCTTCGTCTTTCCCGAGCCGGTGCGCGAGCTGAAGATCGAGGTCGATCTCGTCGCCGACATGACGGTCTACAACCCGTTCGACTTCTTCGTCGAGGACAGCGCCGAGGAATGGCCCTTCACCTACCCGGCGGACATCCAGGACGATCTGGTGATCTACCGGCACGTCGATCCGGTCGGGCCGCACCTGCAGGCCTTCCTCGACACAATCCCGCGCGAGACCACGCGCACCGTCGACTTCGTGGTGATGCTGAACGCACGCGTCTCGCAGGCGGTCGGCTACATCATCCGCATGGAACCCGGCGTGCAGACGCCCGAGGAGACCTTCGAGCGCGGCACCGGATCGTGCCGCAACTCGTCGTGGCTGCTGGTGCAGGCGCTGCGCAGCCTCGGCTTCGCCGCGCGGTTCGTCTCGGGGTATCTCATCCAGCTCAAGCCCGATCTCGTCTCGCTCGACGGCCCGCCGGGCACCGACCATGACTTCACCGACCTTCACGCCTGGGCCGAGGTATACCTGCCCGGTGCGGGCTGGATCGGCCTCGATCCCACATCGGGCCTGCTGACCGGCGAGAGCCACATCCCGCTGGCGGCCACCCCCCACTTCCGCAACGCCGCCCCCATCTCGGGCCTCGCGAGTGCCGCCGACGTCGATTTCGGCTTCGAGATGCGGGTGACGCGGGTGGCCGAGCATCCCCGCATCACCAAGCCCTTCTCCGAGGAAGCCTGGGAGGCGCTGGACGCGCTGGGGCGCAAGGTGGATGGGGCGCTGGCGGCGGGCGACGTACGGCTGACCATGGGCGGCGAGCCGACGTTCGTGTCCATCGACGACTTCGAGAGCGCCGAGTGGAACACCGACGCCGTCGGCCCGATGAAGCGCGGGCTGGCCGACAAGATGATCCGCCGCCTGCGCGACCGCTTCGCGCCGGGGGGGTTCCTGCACTACGGGCAGGGCAAGTGGTATCCCGGCGAGACGCTGCCGCGCTGGACCTTCTCGCTCTACTGGCGCCGGGACGGCAAGCCGATCTGGCGCGACCCCGCCCTGATCGCCGGCGAGACGGTAGAGACCAAGGCCGGCCCGGCCGATGCCGAGCGGCTGCTGCAGGACGTGGCCGGGCGGCTGGGGGTGGAGCCCGGCAACGTGGTGCCGGCCTTCGAGGATCCGAGCGAGTGGCTGCTGAAGGAAGGCAACCTGCCCGAGAACGTGACGCCCGAAAACTCCGAGCTAAAGGACCCCGAGGCGCGCCACCGCATCGCCAAGGTCTTCGAGCGCGGGCTGACCGAGCCGTCGGGCTATGTGCTGCCGGTGCAGCGCTGGCAGGCCCGCGCCGTCGAGGGCCGCCGCTGGCGGTCCGAGCGCTGGAAGCTGCGCCGTGGCCATGTGTTCCTGGTGCCCGGCGACAGCCCGGTGGGCTACCGGCTGCCGCTGGGAGCGCTTCCTCACGTGCCGCCGTCGCAGTTCCCCTACACCAACATCGCCGACCCGACCGTGCCGCGCGGGCCGCTGCCCGACTTTGCCGAACCGCCGAAGGCGGAGTTCGGCGCGCGCGTCCAGCCCATGGCGCACTTCGCCGCCGACGAGACCCTCCAGCAGGAGCGCGTCGAGCAGGAGATGGGCGACCTCAGCGGTGCCGTGCGCACCGCGCTGTCGGTCGAACCCCGCGACGGTCGGCTCTGCGTCTTCATGCCGCCGGTCGAGCAGCTCGAGGACTATCTGGAGCTGATCGCCGCTGCCGAGGCGGCGGCCAGGGAGATCGGCCTGCCGGTGCATATCGAGGGCTACGGCCCGCCCACAGACCCGCGGCTGAACGTGATCCGCGTGGCCCCCGACCCCGGGGTGCTGGAGGTGAACATCCACCCCGCGACCTCGTGGGAGGATTGCGTGGCCATCACCACCGGCGTCTACGAGGACGCGCGCCAGTGCCGGCTCGGTGCGGACAAGTTCATGATCGACGGCAAGCACACCGGCACCGGCGGCGGAAATCACGTGGTGGTCGGTGGTGCGACCACGCTCGACAGCCCGTTCCTGCGGCGGCCGGACGCGTTGCGCTCGCTGATCCTGCACTGGCAGCGTCATCCGTCGATCTCGTACCTTTTCTCCGGCCTCTTCATCGGCCCAACCTCCCAGGCGCCGCGCATCGACGAGGCGCGGCATGACGGGCTCTACGAGCTGGAGATCGCCCTGGCGCAGATCCCGCCGCCCGGACAGGGCGACGCCCCGCCGCCGTGGCTGGTGGACCGGCTCCTGCGCAACCTGCTGGTCGATGTGACCGGCAACACCCATCGCGCCGAGATCTGCATCGACAAGCTCTACTCGCCCGACGGCCCGACCGGCCGGCTCGGCCTGGTGGAGTTCCGCGGCTTCGAGATGCCGCCAGACCCGCGCATGTCGCTCGCCCAGCAACTCCTGATCCGCGCGCTCATCGCCCGGCTCTGGCAGAACCCGGTCACCGGGGATCTCACCCGCTGGGGCACGGTGCTGCACGACCGCTTCATGCTGCCCCACTTCGTCTGGGCCGACTTCCTCGACGTGCTACGCGACCTGCGCGGGCATGGGTTCGACATGCGCCCGGACTGGTTCGAGGCGCTACAGGAGTTCCGCTTCCCCTTCTGCGGCGAGATCGAGGTGGACGGCGTGCACCTGGAGCTGCGCCAGGCGCTGGAACCCTGGAACGTCCTCGGCGAGACCGGTGCGATCGGCGGCACCGTGCGCTACACCGACAGCTCCACCGAGCGGCTGCAGGTGAAGCTGACGACCACCGATCCCGAACGCTACATCGTCGCCTGCAACCGCCGGCGAATGCCGCTGCAGCCGACCGACACCTCCGGCACGCGGGTGGCAGGCGTGCGCTTCAAGGCCTGGCAGCCGGCCATGGCGCTGCACCCGGCGCTCCCGGTGCAGGCACCGCTCACCTTCGACATCTTCGACACCTGGACCGGCCGGGCCATCGGCGGCTGCACCTATCACGTCGCCCATCCCGGCGGGCGCAGCTACGAGACCTTCCCGGTCAACGGCAACGAGGCCGAGGCGCGGCGGCTCGCCCGCTTCGAGCCGAACGGCCACAGCGCGGGGGCCTATGCGCCCGCGCCCGAAGCGCCGCATCGCGAGTTCCCGATGACCCTGGACCTGCGCCGCGCACCGGGGATCTGAGGGGTGGAGGCGCCCGACCTTGCTCCCCCCGACCGGGTCGCGCAGCTCCTCGCCGACTACCGGCCGCTCCCGGGGGTGCCGGACGAGCTGATCGACGCGAGCGGCAACCTGCGCCCGGCCTGGGCGTCCTTCGTCGAGCACTTCACCTCGCTGCACCCTGAGGAGGTCGCCCGCCGCTTCTCTCGCGGAGACCAGTACCTGCGCGACGCCGGCGTCTTCTACCGCCAGTACGGCGAGGGCAAGAGCATCGAGCGCGCCTGGCCGCTGGCGCATATCCCGGTGCTCATCGAAGAGGCCGAGTGGCGCGACATCGCCGCCGGCCTGCGCCAGCGCGCCGACCTCCTGGAGGCGCTGGTCGCCGATCTCTACGGCGAGAACCGCATGGTGGCGGAGGGCCACCTGCCCGCCCGGCTGATCGCCGGCAGCCGCGAATGGCTGCGCCCGCTGGTGGGGGTGCCGCCGCGCGGGGGGAACTACCTGCACTTTCTCGCCTTCGAACTCGGCCGCGGCCCGGACGGCACCTGGTGGGTGCTCGGCGACCGCGCCCAGGCGCCCTCGGGTGCCGGCTTCGCGCTGGAGAACCGCGTGGCGACCTCGCGCATCTATGCCGACCTCTTCGCCGAGGCACGGGTGCACCGGCTCGCGGGGTTCTTCCGCACCTTCCGCGACGCGCTGCAGACCCTCACCTCGGGACCGGAGGACGAGGTGGCGATCCTGACGCCGGGGCCGCTCAACGACACCTATTTCGAGCACGCCTATATCGCCCGCTACCTCGGCTTCTCGCTCCTGGAGGGCGAGGACCTGATGGTCGAGAACGGGCGGGTCATGGTGCGCACCGTCGAGGGCAGCCGCCCGGTGAGCGTGCTCTGGCGCCGGCTGGACGCATCCTATGCCGACCCGCTGGAACTCGACGGGAACTCGCGCATCGGCACGCCGGGCCTCGTCGGCGCGGTGCGGCAGGGATCGGTGACGCTGGTCAACGCGCTGGGCTCGGGCGTGCTGGAGGCGCGCGCCCTCATGGCCTTCCTGCCGCGCATCGCCCGGGAACTGATCGGCGCGCGGCTGATGCTGCCGAATATCGCCACCTGGTGGTGCGGCCAGGAGGCCGAGCGCGCCCATGTCATCGCCCACAAGGACCGGATGATGATCGGCCCGGCACAATCCACCCGCCTTCCCTTCGATGCCGATGACGTCACCCTGCTCGGCGGCCGCCTCCGCGCCCCGGCGCACGGCGCCATCGACGCCTGGCTGGAGGCCGAAGGCGCCGACCTCGTGGGCCAGGAAGCGGTGACCCTTTCGACCACCCCGGCCTTCGAGCGCGGGCGGCTGGTGCCGCGGCCGATGAGCCTGCGCGTCTTCGTCGCCCGAACGCCGCGTGGCTGGGAGGTGATGCCCGGCGGCTTCGCGCGCATCGGCCGCAGCGACGACGCGACCGCCATCGCCATGCAGCGCGGCGGCTCGGCGGCCGATGTGTGGGTGGTGAGCGACGGGCCGGTCGAGCACACCTCGCTCCTGCCCGCCGACCGCGCCGCCTTCGCGCGGCTGAAGCCCGGCGTGCTGCCGAGCCGGGCGGGCGACAACCTCTTCTGGCTCGGCCGCTACGTCGAGCGGGCCGAGGCGATCATGCGCTTCGTGCGCGCCTATCACATCCGCCTCGCCGAGACCGACGAGGCGGAATCGCCGCTGATCCGCCACCTCGGCCGCCACCTCGCGAGCCTCGGCATCGACAGCGGCGAGACCCTGCCCGGCGCGCTCACCCGCGCGCTGGAGTCTTCGGTGATCAGCGCCAGCCACGTCCGCGACCGCTTCTCGCCCGACGGCTGGACGGTGCTCAACGACCTCGCGGTGCTGGCGAGCGGCATGCGCGGCACGGTCGCCCCGGGTGACGAGACTGCCCGGGCGATGGGCGCGCTGCTGCGGCGGATCACCGGCTTCTCGGGCCTCGTGCACGAGAACATGTACCGCTCCACCGGATGGCGGTTCCTGTCGATCGGGCGCTCGCTGGAACGCGCCATCGCCACCGCGGGCGCGCTGGCGGCGCTGGCCGACCCGGATGCGCCCGAGGGTGCGCTCGACCTCGCGGTTGAGATCGGCGACAGCGTCATGTCGCACCGCCGCCGCTATGCGGTGGCGACCACGCGCGAAACCATGCTCGACCTCCTGGCCATCGACGCGATGAACCCGCGTTCGATCCTCTATCAGCTGGCCGAACTGCGCGACCACATCGGCTTCCTTCCGGGCACCGAGCCGCATGCGCCGATGACCGAGTTGGGGCGCGCGGTGCTGCAGGCGCATACCGGCCTTGCCATCCAGACCCCCGACCGGCTCGACGACCTGGCGCTGATCGCGCTGCAGGCCGAGGTCGAGGGACTGTCCGACCTGATCGCCGAGACCTATTTCCGCTGAGGACCCGCGTGCTCTACGACATCCGTCTCGTCATCGCCTACGACTACGACCGGCCCGCCGTCACCGGCCGGCACATGCTGCGGCTGATGCCGGCGGACCTGCCCGGCCAGCAGCATCGGCTGAGCGGCGCGCTCACCATCCGCCCTGCCCCGGCGGAGCGGCGGGACATCACGGACTTCTTCGGCAATGCCGCCGTCGAGATCGCGTTCCGCGAGGCGCATGACGAGATCCGCTTCCAGGTCACGGCCCGGGTCGAGCGGCTGAACGGCGTCTCGGGGCTCGACATCTCGCCGGCGCTCTCGCGGCTGGGCGCCGAGATCGCCGCGCATCGCGGGCTGGACGCGGATGCGCCGCACCACTTCACCGGGCCAAGCCCGCGCATCCCGCCTTCGAGCGAAATGGCAGCCTATGCCCGGGCGCTGGTCTCGCCCGGCATGACCACCCGCGAGGCGGTGGAGGTGATCGGCCGCGCGCTGAACGCCGATCTGGCCTTCGACCCCGACGCGACGACGGTCGAGACCCCGGCCGCCGAGGCCTTCGCCCGGCGGCGGGGTGTCTGCCAGGACTTTGCCCAGATCATGATCGCCTGCCTGCGCGGCGTGGGCGTGCCGGCGGGCTATGTCTCGGGCTTCCTGCGCACCATCCCGCCCCCCGGCAAGCCGCGGCTGGAGGGCAGCGACGCCATGCACGCCTGGATCCGCGCATGGTGCGGCTGGGAGGCGGGCTGGGTCGAGTACGACCCGACCAACGCAATTGTGGTGGGCGCCGACCACATCGTCGTCGCCCATGGCCGCGACTATGGCGACGTCTCGCCGGTCAGGGGCGTGCTGCGCATCGCCGGGGGCCAGACCAGCGAACAGGCGGTGGACGTGGTGCCGGTGGCTGGCTGAGGCCTGGCTGTCGCACAGTGCGACATTGAATAACTATATGTAATACAACGACATTTCAGAAGTGGCGCAAAATCGCCTCATCCGCCCGGCAGTATGGCGCCGTCTTTGCTGTGGTGTAGACTGGTTGTGGCACGACTGGAGGATACCCCGATGACATCGTTCCACCGGACCGTCTGCGCGGCGCTCCTGTTCGCGGCGCCGGGGCTCGCGCAGGACGCGCCCGCCCAGCCGGAGACCACGACGGCGCTGGCAGAGCGCACCGCGGTTACCGGGCGGGACTTCATGGTGGCGACGGCGCATCCCATGGCCACCGAGGCCGGGCATGCGGTGCTCGCGGCCGGCGGGTCGGCGGCGGATGCGGCGGTGGCGGTGCAAATGGTGCTGAACGTCGTGGAACCGCAGAGCTCGGGGCTGGGGGGCGGCGGCTTCGTGCTCTACTGGGAGGCGGCCACCAGCAGCCTGGCGACGCTGGACGGGCGCGAGACGGCGCCCGGAGCGGCGACGCCGGACTACTGGCTGGACGCGGGCGGCGCGCCGCTCGGCTTCTGGGACGCGGTGGTGGGCGGGCGCTCGGTGGGTGTGCCGGGCACGCTGCTCTTGATGGAGACGCTGCATGCCCGGTACGGGCGGCTACCCTGGGGCGAGCTGTTCCGGCCGGCGGTCGCACTGGCCGAGGACGGGTTTCCGGTCTCGCAGCGACTGGCGGTGGCCATCGCCGGGGCGCGAGATCTCGACCGGTTCACCGAAGCGCGCAATCACTTCTTCCGGCAGGATGGCAGCCCGCTGGTCGAGGGTGACATCCTGCGCAGCCCTGATCTCGCGCAGACGATGCAACTGGTCGCGCTGGAGGGGAGCGAGCCCTTCTATCACGGATCGATCGCGCGGGACATCGTGGCGGCGGTGCAGACCGAGACCAATCCCGGCATGCTGACGCTGGAGGACCTGGCCGGATACGAGGTGAAGGACCGGCCGGCGGTCTGCCTGACCTATCGCGCCTACGAGGTCTGCGGCATGGGACCGCCGAGCTCGGGCGCGCTGACGGTTGGGCAGATGCTGGGGATGCTGGAGGCCTTCGATCTGCCGGCACTCGGCCCCTCGCCGGAAGCCACGCACCTCTTTCTGGAGGCAGGAAAGCTCGCGTTTGCCGACCGCGGGCTCTTCATGGCCGACAGCGACTTCGTCGACATGCCGGAGGGGCTGCTCAACGGCATATATCTCGCCGGGCGGGCGGCGCAGATCGACCCCGCGAATGCCATGCCGACCCCAGCACTCCCCGGATCGCCGCCATGGGACGAGGCCCGCCGGCTGGCGCCGGATGGCGACCGGCCGAACCATGGGACCACGCATTTCGTGATCCTGGACGGCGCCGGGAACATGCTCTCGGCAACGACGACCATCGAGACCGGGTTCGGAAGCCGGGTGATGACCGGGGGGTTCCTGCTCAACAACGAGCTGACCGACTTCGCCTTCGTGCCGGAGGTGGACGGAGCACCGGTGGCGAACCGGGTCGAGGGCGGCAAGCGGCCGCGCTCGTCGATGGCGCCGACCATCGTGTTCCGCGGCGGCGCGCCGGTGCTGCTGATCGGCTCGCCGGGTGGGGCCAACATCATCCCCTACGTGGCCGGGGCGCTGGTCGGGATTCTCGACTTCGGGCTCGATCCGCAGACGGCGATCGACCTTCCGCACGCGGTCAACCGCAATGGCACCACCCAGGTCGAGACGGGGCCGGAGGCGGAGGCGGCCGTCGAGGCGCTGGCGGCCTTCGGGCATGCGGCAGAGGCAGTTGACCTGAACTCGGGGCTGCACGCGATCCTGATCGGGCCGGATGGCAACCTGACCGGCGCCGCCGACCGGCGCCGCGAGGGGCTGGTGCTGGGGAACTGACCGGCGGCCCCCGTTCAGACTTCCCGAGCCAGCTCCGCCCGCTGCCGCTGCAGCGTCTGGAACGCGCGCCAGTCGCGCGCCATGCGCCCGGCGGCAGCCGGGTCGGGCCGGCGCACGGCACCCCCCTGATGCATCGCCCGCGCCGCCGAAGCGAGCCCGGGATGCAGCCCCGCAGCGGCGGCGGCCACCATCGCGGTGCCGAGCAGCACCTGATCGGGCGCGGCGGGCTCGACCACCGGCAGGCCCGTCGCATCGGCGTAGAGCGCCATCAGCAGCGGGCTGCGCGCATGGCCTCCCGCCGCATGCAGGACTTCGGCAGCCATGCCATGGGCGGCGAAATGCTCGAGGATCTGCCGCAACCCAAGCGCCAGCCCCACCGCCGTGCGCCAGTAGAGCCGGCAGAGCGCGTCGAACCCTTCGCCCATGTCGAGCCCGACGATGGTGCCCAGCGCCCGCGCGTCCGCGAACGGCGCGCGGTTGCCCCGAAAGTCCGGCAGCACGTGCAGGTCCGGCGCGAGATCGGGCGTCACTGCGCGCAGTTCGCCGATGCGCCGGGCAATCCGCGCATGCGTGGCAGCCGTCGGCTCCAGCCCGCCGCCGAAGCCGCGGATCACATGATCGAGCAGCGCCCCCGAAACCGACTGCCCGCCTTCGCTCATCCACAACCCGGGCAGCGCCACCCCCGCATAGGGCCCCCAGATGCCCGGCGTCCTCCGCGGCTCGCGGCTGAAGGCCATCAGGCAGGACGAGGTGCCGCCGATCAGCGCGAACTGCCGCTCGATGCCCGGATCACCGCCCAGATGGCCCAGCACCGCCAGCGCCCCGGCATGCGCGTCGATCAGCCCGCAGCCAACGCGCGTCGCCGGGTCGAGCCCCAGCTCCGCCGCCGCCAGCGGCGCCAGCGGCCCGAGATCGGCGCCCACCGGCGTCGCGACCGCGGGCACGCCGCTGCGCGCGGCCAGGTCCTCGAGCCCCACCTCACCCAGGAAATCCGCCTGCCAGCCGGGCGTTTCGTGTGCCAGCCAGGTCCACTTGCAGGCCAGCGTGCACTGCGAGCGCGCCGCGGTCCCCGTCGCCCGCCAGGCGAGATAGTCGCTCAGATCCATGATCCGCGATGCCCGCGCCCAGCTTCCCGGCAGATTCCGCTTCAGCCACATCAGCTTCGGGATCGCCATTTCCGGCGACATCGACCCGCCCAGATGCCCCAGCACCCGGTGCCCCGTGGCGGTGCACTCATCCGCCTCCGCCCGCGCCCGGTGGTCGAGCCAGAGCACCGTGTCCCAGCGCGGCTCCCCGGTCACCGAGGCGGGAACTGGCGCACCGGCGGCGTCCCGGACCACGAGCGAGCAGGTCGCATCGAAGGCAAGCCCTGCGATCTCGGACGGCCGCGCCCCCGCCTCGGCCCGCGCCGCGGCAAGGGCTGCACGGACGGCCGCCCAGACCTGCGCGCTGTCCTGCTCGGCATGGAGCGGGGCCGCCGAATGGGTGTCGATCGGGCTCTCGCCGCGGCCCAGCAGCCGTCCGGCAGTATCGAAGACCCCGGCGCGCGTGCTGCCGGTGCCGACATCGACCGCCGCGACCAGCTCAGGCATCCGCCGCCCTGCCCTTCACGCAGTGAGGGTCACGAGCAGGCGCATGTCGCTGATCACGGCGTCAGGCTCAAGGGCTGCGATGGCCGCGCGATGCGCGTCGGTCGCTGCATGGCTCCCCCCGGTGTAGGCCACCACCCGCATGCCAGCGGCTTTTGCCGCCGCGATTCCCGCCGGGCTGTCCTCGACAACCAGGCAGTTGGAGGGATCATAGCCCAAGCGTCCGGCAGCGTACAAGAAGAGGTCGGGGGCGGGCTTGCCCTTGGCGACCATGGTCGCGCTGAACATCCGGCCCGCAAAATGCGGCAGGAGCCCGGTGACCCGCAGCGACAACTCGATCCGCTCCGGCTGCGAGGACGACGCCACGCAGAACTCCGGGACAAGGCCTTCAAGCGTCTCTGCAATTCCGGCCACCGGCTGCAGCTCGGCGCGAAAGGCCGTGTACAGCCGACTGCGCATGTCCTCGAGCGCCGCGTCCGTCAGCGTCAGCCCGAATTCCTCGACCAGGATCGCCCGCGTGCTCGCGAGGCTTCGGCCGAGGAAGCGCGTACTCGCCGTCTCGGGGTCCATCGCCAGACCCGCCCGCTCCAGCATCTCCAGCAGCAGGCGAAGTGATATGGGCTCGCTGTCGACCAGTACCCCGTCGCAGTCGAAGATGACCAGCCCCGTCACGCCGATCCGGTGTACCGCCGCAGCACCGCCTCGGTCCCATCGGCCCAGAGCGCGCGCAGGTGCGCCGTGAAGGCCTCGCGAAAAGCCGTCGCCTCGGCCACGGCTCCGTAGATGTCGCTCATTGCGAGCCAGGCGGCGGGGTCCGACCTTGCGGCGCCCGCCAGCGCATGCAGCCGGTCCCAGTTCGGATCGTTCGGCGCGATCACCGCCCCGCTCTCGGTCACACCTGCACAGTAGCGGCACCACAGCGCGCTCTCGAGCGCCAGCCCCTCGACGGGCAGCCCCCGCTCAAGCCGATCGGCGATCGACGGAATGATGAACTTCGGCTGCCGGTTCGACCCGTCGAAACAGAGCCTGCGGATGGTGTCGGCGATCTTGGGGTTCAGGCACCGCCGCTCGATCAGCTGGAAGTACTCGCCGAGATCGACGCCCGGCACCGGAGGCAGCACGGGAATGATCTCCTCGCGCTCGACGCGCTGCAGGAAGCCGCGCACCAGCGGATGCGCCATCGCGTCATGCACGAAGTGGATGTCAAGCAATCCCGCCGGATAGGCGATCAGTGCGTGCCCGCCGTTCAGGATGCGTATCTTCATCAGCTCGTGCGCCGTCACGTCCTCGACGAAGGTGACCCCAGCTTCCTCCAGCGCTGGACGCCCGGAGGGAAAATTATCCTCGAGAACCCACTGGATGAAGTCCTCACAGAAGACCGGCCAGGCGTCCTCAATGCCGAACTCGTCACGGCAGATTGCCCGTTCGCGATCGCCGGTCGCCGGCGCGATCCGGTCGACCATGCCGTTAGGGAAGGCGACCACCTCGCGCACCCAGTCGGCGAGGTCGGGGTCCATCGCCTCGGCGAGCCCGGCCACCGCGTTGCGGGTAACCTTGCCATTGTGCGGGACGTTGTCGCAGGAGAGCACGGTAAAGGGCGCGGTCGCAGCCTTGCGGCGGATGCGCAGCGCCGCGAGGATCATGCCGAAGACGGTCTTCGGCGCGTCCGGGTTCTCGATGTCGCCGCGGATCGCCGGGTGGTCCGGGTCGAAGCGGCCGGTTGCCGGATCGACGAAATAGCCGCCCTCGGTCACCGTCAGCGAGACGATGCGTATCGCGGGCTCCGACATGCGGGCGATCATGCCCTGCGCACTGTCCGGCGACAGGAAGCCCGTCATCACCCCGGTGACCCGCGCGTTCGAGGCCTCGGCCGACTGCTCGACCACGGTGGTCAGCCAGTCCTGGTTGCCGAGCAGCTCGCACATCCGCGCGTCGTGGGTGGTGACGCCGGCGCCGATCACCGCCCAGTCGAGGTCGCGGCCGTCGTTGAACAGCCGGTCGAGGTAGACCTGCATATGGGCGCGGTGGAAGTTGCCGACGCCGAAATGGATGATCCCTGGCCGCAGGCCCCTGCGGGAATAGCTGGGCCGGGCCACTGCCTTGGGCAGGCTCCCGAGTGCAGTAAGGGAAAGCGAAACTGTCATTGTCGGCCCTCAGACGGTGCGCAGCATGCCCCCGTCAACATGAAAGGTGGCGCCGACCGCATAGGATGCGCGGTCCGAACAGAGAAAGACGAAGAAGTCGGCAAGCTCCTCCACCGTGCCGAAACGGCGGATAGGCGCGTGTTCGTCGGCGATTGACTGAAGATACCCCTCCCAGTCTCCGCCGGTATCGGCCGAGAGCTCGCGCGCGGTCTTCACCCAATCCGGTGTCTGGATCAGCCCGGGATTGACGGTGTTGACGCGGATGCCGAGGGGAATGAACTCGTTCGCCATGTTCTTGGACAGCATCATCAGCGCCGCCTTGGTGGTGTTGTAGATCGGCTCGTACCAGAGCGGCTGCACCGCGCAGATCGAGGCGTTGTTGAGGATGGCCCCTCCGCCCCGGCCCGCCATCATCGGTGCGAGCCCGCGCGCGAGCCGCACCGCCGCCATCACGTGCAGATCCCAGTAGGCCTGCCATTTCGCGTCCGGCGCCTCGAGGATCGTCTCGTTCGACCCGGTGCCGGCGTTGTTGACCAGAATGTCCGCGCCGCCGAAGCGGTCCCGCACCTCCGCGATCAGGCCTTCGCAGCCCTCGGCGGTGGCCACGTCGCAGGCATGGCCAATGGCGCGCACGCCGAACTCGGATGAAATGCCCTCCGCCTCATCCCTGACCCGCGCGGCTTCGCGGGCGGCAATCAGGACCGAGGCGCCCTCGCGCGCGAAGGCCCGGGCCACGCCGAGCCCGATGCCGGCACTGCCACCGGTGATCACCGCTATCTTGCCAGCCAGTCCGAGGTCCATCTCAGCTCATCCACTGCCCGCCATCGACGTTGTACGTCTGAGCCACGATGTAGTCGGCCTCCTTCGAGGCGAGGAACACGGCCATGCCCGTCAGATCCTCGGGGGTCGCGAACCGGCCGGCCGGAACCCCAGCCGCGACCTCGGCCTTCTTCTGGCCGGGCTTCTTGCCCTCCAGCTTCGCGAACATGGCGTCGACATGATCCCAATGCTCGCCATCGACGACGCCCGGCGCGATGGCGTTCACGTTTATGCCGTGCCGGATCAGGTTCAGGCCCGCCGACTGGGTGAGCGAGATCACGGCGGCCTTGGTCGCGCAATAGACGGCGACCAGGCTCTCGCCGCGACGGCCCGCCTGAGAGGCCATGTTGATGATCTTGCCGCCCTTGCCCTGCCTGACCATCTGACGCGCCGCCGCCTGCATGGTGAAGAGCGTGCCGGCGACGTTGACCGAAAAGAGCCTGTCGTAGCTCTGGCGCGTGATGTCGACGACGTTGTGCGCATCGAAGAGCGCCGCGTTGTTGACAAGTATGTCCAGACTGCCTGCCCGGTCGACCACGCTCGTGACGGCGGCGTCGATCGAACCCTGATCGGTCACGTCGAGCCGCACCGCGTAGGCCCGGCTCGCCGATCTCCGCCGCCGTCGCCTCGGCCCGGCCGGCGTCGATATCCCCGATCGCAACCCGCGCCCCCTCCGCCGCATAGGCCCGCGCAAACGCCGCCCCGATCCCGCGCGCTGCCCCGGTAATCAGCGCCGAGCGGCCCTCCAGCCGCATCAGATCGCCATCCCCTGCGCGTCGAAACGGTAGACCTTCGCCGGATCCGGCCGCAGGTACACCGTGTCGCCATGGTGCACCGGTATCTCGCCGCTCGCGCGCACGTTGATGGTGCCGAGATCGCCGGCATGGACGTGGATGAACGTGTCCGCGCCCAGATGCTCGGCCACGCCGACCTTGCCCTTCCAGGTCCCCTCGGCCGGCTCGGTCTCGACCCCGAAGTTCTCGGGGCGCACCCCGATCGTCGCCGCCCCGCGCCGCTCCGCCTCCGGCCCGGTGACGAAGTTCATCGTCGGCGAGCCGATGAAGCCCGCCACGAACCGGTTCTTCGGGCTGCGGTAGAGCTCCAGCGGCGAGCCCACCTGCTCGATCCGCCCCGCGTTGAGCACCACGATCTTGTCGGCCATGGTCATCGCCTCGACCTGGTCGTGGGTGACATAGATCATCGTCTTGCCGAGCTGCTGGTGCAGCTCGGAAATCTCGAGCCGCATCGTGCCGCGCAGCGCCGCATCAAGGTTCGAGAGCGGCTCGTCGAAGAGAAACGCGGCCGGATTGCGCACGATCGCCCGCCCGATCGCCACGCGCTGGCGCTGGCCGCCGGACAATTGCCCCGGCTTGCGCTCCAGATAGTCGGTCAGGTTCAGGATGCGCGCGGCATTGGCGACCTTCTTCTCGATCTCCGCCGGGCTCTCCTTGGCCATCTTCAGCGGAAACGCGATGTTCTTGCCCACCGTCATGTGCGGGTAGAGCGCATAAGACTGGAACACCATCGCGAGCTGCCGCTTGGCCGGCGCCTCGCCGGTGACGTCGCGCCCGTCGATGGTGATGTGCCCCGAGGTGGTGTCCTCCAGCCCCGCGATCAGCCGCAAGAGCGTGGACTTGCCGCAACCCGACGGTCCGACGAAGACCACGAACTCGCCGTCGTTGATGTCGAGGTCGATGCCGGGAATGACTTCCGTGGCCCCGAATGCCTTGCGGACGCCTCGCAGATTGATCTGGCCCATGCCTCGTTCCTCCTATTTCACCGCGCCG
Organism: uncultured Alphaproteobacteria bacterium; assembly: GCA_963695425.1. Taxonomy (GTDB): domain Bacteria; phylum Pseudomonadota; class Alphaproteobacteria; order Rhodobacterales; family Rhodobacteraceae; genus Amaricoccus. The sequence goes on along the minus strand of CAVOGP010000031.1, from coordinate 6,509 downwards.
AAGGTCAGGCCGCGGACGAGTTGCTTCTGGCTGAACCAGCCCATGATCAGGATCGGCGCGATCGCCATCACCGACGCCGCCGACAGTTTCGCCCAGAACAGCCCCTGCGGGCTGGAGAACGAGGCGATGAAGGCGGTCAGCGGTGCGGCGTTGGTCGTCGTCAGCTGGATCGTCCAGAACGATTCGTTCCAGGCCAGGATGATGTTGAGCAGCATCGTCGAGGCGATGCCCGGGATCGCCATCGGCGTGAGCACGTAGTAGATCTCGTCCCAGAGCGAAGCGCCGTCCATGCGCGCTGCTTCCAGGATCTCGCCGGGGATCTCGCGGAAGTAGGTGTAGAGCATCCAGACCACGATCGGCAGGTCGATCAGCATCAGCAGGATGACCAGTCCGATGCGGGTGTCCATCAGCCCGGTGCGCAGGAAGATCAGGTAGATCGGCACCAGCACTGCCACCGCCGGCATCATCTTGGTCGAGAGCATCCACATCAGGATGTCCTTGGTGCGCTTGGTGGGCGAAAAGGCCATCGCCCACGCAGCGGGGATGGCGATGATCATCGCCAGCACCGTCGCGCCGACGGCGAGGATCACCGAGTTCATGAACGGCTTGAAATAGTCGTTCTGTGACTGGACCGCCTGATAGCTCTCGAAGGTGAAGGACGGGATCAGGTTGAACCCGGCAATGGCCTCCTGCTCGGATTTCAGGCTGGTGATGATGGTGTAGAGGATCGGAAAGAAGATCAGCAGGGCCACGATCCAGGCGGCGGCGGTGTAGCCGGCTTTGCGGCGGGTGGAGACGGCGCGGGCCATTGATCTCTCCTCAATCCAGGTTCTTGCCGACGGCGCGCATCAGGAAGAAGGCGACGAAGTTGGCGAGGACGACGGCGATGATGCCACCCGCGGCGGCGCCGCCGATGTCGAAGTTGAGGCGCGCGGCGCGGTAGATCAGGAACACCAGGTTGGTCGAGGCGTAGCCCGGCCCGCCGTTGGTGGTCACGAGGATCTCGGCGTAGACCGCGAGCAGGAAGATCGTCTGGATCAGGACAACGACGGTGATCGCGCGGGCCATGTGCGGCAGCGTCAGGTAGATGAACCGGCTGACGAAGCTCGCGCCGTCCATCTCGGCGGCCTCCATCTGCTCGCCGTCGAGCGACTGCAGCGCGGTGAGCAGAATCAGCGTGGCGAAGGGCAGCCACTGCCATGCGACGATGACGATGATCGAGAACAGCGGGTACTGGGCGAACCAGTCGACCGGCTGCATGCCGAAGAACTTGGCGATGTCGGCGAACACCCCGTAGTTCGGGTTCATGATCATGTTCTTCCAGATCAGCGCCGCGACGGGTGGCATCACGAAGAACGGCGAGATGACCAGGATCCGCACGATGCCCTGGCCGAAGATCGGCAGGTCGATCAGCATGGCGATCGCGATTCCGCCAACCACCGTGATGAACAGGACGCCGAGAACCAGCACCAGCGTGTTGCGGATCGCCTCAAAGAAGGCGGGGTCGGTGTAGAAGAACTTGTAGTTGAACCAGCCGGCCCAGCTCGTCACTGTAGGATTGAGAAGGTTGTAGTTCAGGAACGAGAAATACAGTGTCATCCCCAGAGGCACGACCATCCATACCAAGAGGAGTATGATGGCTGGCGCTCGCATGTAGCGCGCGATCTTTGCGGTTTCTTGGGTGGCCATGACGAGCGTTCTCCCTGCGAATGGGCGCAAACGGCGATCGGCGTTGGGGAAAAAGACCGCCCGGACACTGCCGGGCGGTCAGGCGCTGGGAGGATCGCTACTTGATGTAGCCGGCGCGAGTCATCTCGCGGGTCATGACGGACTGCGCCTGGGCAAGGGCATCGTCGACGGAGGACTGTCCGGCCACGACCGCGGCGAAGAGCTGGCCCACCTGGGTGCCGATTGCCTGCCATTCGGGAATCACGACGATTTGCCCGCCGGTGTAGGGCACCGGTTCCACCGTCGGCTCCTGGGTGTTTGCGGCGTTGATCGCCGCGAGGGTCGGCTCCGCGAATGCTGCGACTGCCTGATACTCGGGGTTCTCATACAGCGACGTACGGGTCCCCGGAGGTGCGGCGGCCCAGCCGAGCTTCTCCGCGACCGTCGCAGCATAATCCGTGCTGGTGGCCCACTGAACGAAGGTCTTGGCGGCGTCCTTGGACTTCGAGCTCGCCGGAATGGCGAGGCTCCATGCCCAGAGCCAGTTGCCGTGGTTATCGACGCCCTCGGCGTGGGGAAACAGCGCGAAGTCGACGCTGTCGGCGACAGTGGATTGTCCCGGATCGGATACCCAACCGGCGGCCACCGTGGCATCCATCCACATGGCGCACTTGCCCTGCTGGAACAGGGTCAGGTTTTCGTTGAAGCCGTTCGACGAGGCGCCCGCCGGGCCGGCGTCCGCCATGAGGTCGACGTAAAACTGCAGTGCGTCGTGCCATTGCTGGCTGTCCAACTGCGGATTCCAGTTTTCGTCAAAGTATCGCGCCCCGAACGAGTTGGCCAGCGCGGTGATGAACCCCATGTTCTCGCCCCACCCGGCCTTTCCGCGCAGGCAGATCCCATTGATTTCCGCGTCGCGGTCCGTGATCGCGCGTGCCGCCTCCGCGATGAAGTCCCAAGTGGGATCGTCGGGCATCTCTATCCCTGCCGCCTCAAAAAGATCGGTGCGGTACATGGTCATGGCGCTCTCGCCGTAGAACGGTGCGGCATAGAGATTGCCGTCCACCGAGACCGAAGCACGGATCGAGGGCAAGAGATCATCGACGTTGTAAGAACTCGTCGAATTCCAGCGGCTCGAGCCAGCCCTGCGCGGCCCAGAGCGGCGCCTCGAGCGCGCCGATGGTCATCACATCGTACTGGCCGCCCTGCGTGGCGATATCGGTTGTCACGCGCTCGCGAAGGATGTTTTCTTCGAGCGTCACCCAGTTCACCGTGATGTCCGGGTAAGCCTCGTTAAATTTGTCGGTCAGCCCCTGCATGATGATCATGTCGCCGTTGTTGACGGTGGCGATGGTGATCGACTGGGCCGTTGCGGCGCTCGTGAGCCCGAGCGCGGACACGGCACCTAGCAGAATTGCAGTGGTCTTCATGGTTCCTCCTTTGATCTGCTACATATGAGCAAATGTCATTCTTGTGGGCAAATGATCGTTAACGCGGCGCGCGATGTCAATGAGAATCGCGCGCGCCCTCTGCGGCGGGCAAAGCCGTTGAAAATGCACGTATCGTGGCGGGGCGCGCGGCGCGGCGGCGGTGAATTCGCGCCCGCTGGACGATTCGGCGCCCTGCGGACGTTAACCCTTGCTGCCTTCCTGAAAAACACCCATATGGATTTCATACGGTTTTCATACGCATTGCATACGCCGCGCGGGCCGCGTTAATCCTTCGCGGCGGCTAGCAACGCCTCGGCCGTTGCCTCGTCGGTAATGATCCCGTTGACGAGCCCGCCCTTCAGCGCCGCGCGCAGCGCCGGCAGCTTGCGCCGGCCCTTGGCGATAGCGATCACCACCGCGCGGTCGCGCGGCGGGATTGGCGCGCTGGCCGTGCGCTGGTTGTGCTCGCCGCCGACCAGCTGCCCTTCGGCATCGAACACCCAGCCGCAGATCTCCCCCGTGGCCCCCGCCGCACGCAGGTCGGACAGCTCCGAGCGCGAGATAAATCCATCCAGAAAAAGCGGCGCCGCTTCGTCCATCTCTCCGGTACCGACAAAGACGACATCCGCCGCCTCCGCCAGTTTCAAGGTAGCAGCGATCATCGGCTGCCCATGCATCAGCATTCGCTCTTCGCTCGAAGACACGTATACGGGAAGCGGCATCGGGAAATGCCTTGCCTCCACCTTTTCCGCCATCGAGAAGATCACGTTGTAGTAAGCTGCCGACCCGTCCGGCCCCACACTCCCCGTCAGCGACACGATCCGATGCTGCGGGCAACTCACCTGCGGCAGATGATCGACCGCCGCCTTCAACGTCCGCCCGGTGCCCATCGCCAGCACGATGGGCTCCGGCCGGCGCAGCCACCGCACGATCTCCGCCGCCCCCGCCTCCCCCAGTCCCACCGCCCCACCGTCCGACCCGGGATCCGTCGGCACCACCTCCGCCTGCTCCAGCCCGAACGCCTCCTTCAGCGCCGCCGCCAGGTCCAGGCACCGCGCGATTGGATGCTCCACCGTCACCCGAACCAGCCCCGCCGAAACCGCCAGCGAAACCAACCGCTGCGCCCCCTGCCGCGAAATCCCCATCACCCTCGCGATCTCGTCCTGCGTCCGCCCCGCGACATAGTAGAGCCAGCCTGCACGCGCTGCGTCATCAAGCCGGTCAACGGTCGGAGCGGGACGGGGCATCGGCTTCCTCGGTGAGCATATGCCTAGTTATGCCTGAAAACGTGAGCAGGCAACAGGCCCGCCCCAGGCTTGGTCTTCCGAGGCTGGAATTCTGGTCCGCTGGAATTCGGCTTGCCACTTTTTTACCTTCCGGAAGGCTTTTGGCACGAGCCGCGCGCATGGGCCATTGTTGTGCCTCTGCGCCGAATGAGCGCGGAGCATCTTGACGAGCGCGCTGCGACAGGAAGGCGCCGGCCGGAATCTTTCGGTGAGAGAGGTCTCGAGAGTGCGGGTACAGGCGAGGTCGCCGAGGCGGTTTCCGGCGACGCTTTCGCCGGTGACAGACTTCCCGCCGCGTGGCGCCACTTGCCTCAATCCCGAAAGTGAAATATCTACGTGCCTATCTGATATACCAGATGGACAATTGCCAGCATGCGCGTCGCGGAGTTCCGGATTACCCGCTTCCAGTTCGCGCGCGACCGGGTGATCGGCGACAGCCAGGTCCGCATCGACGACGTGAATGTAGCCGCGCTGGAGCTGATTGATGAGCGCGGGCGCGTCGGGCTCGGCTTTGTCCAAAGCCTGTTTCACCCGCTTCCGGCCGAGGCGGAAATCGTCCGCGTGTTCGCCGAGCAGGTCTGGCCGGACCTCGAGGGCCAGACGCCGATTGCGCTTGTCCAGAGGGTCAGCCGCCCGCGCGGAGGCAATCGGCGCGGCTTCACTCTGCCGTTCGAGGAAGGGCTGCAGGTCGCGCTCTGGGACCTCGCGGCCAAGCAGGTGTCGATGCCGCTGCACAGGCTTCTGGGCAGCCGTCGCGAGCAGGTGCAGGCCTATGCGTCGGGCCTCGACTTTCATCTCGCGGACAAGGAATTCGCGGCCTTCTTCGCCCATGCCGAGGCGCTCGGCTACCGCGCCTTCAAGATCAAGGTCGGGCATCCGGATTTCGACCGGGATCTGTCGCGGCTGGAGTTGCTCGCGCGGACGGTGCGCCCCGGATCCGCGGTCATGATCGACGCCAACGAGGCCTGGGGGGCGAAGGAAGCCCTTGTCAAGCTGACGAAAATTCACGATCTCGGCCACCAGCTCCTGTGGGTCGAGGACCCGGTGATGCGCGACGACTTCGAGGGGCTCCGGCTGCTGAAGGCTGGGGCGCCGTGGACCTGCATCAACTCCGGCGAATATCTCGACGCCACCGGCAAGCGGCAGCTGATGCGCATGGGCGCGACCGACATGCTGAACGTGCACGGGCATGTGACGGACGTGATGCGTGTCGGCTGGCTGGCGGCGGAGATGGGCGTTCCGGTGACGCTGGGCAACACCTTCCTCGAGTTCGGCGTGCACATGGCCTGCGCGCTTCCCGAGGTCGAATGGCTGGAATACTCGTTCCAGAACCTGGATCACCTGGTCGAGGAGCCGATGGTGATCCGGGACGGTTGGATCGAGGCGCCGGACCGGCCCGGGCACGGGCTGGTCCTGTCCGAGGCGGCGCGGCGGGAATGGGCATGCCCCGAGGTTCTTGCGCATGCCGACCTGAGCGCGGCGCCCTCCAATACCCGGGTCGCGTCGAAGCCCGAACCGAGTACGCTCAGGGCCTGACAAGGGAGCGGAGTGCGGCTCCTAGACGCGGTCGAAAAACCCCTCGTCGTCCTCCGCGAGATACCTGCGCGCGCCGTCCGGGTCGATGTCGAGGCCGAGCCCGGGCCGGGCAAGAGATCGATCATCGAGTTGCCGCACGATCTGCTCCGGCAGGCCGATGACGATATCCTCCCACCAGGGCTCGGAGGCCGTAGGGTACTCGAACGCGATGAAGTTGGCGGGCAGGGTGGCGCAGACGTTGATCAGCGCGCCGAGGCCCGAGCAGGCCGTTGGCGGTGCCGTGTGGCGCCATCATGATCGAATGCATGTAGGCGTGCTCGGCGACCCACTTGAGCTCGGCGATCCCGCCGATGTCGGCCGGATCGGGGCCGATGACCCGCACCGCCTGCGTCTCGATCAGCTCCTTGAAGTTGTGGCGCAGGTAGATTTGCTCGCCGGTGTGGATCGGCACCGTGGTCGAGCGCGTCAGCTCGCGGTAGGCCTGCGGGTTGACCCAGGGCACGTAGTCGCCGGTGAGCATGTCCTCGAGCCACATCAGGTTGAACTTCTCGACCGCATTGGCGAAGCGGATGGCGTCGGGCAGGAACCA
>CAVOGP010000030.1:0-264083 GCA_963695425.1 uncultured Alphaproteobacteria bacterium | reverse complement strand
ACCTACTGCTGTATTTTACCCAATGTTCTATGTAAATCATCAAAGCTTGACTTGAACAATAGCCAAGTAGTGTAAAGTCATATATTTAGTCATTGTGTTGTCATTTTCATTGATTAGGTAATGGCCTGCCACCTCCTAATTATCATCATTGATGCCTGAGTCATCAGTGGCAAGAAAGTCAATCAACTTATATTGGTCCATGGTTAAATGTTTCTTGAAGTGTTTCACATGCAGGGCCCTGTCCAGAGCTTCAGTGAGCTTGTCCTGTGTCCTTTTTGCCTCTAAATAAGCGGGCATGTTTTGGAGGTTTAAAATAAATCTGCGCAGGGTCAGATAGGTGAGGGGTGAAAATCTTTTGTAGTCATTGAGTATCTTTCCATCTTTGTAAATGTCTTCTGCCAATTGTTTATACATGATGAATAATTATCCATTGAATGCTTCCCATTTGTCAAAAAATACCTAAAGGTAGTCTGTTAGAAGGCAGCCGTAGTTGCGTCTGAGGTCGATGTCAGACATGACACATTAGATGTATTATACCAGGGGGGATCATGAATGAGGTGATGGCAGACCTTGCTGTGATAAATAATCCAAGGCTATTCATGCTCTGTGGAAGGGTTGCAAGGTCAAAGGTCAAAGGCATGTTCAGGCAATGCCAGTAGGTTGGCTAGGCCAACAAGGAGCCTCTGGGTTGTGTTTTCAACCAATGTAGACAGCTTTGAGCACCAGCTGTAGAGGCTGTGGTAGTTGGCCTAGTCAGATTGGCAAAGATATCTATGGACATGTGAAATAAAAAAAACTAGAAGATGCAAGTAGAGAAAAGCTGTGTTCCGCTAGCCGTGTCGATGTCGAACACGCCACCGCCCGCATCGATGAAGTCGGGCGAGATGTAGTCGCCGGCGACCATGTAGTAGGACGGCGCCGAAGGTGTCGACAGCAGGTGGAATCTGCGCGTCGTCGTAGCCGCCGATGTCGATCTCCTGGAACAGACCAGCTTCGAGCACCGAGACGATGAGGCTCGGGCTCAATAGATAGGCGGCCGCGCCCGCGTCGTTTCCGACATCGGCACCACGTCGTCCACCACGGCCGGGTACTCCTCGGAGAGGTGGGCGAACGGCCCGATGCCGTGCAGTCCCTTCGCGCAGGGCGACGAGTCCCTCGGTGACGCTCTGGGTGGTGAAGGTCCAGGCGAAGGCAACGTCGTCGGCGGTGCGCGCGTAGCGGTTGAGGAGGCCGTCGTCGAACAGTGGGCGCAGGGCGTCGGTCTGCTGCAGGTGGTGGGCGAACGGGAACGGTGACTGCACCGGCTCGCCGCCGACGGCGCCGACCAGGTTGCGCATCAACACGACCGCGTACGTTGTGCGTTCCTCGAGGGGATAGACGGGACGGAACCACAGGGTGTTGCTCTCGAGCTCGTAGAACGTGATCAGGTCGAAGTAGTCGCGGTTGTCGTTGGGGTCGCATGGGTCGTAGTCGTCGAGGTTGCCCTTCACCGTACCCCAGAGGTTCGGGTGGTCGAAGACGCCGTCGTCGTCGGTGTCCTCGTGGCCGTCGAGCTTGCCCGTCGCCGTCGATGTCCTCGCCGTCGTCGAGGGTGCCGTTCTGGTTGGTGTCCTCCCAGACGTCGAAGTGCCCGTCGCCGTCGACGTCTTCTTCGTAGGTGTCGAAGACCAGGTTGCTGGCGCAGCGGCGCGGGTCGTTGTCCCAGTAGTCGCCCTCATCCTCGACGCCGATCGGGAAGTTACCGTTGCCAGAAGTCGAGCACCGCGGCCTGACCGTAGGTGCGGCTGCCCGGCGTGACATTGACGACCAAGACCGCGTCGTCCTCGAACCGGGTGTCGGCCCGTTGCACGCGCACGAGCCGCTCGAGAATCGATTCGTCCGAGCTCGGGCCGGTCGGGGTCGGGAGACTGGAACCGAATCCACAACGGCTGGAACGTGCCGAAGCCGTCGAGCTCGGCGATGTGCTTGCGCAGCTCGCGTTCCCGCGCTGGTCGTGGCGAGCAGCGAGGCGTTCACGCGGCGGCCGGTGGGCGACTCGAGATCCGGACGGGTGGCGATGTCGTTGGGGAACGGAATGTCGGGCAGGGGCTCGTCGAAGACGTCCCAGACCACGACCGGCCCTTCGCCGGCCACGGTGGCCGCGAAGCCCACCAGCGGATTGCCACCGGAGCTGCAGCCCACGACCAAAAGCAAGCCGGCCGGTACCAGTCGGGCGTAGCGCACCATGAAAAACCTCCACCGGCAGGTCAAAGCACGAAGGGAAACTATTGTACACATCTCGACCGCCGGCTGGGCCCGCCACCTCGCTGGCTGCATTCGCAGACCGAACCTGATCGCTTGGCCGTTTGTGCTCGGCGTGCGGGCGGCTTACGATGTGAGCAGCATGGTCGCACCACCTTCCGAGTCCCACGTCTCGCCTCTGGCCCGGCCGCTGACCCGCGGCGAGGCGCGCCAGCGTCTGGAAAGGGCGGTGGCCGCCGTTTGCACGGTGCTACGCGGCAACGAGCAGGTGGTGCGCCTGATCGCCGCCGCCATGGTGGCGCGCGGTCACGTGCTCATCGAGGACGTGCCTGGAGTTGGCAAGACCACGCTGGCGCGCGCGGTGGCGCGCGTGATGGGCTGCTCCTTTTCTCGCGTGCAGTTCACCGCCGACATGCTCCCCGCCGATGTCCTCGGCGTGCACGTGCTCGAGCCCGACAGCGGTGCGCTCGTCTTCAAGAAGGGTCCTATCTTCGCGCAGGTGGTGTTGGCGGACGAGATCAACCGTGCTTCTCCCAAGACGCAGTCTGCGATGCTCGAGGCCATGAGCGACCGGCAGGTCACCGTCGACGAGAGCACCTTTGCTCTGCCCGAAGTCTTCACGGTGTTGGCGACACAAAATCCGGTGGAACACCACGGTGCCTATCCCCTGCCCGAGAGTCAGCTCGACCGCTTCATGGTGCGCCTGGCGGTGGGCTACCCGCCGCCGTCCGAAGAGCGCCAGCTCATCCTCGCCCCGCATCAGCCCGCCCATAACCTCGAGCGCCTGGACGCGGTGCTGGCGCCCGGCGAGCTGCGGGTGATTCAGGATTTGGCCGAGACGGTGAGCTTGGAGCCGCCGGTGGCGGATTATGTGCTGGCGCTGGTGCAGGCGACGCGCGAGCACTCCGACATCGTCTTGGGCTGCTCGCCGCGTGGGGCTGTCCTGTTCGCCTCCATGGCGCGAGCGTGGGCCTTCGCCGCGGCGCGCAGCTACGTGCTGCCCGACGACGTCAAGCGTGTGGCCGCGCCGGTGCTCGTGCACCGCCTGGTAACCGCCGGAGGGCTCTCGGCAGGCACGGAGGCGGGCATGGTAGTGGACGAGATCCTGGCGCAGACATCGGTGCCGCGATAGCGATGCTTGCTGGCACCCGCGTGCGTACCTGTTCGCCGCGCCGCCTGTGGCGCCGCTTCTGGTCGCGGGCGCCGCGGCAGCTCGCCTTTACGCGCGAAGGCAAGGTGGTGGTGGCGCTGGCGTTTGCGGTGGGCGCCGCCGCCATCAACACCGGCAACAATCTCTTGATGCTGGGATGGGGTCTGCTCTTGAGCGCTATCGTCATCTCGGGGCTGCTATCAGAGGGCACCTTGCGCACCGCTGCGGCTAGCCACTCGACCGCCGCGTGAGGTCCGCGCCCGCCAGCGGGCTGCGCTGCCGGTAGTCCTCGAGAACCTCGGGCGCCGTGTACCCGCTTTTGGCGTCGAGGCCGCGGTGACCGTGGAGGCGCCCGCGGGCCGCGATGTGGCCCATGCTCATTACTTGCTGCGCATCGAGCCCGCGAGCCGCAACGAGATACTCGCCCACTTCACGCCGGCGCATCGGGGCCGGCACGACATCGTGCGCATCACCGCCCGGACCTCGTATCCATTCGGCTTCTTCACCAAGAGCCGTCGCTTCGAGGAGCGCCGCACGTTTTTGGCCCCGCCGTACGCGGTCGACGTGCGAGAGCTCGCCGCCGCGCTCGTCGCCAGGGTTGGCGAGGAGTCAGACCCGCGGGTAGGCGACGGCGACGGTTTCGTTGCGCCCGTACCGCCCCGGCGATGACGCGCGTTACATTCATTGGCGACGCTCGGCTCGTACCGGCCGCCGGTTCGTGCGCGAGCACGAGGCGAGGCACGGCTCGGAGGCGATGCTCGAGCTGGTGGTCGGCCACGCGGGCCAGGAGCGGGTCGAGCACGCCATCGCCACTCTCGGCAGCCTGGCCGAGCTGCTCGGCCGCGGCTTGCGTGTGGGGGTGCGCGCGCCCGGCCTCTTGCTCCTTCCCGAAGGTGGTATGCGCCAGCGGACCAGGATTTTGCTCGCCCTGGCCCGGCTCGACGCGGCCTCCCTCGCCGCCCCCGCCCCACGGTCTGCCGAGGGTGGCGCTGAGTGCGGCGGCGGACCTCGCCAGCGACGGCGCTGATCGTGCTCCGTGGTGCCGCCGGCGCCGGGACAGAGACGCAGGACACAGGCGGCGGCAGGCCGGACGCCATCGGCGGCAACGCGGCACGCGCCGCGCGTCGCGTGTACGTTTGCGTGGCCGCCGTGGCTTGACGCTGGCCGGAGCGTACGAGGCCGGCTTGATGTTGGCCTGCACCACCGCGTTGCTCGCGGTGCTTCTCGGCTGCGAGCTGCCGGCGCTGGCATGGACGAGCCTGGTGGTGCCGGTGCTGACCGCCCGCCGGCGTGAGCGGCGAGGCGGCCTGGTCGCTGGCGCGGTTGGCCCCCTATGCGGGATTCTCGGCATCGCAGCCGCTGCTCAGGCCGTAGCGCTGCATGGGCTCGAGGGCGTGATCTTGGGCGGCGCGCTCTTTTTGTGGGCAGGCGCTCCTGTGCGGCCGTTTGCGCCAGAGCCTGCGACATGACCTGCAGGCCTTGCTCTTGGCCCTGCTGCTGGTCTTGGCCGGCTCTGTGCTCCACACCCAGATCACTTATGGCCTGGTATTCGTGGCCTTCGCCGTTGCCATGGTATGGGCGCTGCTCGCCCGCCAGCTGGTGGCCGGTGCGGAGAAGGAGGCGGCCCGTCACGGCGGCGCTGCCTTGCAGGTTACCCTTGCCCGCACCGACGTGGTGACGCCCACCTTTCTCGGCGTCACCGGCGGCCTGGCGGTTGTGCTCCTGGTATTCAGCGCTGTGCTGTTCCTACTCTTTCCCCGGATCGGGGTGGGCACGCTGGCGCTCTTTCAGCATCGCCGCGGTGAGCTCCCCAGCGAGGTCTCGCTCACTAGCAACCCGCGCGCCGGCCTTGGCGGCGGCGAGGTTTTGGCCCGCGTTTACGGTCTGAGCGAGGCGCTCTTCGACCGCGGCCTGTACCTGCGCGGGCCCGTCTACGGGCAACTGCGCCGCGACGGCTTCAAACGCACGGCAACGGAGGTGCCCGACGGCTGGTTGGCCCCGGCCAGTCGCATGGCCGAGGTTGAAGACCAGGCGAGCTATCAGGTGTTCATGCTGCCGCTCGCAGGCAGCACACTCTTGGCGCTTGGACCGGTCGAGAGAGCCAATATGGTGGCGGGCGGCGTTGCCAACCCGTCGGCGCGCCAGCAGCTCGTGCCCATCGGCATGTACCCGGAGCTGCGCGCCGCCTCGGCGCTCACCGGGCCGGCACGCCTGGAAGTGGAAGGCGGGGTCAGCCACGGTGTGCCACAGCGGCGAGCGCTGCGTGAGGATGCTGCCGATTCCTCGGCTTTTCTCGAGCTACCGGCCGACCTCGACCCGCGCATCCCGGAGCTGGCCGAGCGCGTGGCGGGGGAGGGTGGCCCGTTCGACAAGGCGGCGCGCCTGCGCCGTTTCTTGCGTGAGGACTTCACCTATTCGCTCGAGCAGCCCAACGGCAACAAGTTCGATCCCCGCTCGGCTTTCTCTTCGAAGACCGGCGCGGCCACTGCGAGTACTTCGCCACTGCCTACGCCACTCTGCTGCGTGCCGCTGCCGTCCCGGCGCGGGTGGTGGCTGGTTTTCAAGGCGGCGTGTGGGACGAGTCGGCCGGCGTGGCCGTGTTCACCAGCAGCCACGCCCACGCATGGGTCGAATGGTACGTTCCCGGTTCGGGCTGGGTAACCGACTCCACGCTGACGCCAGCGGCTCTCGCCGGCGGCACCCGCCTCGCGGGTCTGGCGGTGCTCTGGGAACGTTTGTCACGCGCCGGGGGCAATCACTTTGTCGTCGACTATAGCCTCGTAACCCAGTGGCGGCTCGTGTCACGTGCGGTGGGCCGCCTCTCGGGCGAGCACAGCGGCAGCTGGCGGCGTGTCGATTGGCGGCAACTGGCTGTCTTGATGGCCGCTGCGTGCGCCGCTGTGCTCCTCGCGTGGTCGCTGTCGCGCTATCGGCGCCGCGCACCGTCAACACCGCGAGCTTCCCCTGGGGCGCTCTCTGCGGTTGGCGGTGGAGCGCTTGCGCGGCGCATCGCTTCCCGTGCACATGACCTTGCGCGAGGCAGTGGCGGAGCAGAGCGCGCACCGTGCCCTGCTCGACGCGGCGCTGCAAGAATACGAGCGCCAGCGCTTCGCGCGGCGATCTCCGCCCCCCGCGCGTGAGCGGCAGCTGGTGCGTCTGTAGGTGTAGCCGTGGAAAAGCTCGATCAGATGCTCCGGCCCGGTCATGAAGGCGTCGTGGATCGCCCCCGTCGCCAGCACCGCCCCCATCGGGATCACCCCGTTGGTCAGCCCCTTGGCGCAGGTGATGAGATCCGGCACCACCCCGTACTTGTCGGCCCCGAACGCCGCCCCCGTCCGCCCGAACCCGGTAATCACTTCGTCGAAGATCAGAAGGATCCCGTGCCTGGTGCACATATCCCGCAGCCGCTGCAGATACCCCTTCGGCGGTATCAGCACGCCCGTGGACCCCGCCACGGGTTCCACGATCACCGCAGCGATTGTGCTCGCGTCATGCAGCGCCACGAGCGGCTCCAGCTCGTCGGCGAGCCCGCCCCATGATCCGGCGGCCCCTGGAGAAGGCGTCTTCGCCGGCAGAAGCGTGTGCGGCAGGTGATCCACCCCGGTCAGCAGCGATCCGAAGAACTTGCGATTGCCGACGATCCCCCCGACCGAGATCCCGCCCAAGTTCACCCGTGATAGCCCCGCTCGCGCCCGATCAGCCGGGTCCGCGTGCCCTGCCCGATCGCCCGCTGGTAGGCGATGGCGATCTTCAGTGCCGTCTCCACAGCTTCCGAACCGGAGTTGGTGAAGAAGACGTGCTCCATCCCCTCCGGCGCGATGCCGATCACCCGGTTGGCCAGCTCGAAGGCCTTGGGGTGGCCCATCTGGAAGGCCGGCGCATAGTCCATCTCCGCCGCTTGCGCCTGGATTGCCGCCGTGATCCTGGGCCGGCAATGCCCGGCGTTGCAGCACCATAGGCCCGCGGTCCCGTCCAGCACCCGACGCCCGTCCGAGGTGGTGTAGTGCATGTCCTCGGCCGCCACGAACATGCGCGGGGCCTTCTTGAACTGCCGGTTGGCCGTGAACGGCATCCAGAACGCCCTGAGATCGTTCGGGGCGGGCACGGTTCGCGTCGACATCGCGTGGTTTCCCTGTCCGCGCGCGGATTTGCGGGCGGCGCCGTCGGTCTCGACCCCCCGCGAGGCGCCTAGGCGACCGTTCGTTCAGGCCTGGACGCTAGCACCGGTGGGTATCCGCGTCAAGCGGATTTGCCCCTCAAACGGGCCCCATCCCGGAGCGCGGCCAAGGCGCGCCGAGGACTTACAGCATTCTTGCCGTTCGACTGCATCCGATTTCAGCAATTCGCGGCATCCCGCGCGGCATCGAGCGTCCGGCCGCCTGACCCGCGTGAGCGGCGCGCGCGCCGTCCGCGGCGATTTACCCTGTCGTGCCATCGCCGTACGCGATCGCGCCGATCCGCACGCCCCGAAAGTCGAAGGACTTTTGCGGAGAATTGTGGCCATGCAGATCGGACCGATGCGCAACGCCCGGGCGGCTGCCGCGGCCGCGCATGCCTGGCTGAACTGCGACCCCCGCGTCACGCGGCAGCCGCGCCGCGGCACCCACGTCCCCGACCCCGCCTGCCCGCATTGCCGCGCCGCCCCCGCCGGTGCCCGCAGCCTCGCCCAGAGCCTCGACGCACTGCTCGCCGACGGCGCGCCAGCGCTTTCGCCCGCCCGCGTCACCGACGCCGCCCGCGCCTTCGCCGCGGGCAACGGCTTCCTTCCGGGGCTCCAGGTCGACCGCCTGGCCTGACGACCGGCGGGCGGTAGGGAGCGCGCGATCGAGCCCCCGGGCGAGCATCGACTCCGGCCGCGCGGGTTTCTACCAATCAGGCCAACTGACCGGCGACGGGCCTGCCGCAGCAGCGGCACCGTCATGGCGGGTGTCGTGGCGCACTGCCTGGTCCTGATCTCCGGATGCCGCGGCAGCCTGCGAGGGGATCATGTGCGTGGATAGCGGATTCGTCGGACCAACTAATGACGAGCGAACTGACGGCCGCTCAACGGTTCTACGCCGAAGTGCCGGGCTGGACGGTCAAGGAGTGCCGGCACGCGCAGAACGACCGACCGTCGCACGCGCGGGCGACGCCACGGTCGCGGGGCTCATGACCCTGCCCTCCGAGGCGACGGCGCGGTCCCCGGCGGCTCGACGACGTCGGGGTAGCCGACGTCGATGCGGCCGCCGAGCCGCTCGCCGCCGCCGGCGGCACGGTGCGGCGGCTGCCGGCCGACATTCCCGGCGTCGGGCGTTTCGCCGTGGTCGCCAACCCGCAGGGCGCGGTCTTCGCCCTTTTCGGCAGCGACGCAGCCCCGCAGGCAAGCCCCGCCACCCCCTGGCCATTTCGGCTGGCACGAACTGCCCGCCCGCGACTGGGAGCCGGCCTTCGCCTTCTACAGCGGCCTCTTCGGCTGGCAGAAGGCGGAGGCGATGGACATGGGGCCGATGGGCACCTACCAGCTCTTCGCCACCGGCGGCGAGCCGGTGGGCGGCATGATGACCGTCGCGAAAGCGCCCGCCCCCTACTGGCTCTTCTACTTCACTGTGGCAGACATCGACGCCGCGGCCGCCCGGCTCACCGAGGGGGGCGGCACGGTGCTCTACGGGCCGACCGAGGTACCGGGCGGGAGCTGGATCGTGCTGGCGCGCGACCCGCAGGGTGCGGTCTTCGCTCTCACCGAACCGCGCGGCTGAGCCGCGCGCGTCGGCAAGCGCCTTCCACGCATCGGACTCGCCTTCAGGTGGGGAATGGGGCAACAGCTCCCCAAGTGCAGCGGGGCGGTGACGATGAGCGACACGGACACATCCGACCGGACGCCGACCGGCCTGATGATCGGGGTTCCAACCATGGGCACGGTGCACACCCGCCTGACCGCGCGGCTCTTGGAATGGGCCCGCGCCATGCCGCGCGACCGGCTGACCCTGCATTTCACCGAGCACTACGTCCCCATCGACCGGGCCCGCAACGCAATCGTCGAACATTTCCTGCGCCAGACCGATGCCTCGCATCTGTTCATGATCGACAGCGACATGATCCCGCCCCTCGATGCGCCCGACCGGCTGGCGGCACACGGCAAGGACTTCGTCACCGGAATGACCCCGCTGCCGCGCCTCGACCCCGCCACCGGCCAGACCATCGTGGTCGACTTCGCCTTCGCCTACACAGGTCCGAGCGAGGCCGAGGATATTGCCAGGCCCCTGCCCCGCAACAGCGGCTTGCAGCGGATCTCGCGCTGCGGCGGCGGCTGCATGATGATGCACCGCGCGGTCTTCGGGCGGCTTTCCCCGCCCTGGTTCCGCTTCGCCTATGACGACAGTCAGATGGAGATGCAGAAATCCGAGGACTCCGAGTTCTGCGACCGGCTGCGCGCGGCCGGGGTCGAGCTCTGGGCCGACACCGGCGTGATCTGCCGGCACCAGCGAACGGTCCTGCTGTAGCGGAAGCCGGTTAGAGCTGCGCTTCGGGTCCGGCCGGCTCCCAGAGTTCCAGCGGATTGCCCTCGGGGTCCTCGAGCCGCGCGAAGCGGCCGTTCGGATAGGCCTCGGGATCGACGGTCACGGCGATCCCGGCCGCCCTGAGCGCCGCGACGATCGCATCGAGGTCGCGCACCCGGAAGTTCAGCATCCAGACCCGCTGCTTGTCACCGAAATACTCGGTGTCGTCCCGAAAGGGCGCGAAGACCGTCGGCCCCGCCTCCTGCACCCAGGGCTTGACCGCATAGTCCCCCGGCACCGGATCGATGCCGAAGTGCTCCGTATACCATCGCGCGAGCGCCTCGGGATCGCGGGCGCGGAAGAAGAAGCCCCCGATTCCCGAGTATCCGCGGCATCCTATTCGGCGGCCCGCGCCATCGGGTTGTTGGGATGCGTGGTCCAGTCCGCCGGCTCTGCCACGACCTCCTTGCCGGTGCGCGCATCCACCGTCCCCGGCGCCAGCGCCTCCAGCGTGATGCAGTCCTCGACCGGGCAGACGTTGACGCAGAGGTTGCAGGCGACGCATTCGTCGTCCTTCACCTCGAACACCCGCCCCGGCAGCATGGCGATCGCCTGGTGCGAGGTGTCCTCGCAGGCCGCGAAGCAGCGCCCGCAATGAATGCAGAAGATCCTGGTTGATCCGAGCCTTGGCGACGTAGTTGAGGTTCAGGTACTGCCAGTCGGTGACGTTGGGCACCGCGCGGCCCTGGAAGTCGCCGATTGACCGATACCCCTTCTCGTCCATCCAGAGCGACAGCCCCCGGGTCATCTCCGACACGATCTTGAACCCATAGGTCATCGCCGCGGTGCAGACCTGCACCGTGCCGCAGCCGAGCGCGATGAACTCCGCCGCGTCGCGCCAGGTAGTGATGCCGCCGATCCCCGAGATCGGCATCCCCTGCATCTGCGCATCCCGCGCGATCTCGGCCACCATGTTGAGCGCGATCGGCTTAACCGCCGGCCCGCAGTAGCCGCCGTGCGAGCCCTTGCCGTCAATCGAAGGCTCGGGGCTGAACGTGTCGAGGTTTACGCTTGTGATCGAGCTGATCGTGTTGATCAGGCTGACCGCGTCCGCGCCGCCTTTGTGAGCCGCGCGAGCGGGATAGCGGATGTCGGTGATGTTGGGTGTGAGCTTCACGATCACCGGCATGCGGGTGTTCGCCTTGCACCAGCGCGCCACCATCTCGATGTACTCCGGCACCTGCCCCACCGCCGAGCCCATGCCGCGCTCGCTCATCCCGTGCGGGCAGCCGAAGTTGAGCTCCACCCCGTCCGCGCCGGTCTCTTCGACCAGCGGCAGGATCGACCGCCACGACTCCTCGTCGCAGGGCACCATCAGGCTGACCACCATGGCCCGGTCCGGCCAGTCGCGCTTGACGGCCTTGATCTCGCGCAGGTTCACGTCCAGCGGCCGGTCGGTGATCAGCTCGATGTTGTTCAACCCCAGCAGCCGCCGGTCCGCCCCCCAGATCGCGCCGTAGCGCGGCCCGTTGACGTTGACGATATGCGGGTCGAGCCCCAGCGTCTTCCACACCACGCCGCCCCAGCCCGCCTCGAAGGCGCGCCGGACGTTGTACTCCTTGTCGGTGGGCGGAGCGGACGCCAGCCAGAAGGGGTTCGGCGAGCGTATCCCCACGAAATCGGTGCTGAGGTCGGCCATGCGGTCCTCCTATGGCTTCAGGGACTCGACGAAGATCAGGTTGTCCTCGCTGTCGCGGATCGTCGCCCAGCGCACCCCCGGCATCCAGGGCGCGTCCGCGGGCGGGCTGGCGATGCGCACGCGGCGGCCCTCCCAGGCGGCGCAGTCGGCGTCCACGTCGTCGCTGACCAGCGCCAGCACCGGCTTGTCCCCGGTGCTGATCTCGCCGCGCCGGGCGAAGGTGATGCGCGAGTCCGAGCCGGGGATCCTGAGGAAGATCCAGCGCCAGCCCTCCTCGTAGGGCGCATCGGTCTGCACCTCGAGCCCCAGCACGTCGCGGTAGAAGGCCAGCGCGCGGTCCTGGTCGTCCACCGGGATCGCCTGGAAAGAGATCCGCCTGAGCATCAGGCAGCGGCTTTGCGGAAGATCAGCTCGACCGGCGCGATCCGCCGCGCGGCGAGGGCATCGAGCGCGTTCTTCATCGTCTCCTTCACGGCACCGCCCATGAACAGATGCGGCCCGATCGCCGGCGGGCCCTCGGTCGTGGCCCGCTCGACCACCCGGCGCCAGAAGTCGTAGCCGTACTGCCACCGGTCGCGCTCTGCCACGAGCGTCAGGTCCGCGGCCTCGGCCGCGGCAACGTACTCGGCCCGCGGCGCGACGAACGACGTCTCGGCCGCGCTCGACCACGGCTGGGGAAAGGCCAGGGGCCCGGGTTCCGCGCCCTCCATCACGTCGTAGACCGCAAAGGTGGAGCCGGGTCGCAGAACGCGGGCCGCCTCGCTGAAGAGCGCGGCCTTGTCCTCGATGTTCATCGCCACGTGGAGGAGCAGCGCCACGTCGACGCTCGCATCCTCGAGCGGCAGGTCGGTGCCGCTGGCGACGACGAAGTCGACGGCGTCCTCCATGCCGACCATTTCGGTCAGCGCCCGGGCCGTCTCGACGAATTCCGGCGTCAGGTCGACGCCGGTGACCCGGCAGCCGCAGCGGTGCGCCACGCGGCGGGCCGCGCCGCCGACCCCCGCGCCGATGTCGAGGACGTGCGCGTCTTCCGCAATCTCGAGCTGATCGAGCAGCGCGTCCGTCGCCTCGGCAGCGCCCACGTGAAACTCGTCGCCGCCGGCAAGATCGTCGTAGGTCAGCGCGTCGGGATCTGCGCCGGCCCGGCGCAGCCCCTGGCGGAACCGTTCCAGCAGCTTGCCGCTGGAATAATGCTCGGTGATCTGGGTGTTCAGGTTCTCCATGGCAAAAGCCTCCTTCTTGGAAAGCCCATGGAGTATATCATAAATGGCCGAGGTTTGCATGGATGTCCTCGGCCGCATCACGCCCCTCGGCCACCGCGGTCACCGTCAGATCCTCGCCGCCGGCCGCGCAGTCGCCGCCCGCCCAGACCCCCGCCAGCGAGGTGCGACCCGCCCCGGTCACCGCGATCTTGCCCCCCGCCAGCGCCAGCCCCTCGGGCACCGGTCCCAGTGTCTGCCCGATGGCGGTCAGCACCTGGTCGGCCGCCAGCACGAAGGTCTCGCCGGTCTCGCGCAGCCCCTCCGGCCCGTCCTCGGTATAGGCCATGACCACCTCGCGCACTGCGCCCCCGCCAAGCACCGCCACCGGCACCGCGTTGCACAGGATGCGCACTCCGGCGGTCGCCGCGTGCTCCAGCTCGTGGTCGCTCGCCCCCATCCGCTCGCGCCCGCGGCGATAGGCAATGGTCACCTCCTCCGCACCCAGCAGCTTCGACTGCACGCCGGCATCCACTGCCGTCATGCCGCCGCCCACCACCAACACCCGCCGGCCCACTGGCAGCTCCGCCAGATCCGCCGCCTGGCGCAGTTCGGCGATGAACTCCACCGCCGGCCGCACGCCCTCGGTCAGCGCCCCCTCGGCCGCCAGCGCGTTCACGCCTCCGAGCCCCAGCCCCAGGAACACCGCGTCGTACTCCGCCCGCAGCCCCTCAAGTGTCACGTCGCGTCCGAGCACCACCTCGGTGCGCAGCTCGATGCCGCCGATCCCCAGCAGCCAGGCAAGCTCCGCCTGCGCGAACCCACCGGCCACCTTGTAGGCCGCGATGCCGAACTCGTTCAGCCCGCCCCCCTTGGAGCGCCCGTCGACAACCGTCACGGCATGCCCCAGCATCGCCAGCCGATGCGCGCAGGCGAGCCCCGCTGGGCCGGCACCAACGACCGCGACCCGCCTGCCCGTCGGCGCCGCCCGTTCGAACGGATGCCCCTGGCGCGCCATCAGCGTGTCGGTCGCATGCCGCTGCAGCCGGCCGATCTCCACCGGGCGCCCCTCGGCGGCCTCACGCACGCAGGCCCCCTCGCACAGCGTCTCGGTCGGGCAGACCCGCGCGCAGACGCCGCCGAGGATGTTCTGCTCGAAGATCGTTCGCGCCGCGGCCTCGGGCTGGCCGGCCTGGATCTGGCGGATGAACAGCGGGATGTCGATCGAGGTCGGGCAGGCGGTGATGCAGGGCGCGTCGTAGCAGAAATAGCAACGATCCGCCGCCACCAGCGCCTCATGCTCGCTGAAGGCAGGCTCGATATCCCCGAAACCCGCGGCAATCTCGGCCGCACCCAGTCGCCCTGCCACGATGCCAGGCGTCTGCGGGCTGTTCGACATTCACGCCTCCCCGGCTTCACGTTCGGATAACGCTTGCATGCACCGGTTTCCTGTTCAACTGCAAAACTGGGCAAGCTGCCCAGCCCACGGGCAGTTCCCCAAACTTGTGCTGATTTCCTGTGCGCCTGGTCCACCAGGTACTGCACAACCACGCGGCAATGTTGCACCGATCAATCCCGGCCTTCAAGCTTCCGGCCATGAACGCGCCCACCACCGCCTTGCCGACACCCACCGCACCGGCGCGTGCCCGCGGTCGTGCCGAAGTGGCGGTCTCACTGCGCGAGGGCGCCGTGCGGCTCGACCGGCTCTGCCTGTCGGGCTGCGCCAAGGCGCTGCTGCCCAGTACCCAAGGCGGGCCGCCCGAGGCGGTGCTGATCAACACCTCCGGCGGCGTCACCGGCGGCGACCGCATCGACTGGCGCATCGAGGCCGGACCCGGCGCCTGCCTCACTGTGACCACCCATGCCGCCGAGCGCGTCTACCGCGCCAGCGGCGGGGTGGCACGCATGGAGACGCGCATCACCGCAGGCGCAGGTGCGACGGTGGACTGGCTACCACGGGAGACGATCCTCTTCGACGGCGGCCGCCTGGCCCGCCGGCTGGAGGCCGACCTCTTCGGTGACGCCCGCCTCCTGGCGCTGGAGACGCTAGTGCTCGGCCGCGCCACCATGGGCGATCGGGTGCTCCGCGGGGCGCTCTCCGACCAGTGGCGCATCCGCCGCGACGGCCGGCTGATCCACGCCGAGGCTCTGCGCCTCGCCGGCGATCTCGCCGCCGCCGTCGCCGGCCCTGCCACCCTGGGCGGCGCCAGTGCCTTCGCCACCCTGGTCGAGGTCGCCCCCGACGCCGGAGACCGCCTCGCCGCCGCCCGCGCGCGCCTCGCCCATCTGGACGGCGTCGCCGCCGGGGCTTCGGCCGGGGACGGCGTTCTGATTCTGCGCTTCGTCGCATTGGACATTGCACCGCTGCGGCAAGCGCTGATACGGTTTCTGGCCGCCTACCGCGAGGCGCCGCTTCCCCGCGTCTGGAGCTTCTAGCAGGCCCGCATGAACCTCACGCCCCGCGAAATGACAAGCTCACCGTGACGGTCGCCCGCGCAAGATGCATGGACGGGATCGTCGAAATGGTCCACCGTATTCAGGTAGAGGCCACATTCCGCGACAGGATCATGCCCGTCGCCCTTCACAATCCGATCTACTGAGGTTCCACAATGCTCCGTACCGCCCTCCTCCTCGCGCTGCTGCCCGGTGTCGCTCTCGCCCACAACGGGATCGGAGCCCATGGCTCGCCCTTCGTCTCCGGCCTGACCCACCCGATCTTCGGCCCGGACCACCTGCTGGCCATGGTGGCGGTCGGCATCTTCGCCGCCATGTCCGGCGGCATTGCGCGTTTCGCCCTTCCCGGCGCGTTCATCGGCGGCATGGTCCTCGGCGGCGCGCTCGGCTACGGCGGCGCGGCGCTGCCGGTCGTCGAGCCCACCATCCTGGCCTCGATCATCGTCCTTGGCGCGGTCATCGCCGCCGCCTTCCGCCCGCCGCTGGTCCTGGCCTGTGCGGCCGTCGCGCTCTTCGGCCTTGCCCACGGCTATGCCCACGGCCTCGAAGGCCCCGCGCTCGGCGGCATCGCTTACGGGATCGGCTTCGTCGTCTCGACGGCGGCACTGCATGCCGGAGGTCTCGTGATTGGCCTTGCGGCCGGCAACGCCGGCCGTCCGGCGGTTGCCCGCGTGGTCGGCGGTCTGACCTGCCTCGCCGGGATCGGCCTCGCCATCGGCTAGGGGCGGTCGTGATCCCCGGCGGGATCCTCCGCGCTCCCGGCAGCATCACCCTGAACGACGACCGTGGGGCCATGGGGCTCGCGGTTGCCACCGCCGGTGAGCGCCGGGTATTCGGCTTCCGCACCGAGTTGTCCGGATCGCTGTGAGCATCGCCGGGTTCGACAGCGAATGTGCGCTGGTCGAGTACCGGGAGATGCGCGCTGCCGTCTCGACCATTGTCGTACAGATCACCCAGACCGAGCGCTTCGCCGTGCTCGGCGCTGCGTCGAGGCGAACATCTCTGCCCCCGTCACCTGCAACTGCTCGCGCTGCCAGCGGCTGGGGTCGGTACTGGCCTTCACTCCGGCGGGCAAGTTCACCCTCCTCTCAGGTGCGGAGGACCTAATCGAATACACCTTCCACCGCCACGTCATCCGCCACCAGTTCTGCCGGATCTGCGGCATCCAGCCCTTCTCCTACGGCGCCCTGCCCGACGGCACGCCGATGTTGGCGGTCAACATCAACTGCCTTGACGGCGTCGATCCCCACGCCCTGCCTGCCACCCGCTACGACGGCCGCGCGGCCTGACCTGCGGCCCGGCAATCGCCGGGCTGCGCGGGCCGAAACGTTTGGAATCGATCCCCGGCTGGCCTAGAACCTCCGCAAGGGCCGCGAGCCCCGCAACGGAGTGCCCATGCCGATCGTCGTCCTGATCCTTGCGCTGGCCGCCTATGCCTACGCTCTCATCATCGAGCCCGGCATCCGCCGCTGGGGCCTGGTCGGCGGCGCGGCGGTGGGGCTCGGCCTTGCGGTCTACCTGTGGCAGACCTCGCCCGAAACGACCCGCGCAGCCCTCAGGATCACGCCCGAGCAGATCGTACTCGACCAGCTGGAACTCGCCCGCACCCCCCGCGGCGCAGTCCTCGCCGGCCGCGTCCGCAACGCCTCCCCCGAGTGGCGCCTGCGCGAGATGACCCTGACCCTGCGCCTGCGCGACTGCCCCGAAGCCGCCACCGCGCCGAACACCTGCCCGGTGATCGGCGAGGCCAGCGCAATCGCCAGGACCGACGTGCCGCCAGGTCAGATCCGAGCCTTCTCCGCGCATTTCATCTTCGCCAGCGTCCCCGAGCCGGTCGGCACCCTTGGCTGGGACTGGGAAATCACCGATATCCGGGCGACCGACTGATCTGCCCGAACCGGGGACCGGATCCCGCCCGAGGCCCTGCCTGGCGCCTTCTCGGAAGTCACAGGCGGGTCGCTCTGGGCGCCACTGGTCAATAGTCGGGCCCGCTTCACGGTCGCGCCCGCAGGGCAGGGCCATATCGCTCCTGTAGACCCTCGGGCGCGAGACGGCCGCTAGGGCCGTGTAGCGTGGAGGCGACGGAGGCGACTTTGCGTCGCCGGAATTATAGTGAAATAATCAATAATATGCCAAGATCGTCGCACGCGTTCCTCGCAGCGATCGCCGCCGGCCATGCACTGGGCGCAAAGGCGCGCGAGAATACGCTCGATGCGAATATCCCTGTTGACTGATCCCTGGGTGTGGGAAATGGTTAATTCGGCTCGCCGGCGTGCTGGCGGCAGCGTTGGCTGGCGGCTCGCTCCGGCCATGTAACGAGAGGGGTAAAGGAATGTTTGGATCCTTGGTTCGACCGCTGTCGGTCGCAATGTTAGGTGCATGTCTGTCAGCGGCCGCGGCACAGGGTGCAATCATCGAGAACGACTACAGTCTGGTCCTGTCGGCACCCGGCAACGACTGCTCGGGCGCTCTCGGCACGCCGCCGGACTGCGCGTGGGACGGCTCTCCCATGCTGGTGAAGCTGGAATTTAGCAACGGCAGCGTCACGGGTGGCGAGCTCGGAAACTTCCCCAGTATAGATGGCACCGAGTTCACGTTCGACTTCTCCAGCGGCTTCAAGTGGACTTACACGCCTGACGACGCGACCGATCCCGGCGTCACCGCGTTTTCGGTAAAGGGCGGACCCACCGGCTACACCGTCTGGGAAAAGGGCTCGGCGGCCTATCTTGGAATTGGCGACTACAGCGATACGTGGACGACGTGGAACGGCACGATCGGCGGGTTGTCGCACATCGTCTTCTACGACTTAACGACGCCGATCCCGCTTCCGGCGGCCGCGTGGCTGATGCTCGGCGCGTTCGGCGGACTTGGACTGATGGCGCGGCGCCGCAAGGCGGCCTGACGCCCCTTCCTGCGCGCGACCCAGGATTTCAAACCGCCCTGCCCCCGGCAGGGCGGTATCGTATTTGCGGCCTAGGCGCCGCCTCCCAGGATCTCGAGCGACACGCCCCCACGCGTGCGCCCGACCGGAACCCCCAAGGCCAGGAGCGAACCCGAAGAATTCTGGACCGCCGACACGGCCCCAGCGCCAGTGCTGCGCTCAACGCGATCCGCCCGGCGGTGGCCGGGGAAATCGCCATGGACGCGGTGCTGCTCGCCGTGCCGGCTCGTCGTCGCCACCCGCCGGACGGCGCGGGTCAACATCAACCTCGACAGCGGCACCCTCGCCGCCATGGACGCCGCCGCCCGCGCACGCGGGCTGACCCGCTCCGCCTTCCTCGCCGACGCGTGACCAACGAGATCGAGGGCCGGCACTGACCCGCGCCCCCGTCCGGCGGAAAGCCGCCGGCGCCGGCGCTTTGGCGACAGGACGCTTGACGCCGTTCCGCAACCTGATTCGCGCGGCCGCCCGCCCGCCGACCCCGCGGTGACGGCGTCATCCCTTGCCCGATACGCGTGGAGCGGGCTCGGCCCCGCCGTAGATCGTCGCGCGGCGATCAGTTTTCTCACGAGAACCTGCGAAACGGCCCCCGCGGGCCGGACGCATTCGGAATCCGTTGACAGAGGCGCGCGGCGGGGCAAACCGTGATCAATAGCGCTAATCCGAACTGACCGTCGGTGGGGACGCGGGGAGGGTTCGGCTGGGTACGTAAATCGCGGGCGCGAGAGCGGCCGCCCCAGGAAGGGGTAAAGGGATGTCCAGTATCTGGAAAGTTTCCGGATTGCTGCCGCTGCAGCCGCGCTTTCTGGCGTGGGCGGTGAGCGCCAGTGCAGCCGTATACACCTTCGAGAAGATTACCAATAACGGCAATGTCGACGTTGGTTCGCAGTTGCAAATGACGGTGTCTGACGCGGGAGCCGGTAAGATTAAGTTCCGCTTTGACAATCTTGGTCCGATTCGCGTCTTCGATCTCGACATCTACTTCGACGCAACGGTTGGCTTATCCCGCCGGTCTGAGGTTGGTGCTGATTGCCGGGGCTGCGGGTTTCGTTCAGCCCACTTGCCTCTCCAGGCGCGCTGCCTGGTCAGAACGGAGCCACTCCAGCTTTCGCTGTCGACAGCACAGCTTTCGGCTGATTCTGACGCGCCAGTTCAGCCAATGGGAATTCATCCCCGGCGAGTGGCTGGAGCTTCTGCTGAAAGTTGCCAACCCCGTTGCCGGTTACTTCGCGTTGATCCCGGCGCGATCGATGCCGGAGGTACAAACGGGATCCGCGCTGGTCTGCACGTTCAGGCAATCGGAACGACGGGTGGAAGCGACAGTTATGTCAACACAGTCGCCAACTCCGTCCCCGCTTCCCGCTGCCGCATGGCTCATGCTCGCCGGACTCGGCGGCCTCGGCCTGATGTCGCGGCGCAAGGCGAAGGCGGCCTGACGGCCGTTCTCCCGCCCGGCACGAGACTTCGAACCGCCCTGCCCCCGGCAGGGCGGTTTCGTGTTTTGCGGTCGGCAGCCCGGGAGTTAGGCCACGCTGCGTCGCCGGGCATTAACCAGCGTCTCTGATCAGCATTGACGGCCCGCGTCTGATAACCCATCCCTAAAGAAGGATTAATTCGCCTCGGCCCGAGTGGGGTCGGGGGCGGGTGATCCGTCAATGAAGACAGACTGCACGCCGCATGCGGCTTAGGGGTAAAGGGTAATTGAAATGAGTGATCTCTCGTTCACGCGGGGATTGCAGGGGTCGTTTGCCGCGGCAGCGATCATTGTCGGATTCGGGATGGGCTCCGCGGCCGAGGCCGGGATCTGCCCGACGACCGGGCTGTCGGCGACGGTGTCCCGGGTCATGGAAGCCGAGGGGCCGGGCGCGGTGCCGCCGGATCAGGCGCAGTGCTACGCCTACGGTTCGGGCAACATTAACGGCGAGATCGACCACGATCCGATCGTGAACGGTAAGAGCATGGGTGGCAACACCTTCATCCTCGACGCCAATTCGCCGATCAACCCGGCGCTGGTCGCTCCGGACATCGTCTTCCTGCAGAAGACACCGACCGACCCCGCGACCTACATCTCCTTCACCGGCGTCGGCGGCACCTCGGGCACCTTTTCGATCCTCGGGCCGATCGCCGGCTATGCGGACCTGATCGTCGGCCTCAAGATCGGCGGCGGCGGCGGCCCCGGTGGCGATGCCGGAAACGAGCCGGACTGGTTCTCCTGGGTGGTTCCGAACGTCGCCGGCACCTACGCCTGGGGCTTCGACAGCGGGCGCGGCTTCACCGGGCTGTCCCACGGCAACCTCTACGGCCAGGTCGCCAACGCCCCGCTTCCGGCCGCTGCATGGCTGATCCTCGCCGGGATTGGCGCGCTTGGCGTCGCCTCGCGTCGCCGGAAGGCCGCGGAAGCCTAGACCAGCCGCCGGCTTGCCGGCGAAATGAAACGCCCCCCGGTTGACCGCTTCGGGGCGGGGGGCGTCAACGGAAATTACCACCAGGTAAACGCCTGACGGTTTACCCTTTGAATTCAGTTAGATAGCTGTTTGTCCGCGCGCGGACAGACACATGATCCAGACGAGGGATCCGTCAAACACCCGTCACTGGGCAGCCAAGTTCGTTCACGCGACCCCGGGTCGCCCGTCACGCGAAGAGCGCGTGGCAGGTCTCCAGCGCGTCCACCAGTACGTCCACTTCCTCGACCGTGTTGTAGAGGCCAAAGGAGGCGCGGCAGGTGGCGGTGAGGCCGAGATGGGTCATCAACGGCTGAGCGCAATGATGGCCGGCACGCACCGCCACGCCCTTGCGATCGATGACGGTCGAGATGTCGTGGGGATGCGCCTGGCCCTCCATGGTAAAGGAGAAGATCGCCCCCTTGCCCGGAGCGTTGCCCTGGATGTTCAGCCAGTTCAGCCCGGTGAGCCGCGCGCTGGCATAGTCGCGCAAGCTGCGCTCGTGGGCGGCGATGTTTTCAATCCCGAGGCCGGTCATGTAGTCGAGCGCCACCCCAAGCCCGATGGTCGCCACGATCGAGGGCGTACCCGCCTCGAACCGCAGGGGCGGGTCGGCATAGCTGACCGCATCCTGTCGCACCTCGCGGATCATGTCGCCGCCGCCGATGAACGGGCGCATCTCGTCCGCCCGCTCGCGGCGGACATACAGGGCGCCGGACCCGGTCGGCCCGTAGAGCTTGTGGCCGGTGACCGCGTAGAAGTCGCAGCCGATCTCGGCCACGTTCACCGCCATGTGCACGGCCGCCTGGCTGCCGTCCACCAACACCGGCACGCCGAGCGCCCGCGCGCCGGCGCAGATGGCGGCCACGTCGACCACGGTGCCGAGCACGTTGGACATGTGGGTGACGGCCACCAGCTTCGTGCGCGGCCCGATGGCATCGATCACCCTCTGCGGGTCGAGCGAGCCGTCGGGCTCGATATCGACCCATTTCAGCACCACGCCCTGACGCTCACGCAGGAAGTGCCAGGGCACGATGTTGGCGTGGTGCTCCATCACGCTCAGGACGATCTCGTCGCCCGCCCGCAAACGGGGTACGGCCCAGGCGTAACTGACCATGTTGATCCCCATGGTCGAGCCGGTGGTGAAGACGATCTCGTCCTCGTGCGCGGCGCCGAGGAAGCGCCGGAGGATGCCGCGGGTCGCCTCGTAGTGCTCGGTCGCGAGGTTGGAAAGGTAGTGCAGCCCGCGGTGAACGTTGGCGTATTCCAGAGAATAGGCGCGCGTCACCGCGTCGATCACCACACGCGGCTTCTGCGCCGAGGCGCCGTTGTCGAGATAGACCAGCGGCAGGCCGCGCACCTCACGGGCAAGAATCGGGAAATCCCGCCGCACCGCCTCGACGTCGTACATCAGCTCATCCCCTGCGGGGTGAAGCCGAGGGCTGCGAGCAGGCTGGCGAGCGCAAGGAAGAAGATCACCATGCTCACGATCACCCCGGCGAGCACCGCCAAGAGGTTGGAGAAGCCGTGCAACTCGGCGACGAAGCTGGCAAAGGCCCAGAGCAGCCAGAGCAGGGTGGCAATGGCCAGGATGAAGGCGAGCGGTGGCAGCAAGACCAGGGCGACGATCTGCGCGACCTGGGCCAGCAGAAGCATCACGTTGAGCCAGACTACAAGCGCCAGCGCACCCGCCGTGCGGCCGGTGCCGCCGAAGATCCGGCCGATGCGCGCCGCGCCCACCGCGATCGTCGCCATGATCGCGAGCTGAAGCACTGCGCCCATCAGCGGCGCGCGCAGGATCGCCACAGTCATGGCATCGAGCCCACCGCCGGTTAGCCGCGCCGCGACATAGGCGACAACCATGCCGGTGGCGGACACCGCCACCAGCGCCATGGCCAGCAGGTCGATGGGGAAGCCGAACGCCAGCACCCGCCGCGCCGCCACCCGGGGGTGCAGCAGACTGTCGCGTATCAGCTCGCCCCACATCGGCGCCTCCGGTTCCGTTGCATTTCGATCGCAGGCAGGCGCCGCACCGCCGCTCATCCTGCCACCGCGAGGCGTCCGGACAGCACCGCGAGTACCGCCGCGATCCCCACGAAGCCGACGCCTATGGCGAGCGCCACCCGGCCGGTGCCGGCAAAGCCCTCGGTCTCGGCGAGGCTGGCCGCGAAGAGCCACAGCCAGAACCCGAGGCCGGCATAGCTCAAGACAGCAAGCCACGGCAACTGTTCGCTTGCCGTGATCAGTTCCGCGCCGACTCCCACCAGGGACAGGGCCAGCGCGATCGGTCCCCCGAGCAGTGCCGCCCAGAAGAGGGCCGAGCGTGCGCCGAGAAAGCCGCCGCGCCCGCCGAATGCCCGGGCCGCCAGATGCAGGAACGCCGCGGCGGCATAGGCGAAGAGCGGGGCCACAGCGCCATAGCCGAACAGATGGGCCGCAATTGCCCCCGAGACGGCGTCGTCGATGCCGAGGTGTTGCGCCTCGCGGATCGCATTGGGCACGCTCGCCACGAAGAACAGGGCGACCGCCAGCATCAGATGGATAAGCGCGCGCGGCTCACTCAACCCCTCGGCGACCTGGCGGGCCATGGCGCCGCGCGGGTCGCGGTAGGCCCGCGTCATCGCCGCGACGACACCGCCCTCCATGGTGTCAGGCCTTGCGGTGCGCCAGCCAGCCGGCCAGCCGGTCGCGCATGTCGTCGGCGAGTGCCTGGTCCTCGATCTCGGCGACGGCGTCGTCGAGGAAGGCGAGCACCAGCAACTCTTCGGCCTCCTTGCGCGGCACGCCCCGCGAGGTGAGGTAGAAGAGCGCCGTCGCGTCCACCGCGCCAACGGTCGAGCCGTGCGAGCAGGCGACATCGTCGGCATAGATCTCCAGCTCCGGCTTGGCGAGGAACTGGCTGTCGTCGTCGAGCAGCAGCCCCTGGCTGATCTGGTAGCCGTCAGTCTTCTGCGCGCCGGGCTTCACCAGGATCTTGCCCTGGAACACCCCGACCGCCCCCGAACGCAGCACCTTCTTGTAGACCTGCCGGCTCTCGCAGTTCACGGCACCATGAGTGACGAAGACCGTGTCATCGTGATGGAAAGCCCCCTCGCCCACACAGGCGCCGGCCACGTGTGCCGTCCCGTCGTCGCCAGCGAACTCGATCACCGCCTCGTTGCGGGTCAGCCGGCCGTTGACCGCGAGGGTGAAGGATTTGAACACCGCTTCGCGCCCGAGCCGGGCAAACAGCGCCGTTGCCGCACGGCGCTCATGGTCGCGCCCCTGCGTGCGGACATGGTGGAAGGCCGCCCCGTCGGCGATCTCCACCTCCATCACGGTATTGACCCGCGCCGCCGCCACCCCGCTCTCCAGCACCGTCAGCTTGCTGCCGGCCTCGAGGCGGATCACGTGGCGGATCAGCGCGTCAGAGGCTTCGGACGTGCGGCGGTAGACGAAATGTACCGGCAGTGCCGCCTGGCCCGTCGTCCGGATCACCACGCCCTCGGTCGCCCGGGCGGTGTTGAGCGCAGCCAGCGGGCGGTCCACAGGGTCTTGGCCGCGCGCTTCCAGTGCGCCGAAAAGCTCACGCGACCAATGGATGTCGGCGCGCAGCGCCTTGGCCAGTGGCCGAATTTCGACCCCGGCGAGGTCCGGCGCGTCGGAGAGATCCGGCGCGAACACCCCGTCGACGAAGACGAGTTTCAGCCCGTCGACCCGATCGAAATCCGGGGCGCTTTCAACGGGAAGCACGGCTGCGGGTGCGGGCAGAGCAATCAGGCCGGTCGGATCGGTGAAGCGCCAGTATTCGTCGCGCCGCACCGGAGCGCCCCGCTCGGCAAGCCCCCGCGCGGCGCGCGTGCGCACCGCCGTCGCCCAGGCCGCCTCGCCAGCAGGCGCCGGATGGGCGGCGAGTAGCGCCTGCGCGCCGTCGAGTTTCATAGCCGGAAAAGCCATCAGTCTCACCAGATTCATAGATCTTCAGGCGGTCAGGCCACCGATTTGAGGAGATCGCCGTAACCGTTGGTTTCAACCTCAAGCGCCAACTCCGGCCCGCCGGACTGCACGATGCGCCCGTCGGCCATGATATGCACCATGTCAGGACGGATATGGTCGAGCAGGCGCTGGTAGTGAGTGATGACCAGGAATGACCGGTCAGGGCTGCGCAGGGCGTTCACCCCGACGGCGACCAGCTTCAATGCATCGACGTCGAGGCCGCTGTCGGTTTCATCGAGGATGCACATCCGCGGCTCGAGGACCGCCATCTGCAGGATTTCGTTGCGCTTTTTCTCACCGCCGGAGAAGCCGACATTCACCGGGCGTTTCAGCATCTCGGCGTCGATGGCGAGCGCCTTCGCCTTCTCGCGCACCAGCCGCAGGAAGTCGGCCGCGTTCAGCTCGGCCTCGCCGCGCGCCTTGCGCTGCGCATTCAGCGCGGTGCGCAGGAAAGTCATGTTGCCGACGCCGGGGATCTCGACCGGATACTGGAAGGCGAGAAAGAGCCCCGCTGCCGCCCGCTCCTCGGGCTCCAGCGCCAGCAGGTCGGCGCCGTCGAGGCTGGCCGTGCCAGCCGTCACCTCGTAGCCGTCCCGCCCGGCTAGCACGTAGGAGAGCGTTGATTTGCCCGAGCCGTTCGGGCCCATTACCGCATGCACCTCACCGGCGCGCACCTCCAGGTCCACACCCTTGAGGATCGCCTTGTCCTCTTCCTCGAGCTTGACGTGTAGGTTCTCGACTTTCAGCATGATTTTCCTCAGAAATGTGACGGCATGGTGAGCCAGCCTATCAGCGCCGCCCGCGGGCTTCGCGCTCCGCGTCGAGCGCGGGATTGCGGTCAAAAAGATGCGGGGCCTCCGGGTCGTCGGTCCGGTACCAGCCAAAGATGCGGGCGAACCAGTTGTGCACGTAGTGGAACAGGGTCGCGAACACCGCTGTCTTTATCACCGCCTCGACCAGTGCGCGGGTGGTCGTCATCTCGGGCCCGCCGAGCAGCTCGCTCGACAGGAAGTTGAGCACGAAGAACACCGCCCCCGCGATGATCGTGGCGCCGAGGAACTGCATCACCCCACCGAACCTTCCAGGCTGATCGCCACCAGCTTCTGCGCCTCCATGGCGAACTCCATCGGCAGCGCCTGCAGCACCTCGCGGCAGAAGCCGTTGACCACCAGCGCCACCGCCTCCTCCGGGTCCATTCCCCGCGAGCGGCAGTAGAACAGCTGGTCCTCGTCGACCTTCGAGGTGGTCGCCTCATGCTCGACGCGGCTCGAGTTGTTCTTCACCTCGATATAGGGAACCGTATGCGCCCCGCAGCGGTCGCCGATCAGCAGGCTGTCGCACTGGGTGAAGTTGCGGCTGTTCTTCGCCTTGGGGTGCATTGAGACCAGCCCGCGATAGGTGTTCTGCGCCAGCCCCGCGCTGATCCCCTTGGAGACGATCCGGCTCCGGGTGTTCTTGCCCAGGTGCACCATCTTGGTGCCGGTGTCGGCCTGCTGGCGGTTGTTGGCGATGGCGATCGAGTAGAACTCGCCCTGCGACCCGTCGCCGCGCAGGATGCACGACGGATACTTCCAGGTGATCGCCGAGCCGGTCTCGACCTGCGTCCACATCACCTTCGCCCGCGCCTCGCGGCAATCTGCGCGCTTGGTGACGAAGTTGTAGATGCCGCCGCGGCCTTCCTCGTCGCCCGGGAACCAGTTCTGCACCGTCGAGTACTTCACCTCGGCGTCTTCCAGCGCCACGATCTCGACCACCGCCGCGTGCAGCTGGTGCTCGTCGCGCTTCGGCGCCGTGCAGCCCTCGAGGTAGCTGACATAGCTCCCCTTGTCGGCGATGATCAGCGTGCGCTCGAACTGCCCGGTATTCTCCGCATTGATGCGGAAATAGGTCGACAGCTCCATCGGGCAGCGCACCCCCGGCGGCACGTACACGAACGACCCGGCCGAGAACACCGCCGAATTCAACGTCGCGTAGAAATTGTCCGAGATCGGCACCACCGAGCCAAGATATTTGCGCACCAGCTCCGGATGCTCGCGCACCGCCTCGCCCAGCGAGCAGAAGATCACCCCGGCCTTCGCCAGCTCCGTGCGGAAGGTCGTACCCAGCGAGACGCTGTCGAACACCGCGTCCACCGCCACCTGCCGGCCGTCGGCCGGCGCGCCCGCGGCGCCCTCGACCCCGGCGAGGATCGCCTGCTCCTTCAGCGGGATGCCGAGCTTGGCGTAGGTGGCCAGCAGTTCGGGGTCCACCTCGTCCAGCGACTTCGGCCGCACCGTCATGCTCCTCGGCCGGGCGTAGTAGTAGGCGTCCTGGAAGTCGATCTTGGGGTAGTGCACCATGGCCCAGGCCGGCTCGTCCATCTGCACCCAGCGCCGATAGGCCTGCAGCCGCCACTCGGTCAGCCACTCCGGCTCGTCGTTCTTCGCCGAGATCAGCCGCACAATGTCCTCGTTCAGCCCCTTCGGCGCGTATTCGGTGTCGATGTCGCTCGAGAAGCCGTACTTGTAGCGCTCGCCCACCGTGCGCACCGCATCGACGGTGTCCTGGTCCACGCCGTCCCGGACGCTGATCTCTTCGAATGCGGACATGCCCACTCCTTCCCTCGCGGTTCAGGCGGCCTTCGCCCGGAACCTGCGGTAGTGTCGCTCCCAGGCCGCCGCGAAGGCGAGCACCTGGGCCTCGGTCGTGGCGGGTCCTAGCGAGACCCGCACTGCGCTGGCGGCCGCCTCCGGCGTCAGGCCCATGGCCGTCAGCACCCGGTTGCCGCGAACCTTGCCACTGGAGCAGGCCGACCCAGCCGAGATCGCGAACCCGGCCAGGTCCATCTGCATCACCTGCGTCTCAGCCTTCCAGCCCGACACCACGAAGCAGGTCGTGTTGGGCAGGCGCCGTGCTGCTTTCCCGACAAAAATAGTCTCCGGCGCCGCCGCTTCCAGTGCCTTCTCTAGAATATCTCTAATCTCTGCAACCCCGTCCCAGACGCCTGCGGCCAGATTCGCGGCCGCCGCCTCGGCCGCGACGCCGAATCCGGCGATGCCGATGACGTTCTCCGTCCCGGCACGCCGGCCCAGCTCCTGTCCGCCGCCGAGCACGCGCTGGGCCACCGCCGCTCCGGGCGCCAGCAGCAACGCACCGACGCCCTTCGGCCCACCTAGCTTGTGCGCGGAGAGCGCCGCCATCGCCGCCCCGCTCCATTCGAAGCCAAAGGCGACCTTGCCGGCCGCCTGCACCGCATCGACGAAGCCCAGTCCCTGCGGCAGGTCCTGCAGCACGCCGGTCTCGGAATTCGCCGCCTGCATCGCGCAGCGCGCGGGCTCGTCCGCCGCGATCCGCCCCGCACCATCCACCGCCAGGACTGGCTCGGTCCAGGCCGTCACGCAGTCGTGCTCGACAGGTGCGGAGCGAAGCCCGCGCCCCGCCAGCCCCAGAGCCGCCGCTTCGGTAGCGCCCGACGTGAAGACGACCTCTCCAGCCCCGGCGCCGAAGGCCGCCGCAATCTGCGCGCGCGCGCGCTCGACGATCGCCCGCGCCGCCCGCCCTTCGGCATGCACAGAGGACGGATTTCCCACCACGTCCATAGCCGCGAGCATGGCCCTGCGCGCCTCGGGCCGCAAAGACGCGGTGGCGTTCCAGTCGAGATAGACCCGCCCGCTCACGCGCCCCGCCCTGGCAGGTCTTCGCCCCTCGAACGGCATCCGGGCGACTGGGCCGCGGCGCGGGCGCCACGCCGGAGCGGGCACGACGCCGACGCGCCGCCACGGCCGGCCCACGTAGCGGCCGGACTTCCTCGGAGCACTGCGGCCGGGAGTTCCGTCATGCGCCCTCGTCCACCACGTCGATGAAGTTCGGCACGGCGGGACAGGGAGCCATCTGGTTCCTGACCACGTCTCCGAGCCGGGTCTGGTGCAGCATCACGTAGACGTTCGCTGACAACTGCTCCCAGAGCTTGTCGGCGAGTTCCTGCTCGCGAGTGCCGGTGGCGGCCCCCGAGGCCCCCGCGCCGCGACTCAGCGCGTCCATGGTCTCGTCGACCGCGGCCAGCACCTCGGAGATGCGGATATCGCCCAGGGACCGCGCCAGCCGATAGCCGCCGCCCGGGCCGCGGACCGAATCGACGATCTCCGCCCGGCGCAGCTTGACGAAAAGCTGTTCGAGATAGGCGAGGCTGATGTCCTGCCGCTCGGCGATCTCGGAGAGCGAGACCAGCCGCTCCGGGCCCTGGGTCGCGAGGTCGGTCAACGCGATCATCGCGTAGCGTCCCTTGGTGCTCAGCTTCATCGCGCCCCTCCGCCCGCCGGCACGTTGCCGTCAACACGTCGCTGTTGACGCCCTCAGCCCCAACCCTTAACAGCGGAGCCGGTCGGGCCGTTCGCGCCATTACTTTAGAATGCTTCTAGGTTGAGCGGGCGATTCCGTCAAGTCTCGCGTAACCCAGGTTCCAGGAGAGCGCCCCCCGAATGCCCGAGGTGATCTTTCCCGGCCCCGATGGTCGCCTCGAGGGGCGCTACCACCCTCAGAAAAACAGGGACGCGCCCATCGCGATCATCCTGCACCCCCACCCGCTGTACGGGGGCACGATGAATAACAAGGTCGTCTACAACCTCCACTACGCCTTCCACCGGATGGGTTTCACCTGCCTGCGCTTCAATTTCCGCGGGGTGGGTCGCAGCCAGGGAGAATACGACCAGGGGATCGGCGAGCTTTCGGATGCGGCCGCCGCACTCGACTACCTGCAATCGCTGAACCCAAACGCCAAGGTCTGCTGGGTTGCGGGCTTCTCCTTCGGCGCCTGGATCGGCATGCAGCTGCTGATGCGCCGGCCGGAGATTGCGGGCTTCATCTCTGTGGCACCGCCGGCCAACCAATACGACTTTACGTTCCTCGCCCCTTGTCCCTCGTCTGGTCTGATCATCTCTGGCAGCGCGGACCGCGTGGTGCCTACTTCCGACGTAACGGCGCTAGCCGACAAGCTCAAGCAGCAGCGCGGCATCACCATCACCCACAAGACGATCGAGGGCGCGAGCCACTTCTTTGATCCGGGAATGGAGGAAATGATCGGCACCGTGGAGGCCTACGTCCGCCAGCGGCTGACCGAAACCACGCGCTGATCAGGCGGATCCCCCCCGGGCTGGATGCCGGGGCACGGCCATGAATCATACTTTCCTTGGAGGCTTCAGGCCTCATCCCGCTTGGCTAGTGTCCATGGACCCTTTAAGCCGTTCGCAAATTCCGGTGCGATCTGTCGCGTATTCGGATCCACCACATTGATCGCCTCCAGTCCGGGGCGCCCGTTGAGCACGTACCCGGTCGTCGAGTTGAAGTGAAGGACCCTGATCGGCTGCCGGGAAGCCAGGTACAAGAGGACCGCCTCGGCGGGACTGTTCAGATTGCACGCCACAGGATCCGCAAGCCAATTGCCTTCTCGGGGATGGCGAATG
The DNA here is from genome assembly GCA_963695425.1 of uncultured Alphaproteobacteria bacterium. GTDB lineage: Bacteria > Pseudomonadota > Alphaproteobacteria > Rhodobacterales > Rhodobacteraceae > Amaricoccus. Next base: position 234,069 of record CAVOGP010000030.1, on the reverse strand, counting down.
TAAAGGTCTGCCGCCCCGGCGAGGCGTCGCGCCACCAAACGTGACGCCTCAGGGTCAGGGTAGTCATCATGGGGAGTGCCGAGAACCACCGTCGCGATCTCGCCGCTCAAACGCGCCAAGTCGGCACCGTCAAGCAGCGATGCCCAATCGAGATCAAGACCGACGACCTTGTCGGCGGTCAGGATATTCTCCTTCCCCGGGAAGATCGTGTAGTGGCGCGTCGACTTATCCCGCATCCACTTGGCTGGCCCTTGTGGGAAAAGCAGGCGCAACGCCCGCCGTTTCCACCCCGAGCCAGGCAGCGGCTCAATCGAGAAGTAGCGGCTGTTCGGGTTGATGTTCACGCCGCCGTCATCGAACGTCTGCAATGTAGGCCTTCGCATGAGTTTCAGGCACAGAGCGATTGGCACGCTGTTGATGACCGCAAGCAGCGCGTTTCCACCACGCAGTGCGACACTCAGCAGAATTGCAAACAACATCAGCACGTTCTGGAATATCCCGTCCCCTTCGACAATGTCATGACTCTTCGCCGCCCCTGCGCGTAGCATTTCATAAGTCTCATAGACAGCAGCATCATCTTCATTTCGGCTATTCTGATAGAGAAATACCGCGATGTATTTATGATCAGCTAGGAAGTTATTCTGAATTTGCATGGCAATTACACACTCTAACCGCGTACGCACAAAATATACATTCATGGCGTCGCTTCTGGATATATGGCGCTGTTTCCCAGCAAACAAATCTCCATGGCGGCGTCACTATCCGAAACTGAGAAGGAAACATTCAGGATTGACACGGAGCTTGCTACCCATTTTTTCATTCTGTTGTAGGCTTTAAGTCGATCGCTATGGTCGTACCAGCCAATCAGGATTGTAGCAGCCAGGCTTGCCCTGGTGGCAAGCCCCAAAAACTGGAGCGGTAGCAATCCATCGGCGCGCAGTGTTTCCACTTGCACCGCAGCGGACCGAGCTTGTAGCAGGAGCGCCTTAAGAAACGCTGGCTGGCAATGTCCGATGCTTCCCGAACCTTCGGTCCTTCTACCCTTCACCATTGCCGTGGCGGTGATCGTCCTGACGCCTGGGCCGGACATGACGTTCTGTCTCGGCCGCGCATTCTCTGAGGGCCGGACTGGTGGCGCTGGCCGCCGCCTGCACGGGGAACGTGGTCCATACGATGCCGGTGGCGCTCGGCCTTTCGGCGCTGATCGTGGCGGCGCCGGCGGCCTTTCTGGCCCTGAAGGTCACGGGGGCGGCCTATCTCGCGTGGCTGGCGCATCAGGCGATCCGGCACGGCTCGGCGCTGACCTTGCCCGACGGGGCGCCGGTGCGGGCTGGCCTGGCCGCGACCTGGGTCTCGGGCGTGGCGATCAACCTGCTGAATCCGACGATCCTGCTGTTCTTCATGACGTTCCTGCCGCAGTTCGTGGATGCGGGCGACCCTGATGCAGCTGCCAAGCTGGTGACGCTGGGGATCCTGTTCATCGTAATCTCCCTTTTCATCACCGTGCCGATGATCCTCGCCGCCGACCGAGTGGCGCTCGCGCTGCGAGGCAATCCGCGGATCACACACTCGATCGACGACATAATCGTGGTTGACCAAAGGTTGATGCCGCCCTGGCGAAGCTGTCTGCCGCTTACCAGCGGCGGGTCGCGGCTAGATAGCGTTCGGCCTCGGACCCGAAGGCGCTTTGCAGCGCTGCCTCCTCACCGGGGATGAAACGCCGGGTCACCAGTCCAGGAAACAGCAGCGCTGGCAGCAATGCCGAAGCGGCGCCCAGCACGAAGGCCCAGCCGACGAGGATCAGCGTGATGCCGGTGTAGATCGGGTTGCGGTTGATGCGGAACGGACCCTCGACGATCAGCGTGGTGGGCGCGCGATGCGGCTCGATGGTAGTGCGCCGGGCGCGGAACCAGGAGGCCGCCCAGAGGATCAGCGCCAGTCCCGCCACCATCAACACCCAACCTGGCCCGGGCGGCAAGTTGGCCAGTGGGAAAACCTGCGCCAGTCCCCAGGCAAGGAGTGCGGCCCCTGCCGCCCAGATAGGCGGCAGGTCGGGAAATCCCCGGATCATGCCGCCCTGGCGAGGTTCCGCAGTACATAGTGCAGCACACCGCCGTTCTCGACGTATTCGATCTCGACCGCGGTATCGATCCGGCACCTGAGCATCATCTCGCGCGTCGAGCCGTCGGCGTAGGTGATGACGGCAGGCACCAAGTCCAGCGGCTTCAGCACGCCGCCAGCCAGGCCGCTGATCGAGATGGTCTCGTCACCCCTGAACCCGTAGGTGCGCCGGTCGGCGCCCCCCGTGAACTCGAAGGGGATGATGCCCATGCCGACGAGGTTCGAGCGGTGGATGCGCTCGAAGGTCTCGGCGATCACCGCCTTGACACCCAGCAGCGCGGTGCCTTTGGCCGCCCAGTCGCGCGACGAGCCGGTGCCGTATTCCTTGCCGGCGATCACGATCAGCGGCACGCCCTGCTCCTGCCAGGCCATGGCCGCATCGTATATCGAGGACTGCGCGCCGTCCGGTCCGAGCGTATAGCCGCCCTCGACGCCGTCGAGCATCTCGTTGCGGATGCGGATATTGGCGAAGGTGCCGCGCATCATCACCTGGTGGTTGCCGCGCCGCGAGCCGTAGGAGTTGAATTCGCGCTGCGGCACCTGCCGCTCTTGCAGGTACTGACCCGCCGGGTGGGTTGCGCGGAACGATCCGGCCGGCGAGATGTGGTCGGTGGTGACCGAGTTGCCGAGGATCGCCAGGATCCGCGCGCTCTCGATGTCGGAGATGACGCCGGCCTCACGCCCCATGCCCTGGAAGTAAGGCGGGTTCTGCACGTAGGTCGATCCCGCCGGCCAGTCGTAGGTCTCGCTCTCGGTGACCTCGACCTTCTGCCAGTTCTCGTCGCCCTTGAAGACGTCGGCGTATTTCTCCTGGAAGGCCTTGCGGGTGACGGTGCGCTCGACGATCTCGGCGGTCTCGCGCTGGCTGGGCCAGATGTCGCGCAGATAAACCGGCGTGCCGTCCGGCGAATGCCCGACTGGCTCGCTGGTGATGTCGATGTTCATGTCGCCGGCGAGCGCATAGGCCACCACCAGCGGCGGCGAGGCGAGGTAGTTCGCCCTTGTATCCGGGTTGACCCGCCCTTCGAAGTTGCGGTTGCCCGACAGCACCGAGCAGGCGACGAGGTCGCCGTCGGCGATGGCCTTGGAGATCTCGGCCGGCAGCGGGCCGGAGTTGCCGATGCAGGTGGTGCAGCCGTAGCCGACGAGGTTGAAGCCGATGGCGTCGAGATCCTCCTGCAACCCGGCCGCCTCAAGGTACTCGGTCACAACCTGGCTGCCGGGTGCGAGCGAGGTCTTGACCCAGGGCTTGCGCGTCAGCCCGAGCGCCCGTGCCTTGCGGGCGACCAGGCCGGCGGCGACCATGACATAGGGGTTCGAGGTGTTGGTGCAGGAGGTGATTGCCGCGATCACCACCGAGCCGTCGCCGATGGCGTAGTCCTGGCCCTCGACCGGGTGCGTCTTGCGGCAGTCGGTCGCGGGCGCAGCAGGCGTCGCGCCACCTTCGTCGGCCATCTGTCGCGCGGGCTCGGTCAGATCGATACCGCGATAATCGGCGACGACCTTGTAGAACGACGAGGCGGCCGCGGACAGCGGCACCCGGTCCTGCGGCCGCTTCGGCCCGGCAAGCGAGGGCTCCACCGTGCTCATGTCGAGCGCCAGCGTGTCGGTGTAGACCGGAGCGTAGTCCGCACCCCGCCAGAAGCCGTTCGCCTTGGCGTAGGCCTCGACCAGCGCGATCCGCGCCTCCTCGCGTCCCGAGACCCGCAGGTAGCGCAGGGTCTCGTCATCGATCGGGAAGAAGCCGCAGGTCGCCCCGTATTCGGGCGCCATGTTGGCGATGGTGGCGCGGTCGGCCAGCGGCAGGTGGTCGAGGCCCGAGCCATAGAACTCGACGAACTTGTTCACCACACCCTTCTTGCGCAGCATCTGGGTGACGGTCAGCACCAGATCGGTGGCGGTGACACCCTCGACCAGCGCCCCGGTCAGCCGGAACCCGACGACTTCGGGGATCAGCATCGACACCGGCTGGCCGAGCATCGCGGCCTCCGCCTCGATGCCGCCAACGCCCCAGCCGAGGATGGCCAGCCCGTTGACCATGGTGGTGTGGCTGTCGGTGCCGACCAGCGTGTCGGGATAGGCCACCTCGACGCCCGAGGGGTCCTTGTCGGTCCACACGGTCTGGCCGAGGTATTCGAGATTGACCTGGTGGCAGATGCCGGTGCCCGGCGGCACCACGCGGAAGTTGGCGAAGGCGCCCTGCCCCCATTTCAGGAATTCGTAGCGCTCGCCGTTGCGCTCGTATTCGCGGTCGACGTTCATCTGGAAGGCGCGGGCGTTGCCGAACTCGTCGACCATGACGGAATGGTCGATGACGAGGTCGACCGGGTTCAACGGATTGATCTTCTGCGGGTCGCCTCCCAGCGCCACCATCGCGTCCCGCATTGCGGCGAGATCGACCACGGCAGGCACGCCGGTGAAGTCCTGCATCAGCACGCGCGCGGGACGGTAGGCGATCTCGCGGGGGTTCCTGCCGCGCTGGTCAGCCCATTCGGAGAAGGCGCGGATGTCGTCCAGCGTGACGGTCTTGCCGTCCTCGAAGCGGAGCATGTTCTCAAGCACGACCTTAAGTGCCGCCGGTAAGCGGCTGAAATTCCCCAAGCCTGCGGCTTCGGCGGCCGGGATCGAGTAGTAGGCGTAGCTCGACCCGCCGACGGTCAGGGTCCGGCGCGTGCTGGCTGAATCGGTTCCGACGAATACAGTCATTGTCCTCCGGGCTCCCGTCTGGTGGCTGGCTGATTTCAGTCCCGTATGGCGCAGAATTGCCCTTGCCGCAAGGGATGCGCCGCAAAATGTGTACCGTCGCATACAAATAGTTTGTCCGATTCCGCGCCGTGATCCATGTCCGCTGGGCGCGGGAGGCGACCGCTTCCAGCAATGCACAAGGCATGCACAACGCATGCACAACCCGTATGCATGGAAAAGCGGCCGCGGAGGCCGGGGCCGGCAGCCGTCACGGCTGGCCTGCGCCGATTTCATGGATGGACGGGCCAAGGTTGCGGGGTGCTAGTTTCGTTCGCGCAGGACGCATCGAATCGTCCACGGCCGATCCGGGGAGGCACGACAGTGGACACGACGGCGATTCTGACGACCCTGGGGGGCCTCGGCTTCTTCCTTCTCGGCATCCACCACATGACCGAGGGGCTGAAGAGCATGGCCGGGGACGAGTTGCGGCGTGTGCTGCAGAAGTTCGTCTCGGGGCGGTTCAGCGCCATCGTCTCCGGTGTCGGCTTCACCGCCGCGACCCAGTCATCGACCGCGACGAGCCTCACGGTGATCGGGTTCGTCAGCGCCGGGCTGCTGACGGTTTCGCAGGCGATCGGCGTCATTGCCGGTGCCACCCTCGGCACCACCACGACGCCATGGATGGTGGCCTTCTTCGGCTTCCGGATGCGGATCGCCGACTTCGCCTTGCCGATCCTCGGGATCGGCGCCTTCCTCTGGGTGATCGGCAGCGGCAAGACCCGCTCGTTCGGCGCCATTCTCGCGGGTTTCGGGCTGATCTTCACCGGCATCGAGTACCTGCAGACCGGCATGGCCGGGATATCCTGGAACCTCGACGCGCTGGTGGGCGATGGCCCTTTCGCCATGTGGCTGCTGGCCGGGATCGGCGTTCTGATGACCGTCGTCATGCAGAGCTCGAGCGCCGCCGTGGCCACGACGCTGGTGGCGCTCGATGCCGGCTCGATCAGCTTCATGCAGGCCTGCGCGATGGTGGTGGGCCAGAGCATCGGCTCGGCGGCGACCACGGCGATCGTGGTGATCGGCGGCAGCGTCGCGGTGAAGCGCACGGCACTGGCGCATGTGCTGTTCAGTGTGACGGTGGGCGTCCTGGCGATGATCTTCCTCACCCCGCTCGCGGCGGCGGCGAACTGGGTCGGCACGCGGCTGGGGGATGCCGAGGGAGTGCTGGCGCTGGCGGCGTTCAGCACGCTCTTCAAGCTCGCGGGCATCGTCGTCTTCTATCCCTTTCTCGAGCGGTTCGCCGAGTTCGTCACCCGTGCCGTCGGCGGCGGGCAGGACACCGCCGTCTCGCATCTCGACCCGAGGATCGCCGAGGCGGGCGGTTCGGTGGCCCTGGAGGCCGCCTATCGCGCCACGCTGGAGATGTCGCGCGCCGCCATCGAGGCGGTGCGCCGGCGCCTCGTGGGCGAGGCGGTGATCTACCACCCGCCGGCGGCAGCGGTGGAGCAGACAGAGCGCTTTCTGGAGACTCTGTCGATCGAGACGACCGACCTCGGCACCATCGCCCCGCGGCTCATCCGGCTCACCCACGCGCTCGACCACCTGCGCGCGCTGCACGCCGATCTTCCCGGCGCCCCGCTTCCGCCGGGCGAAGCGGCGCGTCCCGCGGCGGATGCGCTCGGGGCCTGGCTCGACGCGACTGCCGACCCTGCCGCCCCGCCCGACGCTGCCGTCTTCCCCGCGCTCGAAGGCGCCGCCGAGGCGGCGCGGGCCTGGCGCGATACCCACCGACGCGCACTTCTGGAAGAGATCGCCCTCCGGCGCGCCGCGACGGAATTGGCGCGCGCCCGGCTCGACGCGCTCAACTGGAGCCGCGACGCGGTCTACCATTCTTGGCGACTGGCAGAGTCCCTGCGTATCGCCTCCGACCGGCCCTAGCCTGCGAGCAGGCTAACCCGGCTCTCATCCGCCATTTGGGCCGATTCTCGCGTCCGAGACAGCCGGAATGACCGCGCGCATGAGTGCTCACCCCCGCACGCCCGACACCCGCCAGAGCAGCGCGACCGCCCCGAGGTTCGCGAGTGCCAGCAAGGCCAGGGCCCCCAGCGTTGCCCGGGCGCCGGCATGCTCCATCAGCAAAGCCCCCGCCGAGGGGGCGAGCGCCTGGGCGATCAGGACGGGCGTGGCGAGCCGGCCCATCAGGGTGGCGTAGCCTTCGGCCCCGAACAGCGCCAGCGGCGCCGCCCCGCGGGCGATCGACAGGATCCCGTTGCCGGCCGCGTAGCCGATGAGCGCCGCCGCCGCCAGTCCCGGTCCGAAGCGGAGCAGCGCCACCCCCGCCGCGATCAGCACTGCCGCCGCCACCAGCGACCAGATCGGATGGAACCGCGCCCCGATCAGCGCCTCCAGCATCCGCGCGCCGACCTGCGAGGGCCCGATCAGCGCCCCGAGCCCCACCGCGGCGGCGAGCGTCATCCCGCCCGCCTGCAGGATCGCGATGAGGTGCACGGAAATCACCGTGGCGATCACCGCGGCAATCGTCACCACCACCGCCAGCAGCACGAAGACCGCCCGCCCATGCGCCAACTCCGCCCCAGCCCCAGCCGCCGGCGGCATGGCTGCCGCCACCCGCGGCACCTCCCGAGGCACCGCAAAGAGGTTGAGCGGCAGCGCGACGCACAGGTGCAGCCCGGCATAGACGAGGCAGGTCTCCCGCCAGCCGAGGCTCTCAACCAGGAGTGCGGACAGCGGCCAGCAGACCGTGCTCGCGAAGCCGCCCCAGAGTGTCACCGCGGTAATTGCCCGCCGCGCGTCGGTGCCGTAGAGCCGGCCGAGCGTCGCGAAGGTCGCGTCGTAGAGCCCTGCCCCCATGCCGATGCCCACCACCCCCCAGGCGAGGAGATAGACCTCCACCCGTGGTGCCATCCCCATGAGGGCCAGCCCCGCCGCCAGCAGGAGCGAGCCCGCCGCCAGCACCGGCCGCCCGCCCAGCCGCTCGATGCTGCGCCCGACCCGGGTGGAGACGAGCCCGGCCACCAGCATCCCCAGCGACACGCCCCCGATGACCGTGCCGTAGGACCAGCCAGTGTCGGCGACGATCGGGCGGGCCAGCACCGTCAGCAGGTAGTAGGTCGAGCCGAAGGCCAGGATCTGGACGATCCCGAGGGCAGTGACCGTGCGCCGGCGCGCCCAGACCGGGTTCAGGATCACCCCCCGGGCGCGTGCGAGCCCCATGGCCCGTGGTGAGCGCCAGGCTGGTCGATGCGCGCGAACCCGTGGGCGCCGAAGAAGTCGCGCTGCGCCTGCAAGAGGTTCGCCGTCGAGCGCGCGGTGCGGATCATGTCGAAATACCCCAGCGCCGCCGCCAGCGCCGGGACGGCGATGCCTGCCTGGGCGGCGCGGGCGACCGTGTCGCGCAAGGCCCCGTGGCTGGCTTGCATCCGCGCGGAAAAGCCGGGCGCGAACATCAGGTTGCGCGCCTCGGCGCCCTCCAGCGCCTCGGCCATCTCGTCCAGCATTGCCGAGCGGATGATGCAGCCCGCGCGCCAGACCCGCGCCACCGCCGGAAGCGGCAGCGACCAGCCGAATTCATCCGATGCGGCAGCCAAGAGCCCGAAGCCTTGGGCATAACAGGCAATCTTGCCCGCCAGCAGCGCCGCCTCCAGCCGGTCGATCACCCCCTCGCCGCCCGCATACTCCGCCGATCCGCCAAAGAGTGCGGCCCCTGTCGCGCGCTCGTCGCGCCGCGACGAGAGGTTGCGCGCGGCTACGGCCGCCTCGATGGCCGTGGCGGGTGCGCCGAGGTGCAGCGCCTCGATCGCCGTCCAGCGCCCGGTGCCCTTCTGGCCGGCGCTGTCGAGGATGATGTCGGGCACGGGCTGCCCGGTCGCAGGATCGACCGCCCGCAGCACCGTGCCGGATATCTCGATGAGGTAGGACTGCAGCGGACCCTCGTTCCAGCGCTCGAAGACCGCGGCGATCTCCGGCGCCGGCATCCCCAGCCCGTCGCGCATGATCCCGTAGACCTCGGCGATCATCTGCATGTCGGCGTATTCGATGCCGTTGTGCACGGTCTTGACGAAATGCCCCGCCCCGTCGGTGCCGAACCAGTCCGCGCAGGGCGCACCGTTGAACCGTGCCGCGATCGCCTTCAGCACCGGCGCCACCCGGTCCCAGGCCTCGCGCGGACCCCCGCCCATGATCGAGGGTCCGTGCCGCGCGCCCTCCTCGCCGCCGGAGACGCCGATCCCGAGATAGGGCCGCCCCGCCGCCAGCGCCTCGGCCGCCCTTCGCCGTGTGTCGTGGAAATTGGCGTTGCCCGCGTCGATGATCAGCCCCTCTGGTCCCATCACCGGGCGCAGGGCCGCGATCATCGCATCTACGGCAGGCCCCGCCGGCACCATCAGGATCACCGCGCCCGGCGGCTTCAACGCACCGGCCAGCTCGTCGAGGCTGCCACAGGCGACCAGCCGCCCGGCCAGACCGCCCGCACCGGCGACGAAGGCATCGGCGACCCCGGCGGTGCGATTGTAGACCGCCACCCGGTAGCCCCGGTCCGCGATGTTGAGCGCCAAGGCCGCGCCCATGGTGCCGAGCCCGACCAGCCCGATGTCCGCGTTCATGCCGTCCTCCCCCGTTCCGGCCTCGTCGGACCGCCAGACGGACACTGGCCGATCCGGCGCGGGGAAGGCAAGATCAGGATGCCCCGCCCGCCCGCCGCCCGCCGCGCACGCCGGAGCGCAGCACGATCTCGGAGACCAGATGCTCGCGGCGGTAGGCCATAACGTGCACCCCGGCGACTCCGGGGATTTCGCGGATGTGCTGCATCAGCTCGATGCAGAGCGCGGTGCCCTCGGCGGCCTGGTCCTTCGCGCTCTCAAGCCGCGCGATCACTGCGTCGGGTATGTGGATGCCGGGGACGTTGGCGCGCATCCAGCGCGCGGCCTTCGCCGAGGCGAGGGGGCCGACGCCGGCGAGGATGTAGACCCGGCGGTCGAGGCCGAGGTCGCGGATGCGCGCCATGAACCGCTCGAAGGGGGGCAGGTCGAAGATGTAGTTGGTCTGGATGTACTGCGCCCCGGCCTCGACCTTCTTCATGAGCCGCTCGGGGCGCCAGTCCTCGGGCGGCACGCAGGGGTTCTCGGCGGCGCCGAGGAACATGTGCGGCGGGCGGGTGATGCGGCGGCCCGAGAGGAACACGCCGTCGTCGCGCATGGTGCGGATGGTGCGCAGCAGTGTGAGGCTGTCGAAGTCGAAGACGGGCTTGGCGCCGGGCTGGTCGCCGACGCCGACGCCGTCGCCGGTCAGGCAGAGCACGTTGCGCACGCCCATGGCCGCCGCACCCAGCACGTCGCCCTGGATGGCGATGCGGTTCCGGTCGCGGCAGGAGATCTGGTAGATCGTGCCGTAGCCGGCGCGGGTCAGCAGCGCGCAGATGCCGAGCGAGGACATGTGGCAGTTGGCGCCGGAGGCGTCGGTGGCGTTGATCGCGTCCGCCACCTCGGCGAGCGGGCGGGCGGCCTCGAACACGTCCTCGGGGTCGGCGCTGTCGGGCGGGTTGAGCTCGGCGGTCACTGCGAACTTGCCGGCGCGGAGCGCCCGCTCCAGCCGGCTGCCCGAGGACATGCCGGGCGGCGGCGCCTCGTAGGGCCGGATCACGTCGCCGGGGATGTCGAAGTTCACCGCTCGCCCGTCCTCTGGGCGTGGGCCGGTTCCTCGGCGAGCGGGACCGACGATGGCTCGGTCACGCGGGCACCGGGGAAGGCGCGGGCGAGCGTGGTGCGGCCTGCGTCGCGGGCCTCGCGCAGGGCGGCGGCCTTTTCGCGGCTGGACCGCAGCCAAGCCGACGAGCCGCGCAAGCGGCGGTCGACGGGAGGCAGCACCTCCATGATGCGGTCGGACCCGCGCATCCGGCTGGCGCCGTCCCAGGCCAACACCCAGACGCAGCGCATCTCGGGCTTGACCTCGCAGAAGCCGCCGGGGCGCACCCCGCCGCAGGGGCCGTTGCGCAGCTCCTTGGGGCAGTTCATCGGGCAGGACATGCCGGTGGAGGACAGCACGCATTGCCCGCACATGCGGCAGTCGAAGAGCAGGCCCTTGGCCAGGCGCTCCACCAGCGCCACCGGCCGCTCCACGCGGTCGTAGCCGATGCGCGCGAACACCGGATCGAGCGCCACCATGGCGCGCTCGAGGTGGGTGTAGAGCCATTCGAACGCCCGGGCATGGCGCACCGCGAGGAGGCGAACCCGGTACACCGCCCCGCCCTAGGCCACGCGCCGCGGAGCCGCGCCTGAGCCCCGCCCGCACCTCATGACAGCCTCATGCTCATGCCCGCGATGATACCCAAGCCACCCGCGACCACAAGCCGCTCGGCAACACCTGCGCAAGGGGGAATGCGGTCCTTTCGCCAATGGGTTTGAGAGGGCTCGGCGGGACCCCTATGCTAAAAATATATTTGATTCAGATAGTTGATAAGCGTCCTTGATAAGATTCCCAAGTTGGGCACGCTTTGCTGCCCGGCATGCCCTGCCCGCCGGTAACTCCGGTTGACTTGAATCCCGCTTGGCCCATAGTGCCGGCAATCGGGAACCGTTCGGTACTGGCCGACGTCCGCCCGTCGGTAGCGCGCACGATCTAGGGAGGGGGGCCCATGAACGTCGCACAGTATGGATGACCGCCCGACCGCGTTCTGCGCAGGCCGGCGCTCAGTCCTGAAGGGCGGCGCCGGGGCGCTGGCGCTTGCCGCGGCGGCCGGACCGTTCGGGGTGGTGGCCGGCGGGGCCCGGGCCCAGAGCGGCCTGCGCGCGGAGATCCTGCAGGTCCCCGGCGTCGGCGAGGGCTCGCCAACCGACGCCGACTGGCAGCGGGTCGGCGCGATGTGCCTTGGTGGCACGCGGGCGACCGTGGCCGAGGGCGAGTTCGGCGGCGTCGAGTTGACCTTCATGGGGCTCAACAACCAGAACCTCCACAACTTCCTGTTCCGCGGCCTGCTGAGGCCCTGGGAGGCCTATACCGGCGCGACGATCAACTGGATCGACCTCACCCAGGCCGAGTACAACGCCCGCCTGCAGCAGGTGATCGACAGCGGCGCCGTCGAATTCGACCTGCTGGAGATGGGCGCGCCCTTCGAGGGTGACCTCTGCGGCAGGGGCCTGGCATCCGAGGTACCGGACTGGGTGGCGGCGCTGGTTGACATGGACGACTATGTGGCCTTCCTCAAGCCGCCGGTGGGGACCTGGGGCGGCAGGACCTACCGGCTCTCGATCGACGGCGACGCGCATACCTTCGCATACCGCAAGGACATCTTCTCCGACCCCACTCTTGCCGAGGCCTGGAAGGCCGAGGGCCACGACGGCGAGTGGCGGGTGCCGACCACCTGGCAGAAGGTGCAGGCAATGACGAAGTTCCTTGACGGCAAGGAACTGAACGGAGTGCCCCTTTGCGGCTATCTCGACCCGCTGAAGCCCTGGGGCGGATTCGGTTTCTACTTCCTCGAAAGCCGCGCCACCGCCTATGCCAAGCATCCAGACGACCCCGCCTGGCTCTTCGATCCCGACACGATGCGCCCGCGGATCGACAACCCGGCCTTCGTGCGGGCCATTCAGGACGTGCTCGACGTCATGGAGGCCCAGCCCGACGGCCAGATCGAAGCCGACCCCAATACCACCGCCTTCCAGCAGTTCATGACCGGCACAGGTGCGGCCATTTCGTGGTGGGGTGACGTAGGCTCCGCCGTGCGCACCTCCAGCAGCTCGGTGGTGGGCACCATGACCGGTTTTTCGATGCTGCCGGGCTCGGACGACGTCTGGAACCACCGCGCTGGTCAGTGGGAGAAACTGCCCACGGGTCCGAACTGCGCGCCGAACTGTGCCTATCTCGGCTGGGGCATCTATGTTGCAGCCCGGGTGGACAGCGATGCGGCAAGGCACAAAGCCGCCTGGTCGGCGGCAGCACATCTCGGCGGCAAGGACCTGTCACTATGGACCGTAGCCTATCCTTCGGGCTTTCAGCCCTACCGCAACTCTCATTTCAACTCCGACGAATGGGCGGCAGCGGGCTATGAGCGGGAGTTCATCGAGGACTACCTCGCCTCGAACCTCGACAGCTACACGCACCCAAACGCCGCGATCGAGCCCCGCATCCCCGGTATCTTCCGTTACTACGCGGCCGCCGAGGACGAGCTTGCCCGCATCTATGCCGGCGAGTTCACCGCCCAGCAGGGTGCCGGGAACATTGTGGCCGCCTGGGAACGCATCACCGACCAGATCGGCCGCGCGAGCCAGATCGCGCTCTACCGGGCGAGCCTCGGCCTCGTCTGACCGGCGGCAGCCTGCAACCCTATGCCCCGCGATAACGCCTGACGAAGTTGCGCAGGATGCGGCCCGCGGCGGCAACATCGGCCGCGTGGCATGCGGCGATGATGCGATCGGCATCCGCGGGCGCGAAATAGCCGCGGTCGCGGTATATCTTGACGCGCAGCTCGAACGAGGCGCCGTCGGCTTCGGGATGGAACTGGGTGGCGTAGACGTTTCGCCCGTGGCGGATCATCTGGAAGGGACAGGGGTCGGACGCGACGAGGTGGACGCAGCCCGGGGGCAGCGCCTCCACCGCCTCCTTGTGGCCGACCAGCGCCGCGAAGGTCCCCGGAAAGTCCGCGAGCAACGGGTCCGCGCGCCCCGCCTCGGTCAGGCGGCAGGCGACCGCACCGGGCGGCTCGCCGTAGCGGCCCTTGCCGACCGGCGCGCCCAGATGGTGGCCGAGAATGCCGATCCCGTAGCAGCATCCGAGGAACGGCACGTCGCGCCCGACCACCTGGGGCATCAACCCGAGTACCGCGTCCTCGATGCGCCTTTCGACCGGCGATTTCGCGGCCGGGGCGTCGCTGACGCAGCCCGGCCCGCCGCCGACGATCACCCCGGCACAGGCGTCGAGATCGAGGTCGCCCGGCAGGGGCTCGATGTCGAGGCGGATGCGCCGGGTATCGGCGGGATCGAGGCCGCCGCGGGCGAGGATGGCCGCGAATTCCTCGTCCGCTGCCTCCGCCTCGGGCCGAAGCTGGAGGATGAGAAAGGGTCGGCTCACGCCGATTTGGCCGCCGTCTCGACCAGCCGCCCGGCCAGGCCGTCCTCGATCAGCGCCACCGTCTCGGGCACGCCGTAGACCGCGATGAAGCCCCCGAAGCGTGGCCCCTGCTTCTCTCCGAGCAGCACTTCGTAGAGCGCGGCGAACCAGGAGCGCAGCGGGTCGAAGCGGTGCTCGTTGCCGACAGCGAAGACGACGGTCTGCAGCGCCTCTGCATCCGGCGGCCCGTCCCAGGCAGTGAGACGGTCGCGCAGGTCGGCCAGCGCCGCCGCCTCGCGGGCATCCGCCAGCCGATAGGTCTTGGCGGGCTTCACGAAGTCGCGGAAGTAGCGCGCTGCGAAGGTGGCGGCCGCGTCGAGGCCGGGATAGGTCTCGGGCGCGGCGCCGGGGGCATACTTGCGGATGAAGCCCCAGAGGACGGACGTGTCCTCGGTGCCCGCCGCGCTGGCGAGGTTCAGCAGCATCGAATACGACACCAGCATGTCCGACGCCGGTGGGTTCCCGGCGTGGATGTGCCAGACCGGGTTGGCGAGTTGGGCGGCGGCGTCCTGCCCCGGGAAAGCGCGGAGGTGGGCGTCGTAGTCGTCCATCGCCCTGGGGATGACGTCGAAGTAGAGCCGCTTCGCTGTCTTGGGCTTGCCGTACATGAACAGGCTGAGGCTCTCGGGGCTGGCGTAGGTCAGCCACTCGTCGATGCTGAGCCCGTTGCCTTTGGACTTGGAGATCTTCTGCCCCTGCTCGTCGAGGAAGAGCTCGTAGACGAAATGCTCCGGCGGCCGGCCGCCGAGGATCGCGCAGATGCGGTCGTAGATCGGGGTGTTGGTCGAGTGGTCCTTGCCATACATCTCGAAGTCGACGTCGAGCGCGGCCCAGCGAGCGCCGAAGTCGGGCTTCCACTGCAGCTTCACGTTGCCCCCCGTCACGGGCAGGGTCACGTCGCGCCCGTCCTCGTCGGCGAAGGTGATGGTGCCGTCGCGGCCGTTCACCTCCTTCATCGGCACGTAGAGCACACGGCCCGTGGTCGGGCGAGATGGGCAGGAAGCAGGAATAGGTCGCCTGCCGCTCCTCGCGCAGGCTCGGCAGCATCACCTCCATGATCGCGTCGTAACGCTCGGCGGCACGCAGCAGCACCGCGTCGAGCTTGCCCGAGCGGTAGTAGTCAGTGGCCGAGGCGAACTCGTAGTCAAAGCCGAACGTGTCGAGGAACCGCCGCAGCATCGCGTTGTTGTGCGCCCCGAAGCTCTCGTACTGGCCGAAGGGGTCGGGCACGTCGGTCAGCGGGCGCTGGAGGTAGTCGCGCAGCATCTCCTGGTTCGGCACGTTGTCCGGCACCTTGCGCATGCCGTCCATGTCGTCGGAAAAGCAGATCAGCCGCGTTGGGATGTCGCTGATCATCTCGAAGGCGCGGCGGATCATGGTGGTGCGCGCCACCTCGCCGAAGGTGCCGATATGAGGCAGCCCGCTCGGCCCGTAGCCGGTCTCGAACAGTACGTGCCCCTTGGCGGGCGGCGCGTCGGCGTAGCGGCGCAACAGCCGCCGCGCCTCCTCGAAGGGCCAGGCCTTCGACGCCTCAGCCGCGCTGCGCAATTCGTCCATGTCCGCGATCCACCGCCTCGCGGGCCGCCGCCGACCCGCCCGCTTCCTATTGCCCGACCCCTCGCCGGTCAATACAAGCTGGGCGGGACGCATCTTCCGCCGGGATCCCGCCCATGCATGCCGAAGGCTCTCCGCCCGCCTCGTTTTCGGCCCAGGACGCGCTGGTCGCGATCATGGTCGCGGTATCGGCCTCCGACGAGAACATGACCACCAACGAGCTCCTGTCGATCAGCCGCATGGTGGACACGCTGCCGGTCTTCGCCGGCTACGATCCCGACCGGGTGCGCACGGTGAGCCAGACGGTATTCGATCTTTTCACCGAGGAGGACGGGCTCGAGGCGCTGTTCGGCCTTGTGCGCGACGCGCTGCCCAAGCGCCTGCACGAGACGGCCTATGCGCTGGCCTGCGACGTGGCGGCCGCCGATGGGCACGCGTTCCAGGCCGAGCTGCGGTTCCTCTTGGAGCTGCGCCACGAGCTGACCATCGACCGGCTCTCCGCCGCCGCAATCGAGCGTGGCTCCAGCGCCCGCCACCGCCGCCTGCCAGCAGAGGGCTGACGTCGGTGCCGTGCGCGGCGCGTTGATCCTACGATGCAAGTCACGGGTCGTCGGCCCCGCCGCGAGAGCCGTCCCGCCAGTCTCCCGCGCCGGACGGCAGCCTCCCGCGGCGTCCTTGCCCACGCCCATCTCCATCAGGCCGCGCAGGCGGCATCTCTCCTCAAGGCCGAGGTGGCTGTATCTCCGTCCCATCGCTTGGGAGCTATGGCTGAATTTGGGTGACGTGGCCTGATCAGGCGGCGCGAGTTTCGGCATCGTCGGTGGCGGCGCCGTCGGTGAACTTCATGCCTTCGACGACGAGAGGCCACTGGTTGGCCCCATCAGCCGGCGCCGCTTCTTCGAGGCGGCGAGGACGAGGGTGAGACCATGAGCTTCGCCGTCTTCTGCGAGAGCGCGCCCTTGGTGCCGTACTTCTCGGCGAAGGTGTCCATGGCGGCCTGCGCGGCGGCCCGGGTCTCGGCCTGCCAGATGTCGCGCAGGTCTGACTTCACCGTCGGCGCCATGGACTTCGGGAGCTTGTTGAGCACGTTGGCGACCTTGTGCACCCAGCATCTCTGGTGACGCGTGCCCGGGAAGACCTCGTCCAGCGCCTTCCAGAAGCCGAGCGCACCGTCGCCCGCGGCGACCTCGGGCGCGACGGAGAGGCCGCGGGCCTTGAGGTCGACCAGCAGCTCGCGCCAGCTCTGCGCGCGCTCCCGCCGCCCCACATGGAAGCCGACGAGCTCCTTCTTCCCCTCCGGAGTGGCACCGATCACGACGGCCGGGCCCACTTCGGCAGGATGTGCGACGTGAACCGGATCTTCTCGCCGCTGGCAACGTCCGCCGCGCGGTCACGGACCTTCGGGCGCCGGAGCTCGAGGGCGCCGATCCCGGTCTGGACCTTCCGCTCGGGTCCGTACCCGTGCCGAACGACGCGCTGTCTCCATCACGTCGCGGCCGGAAGCGACAGCATCGCCCGCGCTTCGGCGGGCGTCGCCACGGGGCGATCGTGGCGTCCGCAGAGCGCGACCACCCGCCGCACCAGGGCGGCGTTGGAGGGCGCCAGCGTGTCGCGGTCGAGGCGCACGTTGTCCTCGAGACCGGTGCGGGCATGGCCGCCGTTCGCGACGCACCATTCGTTGAGAGTGACCTGGTGCTGCGCCGATTCCGGCGCGCGCACCATTCGGCATCGGGAGCCAGCCGCTTCAGCGTGCTGGACGTAGAAGTCGAAGACCTCGCGGTCCACCGGCATGGCGTTTTTCACGCCCATCACGAACTGCACGTAGAGCGGGCCCGGCAGCCGGCCGTCCCGGTCATCGCGACCGCCTGGAGGATATGGCTGAGATCGAAGGCCTCGATCTCCGGCTTGATCGCCGTAGAGCTGCATCTCGCCAGCCAGCCAGTCCACCAGATCCGGGCGTGTTCTCATAGACCCGGGTCGGGAAATTGTTCGAGCCCACCGGTCAGCGAGGCCATGTCGGGCCGCAGCGGCAGCATGCCGCCCCGCGCGCGTGCCCGCGCCCGACCGGCCGCCGGTGGAGAACTGGACGATCATGCCCGGGCAGTGCTTGCGCAGCCCCTCCAGCAGTCGGGCGAACTTCTCCGGGTCCGAGGTCGGGGTCTCGTCGTCGTTGCGCACATGGCAATGCACGATCGTGGCGCCGGCCTCAAAGGCTTCCTGCGTGGCTCTCACCTGTTCGGTGACGGTGATCGGCACGGCCGGATTGTTGCGCCTTGCGTCGGCAGCGAGCCGGTGATGGCGACGCAGATGATGCAGGGCTTGGTCATGGTCTCCCCTTCAGATATCGAAGAACACGGTTTCGTCTGCGCCCTGCAGGCGGATGTCGAAGCGGTAAACCGCGCCGCCGTCGCGCTCTGCGCGCACGGCGATCAGCGTCGGCGCGGCGCTCGAGTTGCTCGATCAGGTTCAGCACCGGATCGGCGGCATTGGCCTCGGCCTCGTCGCCGAAATACATCCGGGTGTTCAGGCCGATATTGATGCCGCGCGCGACGATCCAGAGGTTGAGGTGCGGTGCCATGATCCGCCGTTGCGCCCCGTGAACGCGCCCGGGCTTGATCGTGTCGAAGCTGTAGACGCCCGGTGTCAAAATCCGAGATCACCCGGCCCCAGCCGCGGAAGTCGTCCTCGACCTTCGCGGCGCCGCTGTCGGCCGGGTGCGGATATATCCCGGCGGCATTCGGCCTGCCAGACCTCGATCAGCACGTCCTTCACCGGTCCGCCGGTCCCGTCGTAGACGCAGCCCTCGACCCGGATGCGTTCGCCCGGCAGCGTTCGGTCCGGCGATGTCGGCCCCGAGTTCGGTGTCGAAGATCTCGAAGCCGGCCGCACCGGGCGCGAGACCGATATGGACGTAGGGCCCGGCGGTCTGCGACGGCGGTTTCGCGCAGGTAGTTCAGCGGTTGCGTCATGTCAGTTGCCCTCCAGCCGGTTCTCGAAAAGGGTCGAGCGGCGAGCCGCGCAGCACGATGTCGAACTTGTAGGCGAGGCTGTCGAGCGGGATCGACGGCGTTCAGGTCGAGCGGCGCGATCAGCTGGTCGATCGCATCGCCGATCCGGGATCGCCGCGACGATCGGGCAAAGCGGGATCAGCGGGTCGCCCTCGAAATACATCTGGGTGATCAGCCGCTGCGCAAAGCCGGTTCCGAAGACCGAGAAATGGATATGCGCGGGTCGCCAGTTGTTGACCCAGTTGCGCCAGGGATAGGCGCCGGGCTTGACCGTGCGGAAATAGTAGTAACCGGTCGTCGTCGGTCAGCGTCCGGCCGCAGCCGCCGAAGTTCGGATCGATCGGCGCGAGGTAGGTATCCTTCTTGTGGCGGTAGCGCCCGCCGGCATTGGCCTGCCAGAACTCGACCAGCGTGTTGGGCACCGGCCGCGCGTTCTCGTCGAGCACCCGTCCGTGCACGACGATGCGTTCGCCAATCGGCTCGCCGTCCTTGGCGAAGTTCAGGATCAGATCGTTGTCGAGCGGGCCGAGGTCGGAGTGACCGAAGGTCGGCCCGGTGATCTCGGACAGAGAATTCTGCAGCGAAAGCAGCGCATAGCGCGGCGACCTTGTCACCGAGGTCTTGTAGTTCGGGGTCAGCGCCGGCGGATGCAGCGTCCGGTCGCGTTGAAAGAATTCGGCAGCCATCGTCATGTCTCCACCCCATCCCAGTGCGGGTTTCCTTGAAGTTTGTCAGTGCGTGGTTCGCGCGCGGCACGCCGACTTCGACTGCGACGCGAAGCATCGCCTGGACCATGTCTTCGGTCGTCGCGATCGACTGCTCGCGTCCAACTCTCCGGTAGCGAGATGGAGAGACTCATCTCAGGCCTCCAGAAGCGCCGCGCGCAGCACCGCCTCGTCGATCGGACGGCCGTGAAAGATCCCGAAGGCGTGCAGGCCCTGGTAGAAGTAAAGCTCGTAGCCGCTCATCACTTGGAGCCCCTCGGCGGTGGCGTCCTGCAGGAACTGAGTGTCGACCGGCGTGTAGACCGCGTCGAATGCCCATTCCGCCCCCGCCATCAGCTTGCGCGGGACCGGCGTGCCGTCGTAGCCGACCATGCCGACCGGGGTGCAGTTGATCAGCCCCGCCGCACCCGCCGCGCCCTCGGCGACGTCCGCGGTCACCGTCACCCGCAGATCGGGCGCCGCCGCGCGCAGGGCCTCGCCCAGTGCCTCGGCCTTGGGCAGGTCGCGCTCGACCAGCCGCAGGTCGGCCAGTCCCAGCTCGATCAGCCCGAAGGCTACGGCCTTGCCGACACCCCCTGCCCCGACCATGCAGACCGCCCCGGGCCCCCGGTCGCCGAAGGCGCGGCGGTAGCCGGCGAGAAAGCCCGACCAGTCGGTGTTGTGCCCCTCGGGACCGTCTTCGGCGAAGACGACGGTGTTGACCGCGCCCAGCGCCGCGACGCGCGGGTCGGGAACATGCAGCAGCGGAACCACCCGTTCCTTGTATGGATAGGTGATGTTGAGACCGCGGAAGCCGGCGTCCCGGGCGGTCAGAAACACCGCCTCGAAATTCTTGCCGAGGTCCTTCGGGATCAGGCGCTCATAGCTGACCGGGATCCCGGTCAGCCGGCCGGCCAGTTCGTGTAGCCGCGGCGACTGCGAGCGCGCGATGTTGTCGCCGATCAGCCCGAGGCGGACGGTTTCGACCTTGCTCTCGGTCACGTCAGGGCTCCTTCCGGTTCGGTCACCGCCGCGGCGGTCGGTGTGATGGTCCCTCCGGTCTCCGCCGCCCGCCGAATCGCGTCGATGACTTCGAGCGTCCTGAGCCCCTCGCGCCCGGTCACCCGCGGCGCTTCCTCGCCGCGGACGACCGCGGCAAAATGCCGGAGCTGCTCGACGAGCGGATCGGCCGGCTCGACCGTCAGCCGCTCGCGCTCGAGCGGCGCATGCCAGTCGCGCACAGGCTGCCGCCACAGCTCGAGCGACGGCACGCTGAGCGCGCCCTCGCTGCCGCCGATCAGGTAGGCGAACGCCTCATGTCGCGGGTAGTCCGGGTTCTCGCCCGAGGCCAGCTCCCAGCTCCAGGGCGCCGGCACCGCATCCGTCACCGACAGAGTGCCGACCGCGCCACTCGCGAAGACCAGGGTCACCGCCGCCCCGTCCTCGACGGCGAAGCCGCGACCGGCATGGCCGAACACCGCCTGCACCGCCGCGACCTCGCCGCAGAGAAAGCGCAGCGCATCGACGTCGTGGATCAGGTTGACCAGCACCGGCCCCGCTCCCGCAGACCGCCGCCACGCCGGCGCGAAGTAGCCGTCCGGCTTGCCGAGCCAGCACTGGCCGTGCACCGCCAGCACCCGCCCGATGCGCCCGGCGGCGATCGCGCCCCGTGCCGCGCGCAGGATGGCGCCGTACCGGCGGTGGTGGCCGACGAGCAGCGGCACCCCGGCCGCCTCCGCCGCCGCCACCAGCTGCGCCGCCTCGGCCGGGTCGTCGGCGATCGGCTTCTCGATCAGCGCCGGCACCCCCGCCGCCACCGCCGCCAGCCCATGCTCGACATGCAGCCGGTTCGGCGTCGCCACGATCAGGCCGTCGACCGCGCCCGCCGCCAGCAACTCCGCCAACCCCGGCACCCATGCCGCGCCGAGGCCGGTCGCGAAAGCCTCGGCCGCCGGGTCCGGATCGACCACTGCCCTGAGCGCTAGCCCCGGCGCCGCGGCGACCAGCGCCGCGTGCCGGCGCCCGATCAGCCCGGCGCCGAGCACCGCGATGCGCAGGTCCGCCATCGCTCACGCTCCCCGCAGGCCGCGCCGGAGCCAGCCGAAGACCGGCGTCTGGCTCAGCAGGATCAGGACTACGGCCGAGAGCAGCACCAGCGACAGCGGGCTCGACAGCATCTTGGCGAAGAATACCCCGAGGCTCTCCTGCTCCGAGATGATCGCGCGGCGCCAGTTCTCGTCGATTAGGCGCGACAGGATCACGCCGAGAACGATCGGACCGAGCTGGTAGCCGTAGATCTTCAGGAAATACCCGAACACTCCGAAGCCGAGCATCCAGTAGACGTCGGTGATCGAGTTGTTCACCGCATAGGCGCCGACCACCGACAGGAGCATGATCAGCGGGATCAGAATTCCTTTGGGGATCTCGACGATCTTGGTGAAGATCTTGATGCCGGTCAGGCCGAAGATCAGCAGGAAGATATTGGCGAGGAAGAGCGCACCGACCATGAACCAGAACATGTGCGGCTGCTCGATCATCAGCATCGGCCCGGGGTTCAGGCCGTGAATGTAAAGCGCGCCGATGAAGATCGCCGTCACCGCGTCGCCGGGGATGCCCAGCGTCAGCATCGGGATGAAGGCCCCGCCGACCGCCGCGTTGTTGGCACTCTCGGGGGCGACCAGGCCTTCCTTGGCCCCCTTGCCGAAGGGCACCTCGGGATTCTTGGTGGTGCGCTTGGCGTAGTCATAGGCCATCAGCGCCGCGATGTCGCCGCCGACGCCGGGCAATGCGCCGATGATCACGCCGATGCCCGAGGTCTGCAGTGAAAGTCCAAGGTATTTCTTCACCGACTCCAGGGACGGCACGATGCGGTCGATCTTCTGCTTGATCGCGGGCAGGCCGAGGTGATGGATCTGCGCCAGCGCTTCGGAGACGCCGAACAGCCCGATCATCACCGCGATGAACGAGATCCCGCCCCAGAGGTCGGTCATGCCGAAGGTAAAGCGCTCTTCGGCCGTCAGCGGGTCGAGGCCGACGGTGCCGATCAGCAGCCCCAGCGCGCCGGCGACGATGCCCTTGGCGAGGCTCTCGCCGGACAGCGAGCCGAGCAGCAGGATGCCCAGGAGGCCGAGCAGCATGAAGTCGCGCGGCTGGAACGTGATCGCGAAGTCCGAGATCACCGGGGCGAAGAGCGCGAGGCAGAGGATGCCGACGAAGCCGCCGAGCACCGACATCACCGTCGAGATGCCGATCGCCTCGCCCGCCTCGCCCTTCAGCGCCAGCGGATAACCGTCTAGCGCGGTGGCGATGGCGGAGGGCGCGCCGGGGATGTTGAGCAGGATCGCCGTGCGCGAGCCGCCATAGACCCCGCCCATGAAGATGCCGACCATCAGGCAGAGCGCGTCATTGACCTCCCAGGCGAAGGTGAATGAGATCAGGATCGAGACCGCCATGGTCACGCTGAGGCCCGGGATCGCGCCGATGTAGATGCCGGCGAAGGTGCCGACCGCGATCAGGAACACCAGCCAGGGGTCGAACCAGGAGATCGTGAGGTAGCCCAGCGCCTCGATCATTGCGCGGTCTCCCCGGTACTGAACGCCGAGCCTATCCCGGAGAGGATCTCGCGCTCGGGCACGACTCCCTCGGGCAGGATCACCTGGAAGACCAGCCGGAAGATGACGTAGATCGCGACGAGCGAGCCGATGGCCATGATACCGGACCGCAGCCAGCCGCCGCGCGGATAGAGCAGGCGCATTCCTGAAAACAGGAACAGGAATGACGCGGGCAGGAAGCCGAGCGGTGACAGGAGCAGCGCGTAGGCGATCACCAGTCCGGTGAAAATCGCGATCGTGACGGGAAGGATCGGCGCATCGTCGCGGGGAGCGGTGTTGCGCAAGTTGCCGTAGGCGACCACCAGCGCGCCGATCACCATCGCCGCCGCCGCGGCCATCGGAAAGGCACCGGGCGAACTGAGCGCCGAAAACCCGGAGATCGCATAGGCCTGCCAGAAAATTCCGACGCTGACCACCACCATGATCAGGCCGAAGAGGTCTTCTCCCCGGCGCTTGCGCCGATGCTCGTGGAAGTCCATGCCGCGATCCCCCTGAGTGTCGTTTCAGATGGGCGGCGCAGGGCGAGCCCCGCGCCGCGGTCTGCCGTCAGGGCCTCGGGATTCCGAACTCCTCGGGAGAGGCCTTGGCGATGCCGGCGTCGAAGACAAGCCAGGAGGTGACCGACTGCCAACGGTCGAGGAATTCCTGGGCCTCGTCGCCGGAGATGTTCATCTGCACGAAGCCGCGCGTGTCCATCAGCGCCTTGAAATCGGGCTGCTCGGCCGATTCCTTGAACGCGGCCTGCAGCCTGGCCACCGCCTCCTCCGGCGTGCCCTCGGCAACGAAGATGCCGAAGAACGGCCCCCAGGGCAGGTACTGGGCAAAGTCGGGATAGTCCTCGACGATCGCCGGGACGTCGGGCAGCAGCGGATTGCGCTCGGTGTCGATGATGGCGATCGCCTTCACCCGTCCCGCCTTCACGTTCTCGATCGCAGCACCCAGCACCGCCGGGAGCACGTGTACCGCCCCGCCCATCAGCGCGGTCTGCGCCGGGCCGTCGCCGTCGTAGGGCACCGCGGTCATCGGCAATTCGACCTGGCTGGAAATCATCGCGGTCACCACCGACGGCACGCCGCCGGGCCCGGTGGAGCCGATCTTGACCTCGCCCGGATGCGCCTGGGCGTAGTCGACCATTTCCTTGAAGGTGTTGAACGGCGCGTCGATATTGGCGACGATCAGCGGCACGCCGCGGGCCAGGATGCTGATCGGGACGAAGTCGCCGTAGTCGACGTCGCCGAGGCCCATGACCTTGTAGATCTGCGGATTCTCGGCGCCCATCAGCAGGGTGTAGCCGTCGGCATCCTGGACCTGGACGAACTTGGTCGCGATCGCGCCGACGCCGCCGGTGCGGTTGGTGAGCACGATGCTCGCGCCCAGTACGCCCTCGGCGTGTGGCGTGACGGCTCGCATCACCACGTCTGTCGAGCCGCCTGCGCCCCACTGGATGATGCCCTGAAGGTCTTTCTCGGGGAATTCGGCAAACGCCGGAATGGTCGTCAGGCCCAGCGCCGCAACGGCGCTGATCAGCAGGTGCTTCATGTGATCCTCCCAGATCCTCGGGTCTTGGTGCGATCCCGGCGTCGTCGCCATTGCCGCCCGTTCTTGACTTTACGCCAGATTAACCCTGAACACGATTACCAATTCTGCCCGCTCCGTAACATGATGTTAATTCGGGCTCGCACGCGTCTCCCATGGGCGGCTGCGGATCGCCTTGCGCAACTCCTCACGCAAGCGGGCCTCAGCGAAGGCGGCGTATCCTGACAGGCTACGCCCCTTTTTCCGCGCGGAGAAGATCCGGATCTCGGTTGGCTCTTCCAGGGGGATGCGGATCAGCCCGGGCATGTAGACGCCCGCCACCGAGAATTCGTCGATCAGCGCCACGCCCAGACCGTGCCGCACCAGGCTCACCACCGTCTGCGCAAACCGCGCCCGGATCGTCAGCCGGTAGTCGATGCCGGCCGCCTGAAACGCCCCGGAAATGATCGCGCCATAGGGGTCGTCCTGACTGACGCCAATCAGCGGCTCGGACCCCAGTGCCCGCACCGATATCCGCGGGCGCTCGGCCAGCGGATGTCCGTCGGGCACCACGGCGACGAGTTCGCCGACCCCGAGCTCGGCGTTCTCGAGCGAGGGATGTTCGAAAGCGTAGCTCATCGCCACCAGTTCGCCGCGCTCGAGCAGCAGATAGTCGACCGTTTCCTCGATCTTGAGGACGTTGAGATCGATGTAGAGATCGGGGAAGCGCTTGCGCACCGAGACCACGGCGCGCGCAAGGATGAACTGCGCTACCGACGGCACCGAGCCGAATGCGAGCGCGCCCGACTCGCCCGAGTTCAGATTGGCGATGGCGGTCTGCAGCCCCTCGATCTTGCCGTAGACCTCGTTGATCTGGTCAAACACCGCCCGCGCCTCCGGCGCGGGCAGGAAGACTCCGCCCTTGCGTTCGAACAGTCTGATCCGAAGCGATTCCTCGGCGTGCCTGACCAGCCGGCTCACGCCCGGACCCGAGACATTGAGAAACTGTGCGGCTCCGCTGATCGAACCCGTCAGCATGACGGCGCGGATCACCTCGACCTGGCGCAGCGTGAGACCGGACATTTGCGCGGAGCCTCGCAGGCGCGTGTTGCGCTGTCCAGACGCCTCAAGGCCGGTAGCGCCCGGCAAACGCGGCTGAAACCGTCTCAAGCGGATGCTTGCCGCCGCTTGTGTCACTACCGTCTGGTGCGCCGAGGGTCAGCGCTCCGAGTGTCGCTCGTCAAACTCCGCCAGCCGCGCGAAAGGAAAATTGATCTTCGCGCCTGAAAGGCGTATACTATGAGCTACCTCAACGATGATGCAGGTGCACCAGTCGGCCCTGAGATATTTGACGCTGCAGCATAGGCGAGATCAGAAGTATTATCTGCAATAAAGAAATCTCGGCAAACGCGCCACAACTACCAATTGTATTGAACAATACAATCAAAACTGCGACACAATGGCAAGACATTTTACTACGTAGTGTAGCGTATTTCGCCCCAACCACCACCGTTTCGCGCGGAGGAGCCGTCGATGGGCAGTGAAATCGAAGCGGAGGCCGCCGACCGCCCCGCACCGGCAAAGATCAAGGCGCAGCGGCAGCGGGCAGTCCGTACCGAGGCTGGCCCTTCGAACGGGACAGGCGGCCAGGACGCAAGTCACGGGACGCAAGCCGCGGCCGCTTTCTTCCTCGCGCAGCGTTGGCGCGAAGCGGCGGACGCCTACGCAAATGCCCTGGAACATTGGCCCGATCACGACCTCGCCGGTCACTGGCGCAGCCAGCTGGCGGTCAGCCGCGCCAATCTGGAGACTGCGCCGGAGGTGGAGGTCACTGATCCGCGCTTCGCCCGTCCCGATGCGGCAAACACCGCGTTTCCGAAGCCCGCGCCGGACGCGCTGAGCGCACCGCGGCCAGCCGTCGTCGCGCGTCCGTCGCTGATGCAGCGGCTTCGCGACAAGGCCGGGCGGCTGTCCGGCGCCGTGGTCGATGCGGGCCTCGGCGCGCTGACCGCCGCCATCCCCGACCGGGCGCTCTTCGGGTCCGAGGGCCGTCCGCGCCATACGAACTGGTACGTGCAGAAGAAGGCGCTCGTGGCCCTGCGGCTGCGCGGTCAGAGCGTCGCGGACTTCCTGTCGGTGCTCAAGCTCGCCAAGACGCGCAACAACGCCGACCGGCGCAACCTGTTCGACGCCTATGGGCCTGACGGGCGTGCACGGCTGATTCCCGAAGGGACCCAGCCCCCGGGCACGGCGGGGCTCTACCGCCAGACCGACGGCGCCTGGACCGACCCGGACCGCCCCACCGCTGGCGCGTCCTTCACCCTCTTCGGGCGCAACACCGACCCGTCGACCACCCGCACCGATGACGACGCCAGCCTGATGGACCCAAGCCCGGCCGAGGTCGCCCGGGTGCTGCTCCACTGCGACCGGCCCGAGGGGCAGCGCACGATTCCGTTCCTCAACACCCTCGCCGGCTGGTGGATTCAGTTCCAGAACCACGACTGGGTCGTCGCCGGCGACCCGCATCCGACCGAGGTGCACATGGTCCCGCTGGGGCCGGACGACCCGCGGCGCGCCGAGTTCGGCATCGCCGCCCTGCCGGTGCCGAAGCGGGTCACCTCGCCGCACGCCGAGCTTGCGCGGCCGGGCGTGCGGGCGCGGACCAACGTCGTCACATCCTGGTGGGACGGCTCGCAGATCTACGGCAGCGGCGAGACAGACCTGCGGCTCGCGAGCGGCGA
This sequence comes from uncultured Alphaproteobacteria bacterium, assembly GCA_963695425.1. Lineage (GTDB taxonomy): Bacteria > Pseudomonadota > Alphaproteobacteria > Rhodobacterales > Rhodobacteraceae > Amaricoccus. The sequence goes on along the minus strand of CAVOGP010000030.1, from coordinate 207,010 downwards.
GCTCGTCGCCTGCGGTCAGCTACGCGCCCCGAACGCGGCGGGCGAGGCCGGCAAGGGTGCGTATCTCGACCTGCCGGGTGGCTTCCTGCCGGTGGACCAACGGACGGGCGTCGAGCGCTCGGGCATGGTCAACCGCACCTGGCACCTCGGTCTCTCGTTCCTCCACACCCTGTTCGCCCGCGAGCACAATGCCATCGTCGACATGCTGCGCGCGCGCCACCCGGCGATGGACGAGGAGGACGCCTTCCAGAGGGCGCGGCTGATCAACGCCGCGGTGATGGCCAAGATCCATACGATCGAATGGACGCCGGCGGTGCTGCCCAACCGGATCCTCAACGACGCGATGAACGGCAACTGGTACGGCCTGATCGCCAACCTGTTCCGCCAGGGCCGGCACCGCGAGGCGCTGCGCGACCTCGGCGGCATCCAGATTCAGAACCGCGAGTTCGGCGGCATCATCGGCAACGACCGCCGCGACCACGGCGTCGACTACACGCTCACCCAGGAGTTCATGTCGGTCTACCGGCTGCACTCGCTGATCATGGACCGCCTCGCTCTGCGCGCACTTGACGGGTCGGGCGCGCGCGACGTGTCGCTGGCCGAGACCCGGATGCGCGGCGCGACCCGGCTCGCGCGCGAGTTCGGCCTGGAGGCTATCGCCTTCTCTGCAGGCACGTCCCATCCCGGTCAGCTGGTGCTCAACAACTTTGCCCCGACGCTGACGCAGCTGTCCGTGCCCGGTTTCCCGGTGATCGACCTCGCCCTGACCGACGTGCTGCGCGACCGCGAGGACGGGGTTCCGCGCTTCAACGAGTTCCGCCGCGGCTGGGGCATGCCCGAGTTCACCACCTGGACAGACTTCACCGACGACGCCGAGCAGATTGCCCGCCTGCGCCGCGTCTACGAGCGCCCCGGCGACAGCGAGAAGGCCGCGATAGACCGGGTGGACCTGCTCGTTGGCACGCTCGGCTCGATCAAGCGGCCGCCCGGCTACGGCTTTGGAGAGGAGCTGTTCACGCTCTTCGCCCTCAATGCCAGCCGGCGGCTCGAAGCCGACCCGTTCTACACCACCTGGTACGACGCCGAGCACTACACGCAGGAGGGGCTGGACTGGGTGGACGACGCCGATCTCAGGGGCGTGCTCCTGAGGCACTTCCCCGACCTCGCGGGGACCGGCCTCGTCAATGTGGCGAACGCCTTCGAGCCCTGGGACGTCGACCCGACGCTGCTTGCCGATCCGGGGCGGCACCCGCTGATGCACGGCGGCGTCGAGCCGGTCGTGCACTGAGCGGCCACCCAGCACGCGAGGCCCTGCATGTCCGCCGCCGCCATCATCCCGACCGCGCCACTCTTCGGCGTAGATCTCGCTGCCCCCGATCCGGCACTGCCGCATCGCGGCACGGCAGCGCGCCCGCTCGATCCCACGTCCCTCGACGCGGAAGGAGTCCTCGCGTCCGAGCCCCACGCGGGGCACCAGGTCGACGGCTGGCGGGCGACCCGCGACTATGCCGTGCCCCCTTTGCTCGTACCCGCTCGACCTGACGCGGCGCAGAGGCGCGCGCGGCTCGCCGACGACGCCACTGCGGTGCTGCGCCGCTTGCAGCAGGCGGCCGCCGGCGGCGGCGCCCCCGATCGCGGTTTTCAGCGCAAGACCCTTTATGCGACGACCACCGCCGAATTTCGCGTGCCCGAGAACCTGCCCGCGCCGCTCGCGGGCGGGCCGTTCCAGCCCGGTGCGGCGTTCCGTGCGATCCTGCGCTTCTCCAGCGCGGCAGCCACCATCGCGGCTGATCCGGTCCCCGACCAGCGCGCCGTCGGCGTGCGCATCACCGACGACGCCGGCCACGTGCAGGATCTCACCTTCACCTCGGGCGCCGCCGGCAACCACGCCCGTGACGCCCGCCAGTTCGTCTCGAGCATGGAGGCTGTCGCCGATGGCGCCGGCGGCGGCCTGGGAGGCCGGTTGCGTGGACTTATCGGCCTTCTCCGGCGCGAAGGCCTGCGGGAGACGCTGCGCCTCGCCCGGGCGCGGCGCACTTCGGTGGACAAGGGTGTCAGCCTTGCCGCACTCACTTACTACAGCCGCTCGCCGATCGAGATGGGCGACAAGCTGGTGCATCTCGCGCTCTTTCCAGCCGGTAGGCCCTCGCCCGACCTCGTGCACGACGCGCGGGGCGCGCGCGACGGCCTCGGCCGCGACCTCGTCCAGCGCCGCGCCGCGGGCGAGCTGCGCTTCCGGCTCGCCGCCGCCGAGGCCCCACCCCTCGATGACCTGAGCCGGGCGCCGGGCGGCCACTGGATCACCGTGGGCGAGATCCGGCTGCCGAGGCAGGCATCCGGCGAGACCGACATGCTGAGGATCGCGGCGCGCGTACACGCGGAACTGGCCATGCACCCCTTCAACCGGTGGGACGCGGACAGCCTCGTCCCGCGCGGCGAGCTGAACGAAATCCTCCGCGGACCGGTCTACCGTGCCTCGGCCGCGGCCAGCGCGCGTTACGACGATCCTCCTGCCACGCCGCAGCACGGCGCATGAAGCGGATCCGCGTGACCTCGCAGCGGCGGGGACAGGCCGGAGTTTGTAAGACGTCTTTGCGGCTCCGGCCGCACGTTAGAGGGGAACCCAGCCGTGGCCTATGATGTGGAAAAGCTCATGGATATGAGCCAGTCGGAGCTCGACACGCTGTACTCCAGCGTCCCCGCGGGGGACATACCGGACGGGACCACCGACGGGACCGCGATCATCGCGCCGGGCACGGCCTTCACGCCGGTCATCTCGAAGCTGATCAACCTGTTCGCCTGGCAGGGCAAGGTCTTCGACCGCGACAAGGGCGTGCTGCGCAACCGCATCCTGCCCTTCGGCCTCAACGCGATCATCGCCACGGTGTACAAGGACAAGAGCCTGCTCGACGGCAAGGAGTGCATCGTGATCGACTATTCCGAGACATCGCTGGTGGCGCAATGGGTCCGCGACGAGATCCGTGCGATCGGACCCGGCGTCTATCTCGGCAAGGTCTACTGGGACGACCACCGCCTGTTCGATTTCGTGCTCGAGTTCGAGACGGGCACGGCGCCTGCGCCCGCCTGAAGATCGATCAGCCGGTTGCGGGCATGACGCCACAGAGCACGTTCCTGATCATGGCGCCCGTCGCAGACGGCGAGGGCGACGCGCTGCGCGCGCTGCTCGCCAGGATGACGAGCGCGCCGGGCCAGGCCGATCCGGACAACGCATTCGTGCCCTTCGGCCGCTTCGAGCGGCTGCATGTCGCGCGGCTGTTCGTGGTCGAGGTCGACACCTGGCGCGACATCGAAGCCTACGGCATCCCGGCCCGACCTTTTGCGCCGCAGCTCGTGTTTCTCGGCGACATCGACGGCGACCGGGAGAGCTTTCTCGCGGAACTTGCCGCGCGGGCGGGCGACGGACTGCGGCGCATCTACGCACACTGCACGGGGTTCGATCGCGAAGGCGATCTCCTGGCCTGGATGCAGGCCCACAACGTCACGGAAGCGGCCAACTACGTCAACACCCGCGGCCGCACGGTGCGTCAGGTGCACGAGGAGGCGGCGCTGGCGCGGGCGCTGAGCGCACGCCTGCCCGCCCTGGTCGCGGAAATGGGCACGGCCAATGCCGGCGCGCTGCACATCGCGCTGCGCGCCCATATCGGCGAGGAGCGCCGCGCCGGCCGGCTGACCCTCACGCCCGAGGCGCCGACCCCCATCGGATGGCGCTCCCGCGACCTCCTTGAGAAGCTGGGCGTACCGCTCGCGCTGTTGCTGGCCGCCCCACTCGCGCTCCTGGCGGCGCCGGTCGTGATCGTGTGGCTGCGCCGGCTCGAGACGACCGACCCCGAGGTTCTGCCACGGCCGGACGACGCGCGGGTCGCGAAGCTCTCGGCCCTCGAAGACCACGACGTCACCAACGCGTTCTCCGCCGTCGGCGACCTGAAACCCGGGGTCTTCCGGCGCTCCGCCGCCATGCTGCTCCTGTACCTCCTGAACTACGCCGCGCGGCACGTCTACGGTCGGGGCTACCTGACCCGGGTGCAGAGCATCCATTTCGCGCGCTGGGTCTTTCTCGACGACCGGCGCCGCATCCTGTTCTGCAGCAATTACGACGGCTCGCTCGAAAGCTACATGGACGACTTCATCAACAAGGTGGCCTGGGGCCTCAACCTCGTGTTCTCGAACGGCGTGGGCTATCCTTCCACGAGCTTCCTGATCAAGGGTGGAGCCGAGCAGGAGGCCAAGTTCAAGCGCTACCTGCGCAACCGCCAGCAGCCGACCGACGTGTGGTACAAGGCGTATCCTGGCCTCACCGCCTACGACCTCGCGCAGAACAGGCTGATCCGCCAAGGGCTCGAGACGCGGCGCCTCGGCGAACGCTCGAGCCGCGAATGGCTGGCCCGGCTATGAGCGGCGTGACCGCCACCGACTTCGCCGACATGCAGGGCCTAGTGCGCTTCGGCCACGGCAAGCTGAAGGCGGCAGAGTTCCTGCTCCTCGACGTCGCCGACGCCGCCGCCGCCCGGACGTGGCTCGCCGCGGCGCCGGTGACGACGGCAGAGAAGCTGGACGCCCCGCCTCCGACGGCGCTCCAGGTCGCCTTTACCGCCGCCGGACTACGCGCGCTCGGCGTCGAGCCCGACCTCGTCGCCCAGTTCCCCCAGCCGTTCCTCGCCGGGATGGCAGGCGAGGACAGCCGCTCGCGCCGGCTCGGCGATATCGCCGGGAACGATCCCTCGCACTGGCACTGGGGCCGCCCGCAGCCGCACCTGATCCTGATGCTCTACGCCGAACCCGGGGGGCTCGACGCCTTCAAGGCGGCTGTCACCGGCGCGGCCTTCGACCAAGCCTTCACCGTGGTCCGGATGCTGCCCACAAACAACAACCGCGGCGTCGAGCCGTTCGGCTTCGTCGACGGCGTCAGCGAGCCGGTGATCGACTGGGAGGGGACCCAGACCACCTCGCAGCACCGCAGGCTGACCTACGCCAACCTGCTTGCCCCCGGCGAGGTGGTGCTCGGCCACCCCAACGAATACGGCGAGATCACTTCCCGCCCGCTTGTCCGGCCTGAAACCCCCGGCGCCGGCGTCCTGCCCGCGGCGGACGACGCCCCCCGCAGCCGCGACTTCGGGCGGAACGGCACATACCTCGTGCTGCGCCAGCTGCACCAGGACGTGCGCGGCTTCTGGCGCTTCCTCGACGCCGCCGCCGGCCACGACGCCGACCGCCGCGTGGCGCTGGCGGAGGCGATGGTCGGCCGCCACCTCGATGGCCGCGGGCTGATCCCCGACGGCCGCGCAGTCCCGGGGGGCCGCCCCGGCAACAACTTCGTCTACGACGCCGACCCCGACGGCCACGTCTGCCCGGTTGGGGCCCACATCCGGCGCGCCAACCCGCGCACCGGCGACCACCCTCCCGGCGTCGGCGGACCCATGTCCTGGCTCCTCAGCACGCTGGGATTCCGGCGCCGGCGCGACGGGCGCGCCGGCCGGCACGATCTCGTCGCCTCCGCGCGCTTCCACCGGATCGTGCGGCGCGGGCGCGAGTATGGCGTGGTTCTGTCACCCGAGGATGCCCTCGTGCCCCGGCCCGGACGCGGAGCGCGGCCTGCACTTCGCCTGCCTCTGCGCCAACATCGTGCGCCAGTTCGAATTCGTGCAGAGCGCCTGGATCGCCTCGGCCAAGTTCGATGGCCTCTCCGGCCGAGCAGGACCCGCTGCTCGGCGACCGGGCGCCGCTCGCCGGCGGCATGCGGACCGACGGCTTCACCATCCCGCGCCGGACCGGCGTGGCCGAGCGGGTGGAAGGCCTGCCGCCCTTCGTCACCGTGCGCGGGGGGGCATACTTCTTCATGCCCGGCATCCGGGCGCTTCGATACATCGCCGGCCGCGGCGCGCAGGAGGAACGGCCGTGACTCAAGTCCTGATCGCGCTGCGCCGGCTCCTGCATCGGGCCTTTGAGGCTGGCCTCCACGTCGAGCGGCGGCTGGAGCCGTTCTTCCGCCCGCAGCTCAACCAGCTGACACGCGAGCCCGCGGCGCGGCTGGTCCAGCACCTCAAGATGCGCGGCCGCCCCGACCTCGGACTCGCGCTTGCCGAAGAGACGATCTTCGACTGGGAGGAAGAGGCCCTGCAGGCGATCATCGACGAGATGCGCGACCAGATGAACCTGCACTTCCAGCCCGGGGCCTATGAGCGCGGCGGCAACACCAAGACCCACGGCCTCGTCCGCGCCACCTTCACCGTGCGCGACGACCTGCCGGACCATCTGCGTCACGGCGTCTTCGCCTCGCCGCGCAGCTACCCCGCCTACATCCGCTTCGCCGGTCCCGGTCCCGACGTGCCCGAGGACATCCGCGACGTGGGCTTCGGCTCGATGTCGGTCAAGCTCATGGACGTGCCCGGCCCCAAGCTGCTCGACGATGAGGCGCACACCCAGGACTGGCCCGCCGTCGTCACCCCCACCTTCGTCACGCCCGACGCCCGCGAGAACGCCAAGCTCCAGTACTGGAGCACGATCGACGAGCCGCTGTGGTACTTCATGAACCCCAAGGACAGCCACCTGCTCGACATGCTGATGCAGGGCCTGTGGAACGAGACGCAGTACAATCCCCTCGGCCAGCGCTACTTCAGCTGCGTCCCATACCTGCTCGGCGAGGGGCAGGCGATGCAGTATTCCTACGTGCCGCTCACCAGGGTGACGCGCACCATTCCCGGCGTTCCCTTCGGCCGCATACCTCCCAACTACCTGCGCGAGAACATGGCCGAGACGCTGCGCGAGACCGACGTCGCCTTCGAGATGCGCGTCCAGATCCAGACCGACCCCCACCTCATGCCGATCGAGGACGCGTCGATTCGCTGGCCCGAGGCGCTGTCGCCCTGGATCCCGCCGCACGCATCGACATTCCGCGGCAGGAGTTCGACATCCCCGCGCAGATGGCCTTCGCCCGCAACCTGCGGTTCAACCCGTGGCACAGCCTTCCCGAGCATCGCCCGCTCGGCAACCAGAGCCGGGCACGGCGGCGCATGTACGCCGAACTCGCGGCGCATCGCCAGCGCATGAACGACGTGCCTCATGTCGAGCCCACCGGGCGGGAGACCTTCGACCGGCCGCCGGCCGACTGATGCCAACGGCCCTGGTCCCTGACCCGGGGCCGCTTTTTGTGGCGGAATGGCGCGAAATTCGCGGATCTCGGCAGATGCGGGGCAAGCACCTGAGAAGTCGTCGTTTTCGGAGGCTGGAATCCGGCTGGATCCGCTGGAATCTGGCTTGCCACTTTTGAGCATTCTGGAAGGCTTTTGGCCCGGAGTGGGCGCACTGCCCGGATGCCGGATTCCGTGCTTGACGCAGCGGAGGATCGCGCGCAGAATTACCGTATAAACTATGGTATTCCATAATAAGGGAGATAACGATGCCGTCGGCCAGACCAACCCTGATCGCCGCCCTACTCGCCGGAACGGCCCTTGCCGGGCCGGTTGCCGCGCAGTCGACCCTCGAGGTCGCGATCATCGGCGAACCGCAGTCGCTCGATCCGATGATGTCCACGCAGGATGTGGTCAGCATCGTCACTCAGCATTTCATCGAGACGCTCTACACATTCGACAGCAACTGGAACATCGTGCCCTTGCTGGCGGTCGACCTTCCGACGATCTCGGAGGACGGCACGACCTACACCATCGCGCTGCGCGACGGCATCACCTTCCACGACGGCTCGACCATGGACAGCGCCGACGTCGTCGCCTCGCTCCAGCGCTGGGCCAAGTCCTCGACCCGCGGCAAGACCGTGCTGGACCGGATCGAGTCGATCAGCGCGCCCGACCCGCTGACCGTCGAGATCAAGCTTTCCACGCCCTATTCGCCGCTCCTGTCGCTGCTGGCCTTCTCCAACTCGGCGGCCGCGGTCTACCCGCAGGAGATCCTCGGCGAGCAGCTCTCGGCCATCGTCGGCACCGGGCCCTACCGGCTCGTCGAGCACAGCCCCGACCAGTACATCCAGGTCGCCAGGTTCGACGGCTACGTCTCGCGCACCGAGCCGTCGGACGGCAATGCCGGCGCCCGCCAGCAGACCGTCGACGAGATCCGCTTCGTGCCGGTCCCCGATCCGAACACCCGCGTCGAGGGGCTGCTGTCGGGCCAGTTCGACTATGCCGACGGCCTGCCGGTCGAATCCTATGACCGCATCGCCGCCTCGGACGTGGCCGAGCCCGTGCTGCTCGAGAGCTTCGGCTGGCCGGTCTGGGCGGTGAACCACAAGGCGGGCCTCCTGACCGACGCCAACGTCCGCAAGGCGCTGCAGGCGGCGCTGCCCTTCGACGACATGCTGTTCGCCGCCTTCGGCGACGACAAGTTCTTCAAGGTCGACGGGGCGATGTACCCGGACGGCTGGCCCTGGCGCGTGGACAACGGGCTGGAGCTCTACAACCAGTACGACCCGGCCAAGGCGAAGGAATTCCTCGACGCCGCCGGCTACGACGGCACGCCGCTGCGCATCCTGACCTCGCGGCAGTACGAGTTCCACTTCAAGATGGCCGAGGTGGCGCAGATGGCGCTGGAGGCCGCCGGCTTCACCGTGCAGATGGACGTGGTGGACTGGGCGACGCTCGGCGAGCGGCGCAACGACCCCGCACTCTGGGACATCTACATCACCCACTCGCCGTTCCTGCCGGAGCCGGCGCTGACCGACATGTACGGCCCCACCTCGCGCCTCGGCTGGACCGTCCCGGAGAAGGACGCCGTCTGGGCGGCCTTCACCACCGAGACCGACCCGGCCAAGCGCCTCGACCTCTTCGGCCAGTTGCAGAACTGGAACATGGAGGACGTGGGCTTCATCAAGATCGGCGACTTCGCCGCGCTGCAGGGCAAGAGCAAGGCACTGCAGGGCGTCGAGCCGTCGCCCTGGCCGGCGTTCTGGAACGCCACGGTCGACTGACCCGCACCCCCTGACCCTTCCCGCGACCGGGCCCACCCGGTCGCGGGCATCAAGCTTCGGGGTACAGCCATGGCTCGCTACATCGCCAGCAGGCTGGTCGGACTCGTGATCGTCGTCTGGCTGGTGCTGACCATCGCCTTCGTCATCGTGCGCCTCGCCCCCGGCGATCCGGCGGCGCTGTTGCTGGGGCCCGATGCCACGCCGGAGGATGCGGCCGTCCTGCGCGCGCAGCTCGGGCTCGACCGGCCGATCCTGGTGCAGTACCTCGCCTTCGTGCTGAACGCGGCGCGCGGCGATCTCGGCATGTCGCTGTTCTTCAACCAGCCGGTGACGCAGGTGCTGTGGGACCGAGCGGAGCCCACGACCTTCCTCGCCCTCTTCTCGCTGACCTTCGCGGTGGTGATCGCCACGCCGATCGGCATCTATGCGGCCTACCGGCGCGGGTCGTTCCTCGACCAGGCATCGATCTCGGCGGCGATGCTCGCGGCCTCAGTGCCGTCGTTCTGGACCGGGCTGATCCTGCAGCGCTATCTCGCCACCGACCTCGGCTGGTTCCCGTCCTCTGGCTACGGCGGGCCGGACGCCGACTTCTTCGAACGCATGCGGCACCTGCTGCTGCCCTCGCTGGTGCTCGGCATCGTCAACTCGGCGCTGATCCTGCGCTTCACCCGCGCCTCGATGCTCGACGTGCTCGGCGAGGACTACGTGCGCACCGCGCGCTCCAAGGGCATGAGCGAGCGCCGGGTGGTGCTGCGCCACGCGCTGAAGAACGCGGCGATCCCGATCATCACCGTGGTCGGCCTGACCTTCGCGCTGCTGGTCTCCGGCGCTGTGGTAACCGAGCGGGTGTTCAACATCCCCGGCATGGGCAACCTGGTGGTGAACGCCGTGCTGCGCCGCGACTACCCGGTGATCCAGGGCACGCTGATCGTCGTCGCCACCCTCTACGTCCTCATCAACCTCGCCGTCGACCTGCTCTACGCGGTCATCGACCGGCGGGTGAAATACTGAGGGAGACGCAAATGGCCGCCGCCGCCTCCGTCGCCACCGATCCCGGCTTCTTCCGCCTGATGATGGCGCGGCGCTCGGTGATCGTGGCGCTGGTCATCTTCCTGGCCATCGTGGCACTGTGCCTGCTGGCGCCGCTGATCGCCCCCGCCGACCCGGCCCGCATGTCGGTGCGCGCGCGGCTGACGCCACCCGGCGCCGACTTCTGGCTAGGGGCCGACGCCTACGGCCGCGACGTCGCCTCGCGGCTGCTCTACGCCGGGCGGGTCTCGCTGATGATCGGCTTCGGGGTGGCGCTCGTCTCCACCGTCATCGGCATCACGCTCGGGCTGCTCGCCGGCTTCATCCGCGGGCTCGACGGGTTCCTGTCCCGGCTGGTGGACGCGATGATGGCCTTTCCCGACATCCTGCTCGCGATCGCGCTCGTCTCGATCCTGGGTGGGTCGGTGTTCAACGTGATCCTCGCGCTCTCGATCGTCTACGCGCCGCGCTTCGCGCGCATCTCGCGCGCCTCGACGCTGGTGATCCGCGAGCTGCCCTTCGTCGAGGCCGCCCGTGCGCTGGGCTCGTCCACCCGCTACATCATCTTCAACCACGTGCTGCGCAACATCGTCTCGCCGGTGATCGTGCAGGCCACCTTCATCTTCGCCTATGCGATGCTGGCCGAGGCGGGGCTGTCGTTCCTCGGGGTCGGCGTCGACCCTTCCATCCCGACCTGGGGCACGATGATCAACGAGGGCCGGCAGTTCATCGACCAGGCCTCGTGGCTGATCATGTTCCCGGGCATCGCGATCTCGGTCTCCGTCCTCTCGCTGCAACTGATCGGCGACGGGCTGCGCGACGCGCTCGACCCGCGCCTTGCCAAGGAGCTCTGAGCCATGGCCCTGACCCTCACCAACTTCCGCGCCGTCGGCCTGACCGGGACCGCGATCCATGTCGGCGACGACGGCATCGTCCGGGCCGAAGCGGCACCCAGCGCCCAGGAGATCGACTGCCAGGGCACTTTCCTCTCGCCCGGCTGGTGCGACCTGCACGTCCACGTCTGGCACGGCGGCACCGACATCTCGGTGCGCGCCTCCGAGGCGGGGCGGGGAAGCGGCGTCACCGCCATGGCCGACGCCGGCTCGGCGGGCGAGGCGAATTTCCACGGGCTGCGGGAATACGTGATCGACCCGGCGGCGGAGACGATCCGCGCCTTCATCAACATCGGCTCGATCGGGCTCGTGGCCTGCAACCGGGTGTCGGAGCTGATCGACATGCGCTCGGTGGACGTGGACCGCACGCTCGAGGTGATCGAGGCCAACCGCGACGTGATCTGCGGGGTGAAGGTGCGCGCCTCGGGGGTGATCGTCGGCGCCTGGGGCATCACGCCGGCCAAGATCGCCAAGCGCGTGGCCGAGATCGCCGGCCTGCCGCTGATGGTGCATATCGGCGAGCCGCCGGCGCTGATCGACGAGGTCTTCGACATCCTCGGGCCTGGCGACATCATCACCCATTGCTTCAACGGCAAGAAGGCGGGGTCCATCCGCGACACGAAGGCGCTGTTCGACCAGGCGATGCGGCTGGCGGACAGCGGTGTGCGCATGGACATCGGCCACGGCCAGGCGTCGTTCTGCTTCGCCACTGCCCGCGCCTCGCTTGAGGCGGGGCTGCGGCCTTGGTCGATCTCCACCGACTTGCACCTGCGCAACATCCGCGGTTCGGTGATCGACTTCGCCACCACCGCCTCGAAGCTGCTCGCCGTCGGCCTGCCGTTCGAGGATGTGGTCACGGCTATCAGCACCCATCCCCGCGAGACCATGGGGCTCAAGCCGGTTCCGGGCGTCGGCGACAAGGCCGACTTCACCCTCTTCCGCCTCGAGGACGTCGAGGAGGAGGTGATGGACAGCCTCGGCAACACCATGGTCATGCGGCGGATGTTCGAGCCCTTCGCCACCGTCATCGGCGCGAATGCCGCGCCAGCCGCGCGGAGGACGGCATGAGCGCGCCCCTCCTGTCGGTCGAGGGCCTGCGCGTCGAGTTCAGCTCGCACCGCGGCACCGTCACGGCGCTCCGCGACGTCTCCTTCGCGCTCGAGCCCGGCCGCACGCTGGCGCTGGTCGGCGAGAGCGGGTCGGGCAAGTCGGTCTCCTCGCTCGCCATCATGGGCCTCCTGCCGCGCAACGGCCGCATCTCCGCCGGCCGGATCACCTTCGCCACCGCCGCCGGCGCGACCGTCGATCTCGCCACCACCGACGAGGCGACCCGCCGCAACCTGCGCGGGGCGGAGATCGCGATGATCTTCCAGGAGCCCATGTCCTCGCTGAACCCGCTGTTCTCCATCGGTGACCAGATCGGCGAGATGCTCTGCCTGCACGAGGGCCTCGACGGCGCCGCCCGCCGCAAGCGCGTCATCGAGATGCTCGAGTTCGTCGAGATCCCCGCCGCCGCCACCCGCCTCGACCAGTACCCGCACGAGATGTCCGGCGGCATGCGCCAGCGGGTGATGATCGCCATGGCGCTGATCTGCCGCCCGCGCCTCCTGATCGCCGACGAGCCGACCACGGCACTCGACGTCACCGTGCAGGCACAGATCCTCGACCTGATGCGCCGGCTGCAGGCCGAGATGGGCATGTCGATCCTGTTCATCACCCACGACATGGGCGTGGTCGCCGAGATCGCCGAGGCGGTCGCCGTCATGTACGCCGGCGCCATCGTCGAGAGCGCCCCGGTGCACGAGCTCTTCGACGCAACCGGGCACCCCTACACGCAAGGCCTGCTGGCCTCGATCCCGCGCCCCGAGCGCGTGCCGGGCAGCCGCATCCGGCCGATCCAGGGCACCGTGCCCTCGCTCGCCGCCATGCCCCCCGGCTGCGCCTTCGCCCCCCGCTGCACGCTCGCCGACGCGATCTGCACCCGTCCCGTGGCGCTCTCCACCGTCGCCCCCCGCCACCTCGTCGCCTGCTGGCACCACCCCGCCGTCGCGGAGGCCGCCCATGCCTGACGCCCCGCTCCTGCGCATCCGCAACCTCACCAAGACCTTCGTCACCAAGCGCGGCACCGTGCAGGCGGTGACGGACGTCTCCTTCGACATCCCCCGCGGCTCGATCACCGGCCTCGTCGGCGAGAGCGGCTCGGGCAAGACCACGCTCGGCCGCACCCTCCTGCGCCTCGTCGAGCCCACCTCGGGCAGCACCGAGTTCGACGGTCAGGACATCAACCGCCTCGGCCCCGCCGAGATGCGCGCCCTGCGCCGGCGGATGCAGATCATCTTCCAGGATCCCGTGTCGTCGCTGAACCCGCGCCTCAAGGTCGGCCAGATCATCGCCGAGGGCCTGATCGCCCAGAAGGTCGGCTCGCCGGCCGAGCGCCGCGCCCGCGTCGCGAGCCTCCTCGGTGAGGTCGGCCTCGCTTCGGACGCCGCCACCCGCTACCCGCACGAGTTCTCCGGCGGCCAGCGCCAGCGCATCGGCATCGCCCGCGCCCTCGCCCTCGACCCCGAGTTCATCGTCGCCGACGAAAGCGTCTCGGCGCTCGACGTCTCGATCCAGGCGCAGGTGCTGAACCTGCTCCTCGACCTGCGCGCGAGCCGCAACCTGACCATGCTCTTCATCGCCCACGATCTCTCGGTGGTGGAATACCTCTGCGACCAGATCGTGGTGATGTACCTCGGCCGCATCGTCGAGCAGGGCCCCGCCCGCCAGCTCTACGACCGCCCCGCGCACCCCTACACCCGCGCGCTCCTGTCGGCGATCCCGCACCCCGACCCGCGCGCACCGAAGAACCGCGAGGTGCTGGCCGATGACATCCCCAGCCCGCTCAACCCGCCCTCGGGCTGCGTCTTCCGCACCCGCTGCCGGCTGGCCGACGCCGCCTGCGCCGCAACCGTCCCCCCGCCCGTGGCCGTCGCCCCCGGGCAGATCAGCTACTGCCTCAAGTCCGAGATGATCCCCGCATGACCTTCGACGCCCCCCAGACCCCCGAGAGCCGCCTTCGCGCGCTGGGCCTGACCCTGCCCGCCGCGGCCCCCTCGCCGATCGGGGCCTTCCGCAATCTCCGCCGCTCCGGCGACCTCGTCTACGTCTCCGGCCAGGGGCCGGTCACCGCCGAGGGCACGCTCCTGCGCGGCAAGGTCGGCGAGGACGTCACCACCGAGGCTGCCCGCGACCACGCCCGCCTCGTGGCGCTCAACATCCTCGCCGTGCTGCGCGACGAGCTGGGCTCGCTCGACGCCGTGGGCGGCGTGGTCAAGCTCCTCGGCCTCGTCAACGCCACCCGCGACTTCGAGGACCACCCCGCGGTGATCGACGGCGCCTCCGAGCTCTTCCACCAGGTCTTCGGCGAGGCGGGCGCTCATGCGCGGTCGTCCTTCGGGGTCGGCTCGCTGCCGAACCGGATCACCGTCGAGATCGAAGCCATTTTCGAACTTGCGCCGCAGGCCTGACGAGGAAAGCCCCATGAATTCCGACGCCCCGCGCCACGGCGAGAACGAGGACTGGAGCTGGCACCGCGCCCGCGGCTACACGCCGGTCGTCAACGTCTCCGGCACGATGACGAGCCTCGGCGCCTCGATGGCCCACCCCGAAGTGGCCGCCGCCACCGCCGCCTCGATGGGCCGCTTCGTGAAGATGCACCAGATGCAGGCCGACGCCAGCCGCGTCATCGCCCGGCTGACCGGCGCGGAAGCCGGTTGCCTGACCGCCTCCGCCGCCGCCGGCATCACGCTGGCGGTCGCCGCCTGCATCACCGGCCTCGACCCGGCCCGCGTCGAGGCGCTGCCGAAGAGCCCCGGCCCGAAGTCGCGGATCGCGATCCAGATCGGCCATCTCTGCGGCTACGGCGCGCCGATCTCGCAGGGGATCGAGCTCGCCGGCGCCACGGTCCTGCCCGTCGGCCAGGCCACGCATGTGATGGACTACCAGCTCCGGGCGGCACTCGGTCCCGAGACCGCCGCGGCCCTCTACGTCGTCTCGCATCACGTCGTGCACTACGGCCAGATCCCCTTCCCCCGCTTCGCCGCCATCTGCCGCGAGGCCGGCGTGCCGGTGATCGTCGACGCCGCCTCGGAATACGACCTCACCGGCTTCATCGCCGCCGGCGCAGATCTCGCGATCTATTCGGGGCACAAGTTCCTCGGCGGCCCGACCTCGGGCATCGTCGCCGGCCGCCGCGACCTCGTGCGCGCCGTCTACATGCAGAACATGGGCATCGGGCGCGGCATGAAGATCGGCAAGGAGAGCATCGCCGGCGCCATCGCCGCGATGGAGCGCTGGATGGCCCGCGACCATGCCGCCATCCGCGCCGAGGAGCGCGCGGCGCTGGACCTGTGGCTGCGGGCCTTCTCGGGCTTTCCGGGCATCACGCCCCAGATCGTGGCCGACCCGACCAGCAACCCCCTCGACCGCATGCAGATCAACGTCGATCCTGCCGCCGCCGGCACCACCGCGGCCGCCATCGCGCGGTATCTCGGCGGCCTCGAGCCCGCCATCGTCGTGCGCGACCACGAGGTGGAACTGAACTACTTCCAGCTCGACCCCTGCAACCTTGCGCCCGGCCAGGCCGAGGTCGTCGCCGCCGCCGTGGCCGAGGCACTGGGCAACGCCGCGGCGATCAGCCCGCGCGCGGACGACTTCGACAGCCAGCGCAACGGCGGCGCCACCGCATACCTGACCTGGCTTGCCAACTGACGGTGCTTGAGCCGCAGGGACGGGCCGCCTAGAGGGAGGGTGCGGCCGCCGAAGGAGACACGATGACCGAGATCCCGCGCAGCCGCACCAGCGGCATCGACAGGACGCTGCAGATCCTCGACGCGCTGACCGAGCACGAACGGCCCATGAGCGCCTACGAGCTCGGCAAGGCCACGGGCGCGCCGGTCTCGACCGTCTACCGGCTGGCGGACGAACTTGTGGACCGCGAGATGCTGGTGCGGCGCGACGGCGGCATGCTGTGGCTCGGCCCGCGGCTCATGCGCTACGGGCTGCGCTACCGGGCGTCGATGGACCTTTTCGCCGAGGCGAGGCGGGAGATGCGGCGCCTGATGCGCGAGACCGGCGAGACGGTGCAGCTCTGCGCCCGCGACGGCGGGATGATGGCGGTGATCGCCATGGAGGAGGGCCAGGGCCACTTCCGCGTCACCTCCAACGTCGGCACGCGGGTGCCGCTGAACTGGACCGCTTCGGGAAAGCTCCTTCTGGGCCACCTGCCCGAGGCGGACCGCATCGCCACCTTCGGCGAGACCGCACGACCCTCCAGCACCGGCATGGCCGAGGTGGACCCGCTGACCCTCGCGCGGCAGAGCCAGGCCGACTTCGCCCGGCGCCTCTCGATCCAGATGAGCCAGTCGGAGTTCGCGGTGGCCTGCATCGCGGCACCTATCCGTGACGAGAAGGGGGCCTGCGCGGCCACCATCTCCATCGTGCTCTCCGAACGTCAGGCCGAGCAGCGCGCGGAGGAGCTGGCGCGCGCCGTACGGGATTCAGCCCTGCGGATCGAAAAGGCCACCGGATGCGATTTCGAGGCGATTGCAGAGGTATAGCCGGGTGCCGGGACACCCGGTCCGTGCATCACCCGTAGACGGCATTCCCGTACCGGTCGTAGCCGATGATCCGCTGGGACGGCGGTGCCGCGTAGATCGCATTGCCGTTGCGGTCGTAGCCGACGATCTCCTGCTGGGCCCGGGCCTGCGCCGGCGCGAGGCAGTTGCTGTTCTGCGCCCCCGCAAGTGCTCCGAGTTCCGGCACCGACCGCGGTCGCGATATCGTTCCCCGTGCCCCCACCGATCTGGTTGCCAAGGATGCCGCCCGCGGCTGCACCACCGAGCACGCCGCCCGCGCAGCTGAGCTGCCGGGTCTGGTAGGTCTCCCCGGGCGCACACGCCGCGAGCCCGACGAAGAGCAGAACGAAAGCTCCTGGTTTCAGTTTCATCATGAATTCCCCATATCCCATCCCGGCGATACGACGTCCGCCTGTGGCTCCTCGCCAAATCCTATCACGACTTGGCGCCCCGATGGCAGTGTTATCCTGTCACGTTTCCCGGGCTCACGGCCGCGCAAGCGCGGATCCGCCTGCCGCCTGCCCCCGGACACTTGATACCGTTCAGCTCGCCTCCGAGCCGGCCCTGAGACGGTAGCTCGCCGGACTGGCGCCCATGTGGCGGCGGAACATGCGCGAGAAATAGTAGGCGTCGCTGAAGCCCAGCTTGGCGGCGGTCTCCTTCACGCGCTGGCCGGTCGCCAGCATGTTGCGCGCCTTCTCCATCCGCTTGAATTCCATGAACTTTCGAGGCGTCAGGCCGATCTTGTCCCGGAAGGCACGGCGGAAATAGTCGCCATTGAACGGCACCCGGTCCGAGCGCCGACCCCAGCGCGTCATCGCCGCCGGGATTGGCCGCGATGCGCGATGCCGCCAGCACGATATGCAGCGACAGCGTGTCCTGCCCGCCGATCGGATCGACCGCGCCGGCGCGCCAGCCGCGGAAGGCGGTGGAAAGGAACGCGAGCAGGATCACCATGAAGAGATGGTGCTGTGCGAGCGTGGTCGAGGCGGCCGGCGCGATGTCGCGGTAGAGGCGCACGAGGTGTTCCATGCGGTCCCAGTTCGGCAGGGGAACCACCCGCGCGAACTCCATCTGCGAGATCAGATCGACATCGCCGAAGAGATCGAGCGCGAAGTGCTGGGCGATTCCCGTGTAGCTCTCCTCGCCGGCACCGATGCGGCCCACGAACCGGCTACCCGCCGGGATCAGCATCCCCTCCCCCGGGCGCAGCGTTACATCGTCGTCGTCGAGGCGGTAGTGGGCGGAGCCGCGCAGGCAGATGATGAGATCATGCACCTCGTTCCATTTGTCGACGCGCCAGCTGGCCGCATGGCGCATCTTTATCGTCGAGCGCGGCAGGCGCAGCGTGAGTGCCTGGGCGGGAATGCCGCTCAGGACTGTGCCTTCGGTTTCGTCCATCTTTTTCTGCGGCTCCGTTCATTCACCTCACCGGCATCCTGTGCCAGTTTTCCGGCCAAACAAGAATTGCGACGGATGACATCGCAATCAAGGGAGGACTTCGTGGTCGAGTGCCGGTGGCATGCGAATAATGCAGCGGAGACAATGCACGTTCGCGAACATCGACCTGCGGTGACGGTCGTACCCGTCCGACGCGCGCACGGGGCGGCCTGATGGGCGGTGAAAGCCGGTACATGGGGCTCGCCTATGTCACGCCGTTCATCATCGGGCTGCTGATCTTCACCGCGATCCCGTTCATCGCGTCGCTCTACCTGAGCTTCACCGACTACAACCTGCTCTCGAAGCCAACCTGGACAGGGCTCGAGAACTACATCGACCTCTTCACGCGCGACCGCACCTTCCGCAAGTCG
Source organism: uncultured Alphaproteobacteria bacterium (assembly GCA_963695425.1). Lineage (GTDB taxonomy): Bacteria > Pseudomonadota > Alphaproteobacteria > Rhodobacterales > Rhodobacteraceae > Amaricoccus. Next base: position 188,727 of record CAVOGP010000030.1, on the reverse strand, counting down.
CTGAACGTCACGCTGCTCTACGTATTCGTCACCGTGCCGCTGAAGCTGGCCTTCGCGCTCTTCATCGCGGTGATCCTCAACTACAAGCTGCGGTTGATCAACTTCTTCCGCACCGCCTACTACGTCCCCTCCATCCTCGGCGGATCGATCGCGATCGCGGTGCTCTGGCGCTACATCTTCGCCGATGTCGGGCTGGTGAACATGGTGATCACCGCCTTTGGCGGCGAGCCGGTCAACTGGTTCGGCGATCCCGACAATGCGCTCTTCACCATCACGCTCCTGCGCATGTGGCAGTTCGGCTCGGCCATGGTGATCTTCCTCGCTGCGCTGCAGTCGATCGACAAGTCGCTCTACGAGGCCGCGTCCATCGACGGCGCCGGGCACTGGAGCTCGTTCTTCTACATCACCCTGCCGCTGATCACGCCGGTGATTTTCTTCAACCTGATCATGCAGATGGTCCAGGCGTTTCAGGAGTTCAACGGGCCCTACGTCATCACCGGCGGCGGACCGGTGAAGTCCACCTACCTCTTGCCGCTCTACATCTACGACGAGGCGTTCAAGAACCTCGACATGGGCTATGCCTCGGCGATCGCCTGGGTGCTCTTCGTCATCATCATGGTTCTGACGGTGCTGGCGTTCTGGTCGTCGCGGCACTGGGTCTACTACGCCGGCGACAAGCGGAGCTGACGGGCATGGCCGTGACCTCCCCCGCCGATCTCGTCACCGCCTCCGGCGATGCGCTCAACACGCAGACCGCACGCGGCCAGGGGCTGTCTTTTGCCCTACGCTACGCGGTACTGGCCGGCGTGGGGCTGGTCATGCTCTACCCCCTGATCTGGCTGGTCGGCGCATCGTTCAAGACCAACTCCGAGATCTTCGCCAGCCCCGGCTTCTGGCCGAGCGAGCCCACCCTCGACGGCTACATCAAGGGCTGGCAGACCTCGACCCCCTACACCTTCGGCCGCTTCTTCTGGAACACCTTCCTGATCATCGCGCCCAAGGTGATCGGCACCGCGATCTCCTGCGCGCTGGTCGCCTACGGCTTTGCCCGCTTCGAGTTCCCCGGCAAGAAATTCCTCTTTGCCCTTCTGATCGCGACACTTCTGCTGCCCAACGTCGTTACACGCATCCCGCAGTACCTGCTGTTCCGGGACCTCGGCTGGCTCGACACCTTCCTGCCGCTCTGGGTGCCCTCGGCCTTCGCGGGCGACGCCTTCTTCGTTTTCATGCTGGTCCAGTTCCTGCGCGCCATCCCGCGCGAGATGGAAGAGGCCGCCCGCGTCGACGGCGCCAACACGCTGCAAGTGCTGATCTACGTGGTGGTGCCCCTACTGGCGCCGGCGCTGATCTCGGTCTGCCTCTTCCAGTTCATGTGGACGATGAACGACTTCCTCGGGCCGCTCATCTACATCTCCTCGGTCGACAAGTACCCGATCTCGCTCGCACTCAAGCTGTCGATTGACACCACCGAGGCCTTCGAGTGGAACCGCATCCTCGCGATGTCGGTGCTGGCGATCACGCCTGCCCTCGTCGTGTTCTTCATCGCGCAGAAATACTTCATCGACGGTCTCTCCACCGGCGGCATCAAGGGTTAGGCCATGGCAAGACTGCAGATCCGCAACCTCGAGAAGGTCTACGCCAACAGCTTCAAGGCGGTGCACGGGATCGACCTCGACATCGAGGACGGCGAGTTCATGGTGCTGGTCGGCCCCTCGGGCTGCGCCAAATCCACCACGCTGCGGATGATCGCGGGGCTGGAGACGGTGACCGGCGGCGAGATCCGCATCGGAGAGGCGGTGGTCAACGACCTCGCGCCGGGCAAGCGGGGCATCTCGATGGTGTTCCAGAACTACGCGCTCTACCCCCACATGAAGGTGCGCTCGAACCTCTCCTTCGGCCTGCGCCTGCGACGCCGCCCAAAGCCGGAGATCGAGAGCGCCACCGCCGAGGTCTCGCAGACGCTGGAGATCGGCGAGCTCCTGGACCGCCTGCCCAAGCAGCTCTCCGGCGGCCAGGCCCAGCGGGTCGCGGTGGGCCGCGCGCTCATCAAGAAGCCCGAGGTCTTCCTCTTCGACGAGCCGCTCTCCAATCTTGATGCCAAGCTCCGCGCCTCGATGCGGGTCCGCATCACCGACCTGCACCGGCGGCTGAAGGCCGAAGGGCAGTCGGCCACCGTGGTCTACGTCACCCACGACCAGACCGAAGCGATGACCATGGGCGACCGCATCTGCGTGATGAAGGACGGCCGCATCATGCAGGTGGCCGACCCGGTGACGCTCTACAACCACCCGGCCAACGCCTTCGTGGCGGGCTTCATCGGCATGCCGGAGATGAACCTGCTGCCGGCCGAACTCGACACCGCCGGCGCACCCGCCTTCCGCATCGGCGACCAGACCCTTGCGGCCGGCCCCGAGCTCATGGCGCGCCTGTCCGCCACGCCGCGCCGCGTCACCTGGGGCGTGCGGCCCCAGCACCTGCGCCTGGTGCCGCAGGGCACCCCCGGTGCCCTGATCGGCACCATCGCCGCCGTCGAGTTCATGGGCCACGAGGTGTACCTCTATGCCCATGTCGCCGGCCAGACCGTGATCGCCGTGGTATCCGGCGAGACCTACGACCCGGCCACCCGCCGCGGTGACCTAGTGACCCTGAAGCCAATCGAGGCGCTCGTACACGTCTTCGACGCCGACACAGGCAACAACCTTTCCCTGGCAAACCAATCCAGCCACCACTGACGGGAGGAACACGATGACCCGAACAATGACTGCCATGGCGACGATCTTCGCCATCACCGGCCTCGGCCAGCATGCCGCCGCCGCCGACCTGCGCATGTCCTGGTGGGGCGGCGACAGCCGCCACGTCGCCACCCAGGCCGCGCTCGAGGCCTGCGGCGCCAAGTACGGCCACACCATCGCGCCGGAGTTCACCGGCTTCGACGGCCACCTGCAGAAGCTGACCACCCAGCTCGCCGGCGGCACCGAGGCCGACATCATGCAGGTGAACTGGCCCTGGCTGCCGCTCTTCTCCAAGGACGGCAGCGGCTTTGCCGACCTCACGACGCTCGACGCGATCGACCTGTCGCAGTGGAGCCCGGCCATGCTGGAAACGGCGACGCTGAACGGCAACCTGAACGGTTTGCCGGTCTCGACCACGGGCCGCGTCTTCATGTTCAACAAGCAGAGCTTCGAGCGGGCAGGCCTCGCTGTGCCGAGCACCTGGTCCGAGCTGATCGCCGCGGCGCCTGCCTTCAAGGAGAAGATCGGTCCCGACGCCTATCCGTTCTACGCGATCGGGCTGAACGCGCTGCTCGTCGTCTCGATGGTGGCAGCGCAGGCGACCGGCAAGGATCTCGTCGACCCCGCGACCAACACCGTCGCCTGGACACCCGAGGAGCTCACCGCAGCCCTCGAATTCTACCAAGGCCTCGTTGACCAGGGCGTCACCCCGTCCTGGAAGGACGCGGCCGCCGCGGGCACGACCGAGCTTTTCGAGCTGCCGGCCTGGGCCGACGGCCGCATCGCCGGCTCCTACGAATGGGACTCGACCTACTTCAAGTATTCCGACCCCCTCGCCGAGGGCCAGGAACTGGTGCCGGTACCGCCGCTGACCATCGACGGCGCGTCCAACCAGGGCGTCTACCGCAAGCCGTCCATGGTCTTCTCGATCTCGGCACGCAGCCAGAATCCCGAGGCGGCCGCCCAGATCCTCAACTGCCTGATGAACGAGCCCGAAGGGATCACCGCGCTCGCCGACAGCCGCGGCCTGCCGGCGAGTGCGGTGGCGGCGACCATGCTGGCGGCGAGCGGGGCCATGAACCCGACGCTGATCGCGGCCAACGAGATCGTCATGGACGCCGACGGTCCCGCCGTCTCGCCGTTCAACGAGCACCCCGAGATCCGCTCGATCTTCCAGGACACGCTCGAGCTTTTTGCCTACGGCGAGATCTCGGCCGAAGAAGCCGCCAGCGAGATCATCGAAGGCATCAACGGCGTGCTCGCCAAGCTCTGAACCGGCGCGGCCGCCGCGGCTCCCCGCTGCGGCCCACCCCAGGGATATCCATGACCGAAAACTCCGGCATCCGCCTCGCGGCCCTCACCCCGCGAACCGCCACCTTGATCCTCGCGGGCCAGGGTGCGCGTTACACACTGGCAGCACCGCTCGCCTGGGCGCTGCGCCACGGCACAACGGTGGTCGAGGGCGCCACCGATACCGTGGCGCTGACCTTCGCCGACCTCACGCCCGCGACCGACTACGAAATTGTCCTGCCAGCCACCGGCGCGCGGCGCGCATTCCGCACCCCCGCCTGCGCCGGCCTTGTGGAGCTGACCGCATTCGGCGCCCGCGAGACTGCCGCCGACAACGTCGGCGCCTTCGCCGCGGCCGTCGCGGCGACCCCTCCCGGCGGCACGCTCTTCGTCCCCGCCGGGCACTGGCGCAGCGCGCCCATCTTCCTGCGCGGCGCCATGACCCTGCACCTTGCCCCCGGCGCTGTCGTCGCCGCCGTGGCCGACCGTGAGGCCTTCCCGATCCTGCCCGCCCGCCACCCGGATGGGCGGATGCTCGCAAGCTGGGAAGGCGTTCCCGCCGCCTGCTACGCGGCGCTGCTGACCGCGATCGATGTCCGCGACCTGCACATCACCGGCGCCGGCGTGCTCGACGGCGGCGGAGCGGAGGGCGACTGGTGGAGCTGGCCCAAGGAGACCCGCGCCGGCGCGCACCGCGCACGCACCGTCTATCTCGCCGGTTGCGAGGATGTCGGCCTGTCCGGCCTGACCATCCGCAACTCACCGTCCTGGACGGTGCACCCGTCGCGCTGCCGGGGCGTCACCGCCGCCGGCCTCTCCATCCTGGCACCGCCCGACAGCCCCAATACCGACGGGTTGAACCCGGAGAGCTGCGAGGACGTGACCATCGAGGGCTGCCGCTTCACCACCGGCGACGACTGCATCGCCATCAAGGCGGGGCGCCGGGTTCCCGGACCCGGTGGCGCGGACCACCTCGCGCCCACCCGCCGTGTGACCATCCGAAACTGCCGTATGGAGCGCGGTCACGGCGCGGTCGTGATCGGCTCGGAGATGAGCGGCGACGTCACGGACGTCAGCGTGACCGACTGCGAGTTCGCCGGCACCGACCGCGGCCTGCGCATCAAGTCCCGCCGCGGCCGTGGCGGCGAGGTGGCGCGCGTGGCCCTATCTCGCTGCTCGATGCACGGCATCGGCACCGCCATCGCCGCCAACGCCTTCTATAATTGCGACCCCGACGGCGCCTCTGATGCCGTGCAATCCCGCGCGCCCGCCCCGGTCGACGTCACCACGCCGCACCTGCGCGACATCACCGTCCTCGACGTGGCCATTACCCGCCTCAGGACCGCGGTCGGCGCCTTCCTCGGCCTGCCCGAAGCGCCCGTGGGCCCAGTGACGCTCCACGGCATCGACGTGACCTTCGACCCGGACGCCGAGCGGGCCGAGGCCCTGATGGCCTCGCACATTGCGCCGATGCGCCACGCCGGCATCGTCGCGGAGAACGCCGACGTGCGGCTTGAGGACCTGCGCCCGGCCTCCCTGCTCGAAATCACCGGATTTCCCGCATGCTGATGCCCTATTTCGACGCCTATGCCGCCGCCTACGCGCCCTACAAGGGCGGCGACTGGTGCTACGAGGATGGCTGCATCTGGAAGGGCCTCGCCTGCCTGCACACGGCCACCGGCGAAGACCGCTGGCTGCGCCATCTCGTGCGGCTGGTCGATCCGCACCTCGGCCGCGACGGGCCGATCGGGTACCGCCCGGACGAGTTCAACATCGACAACGTGTTGCCGGCCGGGGCGCTGATCTACCTCTGGCGGGCGACCGGCGAGCGCCGCTATCTCGAGGCGGCGGCCCCGGTTGCCGGCCAGCTCACCCGCCACCCGCGCACCCGCTCGGGCGTCTACTGGCACAAGCGCATCTACCCCCGGCAGGTCTGGCTCGACGGCCTCTACATGGGCCTGCCCTTCCAGATCGAATGGGCCAGGGCCACGGACAACCGGTCCCTTCTCGACGACGCCCTCACCCAGGTCGCCACCGCGCTGGCCCTGACCGCCCAGCCCGCCAATGGCCTCTATGCCCACGGCCACGATGAAAGCCGCGACCAGGCCTGGTCCGACCCGCTCACTGGCCGCTCTGCCTCGCACTGGGCGCGCGCCCATGGATGGCTTTCCATGGCGCTTGTCGATATCGCCGAGCTCGTCGGCGCCGAGCAGTTCCGCGCCGCCGGCCTCGAGGCCCCAACCCGCAGCCTCCTTGCGCGGCTAGAAGACCTCCGCACCCCGGGGGGCCTCTGGCTCCAGGTTATCGACCGCCCGGATCTGCCCGGAAACTATGAGGAAAGCTCCGCCAGCGCCATGTTCGCCTATGCCCTCATCAAGGCCGACCGCCTCGACCTCGCGCCCGGCGCCGCCGCCGCGGGCGAGGCTGCCGTCGATGCCCTCGCGACCCGGGCCATGCGGCGCCGGCCCGACGGCACCGCCGAATTCGCGCAGATCTGCCAGGTGGCCGGCCTCGGCGGCTTTCTCGACCGCTACCGCGACGGCAGCCCGGAATACTACCTCTCCGAACCCGTCGTCCCCGACGACCCCAAGGGCGTCGGACCGCTGATGATGGCCACCGCCGAACAGACCCGCGCCGCGCAGCGCCTCGCGCCGGCGCCGCGCCTGGCCGGAACCTCCTGACGGCCGCGTTGACCTTCCGCGCGTGGTCCCATGCCCTCGCTCCGCGGACGCTCCGACTGCGAGGCCATCAAGGGACCACCGAATCGCTGCGGACGCCGGCAGAATATAATACGTGCTCGTACTACAGAATGCCGCCACCACAGCCCTCAACCGAACCGGGACACGCAAATGACTGACTTCTCCAGGACCAGGTCGATGTTCCGGCTGCCCGAAGGCGTCACCTACCTCGACGGCAATTCGCTCGGCCCGCTGCCGGTTGCCGCCATCGAGGCGGTGAACAGGACCATGTGCGAGGAATGGGGCACGGAACTCATCCGCGCCTGGAACACCCGGGGCTGGATCGGCAAGCCGCGCCACCTCGGCGATCGGATCGCGGGTCTGATCGGAGCGCCCGCCGGCAGCGTCGTCGTGGGCGACACCCTCTCGATCAAGGTCTTTCAGGCGCTGGCGGCGGCGATCCGGCTGCGCCCCGGGCGCCGCGTGATCCTGTCGGACAACGGCAACTTTCCCACCGACCTCTACATGGCCCAGGGTCTCATCGACCTCGTCGACGGCGGCCATGAGCTGCGCACGCCGGCGCCCGAGGACGTGGCGGCCGCGATCGGCGAGGACGTGGCCGTGGTCATGCTGACCGAGGTGGACTATCGCACCGGACGCCTGCACGACATGCCCGGCATCATCCGCGCCGCCCACGCGGTCGGGGCGCTGGTCATCTGGGACCTCGCGCATTCCGCCGGCGCGCTGCCCGTGGATGTGTATGGCGCCGGCACCGACTTCGCGGTCGGCTGCACCTACAAGTACCTCAACGGGGGCCCCGGCGCGCCGGCGTTCATCTACGTGGCGCCCGGGCTGGTGGACAGCGTGCAGCCGGCCTTGTCCGGCTGGCTCGGCCATGACGCGCCCTTCGCGTTCGACCTCGACTACCGGCCTGCCGCGGGCATCGAGCGCATGCGCGTCGGCACGCCGCCGCTGCTCGCCTACGCCGCGCTCGAGGCGGCCCTCACGGTCTGGGAGGACGTGTCCATGGCCGACGTGCGGGCGCGCTCGATCCAGCTGTCGGAGCTGTTCATCGCTGAGGTAGAGGCCCGTTGCCCGGAGCTGGAGCTTGCCAGTCCCCGCGATCCGCTGGCCCGCGGCAGCCAGGTCTCGTTCCGTTTCCCCGAGGGCTATGCCGTGATGCAGGCCCTGATCGCGCGCGGCGTCATCGGCGACTTCCGCGCGCCCGACATCCTGCGGTTCGGCTTCACGCCGCTCTATCTCGACGAGGCCGACATCCTGCGGGCCGCCGAGACGATCGGCAGCACGATGCATCACCGTCTCTGGGACGACGACGCCTATCGCCGCAAGGGAGCCGTCACCTGACGCAAACCTGCGTCTCCGGCATCGCTGGCATACAATTGCAGCGGCAGCACCCCTGACAGCGGCATATCCGGACAAGATTGCCGGGAACCTCACGCAGGCCGAACGATCGGACCTGATCAGACTGCTTGGGCGCTTGCTTGCATTGGACAAGCGCACGGGCGGCCCGAAGGCGCCCGGCCGGCCGAAACGGCAATCCGAAAGCCGCAATCATGCGGCCCGGCGGCTAAACTTAACCCAGAGCCTTCAGATACTACTCAAACATACTGATCTGTATGAAAACTATGGTGCCCCCAGAGAGACTCGAACTCCCGACCTACTGATTACAAATCAGGTGCTCTACCAGCTGAGCTATGGAGGCCCGGGGAAAACATACCGGGCAGCGCGACCCGCGACAACGCGTTTCCACGCAGGCGCGGTCTCGCGCCGGTGCCCGTCCCGGTCCTGTTGCGGCCTATTCGGCGGCGACGCTGGTCCGCGCGCCGATCGGATGGTGGACGATCTCAGTTCCGAGCACGCCAAGGAACTCGCGGATGAAGGCGGCCAGCGCCGTCCAGCCCTCGGCCGTGACGAGGTTGCCGTCGCGCAGCGCGTTCTTCGGCCCGATCTTCACGTAGGTGGCCCCCGCCAGGGTCACTTCCGGCTCGGTGGTAAAAAGGCCCGAGACCCGCTTGCCGGCGATGACTTCCGGCACCGCCACCAGCACCTGCGCGCCGTGGCAGATCGCGGCAATCGGCTTGTCGTCGCGATGGAACTCGCGGACGATCTCGCGCACCCGCGGAAAGGTGCGGATGTATTCCGGCCCACGCCCGCCGGCGATGTAGACCGCGTCGTAGCTGTCGGTCTTGGTCGTGTCGAAGGTCTGGGTGACCGGGACGGCGTGGCCGACATGCTCGCTCCAGGTCATGATTCCGGGGCCGAAGTCGTGGACGCTGGTGGTCACGCGATCACCCGCCTTGGTCTCCGGGCAGATGATATCGACGGTATGGCCTACGGCTTCGAGGGCCTGCTGGACGACGAAGATCTCGTACTCCTCGGAATACTCGCCGATCAGCATCAGGATGCGCTTGCCGTTCATGAATGTGTCCTCCCTTGACGGTGCGTTAGATAATTCGCCGGGTATTCCCCGGCAACAGCGATCCGGGTCGGGCTCACCGGCCCCCGCGGTTCCAGCCGCGCCCTTCCGTTCCGTAGAGCTCATAGCCGGTCTCGGTCACGGCCAGCGTGTCCTCGAGCTTGATGTAGCCGCGCCGCGGGTGGAGCATCGTCGTCTCCACCGACAGGACCATGCCGGCCTCGAGCGGTCGGCCGGCGTCCTCGCCCGCGTAGCCGACCGGATGGTCCATCAGGAACGGCATCTCATGGCTGACGAGGCCCATGCCGTGCGCGACGAAGTCGGTGCACCCGCGGTTCGGCTGCCGCGCCAGCTCCGCCTCGCCCGCGGCGATCACGTCGCCGCCCTGCGCCCCCGCCCGGACCGCGGCGAAGGCCGCCTGCTGCACCGCCTCAATCTCGCCCAACAGGTCGTCGAGCTCGGCATCCGGCTCTCCCAGCAGCCCCATGCGGGCGATGTCCCCGATGTAGCCGCCGAGGTTGCCGCCCGAGTTGATCGACATCACCTCGCCCGGCGCCCAGGCCTGCTCCGAGCCGGCGCGGTTGTGCGACGCGCCCAGCGTCAGCAGGCAGTAGTCGAAATTCAGCCCCCGGTCCGTCTCCTCCCGCCGCAGCCGCTCGATGATGTCGTGCTTGGTCGTGCCCGCGCCCGAGCCCGCGATGGTCGCCTGCATCGCCGCGCTGATCCGTTCCGTGGCGCCGCGCAGCAACTTGAGTTCGTCCGGCGTCTTGACCGCGCGCAGCCGCTCCAGCACGCCGACGGCGTCGGACACCTGCGCGTTGGGGAAGGCGTCCGCGAGAAGTCCGGCACTGTCCATCGGCAAGAAGGCCGACTCGATGCCGATCCGCGGCGAGGCCGGTCCTTCGGCCTTGAGATGCCGGATGGCGGCCTCCATCGCGTCCCGAGTGCCGCGGGCGCCCGGCAGGAAGTGCGGCGACCAGAAGGGATGATTGGCGTGTTCCCCCTTCTCCATCGCGTGCGCGACGTAGGCGGTCCGCTCGGGCGCCCCCTTCACATAGACGACGATGGGCAGGTACCGGCTGTGTCCGATCGCGTCCATGGCCGAGAAGAAGATGTAGCGGTAGCCGCCCAGCAGGTACTGGACATTGTGCTTGGACGTGACGAGCAGCACGTCGATCCCCGCCGCCTCCATCAGATCGTCGAGATGGCCGAAGTCATACGGCAGCGCGCGTGTGGGCATATCGTTCATGGCTCAGCCCCCCATCGGAATCAGTCGAAAATCCGGCAGCTCCTTCAAGAGCTCCTCCGGCCCCGCAGGCGCGTATACCACGAAGATCCGCATCTCCCCCGCCCCGGTATTCTTCGTCGCGTGAAACCGACTTTCGGGAATGAACACCGTGCAGCCCGCGCGCACGGCCTGGGTGTGCGGATTGCCTTCCTCGTCCTCGACCATCTGCGTCCCCTCGCCCTCGAGGATATGGATGATCTCCTCCGAGCCGGGATGGTTGTGGCGCGCATGCCCCTGCCCCGGCGGCACCGTGACCACCGCCGCCGACATCTGCCGCGCCCCGTTCACCTGCGGGCCCAGCGTCACCGACAGCTGCCCCCAGTCGAAGCCGAAGGCGTCCACGTCACCGGGATACCGGTAGAGGTCCCTCACGTCCGTCATCTCAATCCTCCCTGTGCGGGCAGCGCCTTGAAGGCGCGGATCTGGTCGGCGATGGCACGCTCCGCCGGCAGCCGCTCGGCCGACGAGGCGCCGTAGAAGCCATGAATACGCCGCGCGCGGCGCAGCACATAGCCCGCATCTTCCGGCATCGAGATCGGCCCGCCATGGCAGAGCAGGATCACATCCTCGCGCACCGAACGCGCGGCCGCGGCTATCGCGTCGATCTCCGTCACGCACTGGTCCAGCGACTTCGCCGAGCTGGCCCCGATCGTCCCGCCCGTCGTCACCCCCATGTGTGCCACGATGATGTCGGCGCCGGCCTTCGTCATCGCCACCGCCTCGTCGGCATTGAACACATAGGGCGTCGTCAGAAGGTCCAGCTCATGCGCCTGCCCGATCATGTCGACCTCGAGCCCGAACCCCATGCCCGTCTCCTCGAAGCTCTGCCGCATGGTCCCGTCGAACAACCCCACGGTCGGGAAGTTCTGCACGCCCGAGAACCCCATCGCCTTCAGCTCCCTCAGAAACTGCGGCATCAGCACGAAGGGATCGGTGCCGTTCACCCCCGCGAGCACCGGTGTGTGGCGCACCACCGGCAGCACCTCGACCGCCATTTCCTTCACGATCTCGTTTGCATTCCCATAGGCCAGCAGCCCCGCCGCCGAGCCGCGCCCGGCCATGCGGTAGCGCCCGGAATTGTAGATGATGATGAGGTCGATCCCGCCCGCTTCCTCGGACTTGGCCGAAAGCCCGGTGCCCGCTCCGCCGCCGATGATCGGCCGGCCCGCGGCGATCATGGCGTGGAAGCGGTCGAGGATCGTCTTGCGCGGGATGACAGGCATCAGGTCTCCACCAGTTCGAGGAATGCATCGGCAACCGCCGCGGCAAAGGCCGGGTCGTTGACATGATACGGCAGCACGCTCAGCCGCAACGGATCGGCCAGCCCGTCGCTCAGCGCGTCGAGCAGGGCTGCATCCGCCTCCGGATCCCAGAACGCCCCGCCCTCGATATCGAGCGCCGAAACTCCCTTGCCCGGAAACAGCAGCCGCACCGGTCCGCGGCAGGCATTCAGCTTGCCCGCGATCCAGCGCCCCATCGCGGCGTTCTCCGCCGCCGTGGTGCGCATCAGCGTGACGTTGGGGTTGTGGCGATAGAACGTCCGGTCGCGGTAGCGCTCCGGGATCGTCTCCGGCGCCCAGAAGTTGACCATGTCGAGCGCACCCACCGACCCGACCCAGGGCGCGCCCGTTCGCGCCACCACGTCGAGCCGATCGGTGCCCGCCGCCAGCACTCCACCGAACAGAAGGTCGGCGATCTCCGTGGTGGTCACATCGACCAGCCCCGACAACACCCCCTGCCCCAAGAGCCGCTCCATCGCCCGCCCGCCGGTGCCGGTGGCATGGAACACCAGGCAGTCGAAATCGCCCCGCAACCGCTCGGCCACGGCGGTCACGCAGGGCGTGGTGACGCCGAACATGGTCAGCCCGATAGCGGGCTTGTCGTCTGCGCTCGGCGGGGCCGGTGCTGCAACTGCGCCGAGCAGCGCATGGGCGGCGTTCGAAAGGATCACCCGGCTCAGCCGGTTCAGCCCGGCAACGTCCGTCACCGCAGGGAACATCGCGATATCCGAGGTGCCGACGAAAGGCGCGGTGTCGCCGGAGGCGAGCGTCGAGACCATCAGCTTCGGGATGCCGTATGGCAGCTCGCGCATACCCGCGCAGGCAATCGACGTTCCGCCCCCGCCACCCACAGCGATCATCCCCGCGATGCCCCCGGCATTCCGGCGGCACCACTCGGCAAAGGCCACGCCCATCGCCGCCACCGCAGTACCACGGTCGCTGCCACCGAGCACGGCGCCCGCCCCACCCGGATGGCAGGCGGCAACCACGTCGGCGGGAACATCGGCGACCATCGCGGGTCCTCGCGTCCCGAGGTCCACCACCACGGCGCGCTGACCGCCGGCGACGATCAGGTCACGCAGATACGCCATCTCCTCGGCCTTGGTATCCGCTGTGCCCGCGACGTGGATCACGCGCATCGGATGGTCCTCCCCCGCGACCCGTGGCCGCTACTGCGGCGGCCAGCAAATTTTCCGGTTGATCCAAAACGGGACTGGAGTACCATATTGGGATGGATGTCCCACGTCAACATGCCGACGACGATCCGCCCCCGCTCAAGGGGGCGTCGGCGCGAACCCACGCCTTGATGGTGGCGACGGCCAGCGAGATGATGCAGCGCGGGCTCTCGCCCTCGGTCAGCGACGTGGCCGAGGCGGCGGGCGTGTCGCGCTCGACCGCCTATCGCTACTTCCCGACGCTGGCCGACATGCTGCGCGCCGTGGTGGCCGAGGCGCTCGGCCCGATCCTCGAATGGGATGGCAAGGCGCCGCCGGGCGGCGACCGCATCGCCTCGCTCTATGCCACCGCCTTCCCGCGGCTCTTCGAGCACGAGGCGACCTTCCGCGCGGCCCTGCGCCAGTCGCTCGAATCGGAAGGCGCCGATCGAACCCTCGGCCGCGGCCACCGGCGGCGGCTGCTCGCGCGCGCGACCCAGGGTCTCGATCTGCCCGAGAAGGTGGTCCGGCGCCTGAACCACGCACTGTCGCTGACCTTCGGGGTGGAGGCGATGATCGTCCTGAAGGATATCTGGGGCCTCAGCGACGCCGAGGCACAGGAGACGGCACTCTGGGCCGCCCAGGCGATGCTGGCCGCGGCGCGGTCTGATAGCGGTGCGCAGCATGCGTGAGCCGCCCGTCTGGTCCGGCCAGAATCGCGACCCGCGGACCTGCCGCGCCCCCGGCATCGGGTGCGCCGCGGACAAGGTAAGATCACCGATATGTTGACGAAATGGGCTCGAACGCGCGGTTGCTGGGACGCAGGAGGTGCCGGGCAGTAACCAAACGGCTCCTTGACACTTCTGCCGGTCTGGTAATACCAAACCATGCGGTAAGGGGCTAACATCACGACGAATACACCGGCGGCAGGGACGCATCAATGATCCCGAACCAAGCGCCGCCAACCTTTGAAACCGGGAGGAACATCAATGCAAAGACACGTCAAGCGGCTGCTTGCTGGTGCGGCCGTCATCGCGCTCTCAGCGCCGGCGGCGATGGCGCAGGAGCTGACCATCTTCTGGGCCGAATGGGATCCGGCCAACTACCTGCAGGAACTCGTCAACGAGTACACCGCCGAGACTGGCGTCGTCGTCAACGTCGAGACGACGCCCTGGCAGGACTTCCAGACCAAGGCCTTCACCGAGTTCAACGCCCGCGGCGGCGCCTATGACATGATCGTCGGCGACAGCCAGTGGCTCGGTGCCGCCTCCGAGGCTGGCCACTACGTCGACCTCACCGAGTTCTTCGCCCAGCACAACCTCGGCGAGGTCATGGCCCCGGCGACGGTCAAGTACTACGCCGAGTATCCGGGCGACTCCGGCAAGTTCTGGGCCGTCCCGGCCGAGGGCGACGCGGTGGGCTGGTCCTACCGCAAGGACTGGTTCGAGGATCCCGCCGAGATGGAGGCGTTCAAGGCCGAATACGGCTATGACCTCGCCGTGCCCACGACCTGGCAGCAGCTGCTCGACATCGCGAATTTCTTCCACCGGCCGGACGAGGGCCGCTACGGCGTCGCGATCTACACCGACAACTCCTACGACGGCCTGGTCATGGGCATCGAGAACGCGCTGTTCTCCTACGGCGCCAACCTGGGCGACTACGTGAGCTACGAGGTCGAGGGCATCCTGAACTCCGACAAGGCGGTCACCGCACTCGAAGCCTATCGCCAGCTCTACGAGCTCACGCCTCCGGGCTGGTCCAAGGCCTTCTTCATCGAGAACAACCAGGCGATCACCGAAAACCTGGCGGCGATGAGCATGAACTACTTCGCCTTCTTTCCGGCGCTGATCAACCCTGCCACCAACCCCAACGCCGAGAACACCGGCTTCTTCGCCAACCCGGCCGGTCCCGACGGCGACCAGTTCGCGGCGCTCGGCGGCCAGGGCATCTCGATCGTCGCCTACTCGGAGAACCAGGAGGAGTCCTTCAAGTTCCTCGAATGGTTCATCCAGGACGAGGTGCAGAAGCGCTGGGCCGAGCTCGGCGGCTACACTGCCAGCGCCGCGGTGCTCGAAGTCCGAGGAGTTCCGCAACGCCACGCCCTACAACGAGGCCTTCTTCCAGACCATGTTCAAGGTGAAGGACTTCTGGGCGGTGCCGGAATATGCCGAGCTGCTGACCGCGGCCAACCAGCGCCTCTACCCCTACGTGGTGGGCGGCGAGGGCACGGCTAAGGAGGCGCTCGACGCGCTGGCCAACGACTGGACCGAGACCTTCAAGAAGTACGGCCGGCTGAACTAGACCGGACCGACTGGCGGCGGGCGACCCTCACGGCGCCCGCCGTATCCTATTCCCAGGCAGGACACGACACCGTGGCTGACGTGATGACCAGGCTCGAGCCCGACACCAGGGCTGCGGCGAAGGGGCTGTCGGACTTTGACGATCCGCAACCTCTTCATCATCCCCACCATCGCCTTCCTGATCATCTTCAACGTCTTCCCCCTGCTCTACTCGCTCTGGACCTCGTTCACCGACTACCGCGCCTCGACCAGCGCACCGGCAAACTGGATCGGCGTCGGCAACTACCGCGAGCTCCTGAACGACCCGTTCATCTGGCGCAACTTCACCATCACCGCGAAATACGTGCTGATCTCGGTCACCGGCCAGGTGCTCGTGGGCTTCGGCCTCGCCATGCTGCTCAACCGCCCGATGCCGCTCAAGGGCCTGATCACCACCCTCCTCCTCCTGCCGATGATGCTCTCGCCCGGCGGTGGTCGGCCTCTTCTGGAAGCTGCTCTACGACCCGTCCTTCGGGATCATCAACTACTTCCTCGGCCTCGGCAACTTCGAATGGCTGGCCAATCCCGCCATGGCGCTCTGGGCGGTCGCCATCGTCGACATCTGGATGTGGTCGCCCTTCGTGATGCTCCTGTCCCTCGCCGGCCTGTCGGCGGTGCCCAGGCACCTCTACGAGGCGGCGGCAATCGACCGGGCGGGGCCGTTCTACACCTTCTTCCGCATCACCCTGCCGCTGGTGGCGCCCGATCCTGATGATCGCGATCATCTTCCGCACCATGGAGGCGTTCAAGACCTTCGACCACGCCTACATCCTGTCGACCCAGCCCACCACCGAACTGATCGCCATCCGCCTCTACAAGATGGCCTTCCTGGAATGGCAGACCGGCATGAGTTCGGCCTTCGCCTACATCGTGCTGATCATGGTGGTGGCGATCACCAACATCTACGTGAAATACCTCAACAAGGCGAAGGCGCGCTGACATGGCCGAGGTGCAGACGAAAGGCGAAGCGGTCTTGAACAAGTGCGGCCATCGTCGCCGTCGCTGGTGGCGCTCGTGATCATGCTGACGCCGATCTACTGGATCGCGGCCACGGCCTTCAAGCCGCGCAACCTCGCCACCACCGTGCCGCCGACGGTGTTCTTCGAACCGACGGTCGCCCCCTTTGCCAAGCTCTTCACCAAGCGCTCGCCAGTGCGCGAGCCCGTGGACACAGGAGACCTATGACGCCGCGCCCTGGTGGGAACAGCTGATCTATCGACGGCGGCGAGCAGGTCGTGAAGAACCGTGCCACCGGCGAGGTCGACCCCCTCGGGCTACGGCGATCGCGTTTCACGAACTCGCTGATCGTCTCGATCATCTCGACCTTCCTCGCCGTCTCGATGGGCACGATCACCGCCTACGGATTTTCGAGGTTCAGGGTGCCGGGTGAGAACGACTGGCTGTTCTTCATCCTTAGCACCCGCATGCTGCCGCCGGTCGTGGTGGCGATCCCGATGTTCCTGATGTACCGGGCGGTTGGCCTGTACGACACCCACCTCGGGCTGATCATCCTCTACACCGCCTTCAACCTGTCCTTCGCGGTCTGGATCATGAAGGGCTTCATCGACGAAATTCCCGCGCGAATACGAGGAAGCGGCGCTGGTCGACGGCTACACGCGGCTGCAGGCCTTCCGCAAGATCGTGCTGCCCGAGGCGCTGACCGGCATCGCGGCCACGGCGGTCTTCTGCTTCATCATCGCCTGGAACGAATACGCCTTCGCGCTGATGATGACCGAGCGCAACGCCCAGACCGCACCGCCCTATATCCCCAGCCAGGTCGGCTCAGGCCTGTCGGACTGGACGGTGATCGCCGTCGGGGCCTTCCTGTTCCTGCTGCCGGTCGCGATCTTCACCTTCCTGCTGCGCAACCACCTGCTGCGGGGCATGTCCTTCGGAGCGATCCGCAAATGACCTTCCGCCAGATGAACGCGCAAGTGCTAGAGCCCGCCGCGCAGACGCACGATGATCCTCGGTCTCATCTTCCTCTGCCAACCCTGGGTCGAGGTGCTGCACCGCTATGGTCTGACCATCATCCTGCATCGGTCTGGTCGGCTTCATCGATCGCCTCGCATGTCCCGCCGGAGCCTGAGGCCGACGACGAGGAAGAGGACGAACTCGTCTGATGGCCCGCATCGAGCTGAGAAACTCCAGAAATTCTTCGGCTCCGTCCAGGTGCTCAAGGACGTGAACCTGACGATCGAGGATGGCGAGTTTGTCGTCATGCTCGGCCAGTCGGGCTGCGGCAAGACCACCACCCTGCGGGCCATTGCCGGGCTGGAGACGGTCACCTCGGGCACCATCAGCATCGACGGGCGCGAGGTCCAGGACCTGCAAGCGCGGCCGACCGCGACATCGCCTTCGTCTTCCAGTCCTTCTCGCTCTACCCGCACATGACGGTCTACGAGAACATCGCCTTCCCGCTGCGCGCCGTCGGGATGCAGCCAGTCCGACCGCGAAGCCGCGCGGTGACGCGAAGTGGCCAAGGTGCTTGGGATCGAGCGGCTGCTCTGCACCGCCGTCCCTCGGCGCTGTCCGGCGGCGACATGCAGCGCGTGGCGATCGGCCGGGCGCTGGTGCGCCGGCCCAAGGCGCTCCTGATGGACGAACCGATCGGGGCGCTTGACGCGAAACTGCGCGAGCAGATGCGCGCCGAGATCAAGCGCCTGCACATCGCGCGCAACTCCACCAGCGGTCTACGTCACCCATGACCAGATCGAGGCGATGTCGCTGGCCGACCGCATCGTGGTCATGCATGACGGCGCTCCTCCAGCAGGTCGGCGCGCCCGAAGAGGTCTACCTCCGCCCGGCCAACCTGTTCGTCGCGCAGTTCGTCGGCTCGCCGGTGATGAACGTGATCGACGTCGCGGTCGAGGGCGGCGCGGGGTCGGCAGCGCTTTCCTTCGCGTCGGGGCGCCGGGACCTTCCGCGTGGCGTCGGCTCAGTCGCGCACCTGACCGGGCAAGTCGGCGGTCAAGCTCGGTATCCGCCCGGAAGCGGTGATCCTCTGCGCACAGCCCCCGAACCGGGGTTTCGTCGAAACCGAGACCACCAATGTCGAGCCCCTCGGCTCACATGACATCGTCGACGTCCGGCATGGCGGTGCCACGCTCGCGCGCGCAGTCGAATCCGGGATTTGCTCGGCGGCAGGGCAACGGGTCTGGGTGGGCCTCGACCCGGAACGCGCACGCATTTCTTCGACGCGCAACCGGCATGGCGCTGCGGAGGACTGCCTGATGGCGCGCGATCGAGCTGACAGGGATCAACAAGCGCTTCGGCGCGCACCCGTGCCCTGCGGCGACCTTGATCTGGTCGTCGAGGACGGCGAGTTCTTCGTGCTGCTGGGCCGGACCGGGGCGGGCAAGACCACAGACCTTGCGGATCATCGCCGGGCTCGAAAAGCCGGACGAGGAACGCGTCCTATCGGCGGCAACGATGTCAGCAAGCTGGACAGCGGCCGAGCGCGACGTGGCACTCGTCTTGCAGCAATACTCGCTCTATCCGCGCCTGACGGTGCGTGGAAACCTCGAATTTCCCCTCGCGCGCCAGAGCCGGAAGCTCAGCGACGACGAGATCGCAGCCGGGTCGACAAGGCCGCCCAGACCCTGCAGATCACCCACCTGCTGGACCGCAAGGTCGAGCGGCTGTCCGGCGGCGAAATGCAGCGCGTGTCGATCGGTCGGGCCATCGTGCGCGCAGCCTTCCGGTCTTCCTGATGGACGAACCCCTCTCCGCGCTCGATGCCAAGCTGCGCGAGGCGCTCCGGGTCGAGTTGAAGACGCTGCACAGCGATCTCGGCGCGACCTTCCTTTTCGTCACCCATGACCAGGTCGAGGCCATGTCGATGGGCGACAAGATCGGCGTCTTGCGCGCAGGGGCGGCTGGTGCAGGTCGGCACGCCCTCGGACATCTACGAACGCCCCCTCAACACCTTTGTCGCCCGGTCGGTCGGCTCGCCGCCGATGAACCTGATCAACGGCCGGCTGAGTGGTGGCATGGCGCCGAGGTCGCAGGGCTTCACCTTGCCCCTCGCGGCCTCCGCCGCCACTGCGCGCGGCGTCACTTTTGGCGTCCGGCCCGAAAACGTCGTCCTTGCCGCCGGCGCCCCGGCCGAGGCCCGGGTCTTCGACATCGAGGATCAAGGTGTGGTCAAGATCCTGGTCGCTGGACATCGGTGATACGCGTCTGCACGTCACCGTCCCCGCCGGCACCCACGTCGCCCGCGACGAGCTCGTCCGCTTCGGCTGGAACCCCGACCGCGTGCGTCACCTTCGACGCGAGACCGGAGCCAACCTCGCCGTCGCCTGAGGTTTACCTTCGTTGACGCCCGGCGCCGCGCGGTGCCTTCCGGCCGCTTCGCAACCGGCCCGAATAGCTCGATTGCGTCCGCCTCCGGGCGCCCTGCCCCATCGATTCCGGCCGTTACGGCCGCTTTCCGCCGAAATCCGGGGCGCCGCCGTCAATCTTCGTGAACAGAAGTTGATGTCTCATTGAGAAAATTACCTCATCCTAGTGATTTCAATGACTTACCAGTTGTCGCACGGTGCGACGGGCCCTCTGCCCCCGAACCTCTCCCGATAGAGCCGCACCGCCTCCGGATTGACCAGCCGCTCCGGCAGCCCGCCCGCCAGGATCCGCCGCGACCTCCGCCACCACCGCCATCCCCATCCGCAGCATGCTCTCCTCGGTGATCCCCGCCATATGCGGCGTCAGGATCACGTTCGGCAGCGCGAAGAACGGATGCCCCTCCGGCAGCGGCTGCGTCCCGAACACATCGATCGCCGCCCCGCCCAGTCGACCCGTCCCGCAGCGCCTCCGTCAGCGCCCCCTCGTCGACGACCGGCCCCCGCGCCACGTTCACCAGGATCGCCCCCGCCCGCATCCGCCCGATGGCCGCCGCATCCACCATCCCCGCGTCTCCGCGGTCAGCGGCGCAGCAAAGCGCCAGCACCTCAGCCTCCTCCATCAGCCGCTCGAAGGACACGGCCTCCACCCCCTCCGGCACCGCTCCCGCCCGCTCGCGTATGGGCCACCACCCGCATCCCAAACCCGGCGCGCGCAATCCGCGCCAGTTCCCGCCCGACGTTCCCCATCCCCAGCACGCCCAGCACCCGCCCCGACAATTCCCGCCCCGCGTCGGAATGCCCGCGCCCCGCCGCCCATCCAGCCTGCCGCAGGTCGCGGTCCACCTGCGGATAGCGACGCAGCAGCGCCATCGCCGACCAGACGACGTGCTCCGCCACCGTCACCGCATTCGCCCCCGGAACATTGGCCACCAGCACCCCCGCCGCCGTCGCCGCCTCCACCGGGATCATGTCAAGCCCCGCCCCATGCCGGACCAGCGCCCTGAGCCCGGCCCCGCGCGTGACCACCTCCACCGGGAATCGGCGCCCGCACGACGACCACCTCCGCCCCTGCGCTTCTCGGAATCGCTTGCGCCGGCCGCAGGCGCGCTGGCCACGCGATAGTCCCCAAGGGCCGTGCAGGTCCGCCGTCACCTCCGGATGCAGCGGATGCGTCGAGAAGATCACGGCCTCAGCCTTCCGCCGCCGGCTCCAGCAGCTCCGTCCAGTAGCTCATCGCCCCGCGCAGATGCGACACCATCATCGCCGACGACAGCGTCGCGTCCGCGCCGCTGCAGCGCCCCGAAGATCTGCAGATGCTCCTCATGCGACCGCGGTTGCGCGTCCGGACTCCGGAAATAGACCTTCAGCCGCTGCGCGCGCAGCGCGTAGAACGACGTGCAGATGTTCAGGAACACGTGTTCTGCGTCGCGCGGACGATTTCCAGATGGAACTCCTGATCCAGCTCCTCCAGCCCCTCGCCCTCGGCAGACGCGCCTCGGACCGGGCGAGGATGTCGCGCAGCCGCTCGAAGTCCTCCTCGGTCGCCCGTGATGCCGCAAGCTCGGCGGCCTTCACCTCATGGATCTTGCCGCACCTCGATCGCCTCGAAGATCAGCCGCTTCCCAGCGGCAGCCGACGCGCGCGAAGAAGCGCCATCGCCTCGACCCCGCCGCTGTTCCACCGTGGACATAGATGCCCGACTTGGCCCGCCGCTCGATGACCTGCATGGACTTCCAGGATCGCCAGCGCCTCGCGCACCTGCCCACGGCTGACCGCGAAATGTTCCGCCAGGTCCCGCTCCGACGGTGCCTTGCCGTCGCTCACGCGCGCGCTTCCATAAGATAGCGCGGCCATCGTCGGCAGGAACGCTTCCTGTTCCCGCATGGATCGCCCGGCTGGATCAGCATTTCTGGCGAACGCTCGATCACTTCGATGTCCATCTCCAGCCCCAGCCCCGGACGCATCCGGCACCGCGATCGTGCCGTCCTCGCACTTCGACCGGCGCGCGCGAGAGATCATGTGGATCATCGGATTTGCGCCCAGCGAAAACTCCACGATGAACCCCGCCGGCGCCGCCGCCAGCACATGCAGCCCCGCAAAGAACGCACGGCGCCCCCGCCCAGAGATGCGGCGCCAGTCGCAGGTTGAAGGCCGACGCAAGGGCGGCAATCCGCATCGCCTCGGTGATGCCCCCGCAGAACGCCGGATCGGGCTGCAGGATATCCGCCGCCGCGCGCCACTGCCAGATCGCGGAAATCGAACCGCGTGCACTCGGATTCGCCCACCGCCACCGGGATATGCGTCGAGGCCCGGAACTCCGCCAGCCCCGCCTTGTCGTCGCCCGTCACCGGCTCCTCGAACCAGGCCAGATCACAATCCCCGACCATGGCCGCGAACCGCCTCGCCTCGGCGACCGTATAGGTCCCGTGCGCATCCACCATCAGATCGACCCCCGGCCCGATCGCCCCGCGCGCGGCACTGCACCCGCCCGGCCGAAACCTGCGGGCTTCCGTCCATCGATCCCACCCGCATCTTCACCGCGCCGAAACCCGCCGGCGTCGATGTAGGATTGCAAGCTGCGCCCCGATCCCGTCCGGCATCCGCCCAGCCGCCCGAGGCATAGGCCGGCAGCCGCTCCGCCGAGCGCCCGCCCAGCAGCGCCCAGACCGGCTGCTCCAGCGCCTTCCCGCGGATATCCCACAGCGCGATGTCGATGGCACTGATCGCAGCGATGGTCAGCCCGCGCCGCGCCAGCTCCGGCAGGGCATGGCCCCGCGCCGCGGCGCTGCCCGGCGCGGCTACCGTTGTAGAGGTCCTCCCAGATCGCCGTGATCTCGGACTGGCATCGCGCCCGATCAGCCGCGGCCCGAACTCCTGGTTCAGCAGATGGACCAGCGCCGAATAATCGGCCGGCACTGCCCGCGGCGTTCTTGCCCTCGCCCCAGCCGACGATGCCGTCCTCGGTCTCGATCCGCAGGATCGCCGCATCAAACGTGCGCAACCGGCCGAAGTCGCTGACATGCTGGCGCGACTCCTCGATCGGGATCTGCACCCACCGCGCTTGACACCGACTTGATCCGCATGCCCTGTGCTTCCCTTCCATGCGGGGCGGCCCGGTTCAGGCCGCCCGCGATCACTTGATCAGCGGCAGAATGGTCTCCGCGGTGATCCGCATCTGGTCGGCATAGAACTTCTCGGTCAGCAGGACTGGAGCCGTGATCCTGGATGAACTTGAGCTGCTCGGGCGAGATGTCGACCGGGTTCTTTTCGACCATGTCGGGATAGATCGCGGCAGGCGTGCGATCGACCGGGGCCACGAATTCGTTGGTCAGCGCGCCGTCATAGCCGATCTCGCGCAGGGTTCCGACGATCTTCGCCCAGTCCAGATGGCCAAGCCCCGCAGCAAAGCGGTTGTTGTCGGCGACGTGGAAGTCGAACAGCCGCTTGCCGGCCAGGCGGATCGCGTCGTACATGTTCGATTCCTCCATGTTGAGGTGGAACGCATCGAGGCAGACGCCACAGTCCGGGCTGACGGCATCGGCCAGTGCCAGGGCCTGCGCGGCCCGGTTGAAGAAGTAGGTCTCGAACCGGTTCAGCGGTTCGACTGCGATCCGCACGCCCTTCTTCTGCGAATGGGCGAAGCATTCGCGCGTGGCGTCCACCACCCATTTCCACTCTTCCTCCGGCGTGGCGTCTGGCGTCGACCTTGCCGACAGTCGCGGGAACCAGGGTGATGATCTCGCCCTCCAGCTCGGACACCATGGTGATGACCGACTTGACGTAATCGACCGACCGCGCGCGCTGCCCCTCGTCCTTGGCGGCAAGGTTGCGCTCGCCAAGGGTCAGCGTCACCGCGCCCCAGCACCGCATGCCGTTGTCCTTCAGAAGCTTCCGCGTGTCCTTGGTGTTGTACTGCGTTGGCTCGCCCGAAATCTCGATCGATTCGTAGCCATACTGCTTGATCCGCCGGACGGTGGTCTCCAGCGGCTCGGCGCGCATCCAGTTGTGGGTCGATAGATGCATTGCAAACCTCCCAAATCATTCGTTCCCGGCATTGATCTTCCGGGCTCTGGTTGGACCAGATTGCGCGGGAACGGGTATGCGGTCAAGGGGCGCGCTGCGGCCGCGTATACGCCACTTCTGCGTCAGCATAGGGAGTTGCGAACCCGCGCACCCACTCGCCAGAGATGATACACGCGCATGCCCGTGTCCCTTGCCGGGCGTTTGGTATGACCAGATCGACGTCGGCCCGGAGTTGGGCCCGTCAATGGCGTCCGACATCCTCACTCAACGAGACGGGGTGCCGCACCACTCCTGCCGCCTGGAGGGGCCGCCACCCCCATTATTGCACCGGATGCCCGGGTGGCCGCGGCGTGCAGACAGGATCGATCACGGGGAGGCCCCGTTAACGCTCAATTAACCACGATTATCGTTATATTTCAATGTATTGACAAAATCTCCGCACTGGATATCTCGGTCAGGCAGCAGCGTTGGGATAGAGCGCCTCATAGATCGGCTCCAGCGTACCTGCCTCGAACAGCGAGGACACACTGGTGCCGTTGGCGATATTGACGATCGCCTGGGCGAAGAGCGGCGCCACCGGCACCACGCGGATATTCTTGGTCTTCCGCACCGCCTCCGAGGGCTCGATCGAATTGGTCACCACCAGGCTCTTCATCGGAGAGTTGCGCACCCGCTCGACCGCCGGCCCCGACAGCACGGCGTGGGTGATATAGGCATGCACCTCCGCCGCGCCCTGGCTTTTCAGCAGCTCCGCCGCCTTAACCAGCGTACCCGCCGTGTCGCAGATATCGTCCACGATGATGCAGACCCGGTCTCCTCACGTCACCGATCACCGTCATCGAGGCCACTTCACCCGGCGCCGAGCGCCGCTTGTCCACCACGGCCAAATCTGCGCCGATGCGCTCGGCCAGCTCGCGGGCGCGGGACACGCCGCCGATGTCAGGCGAGACTACGGTGATCCGGCTGAGGTTGCGGAACTTGTGGCGGATATCGAGGGCAAAGACTGGGGCGGCGTAGAGGTGGTCGACCGGGATGTCGAAGAACCCCTGGATCTGCGCGGCGTGCAGGTCCAGCGTCAGCACCCGGTCGTGCCCGCCGCGGCGTCATCAGGTTCGCCACCAGTTTGGCCGTGATCGGCGTGCGCGCCTTGGACCTTGCGGTCCTGCCGGGCGTAGCCGAAGTAGGGCATCACCGCCGTGATCCGCTGCGCCGAGGACCGGCGCAGCGCGTCGATCATGATCAGAGCTCCATCAGGTTGTCGTTGCCGGGGTGCGAGGTCGACTGGATGACGAACATGTCCTCGCCGCGGACGTTCTCGTAGACCTCGACGAAGATCTCCTGGTCGTTGAACCGCTCCACGCGGGTCCGGCACAGCTCGACCGCCTCGCCGCGGTGGATCGAAGATCCGCCGCGCGATGGCTGTTGCCAGGGACTTGTTGGAGTTGCCGGCGATGAGCTTGGGCCTGGATTGCGGGTTCATGGCGACTGCCCCTGTGCGATTGGCCCCTTGCTCGACCCGTGCCCTACCATCGGAGGCGGGGCTTGCAAAGCCCCACAATTCACCGGCCTATGGCAACGCTTCCGATCGCAGGAGAACCCCACATGGCCCGGATCGACTACTACTGCTTTCCGCTGTCGCCGTTCAGCTATCTCGCCGGGCACCGGCTCGAAGAGATCGCCGCCCGTCACGGGGCGGAAGTCGTCTACAAGCCGGTGGAGCTGTTCCGGATCTTCGCCGAGACCGGGACGCCGCTGGTCAAGGACCGGCATGTCTCGCGGCAGAAATACCGGCTGGCCGATATCGCCCGGCTCGGCAAGGCGGCCGGCCTTCCGGTGAACCTCCAGCCGCGTCACTGGCCGACCAATCCGGTGCCCGCCAGCGCCGCGATCATCACAGCGCAGGCGGCCGGGGAGGCGACACTGGCCTCCTGCTGCACGCGCTCTTGCGGGCGGTCTGGGCCGAGGATCGCGACATTGCCGAGGATGGGGTGATCCGCGACGCCCTCGTCGAGGCCGGGTTCGACCCCGCGCTGGCCGACAGGGGCCTGCTTTCGGCCATCGAGACGCTCCAGCGCAACACCGACGAGGCGCTGGCGCGCATGGTGTTCGGCGCGCCCTCTTACGTGGTGGGCGAGGAGGTCTTCTGGGGACAGGACCGGTTGGCGCTGCTCGACGCGCATCTGGCGGAAACGGGACGAGGCGGGGCGTAACAAGTTGTTACGCAGGTCAACTGTTTGATACCAATGGATAAAAGCGTTAACGGCGCGGTCAGCTGCGCCCGGACACGCGCGCCTCGCCGGCGCTTTCGGCGCGGCGCAGGCGGTAGGCGGCAAACTGCTGGTCGGCGAGCACGCCGATCAGGATGACCGACCCATCACCGCGAAGTTGAGCGAGCTCGGGATGCCGAGCAGGTTGACGAGGTTCTGCAGCACCTGCAGCAGGACCGTGCCCGAGCACGACGCCGATGATCGAGCCCTCGCCGCCGCGCAAGCGAGCAGCCGCCGAGCACCGCCGCGGCGATGGCGTAGAGCTCGTAGAAGTTGCCGTGCGACGACGGCGAGATCGAGCGGGTGTACATGGCGAAGAAGATCGCGGCGATCGCGGTCAGCACCGCGCAGATCACATAGGCCGGCGACGATGACCCGCTGCTGTCGGATGCCGGAATAGCGGGCGGCCTCCTCGTTCTTGCCGACGGCGAAGAGATAGCGGCCGAAGACCGAACGGTGCAGCACGACCCACATGATCGCCGGCAATCACCAGCAGGCGAAGAAGGATATGCGGCACGCCGTAGCGTGCGCCCGGTGGTCAGCCATTCGAGCGTCGGGAAATGTCTGGCCGAAGGCGAAGCCCGCCGTCGCGTCCGCGGTGTAGAAGCGCGCAATGCCGCGATAGATCAGCAGGCCGCAGAGCGTCACGACGAAGGGCTGCATGCTCGATGCCTGGTGATCAGCAGCCCGTGCACCAGGCCGATCAGCACGCCGAGCACGCAGCACCAGCAGGAGCGCCAGCGGCCAGGGCACGCCCGACATTGGCGATCAGGTCGACGAAGAGCACGCCCAGCAGTGCGATCACCGAGCCGACCGACAGCTCGATGCCGCCGGTGATGATGACGAAGGCCTGGCCGATGGAGAAGATGCCGAAGAGGCCGATCAGGTTGGCGGTATTGGCGAGGTTGATCGGCGAGAGGAAGCGCGGATTGATGAGCGCCACGACGGTGCCCACCACGAGGATCAGCACGAGCAGGCCGAGGTCTTTCTTCTGCATACGTGCTCCCGGTCTCAGTCGAACGTGGCCGACAGCCAGTTGCAGGATATTGTGCTTCGGAAAACTCGTCGCGCGCCAGCGTGCCGCTGATGCGGCCCTCGTGCATCACCGCGATGCGGTCGCTGACGCCGATCACCTCTTCCATGTCGCTGGAGATCATCAGGATCGCGACGCCGGCGTCGGCCAGCCCGCGCATCAAGTCGTAGATCTCGCGCTTTGCGCCGACGTCGATGCCGCGGGTCGGCTCGTCGAAGATGATGGCGCGCGGCTGCATGGCGAGCCACTTGGCGAGCACGACCTTCTGCTGGTTGCCGCCCGACAGGGTCAGGACCAGCACTGTCCGACCTCCGGCGTGCGGATGTCGAGCCGCTGGCGCTGCGTCCTCGGCGAGCCGCGTCTCGGCGGCGCGGGAGACGAGCCGCTGCGCGCCAGTGCGCGGGAGTTGGGTCAGCGCGATGTTGTCGGCGATCGGTGAGGTCGAGCAGCAGCGCCGCTGCGCTTGCGGTCCTCGGGCACCAGATAGATGCCGCGGGCCACCGCGTCGCGGGGCGCGCCGATCACCACCGCCTCGCCGTTCGAGCCGGATGTTGCCGCCGAGGCCGCGGTCGATGCCGAAGATCACCCGGGCGAGTTCGGTCCGGCCGGCGCCGACCAGCCCGGCGAGGCCGAGGATCTCGCCCCGGCGCACGGCGAGATCGACCGCGTGATGGGGATAGGCAGCGGTGCGGACACCGCTGATCTCCAGGATCGGCTCGCCGGCCGGGGCGGCGGGCGGGATGTAGACGGTCTTCAGCTCGCGGCCGATCATCAGGCGGATCATCGCGTCGGGCGAGATCTCGTCGCGGCCGAGGTGCGCCGACCAGCGCTGCCGTCGCGCAGCACCACCACGCGGTCGGCGCAGGTGGTCACCTCGTTGAGGCGGTGGGAGATGAAGATGATGCTGACGCCCGCTGCCTTCAGCTCGGCGATCACCTTCAGCAGCCGCTCGGTCTCGGTGAGTGGTCAGGCTCGACGTCGGCTCGTCCATGATCACGAGGCGCGCAGTCGAGCGAGAGCGCCTTGGCGATCTCGAGGAGCTGCCGCTGCGCGAGCGACAGGCTGGCGACCGGCGTCTCGGGCGTGAAGTCGACCCCGAGCCGCTCGAGCAGCGGCGGCCGCCTCGGCCACCATTCGGCGGCGGTCGACCAGCCGCAGCGGGCCGCCGCACAGCGGCTCGCGGCCGATGAAGACGTTGGCGGCGACATCGAGGTTGTCGAAGAGGTTGAGTTCCTGGTGGACGAAGGCGATGCCGGCGGCGATCGCACCCGGCACGGTCATCGACGCGCGCTCGACGCCATCGATCCGGATGCGGCCGGCGGAGGGAGCGACGACCCCGCCCAGCACCTTCATCAGCGTGGACTTGCCGGCACCGTTCTCGCCGACCAGGCCGATGACCTCGCCCGGCGACACGCTGAGGCTCACGTCGTCGAGCGCGACGACGCCGGGATAGTGCTTGCCGATGCTCAGCAGCTCGAGGAAGGGCTCGGCCATGCGGTCCGGTCCGGCAGTGCGAGGCGGGCCGGCTGCGAAGGCACCGGCGCCGGCCAGCGGGATCAGCCGACGCTGGCCGATCTTCGCCTTGAGGTCCGCCTCGAAGGCGTCGACGTTCGACTTGTCGATGATCTTGGTCGGGACGATGATCAGCCCGTCCTCGGGGACCATCGACTTGTCGCCCTCGAGGTACTTGGCCATCAGCATGCATGCCCTGGTAGCCCCATTCGAACGGCTGCTGCACCACGGTGCCGGCGAACGCGCCCTCGCGCACCGCGCCCAAGCGTGATCGGGTCCTCGTCGAAGGCGATGACGGTGATCTCGCCGAGCTTGCCGGCGGCCTGCAGCGCCTCGTAGATCCGCGGCGGGTTGTAGGAGTAGAACCCGACCATGCAGTTGATCTCCGGGTT
Source organism: uncultured Alphaproteobacteria bacterium (assembly GCA_963695425.1). Taxonomy (GTDB): domain Bacteria; phylum Pseudomonadota; class Alphaproteobacteria; order Rhodobacterales; family Rhodobacteraceae; genus Amaricoccus. Next base: position 159,959 of record CAVOGP010000030.1, on the reverse strand, counting down.
CGCCGCCAGCACGTCGTCGACGTTGGCGCGCGCGCGGGTCTGGTCGATGTCGTCGCCGCGCACGTCGACCAGCTCGATGCCGGTGCCCTTCCACCGCCTGGCGGAAGCCGTCGATGCGCTCGACGGCGTTGTCCGCGCCGAGCAGGCCGACGAAGCCCATGCACTTGCCGCCGTCCGGCAGCGCCATCTTGGCGATCTCGCCCGCCTGCACGCCGGCGTCGGTGTTCGACGAGCCGATGTAGGCGATGCGGTCACTGTCGGCGGCGTCGCTGTCGGTGGTGAAGAGCGGGATCTGCGCGGCGATGCGGTTGAAGGCGTCGATCGAGGTCTTGGGGTCGGACGACGAGATCATGATCGCGTCGGTGCCGGCGGCGACCAGATCGTCCATCAACGCGTTCTGCAGCGCCGCAGTGGCCTGGGCGGGGTAGCGGAACTGCAAGTCGTAGGCGTCGCCGAGCTCGCCCTGCGCCTTGGCGACGCCGGCCTCGGCCAGCTTCCAGAAGTCGGAGGCGCCGTTGACCACGAAGGCCATCTGCGTCTTCTCCTGCGCCTGTGCCGATACGCCAGCCGTGGCAAGGGCCACGGCAAAGCCGGTAATCAGGATACGCTTCATAGGGAACCTCCCGAGGTTTTGATTCTCCCGGCCACCAGGCCGGCTGGTCGCCATGCTAATATCAGCGGGCATCAGAAATCAATTCGGAAATTGCATGGACAGATCAACCTGTTAATGATGATAATACCAAACAGAGCGAGTCGGGCGGCGCGCGGAAGGGTGACGTCAGGATGAAGCGGGGGAAACAGTCCAACGGGACGGACGACGGGATTCCGGGCAGCAGCGCCCGAAGCCCGACGATGATGGACGTCGCCGCGGCGGCCGGGGTCTCGCAGACGACGGTGTCGCTGGCGCTGAACAATGCAGCCGGTGCAAGGCTTTCGACGCAGACTCGGGCGCGGGTGCGCGAGGTGGCACGCGAGCTTGGCTACCAGTTGGTCGGCAAGGGCCTTGCCGAGCCGGATCAGGCGGGAGCGACGGTAATCGGCTTTGTGGCCGACGAGATTTCCACTGACCCCTGGTGCGCGATGGAACTCGACGCGGTGCGCGAGAAGGCCTGGGAGCACGGGCTGACCGTCACCGCCGGGGTGACCCAGGGCAACCCCGAGTTAGAGGCGGCGGTCCTGGGTCCGATGCTGCGCCAGCCGCTGCTCGGCCTGATCTATTCCACGGTCCTCACCCGCCGCGTCCAGCCGTTGCCGGCGCTCTACCGTGTGCCGACGGTGCTCGTGAACTGCTTCGTGCAGGACCACAGCCTTGCCTCGGTGGTGCCGGGCGAGCTGCTCGGCGGCTATGTGGCGACGCTCTGCCTGATTCGCGCCGGCCACCGGCGCATCGCGCATATCCACGGCCAGTCCTGGACCGATCCCTCGCGCGACCGGATGAAGGGCTACCGGCGCGCGTTGGCGGAGTACGACATCCTCTACGACCCGGCCTTGGTGCGGCCGGGCAACTGGGAGCCCTCGTCGGGCCATGCCGGAACGCTGGAACTCATGGACCTGGCCGAGCCGCCGACCGCGATCTTCTGCGCCTCCGACATGATGGCCTTCGGCTGCTACCAGGCGCTGCAGGAACGGGGGCTCAGCGTGCCGCAGGATGTCTCGGTGGTCGGCTACGACGACCGCGAGATCGCCCAGTTCCTGCGGCCTGCGCTGACCACGGTGATCCTGCCGCATACCGACATGGGGCTGCAGGCGGCCGAGGTGCTGATCGACGGCATGCTGCGCCATGAGGGGCGGCAGCCGCAGATCAAGGTGGAATGCACGCTGGTCGAGCGGAACTCGGTCGGCCCGCCTCCGGGTGGTCGCTGAGGTGAGGCCAGGAACTTGCGCGATTTCAAAGATTAACGCGGATTCGTTGCGTATGAATCGCATATGAAAGGCGTATGAAATCCATATGCTACCTAAAACAGTCAGGATTGAATCGTTAATGCCGGCGCGCAGGCCATGCTGATCCTCGTGACCGGGGCCACGGGTAAGGTCGGGCAGGCGCTGATCGGGCGGCTGCTGGCCGAGCCGGGTTGGGGCCACGCCCGGATTCGCGCGCTCTGCCACAACCGGGTGCTCACCGAGACCGCCCGGCTGGAAGTGGTGCGCGGCAGCATCGCGGACCGCGCCGTGGTCGCGCGGGCCATGGAGGGCGTGACCCATGTGGTGCATCTCGCCACCTGCAAGGAGACGCCCGAGGACGTCATGGACGTCACGGTCAAGGGGCTCTTCTGGATGCTGGAGGCGTTCCGCCAGAGCGCGGTCGCGGCGCGCTTCGTGCTGATCGGCGGCGACGCGGGCATGGGCCATTTCGTCCACCGCCGCGACGAGCCGGTCACCGAACGCGACCCGCACATGGCCTATCCGGGCTGCTATGCGCTGTCGAAGGTGCTGGAGGAGGTGATGCTGGCGCAGGTCGGCATCCAGTACGGGATCGACTGGTGCTGCGTGCGCGCGCCCTGGATCATGGAGAAGGACGACTTTCGCTACACGCTCAGCTTCGGCGACGACGTCTTCGGCGGGCCGGACTGGAAGACGCTGGTGCCGGCCGGAGGTGGCCGCGGCCGCGCGCCGCTCGGCGCGGTGCCGCTTGCCCTCGATGCCGACGGGCATCCGCTCCGACGCAACTTCGTGCATGTGGACGATCTGGTCTCGGCGATCCTGATCGCGCTGACCCATCCAGCGGCGGCGCAGCAGCTCTACAACATCGCCATGGACGTGCCGGTGGACTATGGCGCGGTGGCAGCCCATCTGGCCGCGACCCGTGGCCTTGGCGCGATTGAGGTCGCGACGCCCTTCCATTCGACCTGGCTCGACAACCGCAAGGCGCGGCTCCAGCTGGGGTGGCGGCCCGAATACGACCTCGCGCGGCTGATCGACGCCGCCTGGGACTATCCGCGCCCGGCAGACGACCCGCGAATCGTTTGGTACCCCGGCTAGGGTGTGCACTCATAAACGCCGGTGGCGCAAAGCTGACAATGCAAGCTAGGTCCGCTTTGCGCCAGGAGCGGTCTTTCGGAAGTCACCCACTCGATGACCGAGATGCGGACAAAAACTTATCCGGGCTTGTAGCAAAGGATCTGAACCGGGTGGGTTCTTCGTTCTTCAATATTGCGCGCAGCGTTCCGGACGATTTGGGGGGCTTGCTTCCCCAATAGTATGTGCGTACCGAAAACAGGGGCTTCGCCCTTTTCCGCAAGCTCAATGACTGCGTGATAACCCTTGAGATGCTTTTCACCGATATCCGCGGCCGCGATTTCCGAGAAACCTGCATCTTCCAATGCTGCAATGGTATCGGCGGGGCGCATTAGGTAAGCCCCACTTCCGTCTTCCGACCAAGGAACCGGGTGGTGCGGATCACCGACTTCGCCGAGCCCGTGTTCTGTCAAGGCGAAGAACGCCCCCGGCTTCAGGACCCGGAACGCCTCGCTGAAGAAGGCACTTCGATCCGGGACATTCATCGTGACGTGCTGGGTGTAGCCGCCATCGAACGAGTTGTCGCCATAGGGGAGTTTCTGTCCGTCACCGTGCCGACACGCAACCACATCTTCCATTCCGACAAGCGCGCTCAGCCGGTTGGCCGCATCGACGAACGGGGCCGTGATGTCGATGCCGTCGACGTGGCAACCGAAACGCTTCGCGAAATACCTGGCGGGACCGCCAAGCCCGCAGCCGATGTCCACTAGCTGATCCCCACTTCGGATCGGCAATACATCCGCCAGCTCCACAGTGGCCGGGAACCCCCTGGCATGGAAATGGTCCACGGGTGCGAGTTGTTCAATGGTAACGGAGCTGGGATCAATACCGGCCAACTCCATCGTTTCCAGGATCAGGGAATAGACGTCTCCCTTGCCCCAGTGATCCGCAATGGCTTGCGCTTCCGTCATCTCCGCCCCCTTTTTGTCGGGCATTGATAGCACACTTCCTGCTGTTGCCCGAGGTGGTTTTCTTTGGTCCGCTTGGGGCTCGGTGCGGCCACTTGCGAACTTCCACGAATGACCGCTCCGGGCCGAGAGCGGACGTCCCGTAAGTACGTCCAAACCCAAAACCATTATGAGTACGCGCCCTAGGGCATATGCCCATGAACCGGCGCCCGGGTCGCCATGCGCCAGCATCAATCGTTCGGCGCGAGCCGAGCTGCTGAATGCGGCGGGCGGAAAGCGGTACCCGCGTTCGAGCGTCGGGGAGTCCGGTCGTGTGCCCCAAGTGAACTAGAAACTGACAACGCCTTTGACGATAGTGTTGGTGTCCCCGCCGATCCAGATGTCATTCCCGATCTTATCGACGTGAACGCGGCCGGCGCGGCCGAGCGCCGTCCCCTGGCTGGCCACGTAGGAATTTGGCGCCCGCCCACTACCGACCAGCCATGTCGCGAGGCCGGCATTGAGACTGCCTGTGACCGGGTCTTCCTTGATGCCCGCACCCATCGCGAACGCACGCACCTCGAACTGCGCATCGGGCCCGTCCCGTGTCCGGTCCCAGGCTCCTATCACGCCAACAACGAGGTCATCCAGCGCGGCATAGTCGGGATCGAGCGCGAGGACCTCCGTCCTTGATTGGAGCTGGACGGCTACCCAACCGGGACCGTTGTCGACCCATTGGGCAGCGAGGATGCTGCCCCGGTGGATCCGGAGCCCGGCGGCTATCCGATCAATCAGCGCCTCGTCCACCGCGCCCGATCGAAGCAGCTTCGGCGCGGCGAAGGAAAGGCGCCCCTCGTTACGACGGACGGAGATGAGGCCCAGGCCGCATTCCTGCACGATCAGGTCGCCGCGTGGCTGTCCCCCTGAGGCCAGCCACGCATGGCAGGTGCCGAGGGTCGGATGCCCCGCGAAGGGAAGCTCGGTCAGCGGCGTGAAGATGCGGACGCGATAGTCGGCTTCCGGGGTACTCGGCTCGAGCAGGAAGGTCGTCTCGCTAAGATTGGTCCAGTTGGCGAAGTCCGCCATCTGCCGATCCGACAACGCGTCGGCGCCCAGGACGACGGCGACCGGATTGCCCTTGAACGGCTCCGCCGCAAACACGTCCACCTGCTGGAACATCAAGTCGGGCATCTTACCCTCGATTTATCGGGGCACGCCCCGGGATCGGCGGTCCGCGCCGTCAGGCGGCGCGTCAGGCGCCGTTCGCCGCGCGCATCGACGCAACGAAGGTGGCAAGCAGGTTGAGGCTCGCCTGCTCGTCGAGGGCGGCACCCTCGAAGCCGAGCACCGACAGCACGGCCATGCGGTCGCGCACCTCCATGAAGGCCCGCCAGAACCGCGGGCTGACCCCGGCGATGGGCTGCGGTCCGCGGTCCTCGACCAGCACGTAGAGCACGTCGCCCTCGGCCCGCGTCGCGAGGATGCGCACCCGGTCGGGCCGTCCGCTGCGCCCGAGCAGGGCGCGGCCGTCGGGGGTCTGCACGAACTCGGCCAGCTCGGCCAGCGACGAGGCCGGATCGTCACCCTCGCCGGCAAGCCCGCCGGCGGAGATGCTGGCGGTCAGCGCCGCGCCGACCGGCGAGCGGTCGAGCCCGCCGGCGCCGCTGCCGAGCTGCCGGCAGTCGCCCATCAGCGCGAAGGCGCCGGCGTCGGTGACGTTCAGCGTCGAGCGATCGATGCAGAAGCCCCAAGGCGCCGCGACGATCACCGGCCCGCCGGCGACGTTCACCGTGGCGCGGCTGGGCGCATTGCCCCCCAGCGTTGCGGGGTCGCAGGCCGCCAGTGCAAGCGCGGCAAGGCCGAGGACGGCGGCTCTAGAGATCGGCGTAGACATGGCGTTCCTCCCGCGCTCCGGGGTGGGTAACGGCGCCGAGCCGGGTGGAGCCGACAAGCTGGGCGTATTTCCACAGCGCCCCCGAGGCATAGATCGTCGGCCGCGGTCCGCCCCAGGCCGCCCGGCGCGCCGCCAGCTCGGCGTCGGTCAGATCGACCGAGATCGTGCCCTTGATCGCGTCGAGCGTGATCATGTCGCCGTCGCGGAGGAGCGCGATCGGCCCGCCCTTCGCCGCCTCCGGCCCGACGTGGCCGACGCAGAAGCCGCGCGTCGCCCCCGAGAAACGCCCGTCGGTGATCAGCGCCACCTTCTTGCCCATTCCCTGCCCCGACAGCGCCGCGGTGGTGGAGAGCATCTCCCGCATCCCCGGGCCGCCCACCGGCCCCTCGTTGCGGATGACGATCACCTCGCCTTCCTGGTAGGTGCGCTTCTGCACCGCCGCGAAGGCGTCCTCCTCGCATTCGAAGACCCGCGCCGGACCGGTGAAGACCTGCTCTGCCTCGCTCATGCCGGCGACCTTCACGATCGCGCCCTCGGGTGCGAGGTTGCCCATGAGGCCCACCACGCCGCCGGTCTTGGTGATCGGCGAGGTAATCGGGTAGATCACCCGACCGTCCGCCTCGCCGCGGATGTCGTCGAGTTCCTCGCCCATGGTGCGCCCGCTGGCGGTCATGCAGTCGCCGTGCAGCAGGCCCCCGCGCATCAGTTCCTTGAGCACGACCGGCACACCACCGGCCTCGAAGAGGTCCTTGGCCACGTACTTCCCGCCGGGCTTGAGGTCGACGAAATAGGGCGTGTCGTGGAAGATGTCGCAGACGTCCTGCAGGGTGAAGTCGATGCCGGCCTCGTGCGCGATGGCCGGCAGGTGCAGCCCGCCGTTGGTCGACCCGCCGGTGCAGGCAACCACGCGGGCGGCGTTCTCCAGGCTCCTGCGGGTGACGACGTCGCGGGCGCGGATGCCCTTTTCCAGGAGCTTCATCACCGCGATGCCGCTGGCCGTCGAATAGGCGTCGCGGCTCTCGTAGGGTGCCGGCGCGCCGGACGAATTCGAGCAGCGCCAGCCCGATCGCCTCGGAGACGCAGGCCATGGTGTTGGCGGTGAACTGGCCGCCGCAGGCGCCCGACGAGGGGCAGGCGACGCGCTCGAGGATCTCCAGCGCCGCGTTGCCCAGCGTGCCGCTCTGGTGCCGGCCAACCGCCTCGAACATGTCCTGCACCGTCAGGTCGCGGCCCACGAAGTCCTCCGGCACGGCCGCGCCTGCCGGCACCCGGCCGGGCAGGATCGAGCCGCCGTAGATGAACACGCTCGGCACGTTCAGCCGCACCATCGCCATCATCATCCCCGGCAGCGACTTGTCGCAACCGGCCAGCCCGACGATGGCGTCGTAGCAATGCCCGCGCATGGTCAGCTCCACCGTGTCGGCGATGGCCTCGCGCGAGGCCAGCGACGAGCGCATGCCCTCGTGGCCCATGGCGATGCCGTCGGTGACGGTGATGGTGGTGAACTCGCGCGGGGTGCCGAGCGCCTGCTTGACGCCGAGCTTCACCGCCTGCGCCTGGCGGTTCAGCGAGATGTTGCAGGGTGCGGCCTCGTTCCAGCAGGTGGCGACGCCGACGAAGGGCTGGTGGATCTCGGCCTCCGAGATACCCATGGCGTAGAGATAGCTGCGGTGCGGCGCGCGCTCGGGGCCCTCGGTGACGTGGCGGCTGGGCAGCTTGCGCTTGTCGAACTTGGGCGCGTCCATCGGCTTCCTCGCGGCGGCTTCTTGGTTAACGGCTCGGACCGGAATAGGGGAGCATCCCGGAATTCGCAAGCGCCGGGGCTTGCGGACCGCAGGGACCACCCGCCGCGTCGATTGCATTCGCCGGGGAGCGGCTCTATCTAGGCGTTGACGCGCCCCCGAGGAGCCGGCCCGCGCATGAACTGGATTTCCAACTACGTCCGCCCCAAGATCAACTCATTGTTTTCTCGGCGCGAAGTGCCCGAGAACCTCTGGGTCAAGTGCGACCAGTGCGGCACCATGCTGTTTCATCGCGAGCTTTCGGACGCGCTGAACGTCTGTACCAACTGCGGGCATCACATGGCGATCAGCCCGCGTGACCGCTTCACCGCACTCTTCGACGGCGGCATCTTCCGCGAGGTCAAGGTGCCCAAGCCCCTGACCGACCCGCTGGGCTTTCGGGACCAGAAGAAGTACCCCGACCGGCTGCGCGAGGCGCGCAAGAAGACCGGCGAGGAAGAAGCGATGCTGGTAGCCGAGGGTGAGCTGGGCCGATTGACAGTCGTGTGCGCCGCGCAGGACTTCGGGTTCATGGGCGGCTCCATGGGCATGTATGTTGGCAACGCCATCGTCGCCGCCGCCGATCGGGCAGTGAAGCTGAAATGCCCGATGGTGCTGTTCTCCGCCGCCGGCGGCGCGCGCATGCAGGAGGGGATCCTCTCGCTGATGCAGATGCCGCGCTCGACCGTGGCGGTGCAGATGCTCAAGGAGGCGGGGCTTCCCTACGTGGTGGTGCTGACCAACCCGACCACCGGCGGCGTGACAGCCTCCTATGCCATGCTCGGCGACGTGCAGGTCGCCGAGCCCGGCGCGCTCATCTGCTTTGCCGGCCCGCGCGTGATCGAGCAGACCATCCGCGAGACCCTGCCCGATGGCTTCCAGCGGGCGGAGTACCTTCTCGACCACGGGATGCTCGACCGGGTGATCGCCCGCAAGGACCTGCGCGATGAGTTGGCGACGATGCTTCGCATGCTAACCCGCCAGGCGCCCTACGTGCACGGCGACCTGCCGGCGCCAGGGTCGGCCAAGGAGCCGGCGGTGGTGGCGGTGGAGGAGGCGGCCCCCGCGGGCCAATGACCCCGCCGAGCGACCGCGTTCTCGAACGCCTGACATCGCTGCATCCAAAGGTAATCGACCTGACGCTCGACCGTATCGAGCGCCTGCTCGCCGACCTCGGCCACCCCGAGCGCCGCCTGCCTCCCGTGGTGCATGTGGCCGGCACCAACGGCAAGGGCTCGACGGTGGCCATGCTGCGTGCCGGGCTCGAAAGCGGTGGCGCGCGGGTGCATGTCTACACCTCGCCGCATCTCGCCCGCTTCCATGAGCGCATCCGCCTCGCCGGCGCGCTGATCGACGAGGCGCGCCTCATGGCGCTGCTGGAACAATGCGAAGGGGTCAACGCGGGCCGGCCGATCACCTTCTTCGAGATCACCACCGCCGCGGCCTTCCTCGCCATGGCCGGGACGCCGGCCGACTGGACGCTGTTGGAGGTCGGCCTCGGCGGGCGGCTCGACGCAACCAACGTGATCGACCGGCCGCGGCTCTGCGTCATCACGCCCGTCGCCCTCGACCACCAGCAGTACCTCGGCGAAACCTTACGCGAGATCGCCTCCGAGAAGGCCGGCATCCTCAAGCCCAGCGTCCCCTGCATCGTCGGCCGCCAGTCCGGCGAGGCCCTCGGGGTGATCGAGGCGCGTGCGGCAACCGTCGGTGCGCCGCTGAGCATCGCCGATCGGGACTGGACCGTCTGGGAGGAGCACGGGCGCCTGGTCTTCCAGGACGACAGCGGCCTGCTCGACCTGCCGATGCCGGTCCTGATCGGCCGGCATCAGGTGGAGAACGCCGGCATCGCCCTGGCTGCCCTGCGCACCCTCGGCGCCAGTGAGGAGGCCTGCGCCGTGGCCGTTGCCCGCGCGGAATGGCCCGCCCGGCTGCAACGCCTGCGCAGCGGGCCGCTGGTAACGGCGGCGGGCACGGCGGAGCTCTGGCTCGACGGCGGCCACAACCCTGCGGCGGGCCTCGCCCTGGCCGAGGCGCTGACCCGCCTCCCCGCCCGGCGGCTGCACCTCGTCACCGGCATGCTCCGCACCAAGGACGCCACCGGTTTCCTGCGGCCCCTGGCCGCAGCGGCCGGCGACCTGCACGCCGTCGACATCCCCGGCGAAGCCGCGACGCTGACCGCCGCCGAGACCGTCGCCGCCGCCCGGGCCGCCGGCCTGTCGGCAACGGAAGCCGCAAGCGTGGCGGCGGCCGTCACCCGGATCGCTTCCGACGATCCGACCGGCCGAATCCTGATCTGCGGCTCGCTCTATCTCGCAGGCCAGGTCTTGCGCGAGAACGGCTGACCATCCCGGAGCCGGCCAACGCCGCCAAGCGGTCTGTCCGCGTGCGGACAAACCGGTATCCTATTGATCATGCGCGACAATTACGCCGGCGTTAACCCGGTGGAAACTTCCATCAACGCGTTCCGCCGCGCGCCGCGTCAGTCGTCGAGGACCTCGGCGGTGTCATCCTGTGCCATGGCAAAGTCGAGGCCGTGGGCGGCGCGGATCTTGTCCTCGATCTGCAAGGCGATGTCCGGGTTGTCCTTGAGGTAGGCCTTGGCGTTCTCGCGGCCCTGGCCGATGCGCTGGTCGGCGAAGGAGTACCAGGCACCGGACTTTTCCACCACGCCGGCCTTCACGCCGAGGTCGATCAGCTCACCCCGCTTGGAGATGCCCTCGCCGTACATGATGTCAAACTCGACCTGCTTGAACGGCGGCGCCACCTTGTTCTTGACCACCTTCACCCGCGTGGTGTTGCCCACCACCTCGTCGCGGTCCTTGATCGCACCGATGCGGCGGATGTCGAGGCGCACGCTCGCGTAGAACTTCAGCGCGTTGCCGCCCGAGGTGGTCTCGGGGCTGCCGAACATCACGCCGATCTTCATGCGGATCTGGTTGATGAAGATCACCATGCAGTTCGAGCGCGAGATCGCCGAGGTGAGCTTGCGCATCGCCTGGCTCATCAGCCGCGCCTGGGCGCCGACCTGGGCATCGCCCATCTCGCCTTCCAGCTCGGACTTCGGCGTCAGCGCCGCAACCGAATCGACCACCACGACCGCAACCGCGCCGGAGCGCACCAGCGTCTCGGTAATCTCCAGCGCCTGCTCGCCGGTGTCGGGCTGGCTGATCAGCATCTCGTCGATGTTGACCCCGAGCTTCTTGGCGTAGACCGGATCGAGCGCGTGCTCGGCGTCGACGAAGGCGCAGACCCCGCCGTTGCGCTGTTCCTCGGCGATGACGTGCAGCGCCAGCGTGGTCTTGCCCGAGCTTTCCGGCCCGTAGATCTCGATGACGCGCCCCTTGGGGAGGCCGCCGATGCCGAGGGCTATGTCGAGCCCGATCGAGCCGGTGGAGATCGCCTCGATGTCGAGCGCCGGGGTCGAGCCCAGGCGCATGATCGAACCCTTGCCGAAACTGCGCTCGATCTGCGCCAGCGCCGATTCCAGCGCCTTCTGCTTGTCCATGCCGCGTCTTTCGGAAAGATCCACCAGGGGAGAGTTCATGTCAGCCTCTTATTCCACAGTTGCAGGGGCGCAGCAATCGACGGCCATGTTCACGCCTTGTTCATGTTGCTGACCATGGGGGCAAAACAGGAACATTGCAACTTGAATTTTAAGCTAAGCGGAACGTTCCTTCCGAAAGCTTGACAGAAGATGAACGGCCAGCGCCCTAGCGCAGGCCGGTCTCTTCCAGCAGGCCCTTGCGCTTGGCTTCGTAATAATAGCCCCGCGCATACCAGCCCACAGCCGCGTCCTGGTTGCCGTCGGCCACCAGCCAGGCTCCGCGCAGGTACTTGACCGCGTACTTGAGGTTGGTCTCGGCGTCGAGCAGGCCCTCGGGGCGGCCCTGGTAGCCCATGGTGCGGGCGGTCTGCGGCAGGATCTGCATCAACCCGTAATACGGACCGTTCCGCGCCCCCGGCTGGTGGCGGCTCTCGCGGATCACCACGCGATGCACCAGATCGTCCGGGACGTCGTAGAGGTCGGAGTATTCCTCGATCAGCGCCCGCAACTCCGGGGTCTCGTTGGGGTAGAGCGCCCGCGAGACCTCTGGTTCCGGGGGAACCTCGCCCTTGCCGGCGCAGCCGGCGAGGCCAAGGAGGATCAGCCCGACGAGGGCATGGAACGGACGTGCCTGCATGACTGCCTCTCGATTGTTTTTCTTTTTCTCCGCCCCGCCGGATTCGAAGTCAACCGGCGCGGCGCCGGCCCGGCCGCCCTGGGGCCGCCACCGGCGGGCTTTCGCCGATTGTCCTTGCAATCGGCACCCGGAAGCGCCACTTGCGGCATGCCAAGTTAAGACGTTCGACCAGCTGTCTCCCTTACCGGCCTCAGTCACTCGTTCATCCGCTGACCGCGCCGGGCCGCCGCAATCCGCGGGCGGCATTCGTAAAGGAGACATCACGATGGCCAAGGGCACCGTGAAATGGTTCAACTCAACCAAGGGCTTCGGCTTCATCCAGCCCGAGGGCGCGTCCAAGGACGTGTTCGTCCACGCCTCTGCGCTCGAGCGCGCCGGCATCAGCAGCCTCGATGACGGCCAGAAGGTCACCTTCGACATCGAGCGCGGCCGCGATGGCCGCGAATCGGCGATGAACCTGGCGATCGCCAGCTGACACGCTGCCGGGCGCAGCCCCGCTGCGCTCGGCCTCTCCGTTAACCGGTTGCTAACCCTGTCATTGCCCGGGGCCTTCGCACGGTCCATCCTGCCCGTCGGAAGCGCGTGGGGAGGGTTGCGATGCGCGCGGCACTTGCCGTCATCTGTCTCGTCCTTCTCGCGGCCTGCGCCGGCGAGCCGGTGGTGCAGCCAACAGAGCGCGGCAGCAGCCGTGCCGATGGCATCGTCGCCATGACGTCGATCGACGGGATCTACCAGCCGGTCGGGGCCGACTGGTCCGCGGCCGACGAGGGCGCCACGCGCCGCTGCCGGTCCTGGGGCCACGACAGCCAGCGCTTTGCCGGCTGGCGCGAGGCCTGCCGCGGCTGGGATCGCTGGGGCCGCTGTGTCGAGACCCGCGTCACCCGCTTCTACGATTGCGAGGGCTGAGCCCCGCCGCGCCCGCGCCGCCGGCGGCCAGCGCCGGTCAGCGTCCGCCTTCCACCAGCGGCACCCGCAGTTCGGGATAGCGCGCCGGCCCGCCGCCGCCCGAAGTCCCGACGGCGCCGCCATACCAGCCGAAGCCGACGCCGACCCCTCCCCCGTTCCAGCCGCCCGACCCGGTGCCCACCGAGACGCCGATTGCGGGCCAGCCGCCGAGGCCGCCGGACCAGGCGGGTCCGGGCTGGGCCGAGAGGCTGCCGGCGGCGTTCCCCGCCCGGCATGAGACGGTGACCACCGGCGCCGCCGGTCCGTAGTCGGGCAAGAGCAGCCGTGCCGGCGTGGTGAACGATGCCGAGAAATAGGGTGATTTCGGCCAGGCAGGCCGCGCCGAGCAACTCCTCGCCGGCAACACCCGCGGGCACCGCCCGCACGACCAGGTCCGTCTGGCCCTGCGCCGCCGGGGCGGCGACCCCGGGTGTCTGCGCCACCACCACCGACTGGACCCCGTAGGGCGCCGGCGTCCCCGTGCAGCCCGCCAGCACCGCCACCATCGCAATCCGCCTGACCGCGCCCATTAACGCCTCACTAACCCTGCGGCCCTAGGCTGGGCCCATGACCCGAATTTTCCTCATCGCGCTCCTGGCTCTGCCTGCCGCGCCCGCCCTCGCCGGCGATCCGCTCGCCGACTGCTGCCTCGGGACCAGCCCGCCGCCATCGCGCAGCGGAGCGAAGATCTGGTTCCGCAGCGACAACCCCGAACGCCACACCGTCGTGGTGGCCCGCGGCCCGAGCGCGGACACCCAAGGCTTCGTCGCCGCCTCGGGCCTGACCGCCGATGTCGGCGACGGCTGCGGGCCGGTGGCGCTGCGGCCGCGGATGCGGGTGGTAACCCGCTGAACCTGCCTCACCGCATCGCCACGGCGAGGTCGGGATAGGCCATCGGGCCGGTCTTCTGGTACCCCCACCACCAGCCGCCGCCCCAGGCGGCGCGGCGCACGGCATCGGGCCGGCCGTCCACCGGCCAGCTGAAGGCCGGCGCCACCGTGGCGGTCCCCGAAACGGTCCCGGAACTGCATGTGGCCGTGAGCGGCGGCGCATCGGGGCCGACGTCGGGCAGCACCAGCCGCACCGGGGTCACGACGTCGGCGCGATAGTAGTCGCCGCCGGTGACCCGGCACCGCGCGCCGGTGACCTCCTGCCACGCGCCGTCCGCGCCGGGCACGAAGGCCCTGAGCGCCAGCGCGGTGCGCCAGCGTCCCGGCGGCACGACCACGTCGGTGCTCGCCCGCATCGTCACTTCCGGCAGCTCGTCGCCACCCAGACCGCGGCCGCTGTTGCCGCGCAGCCGGTCGTCGTAGGTCGCGCAGCCCGCCAGCAGGGCCAGCGCTGCAACACCAGCGAGCCGCCTCATGCCGTCACCGCAGGATTGCGCAGCCGCCAGGCCAGATAGCCCTGGGTGGCGCCTGCGGCGATCAGGTGGATGCCGAGCAAGAGGCCGAGCAGCCAGGCGGCAGCCTGCGGCAGGCTGCCGATCAGGATGAAGGCGCAGACGATCGACACCACCCCGCCCGCCAGCATCCAGAGCCAGTCGGCCATGGGTCGGATCATCAGGGCGAAGACCACGCGCGCCATGCCGCCCACCAGGAACAGCACCAGCATCAGGAAGGTCACCGCGACGATGCCGGCCTCGGGGTTGCTGACCAGGAGGAAGCCGACGATCAGCTCGAGTGCCACGGTCACCAGCTGCAGCCAGAAGTAGGGGACCTGGGTCGCGCCGATCAGCGACACCGCCTGCACGATGCCGCTGAGGATCAGCAGCCAGCCGAGCAGGATCACGAAGCCAGTGCTCGCCAGCAGCGGAAAGAGCAGCGCCAGCACTCCGGCCGCGACCATGACCCCGCCCTGAATCAGGAACAGCATCGAACGCTTGCGGATCGTGTCGCGCACCGCCTCGCGCAGCACGCCGGAGGCCTGGTTTACGGTGATTGCCATTGCGGCGCTCCTGTCCTTCTTGGATCCTCAGCCGGCTTTTTGCAGGATACCGCCCCCGCCGGCAATCCGCCAGCAGGCTGGCGGGGTCGATTGCTCAGCAGGCGAAGCACCGCCGCAACACGGTCGCACAGTGCGACGGGCATCAACCTCCTGATCTAAAAGGATAAAAGTTTTAACGCGCAAATCTCGGGCCGTGTCGTGGCACCATGTTGCGACTGTGAGCTTGCGCCTGGATCTGGCGGCGGCGGGGGCAGCGCCGGCCTCGGGGAGCCAGAGGGCTCCCGCTCGGCCGGCGCTCGGGCCACAAGAAAGGGCGGCCCGAAGGCGCGCCCTTTGACGCGATCATGAGCGCGCAGGTGCGCGCGAGTCTCTGAGTGGGCGCGCACGTGTTCGCGCGCGCCGGCGGGGCGCTCGCCGCCCCCGCACCCCCGGCACTGCCCTCCAGGTTTCTGGCCGGAAGGAGGAAGAGAGGGCGGCCGGATCATGGGGGAAGGCGGGCGCCGGAGGCTCGCAGGCCTTGCCCGCAGGTCGGCGCACAACACGCAACCGCGACATGGCCAAGCCTCAGCGCAGCAGCACATCGACGTTGGGGTAGCGCGACACCGGAATGGCCGGCTGCGCCCACCAGCCGCCACCCCAGCCGGCACCCCAGCCCATCCCTCCCCAGGGACCGCCAAATCCCGGGCCCCAGCCCGGCGCGAGGGCGCCCGGCGGATATTGCCAGGTGGTCACGATCCTGCGCCGCGCACCGCCCGAAAGCTCCCCCGCCCGGCACTCGAAGACGAGCTCCGGCGACTGCGGCCCGAAGTTCGGCACCACCAGCCGGGCTGGCGTCGACACCGTTGCGTCGAAGAGGCTGGAGACCATCTGGCAACTGGCGCCCAGCACCTCGTGAGGCCCGTCGGCCTCCTCGACGAAGGTCCGCACCACCAGCCGCGCCTCGCCCTGGACGTTGGCGAAGTTCTGCCCGGTCACGATGACCTCGTTCTCGACCGGAACACCGGTAGCGCAGCCGGCAAGCAGCGCTGCCGCCGCGAGGACCGAGAACCCGCGCAACATGCCTACTCCGCCGCCTGCGCCGCCGGCCAGCCGCCGGCATCGAAGGCCGCCAGAAGCTCTGTGCGCCGCAGCGCCGCCGCCTCGGCCGCCGCCTGCTTCACATGCCCGAAGCCGCGGATCTCCAGCGGCAACTCGGCCAGCGCAAGGGCGATGTCGCGGGTCTCGGGGCGCAGGCCCGCCTGCACCTGGTCCATGTCGCGCTCGTATTCGGCAATCAGTGCGCGTTCCATCCGCCGCTCTTCGGTGTAGCCGAAGATGTCGAGCGGCGTGCCGCGCAGCACCTTGAGCGGCGCCAGCATCCCGAAGGCGCGCAGCATCCACGGCCCGAACTCGCGCTTGACGAGGTGCCCCTGCGCGTCCTTCTTCGACAGCAGCGGCGGCGCAAGGTGGAAGCGCATCTGCCGCACATCGGTGAACTGGGCGTCGACCGCGGCGCGCAGCGTCTCGGAATGCAGCCGGGCCACCTCGTATTCATCCTTGTAGGTCAGCAGCTTGTGATAGCCTTTTGCCACGGAGAGTGCAAAGTCCGGATCAACCGCCCGCGCCGCCTCGACCCGCGCGCGGTACCGCGCCGCCGCTGATCTGCCGGAATGCCGCGCGACGTGATCGGCGCGGCGGGCAAGGATCGTGTCCAGATCCGCGGCCGGCGGCGGCGCCTCGGGCGCCACCACGCGGGCGGCCTCCTCTGGATGCACCACCGCCCAGCGCCCGATGGCGAAAGCCCGTGTGTTGCCGGGCACATCGGCGCCGTTGATCTCGATGGCCCTGAGGATCGCCGCCTCGCTGACCGGCACCAGCCCCGACTGCCAGGCAGCCCCCAGCATCAGCACATTGGCGAAGACCGCGTCGCCCAGCACCTTCTCGGCCAGCCGCGTCGCGTCGAACATCCCGACCGCGTCCTCGCCCAGCCGCGCGCGCAGCGCCAGCGCCAGCCGGTCGATCGGCAGGGTGAAGCCGCGGTCGCGGGTGAAGTCGCCGGTGACGATCTCATGGGCATTGACCACCGCCCGCGTCCTGCCCCGGGTCATCAGCCCCAGCGTCCTGGCCCCGGCCGAGACCACCAGGTCGCCGCCGATCAGCGCATCCGCCTCGCCCACCGCCACGCGGATCGCCGAGATGTCCCCGGGGCGCTCGGCGATGCGGCAGTTGATATGCACCGCCCCGCCCTTCTGGGCGAGGCCGGCCATTTCCATCACGCCCGAGCCCTTGCCCTCGAGGTGCGCCGCCATGCCGAGGAGCGCGCCCACCGTCACCACGCCGGTGCCGCCGACGCCGGTGATGACGATGTTGAAGGTGCCGTGGATCGCCGGCAGCACCGGCTCGGGCAGGTCGGGCAGCGCCATGTCCGACGGCGTCGCCTTGCGCACCTTCGCGCCCTCGACGGTGACGAAGCTCGGGCAGAAGCCCTTGAGGCAGGAGAAATCCTTGTTGCACGACGACTGGTCGATGGACCGCTTGCGGCCGAACTCGGTCTCGAGCGGCAGGATCGAGACGCAGTTCGACTGCACCCCGCAGTCGCCGCAGCCCTCGCAGACATCCGGGTTGATGAAGACGCGCCGGTCCGGATCGGGGAACTTGCCGCGCTTGCGGCGGCGGCGCTTCTCGGCCGCGCAGGTCTGGATGTAGACGATGGCGCTGACGCCCGGCACGCCTTGCATCTCGCGCTGCACGGTGTCGAGTTCGTCGCGCGGACGCATGCGGACCCCGGCGGGGAAGGACTTGAGGTCGACCTCCTCCTTGGGGTCGTAGACGCCGACCACGGTGCCGACGCCCATGGCGATGAGTTCGCGGACGATCTGCTGGGCGGTCAGCCCGCCCTCGTTGGGCTGGCCGCCGGTCATGGCGACGGCGTCGTTGAAGAGGATCTTGTAGGTGATGTTCACCCCGGCCGCGAGGGCGGCGCGGATCGCGAGGCTGCCGGAGTGGTTGTAGGTGCCGTCGCCGAGGTTCTGGAAGATGTGCGGGCGGGTGGAGAACGGCGCCTCGCCGATCCAGTTCGCCCCCTCGCCGCCCATGTGGGTGAAGCCCTCGGTGTCGCGGTCCATCCACTGCACCATGTAGTGGCAGCCGATGCCGGCATAGGCGCGCGCGCCCTCGGGCAGCCGGGTCGAGGTGTTGTGCGGGCAGCCCGAGCAGAACCAGGGCTTGCGCACCGCGATCTCCTGGGCGTTGTCGGCGCGCACCGCGTCCTCGAGCAGCCCGCGGCGGGCCAGCAGCGTCGCGGTCTCGACGCCCTCGCGGCCGAGCAGCTCGCCCAGCGTGCGGGCGATCAGCACCGGGTCGAGTGCGGCCTTGACGGAGAACACCGTCTTGCCCGCCTCGTCCTTCCAGCCGATCACCCGGCGGCCGCGCCGGTCGTCGAAGATCGCCTCCTTGATCTGCACCTCGACGAGCTTGCGCTTCTCCTCGACCACGATGATCAGCTCGAGATGGTCGGCCCATTCGCGGAAGCTGGCCATGTCCAGCGGCCAGACCATGCCCACCTTGTAGGTGGTGATCCCCAGCCGCTCGGCCTCGGCCGCGTCGATCCCCAGAAGGTCGAGCGCGTGCACCGTGTCGAGCCAGGACTTGCCGCAGGAGACGATGCCGATCCGTGCGCCGGGGTTGCCGAGTACGCGGCGGTCGATGCGGTTCGCCCGCCCGAATGCCTCGGCGGCGAAGCGCTTGTGGTCGTGGAGCCGCGCCTCCTGTGCCACCGGCGTGTCGCCGAGCCGGATGTTGAGCCCGTCCTTGGGCATGGGGAAGTCGGTCGGCGTCACGATGTTCAGCCGATGCGGGTCGCCGTCGACGACTTCCGTGACCTCGATCGTGTCCTTCACGCATTTCAGCCCGACCCAGCACCCGGTGTAGCGGCTGAGCGCCCAGCCGAGCAGGGCATAATCGAGGATTTCCTGCACCCCGGCGGGCGACAGGATCGGCATCATCACGTCCACCAGCGCGAACTCGGAGTGGTGCAGCACGGTCGAGCTCTCGCCCGTGTGGTCGTCGCCCATGCAGGCCACCACGCCGCCGTACTGCGCGGTCCCGGCCATGTTGGCGTGGCGGAACACGTCGCCGCAGCGGTCCACCCCCGGCCCCTTGCCGTACCAGAGCCCGAAGACCCCCTGCACGCGGCCCTCGCCGCGCAGCGCCACCTGCTGCGTGCCCCAGAGCGACGTGGCGGCCAGGTCCTCGTTGAGCCCGGGCTCGAACTTCACGTCCGCCGCCTCGAGCTGCTTCTTGGCCTTGACCATCTGCTGGTCCACGCCCCCCAGCGGCGAGCCGCGATATCCGGTGGCAAAGCCGGCGGTGGCGAGCCCCGCCGCCTCGTCGCGGGCCTTCTGCATCAGGAGCGCGCGCACCAGCGCCTGGGTTCCTCCCAGCAGCACATGACGCTTCGAGAGGTCGAAACGGTCCGCGAGCGAGACGTCCTGCAGCATGGGCTCCTCCTCCTCCGGTCGCGGCGCGCCGGAAAGCCTGCCTCAAATCTAGGCCCGAAGCGGAGGATGAAAAAGAAAATTCACCAAAGAATTCGTGGCGCGACGCGGTTTGAAGGATTATGTCGCCCCAGATGAAGTGCGGGCAAGGTTGCAGGTCAGCGATGACCTGCGATCGCAATCTGTGCTAAGGGCATGCCGACGCAGGCTCGCCCCGGGCCGCCCTGACCGACGAGGCGACGCGTGATGGACTGGGACAAGCTGCGAATCTTCCATGCCGTCGCGGACGCCGGCAGCCTGACCCATGCCGGCGAGACGCTGCATCTCAGCCAGTCGGCGGTCAGCCGCCAGATCCGCGCGCTGGAGGAGAGCCTCAACACCACGCTGTTCCGGCGCCACGCGCGCGGGCTGATCCTGACCGAGCAGGGGGAACTGCTGTTCGAGGCCACGCGCTCGATGGCGCGGCGGCTGGACGCAACGGCGGCACGCATCCGCGACAGCGAGGACGAGGTCTTCGGCGAGCTGCGCGTCACCACCACCATGGGCTTCGGCACGCTGTGGCTGGCGCCGCGGCTGCCGCGGCTGTTCGAGCTCTACCCCAGCCTGCACATCGACCTGATGCTGGAGGAGCGCATTCTCGACCTGCCGATGCGCGAGGCGGACGTGGCGATCCGCATGAAGGAGCCGAGCCAGGCCGACCTGATCCGCCGCCGGCTGATGGAGGTGCACATCAAGCTCTACGCCAGCCGCGTCTATGTCGACCGCCACGGCCTGCCGGAAACCATCGAGCAGCTTTCCGGCCATCGGCTGATCACCCAGAGCCCGAGCTCGCCGCAGGTGCGCGCGGGAGCGGACTTCGTGCAGCCTCTGTTCGCCCGGGGGTTGCAATCCTCGCTCACAGTCAACAATTATTTCGGCATCCTGCAGGGGGTGATCCACGGGATGGGGATCGGGTCGCTGCCCGACTACGTGACACTCGACTTTCCCGATCTGGTCAACATCCTGCCTCAGTCCCAGAGCGCGGCTATCCCCGTCTACCTTGCCTATGTGGAAGAACTGAGACATTCCAAGCGTGTATGCGCATTCCGCGACTTCGTGATCGAGGAAATCCAGGCCTACCGCAGGCAATCAGTCGCCGAAGCCGCGGTCAGTGCAGAAGCCATGCCGTGACGGAATGGCAGCCATGCACAACTATTGGGCAGCGCCCCTTGCAGGATCGGGAATTACGCGCTATATTACAACTCGAAGTTGGGTGGTCGGCTTGCCGGCGGCCCCCTTCACCTCCCTGTTGGACTTGGGCCGAGCGAATGCTCGGCCTTTTTTTTGCACGCGTCGCAAGATCAATCCGGGGTCGGCCCTCCGCTAAGGACGGCCGGCGAGACCCGTGGCCGGACCGACGCGCCAGGTCCGATGGGCGAGCCAGAGCACCGCGCCGATAAGGCTGTACTGGATCGCCGCCGCAACCGTCTCGACCGCGATCCAAGACGCCGGATCGGGAACGGTGTACTTGCCGGCCTCGGCCAGGGCCATGTAGCTCAGCAGAAAGCCCCCGAAGGCCCAGGCCAGTCCCAGCGCCGCCCACGGCCGGTCGCTGCGGCGTCGGGCATAGACCGCCGACAGGATCGACCCCTGGATCACCATCGACGCGATGCCGAGGGCGAACACCGGCTCGGCGCGTATGTGCGCCACCCCGGCGTAGTGCCCGGCGTTGACGACGAAGTGCGAGGTACCCTGCACCAGCAGGGTCGCGGCGACGTAGCCCACCACCGTTGCGACATGGGCAATCATTCCAGACCCTCCCCGTTGCGCGGCTACGCGCCGCATTTTCACTTGCAATACGCAAGTTATATCACCTCACTTGCGAAATGCAACCGTGATGCTAGGTGACGGAGCATGGCACAGGACCTCGAACGACGCTCGGGCTGCCCGATCGGCATCGCTCTGGACATGCTCGGCGACCGCTGGACACTGCTGGTCGTGCGCGACCTGGTGTTCGGCAACGCCTGCACCTTCCGCGGCTTCACCGACGCGGGCGAGAACATCGCCAGCAACATCCTCGCCGACCGGCTCGAGCGGTTGCAGCGTCACGGCATCGTGCTCGCCGAACCCGATCCGGCCGACGGCCGACGCAAGACCTACCGGCTGACCGACAAGGGCTGGGACCTCGCGCCTGTGCTTCTTGAGTTCATCCTCTGGTCGGCCCGGCACGAGACCACCGACGCCCCGGAGCCGGTCGTCGCCGCCATCCGCCGGGATCGCGACGCCTTCCTGCGCACCCTGCGCTCGCCCGCACCGCCCCCGCCTAGCTGACGCAGGTCAGCACGCGGTAAATTGCTTCCGTCTTGTCATTGTTTTCAAAGGGTTTTGCCTCCGGTCGCACCGTGCGACCAGCACCCGCCCGCCGCGCCTCACCCGCGGGAAATCGCGGCTTCCTTCCCGCCCGCCGCTCCTCTATGGACAGCGCGGAGCAGCCGGAGATTGAGATGCTGGAGCCCGAGATCACCCCCGAACTGGTCGCAGCCCACGGCCTCAAGCCCGACGAGTACCAGCGGATCCTCGACCTGATCGGCCGCACCCCTTCGTTGACCGAGCTCGGCATCTTCTCGGCGATGTGGAACGAGCACTGCTCGTACAAGTCCTCCAAGCGCTGGCTGCGCACCCTGCCGACCACCGGCCCGCAGGTGATCTGCGGCCCTGGCGAGAACGCGGGCGTCGTCGACATCGGCGACGGCCAGGCGCTGGTCTTCAAGATGGAGAGCCACAACCACCCCTCCTACATCGAGCCCTACCAGGGCGCGGCGACCGGGGTCGGCGGCATCCTGCGCGACGTCTTCACCATGGGTGCGCGCCCCATCGCCGCCATGAACGCGCTCAGCTTCGGCCGTCCCGAGCACCCCCGCACCCGCGCGCTTGTGCAGGGGGTGGTGGCCGGGATCGGCGGCTACGGCAACGCCTTCGGGGTGCCCACCATCGGCGGCGAGCTGCGCTTCCACCGCGCCTACGACGGCAACTGCCTGGTCAACGCCTTCGCCGCCGGGCTGGCGCAGGCCGACGGCATCTTCTATTCCGCCGCCAGCGGCGTGGGCATGCCAGTGGTCTACCTGGGCGCCAAGACCGGGCGCGACGGCGTCGGCGGCGCTACCATGGCCTCGGCCGAGTTCGACGACACCATCGAGGAGAAGCGCCCCACGGTGCAGGTCGGCGACCCCTTCACCGAGAAGCGGCTGATGGAGGCCTGCCTCGAGTTGATGGCCACCGGCGCGGTGATCTCGATCCAGGACATGGGTGCGGCCGGCCTGACCTGCTCGGCGGTCGAGATGGGCGACAAGGGCGACCTCGGCGTCCGCCTCGACCTCGACCGAGTGCCGGTGCGCGAGACCCACATGACCGCCTACGAGATGATGCTCTCCGAAAGCCAGGAGCGCATGCTGATGGTGCTGCGCCCCGAGAAGGAGGCCGAGGCCCGCGCCGTCTTCGACAAGTGGGACCTCGACTTCGCCATCGTCGGTGAGACCATTCCCGAGGACCGCTTCATCATCCGCCTCCACGGCGAGGTGAAGGCCGACCTGCCGCTGAAGGCCCTCTCCGGCGAGGCCCCCGAGTACGACCGCCCCTGGACCCCCTCCCCCGCTCCCGCCCCGCTCGGCCCGATCCCGGAGATCGACCCCGCCGACGCCCTGCTGCGGCTGATCGGCACGCCCAACCTCGCCAGCCGCGCCTGGGTCTGGCAGCAGTACGACTACCAGGTGATGGCCGACACCGTCGTCGTCCCCGGTTCCGACGCCGGCGTCGTCCGCGTCCACGGCACGCGCAAGGCCATCGCCTTCACCGCCGACGTCACCCCCCGATACTGCCGCGCCAACCCCGAGCGCGGCGGCATGCAGGCGGTGGCCGAGGCCTTCCGCAATCTCTCGGCCACCGGCGCGACCCCGCTCGCCGTCACCGACAACCTCAACTTCGGCAACCCCGAGCGCCCCGAGGTCATGGGCCAGCTCGTCGGCTGCATCCGCGGCATCGCGAGCGCCTGCCTCGCGCTGGACATGCCCGTCGTCTCCGGCAACGTCAGCCTCTACAACGAGACCGACGGCCGCGCGATCCTGCCCACCCCTACCATCGGCGGCGTCGGCCTTCTCGCCTCGCTCGACGCGCTGATCCCCATGGCCCCGCGCCCCGGCGACACGCTGGTGCTTATCGGCGCCACCACCGGCCACCTCGGCCAGTCCGCGCTCCTCGCCGAGCTTTTCGCCCGCGAGGAAGGCGACGCTCCACCCGTGGACCTGCCCGCCGAGCGCGCGGCGGGCGAACTTGTCCGCCGCCTCAAGGCCGCGGGCGCCATCACCGCCGCCCACGACCTCTCCGACGGCGGCCTCGCACTGGCGGCGGCCGAAATGGCCCTGGCCGGCAACACCGGCGTCGCCCTCGACGCCGACGCGACCCTGCCCCGCTCTGCCTGGTTCTTCGGCGAGGACCAGGCCCGCTACCTCGTCGCCTGCCCCGACCCCGCCCCGGTCCTCGCCCTGGCCGCCGAAGCCGGCGTCCCCGCCCGCGCGGTCGGCGGCGCCGGCGGTACCGAAATTTCGCTCGGTGCGAGCCGCGTGGCGCTGGCATCCCTGCGCGCTGCGCACGAGGCGGGCCTTGTGCAGCTCATCGACGGGACGGCGGCGGCAACCGGCTGAACCGGCGGCGCGCGGCCCCCGCCTCACGCCCCCCCGTCCAGCCGCGCACGCAGAAGCGCCATCGGATGCGCCCGCAGGCTCAGCCGCAGCGCCGAGTAGTCGGCGACCACCTCCTCGCCCGCCGTCATCACCGGCAGCCCGGCCGCCGCCTCCTCCCCCTCGCCCTCCATGCCGGCAAACAGCGGCAGCGGCGCCTCGCCGCGGATCGCCGCCGCCTGCCACAGCGCCTCGCGCCGCGTCATCCCCAGCCCCGCGAAGGCATCCGCCCCGGCCAGCACCGCCAGGAGCCGCGGCCCCGCCCCCGCCCGCCGCCAGAGGCTGGCGACGTCCGGATAGCCGTTGCCCCGGCACCCCGCGATCCCCCGCCCCGCCGCCTCGCCGACGCCCTTGACCTGCCGGAACCCCAGCCGCAGCGCCAGCCCGCCCCGCCCGTCCGGCTCCAGCGTGCAGTCCCAGTCGCTGGCGTTGACGCAGACCGGGCGCACCTCCACCCCGTGCTCGCGCGCATCGCGCACCAGTTGCGCCGGCGCATAGAACCCCATCGGCTGCGAATTGAGCAGCGCGCAGGTGAAGACCGCCGGATGGTGGCACTTCAGCCAGGCCGAGGCGTAGACCAGCAGCGCGAAGCTCGCCGCATGGCTCTCGGGAAACCCGTAGCTGCCGAACCCCTCGATCTGCTTGAAGCAGCGCTCGGCGAAATCCGCCGGATACCCCTTGCCCGCCATCCCCGCCAGGAACCGCTCGCGGAACTTCGACACCGTACCGTCGCCCTTGAACGTGCCGAGCGAGCGGCGCAGCCCGTCCGCCTCGTCGGGGGTGAAGCCCGCGCCGATGATGGCGATCTGCATCGCCTGCTCCTGGAAGAGCGGCACGCCCAGCGTGCGCTTCAGCACCTCCCCCAGCTCCTTCGACGGATACCTGACCCGCTCCGGGTTGCGCCGCCGCCGCAGGTAGGGATGCACCATCCCGCCCTGGATCGGCCCGGGGCGGATGATCGCCACCTCGATGACGAGGTCGTAGAAGATGCGCGGCTTCATCCGCGGCAGGAAGCTCAGCTGTGCGCGGCTCTCCACCTGGAAGACCCCGATCGCGTCGGCCCGGCACAGCATGTCGTAGACCGCCGGATCCTCCTCCGGCAGGCTCGCCAGCGTGTGGTGGATGCCGCGATGCGCCGCCAGGAGATCGAAGGCCTTGCGGATGCAGGTCAGCATCCCCAGCCCCAGCACGTCCACCTTGAGGATCCCCAGCGTGTCGATGTCGTCCTTGTCCCAGCAGATGACGGTGCGGTCCTCCATCCGCGCATTCTCGATCGGCACCAGCTCGTCGAGCCGTCCCTCGGTGATGACGAAGCCCCCGACATGCTGCGAGAGATGCCGCGGAAAGCCGTCGATCTGCGCCACCAGCTCCATGGTCTGCGCCAGCCGCCGGTCGTCGGGGTCGAGCCCCAGCTCCACCAGCCGCTCGCGCGGCAGATCGCCGCTGCCCCAGCCCCAGATCTGGCTCGACAGTGCCGCCACCGTATCCTTCGACAGCCCCATCGCCGCGCCCACCTCGCGGATCGCCCGCTTGCCGCGGTAGTGGATGACGGTGGCGCAGAGCCCGGCCCGCTCGCGCCCGAAGCGGCGGTAGATGTACTGGATCACCTCCTCGCGCCGCTCGTGCTCGAAGTCGACGTCGATGTCCGGCGGCTCGTCGCGGGCGTCCGAGACGAAGCGCTCGAAGACCATGGTGCCCACCTCCGGCGAGACCTCGGTGACGCCGAGCGCATAGCAGACGATGGAGTTGGCCGCCGAGCCGCGCCCCTGGCAGAGGATGCCCTCGCTGCGCGCGTAGGTGACCGCGTCGTGCACGGTCAGGAAGAACGGCGCATAGGCCTTGCGGTCGATCAGCGCCAGTTCCCGCGCCGCCTGCACCCGGTGCCGCTCGGGCACCCCGGCCGGATAGCGCCGCCGCAGCCCCTCCTCGGCCAGCCGCGCCAGCCGGACCTGCGGATCCTCGCCGTCCCAGAATCTCGCGGGGATACTCGTAGCGCAGTTCGTCGAGCGAGAACCGGCACTCCGCCGCGATCTCCCCCGCCCGGTGCACCGCGCCCTCGTGGCCTTCGAACATCCGCAGCATCTCGGCCTCCGAGCGCAGCCGCCGCTCGGCATTCCTGAGCGCGCGGCGGCCCAGCGCCTCGATGCGCGCCCCCTCGCGGATGCAGCTCAGCACGTCCACCAGCCGCCGGCGCGACCCGTGGTGCATGATCGGCTCGCCCGAGGCGACGAGCCGCAGCCCCAGCTCGCCCGCCAGCCCCGCCAGCCGCTCGATCCGCGCCGCGTCCTGCCCGTCGTAGCGCGGGCTCGCCACCAGATGCGCCCCCGGATACGCCCGCGCGATGGCCCGCGCCTGCGGCAGCCAGCCCCGCACCCCCCGCCCCGCCGGCGGATGCAGCAGGAGATGCACCCCCTCCCCCAGCCCTTCCAGATCGGCGACATGCAGCCGGCACTCGCCCTTCTTCGCCCGCAGCGCCCCCGCCGACAGCACCCGGCAGAGCCGCCCCCAGGCGGCACGGTCGCGCGGCAGCGCGGTCAGCTCCACCCCCTCCACCAGGCAGAGCCGCGCCCCCGGCAGCAGCCGCGCGCACGCAGTCCCCTCCCGCGCCCCCCTCCGCAGCACGGCATGGGCGCGCACGATGCCCGCCACCGAGTTGCGGTCGGCGACGGCGAAGGCCGGCAGGCCGAGCTCGATCGCGCGGAGCGCATATTCCTGCGGATGGCTCCCCCCGGTCAGGAAGGTGAAATTCGAGGTGATGGCGAGCTCGGCAAAGGCCATGGCGCCCTCACCCGGCCGCCACGGGAGCACGCCCGCCTGCCGGCGCTTCCCGGGGGTGCGGCCCCCAGGCAAATCGTGCTATACTGTTGCCCCCCGGGACCGTCCCCGACGGCAAGAACGGAGAACATCGATGCAGATGAACCAGATAGACGACTACGCCCAGCGGCTCTACTCCGCCCACGGCGACAAGGCGGAATTCGAGGCGGCGCAGCGCGCCCGCGATTGCGAAGCCCAGGGCAAGCGCGACACCGCCGAACAGTGGCGCCAGGTCCGCGCCCGGATCCGCCTCCTGCGCGGCCCGAACGCCAGCTGACCCCCTTCCCTGTTTCGCGATTCGGGACGGGGTCAAGGCTCGCGCAGCGACCGCGCTTGCGCGGCTCGGCCTTGACGCCGTCCCGAATCGCAGCCCCACCATGGTCGAGGCGCCTTGATGAAGCAGCCGCTTCATCAAGCGCCTCCCCAGCGAGATCTTCCCTTCTGACCACACGCCCCGACGACTGGGCCGCGGCGCGAGCACGACGCTGACACGAGCGCAATGCCGACGCGCCGCCACCGCCGGCCGCGCTGGCGGCCGGCCTCCCTCGGGGCGCTGTCCGCGGGTGCTGACGGAGGTTTCCACCGGGTTAACGCCGAATACTTTATCTTTCTGAATCAATAGTTTGGAAATTTGTCCGCGCGCGGACAGGCACCCGCCCCTCCTCACGCGAAGACCCCCTGGGCGAACCAGCCCGCCGCCCCCTCGCCGCCCCTGGCCTCGTAGATCCAGAGCCGCTCGCCCTCCTCGGTCTCCACCCGCCAGTAGTCGCGCGGCCCCGAGCGCCAGGCCGGGTCGTCGAGCCACCATTCCGGCGCGATCCGCTCCGGCCCGAAGGCCGCCGCCCGCCGCCGGAGCCGCCGGCGCCAGACGAAGGCCCGCGGTGGCAGTCCGTCGTCCTGCGGCGTGATCGGCTCGGGCGGGAACAGCACCACCGGCCGGGGTGCGGCCGCCGGCGACCAGGCCTTCGCGGGGCGGGAAAACCCCGCCGCCATCACCGTGTCGCCCTTCTCGGGGATATGGCTCTCGGCCGGATGCAGCCGGGTCAGCGCCTCCAGCCCCAGCCGCGCCCCCAGCCGGCCGAGAAGATCGCCCAAGGCTTCCAGCTCCTCTCCCGCCAGGTCGTCCCCCGCCAGCACCCCGCGGCCCTGGCGCGGCCCCATCGCCTCGACCGCCAGCGCCGTCAGCCGGATCGCCTCGATCCCGAAGCCCGCGTCGATCTCGCCGAGCTTCAGCGCCATGAGCGGCCGGATCGCCTCGGCCCTGTCGCTCGCCCGCGCCAGCCCCACCTCGCGCCTCTCCGCCCGCCCGTCGGTGCGCACCAGCGTCAGCCGCAGCCGCAGCACCCCCTGCCCGGCGGCGCGCAGCCGCTCGCAGAGCGGCGGCAGCAGCCGGTCGATCCCGGCCAGCACGTCCGCCTCCCGCCCGATCGGCTCGGGCAGGCTCAGCCGCAGCGAAAACACCTGGTCCGCCCGCGCCGGCGAGACCGGCTCGGGCGCCAGCCCCAGCGCCTGGTCGAGCCGCGCCGCCACCTCCGGCCCGATCCGCTGCGCCAAGGGTGCGCGCGGCAGCACCGCCACGTCGGCGATCCGCCGCAGCCCCAGCCCGTTCAGCGCCGCCACCGCCTCCGCCCCGATCCGCAGCGCCGCCACCGGCAATGGCCCGATATGCGCGAGCTGCGCCCCCGGCGGCACGATGCGACCCACCTCCGCCCCCTGCACCGTCCCCGGCGGCGGCTCCCCACCCCGCTCCCAGCGCCGCTTGCGCGCCCGCGAGCGGGTGGCACGCGCCTCCTGGTCGATGGCGTCGCCGGCATGCGCCACCCCCGCCCCCACCCCGGCATAGCGCGCCACCGCCCAGGCCGCCCCGGCGGTGTCGGCCAGCCCCAGCCGCAGGCTCAGCCCCAGCCCCGCCGCCTCGCGCGCCACCGCCGCCACCAACCCCGCCTCGCCGCCGAAGAGATGCGCGCAGCCGGTGACGTCGAGCATCAGCGCCTCCCCACCTTCCGCGGCCCCCTCCTCGGCCACCCAGGGGCTGAACCGCCCCGCCCAGCGCCTGAGCGCCGCCAGGAACGCCGCCGCCCGCACCGGCGCCTCGGGCCGGGTGACCAGCCCCGGGCAGATCGCCCGCGCATCCCCCAGCGCCATCCCCCGCCGCAGCCCCGCCGCCTCGGCCGCCGCCGAGAGGCTCGCCAGCACCAGCGCGCCCCGCGCCTCCGCCACCACCGCCAGCTCCCGTCCGGCGAGATCCGGCGCGTCGCGGATCACCCGCTCGGCGGCCAGCCGGGGGAACCAGAGCGACAGGAGGCGGCGGTCGGTCATGGGCGCGCCTGGTGGGTTTGTTCCCTATATGTTCTCATCCTAGCCGAGGAACGGGCAGAGTTGAGTCCCCGCCTTCGAGGCCCGGGTAAAGCGCCCGCCTCGCCTCCCCCCGCGCTATCGTGCCCGAGACCGAACACCAAAACCGGAGGCCCCCATGGATTTCCACGCTCTCGTCGCCGCCAACCTTCCCCCGAAACGCCGCCCCGCCGCGACGGCTGCCGGGGCCGAGGATCGCTACTGGCGCAGCCACGCCACTCTGCCCCGTCCGCGGCTGGCCCCGCTGCTCTCAGTCGCCACCACGGTCGGGGTGATTGCGCTGCTGACCGGCCTCGCAGCGATCTGAGGCGCTCCCGTGCCCGGCCGGACCCCGGCCCGAACCATCCCGTGCGCGCCCAGCCGCCCGATGCTATTCTCACCGCGGGATCCCGTCAGGGAAGGCCGCCGAATGGATGCAAGCGAAGCCCACAAGGCCGCCATCATGGCGGTACTCCGGGCAGAGACCGCAGACCCGGCGCATGGCGGCCTTCGGCCACCTCGGCATGCGGGTGGATGAGGGCTGGGACGCGATCGGCGCGCGGCTGAAGACCGCCATGGAGCGGCTCCCGCAGACCTACGACACCGCGACGCGGCTCCGCTGGGAGAACCTCAACATCGTGGTCGACGGCAACATGGCCTGGGCCAGCTACGACATGGTCGGGATCGAGACCGGCGACGACTTCGAGATGGCGGGCCTGACGCACGAACTCAAGGTCTTCCAGCGAATCGACGGCGCCTGGAAGATCGCCTGGCGCGCGCGGTGTCGCTCAGCGAGGACGACGCGGCAACTCCGCTATTCTGCTGGGTACTGCTCGAAGACCGCGGATGTGCCGACAAAGTAGCCGTGCCGGGGACCTGGCCCGGCACGGTAGGGGCGCGGGATCAGCCGTCTTCGGGTACGCGCTCGGGCAGGTCTTCGCGCGCGGTGGAGGCGAGCGCTTCGAGTTCGCGTTCGGTCATCGTCTCGTACATCTCGCGGGATGCGCCCTGCAGGTCACTCTTCTTCGCCTCGCCGCGCTTGGCGGCGAGTGCCGCGCCGGCGGCCTTCTGCTGGGCTTTGGATTTGGCTGGCATGGGCCATGTCTCCGGTCGAACCGCCGGGATCGCCCCCGGCACCCAGATGAACGCCCGACAGGCCGCGAAGTTGCGATCGGCTGTGCGATCCGATCAGCATCCGCCCGCCGATCGCCGGCGGCATCGTCCGTTCGGGCGCGATCCGGGGCGCGGCTCATACTACCCACGGTGAGACTGACATACGAAGGCGATTCCCAAGGCGGTTGCGGGATAATTCATCATGGGAAACAGGCGGGGGATTTCCATGGCAGCGGCGATCGGGCCTTGAAGCGGCTTCACCGGCAACGATCTGCGGCGACTTGCGCGTGCCGGGCCGCTGGCCAGTTCGTTCCAGGTGTCCTCGAACCGCGCAGCAGCCTGCTGACCCGCTGGAATGTGGAGATCGGTTCGCGGGACGAATAGCCGCCGAAATGCGGATCGACCTTGGCAAGCCGCTTGCCGCGCGGCGTGGTAGGCCGGGAGGGATTTGAACCCCCAACCAAAGCGTTATGAGCGCTCTGCTCTGACCGTTGAGCTACCGGCCCGCACGGGCGGTGCTAGCGCGCCCCGGCCGATGGCGTCAAGCGCGTGTTCCCTTGCGCCCCGCCATGCGTTAGAGCATCCGCCACCTGATCGAGACGGAGGACGAGACGTGCGCAAAGCAGGCAACGGCCTGACCTATGCCGATGCTGGCGTCGACATCGACGCAGGCAACGCGCTCGTCGAGCGGATCAAGCCGGCCGCCGCCAGCACCGACCGGCCCGGCGTCATGGCCGGGCTGGGCGGGTTCGGCGCGCTCTTCGATCTGAAAGCGGCCGGCTATGCCGACCCGATCCTCGTCGCCGCCACCGATGGCGTAGGGACCAAGCTGCGCATCGCCATCGAGACGGGGATGGTGGGTACGGTGGGCGTCGATCTCGTCGCCATGTGCGTCAACGATCTGGTCTGCCAGGGTGCGGAGCCGCTGTTTTTTCTCGACTACTTCGCCACCGGCGTGCTCGACGTGCCCGCCGCGGCGCGGGTGGTAGAAGGCATCGCCGCGGGCTGCCAGCAGGCCGGCTGCGCGCTGGTGGGGGGCGAGACGGCCGAGATGCCGGGCATGTACCACGGCGGGGATTTCGATCTTGCCGGCTTCGCCGTCGGCGCCATGGAGCGTGGTGGCGCGCTGCCCGCGGGCGTGGCGGAGGGCGACGTGCTGCTCGGGCTCGCCTCGTCTGGCGTCCATTCCAACGGGTTCAGCCTGGTGCGACGGGTGGCCGAGACCGCGGGGCTCGGCTGGGATGCGCCCTCCCCTTTCGGCCACGGGACGCTCGGCGAGGTGTTGCTGGAGCCGACGCGCATCTACGTGCGCCCCGCGCTGGCGGCGCTGCGGGCGGGTGGCCTCCGCGGCCTCGCGCATATCACCGGCGGCGGGTTGACCGAGAACCTGCCGCGGGTGTTGCCGGACGGGCTGGGGGCGGTGATCGACCTCGATACCTGGGAGCTGCCGACGGTCTTCGGCTGGCTGCGGGCCACGGCCGGGATTGCGGATGCCGAGATGCTGAAGACCTTCAACTGCGGCATCGGTCTCGTGGCAGTGGTCGAGGCCGCGCGTGCAAAAGCGCTGGCGGCGCTGCTCGCCGAGATGGGTGAGCGGGTCGCCGCTATCGGGAAGGTCATCGCCGGTAACGGGGTCAGCTACAAGGGCCGCCTGTGAGCCGACGGCGCACGGCGATCCTGATCTCCGGCGGCGGCTCGAACATGCTGGCGCTGGCGCGCGACATGGGGGGCGGCGATCACCCTGCGCAGCCCTGCATCGTCATTTCCAACCGGCCGGACGCTGCCGGCCTCGCCCGCGCAGCGGCGCTGGGCCTGCCGACGGCTTGCGTCGACCACCGCGCCTATTCGGGCCGCGAGGACTTCGAGGCGGCGCTGACGGTGCCGCTGACCGAGGCGGGCGCCGATCTCGTCTGCCTCGCGGGGTTCATGCGGGTGCTGACGCCGGGGTTCATCGCCAGCTGGGCTGGGCGGATGCTCAACATCCACCCCTCGATCCTGCCGCTGTTCCCCGGGCTCGACACCCATGCCCGCGCGCTGGCGGCCGGCATGGCAGTGCATGGCTGCACGGTGCACGAGGTGACGCCGGAGCTCGATTCCGGGCCGATCCTCGGACAGGGCGTCATCCCGGTGGCGCCCGGCGACACGCCGGAGACGCTGGCCGCGCGCCTCTTGCCAATGGAGCACCGGCTCTATCCGGCGGTGCTGCGCCGGTTTGCCGCGGGCGACCGCACGCCGGTAAGCCTCTTCCCGTGAGCCGGCCGGTTTCCAGCCTGCCCAACCTCGGGCCGCAGTCGGAGGCAGCCTTCGCCCGCATTGGCATCCGCTCGGCGGAAGAGCTGCAAGCGCTCGGCGCCGACGCGGCCTATACGCGCCTGCTGGAGGCGGGCAGCCGGCCGCATTTCATTGGCTACTACGTGCTGGTACTGGCGCTGCAGGGCCGCCCCTGGGGCGACATCGACCGGGAGGAGAAGGCCACGCTGCGCGTCCGGTTCGATGCGCTCAAGGCGAGCGTCGCGCCGCGCGTCGATCCGTTGGCGGCGATCGAGGCGGAACTCAACCGGCTCGGGGTCGTTGCTGGCCCCGAGGCCCTTGCGCCGGCGCGAAAGGCCGGCCGGCGTCAGCCGACCAGTTCGAGCCCGGAGAAGAAATAGGCGATCTCGACCGCGGCGGTCTCGGTGCCGTCCGAGCCGTGCACCGAATTCTCGCCGATCGACAGCGCGAATTCCTTGCGGATGGTGCCCTCCGCCGCTTCGGCGGGGTTGGTCGCACCCATCACTTCGCGGTTCTTCGCGATCGCGTCCTCGCCCTCGAGCACCTGTGCCACGATCGGCGCCGAGCTGATGAATTCGGTCAGTTCGTCGAAGAACGGGCGCTCGCGGTGCACGGCGTAAAAGGCCTGCGCCTGGGCCAGCGTCAGGTGGATGCGCTTCTGAGCGATGATCCGCAGGCCCGCCGCTTCCAGCTTGGCGTTGATCGCACCGGTCAGGTTGCGGCGCGTGGCGTCGGGCTTGATGATCGAAAAGGTGCGTTGGATGGCCATGCCGATCGGGTCCCCTCTTATTCCGCTGGGCAGTTAGCATGTGCCAAGGTCCCGGGGAAAGGGGCGAAATCACATTGTTGCATGCGCTCGCTGGCGGCCTACGGTCGCACTATCGCTCCAGCGTAGGGCCAAACATGGCTCCGAAGTGTTGGCGGCATCGCTCCGCCTCATGGCTTCGTCCTCCGGCTGGTGCTCGCATCGGGCGTCTCGCGGGCGAGCGCGGGCGGCGACCATGTGTAGGGTGCGCCGTCGAGATCCCGACCTGCGGGCCGGGGCCGAGTGGACGCCGCGCCTCGATGTTCTGGTAGGCGAATTGGCCCCGGCACCTGTTCGGTTGACAAGCCGCGGGGGCCGGGCCACATGCGGCGCCATGCTGGCGATCCGCAACATCACCTTCACGCTGGAAGGCAAACGGCTTTTCGACGATGCCTCGGTGCTGATCCCGACCGGGCACAAGGTGGGATTCGTCGGGCGCAACGGCACCGGCAAGACCACGCTGTTCCGGCTGATCCGCGGCGAGCTGGCGCTCGATTCCGGCGAGATCGAGGTGGCCAGGCGCGCCCGCATCGGCGGCGTGGCGCAGGAGGCACCGGCGACGCGCGACAGCCTGCTCGACACGGTGCTGGCCGCCGACATCGAACGCGCGGCGCTGATGGCCGAGGCCGAGGTGGCGCGCGATGCGCACCGGATTGCCGAAATCCAGACGCGGCTCACCGATATCGACGCGCATTCGGCCGAGGCGCGGGCGGCGGCGATCCTGAGCGGGCTGGGGTTCGACACGGAGGCACAGGCGCGGGCCTGTGCGGAGTTCTCCGGCGGCTGGCGGATGCGGGTGGCGCTGGCGGCGGTGCTGTTCTCGCGGCCGGACGTGCTCCTGCTCGACGAGCCGACCAATTATCTCGACCTCGAGGGCGCGATCTGGCTGGAGAGCTTCCTCGCGCGCTATCCGCACACGGTGCTGGTGGTCAGCCATGACCGCGACCTGCTCAACCGCTCGGTGGGCGCGATCCTGCATCTGCACCGCCAGAAGCTGACGCTTTACCAGGGCGGCTACGACACCTTCGACGACACCCGCCGGGCGCGGCTGGAGCAGCAGTTGGCGGAGAAGAAGAAGCAGGACGCGGCGCGGGCGCATATGCAGTCCTTCGTCGACCGCTTCCGCTACAAGGCGTCGAAGGCGCGCCAGGCGCAGAGCCGGATCAAGGCGCTGGAGCGGATGAAGCCGATCGCGGCGGTGCTGGACGATGCGGTGGCGAGCTTCGGCTTTCCCGAGCCGGAGGAGCTGTCGCCGCCGATCATCCGGCTGGAGGACGTCAGCGTCGGCTACAACGGGCGGGCGGTGCTGCGCGGGCTCGACCTGCGCATTGACCAGGACGACCGGATCGCGCTCTTGGGCGCCAACGGCGAGGGCAAGTCGACGCTGTCGAAGCTCCTGTCCGACCGGCTGGCGCCGATGGGCGGGCGGAAGGTCGCGTCGTCGAAGCTGCGCGTCGGCTACTTCGCGCAGCACCAGGTGGACGAGCTCAATCTCGATGAGACGCCGCTCCAGCATGTCGCGCGGCTGCGCCCCGTCGAGCCGCCGGCGAAGCTGCGTGCACGGCTCGCGGCAGGGGGGATCGGTGCTGACATCGCGGGCAACGAGGTGGCGCGGCTGTCGGGCGGGCAGAAGGCGCGGCTGAGCCTGATGCTCGCCACCATCGACGCGCCGCACCTGATCGTGCTCGACGAGCCGACCAACCATCTCGACATCGAGAGCCGCGAGGCGCTGGTGCAGGCGCTGACCGAGTACCGCGGCGCGGTCATCCTGGTCAGCCATGACCCGCACCTGGTGGAGTTGATCGCCGACCGGCTGTGGCTGGTGAAGGACGGGCGGGTCGTGCCGTTCGACGACGACATGGAGGGCTATCGCCGGCTCCTGCTCTCGGAGCGCTCCGGGCCGCCGCTGCGGGCGGCGGCCGAGGTGAAGCCGAAGGCCCGCCGGGCGCCGGGCGCCACTCTCTCGCCGCTCAGGGCGGAGGTGGCGCGGTGCGAGGCGCGGGTGGGGCGGCTGGAGGAGATGCGCGCGGCGATCGATGCGCGGCTGGCCAATCCGCTGCTCTACTCGCGCGGCGACGCCGAGGAGATCGAGTTGCTGCAGAAGAAGCGCGCCGAGGTCGAGGACGGGCTTGCGCGGGCGGAGACCTTGTGGGTAACCGCACTCGAGCGGCTGGAAGCCGCGGGGGAGCGGGTCTGATGTCGGGCGAGCTTCTGGTGACCACCTTCGTCACGCTCTTCGTGATCATCGATCCCGTGGCGCTGGCGCCGCTCTTCGTGGCACTGACGCAGGGGATGGCGACGGCGGAACGGCGGCGGATCGCGTTGCGCTCGGTGGTGATCGCCTATGTGTTGCTGGCGATCTTCGCGGTTGCGGGCGAGGCGCTGCTCAAGGTGATCGGCATCGGCATGCCGGCCTTCCGCATCTCGGGCGGGCTCCTGCTATTCCTGATGGCGGTGGACATGCTGTTCGAGCGACGCAACGAGCGGCGGGAGAAGCAGACGGCCAATTCCCGCGCCGATCCGTCGGTCTTTCCGCTCGCCACGCCGCTGATCGCCGGGCCCGGGGCGCTGGCCACGATGATCCTGCTCTCCAGCCGGCATTCGGGCGATGTGCCCGCACTCGTTACCATCCACGCGGTGCTGCTGGGGCTGCTGGCGCTTACCTATCTGGTGTTCCTGAGCGGGGGGATGATCGAGCGCGCGCTGGGGCACACGGGTGTGGTGGTGGTCACGCGGCTGCTCGGCATCCTGCTGGCGGCGCTGGCGATCCAGTTCGTGCTCGACGGGCTGCGCGACGCGGGCGTCGTGGGGGGCTGAGGCGGTGCTGCCGGCGGAACCCGACGACCAGATGCGCCTGCTCTATCTGGTGGTGCTGCTCGCGGGGATCGTGGCCTTTGCCTTCGGCGGCAGAAGGCTGCGGCTGGGGCACCTGCGCGACCTGGTGCTGTGGCTCCTGATCATCGGGATGCTGGTGATCGCCTACGGCTTTCGCGACACGCTGGAATCGGCGCTGTTCACGGCCCGCGGGGTGCAGGTGGGCGAGGCGATCGAGCTGCGCCGGGGTTTGGACGGGCACTTCCATGCGGAGCTGGAGGTCAACGGCAGGCGGGTGCGCTTCATGGTGGATACCGGGGCCAGCGATATCGTGCTGTCACGGACCGATGCCGCCGCGGTGGGGATCGACGTGGGAGGCCTCAGCTTCACGGGGAGGGCGCAGACCGCGAACGGGGTCGTCGCAACGGCGCCGGTGCGGCTGGGATCGGTCAGGTTCGGGGACATGGCCGACACCGGCGTGCCGGCGCAGGTGAACGGGGGCGAGCTGGATGGCTCGCTGCTGGGGATGGCCTATCTCGACCGTTTCGCCCGGATCGAGATTTCCGGCGACCGGATGCGGCTATTGCGCTGATGCGGCGCGGGGCGTTTCGCCCCGAAAACCGACGTCGCACAGTGCGACATATGTCACCATACTGATTACATTCACTTTTTTCACAGACCGTAATTTTACGCAGACAGCGATTTTGCGCAGACCACGGAACTACACGAACGCAACAACACACCACGTAATCGGGGCGCCGCCCGACAAGGGCGGCACCTGAACCGGGGAATCGGACCGGACTTCAGTCGGCCAGGAAGTAGCCCCGGCCCCAGACCACGTCGAGCAGGTCCGCCGCCACGCCGAGCTTGCGCCGCAGCCGGCAGACCAGCACGTCCACGATCTTGATGCTGGCGGCCTTCGCTGACCCGCCGTAGAGCGCGCCCATGATCATCGGCGCGGTGACGATCTCGCCGTTGGCCTCGGCAATCGCCGACAACACCGTCCATTCGGAGTTCGACAGCGCGACGAGATCGCCCTCGACCTCCACTTTCTTCGCATCGAGGTCGATGGCTATCGAGCCACGGTTCACGACGCCGGACTTTACGAGCCGCGGGCGCTCGGCCCATGCCAGCGGCGTGCGGCCGCCGGCGGCCTCGGTTGCCCGCCACTCGGCAAGCTCGAACTCGGTCAGCCGATAGCGGCGCTGCGCCACCTCCGGGCTGAGCAGGCCGTGGTCGATGCACTCCATCACTGTCTGCTTGCGCAGGCGCGTCCAGCGGCCCTGCGGGTCGGGCAGATCGCTTAGCGTAAGCAGCGAGCCGTCGGCACGACGCGCCGCGACCGGGTAGCTCGGGATTTCCGCGGGTGCGAACCCCGTACGGCATCACTGATTCGGCCCTGGTGGCCCGCCGCTCCATCCCTTGCCGACAAGCGGCGGGCCGATAGTCCATACTCATAACAACGCACCCCTCAAATTCGTGGCGATCAGCTCATCCGTCCGCCGTTAACCAAGATAACGCGCCACGGAACGGCTTATTCCCACCCCTAGGAAATTTTCCGCCTACCCGAACCATACAGGGAAGTTTCGCTTGACAGAAGGAAATTCTGACTCCGCCAGCTCAGCCTCCGCTTGTCTTCTCCACCCACCGGCCCTGATCGCGCGCCCAGTAGCGGGCGGGCAATCCGGCCTCGCGCACGCGGCGCCAGTCCTCGCGCGCGGCGGCCAGCGCCGCCTCGTCGCCGCCGTCGAAGAGCACGCAGGTGCGCACAAAGCCCGCCACCTCGGCGGGCAGGACGCGCGCGCCGTCCACCAGCATAAGCACTTCGGCGCGGTTGGGGTTCACATCGCCGAGAGTGAGATAGACCGGCTGGCGGTCGGGATGCGCGTCGGCACTGGTGCCGTGCGGCAAGAAGGCGTCATCCCGCCATGTCCAGAGCGCGCGGTCGAGAGCCGCGAGCCCCGGCTTCGATCCGCCGCGCACCAGGACGCGCCAGCCGCGGGCCAGCGACTTCTCCAGGAGTTCGGGAAGCGCCTGTTCGAGCGGAATCGCCGTCAGGTGGTAGAAGAGCACCTCGGCCACGGTCCTGCGCGCCCCTCGTTCAGCCCTCGTAGCCGTCCCGGATCAGCCGGTCGAGCGCGCGCACGCCCCAGCCGGTTGCGCCCTTGGGCGCCCAGGTCGCCGTCCTTGCTCACATAGGCGACGCCAGCGATGTCAAGGTGGATCCAGGGGACCTCGTCCTTGACGAAGCGCTTGAGGAACTGCGCCGCCGTGACTGCGCCGGCCGGGCGCCCGCCCACATTGGCGATGTCGGCAATGCGGCTCTTCAACGCCTTGTCGTAGGCGGCTGCGAGCGGCATGCGCCAGGCCCCCTCGCCTTCCGCCTCGGCGGCGTCGAGGAAGGCCGTGGCGAAGGCATCGTCATTGGCGAAGACCCCGGCCTTCTCGTGGCCGAGTGCAACGATGATCGCCCCGGTCAGGGTGGCGAGATCGACCATGGCCGCCGGCTTGAAGCGCTCCTGGGCGTACCAGAGCACATCGGCCAGCACGAGGCGGCCCTCGGCGTCGGTGTTGATGACCTCGACCGTGTCGCCCTTCATCGAGCGCACCACGTCGCCGGGCCGCTGGGCGCGGCCGTCGGGCATGTTCTCGACGAGCCCGACGAGGCCGACGACATTGGCGGGTGCCTTGCGAAGTGCGAGCGTCTTCATCACGCCCGAAACCACCCCGGCGCCGCCCATGTCCATGGTCATCTCTTCCATGCCGGACGCGGGCTTGATCGAGATGCCGCCGGTGTCGAAGACCACGCCCTTGCCGACCAGCGCCACGGGCGCCTCGTCGCCGCCGCCCTTCCACTGCATGACGACGACCTTGGACGGGGTCTCGGACCCCATCCCCACCGCCAGCAGCGTGCGCATGCCGAGCCGTTCCAGTTCGTCCTCCTCCAGCACCTCGACCTCGAGTCCAAGCTCCGCCAGGGCGGCGAGCCGCTCGGCGAAGGCGGAGGTGGTGAGCACGTTGGCGGGCTCGCTGACCAGATCGCGGGTGAAATACACGCCCTCGGCCTGGGCGGCCAGCGGCGCGAAGGCGGCCTCGGCCGCCGCGGGGTCGCGGACGGCGATCGTGACGCTCCGGTTCGGCGTCTTCGCGTCGGGTTCCGGGGTGCGGTACTCGGTGAACTCGTAGGCGCGCAGCACCAGCCCGAGCGCCAGGTCCGCGGCGCGGGCGTTGTTGCCGGCGAGAACGGTCAGCGGGACCGACCCGTTGAACCCGGCGATGGCAGCGCCCGCGCGGCGCGCCTCGTCGGCCGTGGGCTTGCGCGCCAGCTTGACAGCCTGCACCGCCTCGGCGGCGAGGCCGGCGGGCCAGGCGAGGACATGGCCGCTCGCGGGCCGAGCCTTGGCGAAGGCCTCGCCCGCTACCAGCCGGGTGAGCGCGCCGCGCATCAGCTTGTCGAGCCGCCTCGCCACCGGATCGAGCGCGCCGTCGGGACCGACGATGACCGCGATCCGGCCCTCGATCGCCGCCAGCCCGGCGGGATCGACGTCGGCGAAGACGGTTTTGAGTGGCGCGGTCACGGAAGTCCTCCTAAAGCATTACGGCACGGGGCACAGGCCTAGCCGCTTTCGCAAGGCTTGGCCAGTGCGCCAGCCGCAGCGCAGGGCCGCCCGTGACCCGACTGGACCGCTACATCCTGCGTCAGTTCGTCGCCGCCTTTGGCTTCTTCGTGCTGATCTTCGCCGGCGTGGTCTGGCTGACCCAGGCGGTGCGTCTGATCGACACGGTGGTCGCCAGCGGCCAGACGGCGCGGGTGTTCCTGGAATTCTCGCTCCTCGTGCTGCCGCAGGTTTTCCTCATCGTCCTGCCGCTGGCCGGGATCGGGGCGGCGCTCTATGCGCTGAACCGGCTCTATACCGAGACCGAGCTGGTGGTGATGATGTCGGCCGGCATGGGGCCGCTTGCGCTGCTGCGGCCGGTGGGGATGTTCGGCGCGGGCATCGCGCTGATGCTGGCGGTCAACACGATCCTCGTCCTGCCCAATGCCAGCCGCACGCTGGCCGAGCGCAGCCAGGCGGTGCGCTCGGACCTCGCCAATGCGCTGATCGTCGAGCGGCAGTTCCTGCACCCGATCTCCGGCCTCACCCTCTTCATCACGGACACGAGCCAGGCCGGTGAGATGGCCGGGATTTTCCTCAACGACCAGCGCGATCCCGAGCGGCCGGTGACCTATTCCGCCGAGCGCGCGCTGTTGCTGCGCGAGGGCATGGAGGCGCGGCTGGTGATGCTCGACGGCATCGCGCTGAGCCCCGGGCAGGGGAATACCCTGAACACCGTGACCTTCAACCAGTTCGTCTTCGACCTCAGCGAACTCCTCAGCGACGAGGGCAGCCGCACCATGCGTCCGGCCGAGTATTCCATCGCGGAGCTCCTGTGGCCCACCGAGGAGATGCTGGCCTCCGGCCGCTACGAGCGCGGCGATTTCATTGCCGAGGGCAACTACAAGCTGGCGCTGCCGCTTCTGGCGATGATCTACCCGATGATCGCACTGGTGACGCTGCTGGCGGGCGGCTACCGGCGGGCAGGTTTCGGGCGGCGGGTCGTCGTGGCCGTCGCGGTCTCGGCCGTCCTCCAGGTCCTGCTGCTGATGATGCGCGAGCGGGTGCGTGAGCACGCCGGGCTCTGGCCGCTGATCTACGCGCCGCACCTCATCGGCCTCGCCTATGTCGGCGCCCTCGTCCACTGGCTGAGCAGAGGGCACCGGCCCCGCGGGGCGCCGGCATGACGCTCTGGCGCTACATCCTGCGGGTGTACCTGTGGTCGGTGGCGGCGGTCTTTTCGGTGATCGCGATGATCCTGGTGCTCTTCGGCTTCGTGGAGAACCTCCGCCGGTTCGGCGGCGGCGAGGCGACCACGGCGGAGATCGCGCGGATCACCCTGTTCCAGGCGCCCGAGCCGCTCTACCAGGCATTGCCGCTGGTGGTGATGCTGGCGAGCCTCGTCACCTTCCTGCGGCTGGCGCGAACCAGCGAGCTGGTGGTCATGCGGGCGTCGGGCGTCTCGGCGATCCGGCTGATCGGCGTGCCCGTCGTGGCCTCGCTCGTGCTGGGGGCGGTGATGGTGGCGGCGATCAATCCTTTCGTCGCGGCGTCCATCAAGCGCGGGATCGCCGCCGAGGACCAGTTCCGCCGCGCGGGCGCGAGCCTGCTGTCGTTCTCCGCCGAAGGGCTGTGGCTGCGGCAGGCCGACCTCGACGGGGGCGGACAGACGGACGGGGGCCAGACGGTGATCCAGGCGGCGCGCGCCAATGCCGACGGCACGGCCCTGAGCGGCGTGCGCATGCACCGCTTCGATGCGGCGGGGCGGCTCTATGCCCGCATCGAATCCCCCGCCATGCAGCTCGGGACCGGCTCCTGGGTGGTGGAGGCGCCGATGCTCTGGGAGGCGGGCATCGACGGGCAGTTCCGGCGTGTCCCCACCGATGCGCGGCTGCTCCTGCCCACCGAGCTGACCAGCGAGCAGATCCTCGACAGCTTCTCTCCGCCCGAGACCGTCGGCATCTGGGCGCTCGGCCGCTTCATCAGCCAGATGGAGCAGTCTGGCTTCTCGGGCCAGCGCCACCGGCTGTTCCTGCAGAGCGAGCTGGCCAAGCCGCTGCTCTTCGCGGCCATGGTGCTGATCGGCGCGGCCTTCGCCTTGCGCCCGAACCGCTTCGGCCAGACCGGGGTGATGATCCTGCTGGCGATACTCGCCGGCTTCTCGCTCTACTTCCTCAAGGACTTCGCCGAAACCCTGGGCGCGCGCGGCCAGATTCCGCTCGTGATTGCGGCATGGACGCCACCACTGGCGGCAATACTGCTGGCCCTGGGCTTGCTGCTGCACCTCGAGGACGGCTAATCAGCAGGAGACGAAGGGCAGGACGGGCGAAGAACAGGACGGGCTCTTGGCGCCTCTGAGACGCATCCGGGCAATCGCATTGGCCTGCCTCGTCCTGGCCGGCGCGCCGCATCCGGCGGGCCTGCGCAGCCAGGACATGCCCGCGAACCTGGTCGCCGACAGCGTCACCTATGATGCGGAGACCGAAACGCTCACCGCCACCGGCGGCGTCGAGGTGCTCTATGCGGGGCGCCTGCTGCGCGCGCGCACCATCACGTACGACGCCCGCGCGGAGGTGATCCGCGCCGAGGGGCCGATCACGCTGACCGACACGGCCGGCAACGTCATTCTCGCCGACACGGCCGCTCTTGACGCCGACCTGCAGGCCGGGCTGCTGCGCGGCGCGAGATTGATGGTAGCCGGCCAGATCCAGCTCGCGGCAGCTGAGGTTCGGCGCAGCGAGGATCGCTACACCACGCTCTACCGGGTGGTCGCCAGCAGCTGTACCGTCTGCCCTGGCAATCCGACGCCCCTCTGGGCAGTGCGCGCCTCGCGCGTTACCCAGGACGAGACGCGCAGGCGCATCTATTTCGACAACGCCACCTTCGAGGTCGTGGGCCTGCCGGTGGCCTACCTGCCCTGGATGAGCGTACCCGATCCGCGGGAGACGCGGGCGAGCGGCTTCCTGGCGCCCGACTTCCTCCAGTCGGACATCTACGGCACGGGGTTCAAGCTGCCCTATTACCATGTCATCGGCCCCGCGGCGGATGCAACGGTCACGCCGTTCCTGACCAGCAAGGGCGCGGTGTTGGTCGAGGGCGAATACCGCCGCCGGTTCTCCAACGGCGGCTTCGACCTCTGGGGCGTGCTGGCAATCGACGACGGGATGGGAGATCGCGGCCGGGGCGCCTTCTCGACGCTCGGCGCCTTCGATGTCGGCCGGGGTTTCACCGCCGAGTTCGACGTGAACCTGACGAGCGACCGCGAGTTTCTCCAGCAGTTCGACTATTCGGACGCCGACCGGCTGACCAGCTTCGCGCGCGTCGAGCGCACCCTGGCCAATGAGTACCTGGCGCTCGGCGGCATCGGCTTCCAGAGCTTGCGCGAAGACGAGCCGAGCGACACCGTGCCGCTGGTCCTGCCGGAATTCGCCTATCGGCGGACCATGGATCTGCCCGGGGCCGGGGGCCGGCTCGGGTTCGATCTTGAGACCCTCGGCGTCTCTCGCCAAGTAGGTTTGGACATGCTGCGCATGGGCGGCGGGGCCGACTG
The DNA here is from genome assembly GCA_963695425.1 of uncultured Alphaproteobacteria bacterium. Classification (GTDB taxonomy): domain Bacteria; phylum Pseudomonadota; class Alphaproteobacteria; order Rhodobacterales; family Rhodobacteraceae; genus Amaricoccus. The sequence continues at coordinate 116,822 of CAVOGP010000030.1, read as the reverse complement.
GAACGGGGACTGGATCCTGCCGCGTGGCGTGCTCGCCGGAGCGACGGCGGGGGTGGATTTCGACTTCTACGAAGTGCGGAACGACCCCGACACGCCCGACACCTCGATGCTGCGCGTCACCCCGGTGGCGGCGATAGAGCTGCGCTGGCCGCTCCTGCGGCAGACGGCGCGCGCAGCGCATGTCGTCGAGCCGATCGCCCAGGTGGTCTACTCGTCCGAGGTGGCCGACGACGACAATCCCAACGAGGACAGCCTGCTGCCCGAGTTCGACCACACCAACCTCTTCTCGCTGAACCGCTTCCCCGGCCGCGACCGCCAGGAGACCGGCCTGCGCGCCAATCTCGGCGTCAGCTATACGCGCTATGATCCGTCGGGCTGGTCACTGGGATTCGTGCTGGGACGGGTGGTGCGCGCCGAGCAGATTGGGGACTTCTCGGAGGGCAGCGGGTTGGCCGGGCGCTGGTCCGACTACGTGGCGGCGATTTCCCTCAACACGAGCTGGGGGCTGACACTGTCGAACCGGTCGCTGTTCGACAAGGACGTGATCTTCCGGCGCAACGAGCTCGGCCTGCGCTACACCGACGAGCGCCGCGACTTCGCCGCCACCTACACCTATTTCGCCGCCGACGATTCCAACCCGCTGCTCGGCGACGTGCCCGAGACCAACGAGTTCCTGATCGACGGCCGCTACCGGGTGCTGCCGAACCTGGCGCTGCGCGGTCACTGGCGCTACGACGTGGCGGAGTCGGGCAGCCTGCGCGCCGGAGCCGGGGTGACCTACGGCAATGATTGCACGGAGTTCGACCTTTCGATCTCGCGCCGGTTCACGTCATCGGATAACGTGCCGCCCTCGACATCCATCGGCTTCAACGTCCGCCTCGCCGGATTCGGTGAGGCCGGCGAACGGGCGTGGCCGGATCGGGTATGCCGGGCCGCGCCCGGCTGAGGCAGGGGGAGACGCATGCGAATGGCATTGGGGATCATGGCGCTCTGCTGGGGCATGGGCCTCGGCGCATCGGTCGGCGCCCAGAACCCATATTCGGCGGCGCTGACCGTGAACAATGCGGCTGTCACCTACTACGACATTCAGCAGCGGATCATGCTGCTCAGCGCGCTCGGCGCCAGCGGCGATCTGCAGGAGATGGCAGTCACGCAGCTGACCGAGGACCGCGTGAAGGTCCAGGCGGGCGAGGCCCTCGGCATCCTCATGCCCGAGGGCGCCATCGAGGCGGGGCTGGAGGAGTTCGCCAGCCAGCGCGGGCTCGAGGTGGAGAACGTGCTGCAGGTGCTCGACGCCCGCGGCATTGACCGGCAGACCATGGACGACTTCGTCGAATCCGGCCTCATATGGCGCGAGGTGGTCGGCGCGCGCTTCCGCGCCCGCGCCATGCCGAGCGAGGAGGACGTCGATGCGGCGATCAGCATCGCCGCGACCACGCCGCAGGAGGTGATGCAGCTCGCCGAGATCGCGCTGCCCTTCGCCGAGCATGGCGAGCCCGAGACCGTGGCGCTGGCCGACCGGCTTTATCGCGACCTCAGCCGCGGGGCGAGCTTCTCCGCCGCCGTCCGCCAGTACAGCCGCAGTTCGACCGCCGAGCGCGGCGGCCTGCTCGAACCGATGCCCGCTGTACAGCTTCCGCCGGCACTGCGCGCGCAGGTCCTGCTGCTGCGCCCGGGCCAGGTTACCCGGCCGTTCCCGATCAGCGGCGGCCTTGCGATCCTCCAGCTGGTGTCGATCCGCCAGGAGGCACCGCAGCCCGTGGCACCCGACGACTTCGAGGCGCGCGAGGCGCTGCGGGTGCGGCTCTTCAACGAGCGGATCGCCTCCTTCGGCCAGGGCTATCTCCAGGAACTGCTCGCCGACGCGCTCATCATCGAGCGATGAGCGCACCCGTCGCGCTGACCCTCGGCGATCCCGCGGGCATCGGCGGCGAGATTGCGCTCAACGCCTGGGAACGGCTCGGCGGTGGCGTGCCGATGTTTCTGATCGGCGACCGCGCCCACATGGCCGGCGTGTCGCGCGCCGCCGGCGTGCCGGTGCGCGAGATCGCCGCACCGGCCGAGGCGACGATGCCCGGCGACGGACTTCCGGTGCTGCATCATCCCCTGCCCCGCCCTGCCACGCCCGGCGTGCCGGACCGCGGCAATGCCGCCGCCGTGGTCGAGATCATCGCCCGCGGGGTCGATCTGGTGCGCAACGGGGCTGCGATTGCGCTCTGCACCAATCCGATCGCGAAGAAGGTGCTGCAGGACGGCGCCGGCTTCGCCTTCCCCGGCCACACCGAATACCTCGCGGCGCTTTCGGGCGCCGCCCGGCCGGTGATGATGCTGGCCTGCCCCGGCCTCAGGGTGGTGCCGGTCACCATCCACCTGCCACTCGCCGCCGTGCCCGGGGCGCTGACCGCCCAGCTCCTAGAGGAGACGCTGCGCGTCACCCACCGCGGCCTCGTCTCCGACTTCGGCATTGACGCGCCGCGCATCGCCGTGGCGGGGCTCAACCCCCATGCCGGCGAGGGCGGCGCCATTGGTCGCGAGGAGATCGAGGTCATCGCCCCCGTTCTCGCCCGCCTGCGGTCCGAGGGGATGGACCTGACCGGCCCGCATTCGGGCGACACCCTCTTTCACCCTGCGGCGCGGACGCGCTACGACGCGGCGGTCTGCATGTACCACGACCAGGCGCTGATCCCGATAAAGACCATGGACTTCGCGGGCAGCGTGAACGTGACACTGGGGCTCGACTTCGTTCGCACCTCGCCGGACCACGGCACCGCCTTCGACATCGCCGGCCAGGGCCGCGCCGACCCGTCGAGTCTCGATCGCGGCGCTCACCATGGCCCACGACCTCGGCGCGCGCCGCCAGGGCCGGCAGTGAGCGCGCCCGAAGGCCTGCCGCCGCTGCGCGAGGTGATCGCGGCGCACGGTCTGTCGGCGCGGAAGTCGCTCGGCCAGAATTTCCTGCTCGACCTGAACCTGACCGGGCGCATTGCCCGGCTGGCCGGCAACCTCTCGGCCTGCGACGTGCTGGAGGTCGGCCCCGGTCCGGGCGGCCTTACCCGCGCGCTGCTCGCGGAGGGCGCGCGCAGGGTGGTGGCGATCGAGCGCGACACCCGCTGCCTGCCCGCCCTTGCCGAGATCGCCGCGGCCTGGCCGGGGCGGCTGGAAGTGCTGGAGGGGGATGCGCTGCGCCTCGACGCGGCGGCGCAGCTGACCCCGCCGGTGCGGGTGGTGGCGAACCTGCCCTACAACGTCGGCACCGAGCTCCTGGTGCGCTGGATGACCCCCGCCGCATGGCCGCCCTTCTGGTCGAGCCTGACGCTGATGTTCCAGAAGGAGGTGGCCGAGCGGATCGTCGCGCGCCCCGGCGGCAAGGCCTATGGGCGGCTCGCGGTGCTGGTGCAGTGGCGCGCCGATGCACGCATCGCTTTCGAGATCCCGCCGCGCGCCTTCACCCCGGCGCCCAAGGTCACCAGTGCCGTGGTGCAGATCGACCGGCTGGAGGCGCCGCGCTTCCCGGCCGATGCGGCCACGCTGCAGCGGGTGGTGGCCCTCGCCTTCGGGCAGCGGCGCAAGATGCTGCGGGCGAGCCTGCGCCCGCTTGGTCCAGATACCGAGGCGCTGCTCGTCGCGGCAGGCATACCGCCGACCGAGCGGGCGGAACAGGTGCCGATCGAGGCTTTCTGCCGCCTCGCCCGGCTGGTGGCCGAGCGTTAGTCGGCCGCCGCCGCCGGTGCCGCCGGGTCGGCGTCGCGCGATGTGCGCCGCGGCCGGCCGCGCCGGGCGGGCGGGCGCGGTGCTGCCTCCTCGGGCGCGGCACCATGGCCGTTGATCTCGGCCGCCGCAGGCGCTGGCGCCGGTGCAGGCTCGGGTGCAGGCTCGGGTGCCGGGTCCACAATAGGCTCGGCAAAGGCCGCGGCCTGCGGCGTCTGGCGCCCTTCGGGCGTCTCGATCAAACCGCCCATGCCATCGTCGTTTTCGCCCTCGTCGATGGTCGTCATGCCGGACGCAGCAATTCCCATGGACGGCGCGCGCTGCTCGCGCTCCGGTGCTGCGCTCTCGGGACGTCCGCTCTCATGACGGGGCGCGTCGAACCGCTGCCCGTCGTCCTGGCGCGGCGGATCGAAGCGCGATCCCTCACCCTGGCGTGGCAGATCGAAGCGTGACCCTTCATCCTGGCGTGGCGTATCGGAGCGTTGGCCGTCCTCGCGATCCTGTCCGACGCGCTGCTCGGCCTGACTGCGCTGCGCCTCTCCGAGCATCCGGCTGTAGTGCTCGGAATGCTGCAGGAAGCTCTCGGCGGCCACGCGGTCGCCGGACAGGTGCGCGTCGCGCGCCAGCGCCTGGTACTTGTCGATGATCTGCTGCGGGGTGCCGCGTACCTTGCCGTCGGGGCCCGCGCTCTCGAAGACGCGGTTGATGATATTGCCGACGTTGCGCCGCTGGTTGTTGTGGCTGCTATTGTTGTTGCCGGACTTGTTCCGGGAACGCTGCTTGTTCGATGGTCTCATGCCGAAGGTTTCCGCCATTTATCTGGCCTTGTCGGGACGCGGCCCGGGCGCCGCATGCGCCCGGCCGCCGTCGCGAAGCGTCTGTGTACTTGTCCGATCCGCCCTGCGCGGCCAAAGGGAAACTTACGCAATTGGCTGGATCGCCCCGATCTATACCCGCCCGTCCGGAAAAGACAAGCGCGAATCTCCGGAATAGATACTGTCAGGTTCGCGCTACAGAAACGACCCGGTCACGGCCGTCCATGTCAGCCGCGAAACCGACCGCGCCGAAGCCCGCCGCCCGAAAGATCGCGGCCACCGCCGCGCCCTGCCCCGCGCCGATCTCCAGAAGCGCCCGCCCGCCGTCGGCCAGCGCCGCATCGAGCCCGGCCGCAATGTGCTGGTAGCTCTCCAGCCCGGTCGGCCCCGGCGAGAGCGCCCCGGCCGGCTCCCAGTCGCGAACGTCCGGCGCCAGGCCGGCGAGATCAGCGGCGGGGATGTACGGCGGATTGCTCACCACCAGATCGAACCGCCCGGCAACCCCCTCCCACCAGTCCGCCAGCCGGTACTCAGCCCGCCCGTCGAGCCCAAGTGCTGCGGCGTTCTCCGCCGCCACGGCGAGGGCTGCCGCACTCGCGTCGGTCCCGACACCCGAGGCCTGCGGCCATTCCGCGAGCAATGTCAGGAGGATCGCGCCACTACCTGTCCCAAGGTCGAGGATACGCCCCGGCGCGAGCCCCGCGAGCGCCGCGGCCACCAGCGTCTCGGTCTCCGGCCGGGGGTCGAGCACGTCGCCAGTCACCCGGAACCACCGGCCCCAGAACATGCGCCGCCCGAGGATCTGCGCCACCGGCCGGAACCGCAGCCGGTCAGCAAGGAACCCTTCGAGCCGGCCCCGCGCCGTGTCCGGAACCGCCGCGCCATGCTCCAGCACCAGCCGGTCCGGGGCGACTGCCAGCGCTGCTGCGACCAGAATCCGTGCGTCGCGCGCGGCCTCCGGCACATTTCCCGCGGCCAGCCTGCGCGTCGCCTCAGACAGAGCCGCCTGCACTGTGGCCGCCGTCATGCGTCGAGGTCGGCAAGCCGCGCCGCCTGATCGGCGGTGACCAGCGCCGCGATCACCTCGTCGAGATCGCCCTGCACCACCTGGTCCAGCTTGTAGAGCGTCAGCCCGATCCGATGGTCGGTCAGCCGCCCCTGCGGGAAATTGTAGGTGCGGATGCGCTCGGAGCGGTCGCCCGAGCCCACCTGCCCCTTGCGCTGCGCCGCCCGCGCACTGTCCTGCCGCTGGCGCTCCATGTCGTAGAGCCGCGCGCGAAGAACCTGCATCGCCTGCGCCCGGTTCTGGTGCTGGGACTTCTCCGAAGAGGTCACCACGATCCCCGTGGGCATATGGGTGATGCGCACCGCCGAATCGGTGGTGTTGACGTGCTGCCCGCCAGCGCCGGACGAACGGTAGGTGTCGACGCGTATATCGGTGGCCGGGATGTCGATATCAACCTCCTCGGCCTCGGGCAGCACCGCCACCGTCGCGGCAGAGGTATGGATACGCCCGCCGCTTTCGGTCACCGGCACCCGCTGCACGCGGTGCACGCCCGACTCGAACTTGAGCTGCGAGAAGACACCCGCCCCACTGACGTGCGCGATGAATTCCTTGTACCCGCCGATCTCGGTCGGGGTCGCCTCGATCACCTCCCAGCGCCAGCCCCGCCCCTCGGCAAAGCGCTGGTACATGCGTGCGAGATCAGAGGCGAAAAGGGCGGCTTCCTCGCCGCCCGTCCCCGCCCGAATTTCCAGGATGGCCGAGCGCGCGTCCTCCGCGTCCCGCGGCAGCAGAGCCAGGCGCATGGCATGCTCGGCCTCGGGCAGCTCGGCCTTGATGCGGGCCAGCTCCTCCTCGGCCAGCGCGCGCATCTCGGGGTCCGCCAGCAGCCGCTCGGCCTCGTCACGCTCGGCCAGCAGCGCGCGATAGGCGGCGATCTGCTCGACCACGGGCTTCAGCTCGGCATGCTCGCGCCCCAGCGCCGGCAGGTCGGCCACCGCCGCGCCCGCGTTCAGCCGCGCCTCGAGGAACTCGTAGCGGGCGCGGATCTGGTCGAGCTTGTCGAGCGGGATCATTGCGCCTCCACCAGCCGCGGCCGCAGCGTCAGAGTTGCCGCGGTGAAGGCGAGCGCGCCCGAGAGGGCGATCGCCGCCAGCATCGGCGTCGCGGTCCCGTCGAAGAACGGCCCCGCAAGTGCGATCATCAGCCCGCCGGCCAGCATCTGCAACGTGCCGCCCAGCGACGAGGCGAGGCCGGCGATGTCGGGGTGCGGGTCGAGGGCCATGACCATGGTGGTCGGCATCACCAGGCCGAGGAAGGCGTTTCCCAGAAAGAGCATGGCCATGATCACCGGCAGCGTGGCGAAGCCGGCGAGGCTGATCGCGAAGAGGAGTGCCGTGGTGACCGCGAAGGCGGTCACGGCGAGGCGGACGACGCGGGCCATGCCGAAGCGCTCGCCGAGCGAGGCGGCGAGCTGCGAGGCGCCGAAGAAGCCGACGGCATTGAGGGCGAAGGCGAGGCTGAAGCCGGTGGGCGACAGGCCGAATTGCTCGGTGTAGACGAAAGAGGCGCTGGCGATGAAGACGAAAAAGCTCGCCATCGCGAAGCCGCCGATGAAGGTCAGCCCCATGAAGTCACGGCTGCGCAGGAGCCGCGCGAAGCCCTGCGCGAGCTGCTTCGGCCGTGCCGGCACGCGGGCTTCGGGCGCCAGGGTTTCCTCCAGCAGGAACGCGGTCAAGAGGAGGCTCGCGAGGGCGGCCAGGGCGAGAAAGCCGAAGATCAGCCGCCAGCCGCCCAGCAGCATCAGGCCGCTGCCGGCCAGGGGTGCCAGCATCGGCGAGACCGAGATCACCAGCATCACCATCGCCATCAGCCGCGTCGCCTCGGGGCCGGTGTGCAGGTCGCGGATGATCGCGCGGGGGATCACCATCACCGTCGCAGCACCCAGGCCCTGCACCAGACGCGCCGCGATCAGCGTGCCGATCGTGGGGGCCAGCGCGCAGCCCAGCGTGCCGACGAGGAAGATCGCGAGGCCGACGTAGAGGGGCGGCTTGCGGCCGAACTGGTCGGAGAGGGGGCCGTAGACGAGCTGGGAAATCCCGAAGGCGGCGAAGAAGGCGGTCAGGGTGAACTGGGCGGCCTGCGGGCTGGCGTTGAGGTCGGCGGCCAGCATCGGCAGGGCGGGCAGGTACATGTCGATCGCGAAGGGGCCGACGGCGCCGAGGAGCCCGATGACCAGGGCGATGCGAAGCATGGGAGGCGTCCTTGTCTGCGGCGGCGGCTTGCCGGAGGGGCCGCGCGCGGGCGCGACCCTATCGCCGATCCGGCCCGGCTTGTCCACCGCCACGCGGCCGGGGTCGGGGCTCCGGGGGCCCGTGTGGCAGGGGCCCGCTCGGCTCCGGTAAGGTATATCCAGTGCGGAGATTTTTCAATATGTTGATTTTACTGGATAATCGTGGTTAATAGAGCGTTAACGCGCCGTCAATGGTTAACGGCACCCCCGGCCCCGCGTAGCAGGGAGAGGACGTTCGCGGCGCGTAGCCGAATGACTGGAATTGGCGGAGAGCGGTCGCTTGCGGCAACTGCGAGGGGATCGTGTCAGGGAGGAAGATGCGGCCATTCACCGCGCACATGATCATGCCGTCGGTGATGCACTATGCATCAAGGTCGGCAATGCTCACGAAGTGGAGTTTGCAGAACTTGGCCCGTTTCCCGACAGCGAGCCTCCTTACTATGCGCAGAAATATCTGACTCTGGGCCCACTTTGCGTTTTCTGCTCCGACCCCCCGAGAGCCTCGCAGGGCCCATCGGCTCGCCGCTGGCGGTCGTCGGGCGTTTCCGAGCAAGAGCCAAGGTCTCTGGGGCAGAGCGGTCGCCTGGGGCGATCGGCTTTCCCACCGCGATCCTCGCGATCAGATCAACGGTGGGCTGGATCAGCCAGTGGAAATCGATGATAGCGGACCCGACGCCGAAGATCGGCCAGCCACGGCGATTTACGGCGGACCTACGCGGCGGGATTGCGTCGGGACCAGCGCACGCTGGTCGTTAGAAGCTAGCGCCGCTGATATCGCCGCCAAGAGCGTAGCGGCCACCGACCACAAACTGCTCAGGACTTATGGCGATGTGCTTGGCTGCTGCGCGAACGTCGCGTTCGCGCCTCTCAAAGGGCTGGGACTCGGCAAGGGCCCGGGCTCCGATCAAATCGTTTACCCGCAGCACGACGCCCACTGCGACTTCAGCGGCGTGAGAACAGGCAAGCCGGTAGTCGATCCGGGCAGCGACCAGGTCGGAGCCCTCACCTTCGACGGAGGCGCACAAGGCCGACATTGCAGACCGCATGTAGGCGCAAGCCGCCCTGCACTTCGCTAGGCAGCGCCCGATTTCGGCCTGAACCAGCTCACGTTCTGCAATGGGAACGGTGATGCCCTGTCGACGGTGGCCATGACTGACAGAGATGAGCGCATCGATGGCGCCCTTCGCGATCCCCAGAGGCACTGTGGCAACCGTCCAGACAAAGGCGGAACGGCCTGGAAGACGGTAGACGGCCCCCGGCTGGGTCGGCACCGGCTGCAAGTCGCAGACGAATTCGGTTGGCAGGAACACATCGTCTGCCTCGAAGTCCCAGCTTCCGGTGCCTCGCATGCCCGACACATGCCAGTTGTCGATCAGATTGACGGCCTTCCGGGGCAGGAACGCGAGGACGATCCGCCCATTTCCCGGCCCCTTCCCTTCGTCCACCTCACAGAGCGCGGCAAAGGTCGTAGCGTGGGGTGCGCCGCTGGCAAAAGGCCACCGGCCGGTGATGCGGTATCCAGACTTGGCAGGGACCGCCTTGCCAAGCGAGCCTGTGCTTGAGGCGACGAAGGCCGACGGATTCCCGAACACCTCCTGCGCGGCGTCCAACGGCAGATAGCCGCCAGCACGCGACATGCCGCCTCCGTTTCCGATGAGCCAGCCGACTGTCCCGTCGAGTGCTGCGGCGTGCTCGACCACGGTCATGAAGTCGAGGGGCGAAAGCCCGCATCCGCCCAGTTGAGCTGGCAGCAGAAGGCGGAAGAACCCCGCTTCGCTCAAGGCACCAAACACCTCGTCCGACAGCCTTCGATCCGCGTCAAAGCGCCCGGAATGCTCTGCCAGCAGAGGGCGGATCTGTTCGAACCTTTCGATCATGGTTGCAGCGGTCGATGCCGATTGTCCGTCCAGCATGATGATCTCCTTACAGAATGCCGGAATGGTCTGCCTCGATGAGATGCGGGGCAACAGCAAAGAATTTTGGGCAAGGTGACTACAATTCATCTAGAATTCCGACGCCATGCACCGCCTTCCGCCTCTTCGAGAGCTTCAGGTCTTCGAATTCGCGGCCCGCCTTCTGAGCTTCAGGAAGGCGGCCGAGGAACTTTCCGTCACACCCACAGCCGTCAGCCACCAGATACGGCTACTGGAACGCTATTGCGGCCAGCCCCTTTTTCAGCGTCAGCCGAGGCCCTTGCAGCTCACCACTGCGGGCGCACAACTTCTACCGGTTGTCCGGGACGCTTTCCTGTCGATCTCGGACGAGCTTGCCCGCCTTACCCCTGGCGGCCGGATCGGCCGTCTTCGGGTGACGACAACCAGCGCCTTCGCCGCGCGCTGGCTGCTCCCGCGCCTGGAAAGCTGGCGAGCGGAAGCGGCCGGATCGACGCTCGACCTTGTAGGAACGGATACGGTGCTGAACCTTCGCGCGGGCGAAGTTGACGTTGCGATCCGCTATGCGCGGCAACCCCCGACAGACGGAGTCGCGGTGGAGCTACTTCGCGATACCTTCCACGTCGTTGCGGCGCCGTCGATGTTTCACCGGGGCATCGGGATAATCGAGCCTCAGGCGATCCTCGATCTGCCGCGTGTCGAGGTCGGCTGGCCCCTGACCGACGTCGGTGCGCCCACTTGGCGTCACTGGGAGACTGCGGCCCGAGCGGCAAGCCACCAAATCACCGGCACCGTCAGGCCACCGCAACTGAAGTTCCACGAAGAACACCACGGCATCGAAGCGATCGTAGCCGGACAGGGTCTTGGTCTGTGTAGTGACGTACTCGTTGCAAGGGAGCTGCGCGATGGCCGTCTTCAGCGAGTTAGCGATATCGTTCTGCCCGGCTACGGCTTCTACTTTGTCTATCGGGCCGAGCACCCAAGGCGCGGGGCCTTGGAAGCCCTGCTTCGTTGGATGCAACGACAAGCCTCCGCATGAAGCCGATTGTCAAACATGCGCGTGCCACGGCTCCCACGCACAGAAGATGACCTCAATCGATACTTTGCGCCGACCCGGAATGGCAGGTATGCGGACCTTGCGGTCATTCGACCTCGCCCTTGAGCGACGGGAACATGCGGAATTGCGGCCGCCGGCTGGGTCTGAGAAAGCTTATGGGCATTTGACCAACCGAGAGCCAATATGACCACCCTTGCCGCGATGCTTGGTGCGAAGAAGATCGCCGACGGGGTCCAGGCCTGCCGGGGAGGACCACGTCGCGGGTCAGCCGCCGAGGCGCTATTCCGCCGCCTGGTCCGAGGCGGCGATCTCGGCCTCGATCTCGGCGGCGCGCGCCTCGACGAGGCCGACGATGTGCTCGATCATGGCCTCGTTGCCGAGCTTGTGGTGCTGCTTTCCGGCCAGGTAGACCATGCCCGAGCCCGCACCGCCGCCGGTGAAGCCGACGTCGGTCATCAGCGCCTCGCCGGGGCCGTTGACCACGCAGCCGATGATCGAGAGCGACATCGGCGTCTTGACGTGTTCCAGCCGTTTTTCAAGGGCTTCCACGGTCTTGATGACGTCGAACCCCTGCCGCGCGCAGGAGGGGCAGGAGATGATGTTGACGCCGCGGTGGCGCAGGCCGAGCGACTTCAGCATCTCGAAGCCGACGCGCACCTCCTCGACCGGGTCGGCCGAGAGGCTGACGCGGATGGTGTCGCCGATGCCCATCCACAGGAGGCTGCCCATGCCGATGGCCGACTTGACGGTGCCCGAGAGCATGCCGCCGGCCTCGGTGATGCCGAGGTGGATCGGCGCGTCGGTGGCCTCGGCCAGCGCCTGGTAGGCGGCGGCGGCGAGGAAGACGTCCGAGGCCTTCACGCTGATCTTGAACTCGTGGAAGTCGTTGTCCTGAAGGATGCGGATGTGCTCGAGCCCGCTCTCGACCATCGCCTCCGGGCAGGGCTCGCGGTATTTCTCCAGGAGGTGCTTCTCGAGGCTGCCGGCGTTGACGCCGATGCGCATGGAGCAGCCGTGGTCGCGGGCGGCGCGCGATGACCTCGCGCACGCGCTCCGTCGAGCCGATGTTGCCGGGGTTGATCCGCAGGCACGCGGCGCCCGGCCTCGGCGGCCTCGATGGCGCGGCGGTAGTGGAAATGGATGTCGGCGACGATCGGCACCGGGCTCTCGCGCACGATCTCGCGCAGGGCCCGCGTCGAGCCCTCGTCGGGACAGGAGACCCGCACGATGTCGGCCCCGGCCTCGGCGCAGGCCTGCACCTGGGCGATGGTCGCGGCGGCGTCGGTGGTCAGCGTGTTGGTCATGGTCTGCACGCTGATCGGCGCATCGCCGCCGACGGCAACGGGACCGACATGGATCTGGCGCGACTTGCGCCGGTAGATGTTCCGCCAGGGGCGGATGGGGTTGTGGCTCATGGCTGGCGAGATCCGCGCAAGGGACTTGGCGGGAAAATAGGCCAGCGCCGGCGGGAAGTCACCCCCACCCCGCGCAGACCGGCCGGCTACTGGATGCCGACAGCGGGCTCCGCGGCCGAAGCGGTCAGGCCCATGGCCTGCGAGACGATGCCGGGCACGTTCTCCACCGCGGCATAGCGCTCGGTGATCGCGGCGGGGGTCAGCACGACGTCGCGGGTCGCCCGGGTGCCGCTGCCGAGCGGGCCATGGAGGACGTCACCGACGCGGACATAAACCGAGCCGGAATTGCCCGCCCAGATCAAGGGCTCGCCGACGCCGTCGGGCGGGGAGTAGGTCTCGCCGGACTCGAGGATCTGCTCGAAGATGATCGTGCCGCTGGGCAGGTAGACGCGCACCCAGGCGGCGCGTTCGGCCACCACGGTCAGCGGCCCGCCGGGGGCGGCCGCAACCGCCGGATCGGTGCCGGAGAGCGAGGCTTCCACTGCCGCGAGGACCACGGCGAAGGGATCGTCGGTCGCGGCGGCGGCCGACGTTGCATCGGGCGCCGTGGCGGCCGCGACTGTTGGGCCGGCTGGCGCATAGCGCGCGGCTGTGGCAAGCGGCCCGAAACGGTCGGGGTCGAGGGCGGCGATCGGCCCGTCGCGGGGGGTGAGGATCGGCACCTCGACCTCCTGCTGGCGGTAGAGCTCGGCCAGCGCGGTGGCGGCGACGGGCTTGGCCAGTTCGGTCAGCACCGGCTCGGCCAGGTCGGGCGCCTCGGGGGCCGCCAGCGGCGTCACGTCGGCCAGCGCCTGCGGCAGGTCGTCGACGGGGGCGAACTGCACCCGCTGAATGTTCTGCAGGACCGCCCAGCCGCCGTAGCCGAGCCCGCCCACCAGGGCGACGAGTAGGAGCAGCGAGCCGATGGCCGCGAAGGGCACGACGGGCACGCGCACGACCTCGACCAGCGGGAACCGCATCTTGAAGGCGCCGGGTGCGCCGGGCACCACCGCCGCCTGCGGGCGGTTGCCGAGCTGTGGCTGCACGGCCACGTCCTTGGGCCGGGTGAACCCGCTCTCCTCGACGAATCGGGCGAGGATCTGGTCGGCGTCGAGCCGAAGGTAGCGCGCATAGGCGCGCACGTAGCCGGGCACGAAACTCGGGTTGGGGAAGACGGCGAGGTCGAGATCCTCGATGGCCGCGATATAGGCGGCCTTGATCCTGAGGTCGCGCTGCACGTCGAGCAGGGTCTTGCCCAGGGTCGCGCGTTCGCCGCGCAACTCGTCGCCGAGCCTGAACTCGTAGGCCGGACGGCCTTCTGTGGTCACTGCTTCGGATTCGACGCCCACGTCAGCGCCCATCACGGCTCTGCCCTGCGATCCCATCTCACTCGACCTGCCTCATTCGTGCCGGCCTCGAATCAAGCCGGCTGATTATTGTGATTGCACGTAAGCTATCACCTTTTCGGCGCGAGGTGCATAGCAAGCTGCGGTACTCAGGCATTTTTTTGCCGGCAGGTGTGGCATGTACCGCAGCATGGTCGATCATCTCGGGCGGCCCCGTGACTGGCGTGTGTGTTCAGTAGATGTAGCGGATCTGGTCGCTCCAGTAGCGCTCCATGCGGCGCAGGCTGGCATTGATGTCGTTCAGGTGGATGTTGCCGGTGACCTCGCGGCTGAGGATCCCGTCGGCGTGGCGCTGGAACAGATCGCCGACGATGCGGCGGATGGTCAGGCCCCGGTCGGTCAGCCGCACCCGCACGGCGCGGCGGTCCACCGCGCATTTCTGGTGGTGCATGTAGTCGTTCTCGACCAGCTTCTTGAGGTTGTAGGAGACGTTTGAGCCCTGGTAGTAGCCGCGGGTCTTCAGCTCGCCCGCCGTCACCTCATTGTCGGCGATGTTGAACAAGAGGAGCGCCTGCACCGGGTTGATGTCGATGATCCCAAGGCGTTCGAACTCGTCCTTTATGACGTCGAGCAGCAGCCGGTGGAGGCGTTCCACCATGGCGAGGGTTTCGAGATAGGCAGCCAGAAAATCGTCGCTTTCGTCGGCGGTTGTGGCGACTTGCTCAACCTTCGCATGCATACTCATACTGTCACTCCGCACGGTCTCTTGTCGCGGGACAGTCACGCAAAAGATTATATAACTCGTTAAGGGCCTTGGCGGCCCGCCCGGCGGGTCAGCCGATCCCCCGCGCGGCGCGGATCCGCGCCACGATTGCCGCGTGGGTCGGTGGCGCTGCCGCCTGTCCGCTCATCCAGAGATAGAGGTCCTGGTCGTTCTCGGCGATGAGCGCCTCGAGGGCGTCGAGATCCGCCGGCCCGAGCTGTGCCAGGGTGCTGTCGGCGAAGGGGCCGAGGATCAGGTCCATCTCGCGGGTGCCGCGCCTCCAGCAGCGCATGCGCAGCCGGGCGAGCCGCGTCGCGGTGGTCTCGCCTACCACGATGTTCGGGACCGCATCGCCCGTGCCTCCTTGCCCCGCACCGCGGCGGAGCCTATGAGACGGCCGGCTCAGATGCAAACCCCGGTGCCCCCATGGCCTTCCTGTCGGATGCGCTCGCGCGCATAAAGCCCTCTCCCACCATGGCGATCACCACCGAGGCGCAGGCGCTGAAGGCGGCCGGGCGCGACATCATCGGGCTGAGCGCCGGCGAGCCCGACTTCGACACGCCCGCCCATATCCGCGAGGCCGGCAAGGCCGCCATCGACCGCGGCGAGACGCGCTATACCGCGCCCGAGGGCATGGTGTCGCTGCGCCGTGCGGTGGTGGACAAGTTCGCTCGCGAGAACGGCCTCGCCTATGCGCCGGACGAGGTCATCGTCTCCACCGGTGGCAAGCAGGTGCTCTACAATGCACTGATGGCGACGGTGAACCCCGGCGACGAGGTCATCGTGCCCGCACCCTACTGGGTCAGTTATCCCGACATGGTGCGCCTCGCCGGCGGCACGGCGGTGATCGTGCCGACCACCATCGGGGACGGGTTCCGCCTGCGCCCGGACGCGCTCGCCGCTGCGATAACACCGCGTACCAAGTGGTTGATTCTCAATTCGCCTTCGAACCCGACGGGCGCGGGCTACGACGCGGATGCGCTGCGGGCCCTGACCGACGTGCTGATGGCGCACCGCCACGTCTGGGTGCTGACCGACGACATCTACGAGCATGTCGTCTATGCGCCCTTCCGGTTCGCCACCGTCGCCGCGGTGGAGCCGGGGCTGAAGGACCGCACCCTGACGGTGAACGGCGTCTCCAAGGCCTATGCGATGACGGGCTGGCGTATCGGCTATGCCGCCGGGCCGCGCGCACTGGTGAAGGCGATGACAACGATCCAGAGCCAGTCGACCACCAACGCCTGCTCGATCAGCCAGTGGGCGGCGCTGGAGGCGCTGACCGGGCCGCAGGACTATATCGGCGAGGCGGCGGTGGCCTTCCGGCGGCGCCGGGACATGGTGGTCGCGCGGCTGAACGCAATTCCGGGTCTAGATTGCCCGATGCCGGAAGGGGCGTTCTACGTCTATCCCTCGATTGCGGAGCTGATCGGGCGGCGCACGCCCGGCGGCGAGGTGATCGACACCGACGAGACATTTGCGCGCGCACTGCTCGCCGCGGAAGGCGTCGCAGTGGTATTCGGGGCCGCCTTCGGCGGCAGCCCCAACTTCCGGGTCAGCTATGCGGCGTCGGATGCGGTGCTGGCCGAGGCCTGCGACCGCATCGCGCGCTTCTGCGAAAGCCTCGGCTGACCCTGGCTCAGTTGGCGGGCGCCGGAGTGGTCGCCGGGGCAGTGCCTTCGACGGCCTCTTCGGCCTCCTCGACAGCCTCTTCGGCCTCCTCGGCGGCTTCCTCGACGGCTTCCTCGACCGCTTCGCCGGCCGCTTCGGCCGCACCCTCGACGGCCTCGGCCGCCTCGCCCGCCGCGCCCTCCACGGCCTCCGCGGCGTCGCCGGCGCCCTCGGCGGCTTCTTCTACCACTTCCTCCGCAGCATCGGCCGCGTCACCGGCGGCTTCCTCCACCGCCTCCGCCGCGTCGGAGGCGGCGCCCTCTACGGCCGCCGGCACTTCGGATACGGTCGGCGCATCCGGCCGGGTAAAGAGATAGAGGCCTATGGCCACCACGATCGCAGCAAGAATGATAAGGATCCGATTCATCTGAGTCTCCACTCCATTGCCCGTTGCACTCCGGGCCACCCGTGTTGCGGCACAGGCATGCGCGTTCAACGAGCAGGATGCAATACGATAAGCATCGCCCTCTCGCGCCCCGGCAACTGACCGCCCATCCGTCCTGCCCGCATCTTCCCTTGCGCTGCGATCTACACTATTGTGTTTGGCGCGACCGGGGCCCTGCTTCGGTCGTTTTGGGATCAACGATCAAGAGGAAGCAACGACCATCGCACGTAGACCTCACAGCGCGCCGCCGACGCGCGAAACCGGACCCCGCGTGAACGAACGCATCCGCGCAGCAGAAATTCGCCTGATCGGCGCCGAGGGTGAGAACATCGGCGTGATTACTCCGGAGAGGGCCATGGTCCTCGCCGAGGAAGCCGGCCTCGATCTGGTCGAGATATCTCCCAACGCGACGCCGCCTGTCGCCAAGATCATGGACTTCGGCAAGTACAAGTACGAGACTTAGAAAAAGGAGTCCGAGGCCCGCAAGAAGCAGCACATCATCGAGATCAAGGAGATCAAGTTCCGTCCCAACACCGACACGCACGACTACGACGTCAAGATGCGTTCGGTGGTCAAGTTCCTCGAGGGCGGTGACAAGGTCAAGATCACGCTGCGCTTCCGCGGCCGCGAGATGGCCCATGCCGAGCTCGGCCGCAAGCTCCTCGAGCGGGTCGCCGACGATGTGACCGAGTATGGCAAGATCGAGGCGATTCCGCGGCTCGAGGGCCGGCAGATGACCATGATGATCAATCCGGTCAAGCACTGACGCAACCGGATGCGTTCCCGGGGGGCTCGGGCGCGCGCCCCCGCCGCGGGAGGCCTGACCGCACATGGCAAAGCGCGTCCCCACCATCGGCTCCCGCGCAGCTGCGTTCTCGCAGCGCGCCTTGGTGGCCGTAGGGCAACGCCTGCCCTACCGCGCGCGGCTCGCCTTCGCCTCCGGCCTGATGCGCGCCGCGGTGGCGGCGTCGGCAAAGCTGCGCCGCCGAGTCGACGCCAACCTGCGGCTCGTTCTCCCCGCGCTGTCTGCCCGTGAGCGGCTGGCCCTCCGCTCGGCCATGGCTGACAACTTCGGACGGACCTTTGCCGAGATCCTCGGCAACGCCGACTTTCACAATCAGGGGTTCTGGCTGGCGCCCGAGTCCGGCCCCGGGGTGGATGCGATCGTCGCGGCAGCCAGCCTCGGCACCGGTGCGGTGCTCGTCACCGGTCATTTCGGCCAATGGGAGGCGGGGCGGGCCTGGATGCGCAGCCGGGACATCGTCTGCGCGGGGATCTATCGCCCGGTGCGCGACCCCGAGCTCAACGCCGTCTATGTGGAGAACCTCGAGTTCGGCGGCACACCGATCTTCCGCCGAGACCGGCGCGGCGTGCGCGGCATGGTCGGGCATGTGGCGCGCGGCGGTATCGTCGCGATCCTGACCGACCAGTACCGGCGCGATGCCGCGACGCTCGACTTCATCGGGCAGCCGGCGCCCACGGCGCTGCTGCCGGCCGAGCTGGCGCTGAAGTTCCACGCGCCGCTGATCCCGATCTACGGCATCCGCCAGCCGGACGGGCTACATGTGCAGGTGGTGGTCGAGGCGCCGATCCCCCGCGGCACCGCCGAGGAGATGATGCAGGCCGTCAACGACAGCCTCGCGGCCCGGGTCAGGGAACACCCCGGACAGTACTACTGGCTGCACCGTCGCTGGTTGAAGACCATCGCGCCATGATGCCGCGCGTCACACGTGTGTCCCGCCTCGACAGCCGCGGGCGCGGGGTCTAGGCTTTGTGGATGGCAAAGTTTCTCGACACCAGCCATCCGATCTTCCGCCCCCTCTGGGTGCGTGTCCTGATCGTGGTCCTTTCGGGGGCCTGGGCGGTGGTCGAGTTCGTTGTCGGCTCGCCTTTCTGGGGCATGCTGTTCGGCGCCTTGGCCGCCTATGCCGGCTGGCACTTCTTCTTCGATTTCCGCCCGGGCGGCGGCGACCAGAACCCTGACTAGCCCTCGCTGCGCGCCAGCAGCGCTTCGACCTCGGCGAGCTGCGGCATCGACGGCGCCGCCCCCGGCCGCGTCACCGATATCCCCGCCACCGCACAGCCGAACCGCACCGCCGCCAGCGGGTCCATGCCACGCGCCAGCGCCGTGGCGAAGCCGCCGTTGAAGGCATCCCCTGCCCCGGTCGTCTCGACCACCGGCCCCGCCACGACCGCCGGCACCAGCTCCGAGCGGCCGCCCGAATGCAAAAGCGCGCCCTTTGCGCCGAGCGTGATCACCGCGGCCCCCACCCCTCGCGCCAGCAGCCGCTCGGCCGCGGCGCGCGCCTCCTCCACGCCACTGACCGGCAGGCCGGTCAGCACCTCCGCTTCGGTCTCGTTCGGGGTGATGTAGTCGCAGAGCCCCAGCACCGCATCCGGCAGCTCCCGCCCCGGCGCGGGGTTGAGAATCGTGGTCACCCCCGCGGCACGCGCGATCTCCAGCCCGCGCACCGCGGCCTCCAGCGGCTGCTCCAGCTGGGTCACGAAGACTGACGCCCCCGCGATCAGCGCCGCCTGTGATTGGAGATCCGCCGGCACGATGGTCCCCGCGGCTCCGGGGCAGATGATGATGGCATTGTCGCCGGTCGCCGCCTCGATGAAGATATAGGCCGCCCCGGTGTAGCTCTCGGGGGCGCGCGTCACCACCGGCGTGACGCCGGCCTCGGCCCAGGTCGCCAGCGCCATCTCGGCGAAGGGGTCGGCCCCGAGCCGGGTGATGAAGCTCACCTCCGCCCCCAGCCGCCCCGCCGCCACCGCCTGGTTCGAGCCCTTGCCGCCGGGACCGAGCGCGAAGGACTGGCCGAGGATCGTCTCGCCCATGCGCGGCGGCCGCTCGGCGCGATAGGCCGTGTCGGCCACGAAGACGCCGAGGATGACCACGCCGCCCATGTCAGGCGTCCGGCGGGATCACGCCCTTGCGGAGCGCGATGCAGCCGTAGAAGCGCCGCTCGCCGGTCTGGATCACCGCATAGGCCGCCTTCGCCCGTTCGTAGAAGGCGTAGCGCTCGATGCCGATCATCGGCCAGGCGCGCCCCTCGGCCGCATCGATCTCGGCCTGCACCTCGCGCTGCACCTGGGGCACGTCGTCCGGCGCGCCGACGACCTCCATACGTGCCGCCGCGTCGTCCACGAAGGTGTCGAGCGGATAGACCGACAGCACCGCCCGCGCCACGCGGGCCAAGGGGGCATCGATGCGCAGCAGCCGGCCATGGACCGTCCGCCGCGCGGTCGATTGCGCCGGGAAGTTGGTGTCGACGAGGATCAGGTCGTCGCCATGGCCCATGGCCCGCAGCGCCGCCAGCACCTCGGCGTTCAGGATCGGGTCGATCCCCTTCAGCATGTCCGTTCCTCCCGTGACCTCTTTCCAGACACCTACCACGCCGGGCGGCACGGTCCAGCCCTCGCCACCGATCTGTCCGCACATGGCCTTGCCATCCGTGAGACATCCATATACCATCCATGTGGATGTTGAAGGAACTTGGACCGTGCTGGACACCGAACGCACGCCGCGCAGCGGCGACACCGAGAAGATCACGATCAACCTGGGCTACGTCGATCTCGGCAGGATCGACCTCCTGGTTCACGACGGCTTCTATTCGAATCGCAGCGACTTCATCCGCATGGCCATCCGCAACCAGCTCACCAGCCACGCGCCCGAGGTGACCCGCGCGATCGAGCGGCACACGGTCGAACTCGGGCTGCGCGACTTCGATGCGGCCGAACTGGAGCGGCTGCGGGAGCGCGGCGAGGTACTGCATGTGCGGGTGCTCGGGCTCGCCCGGATCGCCGCCGACGTCACCCCGGAGCTGGCCCTGGCGACCCTCGCCTCGGTCACGGTATTCGGCGCCCTGCAGGCGAGCCCGGCGGTGAAGGCCGCCCTCGCGGGGCGCATCCGCTAGCAACAAGGACCACCCCGAATGTCCATGGACTTCATGGCGGCCATGCGCCGCGCCACCGAAGCGACCCGCGCGCTCGACGTCGCCAGTGCGACGCGCGTGATCCGCGAGGCGCTCGGTTCGGGCACGCGGCCGGAGGCGGCCGCACCGCCGCCGCCGTCAGGCGCCGGCCGCCCGGCCGACGTCATCGAAGATGCCGAGATCCTCGACGCCGCCCCGCCCCGTCCCTCGGCGAGGCCGCGGCGCCCGCTCGGCGAGGTCGTCCGGCGGCTGCGCGAGGGACGGTTTGCGCTGCCGGGGCTGATGGAGACGCCCGGCTCCCGGCCGACCCCGCCGCCCCCGGTCGCGCCGGGCGCCAGCTTCACCTGGCGCCACTACGCCTGCGCCGCCGATAGCCGCGAGTACCGCCTCTATGTCCCGGCCACGGCGGCCCAGGGCGTCGCGGGGCTGATCGTCATGCTGCACGGCTGTACGCAGAACCCGGACGACTTCGCCCTCGGCACCAGGATGAATGCGCTCGCCGAGCGTCACCGCCTGGTCGTCGCCTATCCGGGCCAGGGCGCGCGGCACAACCCCAAGGGCTGCTGGAACTGGTTCCGGCCCGAGGACCAGGAGCGCGGCGCAGGCGAGCCGGCGATCATTGCCGGGTTGGCTGCGGCCCTCGCCGCGGAATTCGGCGTGCCGGCGTCCCGCGTCTTCGTCGCCGGCCTCTCCGCGGGCGGCGCGATGGCGGCGGTGCTCGGCGAGACCTACCCCGAGATTTTCGCCGCGGTCGGCGTGCATTCCGGACTGGCACGTGGCGCGGCAAGCGACGTGGTCTCGGCCTTCGCAGCGATGCGGCGGGCACCCGCCGCGACGGCCAGGCCAGCGAAGGCGCCGCGGACGATCGTCTTCCACGGCGATGCGGATCAGACGGTGCATTCCTCGAATGCCGAGCAGGTCGTTGCGCGCGCGGCCGGCACCGGTGCGGGAGGCGAGCGCGGGACGGTCGATGCGCCCGGAGGCCGCAGCACCGCCCGGACCATCGTGCGGCGGCGAGACGGATCGACCCAGGCCGAGCTCTGGCTGGTCGCGGGTGCAGGCCACGCCTGGTCGGGCGGGAATGCCGCCGGGTCATATGCCGACCCGTCCGGACCCGACGCCTCCGCCGAGATGATCCGCTTTTTCCTCGTGGGGTGACGTCCCGCTGACCCTACGGCAGCAGGCTTCGCAGCGCTCCGGCCACCGCCCGCCCGAGTGTGGCGTGTTCGGAGCCGTCGAAATGCACCCCGTCGAGCGGGCTTGATGCGATCAGCGCCCCGGCGTCGAGAAACCCGCAGCCATGCTGCGCCGCGATCGCTGCATAAGCGGCAGCCAGACGCCGCGATTTCACTGCCCCGCCTTCGAATATCTCGGCGAGGCAGCCCGCCTCGAGCACCGGCGGCGGCGCCACTAAGAGGATCGCCGGCTGCGCCGCGCCCGGCCCGGTGTCACTGTGGCGGATCAGGTGGACCAGCAGCCCCACCAACTCGCCGATCTCAACCGGGGGTACCTGGAAGCGGTGCTTGAGGTCGTTCGTACCCAGCATCAGCACCACCGCGTCGAGCGGCCGGTGACTTCTCCAGCGCCGCGGGCAGCAGGGCGAGCCCGTTCTTGTGCACGCCGGAGATCGGGTCGGGATAGACGGTCGTGCGCCCGGGCAGCCCTTCCTCCACCACCCGCCAGCCGACACCGAGCTCGGCCCCCAGCACCCCCGGCCAGCGCTCAGCCGGGCCGAAGCGGCCCATCTCTCCCAGCGTGGCCATCGGCATGGTGCCGTGGGTGTTCGAGTCCCCGTAGCAGAGCACCACACGTTCGCCGGTCACCGTCGCCTCCCGTTTGCATCGCGCGTCTCAGTCGCCGCTCGCCATGCCGGCATGGGTAGCCCGACGCCGCGCTCCCTGTCCATCGCGAAGCCGTGCGGGACCTCCGGCCCCAACGGCATCCCGGCGCAGGCCGCCAGCGCCCTGCCGCCGCCGCGAATCGCGGAGGGCGGTTGCGCTTGACCCAGAAGCGCGGGGGGTCATTTTCCGCCAGCAGCCGGATGCCTTAGAATGATACCGTTTGAAATTCCTCTGCGCAGCCCCTTTCGCCGGCAGGGGCGCTGTAGCATCATTCCCGGGATGGCGGCGCCGATGTCGGACGCTGGTTCAATGATGCCAGGAGGTTTCGCGATGGGCCTGACGAAGGAGTTCAAGGACGACCCGACGGGCTTCCTGAAGGAATACATCGTGGTCGTGCAGGACGATAGTCAAGGCACGCCGAAGGATGAACCGGTAGACTTTTTCCTGCAGGAGGTCAGCACAAAGAACAACTTTGTCTTCCTCGTTAGATGGCAGGAGAGGCACGGCAAGAAGGAAGAGTTGAATTCCCGCCTACTGGTTGCCCTGGAAAAAGGACGTGGCGAACCCGCTCACGCTTGGCGAGAAGGCGAAATTCATGTTCACGTCGGAGCTGACCAACTGCCGCTTCTCGGTGCTAACCGGCGACATGGCGAGGCCGATGGTCGCCCACGTCGAAGGCACCGGCAGTGCCAGCAAGCGCGACGAAATGGAGGTCAATGCCAAGATGCCCGCACGCAAGGACGACAAGGCAAAGCTGATGCGGCGGCTGTCGGCGTCAGGAATCAAGAACACAACCAAGGACCGGAGTGACAAAGTCACGCACCAGTACTTCGGCCAAGATGGCCACAGGAAGACGTCGGCCTTCGTATTCGGCTACCGGCCAGATACGACATGGAAGTTCTACGCCCAGATCGTCGACGAAGTCATGGCCGGAGACGGCATTAACGCGCTGAAGAAGGCCACCGACAAGGTCGTGCCGCTCAACGAAGCCTACGAGATCGCCTAAGCGGGTGGGGTACTGGTTCCGAACCAGGGCGCAGCGCTGGTGATCTGATATTCGGTTGCGCCAGCAGTATCACGAGCTTCCTGACGCTTCACGGCACAGAGGGCGCGAGCGGCTATGCGAAGGTGAACGCCCACGTATGTCTGTGAGGCGCAGAAGGTGCTTTTCGGCTTGGCACTGACCGCCCGGGTCAGACTGCGGTAACGGCACGGTCCGCCGCGTTCGTTTGATGCGCATTGCAACAAGCGCACTGGTCTCATGCGCGCATAGCTGGCAAGCTTGTCCACGACATCCCGGACCTCGGAGGCTGAATGCAGGACGGACCGGACGCGGTCGGAGACGCGAGAGACGATGCGGGCGGCCCGGCCGTGACGGCGGGCTCGTCACCTCGCCTCTACCAGCGCGTTCTCGACATACTCGCCGCCGAGATCGTGCAGGGTGCGCTCGCAGAGGGAACGCCGCTCACCGAGACGGCCATCGCCGCTCGCTTCGGTATCAGTCGCGCTCCGACCCGGCGCGCGCTGGCCGAACTGGAGTGCCGCGGGCTGGTAAAAAAGTGCGCCACGCGCGGCTACACCGTCATCCCGCCTGCCGGTAAGGATCCGCGCGCCGCCGCCGCGCATTCCGCCGCCACCGGCGTGCCCGAGGCGCTCAGGCTCGTGTCGCGGCCGAGCTGGGAGCGCATCTACGGCGAAGTGGAGAGCGAAATCATCGCCCGCACCTCCTTCGCCACATGGCGGGTCAACGAGGTCGCGGTCGCCCGCCACTACGGCGTCAGCCGCACGGTGATAAGGGACGTGGTCGGCCGCCTGCAGCAGCGGGGCGTCGTGCAGAAGGACGAGCGCGCGCGCTGGTTCGCCCCGGCGCTGACACCCGACCATGTGGGCGAGCTCTACGAACTGCGCTGGCTGCTCGAGCCCGCGGCCCTGGGGAGGGCTGTGCCAAACCTGCCGGACGGACTGGTCACCGAGCAGCGCGCCGACCTCCTTGCCGCCCTCGAGCGCGTGCCGGACATCGACGGCGCGACGCTCGACCGGCTCGAACACGACCTGCATGTGCGGCTGCTCGGCTTTTGCGGCAGCCGCACGCTGATGCAGGCGATCGCCCTTCCCCAGGCGCTGCTCATCGCCCACCGGTTCCTCTACCGCTGGACCTCGCGGCTCTTCGATATCGAGCCGCTCATCCCGGAGCACCTTGACGTCCTCGACAGGCTACAAGCGGGGAACGTGCCGGAGGCGGCCAAGGCACTCGAAGACCACCTCCGCGTCTCGCGCGACCGCGCCATTGCCCGCATCGAGATCATCGCCCGCGGCCCCCAGCCCGAGCCGATCAGCTACCTCGAACGGCTCTAGCCAGTCAGCTGACGCTCTCCGTGTGCCGCCGCCGACGCAGGGCGCCGACCAGCAGCGAAATCCATATGACGACGACCGCCGCCGCAAGGCCCGCCGCGATCGGCCGCTCGAAGAAGGCGAGGAACGAGCCGTCCGCCTTGATCATGGTGGTGACGAAGTTGCGCTCCAGGATCGGCCCGATGACGATGCCGAGGATGCAGGGCGCAATGGGGATGTCGTTCTCCTCCATGAAGAAGCCGATCACCCCGAAGACCAGCATCACGATGATCCCGTAGGCCGCGTTGTTGGACGCGAACGCGCCGACGATGCAGAAGACCAGGATCACCGGCATCAGCACCCGCCGCGGCGCCTGCAAGAGCCGCCGCGCCAGCTTGATCGCCAGCCAGCCGAGCGGGATCATCAGGATGTTCGCCAGGATGAAGATCAGGAACACCGCGTAAATCATCTGCGGATTGAACAGGAACAGCGTCGGGCCGGGGTTGATCCCCTTCACGTAGAGCACGCCGATCACGATCGCAGTGATGGTGTCACCGGGGATGCCGAAGACCAGCGCCGGGATCCATGCGCTGGACAGCGCCGAGTTGTTGGCCGAGGTGCTCTCGACGATCCCCTCGACATGGCCGGTGCCGAACTTTTCCGGGGTCTTCGAGAAGCGCCGGCTGATCGCGTAGCTCACATAGGCCGCCACATCCGCGCCGGCGCCCGGCAGGATGCCGATGGCCGTGCCGACGAGGTTGCCTCGGACCTGCTGGCGCCACCAGGTCCGCATCATGCCACCCCAGTCGCGGAAGATGTTGCCCACGCGGGCCTGCACCGTCTCCCAGGGCGGCGCGCCGGCCGCGATGGTGCGCAGCACCTCGGAGACGGCGAAGAGGCCGATCATCGCCGGGATGAAGTCGATGCCCGCCAGCATCTGGGTCGAGCCGAAGGTGAAGCGCGGCACGCCAGCGGGGTTGTTCAGCCCGATGGTGGCGACGAAGAGCCCGATGAGCAGGCTGACCGCCCCCTTGATCGGCGAGGCAGCCCCGATGAAGGCGGCGCAGGTCAGCCCCAGCAGCGCCATCCAGAAGTATTCCTGCGACGAGAACCTGAGCGCGATCTCGGCCAGCGCCGGGGCGGCGAAGATCAGCACCGCCGTCCCGAAGAGGCCGCCGATCGCCGAGAAGAGCACGCAGGCGCCGAGCACCTTCTCCGCCTGCCCCTTGCGGGTCATGGCATAGGCCTCGTCCACATAGGCGGCCGAGGCCGGCGTGCCGGGGATGCGCAGGAGCGCGCCTGGGATGTCGCCGGCAAAGATCGCCATGGCCGCGCAGGTGACCATGGCGCCCACGGCCGGGATCGGGTCCATGAAGAAGGTCAGCGGCACCAGCAGTGCGGTGGCCATGGTGGCGGTCAGCCCCGGGATCGAGCCGACCATCAGCCCGAAGAGTGCGGCCGAGACCAGCGTGGCCATGACCTTCCAGGTGGCGACAAGCTCGACCGCAGCGAGGACCGCGTCCATTCCCGGTTCAGCCTCCCACTACCATGGGGGGCGCGGCATCACGCCGAAGGGCAGCGGCACCAGCAGGAGGCTGCGGAAGACGAAGTCGCAGACCAGGGCCGTGCCGATGGCGATGAGCACCGTCTGCCACCACGGCACCTGCAAGAGCCGCAGGAGCACCACGAGGACCAGCGCACTCGTCGGGATGAACCCCAGCGGGCGCGCGAGGACGATATAGCCGATCACGCACAGGACGGTGACCACCACAGCCAGCATGGCGCCCGGCTTGCGCGTCCATTCAGTGCGGGCGATCAGTGCCACCGGGGCCGCGCGGTAGCCGCGGACCAGCAGCACCAGACCGCAGGCGACTAGGCCGATCGAGATGACCACGGGAAAGGCGGCGGCGCCGTAGCGCTGCCCGGGGATGTCCGGGAACGATTGCGAATAGAGCCCTGCCGCCAGCCCGAAGGCGACGAGCACGGCGCCGAGCATGGTGTCGCTGAAACGCATGGGCACAACCGCCGGCCGCCGGGGCGCGAGGCCCCGGCAGCGCGGGCGTCGCTATTGCACCAGGCCCACGGCGCGCATCGTGTCGCCGAGCGCCTGGTTGCTCTGGTCCATGAACCCGGCGAAATCATCGCCCGAGGCCCAGCGGATCCCGAAGCCTCGGCCCAGCATGAACTCCTTGTATTCGTCGCTGTTGTAGACGGTCTCCAGCGCCGCGATCAGCCGGGCGGTGACGTCGTCCGGCAGGCCGGCCGGCCCGACGATGCCGCGCCAGGCGCCGATCGCCCAGTCCGAACCCACGGCCTCGCTCAAGGTGGGCACGTCCGGGAAGAGGTCGGCGCGGTTGGGCGACATGATGGCGAGCGACTTGACCCGGTCGGCCTCGATCAGCGCACGCGCCTCGACAAGCGAGGAGGGCACGATGTCGACACCGCCGGCCACCAGGTCCTGCAGGCCCGGGGCCGCACCCTCGCTCGGCACCCACGGCACCTTCGCCGGGTCGATGCCCTGGTCGTTCAGCAAGCCGGCGATCGCCAGATGCCAGATGCCGCCCTGGCCGGTGCCCGAGGCGCTCATCGCACCCGGCTCGCCCGCCTTGATGGCCTCGAGCAGATCGGCGAGCGTGTCGTAGCCGGCATCGGAGCGCACCTGCACCCCGGCCGGATCCTCGTTCATCAGGGCCAAGCGGTGTATAGTTCTCCCATGTCAGCTCGGTCAGGCCCTGCCAGTGCATCATTCCGATCTCGACGGTGGCCATGCCGAGCGTGTAGCCGTCCGGCTCCGCCTCGGCGATCGCCGAATGGCCCACCACGCCCGAGCCGCCGGTGCGGTTGGTGACGTTGACCGGCTGGCCGAGCTCGCCCTCCAGCACCGAGGCAATGATCCGCGCGGTGGCATCCGTCCCGCCGCCCGCGCCCCAGGGCACGATGATCTCGATCGGACGGTCGGGGTATTGCTGTGCGCCCGCGGGCATCGCGAAGGGTAGCGCCGCGAGCGCCACCACGGCCGCGCCGAGAATGGTCTTTCCGAACATCGTGCTCCTCCCGGGATTGTTCTTTTCGGTGGGCTACCATTCCCGATCAGCGCCGACAGCGCAACCATCGGCGGACGCCCCCTTCACTCGATCGGGCAAGGCCACAGACGCAAAGGTCGCGCTTCGGACCCGAGTGCCATGCACTCGCGCCCCGCACAGAGCGACCAGGCCGCGGTGGCGCCGGAGGCCCCGAGCACCAGTTCCGGCATCACCGGCACGTCGGGCACATAGACCCACCATCCGCCCTCCAGCCGCGCGCCGTCGGGTGGCTCCATCCCTGCCCCCGACCCCTGGATGCGCGCCTCGACGATCTCCAGCCCCGCCGCCGTGACTATCCAGTCTTCCTCCCAGGCCGTGCGCTCCACCGAATGCGTCCAGCCCAGCGTGAAGGCCGCGACCGCCAGGCGCACCACGCCCTCGCCAGCCAGCACACAGAGCCCAGTCAACGCGCGCTCACCCGGCCACCGGCTCCCGGGTCCGGCTGCGCCACCACTGGACCGCGAGCACGAGCGCCGCGAGCGCAAAGCCCACCTCGTCGGTCAGCGGCAGCGCGAACAGCAGGCAGGCCGCCGCGACCGCAGCAAGCACCCGCTCCCAGAGCCGCATGTGGAGGCGCAGGAACCCCACCACCGCCGCCCCCCAGAGACCGATGGCGAGGCACACCTTGAGCAGGATGTAGAGGACCTCCACCGGATAGCCCCAGGCCTCGGCGATGGGCCCGCCGTCCTGCAGCATCAGCGCCGGCGTGTAGACCGCCATGAACGGCACCACGAACCCCGCCGCCGCCAGCTTGGTCGCCTGAAGTGCTATCTGCAGCCCCGGTGCCCGCGCGATCGGCGCCGCCGCGAAACACGCCAGCGCCACCGGCGGCGTCAGGTCGGCCAGGATGCCGAAGTAGAAGACGAACATGTGGCTGACCATCAGCGGCACGTCGAGCGCCAAGAGCGCCGGCCCCGCCAGCGACGAGGTGATGATGTAGTTGGGGATCGTCGGGATCCCCATGCCGAGGACGAGACAGGTCAGCATGGTCAGCAGCAGCGACAGGAACAGGTTGTCGCGCCCGATGGCGATGATCGCCCCGATGAAGGTCGAGGCGATGCCGGTCAGCGTCATCGTGCCGATGACGATGCCGACGATCGCGCAGGCGATACCGACGGGCAGCGCGTTCTTCGCCCCCTCGGCCAGCGATTCGATGCAGAGGCGGATCGTCGCGCGGCCGCCCTGGAACACGGCGCAGGCCACGACCAGCGCGCCGATCACCAGCATCAGCACGTCGACCCCGTAGCGCAGGAACGCCGCCGCCGCGATCCCGATCGCCACCCAGAAGATCATCCGGACCCCCACCGGCCCGATCAGGCCGCGAGCGGCGTGCCGAGGATCAGCACCACGGTCAGCGCCAGCCCCATGGTGCCGGCGAAGATCGGCGTGTAGCCGGCGAAGAGCAGGTAGACCAGCACGGCCAGCGGCAGGATCAGCGGCCAGTGCCGGCGCACCGCGGCAAGCGGGCTCGGCAGCTCCGCCTTGTCCATGCCGCTGAGCCTTGCGCGGCCCGCTTCCAGATGCACCATCCAGAAGCAGGTGGCGAAATAGAGCGCGGCCGGGATCAGCGCCGCCTTGACCACCTCGACATAGGGCACGTCCAGCGTCTCGGCCATGATGAAGGCCACCGCGCCCATCACCGGCGGCATGATCTGCCCGCCCATGGATGCGGTGGCCTCGACCCCGCCGGCGAAGGCCGGGCGGATAGCCGAAGCGCTTCATCAGCGGAATGGTGAACTGCCCGCTGGTCACCACGTTGGCGACGCCCGAGCCCGAGATGGTGCCCATCAGCGCCGAGGACAGCACCGCCACCTGCGCCGGCCCGCCGCGCCACGAGCCCACCAGCCCGAGGGCCACGTCGGTGAACAGCCGGATCATCCCGGCCCGCTCCAGGAAGCTCGCGAACACCACGAAGATGAAGATGTAAGCGGCGGAGACATAGACCGGCATGCCGTAGATGCCCTCGGTGCCGAAGGCGAAATGCTCGATGATCTGCTCGAAATGGTAGCCGCGGTGGATGAAGGGCGGCGGCAGGTACTGGCCGAAGAAGCAATAGGCCAGGAACACCCCGGCGATCACGGTCAGCGGCAGGCCCATGAGCCGGCGGGCGCCCTCGAAGACCAGCACGATCAGAAGGCTGCCCACCACCAGATCGGCCGGTGTCGGGAAGCCGGAGCGGCGGATGAGGTCGATGTAGAAGACCCAGTTGTAGAGGCCGGTGCCGAAGCCGAGCAGCCCGAGCGTCCAGAACCAGGCCTTCGCCGGCGTCCCGGTCGCCCGCAGGTTGGCAACCAGCCCGAAGCCAAGCAGCAAGAGGAAGCCCACGTGCATGGCGCGGACAACCTGGCTCGGCAGGTTGCCGTAGGCGGTGGCGTAGAGCTGGAACAGCGCGAACGCGACCGCGATCCAGAAGGCGACCCGCCCGGCGGCGCCTGAACCGAAACCCGGCGGCAGGCCCTCGACGGGTAACTCCGCCTCGGCCTCGCCCGGTACCTTCTGCTGCGCGGTGCTCACCGGCATGCCCCGAACCGGCGCGGCCCCGCCTGGGCGCCGCGCCGAACCCGGTCAGTTGATGATGCCGACCTCGCGATAGTAGCGCTCGGCGCCGGGGTGCAGCTCCAGCGGCATGCCGTCCAGGGCCTTCGCGACATCGATCGACCGCGCCGCCGCATGGGCGGCAGCCATGTGGTCGAGGTTCTCGAACAAGAGCTTCGTCATCTGGTAGGCGGTCTCCTCGGGCACATCCGCATGGGTGATCAGGAAGTTGCCGACCGCAGCCGTGGTGACGTCCTCGGTCTGGCCATCGTAGGTGCCCGCCGGGATCACCGCGGACAGGAAGGGCGCGCCGATCGCCTCGACGATCTCCGGCGAAACCGCCACCACGTTGATCGGCAGCGAGGCCGCGAGGTCGCGGATCGAGGCGACGCCGATGCCGGCGGACTGCAGCGTGGCGTCGAGCTGGCGGTTCTTGATCAGCTCGACCGATTCCGCGAAGGGCAGATACTCGACCCGGCTCAGGTCGTCATAGCTCATGCCGGCCGCCGCGAAGATGGCGCGGGCGTTGAGCTCGGTGCCGGAGGCGGGTGCCCCGACCGACAGGCTCTTGCCCTTGAGGTCCTCGAGGCTGGTGATGCCGGACTCGGCATTGGCCACGATCTGGACGTAGTTGGGATAAATCGCCGCGATCCCGCGCAGCTTGTCGAGCGGACCGGGGAAGCCGGCCTCCGTGTCGCCTTCGACGCCGAGCAGCACGGAATCGCCGAGGCTGAAGGCGATCTCGCCGCCGCCGGTCTGCAGCAGGTTCAGGTTCTCCACCGAGGCTCGTGTCGACTGGACCTGGGTGCGCGCGCCGTCGATGCCGGTGGCATAAATCTCCGACAGCGCGACCCCGAGCGGATAATAGACCCCCGAGGTGCCACCCGTGAGCACGTTGATGAACTGCTGCGCCGCGGCGGGCACCGCGCCCAGCCCGAGCGCGAGCACCGCCGCCCCCGCCGTGAGCATTCCCGATCTCAGAAACATCCGTCAGTCTCCCTGTGTTTCTTGTTGCCGCGCCGCATCGAGGCCGCACGATCAGCCGCGAGTTTAGGGAGCGTCACGAAAATGCCAACCTGCAATCTTGCCCAGCGGGGCGCACCAGCGATCAGCTCGCGATGCGATCTGCCCCGCCATGTGCCACCGACCAGGCCAGCGGCTCGGCGAGGAACCGCTCGACCTCGTCGAGGGTTGCAGCAGGGAAGTGCTCGCCCGCGCGCGCCTCGGCCAGCACGTCGCGCCAGGTGGCCAGGTAGTGCAGCCTGAGCCCGTGCCCGGACAGCACGGCCTCGGTCTGGGTGAAGATGCCGTAGTAGAAGACCACCAGCGTATGCGCCACCTCGCCGCCGGCCGCGCGCACCGCCTCGGCGAAGCGCAGCTTCGAGCCGCCGTCGGTGGTCAGGTCCTCCACCAGCAGCACCCGCGCGCCCTCGGCCATCTCGCCCTCGATCAGAGCATTGCGCCCGAAGCCTTTGGGTTTCTTGCGAACATAGAGCATCGGCAGCGCCAGTCGCTCGGCGATCCAGGCGGCAAACGGGATGCCCGCCGTCTCGCCGCCCGCCACGGTGTCGAAGGCCTCGAAGCCCGCGTCGCGCAGGAGCCTGGCACAGGCGAAGTCCATCAGCGCCGAGCGGATGCGCGGATAGGAGATCAGCTTGCGGCAGTCGATGTAGACCGGCGAGGCGAGGCCCGAGGTCAGCTTATACGGCTCATCGGCGCGGAAATGCACCGCCTTGACCTCCAGCAGCATGCGGGCGGTCAGCCGCGCCATCTCGGCGTCGGGCGGGAAGCTGTTGGCGAACATGCGCTCTCTCCTCATTGGGCGCCTGCCGGCGGTTCGCATGGCCGCGCGGCGTCATTAATCCGGGTTAACAGCCGGTAAGTTCTCAACGGTTACATTTACATTTAAAAATCAGTAGGTTACCGAGGATTCCGGCATGCGTGCGAATCCGACCCCCATCACTCCGCCACCCGCCAGTGCAGCGGCGCGCCCGGATCGAAGACCACCACCGGCCCCGCGCCGGTCTCGACCAGCGGCGCCACCGCCACCGCCTCGTCGCTGCGCTCCAGCACGATCGTCCCCTCGTTCGGCGGCAGCCCGTAGAAGCCCGGCCCGTGCAGGCTGGCGAAGCCCTCCAGCCGGTCGAGCGCCCCCTCCTCCTCGAAGACCTGCGCCAGCCAGCCCATCGCCACCGGCGCGGTGAACACGCCGGCGCAACCGCAGGCCGCCTCCTTGGTGTCGCGGGCATGCGGCGCGCTGTCGGTCCCCAGGAAGAACCGCGGATCGCCCCCGGTCGCCGCCGCGCGCAGCGCCAGCCGGTGCCGCTCGCGCTTGACGATCGGCAGGCAGTAGAAGTGCGGCCGGATCCCGCCCACCAGCAGGTGGTTGCGGTTGAGGATCAGGTGGTGGACCGTCAGCGTCGCACCCATGTTCTCCGCGCCCAGCACGTACTCGACCCCGTTCGCCGTCGTCACGTGCTCCAGCACCACCCGCAGCTCGGGCAGCCGCCGGCGCAGCGGCTCCAGCACCCGGTCGAGGAACACCGCCTCGCGGTCGAAGATGTCGACCGCCGGATCGGTCACCTCCCCGTGCACGCAGAGAGGCAGCCCGATATCGGCCATGCGTTCCAGCACCGGCATCACCCGCTCGACGTCGCGTACCCCGCTCGCCGAATTGGTGGTGGCGCCCGCCGGATAGAGCTTCACCGCCCGGACCAACCCCTCGGCGGCTGCCGCTGCCACATCTGCGGGATCGGTGGTCTCCGTCAGGTAGAGCGTCATCAGCGGCTCGAAGTCCTGCCCCTTCGGCAGCGCCGCCAGAATGCGGTCGCGATAGGCCCGCGCATCCGCCGCCGTCGCCACCGGTGGCACCAGGTTCGGCATGACGATGGCCCGTGCGAAGTGCCGTGATGCCGGCAGCACCCCCTCCAGCATGGCGCCGTCGCGCAGGTGCAGGTGCCAGTCGTCGGGCCGGCGGATTATGAGGCTGCGGGTCAGCGGGATCACCTCGCGGTCGATTCCCCGCCCTTAACATGCTCCGCATCCGCAGGCGACCCAGGCCCGACGATCCCGGTATCGGGCTGGACATCGCCCGCCGGTTGCCGCCTTCTGCGCGCATCACCGCAAGGACGTCGAAGGGCGGTACACGTGGAGTTCTCGGCCAATCTCGGCTTCCTGTGGACCGACCGCCCGCTGCCTGCTGCGATCCGGGCGGCCAGGGCGGCCGGGTTCGCCGCCGTGGAATGCCACTGTCCCTTCGCCGTTCCGGCCTCGGAGGTCAGGGCGGCGCTCGATGAGACCGGCCTGCCCATGCTCGGCCTCAACACCTCCCCCGGCAACACCGCGGCCGGCGACTTCGGCCTCGCCGCCCTGCCAGGCCGCGAGACCGAGGCCCGCGCGGCGATCGATGAGGCGCTGGCCTACGCCCGCACCACGGGCACCCGCGGGGTGCATGTTATGGCCGGGAACGCCGCCGGACCCCGCGCCCATGCCGCGTTCTGCGAGAACCTGCGCTACGCCTGCGAAACGGCTGCGGCGGAGGGGATCACCATCCTGATCGAGCCGCTCAACGGCTACGACGCACCCGGGTATTTCCTGTCGGGCTCGGCGCAGGCGGCGGACATCATCGGCGAACTGGCGCTGCCGAACCTGCGGCTGATGTTCGACTGCTACCACCTCCAGATCATGGAGGGCGACCTTACGCGCCGCCTCTCGGCGCTCTTGCCGATCATCGGCCATATCCAGATTGCCGCCGTGCCCGATCGCGGCGCCCCGGACCATGGTGAGCTCGACTACCGGCACATTCTGCAGCACATCCGCAGCCTCGGCTGGGAAACACCGGTCGGTGCCGAGTACAGGCCTGGCGCCGACACCGATGCGTCGCTGGGCTGGCTGGCCCGGCACCGGAACGCATGACACGCGGCAGTCACGGCCCGTGCCGGAACACTGCTGCCGCGCCTCAGATCAGCATGATGCTCGCGAGGCCCAAGAAGGCAAAGAAGCCGAAGACGTCGGTTATGGTGGTCACGAAGGTGCCGGACGCCAGCGCCGGATCGGCGCCGAGCCGGTCGAGCGCAATCGGCACCAGCACGCCGGCGAATCCCGCGACCACCATGTTGCCGATCATGGCGATGCCGATCGCGAGCCCCAACGTGGCGTTGGCATAGAAGAGCCCGGCAAGAACTCCGATGAGCACGGCGAAGCCCAGGCCGTTGGCCAGCCCGACGAAACCCTCGCGGCCGATGAAGCGCCCCATGTTGGAGGCGGTCAGGTTGCGGGTCGCGAGGGCCCGCACCGCGACGGTGAGTGTCTGCGTTCCGGCATTGCCGCCCATGGACGCCACGATCGGCATGAGCACCGCCAGCGCCACAACCGCCTCAATGGTCGAGGTGAACATCGCGATCACCGCCGAGGCGAGGATCGCAGTACCGAGATTGACCGTGAGCCAGACGAAGCGCGCGCGCGCGATCTCCGCCACGCCGTCGGAGAGCTCCTCGTCGCCGACGCCTGCCAGGAGCCGCAAGTCCTCCTCGGTCTCCTCCTCCAGCACATCCATGGCATCGTCGATGGTGATGACGCCCACGAGCCGCCCGTCCTGGTCCACCACCGGGGCGGAGATCAGGTGATACTGGTTGAAGAGATAGGCCACGTCCTCCTGCGACTGGTCGACCTTCAGGGTGCGAAGGTCCTCCTCCATGATGTCCTTGAGGCGAACAGCTCGGGCCGAGCCCATCAGCCGGCCGAGCGAGACCATGCCCACAGGATGCATGCGCGCATCGACGATGATGATCGCGTAGAAGCTCTCCGGCAGCCAGTCTTCGGCCCGCATGAAGTCGATGGCGTCGCCCACCGTCCAATGCTCGGGGGCGACCACCACCTCGCGCTGCATCAGCCGGCCGGCGCTGTCCTCGGCGTATTGCAGTGACTGCTCGACCGCCGCCCGGTCGGCTTCGTCGAGGGCGCGCAGGATGCGCTCCTGCTGCGGCTCGTCCATGTCTTCTGCGAGATAGACGACGTCGTCGGTCTCCATCTCCTGGACGGCCGCGGCGAGGATCGGGTCGGGCAGTTCGGCGAGGACCTCGTCGCGGACGCCCTCTTCGAGCTCGTAGAGCACCGCGCCGTCCAGCTCGACGCCCCAGAGCTCGATCAGCGCCTTGCGTTGCGGCCGAGTGATCTGTTCCAGCAGGTCGGCGACGTCCGCCTCGTGCAGCGGCTCCAGCAACGCGACGAGCGCCTCGTGGTCGCCCGCCTCGACCGCGGCGAGGATCGCCGCCACGGTCTCGCCCGAAACCGCCTGCATCTCTGCCGCGCCACCGGCGCCCGGTTCGTCCGTCTCGTTCATCGCGGGTCTCTCCTGCGGGCGAATCCCGCGGACCATACACGTCTCGCCCCGCGGGAACATGTGCGGACGTCCGGGTCTGGCCCTAGGGTCGCAAAGATTTCACGGCGAAGGCTTGACCGCGGCCCACACCTCGGCTCCCTAGTCGGCGAGCCCGGAGGACCCCCATCATCGCCCGCGCCCGCCTGACCATCGACCTCGATGCAATTGCCGCCAACTGGCGGGCGCTGGATGCCCGCTCGGGCCCGGGGGTCGAGACCGCCGCCGTGCTCAAGGCCGACGCGTACGGGCTGGGTGTCGCCCGTGTCGGCCCAGCGTTGCGCAGCGCCGGGGTCGGGACATTTTTCGTGGCACTGGCCGAAGAAGGGGCCGTGCTTCGCGCCGCATTCGGGCCGGGTCCGGCGATATTCGTCTTGGGTGGCCTCATGCCGGGCGATGCGGCGCTGTGCCGGGACCACGACCTGATGCCATGCCTCGACAGCGTCGAGCAGGTCGCGGACCACGCGCGGCTGCTGCCCGGCCACCCGGCGGCACTGCAGCTCGACAGCGGCATGAACCGTCTCGGTCTGGAGCCGGCCGATCTTTCGCGTATCGATGCCTCAACGCTCCATCTCGTGCTCATCCTCAGCCATCTCGCCTGTGCCGACACGCCAGAGCACCCCCAGAACGCCGCGCAGCTTGCCGCGTTCCGTGGGCTCGCCGCGGAGTTCCCGGGTGTGCGGGCGAGCCTCGCGGCGACGGGCGGTATCCTGCTAGGCCCCGACTACCACTTCGGCCTGACGCGGCCCGGGATCGGGCTCTTCGGGGCCGCGCCATTCGCCGAGGGGCTGCCGGTGGTGCGGCTGGCGCTTCCGGTCATCCAGGTTCGCGAGGTCGCCACCGGCGAGGCGGTGGGATATGGCGCGGCCTGGCTTGCCCGGCGCCCGTCGCGGATCGCGACGCTGGCGGCGGGCTATGCCGACGGGCTCTTGCGCGCGATAGGTGCTGGGGGCGTGCGGCTCTACGCCGGCGAACACACGTGTCCGCTGGTGGGACGGGTGTCGATGGACCTGATCACCGTGGACGTGACCGAGCTGGCGGACGTGCCGTCCCATCTCGAAATCCTGAACGAGCACCAGACGGTGGACGATCTGGCCGCGGCGGCGGGGACCATCGGCTACGAGATCCTCACCAGCCTTGGCGGGCGCTATGAACGCGACTACAACGCGCCGGCCCTCGCCACGGACACCTTATGATCCTGTTCCGCCTCGTCCAGTTCTTCTTCGCCTCGATCGGCCGCTCCACCCTGGAGTTGCTGGGTGCGACGGGCCGGATCGCAACCTTCGCCGCCGAGACGGTTTCGCACCTGTTCCGCCCGCCCTGGTATCCGGCCGAGTTGGGCCAGCAGCTCCTGCGCATCGGCTACTTCTCGCTGCCGGTGGTCGGCGCTGACCGCGCTCTTCACCGGCGGGGCGCTGGCGCTGCAGATCTATGCCGGCGGCGCGCGGTTCAACGCCGAGACGGTGGTGCCCTCGATCGTCGCCATTGGCATTGTGCGCGAGCTGGGGCCGGTGCTCGGCGGGCTGATGGTGGCCGGCCGCGTGTCGTCGTCGATCGCCGCCGAGATCGGCACCATGCGGGTAACCGAGCAGATCGACGCGCTGACCACGCTCTCGAC
The DNA here is from genome assembly GCA_963695425.1 of uncultured Alphaproteobacteria bacterium. GTDB lineage: Bacteria > Pseudomonadota > Alphaproteobacteria > Rhodobacterales > Rhodobacteraceae > Amaricoccus. The sequence continues at coordinate 79,775 of CAVOGP010000030.1, read as the reverse complement.
CAACCCGATGAAATACCTGGTGCTGCCGCGGGTGGTGGCGGCGACGCTGGCCATGCCGGTGCTGGTGCTGGTCGCAGACATCATCGGGGTCATGGGCGGCTATCTGGTCAGCACCGCGCGTCTGGATTTCAACGGTGCGACCTATATCCGCAACACGATCGACTTCCTCGAGACCGCGGATGTCACCTCCGGGCTCGTTAAAGCGGCGGTGTTCGGGTTTCTGCTGGCGCTGATGGGCTGCTACCACGGCTACAACTCCGGGCGCGGGGCGCGCGGGGTCGGTCAGGCGACGACCAATGCCGTGGTCTCGGCGTCAATCCTGATCCTCGCGGCGAACTACGTGCTGACCGAGGTGTTCTTCTGATGGCCGAGGGTCCTGCCGGAACGCCGAAGATCGAGCTGATCGAGGTGCGCAAGGCCTTCGGCGACAACAAGGTCCTCGACGGGGTGTCGCTCTCGGTCATGCCGGGCGAGAGCCTGGTGATCATCGGCGGCTCGGGCACCGGCAAGTCGGTGACGCTGAAGTGCGTTCTGGGGATCATAGCGCCCGACAGTGGCGAGATCCGCATCGACGGCGAACCCATGGCGCAGATCGACCGCCGCGCCTTCCTGCGCAGCTTCGGGATGCTGTTCCAGGGGGGTGCCCTCTTCGACAGCCTGCCGGTCTGGCAGAACGTGGCCTTTCGTCTGCGCCGGGCCCGCAAGCCGATGCCGCGCCGCGCGGCGCGGGAACTGGCCATCGGCAAGCTGGCGCGGGTGGGGCTGGGGCCGGAGACGGCCGATCTCTACCCGGCCGAGCTCTCGGGGGGCATGCAGAAGCGGGTGGGGCTGGCGCGGGCCATCGCCACGGACCCCAAGGTGATCTTCTTCGACGAACCTACGGCGGGGCTCGACCCGATCATGGCGGGCGTCATCAACGACCTGATCCGCGAGCTGGTGACCGAGATGGGCGCCACCGCCGTCACCATCACCCACGACATGACCACCGTGCGCGCCGTCGCCGACCATGTCGCGATGCTGCACGGCGGGGTGGTGCGCTGGCAGGGGCCGGTCGCGGGGATCGAGACCAGCGGCGACCCCTATCTCGACCAGTTCATCCACGGCCGCGCGACCGGGCCGATCGCGGCGGTACGCTAGGCGAAAGTCTGGGCAGGCGACCCGGGGCTCCTTTCGCGTCGGAATGGCGCGAAGTGCGCGGAACTCGGCAAATGCGGGGCAAGCACCTGAAAGGGCTTCGTTTTCTGAGGCTGGAATCTGGCTGGAATTCGGCTGGAATCCGGCTTGCCACTTTTTAAGGTTCTGGAAGGCTTCTGGCGCGGGTCGGGCGGACGAGCGTCGGGGGCACGTCAGGCACCTAGGTACTGCCGGAGTCGAGAAATGCGCGCGCCTGGCCGCGGGTCTCGAAGATGTGCGTGCGTGCCTCGGGGAACACCTCGCGCAGTTTCATGCGCATGAAGGCCGACCCCGAGTACCGTGAGACGGTCGCGTAGTAGCGCTCGGTGAGGGCGGCGACCATGCGCGCCCAGTCGGCCTCCAGCGTCTCGTCGATGCGGAAGCCATCATAGTTGACGATCACGTCGACCCGCCCCGGCAAAGGCGCGCAGACATCGGCGACCAGGCGGCCGACGCGGTCGACGTCGTCGCGGCTGCGCACGCGCATCTTCTCGAAGTTGAGGAACAGCTGCCGGGCGGCCGGATCGACGGCGATCCGGTCGGGGAGGTCGAGGTGCAGAAGGTCGATGCGCAGGTCCATCGCGCCCCGGCGGAATATCCGCGGGTCCATGGTGCGCACCTCCTCGACCAGTGGCGGCACGTCCATATGCGCCGAGGATGTCCCTGTCGATGTCGATGCCCGGAGCGGCCTCGGTCAGTTTCAGGCCGCTCTGCGTCAGCTCGAACACGCATCGCTCGGTCACGTAGAGCACCGGCTGGCCGAGTCGCGACGCGCGCGTGCCGGAGAAGGTTATCTGCTCGACCGCCTGCAGGAACTTGCGCGTCTCGGCCTTCCCGGCGGATCTCGATGCCGGCCTCGGAGACATCGATCTCGAGCCCGTGCGCGGTGAAGGTGCCGACGAAGACCACGGCGCGGGCATTCTGCGAAATGTTGATGAAGCCGCCGGCGCCGGCGAGCCGCGGGCCGAAGCGCGAGACGTTGACGTTGCCTGCCCCGTCCGCCTGCGCGAGGCCGAGGCAGGCCATGTCGAGCCCGCCGCCGTCGTAGAAGTCGAACTGGGCGTTCTGCGGGATCACCGCATCGCAATCCACCGCGGCGCCGAAATCGAGCCCGGAGGCCGGCTGCCCGCCGATCACGCCCGGCTCGGCGGTGAGCGTGACGTGGTCCAGCAGCCCCTCCTCGGCGGCCACCGAGGCCACGCCTTCGGGCATGCCGATGCCGAGGTTGACCACGCCGTTCACCGGCAGCTCGAACGCGCAGCGGCGCGCGATGATCTTGCGGGCATCGAGCGGCATTGCCGGGATTTCGCCTGCGGGCGGCCGGATGCGGTTGGTGAAGGCCTGACTGAACGCGGTGCGGTAGGTCTGACGGTGGTTCTCCGGCTCCGCGACGACGACGGCATCCACGAGGATGCCGGGGATCTGCACCTCACGCGCCGGCAGCGACCGGGCGCGGGCCACGCGCTCGACCTGGACGATCACCACGCCGCCGGCATTCCTGACCGCCATGGCCTGCGCGAGGTTGTCGATGGTCAGCGCCTCGCGCTCCATGGTGATGTTGCCGGCTTCGTCGGCCGTGGTGCCGCGCAGAAGCGCCACCGTGAGCCGCTGGCTGGGGTAGTAGAGGAAGGTCTCGCCCCTCACCTCCATCAGTTCGACCTGGCGCTCGGTGCTGATGGCGTTGACGGCGCCGCCGCCGTTGCGCGGATCGACGAAGGTCTCCAGCCCGACCTTCGAGAGCATCCCCGGCCTGCCGGCGGCGATGTCGCGGTAAAGCTCGCTGATCACGCCTTGCGGCAGGTTCCACCCTTCGATCTTTCCCGCGACTGCCAGCGCCGCCACCTTGGGGATGAGCCCCCAGTGGCCACCGATGACGCGCTTCGAGGAGCCCCTCGTGGCCGAGCCGGTTCAACCCGCGCTCCTTGCCGTCGCCCTGCCCCGCGGCGAAAACCAGCGACAGGTCGCGCGGATGGCCGGTCTGCAGGAAGCGCGCCTCGATGGCGGCCAGGAGCTCGTCGGGCACCCCGATGCCGACGAACCCCGAGGTCGTGAGCGTGTCGCCGTCCTTGACCAGGGCGGCGGCTTCGGCGGCGGAGACGATCTTGTTGCGCATCGACTTACCCTACGCGATGTCGGCGGTGCCGGTGATGTCCGCCGCGGCGTCCGGGCGGAAGACCAGCACCGCGCTGGCGAGACCGGCAGCGCGGCTCGCCGAGGACCGCCTGTGGTCGTAGAGCGTCGTCATTCGCTGTCCCCCCGGGTGATGCGGTCGAGTGCCGTCTCCAGCCCCGCCGCGTCGCTGCCGAGCTGCTCCAGGAGATCGGCCTGGAAGGCGTCGGCGATCGGCTCCAGCCGCTGCATCAGCGCTCGCCCGGCATCGGTGAGCGAGAGCGCCACGAGCCGGCGGTCGTCCTCGTTCCCCAGCTTGGTGACGAGCCCCGCGTCCTCGAGCCGCGAAGCTGCCCGGCTGACCCTCGACTTTTCCAGGTCCACGCGGATGTGGATGTCGCGCACGCTGACCGATCCGGCCCGCGCCAGGTGGGCGAGCACGCGCCACTCGGGGTTGGAAAGTCCGGCCTCGGCCTCCAGGCGCGCCGCGAGACGCCGGCTGACCCGCGCCGCTGCCACGCTGAGGCGGTACGGCAGGAAGCTTTCGAGATCGAATGGCGGCATCGCGGCCCTCCCGTCCAAGGCGCCACATTTACCATTGACTTCGTTGCAGACGCAACGGAATATATCGTTGCGTCTGCAACAAATTCGATTCGCTCGGGGGACTTCGGGACCAGGAGGAGGAGAGGCAAGATGACGACCCATGAGCTGCCGCGCGGGATGGTCCGTTCGGCTATCACCACCGGCACCGTCGAGGGCTACATGCCGGGCTTCGGCAACGACTTCGAGACCGAGGCGCTGCCCGGCGCGCTGCCGCAGGGGCAGAACAGCCCGCAGCGGTGCGAATACGGCCTCTACGCCGAGCAGCTGTCGGGCACCGCCTTCACCGCAGCCGCAGCCCGAGCGGACGTGGTGCTACCGGATCCGGCCGTCGGTGCATCACACGGGCCGCTTCAGCCCGATCGACGTGCCCTACTGGAAGACCGCGCCGCATATCCTCGGCAACGTCACCAGCCTCGGCCAGTACCGCTGGGATCCGGTCCCGGTGCCGGACGAGGACGCTGACCTGGATCACCGGCATGCGCACGATCACCACCGCCGGCGACGTCAACACCCAGGTGGGCATGGCGAGCCACGTCTATCTGGTCACCCGCTCGATGGTGGACGAGTACTTCTACTCCGCCGACAGCGAGCTGCTGGTGGTGCCGCAGGAGGGGCGGCTGCGATTCTGCACCGAGCTCGGGATCATCGACCTCGAGCCGAAGGAGATCGCCATCCTGCCCCGCGGCCTCGTCTACCGGGTCGAGGTGCTGGAGGGGCCGTGCCGCGGCTTCGTCTGCGAGAACTACGGCCAGAAGTTCGACCTGCCGGGCCGCGGCCCGATCGGCGCCAACTGCCTGGCCAACCCGCGCGACTTCAAGTGCCCGGTCGCGGCCTTCGAGGACCGCGACGCCAGAAGCCGCGTGGTCATCAAGTGGTGCGGCCAGTTCCACGAGACCTGGATCGGCCACTCGCCGCTCGACGTCGTTGCCTGGCACGGCAACTACTGCGCCTACAAGTACGATCTGAGAACCTACTCGCCGGTCGGCGCGATCCTCTTCGACCACCCGGACCCGTCGATCTTCACCGTGCTGACCGCGCCCTCGGGGCAGGAGGGCACGGCGAACATCGACTTCGTGCTGTTCCGCGAGCGCTGGCTGGTCGCCGAGCACTCGTTCCGCCCGCCCTGGTACCACAAGAACATCATGTCCGAGATGATGGGCAACATCTACGGCGTCTACGACGCCAAGCCCGAAGGCTTCGTGCCGGGCGGGATCAGCCTGCACAACTGCATGCTGCCGCACGGGCCGGACCGCGACGCCTTCGAGCGCGCCACCCAAGGCGAGTTGAAGCCCGCGAAGCTCGACGAGACCATGAGCTTCATGTTCGAGACCCGCTTCCCGCAGCACCTGACCGAGTTCGCCGCGAAGGAGGCGCCGATGCAGGAGGAGTACATCGAGGTCTGGGATCGGCTGGAGAAGAAGTTCGACGGCACGCCGGGAGTGAAGTGATGGCCGCGCGGAGCTGGGTCGCGAGCGCCAACGGCGGCGTGACGGACTTTCCGCTGGAGAACCTGCCCTATGGGGTGTTCTCGGAGGCCGCGGAGGCGCCGCGCTGCGGCGTCGCCATCGGCGAGCGCGTGCTAGACGTCGCGGCGCTGGAGCGAGAGGGTATCGTCGCGCTCGCGGGCGGGCCGCTGCTGCAGGAGCCGCGGTGGAACCCGCTGATGGCCGCCGGGCCGGTAGTCTGGGCGGCGCTCCGGGCGCGGCTGACAGCGCTGCTGGCCGAGGGGGCGGCGGAACGGGCGGCGGTCGAGCCGCACCTCGTGCCACGCGCCGGCGTGACGCTGCACCTGCCGTTCCGGGTGGCGGAGTACACCGACTTCTACGCCGGCCGGCACCATGCCTCCAACGTCGGCACGATGTTCCGCGGCCCGGCGAACGCGCTGCCGCCGAACTGGCTGTCGATGCCGATCGGCTACAACGGCCGCGCCTCGTCGGTCGTGGTCTCGGGGACCGACGTGCGACGGCCCTGGGGCCAGGTGAAGGGCCCCGACGAGGCGCTGCCGCGCTTCGCGCCTTCGGCGCGCTTCGACCTGGAGCTGGAGCTAGGCGCCATCGTCGGCACCCCTTCGTCAGGGATGGTTTCGGTGGCCGAGGCCGACGACATGATCTTCGGCTACGTGCTGCTCAACGACTGGTCGGCGCGCGACATCCAGGCCTGGGAGTACCAGCCGCTCGGGCCGTTCCAGGCCAAGGCGACGGCGACGACGATCTCGCCGTGGATCGTCACCAGGGCGGCGCTCGAGCCGTTCCGCGTCCCGACGCCGGAGCGCGAGCGGCCGTTGCTGGCCTACCTGCGCGAGCCGGGGCCCATGGGCTACGACATCGCGCTCGAGGTCGGGCTGACGCCGGCGGGCGGGCGCGAGACCGTGATCAGCCGCACCAATGCCCGCGAGCTCTACTATTCCTCGGCGCAGCAGCTCGCCCACCACACGAGCAGCGGCTGCCCGATGTCGACCGGCGACCTGCTCGGGTCGGGCACGATCTCGGGCCCCGAGAAGGGCAACCGCGGCAGCCTCCTGGAGCTGAGCTGGAACGGCAAGGAGCCGGTGGCACTGGAACGCGGCGGAACCCGGACCTTCATCGAGGACGGCGACACGCGTGACGCTCCGCGGCCATGCCCGCGGCGACGGCTACCGGATCGGCTTCGGGGTCTGCACCGGCGTGGTGCTGCCCGCGGTGGCGCTGCCGGAGTGGGCGCGGGAGGAGGTGACGGTCGGCGGCGGCTGATACAACGATCACCGTGATGAACATGTCCTTGTAGCTGTCAGCGTGGGTCAGCTGAGATCTGCAAGAGGAGCAGCGCCAAATGCGCCGAAGCACGGCGCCCGTGCGGAAATCCGCGCTGGTGAAGGCGACCGGCACAAGCCCCACCAGCACCCCGTTGAAAACGAAGAGCCCGGCGTAGATCAACCCTTGTTCGGCCTTCAGCACCCGCGCGGTGGCGGTTGTTCTGAAACACGACCTGCCCGACTCCGTGCAGGCACTGGTCCCCGAACGCGAACGCCGGGTTGTCGCGAAGTTGCGAGACGCCCGTCGAAGGCTCCCTCCCTTGGCGGTGTCGTTCAGAACAGGAAGTAGCGCTGCGCCATCGGCAGGACGTCGGCAGGCTCGCAGGTGATGACGGCGCCGTCCACGCGCACCTCGTAGGTCTGCGGATCGACCTCGAGCTTGGGGGTCAGCCCGTTGTGGATCATGTCTTTCTTGCGCACGGTGCGGATACCGCGCACCGCCGACAGCGACTTTGCCAGCTTCAGCTTCTCGCCGATCCCGTCGTCGAGCGCCGCCTGCGAGACGAAGGTCACGCCGGTCGAGCCGAGCGCGCGACCGAACACCCCGTACATCGGCCGGAAGTGCACCGGCTGCGGCGTCGAGATCGAGGCGTTGGGATCGCCCATCGGCGCCATGGCGATCATGCCGCCGATGATGACGAGCTTGGGCTTCACCCCGAAGAAGGCGGGCTTCCACAGCACCAGATCGGCGCGCTTGCCGACCGCGACCGAGCCGATCTCGTGGGCGAACCCGTGGGTGATCGCCGGGTTGATCGTGTACTTGGCGACGTAGCGCTTGACCCGGAAGTTGTCGTTGCGCGCGCTGTCCTCGGGCAGCGCGCCGCGCTGGACCTTCATCTTGTGCGCGGTCTGCCAGCAGCGCAGCGTGGTCTCGCCGATGCGCCCCATCGCCTGGCTGTCCGACGCCATCATCGAGAATACCCCGAGATCGTGCAGGATGTCCTCGGCCGCGATCGTCTCCTTGCGGATTCGGCTCTCGGCGAAGGCCACGTCCTCGGGGATCGACGGGCTGAGGTGGTGGCAGACCATCAGCATGTCGAGATGCTCGTCCACCGTGTTGACCGTGTAGGGCCGCGTCGGATTGGTCGACGAGGGCAGGATGTTCGCCTCGCCGGCCGCGGTGATGATGTCGGGCGCATGCCCGCCGCCCGCGCCCTCGGTGTGGAAGCTGTGGATGGTGCGGTCCTTCATCGCCGCGAAGCTGTCGCGCACGAAGCCGCTCTCGTTGAGCGTGTCGGTGTGGATCGCGACCTGGACGTCCATCTCGTCGGCCACGGTCAGGCAGTTGTCGATGGCCGCCGGCGTGGTGCCCCAGTCCTCGTGCAGCTTCAGCCCGCAGGCCCCGGCCCGCACCTGCTCGCGCAGCGCCTCCGGCAGGCTCGTGTTGCCCTTGCCGAGAAACCCGACGTTGAGCGGCAGCGCCTCGGCCGCCTCCAGCATCCGGTGCATTGCCCAGGGCCCCGCCGTCACGGTCGTGGCCAGCGTGCCCACGGTGGGGCCGGCGCCGCCGCCCACCAGCGTGGTCGTGCCGCTCGCCAGCGCTTCCTCGGCCTGCTGCGGGGCGATGAAATGGACGTGGCTGTCGATGGCGCCCGCGGTCAGGATGCAGCCTTCGCCGGCGATCACGTCGGTGCCCGGTCCGATCGGGATGGTCACGCCGGGCTGGATGTCGGGGTTGCCCGCCTTGCCGATCGCCGAGATGCGGCCACCCTTGATGCCGACGTCCGCCTTCACGATGCCGGAATGGTCGACGATGATCGCGTTGGTGATGACGAGGTCGGCGGTCTGGGCCGAGACGCGCTGCCCCTGCCCCATGCCGTCGCGGATCACCTTGCCGCCGCCGAACGTCACTTCCTCGCCGTAGATGGTGTGGTCCTGCTCGATCTCGATGATCAGGTCGGTGTCGGCGAGCCGGATGCGGTCACCCTTGGTCGGGCCGTAGAGGCTGGCGTAGGTGGCCCTCGAAATTGTCGCCATCTTCGCCCCCTAGAGCTTGCCCATGATCTTGCCGCGGAACCCGTAGACCTCGCGCGCGCCGTCGAGCGCCACCAGCGTGACCACCCGGTCCTGGCCCGGCTCGAAGCGCACGGCGGTGCCCGCCGGGATGTTCAGCCGAAAGCCGCGCGCCTGGTCGCGGTCGAAGTGCAGCGCGTCGTTGGTCTCGAAGAAATGGTAGTGCGAGCCGACCTGGATCGGCCGGTCGCCGGAGTTCTGCACCGCGATCTCGCGGGTCTCGCGGCCTGCGTTGATCTCGATCTCGCCGTCCTCGATGAAATACTCGCCGGGTTTCATGGCCGCACCTCAGGGAATGGGATGGTGGACGGTGACGAGCTTGGTCCCGTCGGGAAAGGTCGCCTCGACCTGCACGTCGTAGATCATCTCCGGCACGCCCTCCATGACGTCGTCGCGCGTGAGCAGCGTCGCCCCCCAGGACATGAGCTCGGCGACCGTCCTGCCGTCGCGCGCCCCCTCGAGGATGGCGGCGGAGATGTAGGCCACCGCCTCGGGGTAGTTGAGCTTCACCCCGCGGGCCTTGCGGCGTTCCGCCACCAGGGCCGCGGTGAATAGCAACAGCTTGTCTTTCTCACGGGGCAGAAGCTCCATCGGCTCGTCCTCTTTGCCGTCAAGTTGACCAGATGCGGGGGGGAACGGCCCGCTTCCCCATCGAGACCTCGCGCAACGCCCCCCAGGCGCGTCCGAAGAGGGACTTGCCCTCCGCCATGCTGGCGCCGAGGTAGCGGCAGACAATCACATGTTCGAGCGCGCTGACAGAAAATACGTGCCGGGCCTCGCCGTCGCCCGTCGCGGCGCGGATGCGCTCGACCAAGCCCTCGCCCACCGGGCCGGCGTACACCATTGTGCCCACGATCGGCTTGCCGGCCAGCGCGAAGGCCGTACCCAGGAGCGTCGAGCCGCCGGTCATGGACAGCCGCTCGAACCAGATCGGGCGGCCGTCGCGAACCACCTCGATGCGCTGTGCTATGGCTCCCCGGTCGAACGCCTCTCCCGCCGCCGGGCGGCCGAGGCAGATGAAATCCCATCCGACATAGACCGCGTCGGCCGCCAGTTCGACCCGCGTGCGGTTCGCGGCATGGGCGCCGTCGAACACGATCGTCTCCTGCGGCAGGTACTCGCAGACCCCGCCGGGCCCGACGTCGATCATGACATGCGACCGGGCAAGGCGCTCGGCCGACCGGTAGAACTTGGCCGCACCCGGTGTAGTCAGCAGCGCCCGCGCCCCTGCCGCGACATGGGCCATGACCTCAAGCCGGTCGCCGCCGGCGACCCCGCCGGGCGGGTGAAGGATGTAGAGATGCGCCGTGCCGTCCGCTTCCGGGTAGAAGGCGCGCTGGACGACGAGCGGACCGAGGTGACGACGACGCATGAGGCGGGTGGTGTCGCCCTGAACGGCGAACCAGAGCTCCAGCTCTCCATGCCAGCTGCCAAGCGCTGGCAAAGAAGATTTTTCGCACCTGAAGCATCGTCAGACAGTTCCGTCGCCGACACTTGAGCCTCTTTTCGACTTGAAAACTATTCAGGCGCCACCTGACATTCGTTCACCCGGACAGATCGGCCGCGTGTTCGCCTTTCCGGATAGCCGCGACATACAGTACTGGCAAGACCAATTTGCGGCAACCGGCCTGGGGCTTGACCCGCCGTCGCGAGGCGCCCATTGCTAGGGGCAACTCCAAAGCGGAAGATGGAAGATGCTGCGTGCAACGACGGTCAGGCGAGCACATGAGGGATCTTCCGAGACCGATGGCTCAGCCACCGCGACAGCGGTCCTCGCGCATGACGAGCGCCACCTGCGCCGCAAGGTGATCGCGCTCAGCGACGGAAGCCGGGTGCTCGTCGACCTGCCCGAGCCAGTGGCCCTCGCCGCCGGCGACGCGCTGGTGCTGGAGGACGGCGGCGTCGTGGCCGTCGCCGCCGCCGAGGAGGAGCTCCTCGAGGTCACCGCGCGCGGCGCCGTCCACCTGGCCGAGCTCGCCTGGCACATCGGCAACCGCCACCTGCCCGCGGCGATCTCCGCCGATCGCATCCTGATCCTGCGCGACCACGTCATCAGGGCGATGCTCGAAGGCCTCGGCGCGAGCGTGCGCGAGGTGGTGACGGGCTTCGAGCCGATGCGCGGCGCCTATTCGGGCCACGGGCATGGGCACGGGCATGGGCATTCCCACGACCACGACGGCGGCCACGCCGATCATGGCCACCACCACCACGGAGCCGCGAAATGACCGGACGGAACGGACCGCTGCGCGTCGGCATCGGCGGCCCGGTCGGCTCGGGCAAGACGACGCTGACCGAGAAACTCTGCATAGCGCTGCGCGAGCGCTTCTCCATCGCGGTCATCACCAACGACATCTACACCAAGGAGGACGCCCTCATCCTCGCCCGCCGTCAGGCCCTGCCGGAGGAGCGGATCATGGGGGTGGAGACCGGCGGCTGCCCGCACACGGCCATCCGCGAGGATGCCTCGATCAACCTCCAGGCCATCGCCGAGATGAACCGCAAGTTTCCCGACCTCGACATCGTCTTCATCGAGTTCGGGCGGCGACAACCTCGCGGCCACCTTCTCACCCGATCTCGCCGATCTCTCGATCTACGTGATCTCGGTGTGCCAGGGCGAGGAGATCCCGCGCAAGGGCGGCCCCGGCATCACCCGCTCGGACCTGCTCGTGATCAACAAGACCGATCTCGCCCCTTACGTGAACGTCGATATCGGCGTGATGGACGGCGGATGCCGCGCGCATGCGCGGATCCCGGCCTTTCGCCTTCACCGATCTCTCGCGCGCCAGGGGCCTCGACGCCGTCGTCGACTTCATACTCTACAACGGAGGCCTCTCGGAGGGGAGCCGCGAGAATGCCGGGCTTGCCGGAGCACGCTGACGCAGCGGCCGGCCTGCCGCTGCACCTCCTGCGCCTCGTCAGCCAGGGCCTGCCCACGGGCGCCTTCTCCTACTCGCGCGGCCTCGAGGCGGCGGTTGCGGCCGGCTGGGTGCAGGGCGAGGCCAGCGCGCGCGACTGGATCCTCGGCACCCTCCAGTCGAACCTGGCCTCCCTCGACGGCGCGCTCTTCTGGCGCATGGCCCGCGCGCTGGAAGCCGGAGACCGCGCGCGGTTCGCCGAGACCGATGCCTGGCTGGCCGCCGCGCGCGAGAGCCGCGAGTTCCAGGCCGAGGACCGCCGGCTCGGGGCCGCCCTGCTGCGCCTGTTGGCGGCGCTCGACATGGCTGGGGCAGGCGACTGGCTGGACCGGGGCCTCACCTATCCCGGCGCCTTCGCGCTGGCGACCCATCACTGGCGGATCGCGCCGGCGCAGGCGATCGCCGGCCTTTTGTGGACCTACGCCGAGGGGCAGGTGATGGCGGCGCAGCGGCTGCTGCCGCTCGGACAGACGGCGGGGCAGCGCATCCTGGTCGCGGCGGTCGAGACAATCGAGAGCGCCGCCCTTCGCGCGCGCAGCCTCCCCGACGAGGAGGTGGGCAACGTGGCGCCGGCGCTGGCCATGGCGAGCGCCTGGCACGAGAGCCAGTACAGCCGGCTTTTCCAGTCGTGAGAGCGGGGCGCAACACTGGACTTCGCCGCTCTCGGTGGACCGTCTCAGGCGGCGGCTTTTTGCGTGTTGATCATGCGGCAAGGAGGCGCTGCCAGGTCTCGGCTTGGGCTGCCGGGCCGACGCCGATCAGGCGAGCCACGAACCAGGCAGCCTAGCGGGGAAGGTATTTGGTGGCGGGGCCGCAGGGCTTCATCAATAGTTCGAAGCGGCTGTGCAGGTTGTTGACGGTCTCGCGCCCGCACCCACCCTCACGCCACGGCCTGCATCAGAAAACCTTCACCAAAGGTCTGCACGCCGCGATCAGAATCCCGCAATCCGATCAATCACCCAGAAGGCGCCCAAACTGCCGATGCCGTAGCTTGCGACCCGGGTCAGCGAACCCGCTCTTGTCTTGATCTCCGGATAGAACCGCCGTGACGCGGCACCGATGGTCAGCACCAACACGATGAAAAGGATCTGACCAAGTTCGACACCGATGTTGAACGAGAACAGCGCCAACGGAATATCGCCTTCGGGCAGTCCGATTTCGCGGAGTGCGCCGGCAAAGCCCAAACCGTGGATCAGGCCGAAGGCGAAGGACACGACCCAAGGGAATCGTTCCGCAACCGGGTCGCGGGCCTCGGGCGGGAGGGACAGTTCATAGGCGAGGAACACGATGGAGAGCGCGATCACCGCCTCGACCGGTGGTGGGGGCACGGTGAGCCAACCCAGCGAGGCTGCGGCGAGCGTGATGCTGTGGGCGACGGTGAACGCCGTGATCGCCAAGAGGAGCCGCCCGCGGTCGCGGATGATCAGGAGAAGCGCGAAGACGAACAGGAGATGGTCGGCACCCTCAAGGATGTGTGTGACACCGAGCCCGATGTAGCTCAGCAGGATGTCGGCCACGCCGGGATCTTCCGGCACGGCAAACGCGGTATTGGCCGAAGTCAGGCGGTGAACCTGGGTCTGCCCGGGCTGCAATTCGTAACGCAACAGTGTGTCGGTGCTGGTGCGGTCAAGCCCCACGATCTCGATCAGGCCGCCCACAAGCCCGCCGGGACAGGTGGTGACCCAGCCGGTCGTCCACGCACGCCCGTCGAAGACCGGCGGCGGCGGTGCCCCGGGGGAGCAGTTTTCGGGCAGCCGTGCCTCGATGGGCATCGGCCGACCGCTCACGTCAGGCGCTCGCCAGGTTACCCGCCATCGGTCCTGTCCTATCGACACGAGATCCAAGTAGCCCGGATCGAGCGCGTGCGCCGAAAGGGACGCCGGCAGACAGGCGCAGGCCACCGCCAACAGGGCAAACAGCAGCCGCCTCATTGGTTCAGCACCTCGCCCGCATTCGGCAAGGTGACTGAATAGCGTTCGAGCAGAGCCTGACCGAAGCTTTCGCGGATCTCCTGCGTCCGCGCGGCGCGCCATTCGGCCTCGACGCGGTCGCGGATCTCGGACAGCGGCGGCAGGGTGGCGTCCGACCTGTCGGTCACGCGCACGAGATGCTGGCCGTAGCCGCTCTTGACCGGCCCCTGCCAGCCTCCCATCGGCACATCTTCCAGCGCCGAGTGAAATCCCTCACCGAAGGTCCGGTCGACCAACGGCGCGGGCGTCATCGGAAAGGACGCCGGCAGGAGGCTTGCGGCCGCCAGCGTCGAAGGCTCGGCACCGGCTTTCAACATCTCCCGGATCTCGGTTGCGTCGCGATCCTGTGGCAGCACGACCTGCTCGAAGGCGACGAGGGCGGGCCGTGTGAAGCGTTCCGGATTCTCGTCTAGATACGTCTGCAAGACGGCGTCATCCGGCCTCAGCCCGGCCGCGCCCGATTCCGCGAGGAACTGCATCTTCATGTTCAGCCGCTGGCGGATCACCGCGTCGCCGCGGTCGAGCCCGAGAGCCAACGCCTCGCGGACGTTGGCCTCTTCCAGCGCCCAGTACCCCATCAGACCCTGGAGCTCCCGCTCCGTAGGCGGGCGGTTCCACGTGGCGGCGAACTGCTGCGCCAGACGAACGGCCTCCTGCTGCGTGAGGACGATGGCATTGGGCGGCGGCGCCGCGGGCTCGTCGTCGAAGGCTTCGAAGGCTGCAAAGATGAGCGCGCCAAGTGCGAAGAAATGAAGGAGAGGTGATCGGAGGATCTTGCGCATAGTCATCGGACCTTCGGCCTGGAATTGGAGCGCCCCGGCAAGGTCCGGTGCGTGTCGTTCGACTGCAATATGCTCACTTGTGGATGACGGGCAACGCTCGGCCATGACACCGGCCGCCGCGATCCATGGCCGTGCCCGAAGGCATAAGGCTCATCTATCGTTCTGGGGGAAAACCGTCCACAGGACGGTTTTCTTGTCCCTCGAACCCCTACACCCCCGAGCTGCAGCCGGCCGAGCACCTCTGGCCGCTCGTGGACGAGCCCGTCGCCAACCGCCACTTCGAGACCCTCGACGCGATCGATTCCGTCCTCGACGACCGCTGCCGGACCCTGGCACAAGACCGCGATCTCATCGCCGCCAACACCACCTTCCACTGGTGGCCAAACTCATGCGTAGTGAACTGATCAACCGAATCCGGTATCAGATGCCCGGGGACACAAGTCGCCGGATTTTTCGGCCCAATCCTGTATTGCTTACGCGCTATCAAAGATTTTACCTTGCTTCCAGGTCAGATGCCGAAGGGCGCCAGCCATGTTCAGCCGTGACAAGATGATCTACACCGCACTTCCCCTCCCAGACCGCTTCGACTTCACCGACGACGAGATGCGCGCGCGGGCCGTGGCATTCCACTCCACCATGAAACGCCGCCACTCGGTCAGGGAGTTCTCCGACCGCCCAGTGCCGCGGGAGGTGATCGAGGCCTGCGTCCGCGCGGCGGGAACCGCCCCGTCCGGCGCCAATCACCAGCCTTGGTTCTTTGTCGCGATCTCGCGCCCCGAGATCAAGACACGCATCCGTGCCGAGGCGGAAGTGGAGGAGCGGAGCTTCTACGAAGGGGCCGCGGGGGACGAATGGCTGAAGGCGCTCGAACCAATCGGCACGACTGCCGAGAAGCCGCATCTCGAGATCGCCCCCTGGCTCATCGTCGTCTTCGCGCAGCGTTGGGGCGAGTTCGACGACGGCCACCGCTTCAAGAACTACTACGTGCCCGAGAGCACGGGGATCGCCACCGGCTTCCTCCTCGCCGCGCTGCACCACGCGGGCCTCGTCGCCCTCACCCACACGCCGAACCCGATGAAGTTTCTGAACGAACTGCTGGGCCGCCCGGCGTCTGAGAAGCCGATGATGATCATCGCCGCGGGGCATCCCGCGCCCGACGCCACCGTCCCGGCGGTCGCCAAGATCAAGAAGCCGCTGGAAGGGATTCTCACAGTCCGCGCCTGAGAGCCCGATTCAAGAGTTCATGAGACATGGCAGTATCTTGCGAGGCGTCGCGTCGTGAGCCTGATGCTTGCGATCAAGGTCCACGCGGTGATGGGTGCTGGTGTCGGGCATGGGCGTCCTTCAGAACTGCGAGGTGATAAAATTCGGAGCGCCGCGGCCAATCAGCGTGGAGAGCTGGTGGTTGCGGACATCGAGCGTGTCGCCAGGCCCGAGCAGCGCGCCCCAGTCGGCGATCTGCTGCGCGGCGGTGTAGGGCACACTGGTCGTACTGGCGGCGAGTGCGCGCCGGACCGTGCTGCCGTCGAGGATCTCCACCTCGTAGGCCTCGGCCTCCTCGGCGAGTGGCACCTCCGGTGCGGTCCGGCTATCGGCAGCGAGCGCGCGCGAGCGGCGGGTCCAGCGGATCACGAGACCACCGGGATCGCGCGCCATCCGCGAGGTTGCGCGACATGCCCGGCCGAGAACGGCCGCAGGCCCACGCCCTCCGGCGTGAAGCTCACCGCCCGGTACGACCGGTCGCTGACCGGAGATCGAGACGGCCGCCAAGATGCTCGGCGTCTACGCAGCGCTGAACCCGGGCCGCGCGATGGCGGTGGCGCTCCCCGCGCCGGCGGAGCGCGACGACGCGACAAGCTGAGACTTGCGCGCGGTGCAACGTGCTGCCGGCCTCACACCCTTTGTAGGCGCCGCAGTACGCGAACGCACCCGGCGGGACTGAACGGATTCTGGTCGTGCCTACCCCTCTCGTCAAAAGCTGCCGCTTGCGGGTTCTCAGCGTTCACCTTTGCGGGATTTGGCGGTGGGGTGCCGCACGCCCGCGCAGCGGCCCACCGCCCGCGACGATCTCACGGAGGATTCGTCCCGCTTCCAATTGGTCACATCGCTTCGTGTCCCATCGCCACCGGCAGACCGGCAGCGCGCCACTCGGGATATCCCTCCTCGAGACGGCGGGCCCTGAGGCCCCGGGCGCGCAGCGCGGCGACCGCCTCGAAGGACAGGACGCAGTAGGCGCCACGGCAGTAGGCGACGACCTCGCGACTGGGATCGAACTCGGCCAAGTGTGCCGCAAGTTCCGCCAGCGGCACGTTGACGGCGCCCGGGAGATGACCGAGCGCGAACTCGTCGGCGGGCCGCACGTCGAGCACGGTCAACAGTCCGTCCCGCGCGCGCTCGATCAGCTCGCCGCGAGTGATCGGTTCGAGGTTGTCGCGCTCGGCGAAGTAGCCGCGCAGGATACGATCTATCTCGGCGAGGTTGCGCTCGGCGACGTTGCGCAGCGCCGAGACCAGTCCGACGACGCCCTCATCCGAGAGCCGATAGTGGATGAACCTGGTCTCGCGGCGGTTCGCGACCAGACCGGCCCGCCGGAGCTGCTGGAGGTGCTGAGAGGCATTGGCCATGCTGAGGCCCGTGCGTTCGGCCAGGGCTTCGACGCTCCGCTCGCCCTGGGCCAGGTGCTCCAGGAGATCGAGCCGATGCGGGTTCCCCAGGCTCCGCGCCACCAGCGCCAGCTGTTCGAACAGGGCATGCTTCGGGCTGGTCGTTGACATCGGGGCTCCGCCATGTCATTCAATAACTCTCTTGATTAAATGAACCACCTGCCACCGTCAAGTCCGTGGGCCTCGCGCGCGGACGAGATGAGGCCTTGCCCGGAGGTCGCCCCATGATCCTGCGCCAGTTCCTGCACGCCGAGCCCGTCGCCGCGTCCTACCTGTTCGGCTGCGGCGGCAAGTCCGCCGGGGCCGTCGTCGACCCGGTCGGTGACATCGCGCCGTACCTGGCCGCGGCGGAAGCCACCGGCCTTCGGATCCTCTACGTGATCGACACCCACGTTCACGCCGATCATGTCTCGACAGGCCGTGCGCTCGCCGACGCTGCGGGCGCCGCGTACGTGCTCTTCGCTGGCGCCGACGCCGCCTTCCCGTTCCACGGCGTGCGGCACGGAGAGATGCTCGAGCTCGGCAACGTCACTGTCGAGGTGCTGCACACCCCGGGTCACACGCCAGAGCACGTCTCGCTGCTGGTCACCGACCGCACCCGCTCGACCGAGCCATGGTTCGTCCTCACGGGGCACACGCTGATGGTCGGCGACCTCGGCCGCACCGAGCTCGCCACGAGCGCCGAGGACGGTGCTCGCGCGCTCTTCCGGAGCGCGCAGAAGCTCAAGGTGCTGCCCGACCATCTCGAGGTGCTGCCGGGCGCCTATTCCGGCTCGGTCTGCGGCCGCAGCCTGAGCGGCAAGCCCTTCTCGACGATCGGCTTCGAGAAGCGCCACAACCGCGCCTTCCGCATCGAGGCTGAGGCGGAGTTCGTCGCGACAATGCTGGCGGACATCCCGCCAGCGCCGCCCGAAGCCGCCCGCATCCGGGCGACCAACGCCGGACGGGAATCGATCACCGCATGATCGCCCGGGCCGCCCCCGCCGGCGAGCCCGTGGACGATCTCGCGCACGGCATCCGCGAGAATCTCGGGCAGTTCCTGCACCAGCTGTTGCAGGTGCTGCTCGTCGGCTTTGCCATCGGCATGATGCGCACCGTGGTGCCGGCGCTCGCCGAGTCCGAGTTCGGCGTCGCCCGCGGCTCGTTCCTGCTGCTGACCGCGTTCGTCGTCGCCTTCGGCGTGGTCAAGGGCGTGCTGAACTTCGTCGCCGGGCGCCTGTCCGAGCGCATCGGACGCAAGAAGGTCCTTGCTGCTCGGCTGGATCGCCGCGCTGCCGATCCCCGTGATGATCTGGCTAGCGCCCAGCTGGGGCTGGATCGTCGCTGCCACCGTGCTGCTCGGCGTCAACCAGGGTCTCTGCTGGTCGATGACCCAGACCGCGAAACTCGACCTCACCCGCCCTGACGAGCGCGGCCTGACGATCGGGCTGAACGAGTTCTCCGGCTATGTCGGCGTCGCACTCGCCGGCATCCTCACCGCCTACGCCGCGACGACCGCTCGGTCCGCGGGTCGGCCTGCTCGTCTTCGGCCTCGCCGTGGTGCTGGCGGCGCTCGTCCTGACGCTGGTCTGGGTGAAGGACACACTGCCCTGGGCCCGTGCGGAGGCGGAACGTCACGCCGGGCCGTGCCCGGCGCGCTGCGCGCCGCGCTACCCCGAAGGCGTGTCCGACAAACCCGACCACCGGCGAGGTCTTCGCGCTGATGTCCTGGCGCGACCGGCGCCTCGCCGCAATCAGCCAGGCCGGGCTGGTCGAAAAATTCGTCGATGCGCTGGTCTGGGTGATCTTCCCGGTCTTCCTCGTACCAGCACGGCGTCAGCCTGCCCGAGCATCGGCTGGATCGTCGGGGTCTACGGCCTCGTCTGGGGCGGCTCGCAGCTCTTCACCGGCCGGCTTTCCGACCATGTCGGCCGGCATTGGCCGAACGTGCTCGGCATGTGGATCTGCGGCGCGCGGCGTCGCGCTCTTGCTGCTTGGGCACGGCGTGCTCTGGTGGTCGTTCGCCGCCGGCGTCGCGGGCTTCGGCATGGCGCTGCTCTACCCCAACCTCTCGGCGGCGGTCTCCGACATCGCGCCGCCCACCTGGCGCGGCTCGGCCATCGGCATCTACCGCTTCTGGCGCGACCTCGGCTACGCGATCGGCGCGCTTGGCGCTCGGGCTCGCCGCCAGCTCGCCGGAGGTCTCGACGCGGCCTTCTGGTTCGTCGCGGTTTCGATGCTCGCTTCCGGCGGGCTGCTCCTCTGGTGGGGCGAAGAGACCCACCCGCGCCTCAATCCAGCCCACCCCGCCGGCACCGTCACAGATGGAGGCCAGCCATGAAGACGCTCATCATCATCAACCATCCGCCTCACGAACCCAGCGTGCCCCTCAATGCCCGTTGGCCCCGCTGGCGATGTCGGCATGAGGCTCGTCGCCGCGGTGGTGCGAGCGCTGCAAGCAGCAGCGCCGTTGCCGGAATGCCAATAGCCGAGCCCGCCCAGCCCGCCAGCGGGTAGGTCAGGAGCCAGCAGGCATGCGACAGCGCGAACTCTGCCGCGAAGTAGGCCGGGCGGTCCGACGGGGTGGACGAGCGGCGGAGCAGGCGGCCGGTCGGCACAGCCACGGCCGAGGATGCGGCACCGAGGAGAAACCAGAGCGCGAGAAGCGCGGCAAAACCGGGAGCCAGAGCCGCGAGCGCGAGCCCGACCGGGATCGCCACCGCGCCCGCGAGCATCACGGGCCGGTCGGGTGCCCGGTCTACGGCCGTGGCAAAAGCAGCGCGACGACCATCGATCCCGCGCCGAAGGCCGCGAAGGCCATCGCCACTTTGCGCCCACCGAGGCCAAGTCCCCCTTGAAGCTACATGAACGGCAGCTTGGGTAGCATCCCGGAAAGTGCCGCGTCGGCGTAGCGACGCACCAGTTTGGGATCGAACCCGGCCGCCGCGGCAAGGCGCTCCAGCCCGCGGCTGCGTAGGAAAGGCCCGCTGGCCTCCATTTCCTCCGGCGCGTTGGACCTCACCGTGCCCAGGATCGAGGAAGGCTTGGCACAGCGCACAAGGCGCTGGCCTCGCTGCCCTGGCGGATCGTCGTCTTCGGCAGCCGGTACGGCGGCCAGAACGTTGAGCGCATGTGGCCGCTACACGGCCGCCAGTCTGGCGACGGCCTCCTATGGCCGCATCGACCGGCAGGTGCTCGCCGAGCGGCTGACAGGCTGGCTGGACGGCCTCAGCGCCGGGCAGCTAGAATTGTCGTCGGCGGCGCTGGACCAAATCAGGGGAAAAGCGGAGCAAGGGGCGGATATGCCTGACGACAGGTCCTTGAAATGACAGGTTGGTCACGAAATGATCGGAGCCGCATGGCCGACACCCGCTCGAACCTTGCCCTTATCGCCGCCCTGCTGACGCTGACGCCATCCGCCGCGTCCGCGCACCCTCATGCCTTCATCGACGGCGGGGTGGATTTCCTCTTCGATCGCGAGGGCCGCATCCAGAGCCTGCGCGTGACCTGGATATACGACGCGCTGACCTCGCTTTTCATACTCGAAGACCTCGGCCTGCCCATCGATTCCACGGCACTGCCTCCGGCCGACAGCGCGCGCCTCGCGGCCTACCAGACCGATTGGATCGAGGGCTACGAAGGCGACAGCTACCTCTGGCACGGCGGCGAGCGCGTCGGTCTCTCAGGCCCGCTGGAGCCCGGGGCCGAGATCCGCGACGGTCAGGTGACGATCCACTTCCTCCGCGACGTCGCTGCCCCGTTCCGCCCCGACCCATCTACGCTGGTGCAGGTCTACGACCCCACCTACTGGACCGCCTATGCGATCACCGACACCCCGCGCCTCGAAGGCGCGCCCGATGGCTGCAGCGCCGAAGTACTGCCGTACCAGCCCACCCGCGAACTCACCGACCTGCAGCAGCGGCTCAGCGAAATCCCGATCGACGGCGACCCCGACGGCGATCCGGGCGCGCTTTTCGCCGACCGCGTATTGGTGGCATGCGACTGACCGCCGGCCTATTGCTCGCGGTTGCAGCCGCCGCCGCGCTGGCTCTCTGGGCCAGCGGTGGCTTCCAGATCATCGGCTGGTGGGTGGTCCAGCAGCAGCACGCCGTCCAGTCCGCCCTCGCAGGCCGCATCCAGGCGCTGCGCGCCGGCGAGCCGGCGGCGCTCTGGTCGCTCATCGCCCTCTCCGCCGCCTACGGTTTCGTGCACGCGCTCGGCCCCGGCCACGGAAAGGCTCTGGTCGCCGGCGCCGCCGTGGGCACTGGCGCCACCGCGCGGCGCATGGGGCTCATCGCGCTGGCCGGAAGCCTCGGCCAGGCGGCGGTGGCGATAGCACTCGTCTACGGCGCTCTCGCAATCTTCGAGGCCACCGCCCGCGGCACCGTGGCCGCCGCCGACCGCTGGATCGCCCCCGCCGGCAACCTCGCCGTCGCCCTGATCGGCGCCTGGATCCTCTGGCGCGGCTTGCGAGCGCTGAACGCGGCCCGAACTAATGACCTTGCCCACGATCACGATGACCATTGCGGCCACAGCCACGGCCCCGGCCCCGCCGAGGTTGCCCGCGCCACCGGCCCCGCGGCGACGCTGGCGCTGATCGGCGCGATGGCGGCGCGGCCCTGCACCGGTGCGCTGGTGGTGCTCGTCCTCGCCTGGCGCATGGGCCTCGCCGGCGCCGGCGTCGCGGCAGTGGTCGCCATGGGGCTCGGCACCGCCGCCTTCACCGTGCTGGTCGCATTCGCGGCCGTGGGCGGCCGCGACGCCGCCTTCCTCGCCGCCGGCGACGGCCGAACTGCCCGCCTGCTGGCGCCGGGCCTGCAGATCGCGGCGGGCGGCCTCATCCTCTCAATCGGCGGCGCCCTCGCGATGGCGGCAGTCGCCGCCTGAAGCGGCCCCGCCAGGACCTTTCCCAATCGTTCCCAATCGTTAACGCCGCAGAGAATATGAAACTATTTCAGTATGTTATTGATTTGTCCGCGCGCGGACAAAAGCCCTCCGACGGGCACCCGGCCCCCGACCGTGGCTGAGCACCCGAGATTGCAATTCCCCATGCCGCCGCTATGCACTAAACGGAGGCTGCAGGCGGAACGACGCCAACAGGGACCGGTTTGGGAGACTTGCAGATGTCCGTGATCATCGACGTGGTCGGGCGGGAAATCCTTGACAGCAGGGGCAACCCGACCGTCGAGGTGGACGTCCTGCTCGAAGACGGCGCCAGCGGCCGCGCCGCCGTGCCCTCAGGCGCCTCCACCGGCGCCCACGAGGCGGTCGAGCTGCGCGACGGCGACAAGGCGCGCTACGGCGGCAAGGGCGTGCGCCGGGCAGTCGAGGCGCGTGAACGGCGCGATCTGCGACGCGCTCGACCGGGCTGCGACGCCACCGACCAGGTGACGCTCGACAGCGTGCTGATCGACCTCGACGGCACCGCCAACAAGGGCCGCCTCGGCGCCAACGCCATCCTCGGCGTCTGCCTCGCCGTCGCCAAGGCGGCGCGCGGCCAGCCTCGGCACTGCCGCTCTACCGCTACATCGGCGGCACCTCGGCCCGCGTGCTGCCGGTGCCGATGATGAACATCATCAACGGCGGGGCGCATGCCGACAACCCGATCGACATCCAGGAATTCATGGTCATGCCGGTCGGCGCGGACAGCTTCTCCGAGGCGCTGCGCATGGGCGCCGAGGTGTTCCACGCGCTGAAGAAGGGCCTCAGCAAGGCCGGGCACAACACCAACGTCGGCGACGAGGGCGGCTTCGCGCCCAACCTCAGCTCGACCCGCGACGCGCTCGATTTCATCATGAAGAGCATCGAGACCGCCGGCTACAAGCCCGGCGAGGATGTCTTCCTCGCCCTCGACTGCGCCGCCACGGAGTATTTCCGCAAGGGCGCCTACGACATGGCCGGCGAAGGCGCCAGGCTCACCCCCGACGCAGAACGCGGCCTACCTCGCCTCGCTCGCCGACGCCTATCCGATCATCTCGATCGAGGACGGCATGTCCGAGGACGACTGGGACGGCTGGAAAGCCCTGACCGAACTGATCGGCGACCGCTGCCAGCTGGTGGGCGACGACCTCTTCGTCACCAACACCGCGCGCCTCGCCGAGGGGATCGACCGGGGCATCGCCAACTCGATCCTGGTCAAGGTAAACCAGATCGGCTCGCTGACCGAGACGCTGGCCGCCGTCGACATGGCCCACCGCGCCGGCTACACGGCCGTCATGTCGCACCGTTCGGGCGAGACCGAAGACTCGACCATCGCCGATCTCGCTGTCGCCACCAATTGCGGCCAGATCAAGACCGGCTCGCTCTCGCGCTCTGACCGGCTGGCCAAGTACAACCAGCTGCTCCGGCATCGAGGAAGACCTCGGCGCCAGCGCGATCTATGCCGGACGCTCGATCCTGAAGCGCCGGGGAGCATGAGCGGCCCTCCCCCGTCCGCTTCCCAGTCCCGCCTCTACCTGGTCACCCCCGCCGGAGCCAGCCTCGCCACCTTTCCCGACCTGCTCGCGCAGCTCCTCGACGCGTTCCCCGTGGCCTGCGTGCGCCTCGCCTCCGCCGGCCATACCGAAGATGCGCTGATGCGCGCCGCCGACACGTTGCGCTCGGTCTGCCACGCCCGCGACGTGCCGCTGCTGATCGCCGACCACTTCCGCCTTGCGGCCCGCCTCGGCCTCGACGGCGTCCATCTCGGCGACGGCGCACGCCAGGTGCGCGCCGCCCGCGGGGAGCTGGGCCGCGAGGCCATCGTCGGCGTCTACGCCCGCGCCTCACGCCACGACGGCATGACGGCGGGCGAAATCGGCGCGGACTACGTGAGCTTCGGCCCGCTCTCGGCCTCCAGCCTCGGCGACGGCACGCTGGCCCCGCTGGAACTCTTCCAGTGGTGGTCCGAGATGATCGAGGTCCCGGTGGTGGCCGAAGGCGGCCTCACCCCCGACCTCGCCGGAGACCTCGCCCCCTTCGCCGAATTCCTCGCCCTCGGCGACGAGATTCTGGTCCGCCCCCGAAGGCCCCGCCGCCGCCCTCGCCGAGTTCCAGCGCCGCCTCGGCTGACCATCGCGAACCGGCGCGGGACCGCCCGGCCGACGGCATTTGCCATCGCCTTCGCGAGCGCATACACCCCGCGCCAACCCTGACCTTATCGAGCGAGTCCCCCATGGCCACCCCGCAGTACGTGTACCACATGCAAGGCCTGACCAAGGCCTACCCCGGCGGCCGCAAGTGCTTCGAGAACGTCCGCCTGTCGTTCCTGCCCGGGGTGAAGATCGGCGTGGTCGGCGTCAACGGCTCGGGCAAGTCCTCGCTGCTCCGGATCATGGCCGGCCTCGACAAGGACTTCCAGGGCGAGGCCTGGGCCGCCGAGGGCATCCGCGTCGGCTTCCTCCCCCAGGAGCCAGAGCTCGATCCCGCCCTCGACGTCCGCGGCAACGTCATGGAAGGCGTCGCCGCCAAGCGCGCCCTGCTCGAGCGCTACAACGAGGTCGCCATGGCCGTCGCCGAGGACTACTCGGACGAACTCATGGAGGAGATGACCACGCTGCAGGACCAGATCGACGCCGGCAACCTCTGGGACCTCGACAGTCAGGTCGACGTCGCCATGGAGGCCCTGCGCTGCCCCCCCGACGAGGCCACCGTCGACACCCTCTCCGGCGGCGAGAAGCGCCGCGTGGCGCTCTGCAAGCTCCTGCTCGAAGCCCCCGAGATGCTGCTCCTCGACGAGCCCACCAACCACCTCGACGCCGAGACCATCGCCTGGCTGCAGAAGCACCTGATCGAGTACAAGGGCACGATCCTCATCGTCACCCACGACCGCTACTTCCTCGACGACATCACCTCGTGGATCCTGGAACTCGACCGCGGCCGGGGCATCCCCTACGAGGGCAACTACTCCGCCTGGCTCGAGCAGAAGGCCAAGCGCCTGCTCCAGGAGGCCCGCGAGGACAAGTCCCGTCAGCAGATCCTGACCCGCGAGCTGGAATGGATCCGCCAGGGCGCCAAGGCCCGACAGGCCAAGCAGAAGGCCCGCATCAACGCCTACAACGAGCTGGCCTCGAAGTCCGAGCGCGAGAAGATCGCCAACGCCCAGATCGTCATCCCCAACGGCCCCCGCCTCGGCGCCAACGTCATCGCCGTCGAGGGGCTGGAGAAGCACTACGGCGACCGCGAGCTGATCGACGAGCTGACCTTCTCCCTTCCCCCCGGCGGCATCGTCGGCGTGATCGGCCCCAACGGTGCGGGCAAGACCACGCTCTTCCGCATGCTCACCGGCCAGGAGAAGCCCGACGCCGGCACCATCACCTACGGCGACAGCGTCAAGCTCGCCTACGTCGACCAGTCGCGCGACGCCCTGAACCCGACCAAGACCGTCTGGGAGGAAATCTCCGACGGCCTCGACGTGGTCAAGCTCGGCGACGCCGAGATGAACTCCCGCGCCTATTGCGGCGCCTTCAACTTCAAGGGCTCCGACCAGCAGAAGAAGGTGGGCCTCCTCTCCGGCGGCGAGCGCAACCGCGTCCACCTCGCCAAGCTCCTGCGCACCGGCGGCAACGTCCTCCTCCTCGACGAGCCCACCAACGACCTCGACGTCGAGACCCTGCGCGCGCTGGAGGACGCCCTCACCGACTTCGCCGGCTGCGCCGTGGTGATCAGCCACGACCGCTTCTTCCTCGACCGCATCTGCACCCACATGCTGGCCTTCGAGGGCGACGCCCACGTCGAGTGGTTCGAGGGCAACTTCGAGGACTACGAGGCCGACAAGATCCGCCGGCTTGGCCCGGACGCGGTGGAGCCGAAGCGGATCAGGTACAAGAAGTTCGCGAGGTAAGCATGGACTGGACGTCGGTGTTGGTCGCGGCGTTCACCGGCCTGTTGAGTGGCGCGGCGGGCAGTGTCCTCGCGCCATGGGCCAATTGGGGCGTCGAGACGCGGCGGCTCACTCGCGCAACTCGTAGCGGACTACTGCGAGATGCGCGGCTGAAGCTGCGGGACGGCTCATCCCACACGTTCACGACTACAGAAGAGTACGCTCAGATGCGCCCCCTACTGGACACCAAGCTTGTCAGCCAGCTTGAAAGTGGCAGAGTTGCGGTAGTGGAAAGCGGTGGCCGACAGAGCGGGGATGGTTTCAAAAATCAGCTTTTTGACGAGTTTGCCCGAGTAGAGCGGCTGTGGCGCCTGATCTAACGCCAGCTGTTGTATGCCAGCGCTGGTTATGAGCGACGGGTACGACCTTCGTACACCTGGCGAAGCTCTGCGCACCGGCACGCATTCACATGCTCGCCTTCTAGGGCGACCCCCACGTAGAGTGGTTCAAGGGCAACTTCGAGGACTACGAGGCCGACAAGATCCGCCGGCTGGGGCCAGATGCGGTGGAGCCGAAGCGGATCAGGTATAAGAAGTTTGCGAGGTAGACCCAACACTGGTGAAACAGCATGAAACTCCCGATCTACACTCCAAAGCCGGCGATTGATCAGGACCGCTCTCGGTTGGTGCAACTACTAGGGCAACTTCTTCAAGAGAAGCTGACGAGCCACAATAACAATCTTCCCACTGGCGAATTAGCTCTTTCCAATTCGGAGCGCACTGAGCTTCAAGAGCTGGTGGAAAGAGTTTCTACAGAGAGATCATTTTTCATTTCTCTAAATTTTGTCGATGGACTCCTCGAAATCGGTAAAGTTGCAGAGCATTCTTTGCGTGAGATTTATCTTTCTGAGAGGAAGAAACGGGGATATTCGCGCGTACTATCCTCAGGTGCTTGGCACCAATTTAAGACGAGGCTTGGCGGTCGATCCCAAGATCTTTCCACCTACTTAAGAGGGGCACGCCGGATGCCCTACGAGCACTTCATCCGCATGGAGCGTCGACTACTGAGCATTTTCAACCTTTCTACCGAGGTTCGGGATTATTTGATCAACACAATCGAGCGAGAGAAGGCCAACCTAGAAGCAATTAGAGAAGTCGCTATTCACGCGCTCACCTGAGGTTTATAATAGTATTCAACAGAACACAAAGAAACTCTTGGAGCAGGTGCGTCAGCGAGGAGAGACAATGTCAGCCCAGCAGCTTGCAGGATTGACATGTGTAGTGGCAGACACCTCGGTAGTGTTTACGACCCGCGATTGGAGCGTTGCTGGAACAATTTCGACTATGGCGGGAGGGATCGTGCTTGCGCACCGAGACTCTTGAAGGGAGCACACGCAAAGCCGCCTCGAACATGCTATGCGGACCGGCGCCGAGGTAGATTGCCCACTTTGAAGCCACGTTCGGATCCGAAGATGACGACTGATGAGGAGGCCGAAACCTTCCTCGACCATGACCTCTCCGACCTCGACTTCACCGCCTTCCAGCCCCTCACCTGGGAGGCCGAGCCCAAGACCGCCCGCGTCAACATGCGCCTGCCGGAATCGCTCATGCGCGCCCTCAAGGCCCGCGCCGCCGAGCGCGGCATCCCTTATCAGCGTCCGATCCGCGAGGCGATCGAGCGCGCGGTGCGGCGATAATCGCAGGAGGCCCCGGGTTCCCCTGGGTACAGCCCGCCTCGGCCGCCATGGCATCGCTCGCCGCTCGGGCTATCTTCCCGGCAAACCCGCCCCGGAGGACATCCCATGCGCAGCCTCGCCCTCGCCCTTTGCGGCACCCTCGCCGCCTGCACCGGCGAAAGCTACCGGGACACCGACACCCCAATGGCCGCGCAGCGGGACTTCCAGCCCGAACGCTACCTCGGCATCTGGTACGAGATCGCCCGCTACCCGGTGTTCTTCGAGCAGGGCTGCACCGCCACCGCGGCGGAATACGGCGCCATCGACGCCGAAACCATCAGTGTGCTAAACACCTGCCGCAAGGGTGCCCCCGACGGGCCCCGGGAGCAGATCGCCGGCACCGCGCGGATCGTCGCCCCGGGCGAGCTGAAGGTAAGTTTCGACGGCGTGCCCTTCGTCGCCGCCGACTACTGGGTGCTCTGGGTCGACGAAGACTACCAGACCGCCGTTGTTGGGGTTCCCTCCGGAACCTCCGGCTGGATCCTCGCGCGCACGCCCACGATCGACGCCGAGCGCCGCGCCCGGGCCGAAACCGTGCTGGCCCGGAACGGCTACGACCCGCGACGCCTCTACGACGTTCCCCAGGCCGCGCCGTGATCGGCCAGGACAGTTCGAGCTCCGTCGTGTCCGGCCGGCGGCCCGCAATGGCATTCGGGCTCTCCTGCCGATAAATTCGGCGTCAACCATTTGTCCAATTATTTCAATGCTATGTTGCCGGTTTCACTGTGAAGCCAAGCCGCAGGACCTGCCCCTCCGCACCCCCCCCGCACCCCGTCGCCGGCACGCACAAACCATCGAGATCAGGCCCCTGCTCGTGATACCCTTTAGCCGTGAGACCGGGGCGGCCGCCGACGCGTGTCCGCCCGGCGATCAAACCCGCGGTTCGGCGGGAACGGTACCGGGCCGACGTTCGGCGATCCCTCCGCGCGGGCCGCACGTCATGATGGCTTCGCCCTGTGCGCACCCTGCGCGCGGGTCAGACCCCGGTCGCCGGCGAGCGCTCGTGCTCGCAATCCCCGCCGCCCATTCTCGGGCCCGAGCCGCCACGGGGCAGAGCTTCCGGCGGCAGCGGAAGAATTCGCGCGGGCGGCTGGCCGCCGGGGGCGGCCGGTCCGCCGGCGCCCGCGCCCGGCCCCGCTTGCCCGGCTGGCGGCGCCGCCGGCCCTGCCTGGCCGAAGCTCGCCCCCGGCGCGACGCAGATCGCCGCAACTGCGGCAGCAGCCGCCGCTCTCTCAATCACCCTCATCATCGCCTCCTGGCTCCGGTCCCGGTCGCCGCAGCCTAGCACGTCCGGGCCGGCAGTGAACCCGTCGCGGTGCACACGCCCGCCGTGCGCGCCCGGTCCGGACGTCCTGGCACGGAACCGCGCCCTTACGTCGCCAGCCGCCGCTTCCCCTCCCGCTCCCTTCGGGCTACCACACCCGCGACATTCCCGGCAGAGAGCCCAATGAACAACCTCGCCATCATCCTTCTGACCGTCCTTCTCGTGGTCGTCGTGGTCCTTCTGCACTACGAGGCGCTGCTCCACGCCTCCCGCCTCGCCGAGCGGCTGACGATCCGGCCCCGCAAGCGCATCCTCGTCGTCATCGCCGCGGCCTTCCTCGCCCATGTCGCCGAGATCGCCCTCTTTGCTGCCGCCTTCGCCGCGATGCATCGGCTCGGCTTTGGTTCGATCACCGGCGAACTCGAGGGCAATTTCATCGACTATTTCTACTTCTCGATGACCATGTACACGACGCTCGGCGTCGGCGACCTCCTGCCGAATGGGCCAATGCGCCTCACTGCGGGCGTCGAATCCCTCACCGGCCTGGTGCTCATCACCTGGACCGCCTCGTTCACCTTTCTCTCGATGCAGAAGTTCTGGAGCGACCACTAGCCGGCCGCTCCACGCGATGCACGCCGGCCCGATCGGATCCTGCCAACCCGAGCCCGAGACCGCCCGAAGCCGCCCGCCCGGCGTGCGGGCGGCTCACGGCAGCGTGGTCAGGTGCGGGGCGGCGGATAGCGGAGGTCGTCGTAGGCGACCGTCTCGTAGCCCATCGCCCTGGCCATGTCCCCGCCCAGGCCTCCCGGCCCGAGGACCCATTTCACCTGGAATGGCTCGACCGGCTTGATCCTGGCCTTCGCGGCCTTGGCGGTGCTGCCGCTCGCGACGACCTCGCCGTCGACGATGAACTGACCGACCACGTGAACGTCGTCACCGGCATTGCGAACGTCGCCGACGACGAAATACTGCTGTGACATTGAACTGGCTCCCGTGAAAAATGTTTTCGGATACTGAAATGGCCCGCCAGCGCGGCGGACCCGCGATCCTACCACAAATCACCAATCGCGGGGAGAGTGATTTGATCCGCAGTCGCCACCAACTTCCCCGCGCACTCCCCTGCGCATGGTAAGTCTGGCCGGAGGAATCATCCACCGCAGGAGCCCCGGCGCATGTCCCTACTCTCGTTGGAGAACCCCGTTTTCGTGGCCTACGCCATAGCGGCGGCGCTGATGATCCTGAAACTGATGGCGCAGGGCTGGGTCACCGTGGTCGCGATGACCCGCAGCAATGCCGGCCTGCTCAATCCCGAGGACCTGCGCGCGACGGTCTTCAACCCCGATCCGCGCCCCGAGCAGCTTGAGACCCATCCGCAGGTCGAGCGCTCCCGCCGGATGCAGCGCAACGACCTCGAGAGCATCCCGGGTTTCCTCGCCGCCGGCCTCCTTTTCGTGACTACTGCCCCGCCCTACTGGCTCGCGGTGCTGCTCTTTGCCCTCTTCGTGCTCGGCCGCCTCGCCCATACCTGGGCCTATGCCACCGCGAAGGACCACGAAATCCGCGCCGCGTTCTTCTCGATCGGCTCGATCGTCGTGATCCTGATGGCGCTCTGGGTCCTCGCGGCCACGCTGTTCTGAAACCGCGGCAAGCCGCAACGACCCGCCGGAGCGGGCGTGTAATCTCAACCCCTGCGCAAGTACCCTGACCCGCGCCGCACGGCAGCGATCAGATCGCCGCCCAATCGTTGAACGATACGGGCACTGGCGGCGCCGGAACGGGCTTCGGGGCCGGCTTCGGGGCTGGTTTCGTGGCCCCCCTGGTCACACTACTCAACATCACACTCGTCCTGCCTCACCCACAACTCACAACGCGGCTGCGGACGATTTAATCCCGCGCGCCGCCACTTTCAGCTTAGCGAGAGGTATTCGCGATCAAACCCTCGCGATCCGTTGCAGATCGGCCATGACGCTTGCAGCACCCTGAAGAGCCACATTGTAGGCCGTCGCAGGCGATCCTCAGATCGCCGCCCAGTCCCCGAACCGCCACGGCACCACAGGCGGCGCGGGTGCCGGCACAGGCTTGGGAGAGGGCGGAGGCGCCCCCTTGGTAGTCGTCGTCGACATGCTCGCCGTCCTGCCACATTCCGCGATTCCCTCGCGGCTGTGGATAACATACGCCTGCGCAAGACCGATTTCAGCGGGCGGTCGTGGTAAATGCCGAAGACACCCCGCAACTGTTGCACGCCCGCCATGTGCTTGCGGCGCTGGCCACACGCCCCGGCCCGAGCCCCCTCAGCGCCCGTGTCACAAATCACGCATGCATTCGAGATTGTCGGCCCGGGCGTCAGAGCACCGGGCCGAGCATGGCGATGGTGTTGTTCCACATCTTCTCGCCACGCGACCAGCCCGCGACATCGGCGGCCTCGACCAGCCGCGCGCTGTCGATGTAGCTCGCCTGCCGCTTGCGCATGGCGGCCGTCAGCGGGCGGTCGACGAACAGGATGTTGTTCTCGAAGTTCAGCTCGAAGCTTCGCCGGTCGATATTGGCCGAGCCGATCAGCGTCAGCTCGCCGTCTATGGTCATCGACTTGGTGTGCAGCAATCCGCCCACGTATTCGTAGATCACCACCCCCGCGTCGAGCAGTTGGGCATAGTAGCTGCGGCTGGCCGCCGCCACGATCCAGCTGTCGTTCTTCGCCGGAAACACCACCGTCGTCTGCACCCCCCGCCGCGCGCTGGCGCAGAGCGCCGCCTGGATCGGCTCGTCCGGCACGTAGTAGGGCGTCGTGATGACCAGCTCCCGCCGCGCCGCATACATGAGCGACTCGAACATCTCCGGCATCGCCGAATACCGCACGTTGGCGCCGGTGGCGATCACCTGCGCTGGGAAGCCCTCGCCCACCTCCAGCGGTTCCTCGAACAGCGCGCTCAGGTCTTCCTTGACATGGCTCATCCAGTCGGTGGCGAAGACGTGCTGGTTCTGCCGCACGATCGGTCCCTCGAAGCGCATCATCGCGTCCACCCAGGGGGCGAACTTCGGCTTGATCGCGAAGGCGGCATCCGCGCAGTTGTTGCTGCCGCAGTAGGTGATGCGGTTGTCGATCACCACGATCTTGCGGTGGTTGCGCATGTCCACCCGGCCCTTGAGCGGGCGGGCCAGGATATTGCCGATCGGCAGCGCCGCCGCGAGGCGCACCCCTGACGCGGCCATCGCCTTCCAGTGCTCGGACCGG
The DNA here is from genome assembly GCA_963695425.1 of uncultured Alphaproteobacteria bacterium. GTDB lineage: Bacteria > Pseudomonadota > Alphaproteobacteria > Rhodobacterales > Rhodobacteraceae > Amaricoccus. The sequence continues at coordinate 47,746 of CAVOGP010000030.1, read as the reverse complement.
ACCATGGCACGGCTTCCCAGATCGTCGGCCATGGCACGGCAGACGACCCCGCGGCCGGCCGCGCGCTTCAGCGCCTCGACTACCTTCAGGCCGTTGTTGTCGGCGAGCCAGATGTAGAAACAGATGTGGACGTGCCGTTCGGCCGCGTCGATATCCCTGACGATGTGGTCGATCACGTCGTCGCTGTCGCCGAGCAACTCCCCGCGGTTGCCATCCACGACCGGGAAGTACGAGATAGACTGGCCGACGCGGAACAGCGGCAGGTATCGCTGCGGCACTCTGGCGGCCTCGTTCTCCGCGGTGTGCCGGCCGATGGCCGCGAAGGGCGGCAGCCGCTCCATCGCGGCACGCAGCCGGGCGATGCGCCGCCGCCCGATATTGGTCTCGCCGAAGAGCACATAGGCCAGCATTCCGACGACCGGGGCGACGATGATGACCACCACCCAGGCCAGACGCGACGCCGGCTCGCGGTGCGGGCGAAGCACCGCCCGCCCGACGAAGAACACCTGCAGCGCCACATGCGCCGTCACCAGCAGCCAGACCGGTATTTGGCCGAGGCTCGAGATCCAGCTCGGGATCATGGGCGGCTCCGTCGGGCGAAGGGCGGGCTCAGGCCATTGTCTCCTTGGTCGCCGTCAGCCGCAGCTCCGGCCAGTCGCGGATCACCCTGTCGATATCCCATTGCAGACGCGTCATATAGACCGGATCGCCATCATGATCCTCGGCCATATGCCCCTGGTTCGCCTTGGCAAACGCATCGACCCGGTCGCGCGGCCCCGAGACCCAGCGCGCCGAGGTGAACTGAGTCGGCTCCAGCCGCACCGGCAAGCCGTACTCGTGCTCGATCCGGCTCGCCAGCACGTCGAACTGCAACGGCCCCACCACGCCCACGATCCAGCCCGTGCCGATCCGTGGCTTGAAGAGCTTCGACGCCCCCTCCTCGGCGAACTGGGTCAGCGCCTTCTCCAGGTGCTTGGCCTTCATCGGATCGCCCGAGCGCACGCTCTGCAAGAGCTCCGGCGCAAACGACGGGATCCCGGTGAACCGCAGACTCTCCCCCTCAGTCAGCGCGTCCCCGATGCGCAGTTGCCCGTGGTTCGGGATGCCGATGATGTCCCCCGCCCAGGCATCCTCTGCCAGCTCCCGGTCGCGGGCCAGGAACAGGACCGGACTGGCCACCGCCATCGGCTTGCCGGTGCGGACGTGGTGCAGCTTCATCCCCCGCTCGAAATGCCCCGAGCAGAGCCGCACGAAGGCCACCCGGTCGCGGTGCTTGGGATCCATGTTCGCCTGCACCTTGAATACGAACCCGGTGACGGCGGGCTCCCAGGCCCCCACCGCCCGCGGCTCGGCCGGATGCACCCCGGGCGCCGGCCCGAAGCGTCCGATGCCTGCCATCAGCTCCTGTACCCCGAAGGAATTGATCGCCGAGCCGAACCAGATCGGGGACAGGTTCCCGTCCTTCATCGCCTGGTGGTCGAAGGCGGGCAGCAGCGCGCGCGCCATCTCGACCTCTTCGCGCAGTTTGCTGAGCAGATGCGCCGGGACGTGCTCGGCCATGCGCGGGTCATCCAGCCCCTGCATGGCGATGCTCTCGGCCCGCTTGTTGCGATCCGCCCGGTCCATCAGCTCCAGCCGGTCGGCCAGCATGTCGTAGCAGCCGAGAAACTCGCGCCCCGACCCGATCGGCCAGGACGCGGGGCAGACGTCCAGCTGCAGCTCGTGCTGGATCTCGTCGATTATCTCAAAGGTATCACGGGCTTCCCGGTCCATCTTGTTGCAGAACGTCAGGATCGGCAGATCCCGTAGCCGGCAGACCTCGAAGAGCTTGCGCGTCTGGCTCTCCACCCCCTTCGCCCCGTCGATCACCATCACCGCCGCATCGACCGCGGTCAGCGTGCGATAAGTGTCCTCCGAGAAATCCGAGTGCCCCGGCGTATCCACCAGGTTGAACCACCACTCCCCGAACGGAAACGACATCGCACTGGCCGAGACGCTGATCCCGCGCTCCTGCTCCAGCTTCATGAAGTCCGACCGCGTGCGCCGCGCCTCCCCCTTGGCCCGCACCTGCCCCGCCATCTGGATCGCCCCGCCGTAGAGCAGGAACTTCTCGGTCAGCGTGGTCTTGCCCGCATCGGGATGCGAGATGATGGCAAACGTCCGCCGCCGGGCGACCTCGGCGGGGAGCGCTGGAATGTTGGCGGTTCGGTCGAGCATCGCGCGCATATAGCCGGTGCCGTCAGTCGCGGAAAGAGCGGCGCGCCCGGCTTGACGGAAACTGGCGCGAAAGGAATAGTGGCGCTCGGTTGCGGTATAATCGGCGGGGGAGCGCGGGCCTTGGTGGTTCCGTGTCCGACCGGGCAACCAGGGGAGGCAATCAATGAAGAGGACAGTTCTCGGAGCGGCGGTGTCGCTGGCGATCGGGTTGGGGGCGCCGGCGTCGGCGCAGGACCTGACGATCGCCTTCTCGATTCCGGGCCTGGTGTTCCCGTTCTTCGTGCACATGCAGAACCAGTTCAACGCCGAGGCCGAGAGCATCGGCGGAATCACGGTGCAGAACTACGATGGCGAGAACCAGACCACCAAGCAGACCGCCGACGTCGAGGCCGCCATCATCAGCGGCGTCGACGGGCTGGTGATCAGCCCGCTCGATTCCGTGGCGATGGCCCCGGCGGTGCGCCAGGCGGTCGAGGCCGGCATCCCGGTGGTGACCATCGACCGGCGGGTTGACGGGGTGGAGGGCCTCCTCAGCCACGTCGGCGCCGACAACGTGAAGGGCGGCGAGGCGCAGGGGCAGCTGATTGTCGACCTGTTCCCGGATGGCGCCAGGATCGTGAATCTGCAGGGGCAGCCGGGCTCCAGCCCGGCGATCGATCGCAATGCCGGCGTGCACAACGTGCTGGACTCGATGGCCGACAAGTACGTTTTCGTCGCCGAGCAGACCGCGAACTTCCAGCGCGAGGAGGGAGCGAGCGTGACCGAGGCGATCCTGGCCGGGCTCGACGCTCCGCCGGACGTGATCGTGGCGGCGAACGACGACATGGCGCTCGGCGCCATGCAGGTAGCGCAGGAGCAGGGCCTCGATGTCGCGATCATCGGTTTCGACGCGCTGCCCGAAGCGCTAGCGGCGGTGCGCGACGGCGGCCTGACCGCGACCATCGAGCAGATGCCGGGCGGCCAGAGCCGCGGGGCGCTGCAGGCGATGGTTGAGTTCCTGCGCAACGGCACCCAGCCCGAGCCGGTGGTGCTTCTGACGCCGATCGCCATCACCAAGGACAACCTCGATCAGGGCGAGCGCCTGGGTGAGCTGAACTGACGGCGTTGCCCGCGCCGGCCGGTTCGGCGCGGGCTTCGTTCGCGGCACGCACCGGGGCATGACACATCCGACCGAACCACCGCGGGCCGGCTTCGACCCCGTGGACTTTGCGGCGCGTCATGCGGCGTTGCTGTTTCTGGTGGCTCTGGTGCTGGTCTTCGCGCTGCTTGAGCCGCGGTTCCTGCATCCGCTCAACCTGTTCAACGTGCTGCGACAGGTGTCGATCTCCGGGCTGATCGCCATCGGCATGACCTTCGTGATCCTCACCGCCGGCATCGACCTGTCGGTCGGCTCGCTGGTGGCGCTGACCGGGCTGGTCGGGGCCTACGTGGCCAAGGGCGGCTTCGCGGATCGCTTCGCGGTCGGCTCGAGCGCCGACGCCGGCAACCCGGTGATCCTGGCGTTCCTGGCGGCGGTGGCAGTCGGAATGGCCTGCGGCGCGCTGCAGGGGTGGGCGATCACCCGGCTCCGGGTGCCGCCCTTCGTGGTGACGCTCGGCGGGCTGACGGCGTTTCGCGGCGCGGCGCTGCTCTTCTCCGGCGGCGGGCCGATCAGCGGCTTCAGCGCGGACTATACCTGGTGGGGCCAGGGGCGGATCGGCACGGTGCCGGTGCCGGTGATCGTCTTCCTCGTCGCGGCGGTGGTCGCTCATGTGGTGCTGCGCCACACCCGCTTCGGCCTGCACGTCTACGCGGTCGGCGGCAACGCGGCTGCGGCCGAGGAAAACGGCGTGCCGGTGCGGCGGGTCACGTGGCTGGTCTACGTCATCGTCGGCTTTTGCTGCGGGCTGGCGAGTTTCCTTTTGTCGGCGCGGCTGAGCTCGGCCGAGGCGGTGGCCGGTCTCGGGCTCGAGCTCGACGTGATCGCGGCGGTGGTGATCGGGGGGACCTCGCTTTTCGGGGGCGTCGGGGGGGTGTTCGGCACGGTGGTCGGGGCGCTCCTGATCGGAGTGCTGCGTAACGGGCTGGTGCTGATGAACGTCTCGTCGTTCATCCAGCAGATCGTCATCGGGCTGATCCTGGTCGCGGCGGTCGCGTTCGACCAGTACGCGGCGCGGCGGAGGGTCTGATGCCGGTCCTCGAGCTCACCGGCATCTCCAAGCATTTCGGTGCGATCCAGGCGCTGAACGGCGTCGACCTGGCGCTGGGGCGCGGCGAGGTGCTGGGGCTCATGGGCGACAACGGCGCCGGCAAGTCGACGCTGGTGAAAATCATCGCCGGGAGCTTTGCCCCGAGCGCCGGGGAGATGCTGCTCGACGGCGCCGTGGTGCGCTTTGCCCGGCCGGTCGAGGCGCGCGCGGCGGGGATCGAGCTTGTGCACCAGGATCTGGCGCTCTGCGACAACCTGCCGGCGGCGCTGAACGTCTTTCTCGGGCGCGAGATCCTGCGCCGGGTCGGGCCGCTTCGGTTTCTCGACCGGGGGGCGATGTATGCGCGCGCGGCCGAGCTCTTCGCCGAGCTGAAGTCGGAGACCCGCCCGCGGGATTCTGGTCAAGGCGATGTCGGGCGGGCAGCGGCAGGCGGTTGCGATCGCGCGGACCCGGCTGGCCGATCCCAAGATCGTTCTGATGGACGAGCCGACCGCGGCGATCAGCGTGCGCCAGGTCGGCGAAGTGCTGGAGCTGATCCGGCACCTGCGCAGCACCGGGCACGCGGTGATCCTGATCAGCCACCGCATGCCCGACGTCTTCGCCGTCGCCGACCGGGTGGCGGTGCTTCGGCGGGGCGAGAAGGTGGCTGACAAGCCGATCGCCGAAACCTCGCCCGAGGAGGTGACCGGGCTGATCACCGGGGCGATCGACGCGGCCTGAGGGGGAGGCGATGGAGTTTCTGAGCGAGTTGACGGGCAGCTTCTCGAAGCCGGCGGCGGGCAATCCGACGGTGGCCATGGTGGAAGCGGCCTACCGCCACCACGGGCTCGATTTCCGCTACATCAATTGCGAGGTGGTGCCGGCGGCGCTCGGTGACGCGGTGCGCGGCGCACGGGCGATGGGCTGGCGCGGGTTCAACCTCTCCATCCCGCACAAGCTGACGGTGATCGAGCACCTCGACGGGCTGGCGACCTCGGCCGAGATCATCGGTGCGGTGAATTGCGTGGCGGCGCGCGTCGGGCGGCTGGTCGGCGAGAACACCGACGGCAAGGGCTTCGTCGAGGCGCTGAAGGGCGTGGCGGACGTGCCTGGCGCGCGGCTGGTGGTGCTCGGGGCCGGCGGTGCGGCGCGGGCGATCGCCGTCGAGATGGCGCTGGCAGGGGCGGCGGAGATCACGATTGTGAATCGCACAGCGGCGAGCGGCGAGGCGCTGGCGGCGCTGGTGGCCGAGCGCACCGGCGCTCGCGCCGCGTTCCTGCCCTGGGAGGCGGCGCTGAGCGTGCCGGAGGGCACGGACATCCTCGTCAACGCGACGTCGATCGGGCTGCATCCCTCGGGCGGGGTGCCGGACGTTGCGTTCGAGACCCTGGGGCCGGGGGCGGTGGTCGCCGACGTCATCGCCAACCCGCGCGACACCAAATTTCTCGGCCTGGCGCGCGAGCGGGGCTGCCGGACGGTGGACGGGCACGGGATGCTGGTGAACCAGGCGGTGACCGGGATCGAGTACTGGACCGGCGTCCGGGTCGACGGGGCGGTGATGCGTGCGAAACTCGCGGAGATTTTCGGCTGAGCCGCGGGCGCGGCGACCTCACGCCAGAGTGGCGCCACCCTTGCCGCGCGCCAGCATCGCCTCGACCTCCTCTGGAGCGTTGGGAATCTTGCGCAGGTGGGGAAAATCGCCGGTCGCGAGATAGGCCTCCTCCTCGGGCGTCGATATGCGGCTGAGGATCGCGTTCCGGTGCGGATGCCGGCCGAACCGGGCGATGACGTCGTGCCCCAGACGGCCCTGGTCCTCCTGGATCCGGTAGCTGAGTTTCAGGTGCTCGGGCGCGTCCTCGACCAACGCGCGCGAGCGGACGAGAACGTCGCGCATCCGCGCGAGATGCCCCGGCCCCTCGGCATGGCTGATCGAGATCAGGCAGAACGCCTTCTCCCAGACGTTGGGCAGCGCGTCGTAATCGCCGTTAGCGAAGCCCTCCAGCACCAGCCGCCCGGCCTTGAGATCCTGCCCGAAGGCCCCCGGCGTTCCGCGCCACACCGACCGCGAGAACTGGTCGAGCGCGATCACCAGCGCCAGCCGCCCCCGCGGCTTGCCGGCCCAATGGTCGAGCAGCCCCTTCGCCGCGGCCCCGGTCAGCCCGGCGAACCGCTCGACGATGGCGTCGTCGGCGCCGCCGCGCATACGCCACCCCCAGAACGCCCGATGCGTTTCGAGGTTCTCGTGGTGGCCATCGTCGGGAAACCAGAAATCGAGTACGGCCTCCGGCGTCACCGACGCCCAATCCTGCGATGGCATTCCCTACCCCCAGGCTACCGGGCGATCGCGCCTCGGCCCGAAACTAGCACCTGATCGGCCGCGATGCATCGCCCTTGTCGGCCGCGCCGGCACGGGACTAAGCTCGAAGGAGACCTGAACCCCCGGAAGGACGCCCGAGATGGCCAAGTCGACCCCGAAGACCGCCGCCGCGAAGACCGCGGACCTGAAGACCCGCCGCAAGGCGCCGCTGAAGACCCCCTCCGACTTGTCGAATTCGGCGCAGGGGATCGCCGGCGCGCTCAACGCCTGCCTCGCGGACACCTTCGCGCTCTACCTCAAGACCAAGAACTTCCACTGGCACGCCTCGGGGCCGCATTTCCGCGACTACCACCTGCTCTTCGACGAGCAGGCCGCCCAGCTCCTCGCCGCCACCGACCTCATGGCCGAGCGCGCGCGCAAGGTGGGCGGCACCACGCTGCGCTCGATCGGCCATATCGCCCGGCTGCAGCGGGTGCTCGACAACGATGCTGACTTTGTGACGCCTGAGGACATGGTCGCCGAGTTGATGGACGACAACCGCCAGATGATCACCCGCCTGCGAGAAGCCCACAACGTCTGCGACGAGGCCGGCGACGTCGCCACCGCCAGCCTCATCGAGAACTGGATCGACGAGACCGAGCGCCGCGTCTGGTTCCTCTTCGAGACCTCGCGCAGGAGCTGAGCTGCGCCGCAATCCTCAGCGCACGGCGATCGCCCCTGCAGCGGTCGCCATCATCCCCGCGGAGACCCGGTTCGCCACCTGCCGGCCGCGGGGGCTGCGGAACAGCCGCCGCGCCTGCGCCGCCACCAGCACCCAGGCGAGATCGACGGCCACCAGAACCGCCAGCATCACCGACACCAGCTCGGCCCAGCCGATCACCCCGACCGCAGAAAGATCGACCAGCGCCGGCAGCAGCGCCAGATAGAAGACCATGATCTTCGGATTGCCCAGCGTCACCGCCAACCCGGCGCCGAAGAGCCGCCAGCCCCCGCCCGCCTCGGGCATCTCCCCCGCTTCGGTGATCGGTGCGGTCCACATCTTCCACGCGAGCCAGAGCAGGTAGGCAAGCCCCGCCCACTTCACAACCGCGAAGGCGAGCTGGAAGCTCTGCGCGAGCGCGATCAGCCCAAGCACGGCGCAACTCAGCCAGACCGCCTCGCCGATCCACATCGCCGCAAGGAACGGCATGACCGAGCGCGGCCCGCGCGACAGCACCCGCGCCACCAGCGCCGCGATCGATGGACCGGGCGACCCGGCCGCGATCGCGAGCGCGCCGGCAAAGAGCAGAAGCGTCGCAGGATCGAGCATGGCAGCCGCCTCCCCGTGTCTGGACCCCGACATCCGGCTCGACTATCGCGTAGCCGCGTCCCAGGCTGATCTCAAGGCCCTGAGAAGGAGAAAATCCGCCGTGGCGAAGCTCGTGTTCAGGATGAACCTGTCCCTCGACGGCTACGTCGACCACACGGACATGCCCTCAGGCCCCGCGATCTTTAGGCACTGGACCGAGCAGGTGCGCAACGTGACCGGCGCCGTCTACGGGCGCGGCATGTACGAGGTCATGCGCTACTGGGACGAGGATCGCCCCGAATGGACCGCCGAGCAGCGCGCATTCGCCGCGGCGTGGCGGAGCCAGGCCAAGTGGGTCGTGTCGCGCTCGCTGACCTCGGTCGGCCCCGGCGGCACGCTCGTCGCCGGCGACTTCGAGGCGGTGGTACGCGGGCTGAAGGCCCGGCTCGCCGGCGAGATCTCGGTGTCCGGGCCGGGGCTCGCCGGCAGCCTGACCGACCTCGGCCTCATCGACGCGTACCAGCTCTACTTCCATCCGGCCGTGCTCGGCCGCGGCAAGCCTTTCTTCGCCGGCCCCCGGCCGCGTCTGCGCTTCGTGGCCAGCGACTCCATCGGCGATGACGTGGTCAGGCTGACCTACGTTCCTGCCTGATCACGCGGAATCCTTACGCCGGATCTGGTGGAAATCATCCCTGCGCGGCCCGCGCGAAACCATATCTGGTGTGTCCGCGCTGGCAAGTTCTAACAGAGGTTTCCAGCCGGTGAACGGCCGAGAAAATATCTCGCGATCTCAATCTGTTGCCCGGATTCCCGCGCGCGGGAATCCCCGAATCCGGCACGGTTCGCGCTCCCGCGCCGGATGCCCGGGGGGCATTCGGGGCGGTGCGCGTCTCGCTCGAGATTTCGGAAGGGTCATGCGGCGGGGCCGAACCCCGGCCGCTGGCGTGACCCGTCGCTCAAAGGCTCGTCAGAGCAGACCTTCGCGCTGCGCCTTCTTGCGCGCCAGCTTGCGCGCGCGGCGGATGGCCTCGGCCCGCTCCCGGGCCTTCTTGACGGACGGCTTCTCGAAATGCTGCCGAAGCTTCATCTCACGGAAGACGCCTTCGCGCTGCAGCTTCTTCTTGAGCGCGCGCAACGCCTGATCGACGTTGTTGTCACGAACCATTACCTGCAAGGAATTTCACCACCTTTCCAACGCCAGAGTTTCGATATCCGATAGAGGCGCGCTATATAGCCGCCCAACGCGCCGCTGTCCACCGCCCGCGTCCCGAAAACTGTCGGAGAGATGACCCCATGACCGAGGACCGCCCGACCGAGGATGACCACCTCGCCGCGACCCGGAAAGCCGTGATTGCCGCCGCCCTTGCCCATGTCGCCCACGACGGCTGGACCAACCGTGCGCTGGCCCACGCGGTCGAGGACGCCGGCGTCGATCCGGGCCTCTCGCGGCTGGCCTTCCCCCGCGGCGGCATAGACCTCGCCATCGCGTACCACAACGCCAAGGACGCCGAATTGGCCGCCGATCTCGCCTCAGCCGAACTTCTCGGGCTGCGCTTCCGCGACCGGATCGCCTACGCTATTACCCGACGGCTCGAGCTCGTCGCCCCCGACCGCGAGGCCGTGCTGCGCGGCGCCTCGCTCTTCGCCCTGCCGACCCACGCCGCCGACGGTGCGCGCTGCCTCTGGCACACCGCCGACACGATCTGGACCGCGCTCGGCGACGACAGCCGCGATTTCAACTGGTACTCCAAGCGCACGACGCTCGCCGCCGTCTACTCCTCCGCCCTGCTCTACTGGCTCGGCGACAACAGCCCCGGCTTTTCCGCCACCCGCGAATTCGTCCAGCGCCGCATCGACAACGTCATGCAGTTCGAGGAGGTTAAAGCCCGCATCGCGAAGAACCCGGTCGCCGCCGCCATGCTCGCCGGCCCCCGCCGCCTCCTTGACCGGGTCCGGGCACCCGGGGATACTGCGCCCCCCGACCTGCCGGGATCGCTTCACCCCAAGGGCTGAGGCCCGGCTGCGGACCACGGAAAGGAACCGCCCATGGCGCTCGGCGAGCGGAGCGCGACCTGGTTTGACGGTCGCTGGCACGACGGAAACACGCCCATCCTCGGCTCGGTCGACCACGGCACCTGGCAGGGCACCCTGGTCTTCGACGGCGCACGCGCCTTCGAGGGCGTGACCCCCGATCTCGACCGCCACTGCGCGCGCATCATCGCCTCCGCCGCAGCCATGGGCCTCGACGCCCCCATCGGCGCGCCCGAGATCGAGGCCCTCATTCGCGAAGGCATCCGCCGCCTCGGCACCGACCGCGCCCTCTACCTGCGCCCGATGATGTGGTCGCGCGAGGGCTCGCCCGCGATCATCGACGCCGATCCCGGCTCCACCGCGGTGGCGATCTGCCTCGAGGACCTGCCGATGCGCACCCCCGGGCCCGTAGCGCTCACCGTCTCGCCCTTCCGCCGCCCCAGCCCCGACAGCGCCGTCTGCACCGCCAAGGCCGCCTGCCACTACCCCAACAACGCCCGCATCGTCCGCGAGGCCCGGTCGCGGGGCTTTCACAACGCCCTCTCGCTCGACCAGGAGGGCCATGTCGCCGAGACCGCCTCGTCCAACGCGTTCCTCGTGCGCGATGGCGTGGTGATGACCCCGGTGGCCAACGGCACCTTCCTCGCCGGCATCACTCGCCAGCGGATCATCACCCTCCTGCGCGCCGACGGCACCGAGGTGATCGAGGCCTCGCTCGACGTCGCCGACTTTACCGCCGCCGACGAGATCTTCCTCACCGGCAACGCCGCCAAGGTCGTGCCTGTCACCCGCTTCGAGGCCCGCGAGATCGGCGCCGGCCCCATCGCCGCCCGCGCCTGGTCGCTCTACCGCGACTTCGCCCACCAGGCCCGTCAGGCGGCATGATCCCCGCCACCATGCGCGCCATCGAGATCGCCGGCCCCGGCGGCCCCGAAATGCTGCGCCCCACGATCCGACCGGTCCCCGAGCCCCGCCCCGGCGATATCCTGATCCGCGTCGCCGCCGCCGGCGTCAATCGCCCCGACGTTGCCCAGCGCGCCGGCAGCTACGCCCCGCCCCCCGGCGCCTCCGACCTGCCCGGCCTCGAGGCCGCCGGCGAGGTCGCCGCCATCGGCCCCGGCGTCACCGCCTGGACCCCCGGCGACCGCGTCACCGCCCTCCTGCCCGGCGGCGGCTACGCCGAATACGCCCTCACCCATCAGGACCACGCCCTGCCCGTCCCCGAGGGCATGGACATGACCCGCGCCGCCGCCCTCTGCGAGACCTACTTCACCGTCTGGACCAACGTCTTCGTCCGCGGCCGCCTGCAGGGCGGCGAGACCTTCCTCGTCCACGGCGGCACCTCCGGCATCGGCACCACCGCCATCCAGCTTGCGAGCGCCCGCGGTGCGCGCGTCTTCGCCACCGCCGGCACGGCCGCCAAATGCGCCGCCTGCCGCGCCCTCGGCGCCGAGCTTGCCATCAACTACCGCGAGGCCGACTTCGTCGCCGAGACCCGCGACGCCACCGGCGGCCGCGGCCTCGACGTCATCCTCGACATGGTCGGCGGCGACTACCTCCCCCGCGACATCCGCGCCCTCGCGCCCGAGGGCCGGCTCGTCATGATCGCCTTCCTCGCCGGCCCTACCGCCGAGTTGAACTTCGCCCAGGTGATGACCAAACGCCTCACCCTCACCGGCTCCACCCTCCGCCCCCAGTCCATCGAGGCCAAGGCCCGCATCGCCGCCGCCCTCCGCCGCGAGGTCTGGCCCCTCCTCGACGCCGGCCGCATCGCCCCGGTGATGGACACCACCTTCCCTCTGGAAGACGCCGCCGCCGCCCACGCGCGGATGGAGTTCCTCCGAGCACATCGGCAAGATCGTCCTGGAGGTCGGTTGACACACGTCGGGGGGAGGTTCCAGTCGTGCCCGCCGCGGCCCCGCCAACGCTCGGCAGATGCGGTTCAACCGCGGCCCAGGCTGCGTCCGACAAACAGAACAGATGCGCCATCATAGACCCTCCAAGCCTAATCTTGAGTCATGGTAGCACACGCCATCAATATGTTGTATGAGTTCCCAACCTAATCGCTCACCGCCCCTCGCCGCAGATCTCCGCGAGCCCCTCGGCCCGCTCCTCCCCAAGCGCCTCCGCGGCGTCGGCAAACTTGGCGAACTGCCCACCGAGGCGGGTCACCGATCCATTCTCGGTCGTTTCGGGCGGGAAGACCGGACGCGGACGGTCGAATATAGCCGCAACCCCGGCATCGATCCGGTCGTAGAGCCCCGGGCTGAGGCGCTCGATCGGAGGGAGCAGTTCGGGGCTGTGCCGGACCGTATAGCTCTTCTGCTGCTCGCTCCGCGTAATCCCGGGCAGGCGCCGCGCAATCTCGTCGGTGAACAGGTTCGGATCGATCACGCCGGCCATCGTCCGCGTCATGAGATTCACGAACTGCCGTCGTTTCCAGCGGCTATTGACGAAGTCGCAGCCATAGGCCTGCGACGCGACTGCCATCCCAACGATCGGGTAGGTGGCGTAGGCCTGATAGTGCAGCGACTTGTTCCCCCGTTCGAGCTCGAGCGGTAGGAAGCCGTCCCGCTGCGGGTCGGCGCTCTTCTCGGTCACCTCTCGCATCGCGGCCGTGAACGTTCCCCGGCTCAGCTCTAGGAGCTCAGGATCCCCGGCGAGCAGCGCCGTCGGCAGAATTGCGAATCCCTGCCAATACTGGATATTGTCCTCGTCCTCGGCCGCCTGCTTGCGGCGGATGTCGACCTTCACACCCTCGGCAAGGCCGCGGAACCAGCCGATGATCGCCGTATCGGCGCCGCCCTCGCGCGCCGCCACCTGGACCGCAGGGTTGGCGAAGTAGGCGGCCGACACCCCGCCTAGCGTCCACATGATGGCGGCCCGGCTCTGGCTCTCGGACCCGTCGGCGGCGACCTCCGACATCGCGCCCGCGCGCGCCCAGGTCTCGATCATCCGCGCCGCACACAACGCCGACCCGCTGGGACCGTCTGTCTCGGCCACAAGGTCGGCGAGGAAGCGGTCGAGCCGTCCGGTCTGCCAAAGATCCCGGCGCAGCGACACACAGTCGATGATCCGGTTCGATCCCTGCTTATAGGTGCGCGACGCCTGCACCAACGTCATCGGCGGCACCACGCCTCGGGCGCAGCCCTCGAGTGCGATCCGCTCGGAATCGAGCGCCCGCTCGAGCCCCTCCCGCTCGCCAGGCAGGAAGCACTGGCCCCGCACGTCGGCGTAAGCTTCGATCCCTTCGGGCAGCGGTCCCAGCAGCGCAGAGGACTCCGCTTGACCGAAAACCGGCCCGGCCGCCGTCAGCAGAAATGTCGCCACCAAGGAGGCAGCACCAAGGCGAAACGGAATCATTCGACAAGAATGACGCAAACGGCCGAACGGCTCCATCCCGATCTGTGGAACGATGGCAATTGCTCCCGTCGTCCATCCGCCACGCCCGTTCATTCCGCGTTAACCACATAAATAATTGTTATAAAACGATTTTCAGAATCTCCGCATTTTTTATCCCACGGGGAGCGCAGCGTAACACCCCCTCCACCGGCTCCCCGATCCGCAGCGGCCCGGCCATCCGCGTGCCGCCCCGCCGGATCAGACCATCATCACCCGCTTGACGTCGGCGGCGTCCGACCTCGCCCGCCTTGCCGCCGAGGACCACGCGGCCGCGCTCCATCACGGCGTATCGGTCGGCGAGCTCGACCGCGAAGTCGAAGTACTGCTCCACCAGCACGATCGCCATGTGCCCCTGGTCGCGCAGGAAGGTGATCGCCCGGCCGATGTCCTTGATGATCGAAGGCTGGATGCCCTCGGTCGGCTCGTCCATCAGCAGAAGCTTCGGCCCCATCACCATGGCCCGGCCGATGGCGAGCTGCTGCTGCTGGCCGCCGGAGAGGTCGCCGCCGCGGCGGCCCAGCATCTCGCCCAGCACGGGGAACAGCTCGAACACCGCGTCCGGGACCTTGCGCGCGCCGCGCGGCAGCAGCGCGAAGCCGGTCTCCAGGTTCTCGCGCACGGTCAGCAGCGGGAAGATCTCGCGGCCCTGAGGCACGGTGGCGACGCCCTAGCCGGGCGCGCATGTCCGAACGCATCCGGCCGATGTCCTGACCCTCCCAGAGGATGCGGCCGCCGCTGATCGGCTGGCGTCCCGAGATCGCGCGCATCAGCGAGGTCTTGCCCACGCCGTTGCGGCCCAGCACGCAGGTCACCTGGCCGGGCTCGGCGGTCAGCGACACGTCGCGGAGCGCCTGGGCGGCGCCGTAGTAGAGGTCGAGGTTTTCGACCGACAGCATGTCTTCAGCGCCCCAGATAGACCTCGATGACCTCGGGGTCGGCCGAGACGTGGTCGAGCGATCCCTCGGCCAGCACCGAGCCGCGGTGCAGCACCGTCACCTTGCAGTCGAGCGCCCGCACGAAGTCCATGTCGTGCTCGATCACCACCACCGAGCGCTCACCGGCGATGGAGCGCAGGAGTTCGGCGGTCTTCATCGTCTCGGCGTCGGTCATGCCCGCCGCCGGCTCGTCGACCAGCAGGAGCTTCGGCTCCTGCGCCAGCAGCATGCCGATCTCCAGCCACTGCTTCTGGCCGTGGCTGAGGCTGCCGGCCAGCCGCTCGCGCGCACCGGCGAGGCCGACGATCTCCAGGAGCTCGCCGATCCGCGCCCTTGGCGGCCGCTCGAGCGGTGAAGGAGCGTGGCCGGCACGCCGCGATCCCCCGCAAGCGCCAGCATCAGGTTGTCGGCGACGCTGAGCGTCTCGAAGACCGTCGGCTTCTGGAACTTGCGGCCGATGCCGAGCCGCGCGATGTCCGCCTCGTCGAGCTTGGTGAGGTCGATGTCCTCGCCCCAGACCACCCGCCCGTCGTCGGGCCGGGTCTTGCCGGTGATGATGTCGAGCATCGTGGTCTTGCCCGCGCCGTTGGGACCGATGATCGGCGCGCAACTCGCCCTCGGCGATGACGATCGAGAGGTCGTTGATCGCCTTGAAGCCGTCGAAGCTCTTGGTGACGCCGCTGAGATAGAGCTGGGTCTCGCGCATTCGCCTCTACTCCGCGGGCTCGGGTTCGGGGACCGCCGCCGGCTCGGGCTTGCTCCGGCGGCTTGCGAAGGTCTGCTCGAAGAGGCCGAGCACGCCCCGCGGCAGGAAGATCGTCACCAGGATGAAGGTGGCGCCGAGCACGAAGAGCCAGATCTCCGGGAAGGCGGCGGTCAGCCAGCTCTTGCCGCAGTCGACCAGATCAGCGCCCCGAGCGCCGCGCCGACCAGCGTGCCGCGGCCGCCGAGGGCGACCCAGATGACGATCTCGATCGAGTTGGCCGGCGAGAACTCGCCGGGGTTGATGATGCCGACCTGCGGCACGTAGAGCGCGCCGGCGACGCCGGCCATCATCGCCGAGACCACGAAGACGAAGAGCTTGTAGTGCTCGACCCGGTAGCCGAGGAACCGCGTCCGGCTCTCGGCGTCGCGCACCGCCGACCAGCACCTTGCCGAACTTCGAGATGGTGATCGCGCGTCCGAGCAGCAGGCCGCCGGCCAGCGCCAGCGCCGAGAGCGGCGAAGAGCGCCGCCGCGGGTGGTGTCGGCGCTGAGGCTGAAGCCCAGCACGTCCTTGAAGTCGGTCAGGCCGTTGTTGCCGCCGAAGCCCATCTCGTTGCGGAAGAAGGCGAGCATCAGCGCGAAGGTCAGCGCCTGGGTGATGATCGAGAGATAGACGCCGGTGACCCGGATGCGGAAGGCGAAGCCAGCCGAAGACGAAGGCGAGCAGCCCCGGCACCAGCAGCACCATGAGGCAGGCGAACCAGAACTGGTCGAAGCCCCACCAGAACCACGGCAGCTCGGTCCAGCTCAGGAAGACCATGAAGTCCGGCAGCACCGGGTTGGCGTAGACGCCGCGGTCGCCGATCTCGCGCATCAGGTGCATGCCCATGGCGTAGCCGCCGAGCGCGAAGAAGGCGCCGTGGCCGAGCGAGAGAATGCCGGCGTAGCCCCAGACCAGGTCGAGCGCCACCGCGAGCAGCGCGTAGCAGAGGTACTTGCCGAACAGCGCGACGAGATGCGATGGGCACGTGCATCCGCGCTGCCGGGGTCGGCCAGCAGGTTGCCCGCCGGGATCAGCACGACGGCGAGGAACAGCAGCGCCGAGGAAGATGCCCATGCGGCGGTCGATCAGGCGTCCGGACATTGCGCTCAGGCCTCGACCGCGCGGCCGCGCTGCGGGAAGAGGCCGCGCGGCCGCTTCTGGATGAAGAGGATGATGAAGACGAGGATCAGGATCTTGGCGAGCACCGCACCGGCGTAGGGCTCCAGGAACTTGTTGACGATGCCGAGCGAGAAGGCCGCCGCCAGCGTACCCCAGAGATTGCCGGCGCCGCCGAAGACCACCACGAGGAAGCTGTCGATGATGTAGCTCGTGCCGAGATTCGGGCGAGACGTTGTCGATCTGGCTGAGAGCCACGCCGGCCAGCCCGGCGATGCCGGCGCCAAGGCCGAAGGTCAGGGCATCGACCCAGCCGGTGCGGATGCCCATCTCGGCGGCCATGGCGCGGTTCTGGGTCACGGCGCGCATCTGCAGGCCGAGTGCTGTGCGGCGCGAGCACGAGCAGCAGGCCCGCGAAGACGGCCAGCGCGAAGAGGATGATCCAGAGCCGGTTGCCAGGTGATCGTCATCTCGCCGATCTGGAAGGCGCCCGACATCCAGGAGGGGTTGCCGACCTCGCGGTTGGACGGGCCGAACAGGGTGCGCACCGTCTGCTGCAGGATGAGGCCGACCCCCCAGGTGGCGAGCAGCGTCTCGAGCGGGCGGCCGTAGAGATAGCGCACGATGCCGCGCTCGATGGCGACGCCGATGGCGCCGGCGACGAGGAAGGCCAGCGGTGCGGCGATCAGCAGCGACCAGTCGAAGAGCTCGGGCGCATGGGCGCGGATCACCTCCTGCACCACGAAGGTCGTGTAGGCGCCGAGCATGATCAACTCGCCATGCGCCATGTTGATGACGCCCATCACGCCGAAGGTGATCGCAAGGCCGACCGCCGCCAGCAGCAGCACCGAGCCGAGCGAGAGGCCGAACCAGACGTTCTGGGCGTGCGCCCAGAGCGCCTGGGTGCGCTCGATCTTCGCCACGGCCTCGGCCGCGGCCTCGGCCAGGGCGGGATCGTCGGAGGCCATGACGGCGGCGCAGGACCGACATGGCGTCGCGGTCCCCGCGCGCCGGCGACGATTTCCACCGACGCGACGCGCTCGGCGAGGTCGCCCTCGCCGGCGAGGCAGCGCCGCTGCGCGGGCCTCGGCCAGCGCGCGCGTGACGGCCGGGTCGGTCTCGGCGGCGAGTGCCCGATCCAGCGCCTCGAGTCTGCCCGGGATCGGCGGCGCGGAAGGCCGCATCGGCCGCCTCGCGCCGGCGCACGGCCGGGTCGGGATGCATCAGGGTGAGCGAGCGAGAGCGCGGCACGAACCGCGCCGGCGGAGCGCATTGTTCACCCGGACCGCCTCGGTCTCGCGCGCGCGCCACCGAGCCGACCGCCTCGCCGGTCAGCACGTCGGTGCCCTGCAGCGCGCCACGCCGCCCGGTCACCCGCAGCGATCCGCCCGTCGGACTCGCGCAGGTGCAGATCGCCCTCACCCAGCGCCTCCAGCACCGCGGCCGCACGCTCGTCGCCGGTTGCGGCGATGGCGGCCACCACCTCGGCGCGCTGGTTGTAGCTGCCGTCGGGCAGCCGGGCGACCAGCTCCTCGAAGGTCTGCGCCGCAGCCAATGCCGGGGCGAATGCCAGGGCGAGCCAGATCAGGATCGGGGAGAGAAGGCGCATGCGCTCACCAAGGTAAGGCCGTGCGGGGCAGGTCGCCTGCACGGCCTGTCGCTTCAGGATCAGTTGGTGGCGCCGCCGCACTGGCCGGTGGCGACGTTGTAGTTGCCGCAGGACATCGGCGAGCGCCAGTCGGCGATCAGATCCGCCGATTCCGGCAGATGGTCGGACCATTCGTCGCCGACGACCAGGCCGGTCGTCTCCCAGACGACCTCGAACTGGCCGTCGTCCTGGATCTCGCCCACCAGCACCGGCTTGGTGATGTGGTGGTTGGGCATCATGGCGCTGAGGCCGCCGGTCAGGTTCGGCACCGCGACGCCGATCATCGCCTCGATGCACCGCGTCGGTGTCGGTGGTGCCGGCCGCCTCGACCGCCTTCACCCACATGTTGAAGCCGATGTAATGCGCCTCCATCGGGTCGTTGGTGACGCGGTCCTCGTTGCCGATGAAGTCGTGCCACGTCTCGATGAACTCGGCGTTCTCGTCGGTGTCGACGCTCATGAAGTAGTTCCAGGCGGCGAGATGGCCGACCAGCGGCTCGGTGTCGAGGCCGGCGAGCTCCTCCTCACCGACCGAGAAGGCGACCACCGGGATATCCTCGGCCGAGATGCCCTGGTTGCCCAGTTCCTTGTAGAAGGGCACGTTGGCGTCGCCGTTGATGGTCGAGACCACCGCCGTCTTCTTGCCGGCCGAACCGAAGGTCGCGATGTCCGAGACGATCGTCTGCCAGTCGGCATGGCCGAAGGGCGTGTAGTTGATCATGATGTCCTCGGGCGCGACGCCCTTGGCCTTGAGGTAGGCCTCGAGGATCTGGTTCGTGGTGCGCGGATAGACGTAGTCGGTGCCCGCCAGCACCCAGCGCTCGACGCCTTCGTCGTTCCATCAGGTAGTCGACCGCCGGGATCGCCTGCTGGTTCGGCGCAGCGCCGGTGTAGAAGACGTTGCGCTGGCTCTCCTGGCCCTCGTACTGCACCGGGTAGAACAGGATCGAGTTCAGCTCCTCGAAGACCGGCAGCACCGACTTGCGGCTGACGCGAGGTCCAGCAGCCGAACACCACGTCCGCACCCTGGCCGTCGATCAGCTCGCGCGCCAGCTCGGCGAAGCGCGGCCAGTCGGAGGCCGGATCGACCACCACCGCCTCGAGCTGGCGTGCCGAGCACGCCGCCCTTGGCGTTCTGCTCCTCGATCAGCATCAGCATGACGTCCTTCAGCGTCGTCTCGCTGATCGCCATCGTGCCCGAGAGCGAATGCAGGATGCCGACCTTGATCGTCTCTTCCTGCGCCATCAACGGGCTCGCCGCGAGTGCGCCTGCGATCGCAGTTCCGATCATCAAGTTCCTGAATTTATTGCGCATTGCTGTTCCCTGTTCTGTCCTGATCCCGTTGCGCTCACCCACGTCGCGCCGCACGGTTGCGGTCCCGCCCGAAGGCGCCGCAGCATCGCAACGCTGCATTTCGGCGACAGAACCGGTCAAGGATATTCGCCTAGATTTTCACCTCGCGAGCACAGAAGGTCAGGGCCTAGGCACAATACCCCGATCCGGGGCACATGTTGCCTGAAATTTATGCAAATGGCGAATGCTCGCTCACCGAGCGAGGTCGGAAATCTCCAGGATCAGCTTGCGGCGAACCGCCCGGGCGAAATTCTCCGGACCGTCGGCGGTGACCACGAAGGCGCCCGGACCGCCGATGATCCGCTCGGCATACTCGTGTTCGAGATTCTCGAACCGCGGCCGCCCGGAGCATTCGGTGCAGAGAATGGCGAGGCCGTTGATCACCACGCCCGCGCCCAGCACCACGTCGCGCGCCACCGCGATGGGCGGTCCCTGCGGGTTCCAGGAGCTGTCGCCGCTCAGGTCGATGACCTTGCGCCAGCCCTCGTAGCGGTTGGCCTCGATCAGCGCCAGCCCGGCGAGCAGCGCCGCCCCGATGGCGTTCGAACCGTAGGCCCGGCGCGGTGCCGCCATCAGCCGCGTGCCGAAATCCCGCGCGCTGTCCTCGTCCTCGACGATCATCCAGTCCACCACGACGTCCTGGCTGGCCGCCCCGGCCCACTCGACATAGGTGACCGCGATCCGTCCCAGCGCGCCGCCGTTGCGGATGGCCCAGAGCACCTGCGGATCGGCCATGGCCTCGGCATAGCCGCTGCGCTGCAGTGCGATCTCGGCGGGATCGATGGAGCCGGTGGCATCGGCCAGCAGCACCAGTTCGAGGTCCACCGGCTCGAGGGCCACTGGATCGTCGGCCCGCGCCGGCAGAGCGAGGACAAGGGCAATCAGGACAAGGCGGATCATCTGCGGTCCCCCGAGGCCGGAACGGCCCTGCGGCTTCCAGCTAGGACTGCCGGCGGCCGCTTCCACATCAAAGCGGTTGCCACCCTGCCCCGGCCCCTGCCAATCTCGCGGACCGACCCATTCCGGAGACCTTCATGACCCTCTGGTTCTACCTCGCCTCGGCGGTGGCGCTTGGCGTGCTCCTCGCCATCCAGCCGCTGATGAACGCCGTGCTCGCTCGCGCCATCGGCTCGCCCTACGGGGCGGCGTCGATCTCGATCCTTGTGGCCTTCCTCGGGGCGCTGGCGCTGATTGCCATCACCGGCCGCGGCGATACCAGCCGGTCTGCCCTCGCCTCGGTGCCCTGGTGGATCTATCTCGCAGGCCTTGCGGGCACCGCCTTCGTCGCGGGCGGCGTGGTGATCGCCCCGGTGACCGGGGCGCTGCTGTTCTTTCTCTGCGTCATCGCCGGGCAGCTGCTCGGCGCCACCCTCGCCGACCACGTCGGCGCCTTCGGTCTCGACATCCGCCCGGCCTCGCTCCCCCGCCTGGCCGGCATCGCCCTGGTGCTCGCCGGCGTGGTGCTGGTGCGCACCGGGTGAGCTTCGGCTCAGGATGCGATTCCGCATAGACCTGAAGAGCTCCCGCGGACTTGAACCCGCGGCCTATACCAACAGCCCCGGCGCCCGACTCGGGCCGAAAGGCTTTACGAACCCTAAAAAAGTGGCAAGCCTGATTCCAGCCGCATTCCAGCCTGATTCCAGCCACCGAAAACGAAGCCTTTTCAGGACATTGCACCGCATACGCCGCAAGAAGTGATTTTCTGGCCTTGTCACCCCGAAATGAGCCCCAGGTCAGGGACCGAGGTCGTTGGCATTAGGTCGTCACCGCCCGGTGGCGGGCCCCGCTCCGCAACGGCGCCCGCCCTATTTGGATGGCGTCTCGACGCTCAGGAGCGCAGCCAGGCGTCGGTCTCGGCGCGGAGCACCGCCAGGATCGCCGCCTCGTCGGCTTCGCTGTGCTCCATCCCGGCGCTGTCCCCGATCGCATCCCCAGCCAGGGTACCACGCCGCGGGACGGCAGCGTGAGCGGCGATCACCGCTGGCACGCTCAGACCTGGGCGATGCCGGTCAGCAGGAGGAACACGCCGGCCGCGGTGGCCAGCGAGACCAGCGTGCCGAGTCGCGGCCGCGGCAGTGCGCTCAAGCGGTAGTAGCGCTCCTCGGCGGCGGCGGTCATTCTGGAGCGGCGGTTGCGGGTGAGGTTGGCGGCGACGAGGCTGTTGAAGTCCATGGCGACCTCCCGGTCTGGTGTTGGAACGCTCCCACCATAACCCCGGCGCGGCTCCCGCCCTGTCATGCGCCCGGATGACAGCCGGGGCCTTTTTGTCGCAATCGTCCGCCAACCGTTCATCCACGTTCATCGGCCATGTCGCGCTCGCGTGTCGCAGGCCGAGGCCGAGGAACTCGCGCCGACAATTCGGCTCCCAGACCCTTTCTCTTTTTGGCCAGAAACCTGGAAGAGCAGTGCCGGGGGCGCGGGGGCGGCGAGCGCCCCGCCGGCGCGCGCGAACACGCGCGCGCCCACTCAAGAAGACTCGCGCGCACCTGCGCGCTCATGATCGCGCCAACGGGCGCGCCTTCGGGCCGCGCTTTCGCGGCCCGAGCGCCGGCCGAGCGGGAGCCCTCTTGGCTCCCCGAGGCCAGCGCTTCCCCCCGGCCTGCCCCGCTGCCGAGCCTCCGGGCAACGCGCTAGCGCGACACGCCCCGTTCATCTGGCATTAACCACGTAAGCTGTTGTTTCAAAACGAATACCAGAATCTCCGCACTGGAAATCCCGCGAAAGTGCCGAGTCAGCTCGGTCACGTCCCTGGACGTGGTGTAGCTGACGGGTAGCGCGGCCGCCCGCCAGCGCGCGTTCACGCGGCGCTGGCGCTGGCGGGCGGCCGCGCGGTGGTCATCGGGTTTTCCGGTAGGATCGGGGTTGTGGACACCAACCCGAACCGGAGACGTTCCCGATGACCGACATGATGATGGACCTGCAGGGCCTGGTGGAGAAGGCCCCCGACGCCGACGTTCTGCGCGAGATGATCGGCTTTGCCGCCAGGCGGCTGATGGAGCTGGAGGTGGGGGCCATCACCGGTGCCGCCTGGGGCGAGAAGAGCGGTGCGCGCTTCGTCCAGCGCAACGGCTACCGGGAGCGCGACTGGGAGGTGAGGCGGGGCAGAAAACGATCCAGTGGATCGTTTTCCCGCCGAACGGCCGGGACGGTGGCGCTGCGCATCCCGAAGCTGCGGAAGGGGAGCTACTTCCCCGGTTTCCTCGACCCGCGGCGGGCGGCCGAGAAGGCACTGACCGCAGTCATTCAGGAAGCCTACATCCAGGGGATCTCGACCCGCTCGGTCGACAGCCTGGTGCGCGCACTCGGGCTGGGCGGCATCTCGAAGAGCCAGGTCAGCCGGCTCTGGCGCCGAGATCGACGAGCGGGTGACGGCCTTCCTCGAGCGGCCGCTCGAAGGACCCTACCCCTACGTCTGGATCGACGCGACGTATCTCAAGGTGCACCGGCACGGCCGGGTGGTGTCGGTGGCGGCGATCCTCGCGATCGGCATCAACCGGTACGGGCAGCGCGAGGTTCTGGGCCTCGATGTCGGACCATCGGAGGCTTCGGCCTTCTGGACCGAGTTCCTGCGCAAGCTGGTCCGCCGCGGTATGAGCGGGGTCGAGCTGGTCATTTCCGACGCTCACGAGGGCATCAAGGCCGCCGTCTCACGGGTCCTTTCCACAAGCTGGCAGCACTGCCGCGTGCACTTTCTCCGCAACGCGCAAGCCCATGGCTCCCGCAGCGGTCGCCGCTTGATCTCCGCCTTCATCGGCACCGCCTTCGCCCAGGAGACCCCGGAAGCGGCGCATCAGGAATGGCGCCGGGTCTCCGACCACCTTCGCTACAAGCTGCCGAAGCTGAGCCAACGCATGGACGAGTTGGAAATGGACGTCCTCGCCTACAAGCGCTTCCCGGCGGCGCACTGGCCGAAGCTCGGCTCCACCAACCCGATCGAGCGTCCCAACGCCGAGATCAAGCGCCGCACCGACGTCGTCGGGGTCTTTCCCAACGAGGCCGCGCGCAATCCCTCCGTCTCGTCGGCGCCGTGCTCATGGAACAGCACAGCGACTCGGGCCGCGCCCGGCCGGCGCTACATGACGCTGGATACCGACGCCGCGATCGGCGATCATCGGCGCGCCGGCCGCGCTTTCTCACGCGAGCTGGTCAGCTCCGGCCCCGCCTGGAAACGCCCGCTGACACAATGTCAGCTACACCACCACCGGGGACGTGATCGTCAGCTCCCGGCCACCGGCTCCCCGATCGGCAGCGGCCCGGCCAGCCTGATCCCTTCCGGCCCGATCTCCACGCCATGCGCCACCGCCTCGACCCCGCCCGCCCGCGCCGCCGCCCAGGCCCGCGCATAGGCCGGGTCCAGATCCCCCGCCAGCCGCATCCGCGCGCAGTCGTCCCGCTGCACCACATAGAGCATCACCGCCCGGTGCCCCGCCGCCACCATGGCCGCCAGCTCGCCCAGGTGCTTCGCCCCCCGCGCCGTGACCGACTCCGGGAACTCCGCCCAGTCGCCCTCGCGCCGAAGGTGGACGTTCTTCACCTCCACATAGGCGTCCCGCAGCCCCGGCCCTGTTGCAAGGAAGTCCACCCGGCTGCGATTGCCATAGGCCACCTCGGGCCGGAACGCCGCATACCCCGCCAGCGCCGGCACCGCGCCCGCCGCGAAGGCCTCGCCCACGATCCGGTTCGGCACGCTGGTATCGATCCCGGCGAAATGCCCGCCCTCCAGCTCGACCAGCCGCCAGGAGAACCCCAGCTTGCGCCCCGGCCCGTCCGTCGGCTCCAGCCACACCCCGATCCCCGGCGCGTTCAGTCCCAGCATCGCCCCGGGATTGGCGCAATGCGCCGTCACCGCGCGCCCGTCTTCGAGCATGACGTCGGCGAGGAATCGTTTATACCGGCGCACCAGGGTGCCGCGGACGAGGGGGCGGGCGAAGTTCATGGCCGCCACCTTATGACCCCGCCCGCAACGAGGACAAGCTGCCGATGACCAGCCCCACCGCCGCCTTCCTGACCATCGGCGACGAAATCCTCACCGGGCGCACCCGCGACGCCAACATGCCGCTCCTCGCGGCGAAGCTCGTGGACAAGGGCATCCCTCTGCGCGAGGCCCGCGTGGTTCCCGACGAGGCCGCCGAGATCATCACCGCGGTCAACGCCCTGCGGAGCCGCTACACCCATGTCTTCACCTCCGGCGGCATCGGCCCCACCCACGACGACATCACCGCCGACGCCGTGGCCGCCGCCTTCGGCGTCCCCATCGGCGTCCGCGACGACGCCCGCGCCATCCTCGCCACCAACTACCCCAACCCCGAGACCGACCTGAACCCCGCCCGCCTGCGCATGGCCCGCATCCCCGAGGGCGCCACGCTGATCGACAACCCGGTCTCCAAGGCCCCCGGCTTCTCGCTCGGCAACGTCCACGTCATGGCCGGCGTGCCGGCCGTCTTCGCTACCATGGTCGAGGGCCTGCTGCCGCGCCTCGTGGGCGGCCCGCCGCTGCTCTCCGCCTCGCTGCGCGCCGACGTCCCCGAGGGCCTGCTGGCCGAGCCCCTCGCCCGCGTCGCCGCCGCCCATCCTGGGGTGGGCATCGGCTGCTACCCGTTCAACTTCGGCGGCCGCTTCGGCGCCAACCTCGTGGCCCGCAGCACCGACCCCGCGGCGCTGGCGGCAGCAGAGCGCGCGCTCGCCGACATGCTGCGCGGCCTGGAGGCCGGCGCCGGCTGAGACCCGGACCGATCCGACCGACCGCTTGCCCTGCGGCACCGGAAGGGATTTGCTCGCACCCGATCCGAGCCCCGCGAATCCGCCCGGCACATGCACCCGATCCCGTCTGGAGGCTGCCATGACCCGACTCGCCCTGACCCGCCGCACGCTCCTCGCCACCACCGCCGGCGGCCTGATCGCCGCCGCCCTCACCCGCCCCGCCCTCGCCCAGGAGGCCCGGCGCGGCGGCCGCCTGATCGTCGCCGCCGACAGCGAGCCGCGCAACCTCAACCCCGCGATCGTCGCCTCCAACGGCGTGTTCTTCGTTGCCTCCAAGGTCATCGAGCCGCTTGCCGAGGCGTCCAGCGATGCCCCCGACGGGCTGCAGCCGCTGCTGGCGACGGGCTGGGAAGGGTCGGACGACGGGCTCTCCGTCACCTTCAAGCTGCGCGAGGGCGTGACCTGGCATGACGGCAAGCCTTTCACCTCGGCCGACGTCGCCTTCTCGGCCATGGAGGTCTGGAAGCCGATGCAGAACCTCGGCCGCATCGTCTTCGCCAATCTCGAGGCGGTGGAGACGCCCGACGACCACACCGCGGTCTTCCGGTTCTCCCAGCCGACGCCCTTCCAGCTGATCCGCAACGCCCTGCCGGTGGTCACCACGTGCTGCCGCGCACCTCTACGAGGGCACGGATATCGCCGAGAACCCGCCGAACACCGCCCCCGTCGGCACCGGCCCATTCCGCTTCGCCGAGCACCGCCCGGGCGAGTTCTACCGGCTGAAGCGCAACGACGACTACTGGGACGACGGCGAGCCGATGCTGGACGAGATCCTCTTCCGCGTGCTGCCCGACCGCGCCGCCGCCGCCGGCGCGCTGGAGGCGGGCGAGATCCAGCTCGCCGCCTTCTCCAGGTGCCGCTGGCCGACCTCGAGCGCATCGCCCAGGTGGCCGGCCTCACGGTCTATCCCGAAGGCTACGAGGCGCTGACCTACCAGCTCATCGTCGAGATCAACCACCGCCGCACGGAGCTCGCCGATCTGCCGGTCCGCCAGGCCATCGCGCACGCCATCGACAAGGACTTCGTGGTCACGACCATCTTCCTCGGCTACGCCAAACCCGCGATCGGCCCGTGCCGCAGACGACGCCGGAGTTCTTCACCGCCGACAGCCGACATACGACTTCGACGTCGCCAAGGCCAACGCGCTGCTCGACGAGGCCGGCTACCCGCGCGGTGCGGACGGCGTGCGTTTCTCGCTGCGCCTGCTGCCGGCACCCTACTTCAACGAGACCCGCCAGTTCGGCGCCTACCTGCGCCAGGCGCTGGCCGAGGTCGGGATCAACGCCGAACTCGTCAACAACGACAGTGCCGCCCACCAGCAGGCGGTCTACACCGACCACGCCTTCGACCTCGCCGTAGGGTCCCCGGTCTACCGCGGCGACCCGGCGATCTCGACCACGATCCTGGTCGAGAGCGGCCTGCCCGTAGGCGTCGGCTTCTCCAACCAGGGCGGCTACGCCAATGCCGAGCTCGACGCCATCATCGCCGCCGGCCGCACCACCGTGGACGAGGCCGCCCGCGTCGCCCTCTACCGCGACTTCCAGCGGCTGGTGGTCGCGGACCTGCCGCTGATCAACGTCGCCGAATGGGGCTTCACCACGGTGGCGAGCGACCAGCTCCACGACATCCAGAATACCCCGCGCTGGGCGGTGACGAGCTGGCCCGACACCTGGATCGAGGAATAGCCGCCGGTCCGGCCATCGATGCCGGCCTGGTCCGGCGGCTCGTCGCGGCGCAGTTCCCGCACTGGGCGGATTCCCCGGTCCGCCCGGTCGCGCCCGGCGGCTGGGACAACCGCACCTTCCGCCTCGGCGAAGCCATGTCCGTGCGCCTGCCAAGCGCCGCCCGCTATGCGCCGCAGGTCGCCAAGGAGCACCGCTGGCTCCCCGTCCTCGCGCCGCACCTGCCGCTGCCGATCCCCGAATCCCTCTCCATGGGTGCACCGGGCGAGGGGTATCCCTGGCCCTGGTCGGTCCGCGGCTGGCATAACGGCGCACCGGTATCGGAGCAGCCGGTCGAGCCCACCCGCCTCGCCCGCGACCTGGCCGCCTTCCTCGGCGCCCTCCACCGCATCGACGCGACCGGGGGCCCGCCGCCGGGGCCGGACAACTTCCACCGCGGCGGCGGCCTCGCGGTCTACGACGCCGAGACCCGCGCCGCTCTCGATGGCCGCATCGACACCAAAGCCGCCGCGGATACCTGGGCCGCCGCCCTCGCCTCGGCCTGGCAGGGCGCGCCGGTCTGGGTCCACGGCGACATCGCGCCGGGCAACCTGCTCGTGCGCGACGGCCGGCTCTCCGCCGTCATCGACTTCGGCGGCATGGCCGTGGGCGACCCCGCCTGCGACCTCGCCATCGCCTGGACCCACTTCACCGGCGAGGCCCGCGACGCATTCCGCGCCGCCCTGCCGCTCGACCCGGCCACCTGGGCCCGCGGCCGCGGCTGGGCGCTGTGGAAGGCCCTGATCACCGCCGCCGGCCACCACCTCAACCAGCGCGCGGCGGGCGCGGCGTGGCGCACGATCGACGCCATCCTCGCCGAGCCTTGACCCCGGGCCTGCTTGCAGGACAGGGAGGGAGGCGGCGCCGTGCCGGCGCGAGCGGACCGATGATGCCCCCATGCACCGCAGCCTGACCCTGATCCGCCGCCGCCTGATCGGCGCGGTGCCGGTGGTGGCGATCGTGGTCGTCGGCACCTTCTTCCTGCTCGAGGCCGCCCCCGGCGACGCGGTAGACGCCTACCTGATCTCGCTCGGCGGCGGCGACGCCGCGCTGGCCGCCGAGCTGCGCGCCCGCTGGGGCCTCGACGCCAGCCCCCTCGCCCGGCTCTGGCTCTACCTCACCTCGCTCGCGCGCCTCGACCTCGGCTGGTCCGTCGCCTTCAACCGTCCGATCCTCGGCCTGATCCTCGAACGCCTGCCCGCCACGCTCCTGCTCATGGGCACCGCGTTGGCCCTGTCCTTCGCGCTGGGCACCACTCTCGGCATCGTCGCCGGCGCCCGCCCCGGCAGCGCCCGCGACCGCATCCTCTCGCTCGGCTCGCTCGCCCTCTACGCGGTGCCGAGCTTCTGGCTCGGGCTGGTGCTGGCGGTGATCTTCGCCGTGCGCCTGCGCTGGCTGCCGCTCTCGGGCTTCGAGACCATCGCCTCCGATCTCACCGGCCCCGCCCGCGCCGCCGACATCGCCCGCCACCTCATCCTGCCGGTGGCGAGCCTCGGCCTCCTCTACCTCGCGCTCTACCTGCGGATGATGCGAGGCGCCATGGCCGAGGTCTGGCGCCGCGACCACATCCTCGCCGCCCGCGCCCGCGGCCTCCCCCGCCGTCGCATCGTGCTCGCCCACGTCGCCCGCAACGCGCTCCTGCCGCTCGTCACCATGCTCGGCCTGCAGGCGGCCGCGATGCTCGGCGGCAGTGTGGTGATCGAGAGCGTCTTCGCCATCCCCGGCCTCGGCCGGCTCGCCTACGAGGCGGTCGGCGACCGCGACGCCGCCCTGCTCATGGGCATCATCCTCGCCTCCGCCGTGCTGGTGATCGCCGTCAACCTCGCCGTCGACCTCCTCTACGCCGCCCTCGACCCCCGCGTGGGCGCGCAATGACCCCCACCACCCCCGGCGCAAAAAGACAGGCCGGCCGCTCGCACGGCCGGCGGTGGCGGCGCGTCGGCGTCGTGCTCGTGTCAGCGACGTACGCGCGCCGCCGCTCAGTCGTCCGGGCATGTGGCGAGAAGAGAAGAACGGAGGCGATGCCTTGACCCTCCTCGCCCGCCTGATCCGTACCCCCGAGGGGGCCGTCGGCCTCGCGCTCCTGGCACTGCTCGCCGCCGCCGCCCTCGCCGCCCCCTTCCTCTTCCCGCGCGACCCGCTTTCGATCGTCGCGGCACCCCTCATCCGCCCCTTCCAGGACGCAGCCGTCCCCCTCGGCACCGATCGGCTCGGCCGCGACCTGCTCGCCCAGCTCGTGCACGGCGCGCGCACCTCGCTGGTGATCGGCCTCGCCGCCGCCGCCGCCGCGCTGGCCCTCGGCGCGCTGGTCGGCACGCTGGCGGGCTTCGCCGGCGGGCTGATCGACGAGGCGCTGATGCGCATCACCGAGGCCTTCCAGACCGTCCCCGGCTTCCTGCTGGCGCTCGCCCTGGTCAGCGTCGCCGGCGGCTCGATCGCCACCGTGGTGCTGGCCATAGCGCTCGCCTCCTGGACCGACCCCGCCCGCATTGCCCGCGCCGAGGTCCTCGCCATCCGCGAGAGCGACTACGTCGCCAACGCCCGCGTCGCCGGCATGCACCCCCTCGCCATCGCGCTGCGCGAGGTGCTGCCGAACGCCCTGCCCCCGGTCCTCGCGCTCTCGGCGGTGATCGTCGCCGCCGCCGTCCTCATCGAGGCGGCGCTTTCGTTCCTCGGCCTCGGCGACCCGAACCGCGTCACCTGGGGCGGCATGATCGCCGAGGGGCGCACCGTGCTGCGCTCGGCGCCGTACCTGCTCGATCATCCCCGGCATCGCGCTCATGGCCACCGTGCTCGGCGTCTACCTGCTCGGCGAGGGCCTGGTCGAGGCGCTCTCCCGCCGCCGGATCCGCGTATGACCCGCCTCCTGCAAATCCGCGACCTCACCGTGCGCTACCCCAGGACGCCCCCGGCCCTGTCCGGCCTTTCGCTCGACCTCGCGCCGGGCGAGCGCCTCGCGGTGATCGGCGAGAGCGGCTCGGGCAAGAGCACGCTGGCGCTGGCCCTCTTCGGCCTGCTGCCGCCCGCGGCGACCGTCACCGGCAGCATCGCCTGGCCTGTCCTCGGCCGCCCGCCACGGCCCGGCGCCGACATCGGCCTCGTCTTCCAGGACCCCGGTGCCAGCCTCGACCCCCTGATGCGCATCGGCCGCCAGATCGCCGAGGTCGCCCGCGCGCACCTGCCCCTCGACCGCGCCGCCGCCGAGACCTTGGCCGTGGACCTCCTGACCCGCGTCGACCTGCCTGACCCCCCGCTCGCCGCCCGCGCGTACCCCCACCAGCTCTCCGGCGGCCAGCGCCAGCGCGCGGCGCTGGCCGCGGCCATCGCCGCCGGCCCGCGGCTGCTGGTCGCCGACGAGATGACCAGCGCGCTCGACACCATCACCCAGGCCCGGATCACGGCGCTCCTCGACGCGCTGGTGCGCGACGCCGGCATGGCGCTCCTGTTCATCACCCATGACATAGCACTTGCGGGCCGGATGGCGGACCGCATCCTGGTGCTGGAGGCCGGCCGCATGGTCGAGACCGGCCTCGCCGCCCGCGTCCTCGCCGCCCCGGCCGAGCCCTACACCGCGCGCCTCCTCGCCTCCCACATCGACCTCGACACCCCGCCGCTGGTCGGAGCCGTGCCATGAATCCCCCGCGGACGAGAGTTTACCAAGATTGCCACGCGGTAAATGCGATCGGAATAATCTATATGTTTCAAAGACTTGATATTCTGTCCGCGCGCGGACAGATCCGTGCTGGATGACCCCGCTCCTGCAGACCCGCGCCCTCGCGCGCCGCTACCGCCGCGAGGACCGCGCCATAGCGGCGGTGGACGGCATCGATATCGCCATCGCCCCCGGCGAGACCCTCGGCCTCGTCGGCCCCTCCGGCAGCGGCAAGTCGACGCTCGCCCGGCTGGTCATGGCGCTGGAGCCCCCCGACGCCGGCAGCGTCAGCATCGACGGCCGGGACCTCGCCACCCTCTCCGGCCCCGCCTTGCGCCGCCTGCGCCGCCGCTGGACCATGGTCTTCCAGGACCCGCTCGCCGCCTTCAACCCCCGCGCCACCGTCGCCTCGGCCATCGCCGACCCGCTGCGCATCCACCGCCTGCCCGCCGGCCCCGAGCGCATCGCCGAACTGCTGGCCCAGGTCCACCTTTCCCCCGCGCTCGCCACCCGCGCGATCCACGAGATCTCCGGCGGCCAGCGCCAGCGGGTGGCCCTGGCCCGCGCCCTTTCCACCCGCCCGGCCCTCATCGTGCTTGACGAAGCCGTCTCCGCCCTCGACGCCACGGTGCGCGCCGAGATCCTGCGCCTGCTCGTCGACCTGCAATCGCGCGACAGACCTCGCCTACCTCTTCATCACCCACGACCTCGCCGCCGCCCGCGCCGTCTCCCACCGTCTCGCGGTGCTGGAGGCGGGCCGCATCGTCGAGACCGGCCCCGCGCCAGCGCTGCTCGCCGAGCCCCGCTCGCCGACCCTGCGCGCGCTGGTCGCCGCCATCCCCCGCCTGGAGACCGCCCATGCCCGCCCTTCCTGACCTGCCGCCCTACCCGGCGACCGGCTACGCCCGCCTCGCCGACCGGCTGAAGGCGCTCCTCGCCACCTCCGGCGACGTCCTCCACGTCCAGGGCGAGGCCATCGTCGCGCTCGAAGCCGCCGCCACCAGCCTCGCCCGCCCGGGCCTCAACGCGCTCAACATCGTCACCAGCCCCTACGGCGCGCTCTTCGGCGAATGGCTCGCCCTCGGCGGCGCGGAGGTCCGCAACCTCGCCGCCGATCCCGGCCGGCCGATCGCGGCCGCCGCCGTCGCCGCGGCCCTCGACCAGCCCACCGACCTGGTGGCCCTGGTCCACGCCGAATTCCGCCAGCGGCATCCTCAACCCGCTGCCCGAGATCGCGGCGCTGGCCCGCGAAGCCGGCGCCCTCATCGTGGTCGACGCCGTCGCCTCGGTCGGCGGCCACCCGCTCGCCATGGACGACCTCGGCCTCGACCTGGTGGTGATCGGCCCGCAGAAGGCGCTCGGCGGTTCCTCCGGCCTCTCCGCCGTCGCCGTAAGCCCCCGTGCCTGGGAGGCCATCGACCGCCCGGGCGGCCCCTGCCGCTCCATTCTGTCGCTCCTCGACCACCGCCGCGACTGGCTGGATCTGGGCCGCGGCCAGCTCCCAGGCATGCCCTCGACCCTGGAATTCCACGCCCTCGAAGCCGCCCTCGACCGCATCGAGGCCGAAGGCCTCGCCACCACCATCGCCCGCCACGCCCGCGCCGCCACGGCCACCCGCGCGGGGCTCGAAGCCCTCGGCCTGCCGCTCTGGGTTCCCGACCCTGAGCAGGCCTCGGCGCTGGTCACCACCGCCACCCTGCCCCCCGGCACCAGCCTTGCCGGCGCCACGCCCGTGCTGCTGGAAGCGGTCAGCCCCGCCATCGGCACGCCTCCCGGGGTCATCCGCTTCAACCACACCGGCCCCCGCGCCAGTGAGGCCGCCGTCGCCGCCGGCCTCGCCGCCCTTGCCGACCACCTCGGGGGCGCCAGCGGCGGCGCGCTTCCCCTGCCGGGGCGCATCCGCTAAGCGACGGATATGGGACTGACCGTCGAGGATCTCAGCTGCAGCCGCTCTGGACGCGCGATCCTCCAGGGCATCGGCATGACGCTGGCCGACGGCGAGACCCTGTTGCTGCGCGGCCCCAACGGCGCCGGCAAGTCCACACTGCTGCGCGGCCTCGCCGGGCTGCTGCCGGTGACGGCGCGCGCGATCAGCCTCGACGGCCACCGCCTCGACACCGACCCCGACGCCTATACCGAGCGCCTCGCCTATGTCGGCCACGCCGACGCGATCAAGCCGCAGCTCACCGTGGCCGAGAACCTGCGCTTCTGGTCCGCCCTCTTCGGCGGCGGCGGCGTGGCAGCGGCGCTCGCGGCCTTCGACCTCGCCCCCCTCGCTGACCGCCCCGCGCACCTGCTCTCGGCGGGCCAGAAACGGCGCCTCGGCCTCGCGCGACTCCTCCTCGTCCCCCGCCGCCTCTGGCTCCTCGACGAACCGACGGTCTCACTCGATACCGCCGCCACGGCACAGCTTGCCGACGCCCTGCGCGCCCACGCGGCCGCCGGCGGCATGGCGGTGATCGCCACCCACGCCGACCTGGCCGTTGCCGCCACCCGCGAAATGCACATCGAGCCCCTCGCCGCCGCCGGCACCGACCCGTTTCTCGCCGGGGCGCTCGGATGAGCCTGGCCCGCGCGGTGCTCGGGCGCGAGCTCACCCTGGCGCTGCGCTCGGGCGGCGGCGGGGGCCTGGGCCTCGGGTTCTTCCTGATCGTGCTCCTGCTCGCCCCTCTCGGTATCGGCCCCGACCCTAGCCGCCTGGCGGCGGTGGCGGGGGGCCTGATCTGGATCGCGGCGCTGCTCGCGTGCCTCCTTTCGCTCGACCGGCTGTTTCAGGCCGACCACGAGGACGGAACCCTCGACGTGCTCGCCCTCTCGCCACTGCCGCTGGCCGGGCTGGTGGCGCTCAAGGCGCTCGCCCACTGGCTGACCACCGGCCTGCCGCTGGTCATCGCCGCCCCGCTGCTCGCAGTCACCCTGAGCCTGCCCGCCCCCGCCTACCCCTGGCTCGTCGCCAGTCTCGCGGTCGGCACGCCGGGCCTGAGCTTCCTCGGCGCCATCGGCGCGGCCCTCACCCTCGGCATCCGCCGCGGCGGGCTCTTGTTGTCGGTGCTGGTGCTGCCGCTCTACATCCCGACGCTGATCCTCGGGGCGCGGGCCGCCGGCGCCGCGGCGGAAGGTGGCGATCCCTGGCCCGCACTCCTGCTGCTGGCCGGGCTCACCCTCGCCATCCTCGCCCTCGCCCCCTTCACGGCGGCGGCGGCGCTCAGGATCAATCTGCGCTGACGGTGCCGCGGGGCACGCTGTTTATGCTGAAAAGCATGTCGAGCGCGGCGCTGCGCGGGCGCGTGCCGAAATGGTCCCCGTAGAACGTCTCCACCGAGCCGTCCGAGAACAGCCCATAGACCGCCCGGAAGAAACGGCGCCGGAACTCCGGATCCTCGGTGTTCACCACCAGCGCATAGGGCTCGTAGGTCAGGAACGAGTTGTGGAAGGTCGCCCGGCAGCCGGGGCGGTCGGTGAGGAACGCGCGCAGGATGTCGGCGTCGCCGAAGTAGTAGCTCAGCTCGCCCTCGCAGAGCCGCCGGATCCCCTCGACATGCGAGGGAACCGTGATCGCGCAGACCGCGAACTCG
Organism: uncultured Alphaproteobacteria bacterium; assembly: GCA_963695425.1. Taxonomy (GTDB): domain Bacteria; phylum Pseudomonadota; class Alphaproteobacteria; order Rhodobacterales; family Rhodobacteraceae; genus Amaricoccus. The sequence continues at coordinate 13,815 of CAVOGP010000030.1, read as the reverse complement.
CTGCGGTCGCCGAGAAAGCCCCGGGCGAGCGCCAGCTCGAAGGCTGCCATCGCCGTGGTGCCGGTGACCATCCCCGCCGCCGCCACCCGCCCGCCGCCGGCCGCAGCCGCCGTACAGCCTTCCGACGCCGCGGCCTCGGCCGCGGAAAGGAAATACCGGGTGTCGCGCGAGACGAAGGTGGCGTTGGCGATGAAGACGATCGGCGAGAAGTCGAGACGCCCGGCCCGCTCCAGCGTCAGCGTGGTCGGATCGCAGACCACGTCGACCTCAGCCCGCCCGTCTCCCGGATCGCCCAGCCGCGTGCTGGCATCGATACGCTGTTCGGTGAAGTCCGGATAGCCTGCGCCAGCCACCGCCGCCCGGCACAGGTCGGCAAGAAAGCCCTCGAACACTCCGGGTTCGATTTCCTGAACGAAGGGCTTGGCGTCGGCCCGCATCCCGATGCGGATGCCCTCGGCGCCGGCACCACCCGCCCCCGCCAGCATGGCGGCGGCAAGTGCTATCGCGCGCCTCACCGCACCACCGCGAGGCGCTTCTTGGGACTCGTCCGGCGGGCAGGAGGTGCCGATGACGCTGCGGCGGCATGGGCTTCAGCGAGCGCTGCGGCAGGCGAGTCCGCCGCGCCTTCCGCCCCGTTGTCGTCCTCGATCTCGAAGGCCCGGCGCAGCGACCAGGTGATCGACCAGCCGGCGGCCAGCGCCACCCCGGCGGAGGCCAGCGTGTGCATCACCAGCCGCAGGTACATGACGTAAAGCGGCACGCCGCGGACCTGGGAGATGTAGAAGCCGATTGCGAACCCGGCCGCCGCGAGCAGCGCCACGTGGATGGTGACGAGCTTGCGCGAGGTGCCGTCGGTGAGCTGCTGTCGGCCGAGATCCATCAGGATCGCCACCATGGCTCCGTGCAGCCCGGCGATCATGCCAAAGGGCAGGATCTCCTTGACGCTGCGCCAGAACGTGTTCTGGAACTGCGACAGCATCGGGGCGAGATCGTCGAGCGGAACCATGACGGCGCCAAGGACGAAATAGGCCGCGTAGCAGAGCACGACAACGACAAAGCAGCGAAGCGCCAGCGCCATCCACTGGCCGAAGGGCCAATACCGGCCGCCGAAGGCGCCGATCCAGCGCCCCCGCCGCAGCAACACCGTGCGGCGATGGATGCCCACATAGGTGGCGGTGCCATAGGCGAGCACCCCGGTCAGCAGCCACTGCCAGGCAATGGTCAGCGGATCGAAGACGGCGTTGGTGGGCTCGGCCGCATAGATGTCGGGTGCCGCCATCCGCAGCCCCAGCGCGAAGACGGCCCCCATGACCGCCATCCAGGCGGCACTGAGCGTGATGGCGATCAGCGCCGAATCGCGCTGCATGCGCCAGGCCTCGTTGCCACGTTCGCAGTCCTTGAGGAACTCGATGAGGCTCGTCGAGGTCGGCGCCTCAGGGTCGGGATAGTCGGAATTCGGTGCGAAAAGCGCCATCACCGAGCAGACGTCCTTGCAGACCCGGCCCACTTCTTTCACGCGGTGGGCCCACAGTTCCTCGTGCATCTTCTCGTCGAGTGCTGCGCCGCCCTGGCGGGCGGCGAGCGCGGGAGCCGACAAGAGCTCGAGATCCTTTTCGAGCACGGTGATCTCGTCGAGCACAGTGGCATAGAGCGGCGCGAAGGTCGAACTGTCCGAGGTCAGCCCGTTGCTCGGCCAGATGCGCTGCTCCGAGACCCAGGCCTTGAACGCGAAGATGGTGCCGAGCCGGTCGCGTAACTCCCGCTTGCTGAAGCCCGACTTCAACACCGAGGCGGCGGCGTCGACATAGCGCTCGATGCGGCCGCTGTAGGTCTCCGCCCCGTCCTCGAACGCCAGATCGGCCTCGAGCCGGGACAGGTCTACCCGGGTGCGCAGCATGCGGTCCAAGAGCTTCACCTGCACCGTCGGGATCCCGAAGACCCAGTGCGCGAAACCGCGCAGCCACTGCTCGACCCGCTGCACGTAGGGCACCCGCATCAGCGCGCCCATGGCGAGGCTGACCAGCAGCGGAAAGGTGGGCACGCTGCGGTCGAGTTGAAGCGGGTTGACCTGGCGCGTCGCCTCGTCGCCGCCCCCCGCGCCGGCCGCGCCGACCACCCCGCCCGTGGTGCCTCCGGCCGGGTTCTGGCTCAGAGCCAGGTTGAAGATCGTGGTGGCAACCTCCAGCGCCTTCACCGAGAAGCACAGGAATAGGTAGACCAGTATGATCAACGTCAGGTAGACGAGGTAGGCCGAGTAGTAGGTCGACGCCCCGATGATCTCCCGGGGCGCGAGTCGCTGGATGATGTTCGAATCGTTCTGCCAGGACGGCTCGTTGAACTGGCGGTGCGAGAACACCACGATCAGTACGAGCCCTATGGCGAAATAGATCCAGAAGTCTGCCGAATACTGGGACACGTCAAAAATCTCCGTGTCTCCGGGACATGCACTGCACTGCCGTCACGCCGTCACAGACAGGTACGTTCCGAAGGATTGCATGGCGCATTCTGAGCGGGTGCGACCTGCGCGGTCAGCGACACGCCGGCCACCGCCAGCATCGCTGCGGCGAGCACGGTCAGTATGCGGATGCGCAGGCGGCCCTTCATCATGCGTCCTCTAAATGCGTTGATCGAATGAGTTGTATGTTAACCGAATTTTCAGGAAACTTGAAGCCAAAAGTGGCAGCCGCTTCTTCGCAGATTTGGTAGTGGGATGCCCCGGGGCGTCAGCATGTAAACTCTGGGAAAAGTGATTGCCGGCGCCTGCGGGCCCGGCCTATTTAGTCAGCCATGTCGCTCTGGAGATACGCCAACCCGGTCGAGTTCATGCGCCTCTCCGGCGCCGTGCTGCCTGCGCTCTGGGCGGCGACGGCCGTGGCGCTGGCGGCGGGGCTGGGCTGGGGGTTCTTCGGCACGCCCGACGACTACCAGCAGGGGCCGACGGTGAAGATCCTCTTCATCCACGTGCCCGCCGCGCTGATGGCGATCAACGCCTGGCTGATGATGCTGGTCGCCTCGCTGATCTGGCTGATCCGCCGTCACCATGTCTCGGCGCTGGCGGCGCGGGCTGCCGCGCCGGTGGGGGCCACCATGACGGTGATCGCGCTGGTGACGGGCGCGATCTGGGGCCAGCCGATGTGGGGGACCTGGTGGGCCTGGGACCCGCGGCTGACCTCCTTCTTCATCCTCTTCGTCTTCTACATCGGCTATGTCGCGCTCTGGGAGGCGGTGGACGAGCCCGACAAGGCGGCGGACCTGACCGCGGTGCTCTGCCTCGTGGGCTCGGTCTTCGCGCTCCTGTCGCGCTACGCAGTGTTCTTCTGGAGCCAGGGGCTTCACCAGGGCCCGTCGCTGTCGCTCGACCGGCAGGAGAACGTGCACGACGCCTTCTGGTGGCCGCTGATCCTGTCGATCGCGGGGTTCGTGCTGCTCTTCGTCTGCCTGGTGCTCTTGCGCACCCGCACCGAGATACGCTTAAGGCGGCTCCGCGCGCTTCAGGCGATCGAGGCGCGGGCGTGATGCCCGATCTCGACCGTTATGCCGGCACCGTTCTCGGCGCCTACGGGGTGACGCTGGCGCTGATCGCGGGGCTGGTCGTCGTATCGGTCTGGCGGGCGGCGAGCGTGCGGCGCGAACTTGCCCGGATCGAGGCGCAGATGGGGCGGGGATCAAATGGAACGCGCTAGGCTGAACCCGCTCCTCTTGCTGCCGCCGCTCCTCTTCGCGGCCTTCGCCGGGCTCGCCTGGTTCGCGCTGACCCGCGAGAACGCGGGCGAGCTGCCCTCGGCGCTGGTCGGCCGTCCCGCACCGGGGCTCGGCCAGACCGAGCCGCTGCGCGCCGATCCGCCGCCCTCGGACGCCGACCTGCGCGCGCCGGGGGTAAAGCTTGTGAACTTCTGGGCCAGCTGGTGCGCGCCCTGCCGCATGGAGCATCCGCTCCTGACCGAGATCGCCGGAACCGGCGTGCCGGTGATCGGGATCAACTACAAGGACACGCCAGCCAATGCGCTGGCCTTCCTCGACGAGCTGGGCGACCCCTTCGCCAGCATCGGCGCCGACCGCAGCGGGCGCACCGGCCTCGACTGGGGCATCTACGGCGTGCCCGAGACCTTCGTGGTGGATGCGGAGGGCAAGATCCTCCTGCGCCATCCCGGGCCGCTCACCCGCGACATCATGGCGCGCCGGCTGCAGCCGGTGATCGACGCCGCCGAACGGAACACCCCGCCCTGACGATTGCAACGGCCCCGTTCGAGAACGCGATACAGAACGTTCTGAATCGCGCTTCCGGGCGTTTCGTATCCTCCGGGCCCTTAGGTCGATCCGTGTTGCCGGCCCGTGCCGCAGCTCGACCAGATCAACCAAGGAACCTCAGCCATGTTGCTCCACTACCGATCACTTCGAAATGCTCTCATCCCTGTGCTTCTCGGCTCGGCCGCCGCAGCGCAGGGCGGGGACCGCCAACCCGCCTCGCCGACAGGCTCGGCCATCGAGACCGAGGCCGGGCACCTGATCCCCGCCGGCGCCCTCGGGGTCGTGCTCATCGATGCTCCCCGCGAGGCGTCGCTTCTCAAGCTCAGGGGCGTTGCCGGCAGCGGCGAGGTATTCCTGCGCGGTGACGACGGCGACGACTGCCTGATGCTACCGGTGCGCTTCGTCGCGGGCGACTTCGGCGGCAGCGCCGTCTCTACCCGATCGGCGGAGCCGATCCGTCTGATCCTGCGCAGCACCCGTGTCGCCCGGGCTCTGGAGGATGGCGAGGATGTCGTCAGCGATATGTATCGCGTCGGCAGCGCCGACGACGACCTGGATGCCGACATCATCATCCAGGGCGGGTTGAGCGAAAGCCACGGCTTCGTCCTGAACCCCGGCGGCTCGGTGCTCGCGGATCTGCTTGGTGTGACGATCAGCCGCACGCCCTGCTCGGAGATCTAGGAAGACCCGGAGGGGCGGACGCGATCAGGCGTCCGCCCCTTCCGCGCGGTACTGCGACGGGGTTTGCCCGACCACGCGGCGGAACTCCGTGTTGAAGCTGGATTTGCTCACGAAGCCTGCGTCGAACATGACTTCGGTGATCGGCAGCTCAGTCTCGCGCAGAGCGCGCTGCGCATGACGGATGCGAAAGCCGTTGACGTAGCGCGAGAAGTTCTCGCCCGTCACCCGGTTCGTCGCGATGGAGACGTCGCGGACGGGGACCGACAGGCGACGCGCCACCCGCGCCAGCGTCAGGTTGCTGTCGGCATAGAGGCGCTTCTCGGCCATCATTGTGTCGAGGTCAGCCATCAGGGTTCGGTCCTGGTCGGTTGGATCGTCGGACCCCGCCTGTTTGCTTCGGTCGCCGCCCAGCACCATAGGCGCACCCACCAGGGCGACGACGAAGATGAATGCCGTGAGCACTCCGGTGACGCCGGTCAGGAACGGCAGGATCGCCGCATCGCCCGCGAACACGCCGGCCGCGACGATCAGCAGATCGGTCGCGACCATCATGCCGAGCAGGACGATCGTGGCATAGATCGCCGAGCGCACCATTCGCGATGCCTGCGGCGGCACCTGCGCAAACTCGTCCGGGTGACGGCGCAGGAGTGCCGCGGTCCGGAAGAGATAGACGCCGTTGACCCCGAGCACGAACACGTCGGGCGAGATCGGAACTCGCGTGAGCATGGCCAACTGTACAAGCAAGACGGGAATGCCGTTCCAGAGCAGGGTCTGGCGCAGCGTCGGCGTCGTGTCCTCGGTCAGGGCACGAAAGCCGAGGAAGGCGGCGGGTGCGATCAGCACCGCGACGAGTGGCTGAACCCGCCCCGCCCATTCGGTGCCGAAGGAGAGCCGCAGCCCCAGGAGAAAGCCCACGGTCCCCAGCGCCAGCAGGAACGCACAGAGAAAAAGCCGCGCCTTGTATGGCGTGCGCACGCTGCGTGCCAGGGCGTAGGCGGCAATCGCCGTCAGGACGCTGACCAGCCATGTGAGGGGGAGTGTAACCACGAGTACCTCCTGGTCGCGAATCACCGCGCAACTGGGATACGCGTCTCCAGCGGCTGTTCGGCGGCCGGGTTCAGGCCTTCGGTTCGACCTTTTGCTCGGGCACCGCATAGTGCGTGAACAGCGGCAGCTGGGCCATGATGAACAGGAAGTTCGCCCCCGGCAGCACGAAGGTGCGGAAGTTCACCCAGGTGTCGGTGCCGTAGGTGCGCCAGACCACTTCGTTAAGGACGGCGAGCAGGATGTAGAAGGCCACGAACCGCTTCGTGAACTTCAGCCAGCCCTCGTCCCGCATCGGGATCAGCTCGTCCATGAGGTACTTGAGGTAGCTCTGCCCCCGCAGCAGCCCGAAGCCGAGGATGCCGGCGAAGAGCGAATAGAGGATCGTCGGCTTCATCTTCACGAAGGTGTCGTCGCGCAGGATCAGCGTCAGCCCCCCGAAGATCGTCACCACCACCGCCGTGATCACCGCCATCCGCGGCAGCTTGCGGGTGAGGAACCAGCTCACCGCCAGCGCCGCGAGGATCGTCGGCACGAAGACCGCGGTGGCGAAGAGTACCTGCTCGAGCTGCCGCTCGGCGGTCTCCAGCCCCTCGGGCACCGGCGCCATCCGATACGCGAGGAAGAAGACGGCGATAGGCCCGACTTCGAGCACCAGCTTCAGGATCGGGTTGATGTGGCGTGTGGTCATGGCCGCGGGCATAGCGCGCCCCTCAGCCGAATTCCACCACAACCGCGAAGTCCGCATGGGCCATGGCGGCGATCTGCCGTTCGGGCATGCCCTTGATGGCCGCTATCCATTCGGCCACGATTCAGAGGCCGGTCAGCGCGCGGGCAAACTCGTCGGGATCGAAGGGCGCGAGGTCGTCGATGCTCTCGCCCACCCCGATCGCGTGGATCGGCAGGCCGAAGCGGTCGGCCAGCGCCACCAGCACGCCGCCTTTGGCGGTGCCGTCGAGCTTGGTCATCACCAGCCCGGTCACGTCGGCGATCTTCTGGAAGATCTCGACCTGGTTCAGGGCGTTCTGACCCGTCGTGGCGTCGAGCACCAGGAGCGTGTTGTGCGGCGCGTCCGGGTCGCGCTTACGGATCACCCGCACGATCTTGGCGAGCTCGGCCATCAGGTCCTCGCGGTTCTGCAGCCGGCCGGCGGTGTCGATGAGCAGGAGGTCGGCGCCCTCGGCCTCGGCGCGGGCCATGGCGTCGAAGGCGAGGCTGGCGGGGTCCGAGCCCTGGGGTGCGGTCATCACCGGCACTCCCGCGCGCTCGCCCCAGATCTGCAGCTGCTCGACCGCGGCGGCGCGAAACGTGTCGCCGGCGGCGATCACCACCGTCTTGCCGGCGGCGCGGAACTGGCTGGCGAGCTTGCCGATGGTGGTGGTCTTGCCCGAACCGTTGACGCCCACCACCAGAACTACCTGCGGGCGCTTGGGATAGATCGGCATCGGCCGGGCCACCGGCTCCAGTAGGGCGGCGATCTCGGCGGCAAGCGCCTGCCTGATCTCGAGCGCGCCGACCCGTCGGCCGAAACGCCCCTCGGCCAGCCGTGCCGCCACCTTGAGCGACGTAAACAACAACAACAACAACAAATGGGCGGCCATGTGTGTGTGTGTAAAAAAAAAAAAAAAAAAAAAAAAAAAAAAAAACAGATCCCGCCGAGATCGCCGCCCTATAAACTGTAGGCCATCCTCTGCAAGCGCGCAGGTGGTGGGGCCGGTTCGGGCAAGACCACCACCATCGGCAAGCTCGCCAGCCAGTTCCGCGCCGCCGGCAAGACGGTGGTGATCGCCGCCGGCGACACGTTTTTCCGCGCCGCCGCCGTCGAGCAGCTGGGACATCTGGGGCGAGCGCGCGGGGAGTGCCCGGCAGTGGCCGCACCCCAGGCTCGAACCGCCCGCCTCGCCTTCGACGCCATGACCGCGCCGAGGCCGAGGGCGCCGACCTCCTGCTCATCGACACCGCCGCCGGCTGCAGAACCGCGAGGACCTGATGGGCACCGCCAAGATCGTGCCGGTGATCCGTAAGCGCGACCCGGACGCCACGACGGGTCAGAACGCCCTGAACCAGGTCGAGATCTTCCAGAAGATCGCCGACGTCGGCGCTGGTGATGACCAACTCGACGGCACCGCCAAAGGCGGCATGCTGGTGGCGCTGGCCGACCGCTTCGGCCTGCGATCCACGCGATCGGGGTGGGCAAAAGCAGCATCGACGACCTCGCGCCCTTCGATCCCGACGAGTTCGGCCAAATCGTGGCCGAATGGATAGCGGCCATCGAGGGCATGCCGACGGCCGTCGCCGCCATGGCCCATGCGACTTCGCGGTTGTGGTGGAATTCGGCTGAGGGGCGCGCTATCCACGGCCATGGCACCACGCCACATCAACCCGATCCTGAAGCTGGTGCTCGAAGTCGGCCTATCGCCGTCTTCTTCCTCGCGTATCGGATGGCGCCGGTGCCCGAGGGGCTGGAGACCGCCGAGCGGCAGCTCGAGCAGGTACTCTTCGCCACCGCGGTCTTCGTGCCGACGATCCTCGCGGCGCTGGCGGTGAAGCTGGTTTCTCCACCCGCAAGCTGCCGCGGATGGCGGTGATCACGGCGGTGGTGACGATCTTCGGGGGGCTGACGCTGATCCTGCGCGACGACACCTTCGTGAAGATGAAGCCGACGATCCTCTCGCTCTTCGCCGGCATCCTCGGCTTCGGGCTGCTGCGGGGGCAGAGCTCCTCAAGTACCTCATGGACGACGATCCCGATGCGGGACGAGGGTCCACTGGTCGTGGCCTTCTACATCCTGCTCGGCCCTGTTAACGAAATGGGTCTCGCGCACCTACGGCACGAACACCTCGGTGATCCTTCCACGCCTTTGCGTGCTGCCGGGGGCGAACTTCCTGCTCATCATGGCCCAGCTGCCGCTGTTGGCGCACTATGCGGTGCCCGAGCAAAAGGTCGAACCAAAGCCTGAACCCGGCCGCCGAACAGCCGCTGAGGTTGCGCGGTAATTCGCGACCAGGAGGTACTCGTGGTTACACTCCCCTCACATGGCTGGTCAGCGTCCTGACGGCGATTGCCGCCTACGCCCTGGCACGCAGCGTGCGCACGCCCTGCGAGGCGGCCACTTTCTCTGTGGGTTGCCTGCTGGCGCTGGGGACCGTGGGCTTTCTCCTGGGCTTGCGCTCTCCTTCGGCACCGAGGGGCGGGTTCAGCCACTCGTCCGGCGTTGCTGATCGCACCCACGGCTTTCGTCCCCTGACCGAGGACGACGCCGAGTTGCGCCAACCTGCCTCTGGCGGTTCCGGTCTTCTTTGTAAGTTGGCCATGCTCACGCGAGTCCGACGTGTCGTGCTCGAGTATCTCTTCCGGACCGCGGCACTCCTGCTGCCGGACGAGTTGCGCAGGTGCCGCCGCGGGCGTCGCCGGAAGTGGTATGTATGCCACGATGGCCCTACTGGCGCTGGTCGCGACCGATCTGCTGATCCGCGCGCGTGTTCGCGGGCGATGCGGCGATCGTCGTTCCTGACCGGCGTCACCGGATGCTCCGCCGGCATTCATCTTCGTCGTCGCCCTGGTGGGTGCGCCTATGGGTCCTAGGCACCGACAGTCGGACGATCCAACCGACCAGGACCGAACCCTGATGGCTGACCTCGACACAATGATGGCCGAGAAGCGCCTATGCCGACGGCGACCTAACGCGGCCGCGCGGTACGCGCCTGTCGGTCCCGTGCGCGACGTCTCCGTGTCGCGACGAACCGGGGTAACAGGCGACCGCGCTACGTCAACGGCTTTCGCATCCGTCATGCGCGGCGCGGCTGTGCGCGAGACTGAGCTGCCGATCACCGAAGTCATGTTCAAGCGCGGCTTCATCACGATCGCTTCAACACGGAGTTCCGCCGCGTGGTCGGGTCCGCAGGTGCCGCCGCTGGCGGCGCCTAGATCGCGTCCGCCCCTCCCGGGTCTTCCTAAATCCCAAGAGCAGGGCGTGCGGCTGATCGTCACGCCGAGCAGATCCGCGAGCACCGAGCCGCCGGGGCCGCCGTGGCTTTCGGATGATGATGTCACATGCCAGTAGTCGTCGGCGCTGCCGACGCCGATGCGTCTATCGCTGACGACATCCTCGCCATCCTCCAGAGCTTCCGGGCGACACGGTGCTGCGCAGGATCAGACGGATCGCTCCGCCAATCAGGTAGGACGGCGCTCCACCGAAGTAGCCGCGACGAGGTTGAGCATCAGGCAGTCGTCGCCGTCGTCACCGCGCAGGGATGTGCACCACTGCCCCGGCGACGCCCCTGAGCTTGAGAAGCGACGCCTCGCGGGGAGCATCGATGAGCACGACCGAGGGCGCCGGCAGTGGGTGCCCCGGCCTCGGTCTCGATGGCCGAGCCTGTCCGCCTGCTGCGCTGCGGCGGCCGAGCCGAGAACGGGTTGTGAGCATTTGGAGTTGATCGGTAGTGGAGCGACATGGCTGAGGTTCCTTGGTTGATCTGGTAGAAGTTGGGCGCGGGCCGCGACGCGGATGCCTGAGGCCCCAGACGAAACGCCCGGAAGCGCAATTCAGAACGTTCTGTATGCGGCCCGGCGGGGTGTTCCATTCGGCGGCGTCGATCACCGGCTGCAGCCGGCCGCGCCATGATGTCGGCGGGTGAGCGGCCCGGGATGGCGCAGGAGGATCTTCCGCATCCACCACGAAGGTCTCGGGCACGCCGTAGATGCCATCGAGGCCGTACACGCTGCGGTCGGCGCATGCTAGGCGAAGGTGCAGCTCGTCGAGGCCAGCGCGTTGGCTGGCGTGTGTTTGTAGTTGATCCCGATCACCGGCACGCCGGTTCCGGCGATCGGTCAGGAGCGGATGCTCCATGCGGCAGGGCGCGTCTCACCCAGAAGTTGGCGAGCTACCCCGGCACGCGCAGGTCGGCGTCCGAGGGCGGCGGATCGGCGCAGCATCGGTCTGGCCGACCCCGGTGCGGACGGCCGACCAGCGCCGAGGGCAGCTCGCCCGCGTTCTCGCGGGTCAGCGCGACCAGGGCGAGCCCGGCGAAGGCCGCGAAGAGAGCGCGGGGCGCGAGAGGAGCGGGTTCAGCCTAGCGCGTTCGTTGAATCCCCGCCCCATCTGCGCCTCGTATCCGGGCAAGTTCGCGCCGCACCTCGCCGCCCCCGCCAGACCGATACCCAGCCCGCGATCAGCGCCAGCGTCACCCCGTAGGCGCCGAGGACGTTGCCGGCATAAGCGTCGAGATCGGGCATCACGCCCGCGCCTCGATCGCCTGAAGCGCGCGGAGCCGCCTTAAGCGTATCTGTCGGTGCGGGTGCGCAAGAGCACCAGGCAGACGAAGCAGCGCGAACCGCGATCGAGCAGAGCGGCCACCAGAAGGCGTCGTGCACGTTCTCCTGCCAGTCAAGCAACAGCGAACGGCCCTGGTGAAGCCCCTCACTGCAGAAGAACACTGCGTAGCGCGACAGGAGCGCGAAGACCGAGCCGAGGCGAGCACCGCGGTCAGGTCCGCCGCCCTTGTCGGGCTCGTCCACCACCTCCCAGAGCGCGACATAGCCGATGTGACGAAGAGCAGAAGAAGGAGGTGAGCTCCCCCAGGCCCACCAGGTCCCCCAGTGCTGGCCCCAGATCACACCGTCACCAGCGCGATCACCGTCATGTGCACCCACCGGCGCGGCAGCCCGCGCCGCCAGCGCCGACATGGTGACGGCGGATGGGATCAGCGAGGACGACCCACGTGGCTCGGCCAGGCGTTGATCGCCATCAGCGCCGCGGCGGCGTGGATGAAGAGGATCTTCACCGTCGGCCCTGTGGGCGTCGTCGCAGGGCATGCCGAAGAACCCCTGGCCACGGCCGTCGCCGCCAGACGCAGGCGCGCGGCGCCGGAGAGGCGCCGGGTCTTCCTTCATCTCCAGAGCGACATGGCTGACTAATAGGCCGGCCCGCAGGCGCCGGCAATCACTTTTTCCAAGTCTACATGTTGACCCCGGGCATCCCACTACCAAATCTGCGAAGAACCGCCGCTTTCACTTCAAGTTTCCTGAAAATTCGGTTAACATACAACTCATTCGATCAACGCATTTAGAGGACGCATGATGAAGGGCCGCCTGCGCATCCGCATACTGGGCCCCGTGCTCCGCCCCAGCGATGCTGGCGGTGGCCGGCGTGTCACTGACCGCGCAGGTCGCACCCGCTCAGAATGCGCCATGCAATCCTTCGGAACATACTGTCTGTGACGGCGTGAGCGCGGTGGTGCATGTCCCGGAGACACGGAGATTTTTTGACGTGTCCCAGTATTCGGCAGACTTCTGGAATCTATTTCGCCATAGGGCTCGTGCTGATCGTGGTATTCTCGCACCGGCCAGAGTTTTCGACGAGCCGTCCTGGCGGCGAATTTGAAGGTCGTCCGCGAACTCGCGCCCCGGAAGTAGTCGGGGCATCGACCTACTACTCGGCCTCCTCCGTCTACCTGACATTTTGGGATCATACTGGTCTACCTCTTCTTGTGTTTCTCGGTGAAGGCGCTGGAGGTTGCCACCACGAACATGTAGAGCCTGGTCCTGAGGCCAACCCGGCGGAGGCGCCGCGGCGGGGTGGTGGGCGCGGCCGGGGGCGGAGCAACAGCAGGTCGACCCGCTTCAACTCGACCGCGTGCCCACCTTTCGCTGCTGGTCAGCCTCGCCATGGGCGCGCTGATGCGGGTGCCCTACGTAGCGGGTCCCGAGCAGTGGCTGCGCGGTTTGCCGCGCACTGGGTCTTCGGGATCCCGACGGTGGGTGAAGCTCTTGGACCGCGTGCTGCGCCCCTGACCCTGTCCCACTCAATGTGGCGTCGAGGACGGGGCGGAGACCTACAGCCGCAGCCACATGAGCGCTATGTCGACGGTGTTGAAGTCGGCTTCAGCAAGCGGTACGCAACTGCACACCGTGTTCGCGTTGCGAGGGTCTCGGAGCAGCGCATCTGGGCCGAGCGACGGGCTGGGCCTCAACGTCAACCTCCGCGCACTCTATGCATGCTCGACGAGATCACCGTGTTGTCGGCTCCGCGCCGCCCGCCAGGGCGGCGCAGCACTCGACGAGAAGATGCACCGAGCCACATGGATGAGCAGGTCTTGCAAGGACGTCTGCTCGGTGACCGCACCGATTGCCGAGCTCTGCTGAGGCGCCGACCTCGACATCGAGTTCCTCAAGGACTGCGAACTTGGCAACGAGGCCTGGCGCATGCAGCATCGGTGCGCTGATCGCCATCACGCTCAGTGCACCTGGATGGCGGTCATGGGGCCGTCTTGGCGCACCGACGGTGCCCTGCGGCCGAGCCCACCAACGCCGTCTTGCCGATCCGCTGACCATTGCCTGGCGGTGGCTGCTGACCGGGGTGCTCGCCTATGGCACCACCACCGTATGTGGGCATCCATCGCCGCACGGTTGCTGCGGCGGCGCACTGGATCCGCGCGCCTTCGGCGGCCGGTATTGGCCCCTCGGCGGTGAAGGCGCTGGCGCTTCGCTGCTTGTCGTTGTCGTGCTCTGCTACGCAGCGTCCTTGGCGCCGTCATAGTTCCACTCTCCGCCGAATGCGCAGTTCCAGAACACGTTCTGGCGCAGCGTCAGGAGATCCTGCCCTTGGCATGATCGCCCAGGTGCGCAAGAGGCCGTGGTGGCGATCCTGATGGATCTCGGCCGACGGCGGCTTCACCGACGGCACCTCGCGCAAGCTCATCACCATCCACGTGGCGCTGCTCGCGGCGGCCGGGTTCGCAATCGGCTTCTACATCTCCCAGGTCAGCGGCGTGCCGCTTTACGTCATGTACCTGCGGCTGGTGATGCACACGCCGCCTCCGCGGGGTGGCCGGTCGGTCGATC
>CAVOGP010000029.1:0-95878 GCA_963695425.1 uncultured Alphaproteobacteria bacterium | reverse complement strand
ACCACCTAGCCCGCAACGCCCTTCCCGGGGCCCCGTGCGGGACGCGACGGGTACCGCGGTCGTCTGTAGCCCGTTTCTGCGGGCCGGCGCGCAAGTCGTCTTATACCAACGGCCCTAAAGATTGACCTTTACCCGGTTGCGGGAGGTTATGGAGGCGACAGTGTCGGGATCGTTGGCGAAGAAGTTCCAGGTGCGCAGCAGGTGTCGACGATGTCGTCGTAGGTGTCGAAGAAGGTGATGGCGAGCTTGTTCTTGCGCAGGTCAGTCCCAGACGTTCTCGATGGGGTTGAGCGGGGGCGTAGGGCGGGCAGGAGAAGGAGCGTGAGGTTGTCGGGCGGCTCGAGCTGCCCGGCCCCATGCCAGCCGGCGCCGTCGAGCACGAGAAGAGCATGCGCCCCCGGGGCGGCATTGCGGGCGATCTCGGCGAGGTGCAGGCTCATCTCCTCGGTGTCGGCATAGGGCAGGACCAGTGCGGCGGTCAGCGGCGCGCCCGGGGCAGACCGCGCCGAAGGCGAGCCATTGTCCGCCATTGGTCCGAGGACAATGGCGAGCGGCCCATTGGTAGCGGGTGTCGCGCACCGCGCGGGGGCGGGTGCCGCGCCTGGCCCAGACCCGGGTCAGCGTGCCCTGCTGGCCGACGCGCGGGTCCGCCATGGGCCTCGGACCAATGGCGGCTCCATGGCGAACTCTTGGAACCAGAATCTCGATGGGCTTGCCGTGGGCCGTCTCGGGTAGAACCCCGGCTACCGCCTCGGGGAAGTTTTATGGGATGGCCCGCCCCTGCGGCGACGATCGGGTAGCGTCGAGGGGAGCATGCTGAGAAAAAAGGAGCGCGCCATGACCATAGCTATCGTCGGGATCGACCTGGGCAAGAACAGCTGCAGCGTCGCGGGGCTCGATGCGACGGGTGCGGTGGTGCTGCGTCGGCGTGTGTCGCGGGGCAAGCTGGTCGAGTTCCTCGAACGTGCTGCCGCCCTGCGTGGTGGCGATGGAGGCCTGCTGCGGCGCGCACCACCTCGGCCGCGGCGCGTTCGCGGCGCCAGGGCCACCAGGTGCGGCTGATGTCGCCGGAGTATGTCCGGCCCTACGTGAAGGCGCAGAAGAACGACGACCGCGACGCGGAGGCGATCGCCGAGGCGGCGACGCGGCCGACGATGCGCTTTGTGGCGCTGAAGACCGAGGCGCAGCTCGACGATGCAGACGCTGCACCGGGCGCGCGTCGCGGCTGGTGGCGGACCGGACGGCGCTGATCAACCAGATGCGCGCGATCCTGCTGGAGCGCGGGATCGCGGTGGCGCAAGGGCCGGCGGGCGCTCGGTCTGGGCTGGAGCGCGCGCTCGACGATGAGGCGACCGGACTGCCTGAGCCCGCGGATCCGGCTGCTGGTCGAGCGACATGCGGGCGCGAGTGGGCCGAGCTCGACGTGCGCATCGCGGCGTTCGACGGGAGTTCGTCGCGACGGCGCGGCAGCTCGGCGCCGGCGCGGCGGCTGGCGACGATCCCGGGCATCGGCGCGCTCAACGCCACGGCGCTGGTGGCGGCGATCGGCGAGGCGGAGCGACGTTCGGCGCGCGCACCGTCGCGGACCTGGCGCGCCTGGCTCGGGCTGGTGCCGCGGCAGATGACCACCGGCGGCAAGGCCGCGGCTCGGCGGGATCACCAAGCGTGGCAACGTCTATCTGCGCACGATGCTGATCCACGGCGCCCGTGCGGCGCTGCCGAGGCTCAGCCGCGAGCGAGACGCCGCTCGGCGCCTGGCTGCGCGGCCTGCTCGAGCGCGCCCATCCGAACATCGTCGTGGTGGCGCTGGCGGCCAAGCTGGCGCGGATCGTCTGGGCGGTGCTGCGCAGCGGTGCCGACTACGACGCCGCGCCGGCGGCGGCCGCGTAGCGCACGGACCGGCCGCGAGCGGACGCCGCGCCGGGCCGCGGATGTCTGCAGGTGGTGGACGAGATGGCCTGACAGTCGAACCGGCGTCCCGAAACCCTGGTTCAAAAGATGGCGCTCGACGCCGCGAGTTTTGTGAGGACCGGGCCGCGCGAATCTCCATCTGGGCGGGGAGCGACGCTCCGAGACCGGATACGTTGGCGCAGACTGCAACGGCAGCATCGAGAAAATCAGCTTGCAGACGGGGCGGGCCATACGTTTTTGAACGCCTCCTGGGCGGCCTCGTCGGCCTTCGGGTGCCGCGGCCGCGGCACCAGCCGGCGATGGCCGGGCCCGCGCAGCTGCTTGCCCACCGTGCGCGCGTGCATCACCACCGCGAACTCGGTCTCGAGCCAGTGCTTCAGGTCCTGGCGCCGCCAGCGCACCACCCCGTCGCGCTTCGGATCCGGGCCCGTCTCCACCCGAGCCGCCAGCGCGGCCTTCTGCTCCGGCGTGAGCCGCCGCGGCGGGCCGGGCGAGCGGCGGTCCGTCAGCCCCGCCACGCCTTCGGCGTTGTAGCGGTGCACCCAGTCCCGCAGGGTCTGGCGGTCCATCCCGCAGGTCTCCGCCGCGGTCTTGCGGTCCATCCCCTCCAGCACCAGCGCGATCGCCAGCATCCGCCGCGCCGTCCGCGCCGACCGTGCCTTCCCCGATGCCGCCCGCAGCTCCGTCGCCGTCATCTCCTGCCGTGTGACCACAATCGTTCCCGACATCCCTGCCGCCTTCGACATTGGAGACAGTGAGTTCAGACTTCCTCCGATTTGGGAATCCCCAAAGAGTCAGAGGCCGGGGCCGTTGGTATTACTTCAGGCGACGGCCCACAGAGGGTGCGGCCAGATCACTGCACGGAAAGCACCAAGGTCGGCTGCCGATTCGCCTTCCGTGCAGAGAACCTCTCTTTCACCGTTGACCTCCCGAATCCGCGCGGGCCATCAACCGCGACAGTATGACCCCAGGGGAAACCCTCTTTCGCTGCGAATCGACCGCCGAAATCGACGGCGCCGAACTCGTGCCGCCGCACTGAAATCTCCATTGACCGCCTGCTGCCAGACATGCGCGTAGACGCTGGCCAGTTACCGCATCTGCCTTGTTGGGACGGCTCCACTCGGTTAGCCAGGTACGTCAGGCGGCCCGGGCGAGATCGACGCCAGTAACTTCCGCCTTGGAGATCAGTGTCGCCACGAGCCGCCTCGCCGCCGCCACCCAGGCGCCCTTCTCGAGGCTCTCGCGGATGCGCGGGGGAGACCTGCTCGTAGGGCAGGAGCGCACCCTCGGCGCGGGCGTCGAGACGAATCACATGCAGGCCATAGCGTGTCGCCACTGCCTCCGGCGCGATTTCGCCCAAGCCGAGTTGGTCGAGAGCTGCCTCGAATTCAGGGACGGTGTCGCCGGCCAGGATCTGACCGAGCCGGCCGCCGGCCTCGCGCGATGAGCAGGCGGAATGGGCGCGTGCGAGCCGCTCGAAGGCGCCGGGGTCGCGGCCGAGCTCGGCGAGAAGGACCGCCGCCGTAGCCGAAGCGGCGGCGCGGGCGGCCGCGTCCTCCGGCGCAACGGGCAGCAGGATGTGCGCCGCGGCGTAGAGCGTTGGTGCGCGGAAACGTTCGGGGTGGCGCGCGTACGTCGCCCGGCAGGCGGCCTCGCTGGGGGGGTCCGGAGCGACGCGGGCCTCGATCACCGCTCGGATCAGCGCCTCGTCGTCCGTCTCGCGCCGCCCGACCCCAAGCGATCGCGGCGCGGGAGCGAGACCAAGGCGGCTGGCCTCCTGAAGGAGGAGGGCGCGGATCGCCAGGGCACGGGCCGCGGCGCGCCAGGCAAGGCCGGGCTTGCCCGGCGGCGCGGGATGGTTCTGGGCCTCGGCGGCGATCGCCGCGGCGGGGACGGTCTCGCCGTTGACGACGAGGGCGGGCTGGAGGGTCATGCGACGTGCTCCCGGAGGTGTGCAAGCGGGTCCTTGCACGCGTGCAAGACTGTGCAACGAGCTGATATCACAGGGATTCATCTTCATTAAAATTTCACTCGGCCGGCAGGGTCGGGCGCGGGGGCGCGCTGGGGCCGCGGCCGCGGGGCCGAACCACCTGCCAGGGGCGCCACAGATAGCGAACCGGCGCCGACAGCATGTGCACCAGCCGGGTGAACGGGAACAGGAGGAAGATTGTCAGGCCGAGGAAGATATGCAGCTTGAAGAGGATGTTGGCGTCCTCGACGTTGAGCCAGGCATCGGTGCGGAAGGTGAAGATGCCTTGCGCCCAGAGCATGAACTTGACCATTTCGCCGCCGTCGAGGTGCTGCAACGAGACGAAAATCGTCAGCATGCCGAGCACCAGCTGGACCAGAAGCAGGACCAGGATGCCGATGTCCGCGAAGCTCGAGGTCGCGCGGATGCGCGGGTCGGCCAGACGGCGGTGCAGCAGCATGCCCCCACCGATCAGCGCCAGGATCGCCCCGGCACCGCCGACGACGATGGCGAGCACCTGCTTGAAGCCGTGGCTGATCCCGACGAGATCGAAGAACCGCAGCGGAGTCGAGCAGGCCGGCGAGGTGGCCGACGAAGATGATGAGCACGCCGACGTGGAACAGCACCGAGCCGAGAATGAGCTGTTTGCGGCGTAGCAACTGGCTCGAACTCGACTTCCAGGTGAAGGGATCGCGCTCGTAGCGGGCGATCGAGCCAAGCGCGAGGACGGTGAGCGCGATGTAGGGATAGATCTGTAACAAGAGGAAGTTCATGTGCGTCCTCCGCATACGGCTTTCGGTTCGACCCATTCCGGCGCGGGACCGGGTCCGAGCCGGGCGAGCAGATCGCGGCCGGCAGGACAGCCGGCGTTGGGGTCGGGGCCGAAGGCGACGGCAGCCTCTTCCCAGACCGCGTCGAGCGCGGCCAAGTCCTCGGGGTCGTCGTCCGGCAGGGCGGTGATCCCGGCGAGCAGTTCGGCGACCGCGGGGCTTGCGGCCAGCGCCTCGAGCGCGCGGAAGACCGCGGCGTAGGGGCTGCCGCCGCGGCGCTCCAGGCGCTCGGCGAGGGCGACGAAGATATGCACCGCGTCGGCGAGCATGTCCCGGGCCTCAGTCAACGGGCGGGTGGCGAGATATTCGAGCAGCATCGGCAGGTGGTCGGGAAGTTCCGGTCCGATCGGCTCGAAGCCCCCGGCGCGATAAGTCTCCAGAAGGTCGACCATCGCACCGCCACGCGCGCGGCTCTCGCCGTGGACGTGTTCGAAGAGGTTGAGCGAGAGGGTCCGCGAGCGGTCGAAGAGAAGCACGAAGCGCTCCTGCAGGTCGAAGAGATCATCCTTCGCCAGTTCGCTGATCAGCGGTTCAAGTGCCGCGATCCTCGCCTCGGCGAGCAGTCCCTCCTCCCGCAAGGCGCCGGCAACCTCGGGAGCCGCCGCCTGCAACTCGGCGTCGGGATAGGTGAGCAGCGCCGACAGCGCCTTCAACGTCCGGATCATGATTTCATCGCCTCCGGAATGGTCAGGCCCCGCCGCTTGCCGCCAAAGAGCGAACCGCCCGAAACCCCGGTCGAACAGCCGTTGCCATCGGTGAAGCCGCAACCGCCGCGCAGCCCCATGATGTCTTCCTCGGCGAGTTCGCGATGCGCGGTCGGGATGACGAAGCGGTCCTCGTAGTCGGCGATCGCCATGATCCTGTACATATCCTCGATCTGGAGCGCGGTGAGGCCGACGCGCTCGGCGATGCCCTCGTCGATCACGCCGTCGACGGTCTTGGCCCGCATGTATCCCCGCATGGCGAGCATGCGTTCGAGGGCGGTGACGATCGGCGCCTCCTTGCCGGCAGTGAGCAGGTTCGCCAGGTAGCGCACCGGGATGCGCAGGTTGCGCACGTCCGGCATCTCGCGGTCGTGGCCGATCAGGCCGGCCTCGGCGGCGTTCTGGATCGGGCTGAGCGGCGGCACGTACCAGACCATCGGCAGCGTGCGGTACTCGGGGTGGAGCGGGAAGGCGATCTTCCAGTCCATCGCCATCTTCCACACCGGCGAGCGCTTCGCCGCCTCGATCCAGTCCAGCGGCACGCCGTCTGCCAGCGCCATCTCCTGGACCACCGGGTCGTTCGGATCGAGGAAGATGTCCAGTTGGGCCTGGTAGAGATCCTGCTCGTCCTCGACATTGGCCGCCGCCTCGATGGCATCGGCGTCGTAGAGCACCACGCCGAGGTAGCGGATGCGGCCCACACAGGTTTCCGAGCAGACCGTCGGCTGGCCGCTCTCGATGCGGGGATAGCAGAAGGTGCATTTCTCGGATTTGCCGGTGTCCCAGTTGTAGTAGATCTTCTTGTACGGGCAGCCGGAGACGCACATGCGCCAGCCGCGGCACTTTTCCTGATCGATCAGCACGATCCCGTCCTCCTCGCGCTTGTAGATCGCGCCGGAGGGGCAGGAGGCCGCGCAGCTCGGGTTGAGGCAGTGCTCGCAGAGCCGCGGCAGGTACATCATGAAGGTGTTCTCGAACTGGCCGTAGATCTCCTTGTCGACGCCTTCGAAATTGTAGTCCTGCGAGCGCTTCGCGAACTCGCCGCCGAGAATCTCCTCCCAGTTCGGTCCCCACTCGATCTTCTCGATGCGCTCGCCGGTGATCAGCGAGCGTGGGCGGGCGGTGGGAAAGTGCTGCATCTCCGGCGCGGATTGCAGGTGGTCGTAGTCGAAGGTGAAGGGCTCGTAGAAATCGTCGATCTCCGGCAGATCAGGGTTGCCGAAGATGTTGGCGAGGATGCGCCACTTGCCGCCCTGCTTCGGCTGCAGGTGGCCACGCGCGTTGCGCTCCCAGCCGCCTTTCCAGCGCTTCTGGTTCTCCCAGTCTTTGGGGTATCCGATGCCGGGCTTGGTCTCGACGTTGTTGAACCAGGCGTATTCGACGCCTTCGCGGCTGGTCCAGACGTTCTTGCAGGTGACCGAGCAGGTGTGGCAGCCGATGCACTTGTCGAGGTTCAGCACCTTGCCGATCTGCGCACGGATCTTCATTCGGCGGCCTCCAGGCTGGGGGTGGCTGACGCGTCGCGCGGCTGGTCGAGCCAGTCGACCTTGCGCATCTTGCGGACGATGACGAACTCGTCGCGGTTGGAGCCGACGGTGCCGTAGTAGTTGAACCCGTAGCTGAGCTGCGCATAACCGCCGATCATGTGGGTGGGCTTCAGGATCGCGCGGGTCACCGAGTTGTGGATACCGCCGCGGTTGCCGGTGATCTCCGATCCCGGCGTGTTCACGATCTTCTCCTGGGCGTGATACATGAAGGTCGTGCCTTCCTTGATCCGCTGCGAGACGACCGCCCGCGCCGTGAGCGCACCGTTCGCGTTGTAGAGCTCGATCCAGTCGTTATCGACGATGCCGGCCGTCCTGGCGTCGGTCTCGGAGAGCCACACGCAGGGCCCGCCGCGGCTGAGCGTCAGCATCAGGAGGTTGTCGGTGTAGGTCGAGTGGATGCCCCATTTCTGGTGCGGCGTGATGAAGTTCAAAACCACGTGCGGCGTTCCCTCGGCGGCGTCCCTGTTGATCGCCTTCGTGATCGTCTTGAGGTCCACCGGCGGTCGATAGACGCAGAGCGCCTCGCCGAAGGCCCGCATCCAGAGGTGGTCCTGGTAGAGCTGCTGGCGGCCGGAGAGCGTGCGCCAGGGGATCAGCTCGTGCACGTTGGTCCAGCCGGCGTTGTAGCAAACCTCCTCGCTCTCGATGCCCGACCAGGTGGGGGACGAGATGATCTTGCGCGGCTGCGCCTGCACGTCGCGGAAGCGGATTCTTTCGTCCTGCTTGACTTCGGCGAGGTGGGCGTGGTCGCGGCCCGTGGCCTTGCCGAGAGCCCGCCACGCCTTGACCGCAACCTGTCCGTTGGTCTCGGGCGCGAGCATCAGGATCACCTCGGCCGCGTCGATCGCGGTCTCGATCTGCGGCATGCCCTTCGTCACGCCCTCGTCGGTCACCGGATCGTTGAGGTCGCGCAGGTGGTGCACCTCGTCCTTGGTGTCCCAGCTGATCCCCTTGCCGCCGTTTCCGAGCTTCGCCATCAGCGGACCGAGCGCCGTGAAGCGTTTGTAGAGGTTGGGATAGTCCCGCTCGACGGCCATGAAGGCTGGGGCGGTCTTTCCCGGGATCAAGTCGCATTCGCCCTTCTTCCAGTCGCGCACGCTGCCTTGGGCCATCTCGGCGGCGGTGTCGTGCAGGATCGGAACCGCGACCACATCGGTTTCGACCCCGAGCACTTCGGGCGCGACTTCGGAGAACTTGCGGGCGATCGCCTTGAAGATCTCCCAGTCGGATTTCGACTGGTAGGCCGGGTCCACCGCCGCCGACAGCGGGTGGATGAACGGATGCATGTCGGAGGTGTTAAGGTCGTCCTTCTCGTACCAGGACGCGGTCGGTAGCACGATGTCGGAATAGACGCAGGTGGTCGACATGCGGAAGTCGATCGCGACCAGGAGGTCGAGCTTGCCCCGCGGTGCGTCGTCGTGCCAGCGGGCCTCCTTCGGCTTCACTCGGCCCTCCTCGCCGAGGTCCTTGCCGAGCACGCCGTGCTCGGTGCCGAGCAGGTGCTTGAGAAAATATTCGTGGCCCTTGCCGCTCGACCCCAGCAGGTTCGAGCGCCAGACGAAGAGGTTGCGCGGCCAGTTTTCCGGTGCATCCGGATCCTCGCAGGACATCTCGATCTCGCCCGACTTCAGCCGCTCGGCGACGTAGTCCTTCGGCTCCACGCCCTCGGCCTTGGCAGCGCGGCCGATCTCGAGCGGGTTGGTCCTGAGCTGCGGCGCGGAGGGCAGCCAGCCCATGCGCTCGGCGCGGATGTTGTAGTCGATCAGGCTCGCGTCCCAGTCGCCCGGCGGCGCGGTGGGGCTCAGGATCTCCTGCACGCTCACCGTCTCGTAGCGCCACTGGTCGGTGTGGGCGTACCAGCAGGAAGTCGAGTTCATGTGCCGCGGCGGCCGGTTCCAGTCGAGCGCGAAGGCGAGTGCGGTCCAGCCGGTCTGGGGCCGAAGCTTCTCCTGGCCGACGTAGTGCGACCAGCCGCCGCCGGACTTTCCTATGCAGCCGCACATCACCAGCATGTTGATGATGCCGCGGTAGTTCATGTCCATGTGGTACCAGTGGTTCAGGCCGGCGCCGAGGATGACCATGGACTTGCCGCGGGTCTTCTCGGCGTTCAGCGCGAACTCGCGGGCGACGGTGATGATCGCCTGGCGCTTCACGCCGGTGATCTTCTCGGCCCAGGCCGGAGTGTAGGGCACGTCGGCATTGTAGTCAGTGGTCACCCACTCGCCGCCCAAACCTCGATCCAGGCCATAGTTGGCGCAGAAGAGGTCGAAGACGGTTGCCACCAGCGCCTCGCCGTCGGCGAGTTGCACCCGCTTGACCGGGACGTTGCGGGTCAGCACCTCGGGGTGGTCGCATTTGACGAAGTTCTCGGTGGCCTGGCCGCCGAAGTAAGGGAAATCGACGCCGACCACGTCGTCGCGGTCCTCCTCGAGGACCAGGCTCATCTTGAGCGAGATCTCCGTTCCATCGGCGATCTGCTCGAGGTTCCAGCGCCCCGTCGTCATCTGCGCGTCGGTGGACAGGCCCGCCGCCGTTCCGGCCGCCTTCTCCATCGCCGCGGCGCCGTGCTGCTCCCAGCGGAAGCCGACCGAACCGTTGGGCACCACGATCCGGCCGGAGGTTTCGTCGATGCCGACGGTCTTCCAGTCAGGGTTGTTGCCCTGGCTCGAGAGCCCCTTCGAAATCCGCCGCGCGGAGCTGCCGGCCCGGAACCAGCCGGCCGTCGCGCTCGTCCAGCCGCACCAGCAGCGGCATGTCGGTATAGCGGCGGCAATAGTCCTCGAAATACTCGGCCTGCCGGTCGAGGTGGAACTCGCGCAGGATCACGTGCCCCATCGCCATGGCGAGCGCGCTGTCAGTGCCGGCCCTGGGGCTCAACCAGATGTCCCCGAACTTGGCCGCCTCGGAATAGTCGGGGCAGATCACCGCCGACTTCGCGCCGCGATAACGCGCCTCGGTGTAGAAATGCGCGTCAGGGGTGCGGGTCTGCGGCACGTTCGAGCCCCAGAGGATCAGGAAGCCCGAGTTGTACCAGTCGGCACTCTCCGGCACGTCGGTCTGCTCGCCCCAGGTCTGGGGCGAGGCCGGCGGCAGGTCGCAGTACCAGTCGTAGAACGACATGCAGGTGCCGCCGAGCAGGCTCAGGTACCGCGACCCGGCGGCATAGGAGACCATCGACATCGCCGGGATCGGCGAGAATCCGAAAACCCGGTCGGGCCCGTAGGTCTTGGCGGTGTAGGCGTTGGCCGCCGCGACGATCTCGGTCGCCTCGTCCCAGCCGGCGCGCACGAAGCCGCCCTTGCCGCGGACCTCGACGTAGGATTGCCGCAGCACCGGGTCCGCCTGGATCGCCGCCCAGGCCGCGACCGGGGCCATGGTCTCGCGCATCCGCCGCCAGGCCTGCAGCAGCCGCTTGCGGATCATCGGGGTCTTCAGCCGGTTGGCGCTGTAGAGATACCAGCTGTAGCTCGCCCCCCGCGAACAGCCGCGCGGCTCGTGGTTCGGCAGGTCCGGGCGGGTGCGCGGATAGTCGGTCTGCTGGGTCTCCCAGGTGACGATCCCCGACTTCACGTAGATCTTCCACGAACACGACCCGGTGCAGTTCACCCCATGGGTCGAGCGCACGATCTTGTCGTGGCGCCAGCGGTTTCTGTAGACCTCTTCCCAGTCGCGGCTCTCGCGCGTGAGTTCACCGTGCCCGTCGGCGAAGGTGCCGAGGCTCTTCTTCTGCAGGAAGTTCAGACGGTCGAAGAGATGGCTCATGACGGGTCTCCTATTCGGCCGGGGCGGGGGCGAGGTCCGCGGCGGCACGGCGGTGCTCCACCGCGTGCAGCAGCCCGCCCGGACGGGTGTAGTAAAGGAAGGTCAGAACGAGGCAGACCACGTAGAAGACGAGGAAGACCCAGAGCGCGCCGACCGGCGAGCCGGTCATCGCGATGGACGTGCCGTAGGCCTTGGGAATGAAGAACCCGCCGTAGGCGCCGATCGCCGAGGTGAAGGCGATGATCGCGGCGGATTCCATGCCGACCTGCCGCGCCCGCGCCTCGGGTTCGAGAGCCGGCATGAGCCGTGGCACCTCGCGGCCCATGATCACCGGGATCATCTGGAAGGTCGAGGAATTGCCGACCCCGGTGAAGAAGAACAGCGCCATGAAGCAGGCGAAGAACCCCCAGAACGCCCCTGGCTGATCCTTGATCCCGAGAAAGAAGATCACCCCGAAGACCGCCGCGATCATGCCGATGAACACCCAGAAGGTAACGCGCCCGCCGCCGTACTTGTCCGCCACCCAGCCGGTGGCGGCGCGGCTCAGCGCGCCCACCAGCGGTCCCAGGAAGACGAACTGCAGCGAGTTCACGTCCGGGAACTGGGTCTTGGCCAGCAGCGGGAAGCCGGCGGAATAGCCGATGAAGCTGCCGAAGGTGCCGATGTAGAGCACGCACATGATCCAGTTGTGTCTGCGGGTGAAGATCACCGCCTGGTCCCAGAACGAGGCCTTGGCGTCGGCAAGGTCGTTCATGCCCAGCCAGGCCGCGACCGTCGCCACAAGGATG
Organism: uncultured Alphaproteobacteria bacterium; assembly: GCA_963695425.1. Classification (GTDB taxonomy): domain Bacteria; phylum Pseudomonadota; class Alphaproteobacteria; order Rhodobacterales; family Rhodobacteraceae; genus Amaricoccus. The sequence continues at coordinate 84,367 of CAVOGP010000029.1, read as the reverse complement.
AACGGCACCCAGACGAAGCCGGCGTTCTGCATCCAGAGCCGCCCGCCGTCGGTCATCTGCTGGGGCGCGCCGCCGATTGCGCCAAAGACCCCAGCGGTGATGACGAGCGGTACCAGGAACTGCATCACCGACACGCCGAGATTGCCCACGCCCGCGTTGAGCGCGAGCGCATTGCCCTTCTCGGCCTTGGGGAAGAAGAAGCTGATGTTGGACATCGAGGAGGCGAAGTTGCCGCCGCCGAGGCCGCACAGGAGCGCGAGCGCGAGGAAGATCAGATACGGCGTCTGCGGGTTCTGTACCGCGTAGCCGATCCCGATCGCCGGCAGGAGCAGCGATGCGGTCGACAGCGTCGTCCAGAGCCGCCCGCCGAAGATCGGCACCATGAAGCTGTAGAAGATGCGCAAGGTCGCGCCCGACAGCGCTGGCAGCGCCGCAAGCCAGAAGAGCTGCTCGGGGGTGAAGGCGAAGCCGATCGCCGGCAGCCGCGCGACCACCACCGACCAGACCATCCAGACGGAGAAGGCGAGCAGCAGCGCCGGGATCGAGATCCAGAGGTTGCGTCGCGCCACCGCACGGCCCGTTGTGGCCCAGAACTCCGGGTCCTCGGGGCGCCAGTCCTCGATTGAGCGCGGCATGGCGTGCCGCTCGGGGACATGGACCTCCTGCAGCTCTGGGAAGGTCGGCAGCTGATCGAGCGCCTCGCCGTGCGCCGCCCGCTCCATGGCGCGGATCGACAGATGCATCCAGGCGAGCGAGATCGCGACGATCACGAAGAGAAAGGCGAAGCAACTGGTCCAGATGCCCGTCAGATCGAGAAGCGAGCCGAACGCGATCGGCAGGATGAACCCACCGAGCCCGCCGATCATGCCGACGAGGCCGCCCACGGCGCCGACGTGTTCGGGATAGTAGACCGGGATGTGCTTGAAGACCGCCGCCTTGCCGAGGCTCATGAAAAAGCCGAGCGCGAACAGCGTGATGATGAAGGGCACGACGCCCATCTCCGTCGAGAAGGCGATCGGGCCGTCAACGCCGCGGATCACGTACTCGGTCGGCGGATAGGACAGCATGAACAACAGGACCATCGAGAAACCGAAGGTCCAGTACATCACGGTGCGCGCGCCGAACCGGTCGGACAGGTGCCCGCCATAGGCACGGAAGAGGCTCGCCGCCAGGCTGAACGCCGCCGCCGCCATCCCGGCGGTGCGGATGTCGAGGTCGTAGACGCTCGACGAGATAGTGCGGCAGCCACAGCGCCAGCGCCACGAAGGCGCCGAACACGAAGAAGTAGTAGAGCGAGAAGCGCCAGACCTGCAGCTTCTTCAGCGGCGCGAGCTGCTGGGCGAGGCTCGGGGCCGCGGCACCGCTGGCGCGACGCTGCTCGAGCAGCGGGTCGTCCTTTGCAAGAACGAAGAAGATGAGCGCCATCGCCGCCAGGGCGATGGCCCAGACCTGCGCTACCGCCTCCCAGCCGAAGGCGACCATCACGAAGGGCGCGCCGAACTTGGTCACTGCGGCGCCCACGTTGCCCGCGCCGAAAATGCCGAGCGCCGTGCCCTGCCGCTCCTGTGGAAACCATCGGCTGACGTAGGCCACGCCGATCGCGAACGACCCGCCTGCGAGGCCGACGCCCAGGGCCGCTACCAGATACATCGTGTAGGTCTCGGCCCAGGTCAGCATCCAGGTCGCCGCCGCGGCGAGCAGCATCTGCAGGGGGAACACCAGCCGTCCGCCATACTGCTCGGTCCAGATCCCGAGCAGCAGGCGGGTCAGCGAACCGGTCAGGATCGGGGTCGCGACCAGGATGCCGAACTGCGTCTCGCTGAGCCCAAGCTCGGTCTTGATCTGGACGCCGATGATCGCGAAGATCGTCCAGACCGCGAAGCAAATCGTGAAGGCGATGGTGCTGAGCCAGAGGGCCCTTTGCCGGTCCGCCTGGGCGACGCCGAATGGCGTGATCATGGGATCCCCTTCGTCCAATGGATCGCACCGGAGGCGAACTCCGAGTGCCTGCTGGCTGGAACAGTGAGGGCCCGGCGGGTACCTGGGATGATCTGGATCAAGCCGACTGCCGGAGTGCACGAAACAATCGCGGACCCGCATTTCTTTGGCTCACCACCTGCGGACTGTGGTGCTGGCGCTTGCAGACGACAGTGCCGAGGATTGACATGCACAGCTCGGCCCTTGATAAAAATCAAGCAGTGGCAGGAGCGGCGGCAATGCGTTCGGAAGACGTGCCAGAGATTTGCAGTCTCCCGCTCTTCCGCAGCATGGCGGGGGAGTCGTTTGAGACGCTGCTCCGCGGCGCCTATTTCCAGACGTTTCCGCCTCAGGTCCAGTTGATCACCGAAGGTGATGCGTCCGACTTCCTGCACGTTCTCGTGGATGGGGCGGTGGAGCTGTTCGCCACCTGGAATCGGCGAGAGACCACGATGGCCGTTCTCGCGCCCGTCGCGAGTTTCATCCTTGCCGCGACCATAAGCGACCGGCCCTATTTGATGTCGGCGCGCACCATGGAGAAAAGCCGCATTGCGCTGATCCCCGGAGAGGACGTGCGGCGGGCCTTCGCGGACGATCGGGAATTCGCCGCCGCCATTGTCGTGGAACTCGCTGGCGGCTTCCGCAGCTCGATCCGCCACGCGAAGGATTCTGAAGCTGCGCTCGTCGGTCGAGCGCCTCGCAAACTATCTCCTACGCCTCGATGCGCAAACCGGGAGCACTGGATCTTTCGAGCTCCCGACCGAAAAACGCCTGCTCGCGTCGCTGCTCGGCATGACCCCCGAGAACCTCTCGCGCGCCTTTGCGGCACTGCGGCCATACGGCGTGACGGTGAGCACGCAAAATGTGACGATCGCCAAGCCGGACGATCTTCGCACCCTTGCCAAACCGACCCCCCTGATCGACGACCCCGACTTCTGATACCGACGGCCCCGGCGCCGGACTCGTGCCGCAAAGCTTTACGAACCCTGAAAAAGTGGCAAGCCCGATTCCAGCCGCATTCCAGCCTGATTCCAGCCTCCAAAAACGAAGCCTTTTCAGGACATTGCACCTCATACGCCGCATGCGGCGATTTTCTTGCCATTTCACCCCGAAAACGAGCCCCAGATCAGCGACCGAGGCCGAGAGACGGATGGCGACAGGCAGTAAGCGCGTTGCTGGACGAAACCGGCCCCTGTACGCTTCTGGCGGAGCAATCGAGGGCATCGCGAAATGGCGCCGCAGCTGACGTTTCACGGAGCGGCGCGGGCCGTGACAGGGTCCTGTTTCCGCCTGGATTGCCCGGGCGGCCAGGTCCTGTTCGACTGCGGGCTCTTCCAGGGCTCGAAGACCGAGAAGGAGCTGAACTACCGGCCCTTCCCGTTCGAGGCTGCGGAAATATCGGCCGTGGTGCTCAGCCACGCCCACATCGATCATTCCGGGCTCCTGCCGAAACTGGTCAAGGCGGGCTTCAAGGGAGCGATCCACGCCACACCTGCAACCATCGACCTTGCCGGCGTCATGCTCCCCGACAGCGCGCACATCCAGGAGTTCGAGGTCGAGCACCTCAACCGCCGGCGGGCGCGGCATGGAGACCGGCCTGTCGAACCGATCTATACCGGACAGGATGCCGAAGCCTGCCTGAAGCGATTTCGGCCCGAGCGTTACGGGCGATGGTTCCAAGTGGTGCAAGGGGTAAGGGCGCGGTTCTGGAACGCGGGACACCTGCTCGGCTCGGCTTCCATCGAGGTGGAGATCGCAAACGGCGAGCAGCCGCTGCGCCTGCTGTTCTCGGCCGACATCGGCCCCGACGCCAAGCTGCTGCAGCCTGACCCACAGGGGCCGAACGGGCTCGACTACGTGATCTGCGAAGCGACCTACGGCGACCGGATCCGGGAGGCGACGACCAACGAGCGCCGCCGGAAGGAGCTGCGTGACGAAGTCCAGGCGGCCGTCCACCCGAACGGCGCCCTGCTGATCCCATCCTTTGCCGTCGAGCGGGCGCAGGAGCTCATCGCCGATCTCTGCGAACTGATGATTGCTGGCGAGTTGCCGGAGATTCCGATCTACATCGACTCGCCGCTGGCGACAAAGGCTACCCGGGTGTTTGCGCGACACGCGCGGGAACTCGAGGACGGCGTCAGGCTCAGGCAGGCGATCGGATCACGGCACGTGCATTTCACCCAGTCGGTCGAGCAGAGCATCGCGCTCGACCGGGTTCACGGCTTTCACATCGTCATCGCCGCCAGCGGCATGTGCGAGGCGGGTCGCATCCGGCATCGTTTGAAAAACTGGATCTGGCGCGACGAGGCGACGGTGCTGCTCGTCGGCTTCCAGGCCAAGGGCACGCTCGGGCGCATCCTGCAGGACGGAGCGCGCACAGTCCGCATCCAGGGTGACAGCTACGAGGTCCGCGCCCAAATCCGCTCGCTGGATCTCTACTCCGGCCATGCGGATGCCCAGGAGCTGGTGGACTGGGTTCGCGAGCGGTTGCCGATCCGTTGCAACGTCTTCCTCGTCCATGGGGAAGAGGCCGCCATCGAAGCGCTCGCCGGCCGGTTGAGCCAGATCGTCGATCCCGGGCGCATCCTGCGGCCGGTGCTCGACGAGGCGTTCGAGCTGACACGCGCGGGTGCGGGGCGGGTGGCCGGGGCGCCGGCGCCACGCATCCGGCCGGAGCAGGTGGCGCGGCTCGACTGGCACAACGACGTCTCGCGCCTCTATCTCGACATCGACGAAGCGCTTGCGGGCGCCGCCGACGAGCGCGCGCGCAATCTCCTGATCCGCAAGCTTCGCCGCGCCCTGGACGAGGCGGAGACGACCGACCGGCGATGAGCGATCTGGTCTTCCGCACCCAGGGCCTGACCAAGAGCTATCGCACCGGCGCGGTCGAGGTTCAGGCGCTGCGCGGCGTCGACCTGGAGCTGCCGCCGGGCGAGATGAGCGTGCTGCTCGGCGCTTCGGGCAGCGGCAAGTCGACGCTGCTCAACATCCTCGGCGGCCTCGACAGCGCCACGTCCGGACGGGTCTGGTTCCACGACCTCGAGCTCACCGGCCTGGACGACCGCGGCCTGACCGCCTATCGGCGCGACCACGTCGGTTTCGTCTTCCAGTTCTACAATCTGGTGCCCTCTCTTACCGCGCGTGAGAACGTGGCGCTGGTCACCGAAATCGCGCGCGAGCCGATGGACGCGGCCGAGGCGCTGGAGCGCGTCGGCATGGGCCACCGGCTCGAGCATTTCCCGGCCGAGCTTTCCGGCGGCGAGCAGCAACGTCGTGGCGATCGCCCGCGCCATCGCCAAGCGCCCGGACGTCCTGCTCTGCGACGAGCCGACCGGCGCGCTGGATAGCGCCACCGGCGTTCAGGTCCTCGAGGCGCTGGCGACAGTGAACGCCGAACTCGGCACCACCACCGTCGTCATCACCCATAACGCCGCGATCCGCGAGATCGCGCACCGCGTCATCTACTTCGCCGACGGCCGCATCGCCCGCATCGAGGAGAACGCCACGCGCCGCGCCCCGGCCGAGATCGCCTGGTGATGCCGCCCCTGGACCGCAAGCTGCTGCGCGACTTGCGCCGGCTCTGGGCCCAGAGCCTCGCGATCGCCCTGGTGCTGGCGGCCGGCGTCGCGATCCTCGTCATTGCCTTCGGGGCGCAGGTGTCGCTCTTCGAGACCCGCGCCGCCTACTATGAGCGCAACCGCTTTGCCGACATCTTCGTCACGGCCAAGCGCGCGCCGCTTCCTCTCGTCGAGGAGATCGCCGCGATCCCGGGCGTCCGGGCGGTCGAGGCCCGTGTCACGGGGTATGCGGTGCTCGACGTGCCGGGCCTATCCGAGCCCGCCACCGGGCGCATCCTGTCGCTGCCGCTCTCGGGCGATCCGGCGCTCAACGTGCCGATCCTGCGTGCCGGGCGGCTCCCAGACCCGGCGCACCCCGACGAGGTCGCGGTCAACGCGCCCTTCGCCGAGGCGAACGGGCTGAGACCGGGCGACGGGTTTCGCGGCGGTGCTGAACGGTCGGCTGCGCCAGCTGACCGTCGTCGGCACGGCGCTTGAGCCCGGAGTTCATCTACACCATCGGCCCGGGAGGCCTGATGCCCGACGACCGCCGCTTCGCCGTAATCTGGATGGGCCACGAGGCGGCCTCGGCGGCGTTCGGCCAGCAGGGCGCCTTCAACGACCTGGCGCTCGGCCTGGTGCGCGGCGCGTCGCGCGGCGCGGTCATCGCCGCGGTCGACGCCCTGCTCGCCCCGTACGGCGGCACCGGCGCCTACGGGCGCGAGCACCAGGTGTCGCACCGCTTCCTCGACGACGAGCTGCGCCAGCTCCGCGCCATGGCGCTGGGTGATGCCGCCGGTGTTCTTCCTGGTGGCGGCCTTCCTGGTGAACCTGGTTCTCGCCCGGCTGATCGCGCTCGAGCGCAGCCAGATCGGCCTGCTCAAGGCGGTCGGCTACTCGAACGCCGCGGTCGGCCGGCACTACCTGAAGCTCGCCGCGGCGATCGGCGGTCTCGGTATTGCCCTGGGCTGGGGCTTTGGCTGGTGGGCCGGACAGGGGATGACCCGGCTTTACGGCGAGTTCTTCCGCTTTCCCTACCTCGTCTACGTGGCGAGCCTGCACACCTTCGCCGTCTCGGCGCTGGCCGGGTTCGCCGCGATGCTTTCGGGAGCGCTGATCGCCGTGCGCGCGGCCCTGCGGCTCACCCCTGCGGTTGCCATGGCGCCGCCGCTGCCGGTGCGCTACCGGCGCCACGCCATTGACCAGCTCGGCGACCTGCTCGGCCTGCCGACCACGGCGCGCATGATCCTGCGCAGCCTGATCCGCTGGCCCGGCCGCGCCGCCTTCACCCTCCTCGGCGTTGCCGCCTCGGTCGCAATCCTGGTCGGTTCGCTCTTCACTTTCGACGCTGTGGAGTTCCTGATCGACGAGAGCCTGTTTCGCGCCAACCGCCAGGATGCGACCCTGACGCTGAACGAGGCGCGCACCGAGGCCGCGGTTATCGAGGTTGCCGCCTTGCCGGCGGTGCTGGCCGCCGAGGGAGGCCTCACCGTGCCGGTCATCCTGCGCCACGGTCCGGTCGAGCGGCGGGCGAGCCTTGAGGGACGGCCGTCGGACCCCGTGCTCGCCCGCCTGCTCGACGCCGGCGGTCGCCCGGTCGCCCTGCCCGGGCACGGCCTGCTGATGTCCGACAAGCTGGCGTCGCATCTCGGCGTCGGCCCGGGCGAGACCGTCGAGGTCCAGTTCATGGACGGCGCCCGAGAGACCCGCGACATCCCGCTCGGCGGCACCGTGCGGCTGCATTACGGCGAGGGCGTCTACATTGACGCGGCCGTGCTCGCCGCCCTGCGCCGCAGCGCGCCGCAGGTGAATCTCGTGCATGTCAGCGTCGACCCCGCCGGGCTCCCGGCACTGAACGCCGCGGTCAAGGCCACCCCCGGCATCGCCGGCATGACACTCTGGACCGAGGTGCGCACCGACTTCCGCGAGACCATGGGCGAGAACCTGGCGATCTCCATCACCGTCTACTCGATCCTCGGCGCGCTCATCGCCATCGGGGTCGTCTACAACGCCGCGCGCATCCAGCTCTCCGAGCGCGCCCACGAGCTCGCCAGCCTGCGCATCCTCGGCTTCACCCGCGGCGAGGTCTCCTTCGTGCTGCTCGGGGAGCTGCTCGGCCTGTCGTTTCTCGCGATCCCGCTCGGCTGTCTGCTCGGCTACGGCTTCGCCGCCTTGATCGCCTGGGGGTTCTCGACCGATACCATCACCATCCCGCTGGTGATCCAGCCGGCCACCTACGGCCACGCGGCGCTGGTCGTCGCGGGGGCGGCGGTCGCCTCCGCGCTCGTGGTGCGGCGGCGCATCGACCGCCTCGACCTGGTCGCGGTGATGAAGACGAGGGAGTGAGGATGGCCTTCCTAACCCGCCAGCGACTCCTTGGCGCCATCGGCTTCGTGGCGCTCGCCGCGCTGCTGTGGCTCGCCCTCCGCCCGCAACCCGTGCCGGTGGATCTCGCCACCGTGGCCCGAGGTCCGCTCGAAGTCACCGTCGAGGCCGAGGGTGTCACCCGGATACGGCAGATCTACCAGGTTTCGGCGCCGCTGGCCGGCTACACGGCGCGCTCGCCGGTCGAGGTCGGCGATCCGGTTGCCGCCTTCGAGACGGTCGTGGCGGCCATTGCGCCGGCGGCACCGGCTTTCCTCGACGCCCGTGCCCGCGAGGAGGCGGAGGCGGCGATAACCGAGGGCGAGGCTGCCCTGCGCGCGGCCGAGGCCCGGGTCGAGCAGCGCGTGTCCGACCTCGACTACGCCACGGCCCAGCACGACCGGTCCGAAGCCCTGGCCGGCCGGGGCGTAATCCCGCAGAGCAGCCTCGACGATGCGGCGCTCCGCCTGCGCGTCGCCGAGACAGCGCTCGCCGCGGCGCGCTCCGAGCGCGAGATGGCCGAGGCGACGCTCGCCCGGGCCCGGGCGGCGCTGATCGGTCCGCTATCGAGCGATTCCGCGGAGGCCAGCGAATCGTGCTGCGTCGAGATCAAGGCACCCGCCAGCGGCCACGTGCTCTCGATCGCCAACCGCAGCGCTCGGCTCGTGCAGCCGGGTGAGCCGCTGCTCGAGATCGGCGAGCCCGGAGACCTGGAGATCGAGGCCGACCTGTTGTCGAGCGACACCGTCCGCATCGCGCCGGGCGCGGCGGCCTATGTCGAGCGCTGGGGCGGGCCACCGTTGGCGGCGCGCGTCCGGCGCATCGACCCGGCGGCTTTCACCAAGGTCTCCGCCCTCGGGATCGAGGAGCAGCGCGTCCGGGTCTACCTCGACTTCGAGGGGCAGGCCGGGGACATCGACGCGCTTGGCGACAACTTCCGCGTCTATGTGCGCATCGTCGAATGGCTGGGCGAGGACGTCCTGCAGGTCCCGATCTCGGCGCTCTTCCGCAATGGAGATGCCTGGGCGGTGTTTCGCGTCGAGGAAATGCGTGCCCGGCTCGCGCCGGTGGAGATCGGCCGGCGCAACGACCGGTCCGCTGAGATCCTGGCCGGACTCTCCGAGGGCGAGATGGTCGTGACCTACCCGGGCGACCGGGTCGCCGCAGGCACGAGCGTTGTCGCCAGAGACACCTTGGCGGGCGCGCCGTGAGCCGGCGATGACCGCCACGGTTCCCCGATGAGGCTGGCCTGATCGGAACAACGAGCGTGTGTGTAACACGATGTTACAGTTATTAAGCTGTTGATATTATGCATAAAAAATGATATCGGCGTCCGCAGCCTGTTCTGCGTGCGTCCCAATTTAGCCTCGCGAAGCTCGTATCAGGCCCCTGGCACGCTTTCGGTTTCCGCGCAATAGATCCCGTAGAGCGCTTCGAGCAGGCGCCGGATGCGCGGGTCGGCGATGCGATAGTGGAGCACCTGCGCCTCGCGTCGCGTCGCGACGAGGCCGTCGGCGCGCAGTCTGGCCAGGTGCTGCGAAAGGGCGGACTGGCTCAGTTCGACCGCCTCGGCGAGCGCCCCCACGGACATCTCGCCGGCAATCGCCAGCTGGCAGACCACCAGCAGCCGCTTCTCGTTGGACAGAAGCCGCAGCGTGGCGCTGACCTCGGCAACCTTCCCCTGAACCTCAGCGATGCTGTCGTCCCCGAGCATGGATTCCTCTAATATTAGGTCTTGCTAATTTAGCATTTCGTGATATATGCGTCAAGCGGCAGGGCTGCTACCGCCTTGAGCCACGTCAAGTCGGCGGGTCGAGGCAGGTCGTAGGATGGTCAAGCAATAGGGGAGAGGCGTCCATGGCACACGTCGTTGTACTGGGAGCGGGACTGGGCGGCACAATCCTGGCCTATGAGCTTCGCGAGAAGCTCGGCAAGGAGCACGCAATCTCGGTCGTATCCAAGGGAAGCAGCTTCCGTTTCGTGCCCTCGAACCCGTGGGTCGCCGTCGGATGGCGGCATCAGGCGGACGTCGAGGTCGATCTCACGCGCATCTTTGCCCAAAACGGCATTGCGCTGCATCCCCAGGGCGCCGCGCGGCTGCATCCGGCAGAGCGCCGCATCGAACTCTGCGACGGCGCCTCGCTCGGCTACGACTACCTGGTGATCGCCACCGGCCCCGAGCTCGCCTTCGACGAGATCGAGGGGCTGGGGCCGGAGGCGCAGACCAGCTCGGTCTGCCAAGTCGACCACGCGCTGGCCGCCAGAACCGCCTTCGACGCGCTGGTCGCGAAGCCAGGGCCGGTGATCGTCGGCGCGGTACAGGGCGCCTCCTGCTTCGGGCCGGCCTACGAGTTCGCCTTCATCCTCGACAAGGCGCTGCGCGACGCCAGGGTGCGCGACCGGGTGCCGATGACATTCGTGACCTCCGAGCCTTACATCGGCCATCTCGGCCTCGACGGAGTCGGCGACACCAAGGGCCTGCTCGAGAGTGAGCTGCGCCAGCACCACATCAAGTGGATCACCAACGCCCGCGTCGACCGGGTCGAGCCCGGCGCCATGCATGTCTCGGAGATCGCCGAGGACGGCGCGGTTGCGCGCACCCACGCCCTGCCCCACGTCTTCGCAATGATGCTGCCGGCCTTCCGCGGCGTCGAGGCGGTGCGCGGCATCGAGGGGCTCACCAACCCGCGCGGCTTCATCCTGGTGGACAAGCATCAGCGCAACCCCGCCTTCCCCGAGATCTTCGCCGTCGGGGTCTGCGTGGCGATCCCGCCGCTCGGCAAGACGCCGGTGCCGGTCGGGGTGCCGAAGACCGGCTTCATGATCGAATCGATGGTTACGGCGACGACGCACAACATCGCGCGCCTGCTGGCCGGCAAGGAGACCGACGCCGAGGCGACATGGAACGCGGTCTGCCTGGCGGACTTCGGCGACTCGGGCATCGCCTTCGTGGCGCAGCCGCAAATCCCTCCGCGCAACGTCAGCTGGTCCTCCTCGGGCAAGTGGGTGCATGCCGCCAAGATCGGCTTCGAGAAGTACTTCCTGCACAAGATCCGCACCGGCAAGTCCGAGCCCTTCTACGAAAAGCTCGCGCTCCAGGCGCTCGGCATCGATAAGCTCAAGGCCGTCAAGTTCGAAGAAACCACCTGACAGGAGAACCCCGGATGACACTCGACCGTTCCGTCCTCGCCTTCGCCGGCTTCATGGTGCTGCTCTCGGTCGCCCTGACCGCATGGGCCTCGCCGCACTTCATCTGGCTGACCGTGTTCGTCGGCCTGAACATGCTGCAGTCGGCCTTCACCGGTTTCTGCCCTGCGGCGATGGCGTTCCGCAGCCTCGGCGTCAAGCCGGGCTCCGCTTTCTGAGCCGGCGCATGCGCGCTCTCGCCCTGCTGGCCCTCCTCTCGGCCGCGGCGCCGGCCTTGGCCGGCTCGCTGACGGTCGCTCCGACGCCCGTGACCGAGTGGAAGGCCGTCTACGGTCGGGTCGAGGCGCGCGACACCGTGCCGGCGCGGGCGCGCATCGGCGGCATCGTGGTCGAGCTGGCGGTCAGCGAGGGCGACACGGTGGAGGCCGGTCAGCAGATCGCCACGGTGCGGGACGACAAGCTCGCCTTTCAGGTCGCCGCGCTCGACGCGCAGCTCCGCGCGCTCGGCTCGCAGCTCGCGACGGCCGAGGTGGAGCTCGGGCGTGGCGAGGAGCTAGTGGCGCGTGGCGTCGCCACGGCGCAGCGGCTTGACCAGCTCCGCACCTCGGTCGACGTCACCCGCAACCAGCTTGCCTCCGCCGAGGCCCAGCGCGCCGTCGTGGTGCAGCAGGTCGCCGAGGGCGGCGTGGTCTCGCCCACCGGCGGCAGGGTGCTGACGGTGCCGGTGACCCGCGGCGCGGTGGTGCTGGCCGGCGAGCCGGTAGCCATCGTCGGCGGCGGCGGCTTCTTCCTGCGCCTGGCGATCCCGGAGCGCCATGCCGACAGCCTGGAGGCGGGCGCGGCGATCCGCATCACCGCCAATGGAGCGGAATCGGAGGGGCGGCTGGCGCGGATATACCCGCAGATCGAGAACGGCCGGGTGATCGCCGATGTCTCGGTCGACGAACTCGAGACTGCCTTCGTCGATGCCCGCGTGCTGGTTGAGGTGCCGGTCGGCGAGCGCGCGGCGCTGCTGATTCCCCGGGAAGCGGTCGTCACCCGTGGCGGCCTCGATTTCGTGACCGTTCAGCAGGGCGGTGTGGAGGTCGAGCGTGCGGTCCTGCTGGCCGAGGCCCCGGGGGCGTCGGCGCAGGTCGAGGTGCTGACCGGTCTCGCGCCCGGTGACGTGGTCGTCACGCCGTGACCGCGCCGCGCCTCGGGATCGCGGGTGGCCTGACCCGGGCCTTCATCACCTCGCCGCTGACGCCCTTGTTCCTGATCGCGGCGTTCCTGGTCGGCGTGCTCGCCCTCGTCTCGCTGCCACGCGAGGAGGAGCCGCAGAATCTCGGTGCCGATGGTCGACATCCACGTGCGCGCCGACGGGCTGAGGGCCGAGGATGCGGTGAAGCTGATCACCGAGCCGCTGGAGACCATCGTCAAGGGCATCGACGGGGTCGAGCACGTCTATTCGCAGACCCAGGACGACCACGCCATGGTCACCGCGCGCTTCGTGGTGGGCACCTCGTCGGACGCGGCGATCCTGCGGGTGCATGAGAAGGTGCGCGCCAACATCGACCGCATCCCGGTCGGCGTGCCCGAGCCGCTGATCGTCGGCCGAGGCATCGACGACGTGGCGATCCTGGCGCTGACGCTGACGCCGGTGCCGGGGGCCGCGGATCAGACTCACCGCCAACGACCTGACGCGGGTGGCGCGCGAGCTGCGCACCGAGATCGCCAAGATCGAGGACGTAGGCCTCACCTATATCGTGGGCGAGGCGGGCGAGATGATCCGCATCGCGCCGGAGCCGGAGCGCCTGGCGCTCTACGGCGTGACCCTGCAGCAGCTCGCGGCCAAGGTGGCGGGCGCCAACAGCGCGTTCCCGGCCGGCCGCGTCCGCGACGGCGGTGAGCAGGTGATGCTCGTTGGCGGCGAGACCCTGCGCACGCCCGAGGAAATCGGCAACCTGCTGGTCACCACCCGCGACGACCGCCCGGTCTACGTACGCGACGTCGCGGAAGTCGCCTTCGGCACCGAGCATGGGGACCGGCTGGTCTCGACGGTCACGGCGGGCGACGGCGGGGTGCAGCGGGTGCCGGCGGTGACGCTGGCGATCTCCAAGCGGGCCGGGTCGAACGCGGTGATCGTGGCCGAGGCGATCCTGCACCGGGTCGAGGGGCTCTCCGGCACGCTGATCCCGGCGGAGATCGCCGTGGAGGTCACCCGCGACTACGGCGAGACCGCCAACGAGAAGGCGAACGAGCTGCTCTACCACCTCGGCCTCGCCACCGTCTCGATCATCGCGCTGGTCGCCTTCGCCATCGGGCGGCGCGAGGCCTTCGTGGTGGCGATCGTCATCCCGGTGACGATCCTGCTGACGCTGTTCGCGTCGTGGGTGATGGGCTACACGCTGAACCGCGTCTCGCTGTTCGCCCTGATCTTCTCCATCGGCATCCTGGTCGACGACGCCATCGTCGTCATCGAGAACATCGCGCGGCACTGGGGCATGGGCGACGGGCGCGACCGCCGCCAGGCGGCGATCGATGCCGTGGCGGAGGTGGGAAACCCAACGATCGTCGCCACCCTGACCGTGGTGGCGGCGCTGCTGCCGATGCTCTTCGTATCGGGGATGATGGGCCCCTACATGAGCCCGATCCCGGCGAATGCCAGCGCCGCGATGATCTTCTCGTTCTTCATCGCCGTCACCGTCACTCCGTGGCTGATGCTGAAGACCGCCGGTCGCGCACCCGTGGTGCACCACGACGGCGCGCACGCGGGCGCCCACGGAGGCGCGCTCGGCCGCGCCTTCGCCGCCGTCGCTCGGCCGGTGCTGCGATCAAAGGCCCGAAGCTGGACGTTCCTGATCGTCGTCGGGGCGCTGACCCTCGGGTCGCTGTCGCTCTTCTACACCAAGCACGTCACGGTCAAGCTGCTGCCCTTCGACAACAAGTCGGAGCTGCAGGTGGTCATCGACCTGCCCGAGGGCGCCTCGGCCGAGGCCACCGACGCGGTCGGCCAAGCCGTCGCGCGCACGGTGCTGGAACTGCCTGAGGTGCGCTCGGTGCAGGTCCATGCCGGCACGGCCGCGCCCTTCAACTTCAACGGCCTCGTCCGCCACGCCTATCTGCGCGCACAGCCTGAGCAGGGCGACGTGGCGCTGAATCTGGTGCCCAAGGACCAGCGCGACCGGCCGAGTCACGCCATCGCCCTCGACATCCGCGAGCGCCTCGCAGCGCTCGACGTGCCCGCCGGCACCAGCCTCAAGGTGGTCGAGCCGCCTCCGGGGCCGCCGGTGCTCTCGACCCTGCTCGCCGAGATCTACGGACCCGACCCCGAGACCCGCCGCGCCGTCGCCGCCCGTGTCGAGGAGGCCTTCCGCGCGGTCCCCTTCATCGTCGACGTCGACAACTCCTACGGCACGCCCGCCCGCCGGCTGCGCGCCACCGTCTCCACCGACGACGCCGAGTTCTTCAAGGTTGAGGAACGCGACGTCTTCGACACCATCGCCATCCTGAACGGCGGCCAGACGGTCGGTTATTCGCATCGCGGCGGCGGCCGGCAGCCGATCCCGATCCGCGTCGAGCGCCCCGCCGGCGCCCGCACCATGGACGAGCAATTCCTGACCACGCCGATCCCCGCCAACGTGCTGCCCGGCGCCCGCGGCGTCGTCGAGCTCGGCGACGTCATTCGCGTCGCCGAGGAGCCCTCCTCGTTCCCGGTGTTCCGCCACAACGGCCTGCCCGCGGAGATGGTGACGGCCGAGCTCGCCGGCGATTTCGAGGCGCCGCTCTACGGCATGCTCGCCGTGCGCGACGCGCTCGACGCCCAGGACTGGACCGGACTGCCGAAGCCCGCGATCAAGCTGCACGGCCAGCCCGAGGACGAGACCCATCCGACGCTGCTCTGGGACGGCGAGTGGGAGGTCACCTGGGTGACTTTCCGCGACATGGGTGCGGCCTTCGGCGTAGCGCTCCTGGGCATCTACATCCTCGTCGTTGCCCAGTTCGGCTCGTTCCGCGTGCCGCTGGTCATCCTGACCCCGATCCCGCTGACCTTCATCGGCATCATCGCCGGACACTGGCTGTTTGGCGCCCCGTTCTCGGCCACCTCCATGATCGGCTTCATCGCGCTGGCCGGCATCATCGTGCGAAACTCGATCCTGCTCGTCGACTTCATCCGCCATGCGGGCGGCCCGGACCGGCCGCTCACCGAGGTGCTGATCGAGGCCGGCTCGATCCGCTTCAAGCCGATCCTCTTGACCGCGCTCGCCGCGATGATCGGCGCTTCTGTCATCCTCACCGACCCGATCTTCCAGGGCCTCGCGATCTCGCTGCTCTTCGGCCTCGCGTCGTCGACCCTGCTCACAGTGCTGGTCATACCGGCGATCTACAGGGTGCTCCGGACGTGACCAGCCTCTCTGCTGGTCAGCCCACCTCCTGCAGCCGCACATCATACCTTTTAAGCGTCGCGCCAGGTGCAGGGCGCTTTGAGCCGTCGTTGTAAGGCGGAGCCAGGGCAGCTTGTTCCCAGCACACGAAGACGTCCCATGACGGGCCTGTCCGCCGCAGCGAACCCTACAGAACGGGAGCCGCACCTGGTGGACAACTCACGCGCCACAAAGCCGGACAGACCCCTCGTCACCAACACCCGTTTCAGTGCAGGTTGAAACTCTGCGGTTGCCGCCATCAATTCGACGATGCTTCGGCAAGGCCGGGCGTCCGGATCGACTTCAGTCGGAGCGGATGGTTACGGAGCAAGGTCTCTCGGCGGCGAGGTAGGTGCTCCCCAAAGCCGCCGAGACAAAGACCGAAGCCGACGGGTCGAGGCCCCGCTCCAGGACGTACACGCCTTCCTTGCGAAGGAACGGCACCTCCCATCCCACTTCCGTCCCGGCCGCAAGCACCTCGGGCCGATCGTTGAAGATGATCACGTCGTAGCCCGCCGCCGAGCAGCGCACGCCTTCGGCCGTCGCCTGCTGCGCCGCGGTCGGCGCCGCGATTGCAAGGACCCCGGCGGTGATCCATGGGACCAAGTGAAGGTGTGTCGGACCCAAAGCCATCACTCCGGAGTTATGACGATCTTCGCGAGCGCCAGCGGATCCGGCGGCAGTTCCTGCTCCCCTGCAGGCATGTTCGACATCGACAGCATGTGCGCGATGATGTCGATGTAGGTCTGATCGTCCATGTAGCCCGGGTTGTTCTGCGGCATCGTTGCGCGCGTGTACTCGAACAAGGTGGCAAGCGACTTGCCATCCCATTCGCGCAGGAATGGTGAGCGCGCCAACGGCGGCGTCGACTTCATGTCGTTGTCGTCCGGAGCCCCGTTCAGGCGGCGCCCGTGGCACAGCCCGCAGGCACCGGTATAGACCGCAAGTCCGCGCGCCGCCTGGGCCTCGGTGTAGACGCCGCTCCACACCGAAACCTGCTCCACACCAGCCTCAAGGCCTTCAAGAAGCGCGGCAACCTCATCCGGGGCAACTGCGCCGAACGCGTTGCCCCAGCTGCTGCGGATATAGCTAGCAACCGCGGCAACCTCGTCCGCCGTCAAGTCGGGAAAGGGGGGCATGTTGCCCTGGCCCTGGTGGACGTTGGTCACGACCAGGCCAAGGTCACCGAGGTTCGCGTTGCCCGCCAGCGCCGGGAAGGTCGGCGGATCGCCGACACCGTTGTCCTGGTGGCAGATCGCGCAGTTCTCCAGGAAGATCGCCTCGCCTGCATCCTGAGCGTTGGCGGCGGAAGCCAGGGCAAATGCCAATCCCAGAGCATGGAGTGCGTGCGTTCTCATAGTCCCAATTTCCCCTGATCAGACCTTAGTCAAGCCCAGACGTCTTCCACCGACATCCCGATATCTTCCTCCAGTTCCACCCTGATCGTGACATCCTGCTCCACCCGGATCAAGTCCTTGAATGGAATGAACTTTGAACCCGAGATGAAGATCCTGTACTCGCCCCCGGCGACGCGCATGTCGGCGGCGCCGGTCTCGTCGGTAAACGCCCGGTAGGGATGCATCACGACCTTGGCGCGCGGAACCGGCGCCTGCGCGTGGCGGTCATAAGCCTCAACGCGCAGCCGGTATTCGGCAGGCGGCACGACGTGCACCCCGAACTCGACCGCGGCCGCCTCGTGCGGCAGGCCGGCCCCGGGCGCATCCTCGGGCGCATCCCCCGGCGCGTTCCCGGGCGGATCGAAGCGCGCCGTCCAGCGGTGGTGGCCCTGGTCGGCCTGCGCAGCCACCTCGACCTCCGACCAGCACATTGCCGTGGTTCCCGGCCATGGCTCGCCGCCGGGCTTCGCGATGGCAACCCGCGCGCCACTTTCATCGCCGATCGCGACGGCCCAGTCCTCGTACCGGCATCCGGACAGACACTTGAGCCCAACCTTGAAGCGGAACGGCTCGCCCTTGGTCACGGTGGGCGGTACGTCCCAGACCAGTACCGCTGTCCGGTGAGCCTCGACCGAGACGGTCGCGAAGCCCAGGACTTCGTCGGCTGCGTCCTCGTCCTCGGCCCGAAGGACCGCGAGCCACCTGTGCTCGCCCGTCTCCGCCGGCGAAAGCAGCGGCGTTGCCGCCGTGGCGTTGGTTCCTTCGCTGGCCTCGCCCAGCTCCGCCGCGAGGATCACTTCGCCGGTCTCGAGCTTCAGCACGAGCGTCCGTCCGGCAAGGTCGCGGGGCGGCGTGACGCTCACCGATACCAGAACAGACGCCTCGACGCCCGCCGGCAGTTTCGCGGGCGCGACAGTCACGGCACACGCCGGTTCCGTGTGTTCCTGAGTTTCCGACATCTGCATTCAGCCTGCGTATACGCGTAGAAATTACTGCGGCGACCCCCGGACGGGGGTCGCCGGCACTTCTCCGTATCAGGTGCCGGGCTGTTCCTGCCCGGCGAACGTCCCGGCGATGTAGCCATGGACGTGGCCCTTGCCCAGGCCGTGCTTGTTGAAGCCGCCCACCGCCTCGCCGCCCGCATAGAGGCCGGGGATCGGCTTGCCGAGCAGGTCGATGACCTGCATCTGCCCATTCGTCCTCAGCCCGCCGTATGAGTCATGCCAGATGACCATGATCGACAGCGCATAGAATGGCGGCGTGGCAATCTTGTTCATCGGGGCCTCGACGTGCCTCTCGAACTCCGGGTCCGCGCCGGCATCGACGTAGCCGTTCCAGATCCCCACGGTCTCGGCCAGATACTTGAGCGGGACGCGCTGGAAAGCGTGGCCTGCCTCGATCTTCGCCGCGAGCTCCTCGATGGTATCGGCCTGGAACGAGTAGCCGTTGTCGGCGATGTAGGGGAACCGAAGCTCCCACCCGGTGCGCTCGACGGCATCCGCGTCGAAGATCGCCCAGAGCGGACCGGAGTAGTAGTGCGGTGCCTCCGACCCCTCATTCAGCGCCAGCGCCGCATCAAGGCCACCGTCGTAGGTGTAGCTCTGCCGGACCCACTCGTGGCTGCAGTTGCGCCAGTCGGTCGGCCGATGCTCGATTCCGGCAACGGGCGCGCCCGCGCTGGGTCCGCCCGGGTAACGCGAGTTCGACGGTCGAAGCGGCAGCCGAACCTCGTTGAAGAAGCGCTTGCCGACCTGGTTGACCGCGATGAACTCCTCGAACCCGGCATTGCCGACGCTGATCCCCGCCGACCCGACGGAACACGAAGGCCGGATGCCCCGGCATCATGTCCGTATAGGCGTCGCGGGTGCCAAGCCGCGTGGAGATGTGGAACGTGGTCGGATACGACAGGTTCTGCTGCATCCCGGCCATATTGGCGCCGACCTTGAGGCCCGCGATCAGCGCGCTCGCGTCCTGCCCGTGCGGACCCTGCAGCGCATAGCCGCTGGTCGGGAAGGCCGGTTCGCGCAGCGCTGGGTAGAACATGCTGCGGATCTCTGGGTTGCCGGCGTGCCCGCCACTGGCCAGGATCACCGCCTTGTTGGCTTTGATGTTGATGACCTCGCGGGTTTCCTCGACGTTCCCGTTCGACCACCAGCTCTGCATGCGCTCGCCCGTGATCGGGTTGAACCGCGGCGAGTAATGCGCCTTGATTCCGATCGCGCGGCCCGAGAACTGGCCTTCGCGGATCACCTCGTCCATGTGCCGGAACAGCATGAACTGGACGCCCTTCTCGCGTGCCGCGAACTCCAGCGGCCGCGCCAGAGCCACGCCGTTCCTGACTGCACCGGGGCCGACGAAATTGGTCGCGTCCTCCATCTGAACAGGCGCGAAGGCGCTGGTGCGCTCAAGGTCCGCGACGCCCGCGTCTTCGGCCGTGATCGTGCCCGCCTTGATGTCGGTCACGTCGCCCAGCATGAAGAAGCAGTATGGCGCGCGCGCGCGCGACAAGCCACCGCCGCCGTGGGTGCCATTGATACGCGTGAAGCGGACGTAGTTGTCCATCAGGAACTGGCGCGTCGGCGGGCAGTTCTCGGCCCAGGAGCGCATCATCTCGCGCTCGTTGTAGCGGTACGGACTCTGTGCCTTGGTATCGACGATCGACCAGTCGGTAACGTCGGTGAACAGCAGCTCGATGCTGTCGTCCATCTCCGCCGGGTCTTCGACGGGGGCGACGGTGATGAAGCCTTCCGGATCCGCCTCGCCCGCCATATCGCGCAGTTGGATGGCGTCACCGCCGCCGAGCGAAAGGAACGAGCCCGAGTGCAGCATCCGACCACCGAGGTCGAAGTTCTGGTCGACGACCAGCACCGTGTTGCCGAGGTCGCGGGCGCGGATCGCGGCGGTCAGACCGGCGCAGCCGCCGCCGGCGATGACGACGTCGGCCTCGTAGTGCCAAACGGTCGAGTCCGCGGCGCTCGGCATCTCCTGCGCTGCGGCTGGCGACGCGGTCGAAAGGATGCCGGCGCCGACGCCCGCCGCCGCACCCGCCTTGACGAAGTCGCGACGGCTGAAGCTGCTCTCTTCAACGCTATCAGGATGCGATTTCTTGGTCATTGCAGCACGTCCTCCCATTGACCGTGGCTACTTCCACGAATGCTTTTCAAGTTTTTGCGTGCCGGTCACAGCCGGCCAACCACAAGCGAGTGTATCCTCCAGCAACCTTCCGGACAGCCGGAACAAAATGCATCAAGGGCATCCGACTGGTCATTCCGAGATTCGAATCTGAGGACCGCATCGCTGCAAATGCTTGAAGATCAGTTTGGCAGGTGCGCCACGCTTCGTCAACGTTTGATGCTCGGTCCAGTCCGGCGACCCGTTCCGCCTCGAGGTACCCAGGACGCCCCGGGCCGCTTTAGCCATTCAATCGTGACTGAACTGCTAGCCATATCGGCTTCTGTATGCTCTTCCGTACGCCTTCCAGACACCAGAGATCTCCGTTAACCTTTGGAATGTCACGGATTCCATCAACGCTGACGTGCCCCCGGTCGTCGCGTGCCGCAGTGTCGCGCGGCACTTGCGTGTGGCAGCAGACCACCACGGCCGCCTCCGGGCGTCACCTCTGCCCCTTCGATTCGCCCTGTCCACCCGGTGTCGGGATCGCGCCGCTCGGTGCAGCAGCTTTGCGCGCAAGCCTCTATCCTCATGCGTGCATCCAGCTCGCGGGAAAGCCGATTCTCGCAGGGTTGACATCCCATCGCGACTGACTACGCTCAGGAGATCTCGCGTTCCGGTCTCGCCAACCCATGCCAAGGGCTTGGTTTCCCTGTCTTGGTCTTATCTGTGCCGTCGTTCTGGCACAGCCCGTCCGGCCGGCCGAGATCTGGGTACACGTCTACGAACAAGAGCCCAGGGCGCTGGGACAACTCTTCATTCTGGGCGAAATCGACTCCGGAGATATCGAGCAGCTGGGATCAACATCTGCCTATGCGAATGCCGAGGACATCGTCCTGACCCATGCCAAGCTCTACTCCTCCGGCGGCGACGTCGCGACCGCGTTGGTGATCGGGCACGAGTTGCGTAAGCTGAGGATCACGACGATCGCACCGCATCACCCGCAATACATTGGGCGTGATTTCAGGGGAGAGCGCCGCTGCGTCTCCGACGACAGGCTCGAGTCGATAGACAAGAGCGAGGCGCCCGTGGGCGCCGACGACCCGAAGCTGCGTCTGCGCCGCGGCGTGCGCCGTGATCTGGTTCAGCGGCGTCGAGCGGGCCGGCAGCGTCGGGTTGCGTCACGTGGAGCCGGGTTCGCGCCCCATGCGAGCATCGTTACGTTACTATCTCGACGAAATGGGCATGCCGGACTGGCTCCACGGCGGATCGCCACGGCGACTCCGGCGACGACTTCGTGGAGGCCCAAAAGAAGGCCTGGTCTATGACGGGTCGTTTCTCGAGTATATGGTCTCGGCTTGCGGGCCGCGGCGTGACCGACGCGGATCGAACCCGATACGCCGTGCTTCTCAGATGGGCCGCCGCCGAGATGACGAAAGAAGCCGAGGAGGAGATCGCAGAGCTTCGCCAGCGGCTCTCCTCCGAGCGGCTTTGCCGCGCCGCGACCCGCCTGTCCGCCCAGATCGAGGCGCAGACACCGCCCGGGTGACCGTCCTCCGGGGGTGCCGAGCAGCGGGAGAGCTGCGGATGTGCTGGGCCCCCCAGCGTGATTCAGAACTGGCAGGAACTTTGAATCCCGCGCGATTCCACATGGTTCCACGCAACAGCGCCGGAAACTAAATTTCAGGATGCGTGATGGTGCTGCCGGAGAGATTTGAACTCTCGGCCTCTCCCTTACCAAGGGAGTGCTCTACCCCTGAGCTACGGCAGCGGGCGTCGCGGGTTTTAGCGGATCCCCCAATCCGCGCAAGCGCAATCTGGACCCGGAGCGCCCCTTGCGATAGACAGGCGTCATGCGCGAGGCCCCTCCCCCCGAACAACCCCGCAAGTCCAGGGAGAAGGATGCAAAAGCCGCTCGACTGGCGGAAGCGCTTCGGGCCAATCTGGCGCGGCGCAAGGCGCAACAACGGGCAAGGGCCCTCGAATCCCCCGCCCTCAGGGACGCGGGCTGACACCACATGGACAGCATAATCCTGCACGGCGGGCGCCGGCTCGAAGGCCGCATCCCGATCTCCGGCGCGAAGAATGCCTGCCTCACGCTGATGCCGGCCGCCCTGCTCACCGACGAGCCGCTGACGCTGACCAATGCACCGCGGCTCTCTGATATCAGCACCATGACGGCCCTTCTCCAGTCGCTCGGCTGCGAAGTGGCGAGCCTGCAAGGTGGGCGTGTTTTGGTGGTCGGCCCCAGTCGATCAGCAACCACCGGGCGGACTACGACATCGTGCGCAAGATGCGCGCGTCGATCCTGGTGCTTGGTCCAATGTTGGCCCGCGACGGGCACGCGGTGGTGTCGCTGCCGGGTGGCTGCGCCATCGGGGCGCGGCCAGTGGACCTGCACTTGCACGGACTGGAGACGCTTGGCGCGACGCTCGATCTGCGCGACGGTTACGTGCATGCCTCGGCGCCGGACGGCCTGCGGGGGGCGGTGGTGAATTTTCCGATGGTCTCGGTCGGGGCCACCGAGAACATTCTGATGGCCGCCACCCTGGCCCGCGGCACGACTGTGCTGAAGAACGCCGCCCGTGAACCGGAGATCGTCGATCTCGCCAGCTGCCTGCGCCGCATGGGTGCACGGATCGAGGGTGCGGGCACCGGTACGATCGAGGTCGAGGGCGTGGACCGCCTGAACGGCGCCACCCATCCGGTGGTGGCCGACCGGATAGAGCTCGGGACCTACATGCTCGTACCAGCCATCGCGGGCGGTCGGGTTGAGTTGATCGGCGGGCGGCGCCCAGCTGGTCGCGACCTTCGCCGGCAAGCTGGAGGAAGCGGGGGCAGCGTCTCCGACGACCGAGGCAGGGATCGAGGTCTGCCGCGACAACGGGCCGATCCGCCCGGTGGACGTGGCGACCGCTGCCCTACCCCGGCTTTCCCACCGACCTGCAGGCGCAGATGATGGCGCTGCTGACGCTTGCCGACGGGGTCAGCCACCTAGAAGAGCGCATTTTCGAGAACCGCTTCATGCATGCGCCCGAACTGATCCGCATGGGCGCGCATATCGAGGTGCACGGCGGCACCGCCACGGTCACCGGCGTCCAGCGCTTGCGCGGCGCACCGGTCATGGCCACCGACCTGCGGGCGAGCGTCAGCCTGATCCTTGCGGGCCTTGCCGCCGAGGGCGAGACGCGGGTGGCGCGAGTCTATCACCTCGATCGCGGCTACGAGCGGCTTGAGGAGAAGCTCATGGCATGCGGGGCTTCCATCGAGCGGGTTCGCGAGGCGGCATGACCGAGGATGCCCGGTTCGAGGATGGGGCCGAAAGCCCTCTGCGGCTGAAGGCCGAGACCGCGGAGGACCTGACGGTGCTGGCCGCCCTAGTGCAGGACGCGGTGGGCCAGACCTCCGACATCGGCTGGATGCCGCGGCGGCAGCGGCTGGCACTGCTCATCAGCCGCTTTCGCTGGGAGGACGCGCGCCGCGCAGGTCGCCAGGGGCGGCCCTTCGAGCGGGTGCGCTCGATGCTGGTGATCGAGAACGCCATGAAGGTCCGCTCAAGCGGCATCGACCCGCGCGACCGCGACCTCGTGGTCTCGCTTCTTACCCTCGACTTCGAGCCCGGAGAAGACGGGGCCGGCATGCTGCGCCTGACCCTCGCCGGAGACGGCGAGATCGCCGTCGATGTCGAGGCGCTGGAGGTCACGCTGACCGACGTGACCCGGCCCTTTGCCGCGCCCTCGGGCAAGGTGCCCTCGCACCCGGACGAATAGCCCAGGCCAAGGCAATCGTCTGAAGAAGCAATTCCCCTGCCACACTGTGCGCGCGCGCACTCTCGCAACCAACTGATATAAAACGATAAGCTATCGGCCAGTATAGCGGACCGTAACCTACACGACATTGGCAGGCGAGAGCGGCGCGACAGCTCAATGCCGCCTCACTCGAAGCCCTAGACTCATGGGAATGCCTACCGGGGACTGAAAAGCGCCGTAGGGTCACGTCCCTGGACGTGGTGTAGCTGACGGGTAGCGCGGCCGCCCGCCAGCGCGCGTTCACGCGGCGCTGGCGCTGGCGGGCGGCCGCGCGGTGGTCATCGGGTTTTCCGGTAGGATCGGGGTTGTGGACACCAACCCGAACCGGAGACGTTCCCGATGACCGACATGATGATGGACCTGCAGGGCCTGGTGGAGAAGGCCCCCGACGCCGACGTTCTGCGCGAGATGATCGGCTTTGCCGCCAGGCGGCTGATGGAGCTGGAGGTGGGGGCCATCACCGGTGCCGCCTGGGGCGAGAAGAGCGGTGCGCGCTTCGTCCAGCGCAACGGCTACCGGGAGCGCGACTGGGAGGTGAGGCGGGGCAGAAAACGATCCAGTGGATCGTTTTCCCGCCGAACGGCCGGGACGGTGGCGCTGCGCATCCCGAAGCTGCGGAAGGGGAGCTACTTCCCCGGTTTCCTCGACCCGCGGCGGGCGGCCGAGAAGGCACTGACCGCAGTCATTCAGGAAGCCTACATCCAGGGGATCTCGACCCGCTCGGTCGACAGCCTGGTGCGCGCACTCGGGCTGGGCGGCATCTCGAAGAGCCAGGTCAGCCGGCTCTGCGCCGAGATCGACGAGCGGGTGACGGCCTTCCTCGAGCGGCCGCTCGAAGGACCCTACCCCTACGTCTGGATCGACGCGACGTATCTCAAGGTGCACCGGCACGGCCGGGTGGTGTCGGTGGCGGCGATCCTCGCGATCGGCATCAACCGGTACGGGCAGCGCGAGGTTCTGGGCCTCGATGTCGGACCATCGGAGGCTTCGGCCTTCTGGACCGAGTTCCTGCGCAAGCTGGTCCGCCGCGGTATGAGCGGGGTCGAGCTGGTCATTTCCGACGCTCACGAGGGCATCAAGGCCGCCGTCTCACGGGTCCTTTCCACAAGCTGGCAGCACTGCCGCGTGCACTTTCTCCGCAACGCGCAAGCCCATGGCTCCCGCAGCGGTCGCCGCTTGATCTCCGCCTTCATCGGCACCGCCTTCGCCCAGGAGACCCCGGAAGCGGCGCATCAGGACATGGCGCCGGTCTCCGACCACCTTCGCTACAAGCTGCCGAAGCTGAGCCAACGCATGGACGAGTTCGGAAACCCTGCGACGTCCTCGCCTACAAGCGCTTCCCGGCGGCGCACTGGCCGAAGCTCGGCTCCACCAACCCGATCGAGCGCCCCAACGCCGAGATCAAGCGCCGCACCGACGTCGTCGGGGTCTTTCCCAACGAGGCCGCGATCCTCCGTCTCGTCGGCGCCGTGCTCATGGAACAGCACAACGACTGGGCCGGCCCACCGCTACATGACGCTGGATACCGACGCCGCGATCGGCGATCATCGGCGCGCCGGCCGCGACATTCTCACGCGAGCGGCGCGACAGCTCCGGCCGCCGCCGCGAACGCCCGTGACTCAATGTGAGTGCACCACCACCCGGGACCGTGAACCGCCGTAGAGTCGTGTAGCATGAGCAGACGGTATACGGACGAAAAATCACGTTGTTTTTCAATATTTTAAACAAAAGTTCGCGCGCGAGCGGAGACTTCCTCCGGGTCCGGCCCCCGTACGTGACCTGACACGTTGCCGCATCAAGGCACGGCTACGCGTCAGGTACTGGAGTTCGTTTCACTTCGTCCGGCGCGCTTGCCCGCACATTCGGGAGTGGAGGTGGAGACACCAATCTAGCGAATGGTCGACCTGAGCGCGTAACTCACGGTCTTGCCTGCATCTTCGTCGTAGCCCATCAAGTAAACCCGGATCGTGTAGGCGCCGTCCTCGGGCAGGCGCACCTCGCCCGTCCCATCCGCGCTCATCGAGCCGTTGAAGATGCCGACGTCGGCACTGCCAGGGGGCAGTCTTGTTGAAGTAGACGGTCCCGTCGCCGTCGGTACTGGTCACCTCCAGGCTGACCGCCTTCGTCTGCCCGGCCGGCGCTTCGAGGAGATAGTTGGCATGCTCCTGCCCGGAAATGCTGCTCTGTACGGTCGCGCTGTCATTGCCGGGCGTAAAGTGCACCTCCGAGCGGGCTTGCGCCGTTGCCTGGATCGGGGCGCCCGCTGCCGCCGCGAACGACAGCGCCATGAGCGCGATACGTGTACTTGTCATCTCGGGCGCCTCCTCCATAGCCAAGTGTCCCGGGCCGTTGCCGACCCGCCGACGACCCGGATTTCGAGCGGCGACTCCGGCGGGTCCATCCAGAACCCGAAGCCATGTCGGAGGCGATGGATGCTGCCCGTGCGCGCTGCGGCCGGGGCGCAGGTCACCCGACCGGCGCACTACGCGCTGACTTCGAAGGCAAGCCAGATCAAGGCCAGCAGGATCGGCTGGTGAGTCAGATAGATCGCAAGGCTGTGCCGCCCCGGCCAGCAGAGGAAAGCCGCCCAGGCGGCCCCAGTCCGGGCTCCGCCCATGCGTGGACGAAGATCGAGCGCAATCGCCAGCGAAACCCCCAGCAGGCTCGGCGACAAGCCAGGGGAAGACCGGCAGAATGTCCAGCGAAGGCCGGACCACCGGTCCCCAACCCCGTGAACGCCGCCCAGGGCGCGTCGAGCAGGGAGCGACCGTAGTCTTGCTGAGACGATGCACACGACAGCGGCCGCCGCGGCGGACGACCAGGCGGGCAGCCAGACGAACGGCAGGCTGACGACGCTTGCCAGCGCGATCGCGTGAAGGATCCCGAAGTAGACGTAGCGGCTCGGTGCGGCGAGATAGGTGGCGAGCGTCACGAGCAGCGCGGCGGCGGCGATTGTCCCGAGCCGGCGCAGAAATGCGCGGGCTCGGAACCCCGATCGATGCGCCAGGACGAGGCTAACCCCCGACAGGAAGAGAAAGCTTCCGGCAGTGACCCTGGCAAGCACGCTCCAGCCGCCGGAAAGGGTCGCTCCGGCCGCAACCACGCCGAAGAACTCGAGATCGCGGGCAAAGTGAAAGACCACCATGCCCAGCAGCGCCAGCGAACGAGCCATGTCGATCGCGGGCAGCCGCTCCCCTGAGGATACGCATGGAGGCGGAGCGGTGGCCGGAACCGGGCGCGGGATCACGTCAGCCGGCGGCCTCCAGAAGCTGGGCCATGACCTCGTCGCACTGCGCCGCGTTTCCGACGGTCGGCCCATTCCCCGGGACCGCGGCACCGAGATCCTGCGCGGCGCGGTTCAGCGCCACGTCGACCTCCTCAGCTGTCATGAAGCCCTCTCGCTGCGCTGCCTGAACGGTGGAGCAGATTCCGGCAGATAGACCGGTCGCCACGCCGGCGCCCATCATGGCGCCGCCCAAGAGCGAAGCGCCTCCAACCGCGCCGATCACGAGTTCCGGCGACAAGTGCGACCATGCCGATCAAGACCTTGCTCATCGCTACTCCCACGGGTTCGAACGAAGTTCAGTTTGCAGGTTCGCGGCGCAAAGCCCGCATCACGAGCCATAGGATCGCCAGGTTCACGAGCGGAGCGAGCGCCGCCAGCCAGTACCAGTCCGGCTCCGCGACCGACCAGCAGCGGCGAATCCGTAGAGCACCAGGAACAGATAGAACGGAACGCGCGATGCAGCGCCCAGGGATCAGATCCTCACCGTTCCCCGCTTCGCCTGCTTCAGAGGAATCCCTCGTCTGTCAGCGACTCGATGCCCGCGGTCGTCCCGTCGGCATAGCCGATGCAGCGCCATTGGGCGCGGTCCGGGCCGACACCCACGATCACCTCGGTTCCCGCCTGCGAGAAACTCTCGGAGATCAGCTCCACGTCCCCGTTGTTGGTCGTTGCCGTCACATCGCGGAGGCAGGCCTGCGCCGGCGCGCTCGGCGCCTGCGCCACCTCCACCGAACCGCCCCCGCCATCCTCCACGCAGGCTGTGAGGGACCACAGCACCGTCAGGCCGGCGACGAGCTTCAGACCGGACATCATGTCGTTTCTCCTAGTTCTGGGGTCCATTGCGGAGCTTCCCCGATTTGCAGCGACACGGGCCGCCGGGCTTGCCATGTGTGACAAGCCGCTCCATTGTCAGCTGACTGTCCGGATACCGACCGATCGAAGGCCGGTCTATCCATATTGCGAATGTGCGGCCGAGGCGCGTCACCGGGCTGATCCCGCAGGCTCGGGCTGGTGAGCGCCCGCTTGGAGCAAGGAGTAACGGCGGGAGCCGCGCAATGAGCCATTTCCGGCGGATCGTGACGGTCGACGACGGGCTCGCGCTCGACAGGCGTAGCACGCTGTTCTCGATGCCCAGCAATGTCGTGCCACATGCCGCCGCCGAGGTCCGCGTGGAAGTCGGACGGTACTTTCTTGGGATGACCAACGTCGGCGAGGTGATCTCGTCGGGCCATGACACCTTCGTCACCGAGCCGGCCGGCGCGACGCTGATCGTGCCGCGATCCGGACGGATCACCTCTGCGGGGGTCGGTGACATCACGCGCACGGCGACCGTGGGCGAGGCGCTGCTCTTCTCGCCCAACCGTCGCCAGACGCGGGTCGCGCCGGACGGCGCGGCGCGGTTCGTCGGCATCCCCCTGGTCTTTCCGCGCGAGGATCTCGCGGAGACCGCGGCGATGCTCGGCCTGGGCCTCGGCGGTCGCCGCAGGCTCGATGCCTTCTCGCTTTCGGTCGCGGCGGCGCGCTCGGCCGAGGCGCGCGATCTGGTGGCGCTGGCCGGCAGCATCTACGAGGCAATCGCAGACGGATCGCCCGCTCTGCTTGGCGCCCGGGCGCAGCGGTCCTGGTCACGCAGGCTGATGGAGAAACTCGTCTGCGTTCTCGATGCCGCGGAAGTCGTGCGGCTGCCCGGCGCCGGCGGCGAGCGGGCGGCGGGCAGGCACGTGCGCCGCGCGGTCGACTTCATGCGCGCCCACTATGCCGACATCGAGACGATCGCCGATGTGGCGGATGCCTGCAACATCGGCACGCGAACGCTCGAGGTGTCGTTCCGGCAGGTCTGGTCGCAGTCCCCGCATGCGGCGCTGACCGAGATTCGGCTCGAGGCGGCGCGGCGCCGTCTCACCGGCGAGCGGGCCGCGGCCACGGTGACCGAGGTTGCCTTCGACAGCGGCTTCAACCACCTCGGACGCTTCGCCGGCGCCTACCGCACGAGATTTGACGAAAGCCCCTCGCAAACCCTGCGGCGTGCTCTACTCTGAGCAGAGTGTGACCTGGGCAGGCTCGCTACTCCACATCGTTGCTGTTGCACGTTGCAAGGGTTGCTAAGGCTCTAACCTATATAGACAAATGTGTTTACCGCTTTGAGTTGATCGTGTCCCAAGGTTTGTTCGTGTCCGGTCTGGCCGAACAGGCGCGGCCGCCCCCAACTACTGACCCAAGACCATCTCCTCCATGACCGACGGATCCGGAACCGCAAGCCTGCGCAAACCGGAAGCGCGGGTATACCGACAATACCACTGCTTCCGGTGGTGTCGGCTTGTGTCACCTCCACGCCGGGTGTAACGTAAAGAGCGAACCTTGGTTCTCATATGCGAACGACTCAAACATGAACATTCTCTGGCTGATGGCCGATGAACTGCGCACCACGGCACTCGGCTGCTATGGCGGGGCGTTCGGTCCCGTGTGCACGCCGCAGCTGGACGCCCTGGCGCGGCGGGGCGTGCTGTTCCGCAATCACTGGTGCAATTCGCCGGTCTGCGTGACCTCGCGACTTTCGATGCTGACCGCGCAACGCCCCGAGCGTACGGGGGTCTATTCCAACGTAGGCGCCTGGAAGAGCTTTCCGCTGGCCGCGCCGTCTCCCGACCTTCCCGGAGCACTTCGCCCGTCACGGCTACGTCACCGCAAGTTTCGGCAAGGAGCACCTGCCGGCCGGCTTCACGCCCTGGCAGATCGAGGATCACGATGGTTCGGGCATGGGTATCTTCGCCGCGGCCGCGAGTGCCGGGGAAATGCGGCAGATCCTCCCCGACGGCATCCGATCGGCGGTGGGGGGCGAGTTTCCGGACGACCGGCCCTATCCGCCCGAGGTGGTCACCCGCAACGCGATCGACTGGCTGATGCGGGCCGATGAGCGGCCCTTCCTGCTGCGGGCGTCGTGGCTGCAACCGCATACGCCAGTGCTACCGCCGGCGCGCTACCGGCGCCGCCAGAACGCCGCGGACTGGCCAGGACACGATCTTCCTGACGGCCAGCCCAGTCTCTACGACCGGGTCTTCGCGGAGACCGTGGGCGGGCCGCGCCTTTCGCAGGATGAGATGCGCCAGGCGCAGGCCGACTATCACGCGCTGGTTGAGTGGCTGGACGACCAGGTGGGAGAGGTGCTTGCGGCGCTGGACAAAACCGGCCGGGCGGCCGAGACGCTGGTGGTCTTCAACTCTGATCACGGTGCGTCGCTCGGCGAGAACGGCCTGCTCTCCAAGGTGGTCTTCGGTCCGCAGTCGCAGGGCATCCCGCTGATCCTCAGTTGGCCCGGCCACCTGCCCGAGGGCGAGGAGCGCGAAGACCTCTCGGAGGCGATGGACCTTGCCCGGACGCTGTGCGACGTGGCGGGGATCGACCCGGACCCGGGTTTTGAGGGTCGTTCGCTGATTTCGGACCCGGCACCGGACTGGGTCCATGCGGTCGTCGGCACCGGCCACGCCGGCGCCATGGCCTCGTCGGCTGCGCATATCGGACGCTGGCCGGACGGACGCGGCTGGCCACGCAGGGCCTCGATCCGATCGGACCGTTGGCGCTTCGACATGAACATCCGCCAGGACGGCGGGCGGGTTCCGCCCGAGAACGAGGACCCATTCCTCGCAGACAGGCGCATAGACCCTGACGAGCGGATCAATCTTGCCGGGGAACCCGCCCATCGGGCGCTGGTGGCCCGACTGCGGGGGTTGCTGCAGGAGCGGGCGGCCGGCAGCATCGAGCCGGACTTCGTTCCGGACTACTCGCCGGCGGAGGTCGGTGAATTCGCGCCACCGGGCGGGTGAAGCACGATAAAGGAGCGAGAATAGAATGGCAGGCCTGAGGGCGGCAGTCATCGGCGCGGGATGGTTCGCCGCTCACAGTCACATTCCGACCCTTGCCGCGCGGCCCGAAGTCGAGCTGGACGGCGTCTGTCGGCTTGGCGCGGCGGAGCTGGGACGGGTGCGCAGCCATTTCGGCTTCGCCTTCGCCTGCGAGGACTGGCGCGACGTGCTGGCGCGCGGGCCGGACTTGGTTCTGGTCTGCTCGCCGCATCATCTGCACTACGAGCACGCGAAGGCGGCGCTCCAGGCCGGGGCGCATGTGCTGTGCGAAAAGCCGATGACGCTGGACCCGGCCCAGGCGTGGGAGCTGGCGCTTCTGGCCGCACGGCAGGAGCGGCACCTGCTGGTGCCAAACAATCACAATTACCTGCCGCATCTGGGCTGGCTCAGCGATCGGATTGCGGACGGGCTGGTAGGCGACATCGAGCATGTCGCCTGTTCGATGATATCGGTCACGCGCGAGGTCTTCGTCGGGGGCGCGGGGCTGAAGAGATGGGACAGTGCCTTCTTCCGCCCCGACCGCGCCACCTGGCAGAATCCCGGCAGCGGGAGGCGGGTTTGCCTGGGGGCAGATGTCGCATTCCTTTGCCCTGTCTTTCCTGCTGACCGGCCTCGTGCCCGAACGGGTCGCGGCGCTGGTACGGCGGGACGACGGCGTGGACATCGGCGATTTGGCCGTGCTCGGCTTTGCCGGCGGCGCGAACGGGGCCTATTCCGGCTCGGTGGCGATGCCGCAGTCGTCAAAGGCGCTGATGCGGGTGTTCATCTCGGGCAGCCGGGGGCTGGTCACTGTCGAATGCGATCTCGAGCGTTGCGACATCCGCCTGAACGACGGCACGATCGAAAGCCTGCCGATCAAGCCCGGAGAGTGGTTGGTGGATGCGGCGCGGCCGGTGAACGCCTTCGTCGATCTGGCGCTGGGGCGGGGCCGCAACCTTTCGGACGGGCGGATCGGCGCGATGACGGTGGCGACCATCCACGCGATGATGGAATTGGCGCGCGAGGGCGGCGCCATGCGCGATGTGATGGGAGCGCCGGATTGATCTGGTCGGATTCGCATGCCAGCGCCTTCGTGCTGAAACTGCGGCCGGGGATGGCCGGCGAGTACCGCCGCCGCCATGCCGCGATCTGGCCCGAGATGTCTGCGGCGCTGAAGGCCGGCGGCATAGTCCACTACACGATCTGGATTGACGAGCCCGGCCTGCGCGTCTTTGGCCACATGCTGCGCGACCGGCTGCCTGCGGAGGGCCCGGAGGATCCGGTTATCCTTCGCTGGCGCGCCTACATGGCCGACGTGCTGGAGATGGACGGCGACCGCCCTGCCCGGATTGCGATCGAGCAGGTTTTCCTGCTTGCCGCCGATCAGCCGAAGGAGAACTTGTAGCGTCCCGAGGCGCGCAGTTCAGCGATCCGCTCGGCCGCGGCCTGCGTGTCAGCGAGCTGTGCGAGAACCGGATCGGGCTGGCCTGCGCCCATCCGCCGCGAGACCGAGAGACTGCATTCGGCCAGTTTGGCCAGGATGCGGGCCAGCGCTCCGGCCTCGACCCGTGTGACCGGGATCGAGACGGACACCGCGCATTGCGCCCGACCCGGCGCCTCGTAGACCGGCACCGCGAGGCAGAAAACCCCCGGGGTGTACTCCTCATTGTCGAGGGCGAAGCCACGACGTCGGGTCAGTTCCAGTTCCTCGTTCAGCGCGGCGACGGTCCTCAGCGACGTGGGCGAATAGGCAGGCAGGGCGCCGGTTCCGAACAACTCCTCTATCTCGGCTCCGCTCAGCAGCGACAGAAGCGCCTTGCCTATGCCGGTGGCCTGGGCAGGAAGCCGGGTGCCCGGCTCGGATTGCAGGCGCAGCGCGTGCGAGCTCTCAACCCGCGCCAGATAGACGTTGTCGGCACTGGCGAGGCGCGCCAGCTGCGCGGTCTCGTTCACCTCGGCTACCAGCACCTCCATGGCCTGCCGTGCCGTCTCAACCAGATCCTGCCCGCGCAGGTATGCCTGGCCGAGCTCGAGTGTCCGCAGCCCCAGCCGGTACTGGCGCGACTTCGGGGTCGAAGTTCCAGGTACTGGCGTCGCTCCATCGCGCCGAGCAGCGCGAAGAGGCTGCTCTTCGGAATCTTCGAGCGCCTTGCCGATCTGCATGAAGCTCTCGCCGCCGCGGACCTGCATGACCCGTTCGAGAACATCGAAGACCCGCTCGGCCGACTTCACCGAACGCGCCTCGCCTGTCATCCTGTCGTCGCCCAGATTCCCCCTGACATTGATTGCACCGGGGCCGATGCGGCCGCTTGACCTGATACCGATTCACCGGCATAGTTTTCCAGAACCATGGTTCACCCATGAGAACCACGTTTGCCCGTACGAAGCAAGCAGGGCGGAAGCCCGCACAGGGGAGGAAACATGAAGAACGGAATCATCCGGCGGCCTGCGGGCAGCCGTTGCCTCGTCGCGCTCGGCCTGACCACGGCCCTTGTGGCCGGGCCGGTACTGGCGCAGGACATCGCGTCGGTGCCGCGCGAGCGGACGCTGATCTCGCAGGGGTGGGATTTCTACAACCAGGTCCCCTCGGTGGACAACTTCAACCCCTACGCCGGCGTGCTGCTGCACCAGCGCAACAGCCTCCACTACACGGTGTACGAGGCGCTGTTCTACACCAACCATAACACCAACGAGCTGATCCCCTGGATCGCCGAGAGCTACACCTACAACGACGACTTCACCGGCCTGACCGTTGAACTGCGCGACGGAGTGAAATGGTCGGACGGCGAGCCGCTGACCGCCGAGGACGTGGCCTTCACCTTCGGGATGCTCAAGGCTGAGGCGCCGGGGATGCTGTTCTCGTCGGCGATCGACGAATGGGTCGAGAGCGCCGTTGCCTCCGACCCGCTGACCGTCGAGATCACCCTGAAGAAGCCGGGTCCGCGCTGGGCCGCGGATTTTCTGGCGACGGGCCAGGCCACACGTTTCGTCGTGGTGCCCGAGCACATCTGGGGCGACAAAGACGCCTCCGAGTTTCCTAACTTTGACCTCGCCGCCGGCCTGCCGGTGGGCACGGGCCCGTATCGTCTGGTCGCCGCGTCACCCTCTGGGCTGACCTACGACCTGCGGGACGACTGGTGGGCGGTGGACGCCGGCCTCGCGGAGCGGATGCCCCTGGTCGAGCGCATCCTCTACGTTCCCGGCACCGCCGAGGCGATGCCCCAGATGTTCGCCTCGAACCAGATCGACCTGGGCCGTTCGATCCAGGCCGGCGCCTATGACGCGATCCGCTTCCAGAACCCGGCGCTGATCTCGTGGAACGAGGAAGGTCCGGTCTGGGGCGCGCCGGACGGTTGCACCTTTGCCATCCGGTTCAACACCCAGGTGGCGCCGTTCGACCAGGTGGCGGTGCGCCAGGCGATCAACTACGCCGTTGACCGCGACCAGATCTCGGATTCTGGCTTACGAGGGCTCGATGCCCCCGGCGGTGCTGCCGTTCTCGTCGTACCAAGGGATGCTCGACTACGTCGCCGCGATGGCGGACCTGGAGCCCGCCAGCCTCGACGGCCAGGACGCAGGCAAGGTGGCCGAGATCCTCGAGGCTGCGGGCTTCGCCAAAGACGGCGCCGGCAACTGGGCGCTGCCCGACGGCAGCCCCTGGCAGATGGAGCTCTTGGTGGCCCAGGGCGACCCGATCGGCCCGGTGCTGACCCAACAGCTGAAGAACGCCGGCTTCGACGTGCTGCTGCAGGTGCAGCAGAACTCCGCCAAAAGCGAGGCTTTTGCCTCGGGGAACTTCCAGATGGACGTGGGCCCGCACTGCGGCTCGCTCTACGACCCCTGGCAGACCCTGGAGCATTTCCACTCGAAGTATGCCCCGCCCCCCGGCGAGGTGGTGAAGAACCAGCGCGCGCTGACCCGCTATGCCAACCCCGAGCTCGACGCGCTGCTCGACCGGATGGAGGCGATGCAGCCCTCGCCGGACAATGCCGAGTATATGGACCTGGTGAAGCAGGCGACCGCGATCTTCATGCGAGACCTGCCCGAGGTTTCGCTGGCCGAGGAGCTGCACACGCTGGTGTTCAACTCGACCTATTGGACCGGCTGGCCGA
The DNA here is from genome assembly GCA_963695425.1 of uncultured Alphaproteobacteria bacterium. Taxonomy (GTDB): domain Bacteria; phylum Pseudomonadota; class Alphaproteobacteria; order Rhodobacterales; family Rhodobacteraceae; genus Amaricoccus. The sequence goes on along the minus strand of CAVOGP010000029.1, from coordinate 49,365 downwards.
ACGCCGACGACCCCTATGTGGCGCCGTACCTGCCCTGGGAAGGCTTCGCGCAGGTGATCCACCGGCTCGAACCGGCGCAATGACGGCGCGCGGCGCCCGGCGGTTTCGGCCGGGTGCCTGCTGTATCCGTGCGGCGGGCCTCCGGGCCCGCCCGCCCCGTTCCATGAAGGTCAGGTGAGCTTCCCCATGAAGGCCCTTGTCTGGGAAGGCCCCAAGGACATGACCATGCGCGACTGGCCCGAGCCGGTCGCCGCCAAGGGCGAGGTGGTCATCCGGGTCGCGTTTGCGGGCATCTGCGGCTCGGAGCTCGGCGGCTACCTCGTGCACAATGCCCCGCGGGTGCCGCCGCTGGTCATTGGGCACGAGTTCTCCGGCATCGTGACCGCCGTGGCCGAGCGCGCCGCCACCGACCTGGCGCCCGGCGACGCCGTCACCTGCAACCCGATGGTGCCCTGCGGCGCCTGCGCCTTCCGCGCCGAGGGCCTGCTGCATCTGTGCGCCAACCGCTCGCTGATCGGCGCCTACCGCCCCGGCGTGATGATCGAGCTCTTCGCGGTCGGCATCCGCATTGGCCGCCAAGCGGGCGACGTCGCCGGCCGCCCGGTGCTGGTGATCGGCGCCGGACCGATCGGCCTGCTGGCGCTGCAGATGCTGATGGCCGGCGGAGCCACGGAGGTCTTCGTCGCCGATCTCGACCCCGAACGCCGGGCCATGGCCGCCGAGCTCGGCGGCACCGCCATCGATCCGGCCGCGACGCCCACCGTGGCCCGCGTGCGCGCGGCGACCGGCGGGCTCGGCGTTCCGCTGACCGTCGATGCGGTCGGCTCGGCGGGCACCCGGGCCGAGGCGGTGGCGGCCACGCGCTCCGGGGGAAGGTGCTGCTGTCGGGCCTGCATGCCGAGGCCAGCGACTTTCCCGCCTCCGAGGTCATCCGCCGCGAGATCACCGTGAAGGGCGTGTTCTGCCATGACGCCCGCGACTTCGCCGAGGGCATTGAGGCGGCAGCGCATGGCACGCTTACGCTCGGCCCCTGGGTCGTCGAGGCGCCGCTGGAAGACGGCGGGGTCTGGTTCGACCGGCTGGTGCACCAGCCGGGGAACGTGTCGAAGGTGCTGCTGCGGCCGGTGGCGTGACCGGCACCCCCAAGAGGCGATGCCCAGTCATGAGAGCCCGGCGATGAAAATACGCTCGATCCGCGCGTTCCCGATCAAGAGCGACATGGTGGGCGCGCTCTACAAGGGCGAGGCGGTCACCGGCCGCCGCCCGCCCTGGACCAAGGATGCCGAGGTCGCGGGGCCGATGTCGGGCTATGCGCGCTTCAAGCGGCTGCGGTCGAGCTGGCGCTATGACGGCGCGGTGGGCTGCCTCGTGACGGCGGAGGACGGCACGACGGGGCTTCGGCATCAGCCGCTACGACCACGCCGGTGATCCATCCTCATCAACGACCACTTCGGGCCGCTGCTCGAGGGCGAGAACGCCATGGCCACCGAGCGGCTGTGGGACATGATGATGCGCATGGCCACGCCCTACGGCACGTCCGGCCTGCCGTCCTACGCGATCTGGCGGTCGACCTGGCGCTGTGGGACCTGAAGGGCCAGCTGCTGGGCGTGCCGGTCTACGAGCTGGCGGGCGGGCCGGTGCGCGAGGCACTTCTCGTCTACGCCACGGGCAACGACACCGACTGGCACATGGAGCTGGGGTTCCGCGGCACCAAGCTCGCCTGCCCCTACGGCCTGAACGACGGCCTCGACGGCCTTGCCCGCAACGAGGAGCTGGTGGCGCGGACCCGCGAGTTAGTCGGGCCGGAGGTCGAGCTGATGCTGGACTGCTGGATGGCGTTCGACGTCGAGTTCGCGGTGCGGCTGGCCGAGCGGCTGCGGCCCTACGGGCTGCGCTGGATCGAGGACTGCCTGCTGCCCGAGGACCTCGAGCCGCACGACGAGTTGCGCCGCCGGCTGCCGTGGATGACACTGGCGACCGGCGAGCACTGGTACGGGATGCAGGACTTCGCCACCGCCGCGGTGCGCCGCTTCGCCGACATCCTGCAGCCAGACATCTGCTGGGCCGGCGGCTTCACCGGCCTGCCGCCGCATCTGCCGACCTGGCCGAGGCGCACGGGCTGGAGGTGATCCTGCACGCCGGGGCCAACACGCCCTACGGCCAGCACCTGTCGATGACCAGCCCGGCGATCCGCTGGGCGGAATACTTTGTCGGCGGCGGCCCGGGCGTGCCGCTGGATCAGACCCGGGGTGTTCTCGGGGATGCCGGTGCCGAAGGACGGTCGCATCGCGGCGAGTGGCGAGCCGGGCTTCGGGCTGGGTCTGAACGAGGCCGGGATAGACGCCATGCGGAGATAGGGATGTACCTTGACTACGTCCTGCGGCGGCTGGGGGTGATGCTGCTGGTCGTGTTCCTCGCCGTCACCATCAACTTCGCCTTGCCGCGGATGATGCCCGGCGACCCGGTCGAGACCCAGCTCAACCAACTTCTGGCCCAGGGCGGCGGCGCGGTCGGCGACATCCAGGCCATGGTGGCGAGCTACCGCGCGCGCTTCGGCCTCGACCAGCCGGTCTGGCACCAGTACGTCGCCTACTGGGGCTCGCTGTTCCGGTTGGACCTCGGCTTCTCGCTGGCCAACTACCCCGAGCGGGTGACGCCAGCGATCCTCGCCGGCCTGCCCTGGACGCTGGGCCTGCTCGGGTTCGCCACCCTGGTCAGCTTCGCCATCGGCACGCTGCTCGGCGGGCTGATCGCCTGGCCGGGCGCGGCGCGGGGCTGGCGGGTGTTCGGCGCAGGCGTGCTGCTCTTGTCTTCGGTGCCGTACTTCATGGTGGGGATGGTGCTGCTCTACCTATTCGCCGTAGTCTGGCGGGTGTTCCCAGCGGGCGGCGGGATGCCTTTCGGCATCACCCCGGGCCTCGACTGGGCGACGATCCGCGGCATCGCCTGGCACGGCGCCCTGCCGGCGCTGTCGATCATCGTCGCCGAGACCGGCGCCTGGGCGATCGGCATGCGCGGCATGCTGATCTCCACGCTCGGCGAGGACCACATCGCGCTGGCCGAGGCCAAGGGGCTGAAGGACCGCCGCATCTTCCTGCGCTACGGGATGCGCGCCGCCATGCTGCCGCAGGCGACCAAGCTGGCGCTGACGCTGGGGCACATCGTCTCGGGGGCGATCCTGGTGGAGGTGATCTTCTCCTACCCCGGCATCGGCTTCCGGCTCTACCAGGCGATCCAGACCAAGGACTACTTCGTCATCCAGGGCATCGTTCTGATGCTCTCGGTGTCGCTTGCGGTGGCGACGTTCCTCCTCGACCTCATCTACCCGCTGATCGACCCGCGGATCACCCGGCGGAGGACGGCATGATCCTCGCGCTGCGGCAGAACCCGCCGCTCGCCTGGGGCATCGGCATCCTCGGTGCCATCCTGCTGGCGGCGCTGGTCGGCCCCTTCGTCGTCGACGCCGGCCTCGCCGACGTGGGCGCGGTGGCGCCCCGTCGCGCCCCTTCGGGCGAGTTCTGGCTCGGCACCGACGGCCAGGGCCGCGACATGGTGGCGGCCCTGGTGCTGGCGCTGCCGCAGACGCTGACCATCGGCCTCCTGGCGGGCCTCATCAGCCTCTGCGTCGGCGTGGCGCTGGGGCTGATCTCGGGCTTCGTGGGCGGCGTCACCGACGCGGTGATCCGCACCGCCTCGGACGTGATGATGACCATTCCCGGCATCGCGATCATGGTGCTGGTGGCCTCGAACGTGCGCGAGATGACCGTGGGCATCATGGCGGTAATCGTCGCGGCGCTGAGCTGGATGGTCGCCACCCGCACGATCCGCGCCCAGACCCTGTCGGTGCGCGAGCGCGGCTACGTGCAGATCGCCCGGCTGAACGGAGTTCTCGGGCGCCCGCCTGGTGTTCATCGAGGTGCTGCCGAACCTGCTGCCCTTCATCGCCGCCAGCTTCGTGATGACCGTGAGCCAGGCGATGCTGGCCACCATCGGCCTGGAGGCCCTCGGCCTCGGACCGCAGGGCGAGCTGACGCTTGGCATGATCATCTACTGGGCGCAGTACTACTCGGCGATCGTGCGCGGGATGTGGTGGTGGTGGTTGCCACCGATCTTCCTGATCTCGCTCGTCTTCGTCGGACTGATGCTGACCTCGGTCGGGCTCGATTCCACCGTCAACAAGCGGCTGGCGCAATGACGCAGGCCCTGCTGGATGTCCGGGACCTCAAGGTCGAGTACCGCACGCCGAAAGGGCCGGCGCTGGCGGTCGACGGCGTGTCCTTCCGGCTGGCGAAGGGCGGCCGCATGGGCCTGGTTGGCGAGAGCGGCTCGGGCAAGTCGACCACGATCCTCGCCCTGATGCGCGCTCTTGCGCGGCGGGCGGACCCACGCCACGACCCTGGCGCTCGACGGGCGCGACCTCGCCGGCCTGTCGGACGAGGCGTTCCGCCAGTTGCGCTTCGCCGCAATGGCCATGGTGCCGCAGGGCGCGATGTCCTCGCTGAACCCGGTCCTGCGCATCCACGAGCAGGTGGGCGACATCTTCGAGGACCACGGCGTCCGCCAGTCGCGGGCCGAGCGACGCCGCGTGATCGGCGGGCTCCTGGAGCGCGTCGGCCTGCCGCCCGTCGTGCAGGACCGCTACCCGCACGAGTTGTCGGGTGGCATGAAGCAGCGGGTCTGCATCGCCATGGCCATCGCGCTCGGCCCCGACCTGATCCTGGCCGACGAGCCGACCTCGGCGCTGGACGTGATGGTGCAGAAGCAGGTGCTGGCCACCCTCGGCCGGGTGCAGCGCGACATCGGCGCCGGGATCATCCTCATCGGCCACGACATGGCGCTGATGGCGCATTTCGTCGACGATCTCGGGGTGATGTACGCCGGCCGCCTGGTCGAGACCGGCCCGGTGCGCCGCATCTTTGCCGCCCCCCGCCACCCCTACACCCGCGCGCTGATCGAGAGCTTGCCCTCCTTCGACCGCCGCGGCACCTTCCGCGGCATTCCCGGCGTCGGGCCCTCGCTGCTGACCCGCAGTCGAGGGCTGCCCCTTCCACCCGCGCTGCGCCATGGCCTTGGACCGCTGCCGCAGCGAGATCCCGGCGCTGCGCCCGGCCGACGCCCTCGAGCCGAGCCACCTCGCCGCCTGCCACCGCGCCGAGGAGGTCAGCCCGTGAGCGCGCCGCGCGCCGCCAGCCTGATCGAGACCGAGGCCGCCGAGGTTGTGTTCACCACCGGCTTCGGCGGGCGCCGCCGCAAGCAGGCGCTGACCGACTGCACCCTGTCGGTGGGCGGCGCGCACCCGGCGATCACCGCCGTGGTCGGCGAGAGCGGCTCCGGCAAGACCACGCTGACCCGGATGCTGCTGGGCTTCCAGCCGCCGACCGGGGGCCGGATCCGCTACAACGGCCAGCCGCTCGACGAGCTCGACCCGGCGACCCGGTCGCAGTTCCGCCGCGACGTGCAGGCGATCTTCCAGGACCCGTTCGAGGTCTTCAACCCGTTCTACCGGGTCGAGCACCCGCTGATCACCCCGCTGCGCCGCTTCGGCATCGCCGCCAGCCGCCGCGAGGCGCTGGACCACGTCGAGGCGGCGATGACGGCGGTGGGCCTGCGCCCGCAGGAGACGATCGGCAAGTATCCCCACCAGCTCTCCGGCGGCCAGCGGCAGCGGATCATGATCGCGCGCGTCGCTGGCGCTGCACCCGTCGATCATCCTCGCCGACGAGCCGGTGTCGATGGTCGACGCCTCGCTGCGCTCCACCATCCTAGAACTGCTCTGTGGAAGCTGAACCGCGAGCGCGGCATCGCGCTGATCTACGTCACCCACGACCTGACCACCGCCTACCAGGTCGCCGAGACCATCCTCGTGCTCTACGGCGGCCAGATCATGGAGGTCGGCGCCGCCGAGGAGGTCATCCACCGCCCGCGCAACCCCTACACGCGGGCGCTGATCGACGCGGTGCCCTCGCCCGATCCGGACGTGCCCTGGAACCTCGGCGACGGCTCGGACACCGGCGACACCCACAACCTGCCGCAGCAGGGCTGCGCCTTCGCGCCGCGCTGCCCGCACGCGATGCCGAAGTGCCACGCCGAGCGGCCGCCGCTGTTCGATTCCGACCCCCTGCGCGCCACCTCCTGCTGGCTGGCGGAGACACCCGCCCGCACCACCGCAACCGAGATCCACCGCCGCGTCGCCGGGGCAAGGGCCGCCGGGTTGACGGGTCAGGCTTAGGCTGTGTGCCTGCAAATCTCTGCTGTCCGCGACAGGAGCGGTCATTCGTGCTTGGGGCGCTGCCGCCAGTTCAAGGGAACCTGCGCCTGTCGTTGACACGCAAACCCAGGTCGGAAAGGGTTTTGGAATGACCAGATACCTCTACTTCGCCTATGGCTCGAACATGCTCACGGAACGGCTTTCCCACCCTTCGCGCTGTCCGGGCGCAAGATCGGTCGGCCGGGCCCGAGCGGCGGGCTACCGGCTCTGCTTCAGCAAGGTGGGTCGCGACAGGTCCGGCAAGGCGATGATCGAGCCAAGTGACGTTGCCGGTGCGTCCGTCCACGGCGTGCTGTTCGAGATCGAGGTCGCTGAAATCGGTGCGCTCGATCGCGTCGAAGGGGTTGGCAACGGCTATCGTCGCGAGGAGGGCTTTCGTGTCCTGCAGGCCGACACCGGCGATCTCGTCGAGACGACGGTCTATTTCGCGGAGGAAACGCATATCGACCGGGAACTGGTACCCTTCGACTGGTATCGGGCGTTCGCGCTGGCCGGGGCGCACCAGCATGGCCTGCCGCGCGAAGTCATTGCTCAGCTGGAGCTCATCGACGTCCGCGGCGATGACAATGGCACGCGCAGCGACGAGGCGCGCGCGGTGCTGGAAAGGGCCGGCTACGCGCACCTCCTGCCGCTGCCGGAAGGGGCCTGACGATCGCGTCGGCCGCCGCGACACGACGCGCGCGGCGGAAGGGAGCGCCGATGATCCTTGACGCCCACACCCACGTCTGGCGGCGCTGGCCCTACCAGCCGCCAGTGCCGGATCTGGAAACGCGGGGCATCGCCGGGCAGTTGCTCTACCAGATGGACCGGCACGAAGTGGACCGCGCCCTGGTCATTGCGGCTTCGCTCAGCGGCAACGAGGGCAATGCCGACTACGCCTTCACCGAGGCGGAGGCTTCGGGCGGCCGGCTGGTGGTCTTTCCCGATCTCGAATGCCGCTGGTCGCCAGAGTTCCGCACTCCGGGTGCTGCGGAGCGGCTGGACGCGGCGCTGGAACGCTGGCCAATGCGCGGTTTCACCATGTATCCGACCGAAGAGGAGGGCGGCGAGTGGTTGGTTTCGGGTGAGGGGGAGGCCTTCTTTTCCCTGGCCGAGCGCAGCGGGCTGATCGCCTCGCTGTCGCTCATGCCGCGCCAATTCGCCGCCTGCCGCGAGCTTGCGAAGCGGCACCCGGGAATGCCGGTGCTGTTGCACCATCACGGCTTTCTCGGCCCCCGCAGCGGCACCACGCCGGCCGACCGCGGGCTGGTCGAGCCGCTGGCGGAGTTGGCAAACGTGCATGTGAAGCTCTCGGGGCTCGGGAATACGGCCGGGCCGCAGGACGAATACCCCTGGCCGAGGCTCAAATGGAGCGGCGAGCTTCTTTACGAGCTGTTTGGGGCAGAACGGCTGATTTGGGGTTCTGACTTTCCGGTCTCTTCGAAGCACATGACCTATACTCAGGCCATGGACGCATTCCGGCGCCACGGGCCGGGGACCGAGGCCGACAAGGCGGCAATTCTGGGCGGCAACATGGCGCGGCTGCTGGCGTAGGTCACCAAGGTCGCAGAGCTTGGCAAGTGCGGGGCAAGCGCCCCAAAAGGCTTCATTTTCCGAGGCTGGAATCGGGCTGGAATCAGGCTGGAATCAGGCTTGCCACTTTTTTACGTTCTGGAAGGGTTTGGGCACGAGCCGGGCGCATGGGCCGCTGGTATCAGTGGGTCAGGATGCGGTGAAGGACGCCCTTGAGATGGCGGTCCAGCGCCTCCGCCGCCGCTTCGCCGTCGCGGTTCTCCAATGCGCGCAAGACTTCGACATGCTCGTTCATGGACCGGACGGTGCTTGTCGGGCCGACCGCCTCGGGATTGAGCAGCCGCAACAGGTACATCATCTGCGAATTGCGGCGGTGGTTCATGTCGATCCGGTCGTTGTTCAGCGCGCGCACGAAGCTATCGTGGAACGCACGCTCGAGCTCCTTGACCGGAAGCATGTAGACCTTCGGAACCGGATTCTGCCGCACGAAGCCGATGATGCGGTCATGCTCGGCATTCATCCGCACCAACCACTCGTCGGTGACGATCTCCGCGAACTTGCGCAGCCCCTCGCGCTCCAGAATTCCTCGGAATTGGAAGGTGTTCCCGACGAAATGCACGTTCGGGTAGAAGATGGTCAGCCCGACGCGCTTGCGGGATTCGACCAGTCCTTCCGCCTCCAGCAACACGGCAACTTCGCGCACCCGCGACAGCGTGAGTCCAAGAACGTCGCCCAGGTCGGTCTGCGTCAGCGTCTGCCCCAGACGCAGCCGGCCATCGACCAGCGCGTCGAAAAACGCCAGACATCCCGGACTTTCCATTCCACCTTTCACCGGCACCCCACAGGAATGCTGCAAACGGGCCCGCTTCGAGAAGGCGTGCAGGACACCCTTGACTGATGGATTTATTACCCCCTAAAGTCTATCTCACGCAAGAATAAACATATTTAATAACCGATCTTGCGCTCTTTGAAAGGGAGGAGACAGACATGCAAAGGCTCAAGGCCGCGGCAACGCGGCGATCCATCGTCGTATCGCTTCCGGTGCTTGCCCTGGCGACGGCAATCGGCTCCGGAGCAATGGCCCAGGACAAGCCCTTCGCCGGGACCAAGCTCACGTACTGGGGCGGACTGATCTTCTCGGACGACGCCAACAAGCTGCTGGTCGACGAGATCACCGCCTGGGGCGCGGCCAATGACGTCGAGACCGAAGTGGTCATGATCAACCAGAACGAGACCGTGCAGAAGGTCTCGGCGGCGGTCGAATCGGGCACGCTTCCCGACGCTCTGGATGTGGGCCTCGACCTGCTTCTCCTTATGTCGGCGCAGGGGGTGTTCCTGACCATCGACGATGTCTACGAGCGGGTGGGCGAGGCGAATGGCGGCTGGTACGAACCGATCGCGCTGGCCACCGATACCACCGCGCTGGCGGGCGGGCGTACAGGCTTGCCTTTCGGTGCCAGTGGCAACCTGCTGCTGCGCCGGACGGATATCCTCGATCCGGCCGGGTTCACCGAGGCGCCGACCACCTGGGCGGAGCTGGTCGACCAGGCCGAGGCGGTGACGGAGGGCACGGTCTACGGCATGGGACTCGCGCTGTCGAACGTCGGGGACGGCAATATGCAGATCGCCGTTATGCAGTCCTTCGGCGGCCGTCTGGCTGATGACGAGGGAAAGACCGTCACCATCAAGTCGGACGAGACCCGCAACTATCTGGCCTGGGTGAAGGACGCCTGGGACCGCGGCGTCTTCCCGCCGGGCGTTGCCACCTGGGACGGCGCCGGCGACAACCAGGCCTACCTGTCGGGCCAGGCGGCATTCATCGCCAATACCGGTTCGGTCGGGATTGCGGCACGATCGCAGGACCCCGAGCTTTACGAGGTGACGAAGTACACGGCGCTTCCCGGCGGCCCGGTGATGACCGTCTCGCCGATGGGGCCGAACGCCCGCGCGATCCCGGCCACCAGCCAGAATCCGGAGGCCGCCAAGGCGCTGATCGAGCACCTCTCGCGGCCCGAGTTCATGAACGCCTATTTCGAGACGGCGATCTACGGACCGGTGCTGAAGGGCCAGGCCGAACTTCCGGCGTTCACCGGCGACAATCCCATCCTGCTCGGTCTGCTGGACCTCGTGCAGAACGGCACCGCGCCCGGCTATCCGGACCTCTACAACGCGGCCTATGCCGACGCCTATTCCAACTTCATCGTGCCGAAGATGGTGCAGCGCGTGGTGATCGACGGCTGGGACTTCGACCGGGCGATGGATGAAGCCCAGGCGCAGGCCCAGGCGATCTACGACAAGTACTGACCGGGAGGGGGGCGGGCTGCCCGGCTGCCCGCCCTAACCCGGCAACGGCCCCGCCGAAGGATTCGGTGCGACGCACGGGCCGTGCACGTTGCACAGATGGGCAACATGTTGATATCGCTATGATAAAGTGTCAGTGCTCGAGTTATCCACAGGCTGACGTGCCGGGCGATCACCGGAACGATCACTGGCCCACGAGGCGCCCATGGCCCCCCGAGACACCCCCCTTCCCCGCCGCTCCCGCCGGCTGACCGCCAGCCGCAAGCAGCAGATCTTCGCCTATGGGCTGGCGGCGCCCGTGGTGGCGCTGATCATCGGGCTGGTCGCCTATCCGTTCTTCTACGCGATCTATGTTGCGTTCACGAACCGCGTGGTCGGCAATCCCGGGGAATGGGTCGGGTTTGCGAACTTCCGCTACCTCGCGGGTACGGCGGTGTTCTCGGCGGCGATCCGGAACACGATCTTTCTGGTCATCATCACCGACATCTTCAAGCTGGCCATCGGGCTGGGCCTCGCCCTGCTGGTCAACCAGCACATCCCGGGGCGGGGGATCTTCCGGTCGTTCCTGATGCTTCCCTGGGCGATGCCGGCCTTCGTCGCGTTTCTGACGTGGCGGGTGATCTACCAGCCGATCGGGGGCGGGTTGAACCTGATCCTGACCGAGACCGGGATTTACCCCCACGTGGTCGACTGGCTGGGACAGCGGTCAACCGCCATGCCCTCGGTGATCGCAGCCTCGGTCTGGCGCGGATTTCCCTTCTGGTTCATCTCGATCCTCGCGGCACTTCAGAACGTCCCCAAGGACCTCTACGAGGCGGCACGGGTGGACGGCGCCAACGCCTGGCAGCGGTTCTGGATGGTCACCTGGCCGGGCATCAGGCAGGTGGTCATCATCACCACGCTCCTGTCCTCCATCTGGACCGCCAACGCGTTCGAGCACGTCTGGCTCTTGACCCAGGGCGGGCCTTCGGACGCTACCATGGTCTTCCCGGTGCTGGCCTATTTCGGCATGCAGACCCAGCGGATCGGCGAGGCGGCGGCGGTTTCGGTCGCCATGCTGCCGGCGCTGATCGTGCTGGTGTTCTTCGCCACCATGATGATGCAGAAGGACGACGACTGATGGCGGTCGCCGCGTCGCTGCCCCGCCACAACCGACTGGCCCGCCGGCAGCTGATCGGCCGCGTGCTGACCTATGCGGCGCTCACCGTCGCGGTGCTATTGATCGCCTTCCCGGTCTACTGGATGGTCGTCACCTCGCTGAAGCTTCCGCGCGAGATCTACCGCCAGCCCTCGCTCTGGCCCTCGACCTTCACGCTAGACAACTACCGCATCCTATTGTTCGACAAGCAATTCCTGAAGCCGATCCTGAACAGCTTCATCGTCGCCGGCACGGTGACGGTGATCTCGGTGTTCATCTCGTCCTTCGCGGCCTATTCCATGGTGCGGTTCCGCTACCGGTTCCGGGGCTTCATCGGCAAGATCATCCTCTTCGCCTATCTCTGCCCCACGTCGCTGCTGTTCATTCCGCTGTCGATCATCATGGCGCGGCTGCAGCTCGGCAATTCCCTGCAGGGGCTGGTGCTGGTCTACCTGACCTTCTCGCTGCCGCTGTCGACCTGGCTGCTGCAGGGCTACTTCCGCGCCGTCCCGCGCGAGCTGGAGGAGCAGGGCATGGTCGACGGCCATTCGCGCATGGGGGCGCTCCTGAGGATCGTGCTGCCGCTTTCGGCGCCGGGGATCGCGGCGGTGACGATCTTCACCTTCACCGGCGCCTGGAACGAGCTTTTGCTCGCGCTGGTGCTGGTGACGTCCGAGAACAGCCGCACAGCGCCGCTGGCGCTGAACTATCTCATCACCTCGGACGTGCTGCCCTGGGGGCCGCTGATGGCCGGTGCGGTGCTGTCGTCGGTGCCATTGATGCTGCTCTTTTTCCTGGCCCAGGGGTTCATGATCCAGGGGCTAACCGCCGGCTCGGTCAAGGGATGACCGCCCACCCGATCTCGTGTCCAACCACAGGAGGCTGCTTGGAATGGCGATGCGCATTGCCGTGGGGCAATTCAACAAACTGACCGATGAGATGCTGCGGTTCGCCGCCCAGATCGGGGTCGGCGGGATCCAGATGAACAACCCCACCCTGCCGGGCGAGACCCGCTGGGAGGAAAGCGACATCCGGGCGCTGGTCGAGAAGACGGAGGCCGCGGGGCTGGTGTTCGAGGCGATCGAGAACGTGCCGGTGCATTTCTACGACAAGGTCATGCTGGGCCTGCCGGGTCGCGACGAGCAGCTCGAGAACTACAACGCCACCATTCGAGCCGTGGGACGGGCCGGGATCCCGGTGCTCGGGCACCACTTCATGCCCAACTCGGTCTGGCGGACGGAGCGCTCGGCGCCGGGCCGGGGCGGGGCGGGCAATACCCGCTTCGACATGGCGGCGGTCGAGGCGGCGACGTCGGTGGAGGCGCTGAAGAAGTTCATTCCCACGACCCTCGGCCACCAGTCGGCCATGCCCATGCACATGCCGGGCGAGGTGGTGGTCGACGAGGAGACGATGTGGGCCAACTACCGCTACTTCCTCGACGCGACCCTGCCGGTGGCCGAGGAGGAGGGCGTGCGGCTGGCGCTGCATCCCGACGATCCGCCGATGCCGATGCTGGGCGGGATCGCGCGGCTCTTCTACAAGCCCGAGAACTTCTACCGCGCTTGGGAGATAACGAACGACAGCCCGGCGTGGGGGCTGGATCTCTGCCTCGGCTGCTGTTCGGAGATGCCTGGCGGCAAGGAGGCGGTGCGCGAGATGATCGAATTCTTCGTGCCGAAGGGCCGCGTGGTCTACATCCACTTCCGCGACGTTCAGGGCACGGTGCCGGATTTCATCGAGTGCTTCATCGGCGAGGGCAACTTCGACCCCGGCGAGGTCATGGCGCAGTTGATCCGGCTGGGCTTCGACGGCTTCATCCTGGACGACCATGTGCCGCAGATGGACGGGGATACCCCGTGGAACCATCGCGGCCGCGCTCATGCCATCGGCTACATGCAAGGGCTGATCCGCATGGCGGAACACATGAAGGCGGCCTGAGCCACCAGGAGGAAGACGCCCATGGCGACGCTGAAGTTTGACGGTGTCCGCAAGAACTACGGCGTGCACCCCGTCATCCACGGCGTGTCGGTCGACATCGAGGACGGCGAGTTCGTCACCCTCGTCGGGCCGTCGGGCTGCGGCAAGTCCACGCTCCTGCGGATGATCGCCGGGCTCGAGACCATCACCGAGGGCGAGATCTCGATCGGCGGCGAGGTCGTCAACGACCTCGCCCCGCGCGACCGCGACATCGCCATGGTGTTCCAGAGCTACGCGCTCTACCCGCACAAGAACGTCTTCGACAACATGGGCTATGCGCTGAAGCTCCAGCGGCGCCCGCGGGCCGAGATCGACCGGCGCGTCCGCACGGCGGCCGAGATCCTCGACCTGACGCCGCTGCTGGATCGCCGGCCGGGGCACCTGTCGGGCGGGCAGAGGCAGCGGGTCGCCATGGGCCGCGCTATCGTGCGCGATCCCAAGGTGTTCCTGTTCGACGAGCCGCTTTCGAACCTCGACGCCAAGCTGCGGGTGGCGATGCGGGCCGAGATCAAGGAACTGCACCAGCGGCTGAAGACCACCACGGTCTACGTCACCCACGACCAGATCGAGGCGATGACCATGGCCGACCGCATCGTGGTGATGAACAAGGGCCTCGTGGAGCAGGAAGGCCGGCCGCTGGAGCTCTACGATTCCCCGGCCAATCTCTTCGTGGCGGGGTTCCTCGGATCGCCGGCGATGAACATGGTCGAGGGGCGGATTGACCGCGCCGACCGGCCGCGTTTCGTCACGGCCGACGGCCAGTCGCTGCACCTGGCGGATCCGGTAGAGGCGCCGGAAGGCCGCGATCTGGTGCTGGGGATCCGGCCCGAGCATATCTCGCTGACCGGCCCCGGGGGCGTGAGCGCCACCGAGGCGGAGGTGGTGGTGGTCGAGCCTACCGGCGCCGAAACCCTGCTGACCGCCCGCCTTGGCAAGGTGGACTTCGTGGTCGCCGTCCGGGACCGCATGGAGGCCGCCATGGGCCAGAAGGTCTGGCTGGCCTTCGCGCCGGGGCGGCTGCACTTCTTCGACGCGGTCTCGGGCCAGCGTCTCTGACGCCGGGTGGCGCAGCGGCTAGCGCAGCGCCGGCAGGACGCGTTCGCGGACCGCGCGGAGGTGGTCCCGCATGGCGGTGGCGGCGGCGGCGGGATCCTGGGCCTCGATGGCGGCGATGATCGCGTCGTGCTGGTCGAAGCTGAAATGGTCGGCGCCGGGTCCGGGGGTCGTGCGAAGCTGGTTCCAGACGATCGAGCGGCGCACAACGTTCAACGTCTCGAACAGGTGGAACAATAGCTTGTTGTGGGTGGCCCGCGCCACGGCGAGGTGGAACTTGTTGTCCCAGGCCTCGTAGCTGCGCCAGTCCGGCGCGGCGCGGGCGCGGCGGCTGCAGTCGCGGATCTGGTCGAAGTCGGCCTTCACCCCGTGCAGGGTAGCCAGCCGGGCAAGCTCGGGCTCGATCGCGAGCCGGGCCTCGAGGACCTGCGCCGGGCTCGCCAGCCGGCCGAGGAAGGCGACGTCGTCGAGATTATGCACCGGGCGCGCCCCGATGAATGTGCCGCGGCCGACATGGCGCCAGATCAGGCCATCGGCCTCGAGCGTGGCAAGCGCCTTGCGCAACTGGGCGCGGGTGGCGTCGAAGCTCTGCGCGAGGTCGCGCTCGGGTGGCAGCCGGTCGTTGTGGGCGAATCCGCTCTCGGTGATGTAGCGTCGGATTCGCTCGGACAGATCCACCCCGTTCTGCATGGTTCCCGACCAATCTGCGAAATGGTTCTGCCGGACCGGCAGGTTCAGGCGCATAGTGCCGCGACAGCGGGGAATATCTCAATGGTTTCGTCGTGGCCGGGTTCGCGGTCGTACCAAATCCGTGATTGGTCGAATGCGGAACGGGGGCGAAATGCGCTATACTCGACAGCGAGATGCCGCGCACGAGGTGAAGCGACACGGACAACGACGAACAGGGAGGAAGCATGCGTCTTGCAACGATTGAAGTGGACGGCCGGCCCGAAGGGGCTGTGATCGAGACGGACGGGTCGGCGCGGCCGATCGGCGGCACGCTGCAGCATCTGATCGCGGGCGGACCGGCGGCGCTGCAAGCACTGCGCGCCCGGATGGCCGAGCCGGCGGACGCGGCGGCGATCCCCGCGGCGGCAGTCCGGCTGCTCGCTCCGCTACCGCGGCCGGAGAAGAATGTCTTCTGCGTCGGCCGGAATTATCGCGACCACATTGCCGAGGGCGAGCGGGCGCAGAACGTCAAGATCGCGGTGACCGAGGTGCCGGTCTATTTCACCAAGCCGCGCACCGCCGTGGTCGGACCTGGCGCGGAGGTGCCGATCTTTCCGCATGTCTCGAAACAGATCGACTACGAGGTCGAGCTTGCCATCGTCATCGGCACGGGCGGCCGTGACATTCCGCGCGAGCGGGCCTTCGAGCATGTCTTCGGCTACACGATCGTGAACGACATCACCGCGCGCGATGTGCAGCGCCGCCATGGCGGGCAGTATTTCAAGGGCAAGGGGCTCGACGGATCCTGCCCGATGGGGCCCTGGATCGTCACCGCCGACGCGATCGGCGATCCTGCAAAGCTCGGCATCCGCAGCCTGGTGAACGGCGAGGTGCGGCAGGATTCGACCACCGCGGCGATGATCTTCGACATTCCGACGCTGATCGCATCACTGTCCGAGGGGCTTACGCTGGAGCCCGGGGACATCCTGGCGACCGGCACGCCCTCGGGGGTCGGCTATGCCATGGAGCCGCCGCAGTTCCTGAATGACGGGGACCGGGTGGTCTGCGAGATCGACGGGATCGGCCGGCTGGAAAACATCGTGCGCGAGCAATCGCGCGCGCGCCGGGTCGCCTGACGAGGCTCCGGGCGGGTGACAGCGGCCCGCCCCGCGACGATGAACCGCTGACAAAAACGGGAGGAAGACATGAACTATCCTGAAATCTCGCGGCGCGGCCTGATGGCCGCGGTCGCGGGCGCGGCGATGACGCTGGGCGTCGGCGGGCTGCACGCGCAGGCCCTGACCCCGGTGACCTTCGTGCAGCCGAGCCCCTCGGCGATCAACTCGTTCCCGGTCTTCGTCGCGATCGGCGAAGGCTACTTCGCCGAGGAGGGGCTGGAGGTGACGGTGGAGTCGATCAACGGCTCCGGTGCGGTGTTGCAGGCGCTGGCCGCCGGCCAGGCGCAGATCGGCCGCCCGGGACCCGGCCCGGTGCTGGCGGCGCGCTCTCGCGACGTCGACGTGGTCTTCATCTACAACGTGGCGGCGCGGACGAACTTCGGCATCGTCGTGGAGCAGGACGCGAGCTACCAGACGCCCGCCGACCTGAAGGGGGGCGTGATCGGCACCGGCACGGCGGACGGCGCCGAGGTCGGGCTTTGCGCGCAACGTGCTGTCGGGCGCGGGCCTGACGGAGGGTACCGACTACACCTTCCTGACCGTGGGCGACGGCGGGCCGGCGACGGCGGCGTTCCAGCGCGGCGACATCATTGCCTATTCGGCCTCGACTGCCGATGCCGCGATCCTGAACCAGCGCGGCATCCCGGTGCGCGACATCACCCCGCCGGAATTCGCCCAATTCTTCGGCAACGGCCTCGCCACCACGGGCGAATTGATCCGCGAGAATCCCGAGTTGGTGGAGAAGTTCCTGCGTGCCTTCATGAAGGCGCACAAGTTCGCTCTCGACGACGCCAACCGCGAAACAGTGCTGGCCCATCTGGCGGCGGGCAACCCGCAGGAGGGCGAGGACCCGGCCTTTGCCTCGGCGCTGTTCGACGCAGTGCGCTCGAAGACCATTCCGATCGACGGCTCGCAGGGCTTCGGCTTCATGCCGCCCGAGGTCTGGGTGGAGTGGCAGGACGCGCAGGTCTCCGGCGGCGAGATGGCGGCTCCGCTCGCCGATCTCGAGGCTGCCTATACCAACGACTTCGTGACCAAGCTGAACGCGGAGATGAACTGATGGCTGCGCCCGCCACGGTGTCGCCGCTGCGCGCTGCGGCGGGCGAGCCCGTCTATGAGCTGACGGGCGTGGGCAAGACCTACGCCCGCAACGCGATCCGGGCGCTGGAGGGGATCTCGCTGACCCTGACCAAGGGCGGCTTTGCGTCGGTGATCGGGTCGAGCGGCTGCGGGAAGTCGACGCTCCTGAAGATCATGGCGGGGCTGATCCCGCCGACGGAGGGGCGGGTGGTGCTGGCCGGCGTGCCGGTGCGGGGGCCGCGGCGCGACATCGGCATGATGTTCCAGCAGGCGACGCTGTTTCCCTGGCGCACGACGATCGAGAACGTGCTCCTGCCGATCGAGATCCGTGACGGCCGGCGCGCGGCCCATGCGGCGCGCGAGCGGGCGGCGGGGCTGCTGGAGCTGGTCGGGTTGAAGGGTTTCGAGGGCGTCTATCCCAACGAGCTGTCGGGCGGCATGGCGCAGCGGGCGGCGATCTGCCGGATGCTGGTGACCGACCCGGCGGTGCTCCTGCTCGACGAGCCGTTCTCGGCGCTCGACGAGCTGAGCCGCGACTTCATGAACATGGAGCTGCAGCGCATCTGCCTGGAGAAGGACGCGACCACGTTCCTGGTGACGCATTCCATCGCCGAGGCGGTCATCCTGTCGGACACCGTCTACGTGCTGGCGCCGCGGCCCGGGCGCATCGCAGAGATCGTCGAGATCGACCTGCCGCGGCCGCGCACGCTCGACATGATCACGACGCCGAAGTTCGGGGCGCTGGTGGAGCGCATCCGCGGCCGGCTCGACAAGGGAGATTTCTGATGGCCGACGTCTCGCGCGCCGACACCGGCAACACCGTCTGGGTCGAGGAGGTCAGCCTGATCGACCGTATCCCGCGGGCGGTGCAGATCATCTTCGTTGCGGTGGTGTTCGTCGGATTGTGGGACCTGGTGACCCGGTCGGGGCTGGTGTCGCCGATCATCCTGCCGACCCCGGCGGAGACGCTCGCCGACCTGATCTTCGTCGGCAGGAACCTCTTGTCGGGCGGCTACATGGCGGTGGCGCTCTGGACCACGGTGAAGACCGTGCTCTACGGCTTCGCGCTCGCCATCACCATCGGCTTCACGCTGGGGGTGATCGTCGGCGAGACCGCCTTCGGCGAGCGCGCGATCATGCCCTATCTGGTGGCGATCGACACCATGCCGAAGGTGGCCTTCGCGCCGCTGTTCGTGGCCTGGCTCGGCTTCGACATCCAGTCGAAGGTGGCGCTGGCCGCCTTCATCGCCACCTTCCCGATCGTCGTCGGCACCGCCTCGGGGCTGCATGCGGCCGACGAGAATGCGCGGATGCTGTTCAAGACCATGGGCGCGAGCCGCTGGCAGACGCTCATCAAGATGAAGCTGCCGACCGGCCTGCCGCAGTTCTTCACCGGGCTGAAGATCGCCTCGGTGGGGGTGATGGCGGGGGCGATCACCGGCGAGTTCCTCGGCGGCGGCAAGGGCTTCGGCGAGCTGATCCGGGTCGCGGCGTCGCAGCTCAACACCCCGCGGGTGTTCTCGCTGATCCTCTATCTCAGCCTCGTGGGCCTCTCGCTATTCGCGGCGACGGTCTGGATGCAGCGCTGGCTGGTGTTCTGGAAGAAAGAACGCGTCACGACCGGCGAGGTCTGACCCGGTGGCGGGCGAGAGGATCGCCGCGCCCGAGCTGGAGGCCTTCGTCGGGCGTGTCTTTTGCGCGCTCGGCGTGCCGGGGGCGGATGCGGAAATCGTGGCCCGCGCCATGGTCGAGGCCGATGCGCTCGGCTACGACACCCACGGCAGCTTCCGGCTGCGGCAATATGTCAACCGGCTGATGGGCGGGGGCTGCAAGGCCGCCGCCCGTCCGCGCGTGGTGCGCGAGACGGTCGCGACCGCGGTGATCGACGGCGACGACGGGCTGGGGCATCTCGCCATGCTGAAGGCGACCGCGCTGGCGCAGGAGAAGGCGCGGGCGGTGGGGATCGGCTGGGTCGGCGTGCGCGGCGGCAACCATTCCGGGCCGGCGGCGCTCTACGTGCGACCGCTGGCCGAGGCGGGAATGATCGGCCTGGCCGCGGCGGTCGGCAGCGCCAACCACGTGACACCCTGGGGCGGGACCGACATCCTGCTCGGCACCAATCCGCTGGCTGTGGCCGCGCCTTACGGCGGGGACGACCCGTTCGTTCTGGACATGGCGACCACCGTGGCGGCGATGGGCAAGATCAAGACGCTCGCCCAGCGGGGCGAGCCGATGCCCGAGGGCTGGATGATCGGGCGCGACGGCAAGCCGCTGACCGACCCGAACCGGCGCGATGAGGGGTTCCTGCTGCCGATCGGCGGGCCGAAGGGCTACGGCATCTCGCTCGCGATCGGCCTGCTGGCCGGGGTGCTGAATGGCGCGGCCTTCGGCGGCAACGTGGTGGATTTCACGAAGGACACCGCGAGCCCGACCAATACCGGCCAGTTCGTCGCGGCGATCGACATCGCGGCGTTCTGCAATCCGCGGGACTTTGCGGGCGCGGCTGCCGCGGCCTTTGCCGAGATGCGGGCCTCTGCGCCACTGCCGGGGCACGACCCGGTGCGGGTACCCGGGGACGGGCGCGGTGCGCTGCGCGCCCGCAACCTCGCCGAGGGCATCCCCCTGCACGCAGCGCTTCGGCGCGAGCTTGACGCGATCGCCGGCGAGTGCGGAGTTGCACCGCTAAGGTGATTGTATGATCCCGGCCGAGGCCGACATCGCAGGGCCGATGCTCAAGGGCCTCCCGCTGCGCGACATCGCCGCGCTTCGCCGCACCTCCGAGACGACGATACGCCAACAGGCCCAGGCGATTTACCGCAAGTCTGGCCTGTCCGGCCGTGCCGAGCTTGCCGCCTACTTCCTCAATTCGCCGTTCGACGCTCGCCAGTCTGCGCACCCGCCTCCGGACGCCGAATAGCGTTCCGCGCCGAATTCAAGCCGCTTCGTTCGCCGAGTCTGACCGAGATTCAATCTGTGTTGACGACCGAGCCGTCCTGCTCAAACTCCCGCTAGGGAGTTTCTTCCGCGACTAAATCGCGAGGCCGCCCTCTGCCGATGAAGGGGTGGCCTCGGGTCCCTGCTACCTCGGCGGTGGCGACGCTACTCGCCTCGTTCAGGCCGTCCGGCGGCGCACTGCGGCCAGTCCGCCCAGACCGAGCATCAGCATCCAACCGGCTGCGGGCAGCGGCACGGCGGTGCTCAATTCGGCCCGCACGTACTCCGGAGTGTTTTTCCACTTTTGGATCCCACTCGTCATGTAGGCCTGAAGGTTGAGTTCGATCCACAAAGAACCCGGGCTGACATGCGGCAGGATGAAGGACAGGATCTGCCCCGTGCTGTTCCCGCTCGCGTAGGGGCTCAAGATGCTGGTAATGTAGCCGCCGCTAAGACTGGTGCCGCTGGAGTTCTTGACATTGATCTTCTCCTTGAACCCGTCGGGGTCGTTCACACCGGAGAGGTCGAGATCCTCGAAAATGAGCTTGAGCTCGTAGGTCGAGGCGACGACCGGCGAGAACTTGAAGAACATCTTCATCATCTGGCCGGTGAACGGAGCTTGCTCTACGTCCTCGACCATGCCGCAGTTCGAAATGCCGTAGGTGCACGGTGAGCCGGGATCGAGCGGGATGAGGAACTTGACCGCCGTCGCGCCGAAGAACGGCTCGCCGGGCCGCGCCACGGGCGCAAACCCCCTCTGGGTCGATTGTCCGATACCCCCGACCACCACGCCTGCGATGGCCGCGTGGCCCGCACTGGCGCCCATCAGGCCCGCAACAAAGCCGGCGGCGGCCAGCGCCGCCCTACACTTTGGCCAGAACATCGTGACACACCCCACCCGTCATACAGTCCGAATAATTGCACGGCCGCGGCTGCTTTTCAAGGCGACAAAAGCGCGGCGGCCTATTTGCACGCCTGCCGCGAGTTCTTAGGCGATTCACGATCAGGCAGGTGGCTTTTGGGGCGTTCTTGCTGCATCTTGCCCGGGGCTTTCATCGCGCGGACCGGCCATGACGGCTGCGGAAACACTCTCGCGCACTACATTAGACCCTTGCGATCCGCTTTCGCGCGCGCGTCGTCCCGTCAGATCCGGACCAGTGAGTGAGTGGCATCAGGCCGTCGCCCACGTCCAGGCGTAGCGGGCGGCCATGACCAGCAGGAAGACCGCGAAGGCGCTTTGCAGGGCGCGGGCGGGCATGGCATGGGCGATGCGGACCCCGACCGGAGCGAGCAGCAGGGTGAGCGGGATCAGGAGCGCGACGCCCACGAAGTTCACGTAACCGAGCGAAAGCGGCGGCAGGCCCGGCGCTCCCCAGCCGGCGGCGATGTAGCCTAGCGCGCCGGGCACCGCGATCAGCACGCCGACCCCGGCGGAGGTAGCGACGGCCTGATGGATCGGCCGGTTGTAGAGCGTGAGATAGGTGGTGCTGAGCACGCCGCCGCCAACGCCCATGAGGGTGGAGAGAAACCCGATCAGGCCGCCGACCCCGGAATGTACCGCCTTGCCGGGAAGATGGTCGCCGAGGCGGAGTCGCTGCGGGTTGAAGAGCATGCGCAGCGCCACGATGGTCGCCACGACCGCGAAGGCGAGGCGCAGCTCGTTGCCCGAGGCGAAGGCCGCGACGACCGAGGCGAGCGCGACACCGGCGGGCACGCCGAGGATCCAGCCACGCAGTACGGACATGTCCACCACTCCGCGAGCGCGATGCGCGTTGAAGGAGCGGATCGAGGTCGGGATGATCACCGCGAGCGAGGTGCCGACCGCGACATGCATGCGCACATCGTCGCTGTAGCCGAGGTAGGCCAGCGCCTCGTCGAAGGCAGGCACGATGACCGCGCCACCGCCGATGCCGAAGATGCCGGCGAGCAGGCCCGCCAGCACGCCCGCCACACCAAGGCCTGCGGCAAGCCAGAGGATGTCCCCCAGGGGGATCGTCGCCATAAGGGCCGGGTCTCCGGTCAGGTTGCGGGGCGGTTGGAATAGAGGCGCTCGAGCGCCTCGAAGGTCAGCCTGTAGTGCAGGTCGAGTGCCTCGGCAGCGCGGGCCGCGTCTCCGTCGAGCGCTGCCTCCATGATCGCCTTGTGCTCCGCGAGCGCATCGCCGCGGCGGGCGTCGGAGAAGTTGCTCGACACGTTCCGGTAGCGCACCGACTGGTCCATCATCATCGCGCAGAAGTCGATCAGCCAGGACGAGCCGCAGCCCGACAGCAGCGCGAGGTGGAAGGCGCGGTGGCGTTCCTCCCAGACCGGGTTCGGGGTGGTGGCATCTTCGAGGCGGAAGGGCGTGCGCGCGAGGCGATGGTAGCCGAGGATCACCGCCTCTTCCCATTCGACGGAGCGATGGCGCATGGATTCCTCGATCGCTCTGGTCTCGAGCCAGCGCCGGGTCATCACCAGTTCGCGGAGCTTCTCCAGTGTCAGCTCGGCGACGAAGAAGCCGCGCTGATCGTGTCTCGTGACGAGGTCCTCGGCGGCGAGACGGTTCAGCGCCTCGCGGACCGGGTTGGCGCCGACCTCGTAGCGGGCCGAGATCGCGTCGATGGCGAGCTTCGCACCCGGCATCAGCGCGCCCTCTACGATGTCGCGGCGCAGCCGCTCGTAGACCACTGAGGAGGCGGCGGCCTTGCCCGCCAGCGCGACGCGGCGCGTGGAACCGCTCACCTCGACCTCATCCGGCAACCCTTTTGTTCGTGATATGGCAGAGGTGCATGCGCCGTCAGTTCGGGCAGGCGGTTCCGGCCGCGTGAAGCCGCGCGCGGCCGGAGCAATGCACTCATTCGGCGTTCCAGCCCTCGACGAACTGGTTGGTATAGGCAGCCGAGAGGTCGTCGAGCGGGGCGCTGAGCGCGCCGCTGGCCTGGGCGCTCTCGTGCCAGGCTTCCCAGTGCTCGGGGGGCTGGTAGCCAAAGCCCTGGGCGGCGAAGGCCTCGGTCGGGGTCATGCGCTCGAGCGCGGAGACGAGGAGTGCCGCGGCGAAGTCCCGGTCCTCGCCTTCCTGCGGATTGCCGGCCGCGGCATGGGCCAGCACCGTATCGGCATTGGCCGGATCGAGGGCGAAGCGCATGCCGCGCACCATCGCGCGGCCGAAGCCCTCGATCACCTCGGGATTGGCCTCCATGTAGTCCCGCATCACCGCAAGACCGTTGCCGAAGAAGCCGAGGTATTCCTCGGGTGTGATCTCGCGCAGGTTCAGGCCGCGTGCGCGCAGGATGGCGGCGTCGCTGACCGCGCCGGCATAGGAGGAGACCTCCTCGCGCATGAAGGCGATCGCGGCGGTGCCGCCGTCCCCGACCGGCAGGAAGGTGAAGTCGGTGTTCTCGGCCAAGCCGAGGCCGGTCATGATCGCGCGGGTGAAGGACACTTCGGCGCCGTCCACGGTTCCGACGCCGATCACGGTCCCCTTGAGGTCGGCGGGCGCCATCAGGTCGGACTCCTCGGGCACGAGCAGGCCGAAGACGCTCTTGGGATAGAGGTTGTAGATGAAGACCACGTCGACGCCGCGGGCGCGTGCCGCGAGCACCGGACCCGGTCCCGGCGCGCCGATCTGGGCCTGTCCGGCCGACATGACCTGCAGCACCGAGGACGATCCGTCCACCGCCTCGACGGTGATGTCGAGACCTTCCTCGGCAAAGTAGCCTTCGCCGATCGCGGCCCACATCGGCACGAAGGTCAGGGCCGAGGGGTTGGGCACGACCACGGTGATGGGGGTCTGCGCCTGCGCCGGCAGGCCGAGGCCGAAGGTGATGGCTGCAGCGAGGCCGACGGCGCCGAGGCGAGTGAAGACTGACATGGTTGCTCCTCCCTTATGTGCCCGGTCTGCGGTCTGCGCCGAGCTACGGAGAATAATCTACGATCAGGGGATTCCGTGTCCAGCAGGGATTTGGGCGGCCCCCACAAACTGCACAACGCGCGTTCGGGTTGCGTTATGGAATGTTTTCAAGATGATGGAGACGTTTCCTCGAAAGACAGCCTTCGGATAATCTATCATGCTTGCCAAACAACCGAAAAATCTAGTTCCCTGCGGGCATGACAAGGGAGAAGAATCGCATGACGCAGGAGAAGTACGCGGTCCCCGCACCGGCCCGCGCGGTGCTGGGCGTCACCGGCTCGGACGAGGTGTTTCCGGTCCGGCGGGTCTATTGCATCGGCAAGAACTACGTGGCGCATATCAAGGAGATGAACGCGGATCTGCGCGACCCGCCGGTGATCTTCATGAAGCCGGTCGACGCGGTGGTGCGCGACGGCGGCGAGATCCCCTATCCGGTCTGGACCGGGAACTTCCACTACGAGCTGGAGCTGGTGGTGGCGATGAAGTCGGGCGGCTACGACATTCCCGAGGCCGAGGCGCTGGACCATATCTACGGCTACGGCATCGGGCTCGACATGACCCGGCGCGACCATCAGGCGGCGGCACTGGAGAAGGGGCTGCCCTGGGAGGTGACCAAGGCCTTCGACCGCTCCGCCCCGGTGAGCGCGATCACGCCGGTCGCGCAATGCGGGCATGTGGACAGCGGCGCGATCCGGCTGAGCGTCAACGGCGAGGTCCGGCAGGACGCCGACGTCTCGCTGATGATCTGGAAGACGCCGGAGATCATCGCGCGCATCTCGCAGCAGCATGCGCTGCGGCCCGGCGACATCATCATGACCGGGACGCCGGCCGGCGTCGGCGCAGTGGTCACCGGCGACCGGCTGGTGGGCGAGATCGACCGGCTGGGCCGGCTCGAGGTCACTATTGGCCCGCGGGCGGCGTGAGAGGCTACCGCAGCGAGAGGAGGGTGCCATGAGGATCGGAATTGCGGGGGTCGGGCGCATGGGTGCGGCCATTGCCGAGCGGCTGATCGGACAGGGCCATTCGGTAACGGTCTGGAACCGGACCCTAGGCCGGACCGAACCGCTGGCGGCGCTGGGCGCCGAGGTGGCGGCGACGCCGGCCGCGCTGGTCGCGGCTGTCGACGCGGTCGTCACCATCCTGACCGATGCGGCGGCGCTGGACGCTGTCTATGGCGGGTCCGAGGGGCTCCTGTCCGGACCGATCGCAGGCAAGCTCTTCATCGAGATGAGCACCGTCAGGCCCGTGACCGAGGAGGAACTGGCCGGGCGGGTCCGGGCGGCGGGTGCGGCCTTCGTGGAATGCCCGGTCGGCGGGACGGTGGCGCCGGCGAAGGACGGCAAGCTCTTCGGCTTCGCGGGCGGGGAGGCGGCGGATGTGGAGCGCGCCCGGCCGGTGATCGACGCGCTTTGCCGGCGGATCGAGCACGTCGGGCCGGTGGGGGCGGGCGCGCAGGTGAAACTCGCCATCAACCTGCCGCTCGCGGTCTACTGGCAGGCGCTGGGCGAGGCGCTGGCGCTCTGCCGCGGGATGGGGCTCGACGGGAGCCGCACAGTCTCGATCTTCGCCGACACCTCCGGAGGGCCGAACGTGCTCAAGGCCCGCGGCGAGGTGGTGGCCAGGGCACTCGACGGGGCGGAGATGGCCGGGACCTTCGACATCGACGGGATACGCAAAGACCTCGGCACGATGCTGGCCGAGGCGGAGGGCCTTGGCGTCGCATTGCCGGTGACGCGGGCGGCGCGCGAGGCCTATGACGCCGCCGCGGCGGCTGGATTTGGCCGGCTCGACGGCGCGCAGCAGTCGGCGTTCTGGCGCGAGCGCGGAACGGGCTGACGCCGGGAGCGGCGCGGGCTCAGGTGCCTGGGTCGGATTGATCCAGTTTGGAAACTGTGCAACGTACGCGCGAAATCGAAGGGGGATTCCCGAAACCATGCCAAAGACCGTCCTTGCGCCCAGCCCGGCCGTCACCGCGCCGATCGAGGGAACCGAAGAGGTCTTTCCCGTCCGCCGTGTCTATTGCATCGGGCGCAATTATGCGGCGCACGCCATCGAGATGGGCCACGACCCGGACCGCGAGCCGCCGTTCTTCTTCCAGAAGAACCCGGACAACCTCGATTTCTCGGGCGAGTTCCCCTATCCGGACCGGACGTCGGACGTGCACCACGAAATCGAGATGGTGGTAGTGCTCGGCAAGGGCGGGACGAGTATCCCGGTGGAGAAGGCGCTCGACTGCGTCTGGGGCTATGCAGTCGGGCTCGACATGACCCGCCGCGACCTGCAGGGCGAGGCGAAGAAGCTCGGCCGCCCCTGGGAGATCGGCAAGGCCTTCGAGCGCTCGGCGCCGATGGGGCCGATCGTGCCGGCGTCCAGGACCGGCCACCCGTCGAGCGGCAAGGTCACGCTGAAGGTGAACGGCGCGCTCCGCCAGGAGGGCGATCTCAATCAGCTGATCTGGAAAGTGCCGGAGATGATCGCCTATCTGTCCGACTATTTCGAGCTGAAGCCCGGCGACGTGATCATGACCGGTACGCCCTCCGGCGTGAACGCGGTGGTGAAGGGCGACGTGATGGAGGCCCATGTCGAGGGCGTCGGCGACCTGACTGTCAGGGTCGTCTGACAGGCGCAACCGCCGGTCCGAAATCCGAGCAGGCCCCGGCGATGTGGCATTTTCGGAGGGGACACGCTGGTAGCGCAGGCCGCATGTGTGAAGTACCAGCACGGCTGGCATTGCAATCCCCGATTGGCGACACCATAGTGTTCAGATAAGAGTACGGGTGTTCAAATCGCGACGATGTCCCCGCTAGACGAAGCCCAGGAAGCAGCCTACGGGGTGCCGCCCGTTGCGCGTGCGTTCACGCTGCTGCGGTACATCGCGGCGGGGAGCCGCTGTCGGAACACCAGTCATGCCGCCAAGGCGACGGGTATCAACCGGACCACGCTCATTCGGCTTCTGGCGACTCTGGAACAGGAAGGGATGATCGAGGCCATCCCCGACGAAGGGGGCTATCGGCTTGGAACCGGGCTGATCACGCTGGCGGCGGAGGCGCTGCATGGGCGGGGGATCGCGCAGGTGGCTCAGCCGTTCCTAGCCGAGCTGGTGCGGGAACTGAACCTGTCGGCGCACCTGGGGATTCTGGAGGGGCGGGAGATCGTCTATCTGGCGCGGGTGACGCCGAATTCGCACCTCGCGAGCAACGTGCGGGAGGGGACGCGGCTGCCGGCCCATGCCACGACGATCGGGCGGATCCTGCTCGCCGACCTGGCGCCGGAGGAGTTGCGGAGCCGCTACGCGGGCGTGCGGCTCGATGCTTACAGCGAGAAGACCCGGACCTCGCTCGCTGCGCTCGAGGCTCAGCTTGCGGAAGACCGGGCGCTTGGGATCGCCTGGAGCGTTGCGAACTTCGAGCCGGAGATCGGCTCGGCGGCGGCGTTGTTCAGGGATCATCGGGGACAGGCCGCCGGGGCGATTAACGTGACCGGGCACGCCAGCGTCTTCGCGCCGGGAAATCCGCGGCTGGTGGATATCGAGCGGGCGCTGACGACGGCCGCGCAAGGGATATCGTCAGGCGCTGGGGTATCGGGATCAGGGCGTCGTTGCGATTCCTGCCTGATCGGGTTGTGCGTCACAGGGGGCGATCAGCCCTATGAGAACGCTGCGAAAATACGGGCTGGAAAGTGGCTGGAATCCGGCTGGAATCCGGCTTGCCACTTTTTCATGGGCGGTTAACGTGCGGCGACCGCCCGGAGGCCGCAATAAGCGGCTTCGCCTGGACCAACCATATGAAATCGCACGATAAAGATGGCGCTCAGTCCTCGCCGGCCTCGTCGGTCGGGAGCGCGTTCAGCGTTCCGTACTCGGCCGCGCCGATCCGGTCGTAGAGGTCGATCTGGGTCTCGAGGAAGTCGATGTGGCCCTCCTCGGCGGCCATCAACCGCTCGAAGAGGTCTTTGGTCACGTGGTCCCCGGCGCCGGTGGCCACGTCGCGGGCCTCGCGATAGAGGGACCGCGCGCGGTACTCGGCCTTGAGGTCGGCGTCGAGCACTTCGCGAACGTCGTCGCCGATCATCAGCGGGTCGAGCTTCTGCAGGTTGGGCGCGCCCTCGAGGAAGATGATGCGCACGATCAGCTCGTCGGCGTGCTCCATCTCCTCGATGCTCTCGTGCCGCCACTTGTCGGCCATGGCGCCGAAGCCCCAGTGGGCGAGCAGCCGGTAATGAAGCCAGAACTGGCTTACCGCGGTCAGCTCGTGGCGGAGCGCGTCGTTGAGGTAGGCAATGACCTGGTCGTCGCCCTTCACTTGATCCTCCGCGGCTGCGCGTCGCCGCGCATCAGGCTCTCGCCGATGATCACCTGCTGCGCGGTGGCGTAGATTCGCAGGGTCAGCAGCGGAGCGCAATCCATGCAGGTGGGCGTCTTGCCGAGCGCGCGGTAGACGCGGTTCGGCGTGATGGGCGCGCTGCGGTTGGCCTTGTGAAGGCGGCGGACGGCGTCCTCCAGCTCGTTCTGGCGGATCACGGCGCAGGAGCAGATGATCATCGCCGTTCCCCCTTGTCCGCGGTCTATTGTCCCGCCACGGCGGCCGGCTCGTCCAGCGGAATCGCCCAGGCGTCGTAGCCATAGACCCAGTCGGCGTTGCCCTGGCCCTTGAGCCAGTCGTTGGCGAGCGAGCCGCGCTGGACGCGGGCGGTGCGGTCGCGGCGGGCGGCCTCGTAGCGGGCGAGCGCGGCGGGCAGGTCGGCGGGCGTCGGCGGCTTCGAGGGCGCGGGAGAGGACGACCGCGTCCTCGATCGCCATGCAGGCGCCCTGGGCCATGAAGGGGACCATCGGGTGGGCGGCGTCGCCGAGGATGGTCACCGCACCCTTCGACCAGCGGTCCATCGGCTCGCGGACGTAGAGCGCGGACTTGGTGACGCTCTCGCAGGCGGCCAGCAGCGCGCGCACGTCCGGGTGGAAGTCGCGATAGACGTGGCGGAGTTCCTCGACGTCGCCGGGCAGGGTCCAGCTCTCCTCGCGCCAGTCGTCCTGCGGGGTGGTGGCGAAGACGAAGACCTCCTCGCCGCGGGTGAGCGGGAAGACCACCACCTGCACGTCCGGCGTGGGGCCCCACCACTTGGTGAAGCTGTCGAGGTTGGCCAGCCTCGACGGCGGCGCGCGGGCACGACGGCGCGGAAGGAGACGAGGCCGGTGAAGCGCGGGTGCGTCGGCGCCGAAGAGCGAGGTGCGCACGGCGGAGTGGATGCCGTCGGCGCCGATCACGCAGGTCGAAGCGGGCGTCGGTGCCGTCGGCGAAGCGGATGCGGGCGCCGCGGCCGTCCTGCTCGACGCCCGCGACCTTGTGCGCCGAGGCGGATGGAGGCGTCGGGGACGCGGGCCTCCATGGCGCGCAGGAGGTCGCCGCGGTGGATGGTGAGCTGCGGCGCGCCGTAGCGCGCCTCGCGCCTCGTCGCCCATCGGCAGGCGCGAGGTCTCCTCGCCGGTGTCCCAGGTGCGGCTGATCCGGTAGCGCGGGGCGCGCGGCGGTGGCGCGCAGGGTCTCGCCGAGGCCGAGCCGGTCGAGGGCGTGCACGGCGTTCGGCGTCAGGTTCACGTCGGCGCCGATGCGGGCGAAGCTGCGCGCCTGCTCGTGGACGGTGACTCTGTGGCCGTTGCGGGCGAGCGCGATCGCCGCCGTCAGGCCGCCGACGCCGCCGCCGCAGATTCCGATGTCGAGGCCCATGTGCGTCTCCCGCGTCAGGCGTAGGTGTAGCCGAAGGACAGGGCGAAGAGCCCCGGGTTCAGGGGCGCGTCGCCGAGGCGCGCGCGGCGGATCCAGAGCCGGCCGTGCACCTGGATGTCTGCGAAGTCGGTGCCGGGGGCGAAATGCGTGCCGTCGCACCAGATGCCGCCGAGGTATTCCGCGCCGCGGAAGTCGCCGGGCGCGCCGAAGCGGGCGTGGGCGAGCGAGACGTTGCCGTAGGAGACGCTGCGCGCGAAGCGGGCGCCCTGGGGCAGGCTCGCGTGGTCGAACCGGGCGATGCCGCGGAACTCGGTCTCGGTGAAGTCAGGGGCGCGGCGAATTCGCGTGTCCTCGAAGCGGGCATCGCTGAGGAAGGTGGCGCGGTCGAAGCGGGCCGGATCGCCGAAGGTCGCGTCCGCGGAACCAGGCGAGGCCCTCGAAGCGGGCGCCGCTGCGCGTCGATGCCGTCGGGGAAGGCGGCGCCGGAGAGGTCGACGCCGGCAAGGTCGCGGCCGGCAGGTCGAGCGGCCCGTCGCAGGTCACGCCGGTGAGGTCGACGTGCTCGCCGTGCCGCCACGGGCGCGGCGAGGCGGTCGGCGATCTCGGCGGCACGCATCAGGCGGCTTCCTCGACGCGGGCGCGGGCGAGGTCGACCGAGGCGTCGGCCCAGGGCATGGCGAGGTCGTCGGCCATGTCGGGGCCGGAGGCGTCGTGGATCACCCGCTCGCCGATCTGGGTGGCGCCATGCGCGGGCAGCAGTCTCGGCGAGGATCTTCGAGCCGAAGTTGTGGGTCGCCTCGTACTCGCTGTCGCCGAGGCCGAAGATGGCGAAATGGATGCCGGCGAGGTCGGGCGGGCCGGCTCCATCGCCTCGGCGAAGGGCTTGGCGGAGGACGGCAGCTCGCCGTCGCCGTAGGTCGAGCAGATCACCAGATAGAAGCGGTCGGGGGTCGAAGTCGGCCGGCGCGAAGTCGCAGAGGTTGGTGCAGGTCGACGTCGTGGTCGCCTTCGAGATGCGCGGTGACGTCTTCGGCAAGCATCTCGGCGTTGCCGGTCTCGGTGCCAAGAGGACTGTGATATCTCATGGCTTATGCCTCACTGTTGAGAGCCAGCGAGAGCATGGCCTGGCGGTCTGCGATCTTCCTGCGGCAGCGGTCCGGAGCCGGCTGCGGCGATTTCGGCCGCGTCGATGCGCTTCCAGCCGGCGTAGCCGTGACCGGCCGCTAGGTCGGCGCAGGCCGCGGCCTGACCCGGGCCGGAGTCGCCGAAGTCGGCGATGACGCGGGCGGCCAGCGCCTGCGCCTCGGCGCGGTTCTCCGGGATGGTGCCGCGCGGGCCGCGGCGGAACCAGCCGGTGGCGTAGAGGCCGTCGTCGAGCACGCCGGCGTCGATGTCGCGGGCATGCTCGAGCAGCGTGCCGCGCGAGAGGTTGCGCGCAGGTGTCGAAGCCGATGGCGCTGATGAAGAGTGTCGCAGGGCAGCACGGTCTCGGCGCCGGCGGCGTCGCGGAAGCGGGCGGCGGCGATGCGGCCGTCCGCGCCCTCGAAGGCGACGGGGGTGAGGCCGAAGCGGAAGGTGACGCCGGCGGGGCCCGTGGGCGATGCCGTCGATGGCGGCGAGCGCCTCGAGCTTCTTCTGGGCTCTCGGGGTCGTCGGCGGCGCCGGCGCCTTCGACCTTGATCGTGGCGTGGGCGAGCGTGGTGCAGTTCCTTGATCATCACCGGATCGAACTTGCCGTGCGACGCGGAGGAGCGGCCGACGACGTCGATGGTGATCGATGTCGGCCGGCGGTGACGCCAGGCGGTCGGGCCCTGCCCGAGGTCGGTGCCGGCGAGCTCGTCGGCGCTCTTGGCGATCAGGCGGACGATGTCGATGGCGACGTTGCCGTTGCCCATGACGACGACGTGGCGGCCAAGCGGCGGCAGCGGGGCGGCGTCGGGGTGCTCGTAGAGCGCGCGGGTGACGGTGCCGGCGCCGGCGATGCCGGCGAGGTCCTCGCCGGGGATGCCGAGCTTGCGGTCGGTGGCAGGCCGGCGGCGAGGACGACCGCGTCGTAGGTGGCGCGTAGCTCGTCGAGGGTGATGTCGGCGCCGATGTCGAGGTTGCCGACGAAGCCCGCGCCCTGGCGCTCGAACAGACGCTCGAACTGGCGGATGATCGCCTTGGTGCCCTGATGGTCGGCGGCGACGCCGTAGCGGACGAGGCCGTAGGGAACGGGCAGGCGGTCGATGAGGTCGACCCGCAGGTCAGGCCGGGCCTTCAGCAGCGCCTGGGCGACGTAGCAGCCCGAGGGGCCGGAGCCGACGACGGCGACGGATTGCGGCGAGCCCGGACCTCACGCGGCCACTCCCGCCCAGGGTGAGGGGCTGTCCGGAGAGTCGGTGTAGATCGACTTCTGCGCCATGTAGGCGCGGATGCCGTCGCGCCCTTCTCGCGGCCGATGCCGCTGCTCCTTCTCGCCGCCGAAGGGAGTCGAGATCGAGAACTGTTTGTAGGTGTTGACCCAGACGGTGCCGGTGCGGATCGCGCGGCCGATGCGCCAGGCGCGGGGGAAGTCGCGGGTCCAGATCCCGCAGGCGAGGCCGTAGTCGTTGTCGTTGCCTTGCGCGATCACGTCGGCCTCGTCGTCGAAGGGCAGGACGACGAGCACCGGGCCGAAGACCTCCTCGCGGCAGATGGTGGCGGCGTTGTCGACGCCGGCGAGGATGGTTGGGAGGTAGTAGGCGCCCTGTCGTATTCCGTTGCCGTCGGGGCGCGGCCGCCGGTCAAAGCACCTCGGCGCCGGCGGCGAGCGGCGGCGTCGACCATGCCGCGACCGAGGCGCGGTGGTCGAAGTGGATCGAGCGGAGCGACCTGGGTGGCGGGTTCGAAGGGATGGCCCAGTGCGCAGGCGTCGTGGCGGCGACGAGCCGTTCGACGAAGCTGTCGTAGATCGCGGCGCTGCACGAAGAGGCGCGCGCCGGCGATGCAGCTCTGGCCGGTGGAGGAGAAGACGCCGTAAAGAATCCCCGGCGATGGCGAGTCCATGTCGGCGTCGGCGAAGACGATGGTCGGGGACTTGCCGCCGAGCTCGAGCGAGACCGGCATCAGCTTCTCGCGCCGCCTTGCGGCGCGAGCGTCGCGGCCGGTCGAGGTGCCGCCGGTGAAGCTGACCTTGGCGATGTCGGGATGCTCGACCAGAAGGTTGCCGATCTCGCGGCCTGCGCCCGGGAGGACCGAGAACAGGCCCTTGGGCAGGCCGGCTTCCTCGACGATCCGGGCCAGTTCGAGGCTGACCAGCGGCGACCAGGATGCGGGCTTCAAGCAGCACGGCGTTGCCCGCTGCCAGCGCCGGCGCCACCTTCTGGGCGTCCGAGGCGATGGGCGAGTTCCAGGGGGTGATCGCGGCGACGAGGCCGAGGGGCTCGTGGACCGAGAGGGTCAGGGCGTCGCCGCGCTGGGTGGTCAGGGTCGTCGTCGATGGTCTCAGGCTGCCGCACCGAAGTAGCGGAAGGTGCCGGCGGCCGAGGCGGCCAGCGCGCGCGGTCTCCTTCAGGGTCTTGCCGGTGTCGAGGGTCTGGATCCGGGAGATGCGATCGACGTTGGCCTCGATGCCGTCGGCGATGCGGTAGAGGAAGCGGGCGCGCTCGTGCGGGCGCAGGTCGCGCCAGGCGGGGTCGGCCTGGGCGGCCTTGGCCCGCGCGATGGCGCGCTCGCCGTCGGCGGTGGAGGCGCCGGCGAGGACGCGGTTGACCGAGCCGTCGGCGGGGAAGATCGAGGTGATCTCCGCACCGGTGCCGGTCTCCCATTCGCCGCCGACGAAGAGCTTGCCGTCCGGAAGGTCAGTCATGGCTTCTCCCCACATGGCTCTTTGCTCCCTCAGATCGCGACCGGGCCGCGGCGGTTGCGGATTTCGCGGAGCACCGCTGTAGATCGTGGTCTCCGAGGTCTTGGCGTTGCCCGACGAGGGCTTGTTCTCGATGCGGATCGTGTAGTTCGCGAGCGGCGAGGCGACGGAGTATTCGTGCACGTTGCCGGGGGCGGCGGGGTCGGCCATCAGCTCGACTTCGCGTGGCCTCGAACCCCGCGCCGGCCAGCGCCAGCGTCGCCGCCACATTGGCGTTCTTGGGGTAGGCGGTCGCCGCCTCGCGGGCGTTGCCGGTGAAGAAGATCGTGGGCTCGGCGAGGGTCGCGAGGTCGAGCTTGTCGGCGGCGGGGGTGCCGGCCCAGGCGGCCGGGGGCTTGGTGCCGCGGTAGCGAACCGTCGAGGGCGCCCGAGGCACCAAGCGCGGACAGGAGGTCCACCGCCCCGACCGCGCCCGCGGGCAGGATCAGCCGCGCCCCGCCCTCCACGGCGGCGGATTTCGAGCGATGCCTCCAGTTCCGGATCGGCGAGCACGCCGATGGAGACCAGCACCACGTCGGTGCCGGCGCGCAGCACGGCGGGCGCATGCGCCTTGGCGGCGGCGTGGCCGGCGCATTCGACCACAAGGTCGGGGCGCTCGGCGAGCAGGGCGGCGGCGTCCTCGACGATGGCGAAGCTGCGCGCCACGCCGGCGAGGTCGCCCTCCAGCCGGCGGCGCGCGTCCGGCGCCACCTCGGGCAGCACGAGCACCACGAGGTGGTCGAGCGGCGCGCCCCGAGCGAGCAGGCCCAGGAGCGTGGTGGCGATATTGCCGAAGCCGATGAGACCGAGGCGCATGGGCGTCAGACCTTGTTGCCGGCGGCGCCCGCGGGCGGGCCGGAGAAGGATTCGGCGAAGGGGCCGATGGCGACCATGTCGATCTCGACCACCTGCGGGCCGTCCGCGGCAAGTGCTGCCTCCAGCGCCGCGGGGAAGTCCTCGACGTCGCGCACCACCCGGTGCGGCATGGAGATCGCGGCGCAGAACTTGGCGAAGTCCGGGACTGCGACCTTGGAGTAATGCCGGCGGCTATCGTACTGGGCGTCCTGGATGTTCTGGATGACGCCGTAGAGCTGGTCGTTCATCAGCACGTAGACGAGCGGCGCGTTCTCGTCGACGGCGGTGATCATCTCGGCAATGCCGAGCATCGTTCCGCCGTCGCCCAGCAGGGTGATCGCCTTCGGCCCGTCGGAGGCGAGCGCCGCGCCGATCCCCATGGAGACGCCCTGGCCGATGCCGCCGCCGAGCGCGTGAACGCCGTGGCGGGGATGGGCGATGCGCACGTAGCGGTTGCCGAAGGTGGAGTTGGAGATGGTCACGTCGCGCACCCAGGGGTGGCGGCCCGCGGCGACCCGCTCGGCGAGCGTGTCGGCGACGACGCCGTAGGGGCCGAGGACGGCGCGCATCCGGCCCTCGGAGCGCAGGCGGGTGCGGGCGATGTCGAATGAGAGGTTGGGGTCGGTGTCGAGCGGATCCGGCAGCCGGTCGAGCAGGCGGGCGAGGGTGTCGGCGGCGTCGCCGTGGGCGAAGACCTCGACCGGATAGTTGCGCCCGCCCTGGGATGCATCGGCGTCGATCTGGATCAGCGGGCGCGGCAGCGGCATGTCGTTGTTGCGGGTCTCGTTGCCGCGCAGCCGCGAGCCGACCACGATCATCAGGTCGCAGGAGGCATAGAGTTCAGAGGCTTCCGGCGTCATGTTGAAGGCGCCGAGGTTGCCCGGCTCCTCCTCGGAGACGATGGCGCGGCCGTTGGTCGAGGTGACCACGCCGAAGCCGCGCTTGAGGAGGTCGGTCGCCTGCGCGCCGGCCCCGCGGGCGCCGCCGCCGAGCCAGATCAGCGGCCGGCGGGCCTCCTTGACCAGCTCGGCGATCTCGTCGATCACCGCGTCCGAGGCCACCGGCCGGGTCGGGCGCGGGGCGTGGATGCGGGTGGCGCCGTGGGCAGGCGAACGCTGCACGTCCACCGGGATCTCCAGGCTGACCGGGCCGGTGGGCGCCGAGAGCGCGGCGGAGACGGCGGCGGTCAGCGCGCCGATGGCGCCGTTGGCGTCCCACATGCGGAAGACCGCCTTGGAGACGCCGCGCAGCATCTCGGGCTGGCGGGGCACGTCGTGGATGGCGGCGCGGTCGCGGTCGGCGAACTCGCGGTCGACCTGGGTGGTGATGTGCAGCACCGGCGAGCCGGCGGTCAGCGCCTCGGCCTGGGCGCCGGCGGCATTGCCGGCGGCGGTGCCGGTGGAGGTGATGCAGACGCCGAGCCCGCCGGAGACCCGGGCGTAGGCGTCGGCCATGTTCATCGCACCGGCCTCGCCGCGGGCGGGGACGAAGCGGATCACGCCCCTGGCGCGCGACCGCGTCGAGGATCGGCATGTTGTGGATCGAGATCACGCCGAAGATGGTGGTGACGCCGATCTCGGCGAGATAGCGGGCGATGAAGTCGCCCACGGTCTCGGTCTGGTCGATGGTTTCGAGCTTCATCGCGTCGTCTCCTCAGATGTGGCGTGACAGGCCGCCCGAGACGTCGAGCTGGGCACCGGTGATGTAGCTGGCGGCTCGCGAGCCGAGGAAGGCGATAGCGGCGGCGGCTTCCGCCGGGTCGCCGAGGCGGCCCATGGGAATGCCCTTCTGCGCGGCGAGGTTTGCGTACCAGTCCTCGCGGCTCTGGCTCTTGTCGGCGCGCTCGGCGAAGCGGCGGGTCCACTGGCCGGAGCCGATCAGGCCCATCAGCACCGAGTTGACGCGGACCTCCGGCGCCAGCTCGATGCTGAGCGATTTCAGCAGGTTCTGGACGCCGGCGCGCGCCGAGGACGTGCAGACCATGTGCGGCTCCGGCTGGTAGGCGAGCAGCGAGTTGACGGCGACGATGGCGCCGCGGCTCTCGCGCAGCATCGGCAGGAAGGCGCGCACTGGGTGGATCTGGCTGAAGAGCTTCAGCTCGTATTCGGTGCGCCAGTCCTCGTCGGTGGTGTCGGCGAAGGTCGAGACGCGGCCCTGACCGGCGTTGTTGACCAGCAGGTCGCAGCGGCCGAACCGGGCCTGCACCTCGGCGGCAAAGGCGTTGACCGCGGCGGGGTCGAGCACCGACAGGGCGCGAGCGAGGACGCGGGCCTCGCCGTGGTCGCGGGAGAGGACGTGGGCGACGTCGTCGAGCCGGCTCTGGTTGCGGGCGAAGAGGGCGACCGAGGCGCCGCTTTCGAGCAGCGTGCGCACCGTGGCGAGCCCGATGCCCGAGGAGCCGCCGGTGACGACCGCGACCTTGCCCTGATAGCCGTAGTCCATCACTTCGCCCTCAGTTCGGGAAAGCCCGGGTCGGGCCGGCCCTGCATCACCGCGCGCTGTGCGGGTGTGGGCGGCCCCGCGGTCATCCAGCGGTCCATCGCCTCGGGATCGGTGCGCGGCCAGACCTTGGCCTCGTGGCTCTCCTCGTCGATCTGCTGCAACTCGGAGGTGAACTCGATCACGAACCCGGAGGGCGAGACGAAGTAGGCGAAGGGGTTGTTGCCCGGCCCGTGGCGGCCCGGACCCCAGGAGGGCATGTGGCCCTTCTGCTTCATCCGCCCGATGCCGCGCATGAACTCGTCGAGCGTCGGCATCTCGAAGGCAACGTGGTTGACGGAGGCGTAGTTGCCGCGGACCAGCGCGATCGAGTGGTGGTCGGAGTTGCAGCGCAGGAACACCATCTGGTCGGCGGAGTAGTCGGAGACGCGGAAGCCGAGGACTTCCTCGTAGAAGGCCTGGGTGCCATCCATGTCGGGGGTATTCAGCACGACATGGCTGACCTTCTTCGGCTTGGCCCAGTCCTTGGTGTCATCGACCGTGCGCGCCTCGGTGCGGAAGCGCAGGCGGCGGTTGTCGGGGTCGAGGGTCTCGAAGCCGTAGCCGCCGACCCAGTCGTCGAACGCGGCCGGAGCGCCGAGGGGCGTGTGGCCTTTGCCCACGATCTGCGCGTGCAGCGCGTCCATCGACGCGCGGTCGGGCATGGCGAAGTGGACGTATTCGATGCCGAACACGGGGCCGTCCTTCAGCCCGTAGAGAAAGGGCTCAGTGCCGGTGCCGCGCAGCAGCGCGATCCCGTCGTCCTTGTGCGAGAGGCTGAGGCCCCACATGTCCTCGTAGAACGGCAGCGTCGCGCTGACGCCGGGGCCGCGCATCATGATGCCGCGCAGCGATCCGACACGGACGGGTTCGGTCATCTCGCGTCCTCCTTGTCTCGGCCCGGTTCAGGCAACCGATGTTGCATGGGGGGCGACCATCGCCTGGGCGAAGTCGTAGGGTGCCTGGGTGTAGAGCGCGTGCCCGGCGGCGGGCACCTCGGTCAGCCGGCCGCGCACGGCCAGGGGCAAGGCGGCGTGGAGCCGGCGCGCGCCCTCGGGTGGCGTCACCACGTCCTCCTCGCCGATGATCACGTCGGTCGGCACCGCGAGCCGAGGGGCGTCGTCGATGAGCCGGCCGGAGGCGAGCATCCGCGCGGCCTGGTCGTAGCCGGGGCTGCTGACCCGGCTCATCGCGGCCTCGACGGCGGCGACGAGCTTCGGGTTGGCCCCGGCGCGGAAGACTAGGCGCGGGGCGCGCGCCTTGGCGAAGGCTTCGGGGCCGAGCCTGGCGAGATCGTCGATCCGGTCCTG
Source organism: uncultured Alphaproteobacteria bacterium (assembly GCA_963695425.1). Classification (GTDB taxonomy): domain Bacteria; phylum Pseudomonadota; class Alphaproteobacteria; order Rhodobacterales; family Rhodobacteraceae; genus Amaricoccus. The sequence continues at coordinate 11,138 of CAVOGP010000029.1, read as the reverse complement.
CGACGCCGCGCTGAGGGGCGCGCCGGGGGTGACCCCGTGGCCGAGGGCGGGCGAGGCGAGGATCAGCCGCTCGACCCGGCCGGGCCGGTCGGCGGCGTAGGCGGCAGCCATCAGCGCGCCGAGCGAATGGCCGGCGAGGGTCGACTTTGCCGGCACCGATCCGGTCGAGGAAGGCGGCGAGCGCGTCGGCATAGTCGGCGGCCAGCGGCCAGTCCTGCGGCAGCGGCGCGGAGGCGCCGTAGCCGGGAGCGTTCCAGGCGATCACGCGCCAGTCGGCCGGCAGAGCGGCAGGACGCGGCGCGAAGCCCTCGGCGTTCGAGCCGATGCCGTGCAGAAGCACCAGCACGGCGCCGCGAGCCGGGCCGCTCACGCTAGTCGATGCCGTCTGTGCTCGGTGCGCGACAAACATCCGGAACCTCAGGCGAAGACGAACCCGTTGTTGACCGGCAAGACCTGCCCGGTCAGGTCAGCGCCCCCTCGTCAGGAGAAAGGCGATCATGTCGGTGATCTCGCCCGGTCGCCTGCGGACCGGGCACGGCGCGGCCTTCGGAGTACAGGCGATGCCGTGCCTCGGGCACGTAGTCGGTCGAGTGCGTGGTCAGGATCCCGGGCGCCACCGCGGTCACGCCGATCCGGTCGGGGCCGAGTTCGCGGGCGAGCGACCGGGTCATCGCGATCACCGCGCCCTTGGAGGCGACGTAGGACATCAGACGCGGTGCGCCCCAGAGCGCGGTATCGGAGGCGACGTTGACGACCCGACCCGAGCCCGACGCCCGCAGCATCGGTGCCGCCTGCGCGGGTCATCAGCCAGGTGCCGCGCACGTTTACCCGCTCACCCGGTCCCAGCTCTCGATCTCGATCTCGTCGAAGGGCACGCCGCCGATGCCGGTGGCGATCGCCCCGTTGTTGACGAGCCCGTGCAGACGCCGCCGCCGATGGCCTTGGCCACGACGCCCCCAGGCGATGATCGAGGCGGGATCGCCCAGATCGACGCGCCACGAACGCCAGCTCCGAGCGCGGTCGCGGTCTCGCGGCCGGCGTCCTCGTCGATGTCGGCGAGGATCGGCCGGGCGTCGCGGCCCGCGAGCGCTCCGGGCGATCTCGGCCCCAGACCCCGCGACCGCGCCGGTCACCAGGATGTGGCGGCCCTCGAGCATCACTCCGCGGCGACCGGCTCTGCGGCCAGTTCCGCCTCGACCTGCGACTTGGCGACCCGGGTCAGGATCTGGCGGATGCGGCTGACGCCGAGGTCGTGCTGGTAGAGCATCTCGCGCTTGCGGGCGTCGTCGGACATCCCTTCGAGCATCACGCGGTCCTGCTCGAGCACGTTCCAGTGGTTCGTCCTCGAGCCTCGCGCGGTAGAGGAAGCGCCAGCTCTCGCGGGCGAGGCCGTCAGACCTCGCGCATCCGCCAGAAGAACACCTTGCAGCTGTGCTCGTCGATCGGCAGCACGAAGCCGATGATCCGCATGAACCCGCCCGGACCCGCCGACGGCGGATAGGGAATGTCGAGGAAGCAGAACATGTTGGCCGGGTGGACCTCGAACTCGGACCAGTCGAAGTTCTCGCCGACCTGTCCGACCCGGGTCGATGTGGAAGCCGTGCTCGGTCTTGTCGAGCTTCATCAGGTCCTGCTTGGACCCGTACGCCAGCGTGAAGCTCTCCGAATGCAGGTAGCAGCCGTGCATCGGGTCGGCGAGATTGTCGAGCGCGTAGCGGTAGTTCGTCTCCCAGATCGAGGTGCAGAGAAACCCGGTCCAGGCGTCGCTGTCGAAGTTCCTTGGGCAGCACGAGTTCCGGCGGCTCCGGCTGCTCGACCGACGGGGACATAGACGAAGACGGCGTCGTTCGCTTCGGTCACTGGAAGGACTTCAGCGCCTTGCGCCCTTCGAGCGCGCATTCCGGCATCGCCGGCACCCGCACCACCACGCCCTCGCCGTCGACGATCACACCGTGGTAGCGGCAGCCGATGTTGCCCTCGTGGATCTCGCCATAGGACAGCGGCGCGCCGCGGTGCGGGCAGAAATCCTCAATGCAGTTGATCTTGCCGGTCCCGTCGCGCCAGAGCACCAGCTTCTCTCCCAGCATCTTCGCGCCATAGGGTTGGGTCGCTCTTGATCTCGACCGACTTGGCGACCGGGTACCACTGGCCGCGCAAGCCCGTGTTCACCCGCTCTTCGATCAGCGTCTTCTTGTCGATCGTTGTCATGCGCTGTCTCCCTGCGGATCTGGGTGTTTCCGGGGGGCGGTAGGCCGCCCTCCCGGGGCCGGTTCACGCGGCGGCGGGCTTCTTGTCGCGCTTGATCTTCGAGACGGGGTGCTCGGGCGGATAGGTCGGCGTGACCGGCTTGGGGTTGCCGATGAGCACGCACATCAGCGCCTCCTCGATGCCCTCGTTGCGCAGGCCGCGGTAGAGGCCCGGCGGCACCGAGACCATGTCGCGCTCGCCGAGCACGGTCTCGACCAGCTCGCCCTTGTGCTCGATGAAGAAGCGGATCTTGTGGCCCTTGAGGATGAAGAACACCTCCTCGGCGTCGCGGTGGATGTGCAGCGGTCCCTCGCAGCCGGCGGGCAGCACCATGGTCGAGAAGGTGAAGTTCTCGGCCGGGATCACGTTCTCGTCGTCCACGATCCCGGTGGCGCCGGTGCCGATGTAGCGCATCTGCGCGCGGCGGTAGATCGGGTCGTAGTCGGCCTGGAACTTCAGCGCGTCCCAGTCGAGGGTGCGGGTTTCGTAACGCGCGGTGCGGCTCTCGATCCAGTCGCCGAGGCTCTTGCCCTCCGGCAGCACGACGTCGTCGGGTTCGATAGACGGGAATTTCTTCGGAACAGCGGACATTTGCATGGTCTCCTTAGCGCGGTCAGAATTGGGGGATCAGAACTGTGCCTTCGGAAGGTAGTGGAGCAGCCGCGTCTCGGCCCGGACGAGCACCGAGTAGAGAAGGATGCCGATCAGCGTCAGCAGGATGATGGCGTTGAACACCATCGCCGCGTTGGCCTGGCCGCCGCCGTAGGAGATCAGGAAGCCGAGCCCGGTGTTGCCGCCGACCATCTCGCCCACGGTCACGCCGATGACGGCCAGCGTGGAGGCGATGCGCAGGCCGGCCATCAGGTTCGGCATGGTCGAGGGCATCTCGACCTTGCGGAAAATGCCGAGCCGGCTGAGGTTGTAGGCGCGCGCCAGGTTGACGAGGTCGCGGTCCACCGTCCGCATCGCCTGCAGCACGTTCACCAGCACCGGGAAGAACACGATCAGCACGGTGACGAGCAGCTTCGGCATCGCGTTGTAGCCGAACCACATGATGAACAGCGGCGCGAAGGCGACCTTGGGCGCGATCTGCAGTGCCAGGATGTAGGGCGACAGCACCTTCTCCCAGAACTCGGACATGCCGAGCAGGTAGCCGAGTGCGGCCCCCAGCGCGCTGCCGATCACGAAGCCCAGAAGCGGTGTAGAGCGCCGTCGAGAGCGATGTGGTTCAGAAGCCGGTCGCGCTGACCCACATCCGCCGGAACTCGACCAGGCAGTCGCTGAGGCTCGGGATGATGAACTTCGGCACGTCGAGCGCCGGTCGGCAGGTATTCCCAGGCCAGCAGCACGACGACGAGCAGCGCGAGGCTGGCGCCGATGCGGGCTGCGCGGAACCCATCGGCCGCGCCCTCGCTCGGCTGCGGCCGCCGTGGCCGCGGCGTCGGCGGCCCCGGGCACGGCTGGGCCGCGTCGCTCATTTGAACGAACTCGTTGGTGTAGAGATCTTCGACCGGAACGGCGGTCTGGACGATGCCGTTCTCGAGATAGAAGTCCTGCACCGCCTGGATCCGCTCGGGGTCGAAGGTGCCGAGCGGCTGGTTCTCGCCTTCGGGATAGACCAGCGTCGGCATAGGCGCGCATGATCGCCTCGATCTGGGCCTCCTTGCCGGCGTGCTGCGGCACGAGCGGCGACGTAGTCGCGCGGCGGCCTGCGCCGGGTCGTCCTCGATGTCGCGGATCGCCTCGCAGCACCGCGCCGACGAAGCCGCGCACCACTTCGGGCCGCTCGGCGATCGTCTCGTCCGAGGCGATGATCGCCTGCGCCATGGCCGGGAAGACGCTGTCGACCGGCATCTGCTCCATCTCGACGCCCGCGGCCTCGATCGCGGCGATCCATTCCGGCACGCCGGACATCGCCGTCGAGGCTCGCCCGCGATCATCAGCTGGATGATGCCGCCCGGCCCGACCGCCTGGATGTCGACGTCGTCCTTGGTCGAGCCCGGCCGAAGCGAGCACGCCGAGCAGGTTGTAGTAGGTCGTGTCCTGGAAGGCGAGCACGCCGATCGACTTGCCCTTGAGGTCCGCGGGCCGGTGATGCCGCTGTCCTTGCGCCAGGCGAGCTGGGTCAGGCCGCGCCCGCCCAGCAGCGCCACGCCGCGGATGTCGAGCCCGTTGGCGCGCACGATGATCGGCGTGTCGCCGATGCCGCCGCCGAGATCGGCGTTGCCGACCGCGACCTGGGTAGCGACGTCCGCGCCGCCCTTGCCGACCTGGAAGGTCACGTCGAGGCCGGCCTCCTCGAAATAGCCCTTGTGCCTTGGCGAGCTGGAACGGCGCGAAGGCCGGCAGGAAGTCGGGCGCGGGGAAGAGGTAGGTCACCTGCTCGGCGGCGTCAGCCGCGCTCGGCGGCGAGGAGCAGGGCACGCGGCGGCGACGGTCGTGAGGAACGCGTGCTTCATGCTGCGTCTCCCTGTGGTGAATGGCTGTCGTGTCAGGCGGCTTTTTCTTCGAGCTTCAGATGCTTGAAGAGCTGGGCGGCGTAGTCGCTCACCTCGGGCATCACCCGGCGCTTCAGCGGCTGGTCGCGATGGGGCAGATCGACGCGTGATCTCGGCCACGATGGTGCCGGGACGCTCGGACAGCACCAGGATGCGGTCGGACATCAGCACCGCCTCGGCGAGATCGTGGGTGATCAGCAGCGTCGTCTTGCCGGTCTCGGCGATCGTGCCTGGCGAAGCTGTTCTGCAGCAGCAGCTTGGTCTGCGCGTCGAGCGCCGAGAACGGCTCGTCGAGCAGGATGATCTCGGGGTCGATGGCCAGCGTGCGCGCAAGGGCCGCGCGCTGGCGCATGCCGCCCGAGAGCTGATAGGGGATAGTGGTTCGTCGAACCCGTCGAGATGGCAGTGCTTCAGCTCGGCCATGGCGCGCTCGCGCCGGCGCGGCCTTGCCACACCGCGGGCCTCCAGCCCGAACTCGACGTTGGCGAGGATCGTCGCGCCAGGGCAGCAGCAGATCCTTCTGCAGCATGAAGCCGACGTGCGCGTTGGGCCCGGTGACCAGCTCGCCGCTGACCAGCACCTCGCCGGCGGTCGGCTGGTAGAGGCCGGCGGTCATGATCAGGATCGTCGACTTGCCGCAGCCGGAGGGGCCGACGACCGAGACGAACTCGCCCTCGTTCACGCGGAAGCTGACGTCGCTGACCGCGGTCAGCGGCGTGCCGCCGTTGCGGTCGCGAACTCCTTGGTGACCGACGCGGAACTCAAGCGCCATAGCCGTGCTCCGCATAGGCTGCATCGAGATCGGCGTTGATCGCGGCGAGCTCCTCGCCGAGAAGCGCCTCGTTCCAGTCGGTGCGCCCGGATCTCGGCGCCACGACGCCCTCGTCGTCAGCGCCTGCGCGACGGCGGCAAAGTCGTGGGTGCCCGTCCCGTAGATCTCCATCAGTGCCGCGGCCAGCGCTGCCTCGGAGGGCGCAGTCGCCCGTCCCCGGCACTGATGGGCCAGCGCCGGACGGCTGGTGTCGCGAGCGCGCTGCGACAGCCGGTCCGTGAAGGCGTCCACCCTGGCTACCTCTCTGGCTTCAGTGTGTTCATTATAGAACGTTGTGTTCAAAACTAAATCGGATATCTTGAGCGGCTTGTCAACCGCTAACATTTCGGATCGGAATTGCGACGCTTGGTTCCGTTGGGCCCCGGGTCGCTGGCGCGGCGCCTCGGCGTCGTGACGGCGGGCTTAACCTGCTGTACCGACACGGGGATCGCTCTGGACCAACCAGAGGCTGATGGCCAACCGAAGGCTTGTCTCCCGCCACCGTGCGAGGCACTTCGGCTCGGCGACTTCGGTAACCACCGTCGCTTTGGGGCCATCCGACGTGGGGGATGAACCCAAATCGAATCTGTTGGCCCACCGGCTTAACCCTGTAGCGGATCCACCTGGACGCCGGGCCTGCGCATCCCGTATCCCGGCCCCATGGACATTCGCGCCACCGCCCTGCCCGAGGTGAAGGTCCTGACGCCGCGCCGGATCGGCGACGCGCGCGGCTACTTCTGCGAGGACTAGAACGCCGGGCGATGGCGGAAGCCGGGTTCGACCTCGACTTTGTCCAGGACAACGCACTCCGGCCCCGCCGGCACAGTGCGCGGCCTGCACTACCAGTTGACTCCCGTGCCCAGGCCAAGCTGGTCCGGGTGGCGCGGGGCGCCATCCTCGACGTGGCCGTCGACGTGCGCCTCGGCTCTCCCACCTACGGCCGCTGGGTCGCCGAGGAGCTGTCGGCCGCCAATGGCGCACAGTTGCTGGTGCCGCGCGGTTTCCTGCATGGATATCTGACGCTTACCGACGACGCGCTGGTGCTCTACAAGGTCGACAACCCCTATGACGCCGCCAGCGACGGCGCCGTCGCCTGGGACGACCCCGACCTGCGGATAGACTGGGGCATCAACTCCGCCGAGGCCATCCTGTCGGACAAGGACCGCCGGGCGCCGCGGCTCAGGGACTGGACCTCGCCCTTCGCCTACGGGGAGACCCAATGAAACTGCTGGTGACCGGCGGGGCCGGCTTCATCGGATCGGCGGTGGTGCGGCAGGCGATCGCCGCGAGATCGCCAGTCGGCTCGGCCGCCACCGGAGCACGATCCAACGCGAGCTCGAGCGCAACCGGTGCGCTGACGGCTACAGGCCGGACAGCGCCTGCCGCCGTGCCTGGGCGCGCAAGCTGCGGGGATCAAAGATCGCGCGCTCCACCCGCCTGCGGGCCCACGTCGAGGACCGCCTTGCCATGGGTTGGTCCCCCGAGCAGATCGCGGGGCGGATGGAGCTCGACGGATGGAGCACGGGTCAGCGCGGAGTCCATCTACCGCCACGCCTACAGCCCGGCCGGCCGACGGCGGGCCTGCCCGGCTCTGGCGCAGCGCAAGCCGAAGCGCGGCCGGCGGCGGCGCAACGGCCGGCGCGAGCCCGCCATCCCCAACCGCACGCCGATCCACGAGCGGCCGACAAAAGCCCATCTGCGCAGCCAGTTCGGCCACTGGGAGGGCGACCTGATGCACTTCCGCCGCCAGCGCGACATCCTCCTGACGCTGCAAGAGAGGCGAGTCGGCTGACGCTCGCCCGGCGCCTTCATAGCAAAGATGCCGAGGTGGCCGCCGAAGCCATCGCCGGGGAGTTGGGCGGGCTGCCGGCCAGGGCCCGCCGCACGATCACCCATGACAACGGCGGCGAGTTCGCCCGGCACGAGGCGGTCACCGACGCCATCGGCCTCGCTGCCTACTTCTGCGACCCGCACAGCCCGTGGCAGCGAGGCTCGATCGAGAACGCCAACGGCCGGCTTCGCCGCGACCTTCCCCGCAAGACCACCCTCGCAGACTACACCGATGCCGACATCGACGACGTGATCTGGAACCTCAACGCCACGCCTCGGAAGTGCCTCGGCTACCTCACACCAATCGAAGCCTTCGCCGCCAACCTCGGCGTCGCACATGAAATGTAAATCCAGCGCGCTGCCGCGCCCACTTCATGCGCAACGCGCTCGCCCATGGAGCTCGCGACGTGACGCTCTGGTCGGATTGGAGGAGCCGCGGGGTCGATAACCTTTGGGAATGGCAGATTTCGAGCGGCTTTGGGCGTTGCCCGGCGCTGAGGGGGCAATCGTCTGCCGGCGGGAGATGAGGAATCCGTAGGCGGCGATGCAGAGGCATGATGAAAGCCTCGCCAGCCGCGCCCTTCATAATGGCCAAGGCCGATCTCCTGCTCGAGTTCCTGATAATCCCGCTCGATGCGCCAGCGCAGCTTAGCGGCATTGACGTGGTGCTCGAGCGAGATGTCGGCGGCAAGAGTGGATAGCCAGTATTTGAGCGCTGTCAATCGGCATGGAATCGGGACCCCCGATCGGCGTCCAAAAGGGACCCCTCTGATCGGCGACGTGCGGGAGCGCTCGGGCCGGCGGAGCTGGTCGGGGTTGCGGAGACGGGTCGGGCGCGCCTGGATTGGCGTGGTGCTCAGGCGCGGTTCTTGAAGCGCCAGCTCTCGTTGCCGGTCTCGACGATGTCGCAGTGATGGGTGAGCCGGTCGAGCAGCGCGGTGGTCATCTTGGCGTCGCCGAAGACGCTCGGCCATTCGCCGAAGGCGAGGTTGGTGGTGACGATGACCGAGGTCCGCTCGTAGAGCCGGCTGATCAGGTGGAACAGCAGCTGGCCGCCGGACTGGGCGAAGGGCAGATAGCCGAGTTCGTCGAGGACGACGAAGTCGAGGCGGCGCGAGATGGTCGGCGAGCCGGCCCTGGCGGCCGGCGCGGGCCTCGGCCTCGAGCTTGTTGACGAGATCGACGACGTTGAAGAAGCGGCCACGGGCGCCGTCGCGGATGCAGGCGCGGGCGATGCGCGATGGCGAGATGGGTCTTGCCGGTGCCGGTGCCGCCGACCAGCACGACGTTGCGCTGCTGGGCGAGGAAGTCGCCGCCGGCGAGGTCGCGCACCAGCGTCTCGTTGATCGGCGTGCCGTCGAAGTCGAAGTCGTCGATGTCCTTGGCGAGCGGCAGCTTGGCGATCGTCAGCTGGTACTTGATCGAGCGCGCCTGCTTCTCGGCTGATCTCGGCGGTCAGCAGATCGCCGATGATCCGCTGCGGCTCGTGCTGGCGCTTGACGGCGGTGGCGACGATCTCGTCGTAGGCGGCCTTCATGCCGAAGAGCTTGAGCTCGCCCATCGAGGTCGAGGATCTCGGAGCGTTCCATCAGCGTGGCCCTCCTCAGGCTGTCGTAGCGGGCGCAGTCGGCGACGGGCTCGTGGCGCAGCCGCAGCGCGTCCGGTGTCAGGATCGTCGCCGGCGGCCGCGGATCGCGCTGGCGGGCGAGGATGTTGAGGATGACGTCGGCCGAGTGGACGCCGTCGCGCGAGCGCCTCGGCGCAGGCGGCCTCGACCGCCGGCAGGCCGTCGGTCAGCACCGCGCTCGAGGATGTCGACCATCTGCCGATCGCCGTCGTCGGCGCCGGCGAGCTTGCGCCGCACCCGCTCCAGCGCGGCCGGCAGCACCCAGTCCTTGAACGGCGCGCCGTTGCGCAGCGCGCCGGGCTTGCGGGCCAGCACCGGCACGTAGTGCCAGGGATCGTAGACCGTCTGGCCGCGGCCGAAGGCGCGGCGATGCTCGCCGACGACCCGGCCGTCCTGGCGGATCTCGATCCGGTCGGCATAGGCCTGGACCTCGACCGGGCGGCCGACGGCGCTGCGCCGTCACCGAGTACTTGTTGTTGTCGAAGCGCACCAGGCAGGTCTTCGACACCGACGCCGGCACCGCGTGGAAGCCGTCGAACGGGCCGGCATAGGGCACCAGGCTCGGCCGCTCCGCCTCGAACACCTCCCAGATCGTCCGGTCGCGGACCTCCGGATGCGGCTGCGCCTTGGCGTAGGCGATGCAGCGATCGAGCAGCCAGGCGTTCAGCTCGTCGTAGCTCTTGAACCGCAGCCGCGGCGTGAAGAAGCGCTCGCCGCACCAGCGCCGACCTGGTTCTCGACCTGCCCCTTCTCCCAGCCCGAGGCCGGCGTGCAGGCCACCGGCTCGACCAGGTAGTGGCTGCACATCTGCAGGAAGCGGCGATTGTAGTGCCGCTCCTTGCCGACGAAGATCGCGTCCACCGCCGTCTTCATGTTGTCGTAGATGCCGCGCGTGCAGGCGCCCTTGAAGAAGGCGAACGCCCGGTCGTGGGCGTCGAACACCATCTCCTGGCGTCTCGCGCGGATAGGCGCGCACGAACAGCATCCGGCTGTGGCAGAGCCGCACATGCGCGACCTTCACCGTCATCGTCACGCCGTTCGATCACCACGACCTCGTGGCTCCAGTCGAACTGGTAGGCCTCGCCCGGCGCGAAGCTCAGCGGCACGATAGGCCGCCGCCGTCGCCGTCGACCTGCTCGCTGCTGCCAGCCGCGCCGCATAGCGCCGCACCGCGTCGTAGCCGCCCTCATAGCCAAGCCCGCGCAGCTCCTCGAAGATCCGCATCAGCGTCAGCCGCTCGCGCGCTCGCCTTGCGCCGCGTTCGCCGCCAGCAGCTGATCGAGCTCCGCCGCGCCACGGCCCGAGCTTCGGCTGCGGCTGCACCTCGCGCTCGTAGCGGAACTCCGTCGCGCCCGAGCGCAGCACCTTGCGCACCATCTTCCGCGACACGCCGCAGCTCCCGGCAGATCGCCTTGATCGCCTTGCCCTGAACGAAATACGCGCGACGGATCTTCGCAATCGTCTCCACGACCAGCATCCCAATCTCGGCTCCCATGATCACTCGGGAGCCACTGTGGACCCCATGCCGGGGGTCCCTTTTGGACGCCGATCACCCCGAAAACGGGGTCCTTATTCCACGCCGATCCACATTGAGCGCTTCCGCATCGCCCTCCGGCCATTCGACGAGCAGCCATTCCTCGGCGCGTGGTTGGGCTCAGATTGTAGTCTCCGGGTGCGGGCCGCAGTCGCACGGCCGCGAAGCGGGAGCTGAGGTCGGCGTTGGTTCCTTCGCGCCAGTCGAGGGGATAGGGCTTGTTCCTCGATGCGGTGGAAGGGATCACTGGCTTGATGCGCCGCGCCTTGAGCCAGGCTCTCAGCTTGTCGGCGTCGTAGCTTTGTCGGCGATCAGGCGCTTGGGCCCGGCGATCCCTTCGAGGATCGGGATCGCCATCGAGATGTCAGCCACGTTCCCCGGCGGTCGGGGCGAAGGCAATGGGCCTGCCTTCAGCATCGGCCAAAGCATGGATTTTGCTCGTTCTTCCACCGCGAGAGACACCGATCGCTTCCGCCCAGGCCCCCTTTTTGAGCCATGTGCCGAGCGGTGGGCCTTTACGTGGGTGCTGTCGAGCGACAATTCCTCGGGGACGGCGCCAGCCGCGGCCATCCTTTCGAAGATCCTCTGCCA
>CAVOGP010000028.1:0-4839 GCA_963695425.1 uncultured Alphaproteobacteria bacterium | reverse complement strand
CGTACGACGAGGAGTAGCCCCCGCACCCCGCGGCAAACGCCGCTGTCACCGCAAAAACCCTGGTCCCTCTTCTCGAAGCCGTATTTCCACAACTACCTGCCCGTTCGCCTGCTTTGGTACCAGTTCGACTGCGCGCTGTGGGGGCCGAACGCGTTCGGCTTCCACCTGCACTCTACGGCCCGGCCATCCTGTCGAAGATGATCGGCGTGCTGCTGCCGCAGCGCGCCGGGCTGCAGCCCCGAGATTCTCGCAGCGCTGTATTTCAGCCGCGGCGGCGGTTCCGGCGGCGTTCATCCTTCCCGAGCGCCGGGGATCGCCTATACTCCCGACGTGAAGATTCTCATCACCAACGCCGCGCTGGAGTCCTGGACCGGCTCCGAGCTCTACGTCCGCGACATCGCGCGCGGACTGCGAAGACGCGGCCACACGCCGTTTCTCTTCAGCCCCCGCTGCGGGCCGCTGGCCGGGGAGATGCGCCGGGAGGGCCTGGTGGCGATCGACGACCTGACCGATCTTGGGGAGTCGCCCGACCTGATCCACGGCCAGCACAATGCGGAAACCGTGGCCGCGCTGGCGTTCTTCCCGGCGGCGCCGACGGTCTTTTTCTGTCACGGCACGGAGCCGTGGGAGGAGATCCCGCCGCGCCACCCCCGGATCCGGCGCTACGTCGCGGTCAGCGACAGCGTCGCGGAGCACATGGTCCTGCGCGCCGGCATCCCCCAGCGGGCAATCGACGTCGTCGCCAACTTCGTCGACACGGGGCGTTTCACCGCGCGGAGCCCCCTGCCGCAGCGGCCGCGCCGGGCGCTCGTCTTCAGCAACTACGTCGTCGAGTCGGCGTATCTCTCCGCCGTCCGCGAGGCGTGCGGGCGACTGGACATCGCCGTCGACGTCATTGGCGCCGGCGTAGGCCGACCCGTCAGAAACCCCGAGGCGCTCCTGGGTTCCTATGATGTCGTCTTCGCCATCGGGCGCTCGGCCCTCGAAGCCATGGCCGTCGGCGCGGCGGTCATCCTCGCCAACACCGAGGGGATCGGGGGGCTGGTCACCCCGGCCGGCCTCGAAAGGTTGCGTCAAGGACGCGTCGGGCGGGCGGCGCTCACGCGGCCGGCGACGGCGGACGAGATCGAGTGCGCGCTGCGGAACTACGACGCGGCCGCTGCCGCGGCGGTGCGCGACCACGTTCGCGAGGAGGCTTCGCTGGAGATCGCGCTCGATCGCATCGTCGCGATCTACGAGCGGGCGATCACGGACTTCCCGGGACCGTTGAGCGCAGAGGAAGAGCGGGCGGCGCTGCACCGCCACCACCGCTGGTACGCGCGCGCCGTCGGGAGCCGGCTCCTCGAGCCGTTGCGGGACACCGAGAGACGGCTCGCGGAGGAGCTCACCCGGGCCGCGAGCGCCGAACAGCGGGAAACCGCCTGTGCGCACAGGGTGCAGGCCGTCGAATCCTCCCTGGCCTGGCGCGCTGCACAAGCCGGCGGACGGTTGCCCGGCTTCCTCCGGTTTTACCGGGCGCTTCGCGGTTTCGCACCTTCTCTCTGGGGACGGCGCACCGGGCCGCCGAGCCCGCCGCCGGCCGCCGCCGTGGCGTCGGCTCCTCCCGAGCTGGCCTGCGTCGTCCTCTGCCACCGGGGACAGCACGCGGTGGCGGCTGCGGTCGGATCGCTCGAGGGGCAGGACATCGCCTGCGAAGTGGTGGTGGTCAATTCGGAGGGGGAGTGCCCGGAGCCGCTGCTCCGCGCCGCGGGGCTGAAGGCGCGGGTGCTCCACCATGACGCGCGCCTGCTCCCCGGCGGCGCGCGCAATATCGGCGTCGCCGCGACGTCGGCCCCCTACGTCGCCTTCCTCGCCGCCGACTGCATCGCCGAGGCGGGCTGGGTGCGCACTCGCCTGGCGCGTCATCGTGCGGGGGCGCCGCTGGTCGCCTCGTCTGTCGTGAGCGCCGACCCCCGGAGCGTATCCGCCCTCGCCTCCCACCTCTCGCTTTTCGCGCGACGGATGCCGGGGACGCCGCCCGCCCAGGCGCTGCTCTACGGCGTTTCGTACGCCCGGACGCTGCTGGAAGAGCTTGGCCCTTTCCGCGAAGACCTGCGCGCGGGGGAGGATACCGAGCACCTGCGGCGCTCGGCCGGGCCGGCCCTCCCGGTCTGGGCGCCCGAGGTGCGCACCGCGCACCGGAACCCGGCCACGCCGGCCGCGCTCGTGCGCGACCAGTACGCGCGGGGCGCCCGCGCGGGCCGCGCCTACACCCGGCTCAACAGCCTGCCGGAAGGGCGGCGGGTGGCGCTCGACGCGCTCGCGCGCTGGCTCCCGACCCTCTGGCTGGGACTGCGCTCGGCGGGTCTCGCCTCCGGTTGGCGGTTAGTGCCCGCCGCCGCCCTGACGCCGATTGCTTCTGCGGTTTATGCGTGGGGCGCCTGGCGCAGCGACCGGCTCCCGGACCCCGACGCCCTCACCGCGACCGCAGCTCCCCCGCCTTGTCCGCAGCCTGCGAGTCCGGCGGCCGAGACCGCGTCGGCGCGCCCCGCGCGCGTCTATGCCCTCTGCGCCTTCCGCAACGAAGCGCGCTACCTTCCCGGCCTGCTCGAGAACCTCGCCGGCGCCGTGGACGGCCTGCTGGCGCTCGACGACGGTTCAACCGACGGGTCCGGCGACATCGTGGCCGCGCACCCGCTGACCACCCGCCTGCTGCGGGTGCCGCCCCGGCCCGACGGCGCCTGGGACGAGCAGGGCAACCAGCGCGCACTCATCGAGGCGGCCTGGGAGACCGACGCGGACTGGCTGATCGCGGTCGACGCCGACGAGCGCCTCGAAATCGGCTTCCGCGACCGCGCGCGGGCCGCAATCGCTCGAGCCCGCGACGCGGGATACCGGGCCTACTGGGTCCGCATCCGCGAACTCTGGAACCAGGCCGACACCTACCGCATCGACGGCATCTGGGGGGGCAAGGGTCACCTGCGCTTCTTCGCCAGCGCGCGCGACCACGAGTTCGACACCCGTGAGATGCACCGGCACTGGGGTCCCCTCAACGCCCGGGTCGACGGCCAGTTCGTCGCGGCCGACATCGCCATCTACCACCTGCGGATGATCCGCGAGGAGGACCGCCGCGCGCGGCGCGACCGGTACCGGCGCCTGGACCCGGACCGGCGCTGGCAGAGCATCGGCTACGAGTACCTCACCGACGAGGAGGGGCTGCAGCTCGAACGGCTGCCCGAGGGGCGCGGCTACCGGCCGCCCTGGGAGGGGTGAGCGCTTCGCTCGCGACGACCCGGCGAGCTCCCCGACTACCTCGTGTAGCTCTTCGGGGCGTGGCAGCCGGTTTTGCACCAGCCGCCCTTTGGTTCACCGCGGAACTCCTGGGCGATCTTCGCCTTCCCCCGCGTGGGAATCCGCTCGCGCAGCAGCTTGGCCTGGCGCGACGCGTGCGGGTCGTGGCAGGGCAGGCAGCGGCGGCCGCGGCCGGCCTGCACGTGCAAGGTGTGCAGGTTTCTGTTCCCGTCGGCAAAACCGGTTGCCGTCGCAGGGGCACTCACGGCGAGGAACCCCTCGCCGTGACACCCCGAGCAGAAAGCCAGATCCCAGGCGCGGGCGGCCGCGGGACCGGCGGCGTTGCCGGATGGCGCCCCTTTGATGAAGGACGCACCCGAAGGGAGCGCAAGGTCGTGGCAGGAGACGCACTCGGCATCCGCGGCCGGCTGGTGGACCGACCCGACCCGCGCCCCCGCTGCGGCCTCGAGCAGCCGCGCGTGGCACTGGGGCGTCACGCAGCCCATCCCCGCAACGACGCCCGGGTGGGTCGGATCGGCCGCAGCGCCCACCGCTCCCAGCGATACCGCCGCCATCGACAACACCACAATCGGATGTGATTTTTTGAGCAGCACAGCCTACAAGAGCACGGTCAGCAGCAGCGAGGTGATGGGGCGCACGAGGAGACTGATCACGCCGAGGTAGGCGAGTCCCATCACGATGAACAACCCGTAGGGTTCGATTTTCGCGAGCGCCATCGACTGGCGCGGCGGCAGCACGCCCATCAGGAAGTGACCGCCGTCGAGCGGCGGGATCGGGAAGCAGTTGAAGACCCCGAGCACGACGTTGATGTAGACCGACTGCAGCAGAAAAAGCGCCAGCGGCAGCGCGACGCTGACCCCAAGCCGACCGCCGTCGCCGAGGAGATAGCCGTACAGATACTCGTGCAGGCCGGGGTCGAGCGTGGTCCAGACCTTCAGGGCGATCGCGGCGATCACCGCCAGCAGCATGTTGCTCCCCGGCCCCGCGATCGAGACCTGGGAGAAACCGCGCTTGGGGTTGGTGAAGTTGCGCGGGTTCACCGGCACCGGCTTGGCCCAGCCGATCAGGATCGGGGCGTGGGTGATCATCAGGATCGCCGGGAAGAGGATCGTCCCGAACAGGTCGATGTGCGGGATCGGGTTGAGCGTGATGCGCCCGGCGAGCTTGGCCGTCGGATCGCCGTTGCGCCAGGCCACCCAGCCGTGGGCCGCCTCGTGGAAGCAGACGGCCAGGACGAGCGCGAAGATCTGGACGACGACACCCTGCCCGCCGCCCATCAGAAGGTACCCCGACTCTTATGCATAGCGGGGCATCCTAACAAACAGCGGGTGAATCACCAAGTTTCTCCGGTATCGACGATCGGTCGACCCGGGCGGGGATCAACCCCGCCCCTACGACACAAGCGCACGTGTGTGAGGAGGGGGCACCCCGGCTTGCACCACCCCTGCTTCCAGGACCGTCACGTCAGGGGATAGTGCGAACGGGCCCAGGAGATTTCCTCCTCCCGGGTGCTGACGCGGCCCTCCAAGCGCTCGACCAGCAGCTTGT
>CAVOGP010000027.1:0-433434 GCA_963695425.1 uncultured Alphaproteobacteria bacterium | reverse complement strand
TATCGATGGGGCTAATCCACTTTTACGCGCCGACTATGAGGCCGCCATGAATGCGCTGTCTCACACAGCCGAATGCGCTGACGAAGTGGTTGCCTACGCTGCTGCTGCCCCTGGACCAGGGCAGCAGCAGCGGGCGAAAGTAAGCGCGAACTATGCGCCTGCTTTGAATAAGCGATTTATCCGCCTGCGTCTCACGAACCAGCCCCTTTGGTTAGCCGATCTGATTGTCGAATTCATCCGCCATCAACAAATGCGCTGGAAAGCCTACTCGCGCCGGCGGCAAGCACAGCAATGGCTTGGTGAAATCCGTAGAACGTGGCAGTGGTTGCTTGAGCAGCAGCCGATTCATGCTTTGGCTGACCTGCAAAAAGTCGCGCTGCAAGAGTACTTGCTGCATCTGCATGATACGGAGGCATCACCGCACCACATCAACCATATCATGACCACATTTTTTGCCTTTCTGCACTTTGCTGAGGAGCGAGGACAAAGTGTCTCACCAGCCCTTTACCGCATTACACGCCCGCAGCGCGGTGAAGATCTGCCGCGTCCACTGACACCATCTGAATTCAGCCGGCTGGAAAAATCAGTGCTTTCGCAAACGCCTACCTCTGCACAAGAACGCCTTGACCAAGCTTGGTTCCTCGTTTTAGCGGATGGGGGGCTACGCATTTCTGAGCTAATTACCCTCACCGTCGCCGGATTGGGATTCAGATCATCAAGCGCTTTTGATTCGAGAACCCAAATTCTACCGGGATCGACGCCTGCCGCTCACCAACCGTGCGGCGCTTGCCATTGATGCCCATCTGCAAGACCGTGCGCTTTCGCTTGCGCCTGAACAACCCCTGCTTGCTCGTTCTGAATGCTTGTTGCAGCCCACTTATATTCGCACGCAGCTTCATGCCTTTGCGCAACGTACTCAGCTTGAACAAGTGACGCCGCATCGCTTACGCCATACCTTTGCCACCAGACTGCTGAATAGTGGCAAAATGCCCATTACTTCTCTTCAGAAACTGATGGGGCATCGTCATATTGATACTACCATGCGTTATGTCAAACTTTATGATGCTACGATTCAACAGGATTACCAACTCGCGATGGCAACTGCTCAAACACAAATTTTGCCTGAACCTGACCTTTCCATCTGGGGGCCTACGATTCAACACTCTTTTGAACAACCTTATGACCATTCTCAACCTATTCTCTACTGTGTGTAACCCCTGATGCGCCACGGTGGGCGCACCCAGCATCTGGGGATGCTGAGTACACCGCCGACGATTTCGCCAACAGTATCTTGCATTGTTGCAGTAGGGAATCAGGCAAATTTAAGCAGGGTTGCAGCGCTCAGCGCTGCAACCCTACCCTCTTTCGATTAATGAAATAGAGGAATGTAAAGTACGTGGGCGTGGTCAGGGTTCGCTGGCGCAGCGCCAGATTCTTTGACAAATTCGATGCGCTCTATGATCGACGCTATTTCGTCATTGCCGGCGAGGCGTTCCCGCAGTTCATCTGGTTGATCTGTGTATAATCGTACCTGGCCAGTTTGATAATTTAGACCGGAGCCAAAAGCGATCCCTGTCTTACTGGCTTCTTCGACAACTTGATTGCGCATCTCTGCTAGTTCATCACGCGTAATGTCAGATTGCTGGACTGTCACCAGATCTCCCCATGGTACATCCTGCAGATATTGCCGGATGCGCTCATTGCCATCCGCGGTAGTGAAGGAGACAAAGAGTCCAAAGGTTGGCGTGTGCTGCATCCACGTGGCAAAATCAGCATCGTCCTGGGCAATCTCCTGTTCCACAACGCTCATCTCAGCTTGCAAGTTAAGACGACGCTCGGCTTCAGCATAGTCGATTTGCATGGCCTCGGCATAGGCAACCACGATTGGATTCACTCGGGTAAGGGGCTTGCAAATTACACAAACACTATCTCTGGCTGAAGTAGACCCACGGCGATGATACAGACAATCACAAACGAGAGGTAACGCATCATCGGCCTGCACTGTTTTTGTCCAAGTCTCATGGTTTTTGTCCTTTCCAGAAATCAGCTGAATCTTGATACCCGCGGGGTAAGTCCTATGGATAAGTCGTTACCAAAAATCCGCCGGCTTTGCCGCCTCATTGTCAATGACAAAGGTGAGCTGGGCATGTTCGCCGGAGAGAATCAGCGTGTCTCCCTCAATTTCATAGCGGTTGGTCGAGGAGAGCGCTTGTGAGAAAATTCCTTCTTGCTCAGTCCCGCCACTTTCGCAACCTCTTGCCGTGCTGACCCCTGAGCCAAACCGATATTCGTTTCAAGAAATACAATACCCGCGGTGTCCAAATAAATCCCTATACTATTACAAGCCCAGATACGTGATTCCTGGTCGAAATTTGACGAGAATGGGTGCGATACTATCAAAGTTCCGGCGTGCACCGTTGTAACAATCTCCGTCAATCGCCACTGATTCTCGAGCAGAACGGGCACCTGATCTGGGGATGAGCGGACTTTCCGGTGGCGGTCCGGGTGTCGGCATGGTGCCCGGTGGCACGCAAGCTGTGCATAGGAGAAATACGAAGAAAGAGTAAAACGGCAATTAGCTTTGACATCATAGATCCTATTACTCACTCATTGATTTCGACCAAGAGCGCATCCAGAGATGCACCACCGTACACGGTCTGATTGATTTGACCGTCATTCCTAAAATGTACAGTAAGCCGGGAGCACCAACCCAAGCGGTGTCGATAAGCACCAGCTTGGTTGATGCCCAGTCTCATTACGGGCAGAGACGATGTATCCATCCTGTGACAATGGGGTGTTGTTGGTACAGCAATGATTCCATGCCGGTGCACTGTTCCAATCGACTGCCTTGTTATCGGCCGTGAGCGGCACATTGCGTAAATAGCCTTTGTCGTCGATCCACAACTCCTCGCGCAACGTGCCGGCGATGGCAAAGGCAGTGTAGGTCTTAATCTGCGCGCGCCAGCAAGCCCGGGTGGTACATACTGACCGGTACATGGTATGTCCGTTGTTGCGCCGGAGGGGTTGCCGGCATTGTTTAACGCCCGGCTATAGCGTTTGCAATCGGTGGTTGAGTGATAGACATTTTGGTTATACTGATTGCCCACCACAAAGGCACCTGGGCTGCGGCGGCGTGCCGTTACAGCACCATACCCAGCCATTGGTCGCCGGCCAATTGACGGTGCCATCATTGTTTAAGGGTGTAAGGCGGGTATAGCCTGTGTTACCCCGCCACATCGATTCGCGTAGTTGATTGCCCGTAATATACGCGGTATAGGAGTTAATCTCGCCACTGCTGCCCGGCAGGCGTCGAATTGGGGCACGAATGAAACATGTTGGCACCAACCGCATTGCCGTTTTCATCCATCATCCGGTAATATTCCTTGCAATCGGTTGCTGTATACCAGACCGTCTGATATTTATACTGTGTATAGTGGGTGGTGAGAATGCGATATGGTGACCAATTGATATAATCAACGGGTGAGTAGAAGAAATGCGTGATATTATTAGGACTTGCACAATTTACATTGTTAATAGGGCCAACAATACCTGATAATACGCCCTTAATCCGTATACGCCGGCGCCCTCATTCGACCAGGACTACCACTATCCCCTTCACATGCCACGTTGCCAGTGGGTATCGGACGAGCTACACGCACATAATTGTCACTGCCACCGTAGAGAGCATTAGGGGGATCGTAATTTAAATCGTCAACGTATCCACAGGTTTGGCCGGTAATACTTCCATGTTTACATACATAATCATTAATAGTGCTGTTACGGGTCTCTGTGCCGACCACACTTTGTGTAGCGGTCGCTCCCGTTTTAATCCGATTGGTCAAGTCAAAGGCGCGCGCGCCAGCAGCATCATGGACCTGAAAATCAAGATCGTCACCAAAAGGGCCAACGCCGTCGAGATTGTTTTCCCAAATGACATCACCCAAGTAGACTGTGTTCACACCGTTGTATTGTACGTTTTGAGCGTTATTACAGTGCCCCGAAGTACTTATGAAACGTCTGCTGTCGGCGGTCCGATAGACTGGAAATCCCATTGAACATGATTGTGATGCATGACCACCTGAGGTCAGGGTAGTCATCGTCTGCCGGCGCGCGCAGATTCTTTGACAAATTCAATGCGTTTTATAATAGGCGAGACCTTGTCATTGCTTTCGAGACGTTCACGCAGAATATCATCTGTTTTCTCTGTGTAGAGCCGCACCTGACCGGTCTGATAGTTTAGCCCTGAGCCAAAGTCAATCTCTGTCCTTTTTGCCTCTTCAACGACTTTGCTACGCATATCCGCTAACTCTTCACGAGTGATGTCAGATGGGTGTAACTCTGTAACTGTGGTGTACTCGACAGAACAAAGCGGCCGATTTACGCAAATTGTGCAAATCAGATTTTAGTCTGCACGCTGCACAAGGGAAATTTTGATAAAGCATCTTCTTTCACACGAGTAGCAATACGCGTTTTAGAACATGCGTGCTCACAGTTTGAAAGTTGCACCCATGTCAGATTGCTGTACTGTCACTAAATCTGCCCACGGTACATCTTTCAGATATTTGCGAATGCGCTCGTTGCCATCCGCTGTGGTAAAGGAAACGACGAGTCCAAAGCTTGGTTCGTGCTGCATCCATGTGGCAAAATACGCCTCATCCTCGGCGATCACTTGCTCTACAACGCTCATCTCGTGTTGTAACGTGAGACGACGCTCGGCTTCAGCATAGTCGATTTGCATGGCCTCGGAATAGGCAACCACGATTGGATTCGGCTCAGGTAATGGACTTTCGGTTGAGCCAGATCCTACGGTTGGTTCAATGAACACCACTGGAATTATACAGGCAATCACTAATAACAGGAAAAGGATCATTTGCTTGAAATATTTCGGCGTTGGTCGCATCGTTTTTCCCCTTTCAAGAAGTTATATCAATCTTGCCACGGGTGTAATTATAGGACTTTGCATATCGATATCCTACAACAGTTTATCCCCCCCCCCGTTGTCAATGGGCGAATAGGATTTTGGGAGGGCAATCGCATAGTTGGACAAGAACATATGAACATGGGCTGCCGTCCAAATGATATAGTTGCCGTGAGGTTGTAACCGCAAGCCACTTCGCAAAAACGACAAAAAGGGGTATACTTGGACAAAATTGTATGTGATTATCGATACGCTTGAGCCTGAATTCAATCAATGCGCCAGCGTTCGGTTATCTTTAGTTTCAGAAAGTAGGAACACTGTTATGAACCGTTTGTCACGGGACTATCTGAGCCAGGTCAGATGGCAAACCTATGGATTAATGTTGGTCGTTGGAGTGCTCCTGAGCGCCTGTCAAGTCCCGCGTATCCACCATCGCTCTTGCCGAAACATAACAAGGTAACATACCCGCTCGCTAAAGAAAGCCCGCCACAACACCAGTCAGGCGATCTCCCACCCCAACCGCCGTCGTTTATCTGCCCGCGCCCGGCCCGACGGCCACATGCGCACCGGAACGGCTGGCTTTGATTACCGGCTCAGCGGAGCGCTGGCGGCACAAAGCCGAGCACCGGCAGGCACTCTTATCTTGCCAGCTTTGAGCGGCGCGGAAAGTGCCTTTATCGAGGCAATTGCTGCCGATCCCAATTACCTGCCCGCCCACATGGGACTGACTGATGTCTATCTCTATTGGCCGCAGTATTGGGAGCAAGCCCTTACTAGTGCCCAGCTTACGGCTGAACTGGCCCCGGAAGATCCCGCGGTCCTGGCTTACCTGGCTTGGGCGCAACAAGGTGCGCATCTCTTTGACGACGCCTGGGCCACTGTGCTCAAAGCCGTAGAGCTTGACCCGCAGAATGTGATCGCCCAGACTGCTGCCGCCGATATCCTGAGCAGCGTCTATCAGATGGATGACTCTTATAAACATACCAACCACGGTAGAATTGGACGATCAGTCGGCCGAGGCCTGGGCCACGCTGTCCGGGTCGATCGCCTTTTCGCTGACGAATATTGGGATGAAGCGGGCGACGCCTATGCAGAGGCGGTCGATCTGAAACCTGATTTTTTTGCCTGGCATCTGCTCCTGGCGCGCTACGAACTCAACACGACCGGCGATATCGATGTGGCACTTGATCTGATTAACCGGCGCGTGCGCTGCAGCCTGATCATCCCTGGATTACCTCGTTTGATGTGGATGTGGCCGTGGAGCGCAATGAATGGGCCACGGCCGAAGCTGGTTGCGAAACGCTTTTTGCCATCCATCAACCGCACACACTCTATACCGATGCCTATTCTTGCATGGCCGGTGTCCTGATCTTGCAAGAACGGTATGACGATGCCGAACGGTTTCAGGCAATTGCCAGGCGATAGCGCCGGCTGATCGGCTGGATATCTCCCTGTTGCGTATGCGGCTTTACAATGAGCAAGACGAGTGCGCAGCCGGTCGTGAACTAGCGCAAAGTTGGCTTGAAAAACGACCCTATAGTGTGCTCTCTAAACGGATGATCGGCGTTAGCTATCTTTGTGAAGATGATTTTGAAAACGCGATTGACTACTTCAGCCAAGCGGTTGAGGATCTCCACGCTGGTGAGTGATGCCCGTCTACTGGCCAATGCCTATCCGCACGATGGCAAGGCATCCGAGGCGATTGCGGCGCTCAACCGGATTCGTGCCTTCGCTGTGATGGATCCGCTCTACTATCAAGCGCTCTATGAGGTACAGATCTATCTGGGCAATACGAAAGAGGCGGTGAAAGCAGCACAGCGTTGGCAAGTTTTGCGCCCGGACAGCACCGATACCGCACCGAAAGCCTGGCGTTGGTCCAACTCTTTGACGGCAACACCGACGCCGCGCAGAGCCGCGGCCAAAGAGGCGATTGATGCCGGGTCGGTCAGTTCGACCGTCTTTGCCATTTATGGCGAAACCTGAGCCGTCAGCAGCGCTACGAGGAAGCCGAGCACTATTTAATCGAAGCGCTCGATCGCGAACCAGATCACTTCCTGGCCCGTAACTTTATCTCCACACTCTATCTCATCCAAGGTGATTGCGAAAAGGCCAAGCCACCGTTGGCGTGGTTGGAGAATGCCGACGATGATGAGAGCGCCACCGGTGCACGCGGTCTGCTGCAAGAGTGTGAGGCCCGTGCCGCACAATTTCGGCCTGATCCGGCCACCGCGCTGGACGACGATGCTGTGCTGGCGGCGGTGCAGACGCAACTGGAACAGAGCGGGGTCGAGGCCGATCTGTGCGCTTTCCGAGGAAGAAACGCAACGGAGCCTGGTGGTAACCTATGAATCGAGCCTGGATGCTGCCAGCGAAGAATTTGCGGCCCAGGAACGGGATATCTCCTTTGGCCTCCACGCGGATTTTACCCCAGATCAGCAGCCAACCGGTCGGCTTGATTGTGCTCTCCGGTGCGCAAGACACGCCACAGAATTTTATCTACATTGCGACCCGTGCCGCGTTCCTCTGGGTTGGCGGCGATCTCAGCGATGAAGAGTTTGCCGATACATGGTACTCGGAAAAGGCGGATCAGTTGACCGGGCAATAGTCAAGCGCCGACAGACGGTGGCTTCGACAGGCTGGGCCAGTTTGTCGGCCACCGTCGTCACTCATCCAACCCCGTCGTACAGATGTCGAGATCGCGAAGAATACCGTCCGCGATGCTGTAGACCCAACCGTGGACAGAGAGTGATCTGCCTGCTCTCCAGGCATTGCGCACAATGGTTGTCGCGCAGACGTTGCGGACTTGTTCGATAATATTTAGCTCGCAGAGGCGGTTGAGGCGTTTCTCTTCCTCTTGGATCGCATCAATTTCTGCCTGGTAAAGCCGATAGACATCTTTAATATGGCGTAACCAGTTGTCAATAAGGCCATCACGTCGTCTTCTAGAGAAGCCTTGATCCCACCACAACCATAGTGGCCACAGACGATAATATGTTTTACCTCCAATACCTTCCACGGCAGATCCCATCACAAGGCGATTCAAATCCGAATGAACCACGACATTGGCAATGTTGCGGTGAACGAAAATTTCGCCGGGCAAAAAATGACGATCTGATTCGCCGGCACACGGCTGTCGGAACAACCAATCCAAAGATATTGAGGTGCTTGTTGTTTGGAAAGGTTGGTGAAAAATTCCGGATCGCTGGCACGGATGCCCGCTGACCAAGCTTGATTATTTTTGAAAAGATGGCTTAGTACACGCATTTATTATGGTTTCGCGCTGAATCATAAATTGGTAATGGGGGCAAATACTCAGGATAGATGCCAGAAATGTTTGGCCACGGTCGCAATTTCTGTACTGCTCGGTGCTCGGTCCCAACCTGAGGTCGCGCGTAAATTCACTGGCATATCATCCGCAAAATAAGCGCCAAGCCAATTCGTCGAATACAGTAAAGCATACGTCTCTAACACCGTCAAAATAAGTTCCACGCCAAAGCTGCCGGCCCCCAAGGAATTCCTTCAAGCGCACTTTGGCGCAGACAATATTTCGCAACGAACCCTACGTAGCCGGTGGAACAGCGTCACCGATGAATCAGTGGCAGATAGAGATTGTTGACACTGGTCGCATTCACAGTCACCGTCACGGTGGCAGTTGCTATTGCCCGCCCTGCCATCGCTGATGATGTACGTAAAGCTATCCGTGCCAACGAAACCGGTAGTGGGTGTGTAAAGAATCTTGCCATTCTGCACCACCGCAGTCCCATGTTGCGGTGGTCAGTCGATGGAAATGCTGAGGCCATCGCCGTTCACATCGGCATCATTCGATAGCACATCGATCAGCACGGCCACGCCAGGAGCCGTTGCCATGTTGCCATTGACCGCCGTCGGTGGTTGGTTGGGGCCGCCGGGGCCATTCACCGTGATGGTGACCGATCCCGCTGCCGTACCACCTTTACCATCACTGACAAAATAACTAAAGTGATCTTCGCCGACGAAAGTGGCATTTGGCATATAGGTCACACTTTGCCCGTTGGTGGTCGCCGTGCCGAATTGGGGTTTGCTCACCGCGATAACGGTCAGAACGTCGCCGTTCACATGGGTATAATTGGCGCAGCACATTGACGGTGACCGCTGCGCCTTGGGCGGTGGTCGCGCTGTCCGCAACGGTGTCGGCGCTTTCTGGTCGTGTCCGGTGCGTCGGTGGCGAAGACGGTGCGCTGCAACGTGAAGCGACTCAACGACGTAATCGGCGCGCGGGCACGCCGAAAGCGTCTCCCGATATTCCCCACGGATGACGCTGCCGTTGGCGTCGACCCCACCACCGTCGAGGTGATCGAGATGTCGGTGAAGAACCTCAAGGAGGCCATGGAAGGCGAGGACCCCGAGCGGATCCGCGCCCGGTCCCAGGACCTGACCGAGGCGGCGATGAAGCTCGGCGAGGCGATCTACAAGGCCCAGCAGGCCGAGGAAAGCGCCGCACCGGAAGCCCCGACCGGCCCTCAGGACGACGGGATCGTGGATGCCGATTTCGAGGATCTCGGCGACAACGACCGGAAGAACTGATCCGCATGACACGGGAAGAATGGCCCCCTCGGAGGCGAGGGGGCCATTCTGCCGTCTGAAGGGAAGCGTGCCGGATGGCGAAGCGCGACTACTACGACATCCTCGGCGTGGAGCGCAGCTGCTCCGAAGCCGACATCAAGAAGGCCTATCGCAAGAAGGCCATGGACACCCATCCGGACCGCAACCAGTCGGATCCGCAGGCCGAGAGCAAGTTCAAGGAAGTCAACGAGGCCTATGACGTCCTGAAGGACGGCCAGAAGAAGGCCGCCTACGACCGCTTCGGCCATGCCGCCTTCGAAAACGGCGGCGGGGGCGGCGGGTTCCGCGGCGGGCCGCACGGGGGCGCGGATTTCTCCTCGGCCTTCTCGGACGTGTTCGACGATCTCTTCGGCGACTTCATGGGTGGCCGGGGCGGCGGACGTGGCCAGCGGGCCGCGCGCGGGTCCGACCTGCGCTACAATCTGCGGATGAGCCTCGCCGAGGCCTACAGCGGCAAGCAGGCGACGATCAGCGTGCCCGGCAGTGCTGCCTGCGACACCTGCAACGGCACCGGTGCCGAGGGCGGCGCCGAGCCGACCAGCTGCCCGACCTGCTCGGGTCTCGGCAAGGTGCGCGCCCAGCAGGGTTTCTTCACCGTCGAGCGCACCTGCCCGACCTGCTCGGGCCGCGGCCAGATCATCAAGAACCCCTGCAAGACCTGCGGTGGAGCCGGTCGCGTCCGCAAGGACCGCACGCTCAACGTCAACATCCCGGCGGGGGTCGAGACCGGCACGCGGATCCGGCTGGCCGGCGAGGGCGAGGCTGGCTTACGCGGCGGGCCGGCGGGCGATCTCTACATCTTCGTCGAGGTCGATGCGCATCCGATCTTCGAGCGCGACAACCAGAACCTCTACTGCCGCATCCCGGTCTCGATGACCACCGCCACGCTGGGCGGCGAGATCGAGGCGCCGACGCTGGACGGCGGCCGCACCCGGGTCAAGGTGCCCGCGGGGGTGCAATCGGGCAAGCAGCTGCGCCTGCGCGGCAAGGGCATGCCGGCGCTGCGCGGTGCGGGCACCGGCCCGGGCGATCTCTACATCGAGCTGCAGGTCGAGACCCCGGTGAACCTCAGCGCCCGCCAGCGCGAATTGCTGGAGGAATTCGAGAACGCCGGCAAGAACAACAGCCCGGCCACCCAGGACTTCTTCTCGCGGGTGAAAGGCTTCTGGGAAGGGATGACCGGCTGAGGTCCGCGCCCGCGCCTCATGGATCGGCGCACCACGTGATGGCCGGCCGCGGGCGCGACTGCGGCTCCGGCCGATCGACCGGATGGCCGAGCAGCATGGCGACCACCGGGACATAGCCCTCCGGCAGGGTGAGTTCTTCGGCCACGCCGGGGCTCAGCAGCCACGGCAACGGCGCGCCGACCCAGCAGGACCCCAGCCCGCGGGCATGGGCGGCGAGCATCAGGTTCTGGCCGGCGCGGCAGCAGTCGAACGGGGTCTGGGAATTGCCGCTTCGGGCGCAGATCAGCACGACGGCGGGCGCCCCCCAGAACACGCGGAAGCCGGGCCGCTCGGTCCAGGCCCAGCCCTCGGCGCCCGGCGGCCGGTGGTCGCGCGCGTAGGCCAAGGCCCGCTCCCCGAAGGCCTCGATCCGGTCCACGCCCTCCAGCACGGCGAAAGCCCAGGGTACGTCGCCGCTGAATGACGGCGTGGAGACCTGCACGGCGTGCCAGAGCAGGTCTTCGATCACCGCGCGGTCCAGCGGCTCCGGTCGATACGCGCGGATCGACCGCCAGCTGTGCATCGCCTCGACAACGTCCATCTGGACCGCCCCCGCCGGCGCGGCGCCCTTCAGGCGGCCGCGCGGCGAGGATACACCAGTTCTCGCCGCCGCGGGAGGCCCGGCGCTCTGCGGCCCGTGTAACGCGCACCCCGCCCGATACGAACTGCTTGGCGAGGCCGGCCGGGAGGATTAGATCTCGCGGACCGGGCCACCATCCCAGGAGCATCCCATGAACACGGACACGAAGACCTACAAGGTGACCCGCACGGAGGCCGAGTGGCGCAAGCTGCTCACGCCCGAGCAGTACGCGGTGATGCGCGGCCACGGCACCGAGCGCCCGGGAAGCTGCGCGCTCCTGCACGAGAAGCGCCCCGGCACCTTCGCCTGCGCCGGCTGCGGCACTGCGCTCTTCGCCGGCGACGTGAAGTTCGAGAGCGGCACCGGCTGGCCGAGCTTCAACACGCCCGTCGAGGGCTCGGTCGAGACCACCTCCGACCGCAGCTGGGGCATGACCCGCACCGAGGTGCATTGCGCCACCTGCGGCAGCCACCTTGGCCACGTCTTCCCCGACGGCCCGCCGCCGACCGGCCTGCGCTACTGCATCAACGGCGTGGCGCTGGACTTCCGCCCGGCCTGAACGGAGGCCCTCAGGCCGCGCAGCGCGCCACCGCCGCCTCGTCCCAGGCCATCCCGAGACCCGGCCCGCGGGGTGTGACGAGCCCATCGGCGGGCGCCACCCGCTCCTGCAGCACGGCGCCCGCCAGATCGACGTATTCGAGCAGCTGCGCGCCCGGCGTCACCGCCAGCGCATGGGCGCTCGCCTCGGCGAAGAGGTGGCTCGACACCGGCAGCGACGCGCCCTCGGCCTGCGCCGCGGCGCGCAGCCAGCCGCTGATCCCGCCGATCCGCGCCAGATCCAGCATGGCGAAGTCGCTGGCGCCGGCGCGCACCGCGCGCGCCACGTCCTCGGGAAACCACCAGTTCTCGCCGGTCTGGATCGCCGTCTTCACCGCGGCGCGCACCGCCGCATGGCCGGCGAGATTCCGCCGCCGCCACCGGCTCCTCGACCCAGGTCAGGTCGAACTCCGCCAGCCGTCGGATTCCGCCGCACCGCCTCCGGCACCGTCAGCGACTGGTTGTAGTCGACCATCAGCCCGCGCGACGGCCCGATCTCGCGCCGCACCGCCGCCACCATCGCGACATCCGCCGCCAGGTCGCCGACGCCGATCATGATCTTCACCGCGCCGACCCCGTCGCCGAGCGCCGCGGCAACCGCGCCGAGGTCCCGGTCCGGGTCCACCACCCCCAGGGTGGCATAGGCCTGGATCGGCCGCTCGGAGCCGCCGAGCAGCCGACAGACCGAAACCCCATGCAGCCGCCCCAGCGCGTCCCAGAGCGCCATGTCGATCCCCGAGATCGTCGATCCCACCAGCCCCGGACGGCCGAGCAGCACGAAGGCACCCATCAGTCGCGCGACCGGTCCTGCGGCGCCAGCGGCTTGCCGACGACCAGCGGCGTCATCTCCTCGATCAGCGCCACCGTCGCCCGCAGCGCCTTCGGCGTGTAGACGAAGAGATAGGCCGAGCCAGTCGGCCCCTCGGTCGCGATGTCGATCAAGACCAGCGGCGCGGCCTGCACCGTGCCGGAGGCGGTGCCGAGCGGCCGGGCGAGCGGCACGTTCACCGCCCGCGCCTGCACGCCGGTAATCCGGGGGGCGTCGTTCACGTCTTTGTCCTTTCGCAATGCGCCTGCACCGCCGAGAATACCGCACCACCCGCCGCGGAGGTTTCACTCGTGAGTCTACCCGTGCCGCCCCGCGCCGCGACCACGCGCGACGACATCCTCGCGGCCACCTACCGCCTGCTCTACCGCGCCGGCTTCGCCCGCGTCAGCATGGACGAGATCGCCGCGGCGGCCGGGGTCAGCAAGCGCACGCTCTACCACCACTTCGACAGCAAGGACGCGCTGGTCGCGGCGGTGCTGGACGAGCAGCGCGCCCACGCCCTGGCGCAGTTCCGCGCCTGGGGCGCCGAGGCCGAGACGCCCGCGGGCTACGTGGGCGCGGTGTTCGCCGCGATCGAGGCCTGGGCGCGCCGCCCGCACTGGCTCGGCTCCGGCTTCACCCGGCTGAGCCTCGAGCTCGCCCACATGCCCGGCCACCCGGCCCGGATCGCCGCGCGCCAGCACAAGCAGGAGGTCGCGGCCTGGCTCTGCGACGAGCTTTCCCGGCGGGGCGCGCGGGACTCCGCCGCGCTCGCCGGGCAGGTGCAGATCGTGATGGAAGGCGCGATGTGCCTCGCACTCATCCGGGGCGACCCCGCCTGCATCGCCGAGGCCGGCCGGCTCGCCGCGATACTGGCCGCCGATCCGCCGTCCCCGAAGTAACGTCAACACTTTAATCGTTTAAAAACAACGTACTAGTTCGCGTTGCACTGTGCGACGCTCCGCGCGCGCGCGCCATTGGCACCGCAGCCCCAGCCTGTATAACCGGCGCGACGGAACCGGGGCAGGCCGCGTGAACGACAGCCACAGCATCTCGCCGATGATGGCGCAGTACCACGCCATCAAGGCCGAGCACGCCGACGCCCTGCTGTTCTACCGCATGGGCGACTTCTACGAGATGTTCTTCGCCGATGCCGAGGCCGCCGCCGCCGCCCTCGACATCGCGCTCACCAAGCGCGGCCAGCACCTCGGCCAGGACATCCCGATGTGCGGCGTCCCGGTCCACGCCGCCGAGGGCTACCTGCTGACGCTGATCCGCAAGGGCTTCCGCGTCGCCGTCTGCGAGCAGGTCGAGGACCCCGCCGAGGCCCGCAAGCGCGGCGCCAAATCGGTGGTGCGCCGCGAGGTCGTCCGCCTCGTCACCCCCGGCACGCTCACCGAGGAGAGCCTGCTCGGAGGCCCGGCGCCACAACTACCTGACCGCCTGCTGCGAGGTGCGCGGCGAGGGCGCCTTCGCCTGGGCCGACGTCTCCACCGGCCACCTCGCCGTCGCCCCCTGCCCGCGGCCGCCTGCTCGCCCCCATGCTCGCCCGCCTCGCCCCCCGCGAGGTGCTGGTCTCCGAGGCCGTCGAGGCCGAACTGCGCGCGCCCATCGCCGAGGCCGGCGCCGTGGCGACCCCGCTCGCCCGCGCCTCCTTCGATTCCACCCTCGCCGAGACCCGTATCGCCGAGGTGTTCCGCGTCGGCACCCTCGAAGGCTTCGGCGCCTTCACCCGCGCCGAGACGGGCGCGCTCGGCGCCATCGTCGACTACCTGGAGCTGACCCAGAAGGGCCGCCTGCCGCTGCTGCGCCCGCCGGTGCGCGAGGCCGCCGGCAGCCGCATGCAGATCGACGCCGCCACCCGCCGCAATCTGGAGCTTTCCCGCAGCCTCGCCGGCAGCCGCGAGGGCTCGCTCCTCGCCGCCATCGACCGCACCGTCACCGGCGCTGGTGCGCGCCTGCTGGAGACCCGCCTGAACGCCCCCTCCACCGACGCCACCGAGATCCGCGCCCGTCAGGATGCCGTGGCGCATCTCGCCGAGGACCCCGACCGCCTGCGTGCCACTCGAGAGATGCTGCGCAAGGTCCCCGACGTTGAGCGCGCCCTTTCCCGCCTCGCGCTCGACCGCGGCGGCCCGCGCGACCTGGCGGCCCTGCGCGACGCGCTCGCCCAGGCCGCGCGCCTGCACGCCGCCCTCGACGGCGCGCTGCCCGACGCGCTGGCCGCCGCCCGCGCTGCCCTCGCCGGCCGGGACGACCTCGCCGCGGCGCTCGACGCAGCCCTCGTGGCCGAGCCGCCGCACCTCGCCCGCGACGGCGGGTTCATCGCCGAGGGCCTTGATGCCGAGCTCGACGAGACCCGCCGGCTGCGCGACCAGGGCCGCGGGCGTGATCGCCGAGCTGCAGGCGGACTACATCCGCCGCTCGGGCATCGCCGCGCTGAAGATCCGCCACAACAACGTGCTCGGCTACTACATCGAGACCCCGGCCACGCACGCCGAGAAGATGCTTAAGCCCCCGCTCGCCGAGATCTTCGTCCACCGCCAGACCACCGGCAACGCCCTGCGCTTCACCACCCTGCCGCTGGCCGAGATCGAGACGAAGATCCTCAACGCCGGCGGCCATGCGCTGGAGATCGAGAAGCGCATCTTCGCCGAGCTGCGCGCCGCTGTGATGGCAGAGGCCGGCCCGCTCGGCGCCCTCGCGCGCGCGCTCGCCGAGATCGACCTCGCCGCGGCGCTCGCCCAGCTCGCGCGCGCCGAGGACTGGATCCGCCCCGAGATCACCGCCGACCGCAGCTTCCGCATCACCGGGCGGCCGCCACCCGGTGGTGGAACAGGCGCTGCGCCGCTCGGGCGAGGGTTTCGTCGCCAACGACTGCGACCTCGGCGCCGACGGTGAGGACGCCCGGCCGGTCTGGCTCGTCACCGGCCCGAACATGGCCGGCAAGTCCACCTTCCTGCGCCAGAATGCGCTGATAGCACTCCTCGCCCAGATCGGCGCCTTCGTCCCGGCCACCGAGGCGCGGATCGGCGTGGTGGACCAGCTCTTCAGCCGGGTCGGCGCTGCCGACGACCTGGCGCGGGGCCGGTCGACCTTCATGGTCGAGATGGTCGAGACCGCCGCCATCCTCAACCAGGCCGGCCCGCGCGCACTGGTGATCCTCGACGAGATCGGCCGGGGCACCGCGACCTACGACGGTCTCTCCATCGCCTGGGCGGTGCTGGAGCACCTGCACGACGAGAACCGCTGCCGCGCGCTCTTCGCCACCCACTACCACGAGCTGACCGCGCTCTCGGCCAGGCTGCCGGGGCTGCGCAACGCCACCGTCGCCGTGCGCGAGTGGAAGGGCGAGGTGATCTTCCTCCACGAGGTGCGCGAGGGCGCCGCCGACCGCTCCTACGGCGTCCAGGTCGCCCGTCTCGCCGGCCTGCCGGCGGTGGTTGTGGAGCGCGCCCGCGTGGTGCTCGACGCGCTGGAGACCGGCGAGCGCGAGCGCGGCGGCAAGGCAAAGGCGCTGGTCGACGACCTGCCGCTCTTCAGCGCCGCCGCGATCCAGGCCGCGCCGCAGGCCGCGCCGCCGCAGCCTTCGGCGGTCGAGGCGCGGCTGCGCGAGGTCCACCCCGACGAGCTGACCCCGCGCCAGGCGCTGGCGCTGGCCTACGAGCTTAAGGCGCTGGTCCGCGACTGACCCCGCCCGGCGGAACCGCTTGCGTGCCGCCGGGGGTTGCCGGATGCTGCGGCATCAGGGCCGACGGGCGCAGAGGAACCATGAGCATCTCCGGGCTGACGCAACATCTCGAGGCGCTGGTCGCGGAATACGGGATCCCGGCGTTGTTCTTCTCGGTGTCGCTCGAGGCGCTCGGGGCACCGCTTCCCGGCGAATCCGCGATCATCCTCGCCTCCGGTGCTGCGGCGCGGGGCGAGTTCAGCATCTACACGGTCGCCATCACCGCCTTCCTCGCGGCGGTCCTCGGCGACAACATCGCCTATGCCATCGGCCGCAAGCTGGGCCGGCCGGCGATCCTTCGCTATGGGAGCCGCGTCGGGGTCACCGAGGCGGCACTGGCGAAGACCGAGGCCGTCGCCCACAGGTACGGGCCGCTGATGGTGGTCTTCGCGCGCTTCGTCGTGGGACTGCGCCAGCTCAACGGACTGGTGGCGGGTACCACCGGCATGCACTGGCTGACCTTCCTTCTGGCGAACATGGCCGGTGCCGCGCTCTGGGCGGGGTTCTGGTGCACGCTGGCCTACCGATTCGGCATCTCCTCCAACGTCCTGCCATTCTTCTGGCACCACCTGAACCTGGTGGCGGCCATCGCGGTGCCGCTGATCATCGCGGGTTTCGCCTGGCTGTACGTCCGGCACCGCCGGCCGGCCAGCACGCCCTGACGCGGCCGCGGGGGCCGCTATCTGGGTAAACGCAAGGTTAACGAGAAGGCTTTCCTCTTTTCATATCAACATGTTAGCGGTTTGTCCGCGCGCGGACAAACCGCCCGTCGCGGCCTCAACCCGGCGTCGCGTCCCCACCGTTCGGCTTCGGCATGGCCGGGCCGCCGGACGAGACGCCGACCTGCGCGGGGCGCAGGAGCCGCTCGCCGATGGTGAAGCCCACGCCCATCACCTGGATGATGTCGCCGGCCTTGGTGCCCGGCACCGGAGCCTCGAACATCGCCTGGTGCAGCTTGGGATCGAAGCGGTCCCCGGCCACGGGTTCGATCCGGTGGATCCGGTGCTTCTCGAACGCCGCAAGCAGGTCGCGCTGCGTCAGCTCGATCCCCTCCGCCAGTCCCGGCGCCGCCTCGCGCACCGCCTCGGTCATGTTGCCGAGCGCCCGTTCGAAGTTGTCATGCACCGAAAGCATGTCCCGTGCGAAGCGGGTCGCGCCGTAGAGCTCGGCATCGCGGCGGTCGCGCTCGGCCCGCTTGCGGATGTTCTCGACGTCGGCCAGGGCGCGCAGCAGGCGGTCCTTGAGGTCGGCAACCTCGGCGCGCAGCGCCTCGGTCTCGTCGAGCTCGATCTCGGCGGCGGTCGCCTCGTCATTCAGCGCATCCAGCGCCTCGGGATCGTCGAACATGTGCTCGTCGTCGTAATCGCCGGTCTTGTTCTCTCTCACCATCTCACTTCCGTCCTCACGCTCCGCCGCGGCTGGACACCAGCCGGCCGACAAGCTGGGCGGTGTAGTCGACGATCGGCACGATGCGGCCATAGTTCAGCCGGGTCGGTCCGATCACGCCCACCGCGCCGATGATCTTGCGGTCGGCATTCATATAGGGAGAGACGACCAGAGAGGAACCCGAAAGTGAGAAGAGCTTGTTCTCCGAGCCGATGAAGACACGCACCCCGTGCCCGCCCTCGGCAAGCTCCAGGAGCTGTGCGAGGTCGCGCTTGCGCTCGAGGTCGTCGAAGAGCTCGCGCACCCGCTCCAGCTGGGCCGCATCCTCCGCACCGTCGAGCAGATGCGCGCGGCCCCGCACGATCAGCCGGTCGCGCTGGCCCTCGCCGTCGCGGGTCCAGACGGCGGTGCCGTCCTCGACCAGCGAGCGCGTGAGGGTGTCGAGTTCGGCTCGGCGCCGCGCGATCTCGGCGCTAACCACGCCGTGCATGTCCGAGAGGGTCCGGCCTTCGAGGATAGCGTTGAGGAAGTTGGCGGCCGCGCGCATGGCCGAGGGCGTCAGGCCGAGCGGCGGCGCGATCAGCCGGTTTTCCACCTGGCCGTCGGCGGTGACCAGCACCACCAGAACCCGGTCAGGGGCGAGGCTGACAAATTCGATGTGGCGGATGGGCGCCTCGGACTTCGGGATCAGCACCAGACTGGCGCCGTGGGTCATGTCGGAAAGGATGTCGCCTGCCCGGTCGAGCAGCGCGCCGACGCCGCCCTCGTTCCCCGCGAGCGAGCGCTCGATCTCGCTGCGCTCGGGGATAGGGATGGCGCCGACCTCGAGGATTCCATCGACGAACAGCCGCAGGCCGAGCTGGGTCGGCACCCGCCCGGCCGAGACATGCGGGCTGTCGAGCAGGCCGAGGTATTCGAGGTCCTGCATCACGTTGCGCACCGTGGCCGCCGAGACGTTCTCGGAGAGCGCGCGGGTCAGGGTACGCGAGCCCACCGGCTCGCCGGTTTCGAGATAGGCTTCGACCAGCCGGCGGAAGACCTCGCGGCTGCGGTCGCTCATCTCGCCAAGGATCGGGTTGGGCGTGGTCATGGGGAAACCGCTGCGCCTCCGGCTTTCTCGGCCCACTAGGTAGGGGTGGAGCGGCGGGGGGTCAATTGCGGTGGCCCGGCTGGACGGGGTGGAAGCGGCGGGATAAGAGCCGGGCACCGAATTCGCCCAAGGAGACCCCCATGCGCCCCTCCGGACGCGCTGCCGACGCCCTGCGGTCCGTGGTGATCGAGCCGAACTTCTCGCGCCATGCCGAAGGCTCGTGCCTGATCCGCATGGGCGATACCCACGTCCTGTGCACCGCGAGCCTGGAAGAGAGCGTGCCGCCCTTCCTGCGCAAGACGGGCTTGGGATGGGTGACGGCGGAGTACGGGATGCTGCCGCGCGCCACCACCAGCCGCAACCGGCGCGAGGCGGCGGCCGGCAAGCAGTCGGGGCGCACGCAGGAGATTCAGCGGCTGATCGGCCGCAGCTTGCGCGCCGGCGTCGACCGGGTGGCGCTGGGCGAGCGGCAGATCACCGTGGATTGCGACGTGCTGCAGGCCGACGGCGGCACGAGGTGCGCGTCGATCACCGGCGGCTGGGTGGCGCTGCGGCTGGCGGTCAACAAGCTCCTGAAGGCAGGCGACATCAAGACCGACCCGATCACCGACCATGTGGCGGCGGTGAGCTGCGGCATATATGGCGGCCAGGCGGTGCTCGACCTCGACTATGCCGAGGACAGCGTGGCGGGGACGGACGCCAACTTCGTGATGACCGGCGGCCTGGGGCTGATCGAGGTGCAGGGCAGCGCCGAGGGCGCGACGTTCAGCCGCGACCAGTTCACTGCTCTGATCGACCTCGCCGAGGGCGGCATCGCCGCCCTGGTTGCCGCCCAGAAGGCGGCCACCGCGCCGTGACCCGCCGGCTCACCGAGCCGCGGCTGGTGGTCGCCACCCACAACCGGGGCAAGCTGGAGGAGATCGCCGACCTGCTCGCGCCGTTCCCCGTCGAGATCGTCTCGGCGGCGTCGCTCGGCCTGCCGGAGCCGGCTGAGACCGAGACCACGTTCCTCGGCAATGCCCGGATCAAGGCGCATGCGGCGGCCCGCGCCAGCGGCCTGCCGGCGCTGGCGGATGACAGCGGCATCGAAGTGGACGGGCTCGGGGGCGCGCCGGGGGTCTTTACGGCGGACTGGGCGGAGACGCCTTCGGGACGCGACTTCGTGCATGCCATGCAGCGGACCTGGGGCGAGCTGGAGGCGGCAGGCGCGCCCCATCCCCGCACCGCGCGGTTCCGCTGCACGCTGGTGCTGGCCTGGCCGGACGGGCATGACGAGGTGTTCGAGGGGCGGATCGAGGGGCGATGCGTCTGGCCGATGCGGGGCGAGCAGGGGCACGGCTACGACCCGATGTTCCAGCCGGACGGCTACGAGATCACGCTGGGCGAGATGGACCGCTGGGACAAGAACCGGATCAGCCATCGGGGCGACGCTTTCCGCAAGATGGTGGCGGCCTGCCTCGCCTGAGCGGGTGTATCACGATGATACAGGGATCACAGTGATTGATTTCATTTGATAAATCCAGCGATACCTTTTTTCCGAGCCCGCCGACTGGCAGGCGGGCGGGTTCGGCGTCTACGTCCACTGGCCGTTCTGCGCGGCGAAATGCCCCTATTGCGACTTCAACAGCCACGTGCGCGCGGGCGTCGACCAGGCGCGCTGGCGCGACGCGCTGGTGGCCGAGGTGGCGGCGGCGGCCGCGGAGACGCCGGGGCGGCGGGTGGACAGCGTGTTCTTCGGCGGCGGCACCCCGAGCCTGATGGCGCCGGAGACCGTCGCGGCGGTGCTCGACGCCGATGCGCGCCGGCTGGCGGGCTCGATCAGGGCGCGGAGGTGACGCTCGAGGCCAACCCGACGTCGGTCGAGGCCGGGAGGTTCCGCGGCTATCGCGACGCCGGGGTCAACCGGCTGTCGCTGGGAGTGCAGGCGCTGAACGACGCCGACCTCAAGCGGCTGGGGCGGATGCATACGGCGGCCGAGGCGGTGGCGGCCTTCGGGATCGCGCGAGCGGTGTTCGACCGGGTGAGCTTCGACCTGATCTATGCGCGGCAGGATCAGGACGCTGGACGGCCTGGCGCGGCGGAGCTCGACCGGGCGCTGGCGATGGCGATCGACCACCTGTCGCTCTACCAGCTGACCATCGAGGCCGGCACGCGGTTCGGCGACGCTGCTACGCCCGCGGCCGGCTGCGCGGCCTGCCGGGGGCGGAACTGGCGGCGGACATGTACGCGGCGACCAATGAGGCCTGCGCGCGGGCGGGGCTCGCGGCCTACGAGGTCTCCAACCACGCCCGGCCGGGGGCGGAGAGCCGGCACAATCTCGTCTACTGGCGCTATGGCGACTATGCCGGGATCGGGCCGGGGGCGCATGGGCGGCTGAGCC
Organism: uncultured Alphaproteobacteria bacterium; assembly: GCA_963695425.1. GTDB lineage: Bacteria > Pseudomonadota > Alphaproteobacteria > Rhodobacterales > Rhodobacteraceae > Amaricoccus. The sequence goes on along the minus strand of CAVOGP010000027.1, from coordinate 412,117 downwards.
TTGGGCCGGTGCGTTGGGCACTCGAAGCCGAGCGGCAGCCGGAGGCTTGGCTGGGGAGTACGGCCCGCACGCAGCGCGTTGCACTCACCCCTGACGAGCAGGCGGTCGAGATGCTGATGATGGGTCTGCGCCTGCGCGAGGGGATCGACGCCGGGCGCTATGCGCGGCTGGCAGGCCGGGCGTTGCCGTCGGGGGCCGTCGCCGAGCTGCAGGATCTGGGCCTGCTGGCCGTAGACGGGGTGAGGGTCACCGCCACGGACGAAGGTCGCGCGGTGCTTGACGCTGTATTAAAAGTACTTCTTGTTCAATAACTTATCTGGAAAGTAGCTGGCACAAACCGTCCAGTTCCTCCAGCGTCCCGTAGCGGATCCGCAGCTCTCCGGCCTGCCCGCCGGGCTTGTGGTCGATGCTGACCCTCAGCCGCAGGTTGGCGCTGAGATCCGCCTCCAGCGCCCGCGTGTCGGCATCCTTGGACATGGGCGCAGGCCGCCTGGCCGGTGACTGCGCTACGACTTTCGCGAGTTGCTCGGTCTGGCGCACCGAGAGGTCGCGATCCACGACCTGGCGGGCAAGCGCCACCGGATCGGCCGCGGTGACCAGCGCGCGGGCGTGTCCCGCGCTCAGCTTGCCGGCGCGCAGCAACTCCAGCACCGGCTCGGGCAGGTTCAGGAGGCGCAGGAGGTTGGCGATGTGGCTGCGGCTCTTTCCCAGCGCCTCGGCCAGCCGCTCCTGGGTGTGGCCGAAGCGGTCCATGAGCTGGCGAAAGCCCAGCGCCTCTTCGACCGCGTTCAGGTCGGCGCGCTGGATGTTCTCGATGATCGCCAGCTCCAACACCTCGCCGTCGTCAAGCTCGCGCACCACCGCCGGCAGCTCGTGCAGGCCCGCCGCCTGGGCCGCTCGCCAGCGGCGCTCGCCGGCGACGATCTGGAACTCGCCCGGATAATCGGGATGCGGGCGCAGCAAGAGCGGCTGGATGACGCCGCGCTCGCGGATGGACGCCGCCAATTCGCGCAGCTCGGTCTCGTCGAATGCGCGGCGCGGCTGATGCGGGTTGGCACGGATGCGCTCGATGGGCACCGGGCGCGTCCCCGGGTCACGGGCGGGCGGCGCCTCGTTTGACTGCAGCGGCACCATGTCGGAGAGCAACCCAGAAAGGCCACGTCCCAGACCCTTGCGTTCCATGTGAACTCCCCTCAGTCCAGCAGCGCCAGGTGCCGCACCGCGCCACTACGGGCGAGGAACTCGGCCGCGAATTTCTGATAGGCCACGCTGCCCGAGCTGGTCCGGTCATAGATGAGCGCCGGTACAGCGTGCGAAGGTGCCTCGCTGAGACGGACGTTGCGCGGGATGACCGTCTCGTAGACCATGGCGCCGAGGTTCTCGCGCACGTCGGAGGCAACCTGGCCGGAAAGGTTGTTCCGGCGGTCGTACATGGTCAGGACGATGCCCTGGATGCGCAACCTGGGGTTGGATCCGGTGCGGATCGTCTGGACGGTGCGCATCAGCTGGGACAGGCCCTCGAGGGCGTAGAACTCGCATTGAAGCGGCACGAGGACGGAGTCCGCCGCGACGAAGGCGTTGACCGTGAGCAGGCTGAGCGAGGGAGGGCAGTCGATGAAGATGAAGTCGAAGCCCTGGAAGGCCGGGAGGTTGGCGGCCAATGCGTCCCATATCTTGTGGATGCGGCGTGGGTCCTCTACCAGATCAAGGTCCGCGCCGCTGAGGTCGGGGGTGGCGGGGATCAGCATCAGGCCGGGGATGACGGTCTCCGCCGGGATGATGTCGGCGGGGTTGCCGATGATGAGGTCGTAGGACGTGGTGCTGCGGTCGGCCAGCGTGAATCCGAGGCCGGTGGAAGCGTTGCCTTGCGGGTCGAGGTCGATCAGCAGCACGCGGTAGCCCAGCGCGGCCAGCGCGGTGCTGAGGTTGATCGCGGTGGTTGTCTTGCCAACGCCGCCTTTCTGGTTGGCGATGGCGACGACCTTGCGTTCGGTTCCAGGCTCAGACACGGATCGGCGCTCCGGCTTCGACGATGGCGGCCTCGAGGTCGGTGAGGCTCGGGTGGACCCGGCATGCGAACCGCCATGTGCGCTCCGCCTCGGCGATTTCGTTATGCACCGTCCGGCCCTTGGGAAACAAGCCGATACCGCCAGGGGCGAGATGTTTCTCAGCGTGAGCGAGGAGCTGGGTGAGAGGCGCAAGGGCGCGGGCCGAGATCACGCCGGCTGACTGCGGCGGTAGGGTCTCGATGCGATCGGGGATGATGTCGATTGCGGTGCCGGTGTCCTCCGCGACGCGGCGGAGGAATGCGCATTTGCGCTGGTCACTCTCGACCAGGCGGACGCGGAGGTCGGAGGCGAGGATGGCGACGACGAGGCCCGGGAAGCCCGCGCCGGACCCGAGGTCGAGCCAGAGGCGGGATGGGGGGCGAAGGGCGATGAGCTGTGCGGAATCGCGCGAAATGGCGGTGCCAGAGGTCCGGGAGCGAGGGGGCGGAGACGAGGTTAATGTGCTTGGTCCATTTGGTCAGGAGGGCGGCATAGGTTTCGAGCCGCGCCATTGTTTCACGTGAAACATTGAAGCGGCGGGCGAACTCCTCCGGCGTCGCAATATGCGCGGTCACGATACCTGCCGTGCGGCCTGCCGGCTCCGGAACAATACGAGGGTAAGTGCGGCCGGGGTCATTCCTTCGATCCTCCCGGCCTGCGCAAGGGTCTCCGGCCGGACGCGGGCAAGCTTGCTGCGCAGTTCGTTCGAGAGACCGGGCATGGAGTTGTAGTCGAGATCGACGGGCAGCGGCACGCCCTCGGCGCGGCGGAGGTCGGCTACCTCTGCCTCCTGGCGGGCCAGATAGGGCGCATAGCGGCTGTCGTTCTCCAGTTGGGTGAGAATTGCAGGCGGGAAGTGACCGAAATTCGGGATTGCCGCTGCGATCGCCGCCATGTCGATGTCCGGAAAAGCAAGCAGTTCCAGTACGTTGCGCCGTACGCCGTCATGGTTCACCGGAAAGCCGAGTTGTGCAGCCTCGCCGGGCGTGAACACGAAGTCAGCGGCCCTGGTGCGCGCCTCGGCAAGCGCCTGCATCTTTGCCTCGAACGCCTGCCGCCGCGTGTCGGACACGCAGCCGCAGGCGACGCCGCGCGCGGTGAGGCGCTGGTCGGCGTTGTCGGCCCTTAGGTGCAGGCGATACTCGGCGCGGGAGGTGAACATGCGGTAGGGTTCGGTGACCCCACGGGTGATCAGGTCGTCGACCATCACACCTATATAGGCCTCGGTTCGGCCAAGGCGCAGATGATCGCGCCCCAGCGCACGTGCGGCCGCGTTCAAGCCGGCAAGCAGACCCTGGCCTGCGGCCTCCTCGTAGCCGGTCGTGCCATTGATCTGGCCCGCCAGAAACAGGCCCTCGCAGTCCTTCACCGCCAGGGCGGAATCAAGGCAGCGCGGGTCGACGTAGTCGTACTCGATGGCGTAGCCCGGTCGGATTATCTTCACGTTTTCAAGGCCATGGATGGTCTGGACGTAGGCCTCCTGGACCTCTGGCGGCATCGAGGTGGAGATTCCGTTGGGGTAGACCACGTCGTCCGACAGGCTCTCGGGTTCCAGGAATATCTGGTGCGAGTCCTTGTCGGCGAAGCGCACGACCTTGTCCTCGATCGACGGACAATAGCGCGGCCCGACGCCCGAGATCCCCCCGCCGTAGAGCGCCGAGCGGTCCATGTTGTCGCGGATCACCGCATGGGTGCGGGTGTTCGTCCGCGTGACGCCGCAGGCGATCTGCCGAGCGACCGGACCGGTGGACAGAAACGACAGGCAGACCGGCTCGACATCCGCCGCCTGCATCTCGATGGTCGACCAGTCGATGCTGCGCCCGTCGAGGCGTGGCGGCGTGCCGGTCTTCAGCCGGCCCAGTGGAAGACCAAGATCCTCGATGCGCTCGGCGAGTGGTACGGAAGCCGCATCGCCCATGCGCCCGGCAGCCAGACGGACCTCACCCATGTGGATGACACCGCGCAGGAACGTGCCGGCAGTGAGGACCACCGCGCCGGAAGATACCTGGGAGCCGTCTGCGAGGATGACCCCACGTACTGCGGCACTCTGTAGCAGCAGATCGGTGACTTCACCCTCTATCACCGACAAGTCCGGGACGCACGCGGAATGCCGACTGAACAGCCACGCGGTAGAGTGCCCGGTCCGCCTGGGTACGGGGACCCTGCGCGGCGGGACCCTTGCGGCGGTTCAATAAGCGGAACTGGATGCCGGCCTGGTCGGCTGCCCAGCCCATCAGCCCGTCCAAAGCGTCGATTTCGCGGACGATATGGCCCTTTCCAAGCCCCCCGATGGCGGGATTGCATGACATCTCGCCCAGACGGTCGAAACGGTGGGTGATCAGCGCCGTGCGCGCGCCGCTGCGGTGGGCCGCGAGGGCTGCCTCGGTGCCGGCGTGGCCGCCACCGACGACGATCACGTCGAAGTCGTGATGTTTCACGTGAAACAATCCCTACTTGCCGAGGCAGAATCCGGCGAAGACCGCGTCCAGCACCGCCTCTACATCGGTCCTTCCGACCAGCATATCAAGCGCGCGAAGCGCGCCGCGCAGATCTTCGGCAACCAGTACCGCATCAAACCTCGGTGCCTCCAGGCCCCGCGCCGCCGCCAGCAACCGGTCCTGCGCTGCTTCGATGGCCTTCCGCTGGCGGGCATGGGTGATGGTCGCCACTTGTGACGCGCGCACGTCCAGAGACGGCACCGATCCTGTCAATCAATTCCCCGACCCCCGCGCCGGTCAGGCCCGACACCGCCAATCCTGCGCCTCCGCGCCGCAGGTCCGCCTTGGCCAGCACAACAAGGTCGCCCTCGCGCTGCTCCACGGCAAGCCCGGTGACCTCGTCCGGCGCCTCGACCAGGAACACCCGCAGATCGGCCTGCTCTGCGCGCCTGCGCGCAAGGGCGATGCCCATTGCCTCGACGGCTCCCGTGATCTCGCGAAGCCCCGCCGTATCCAGAACCGTCACCGGCAGACCGCCGAGGTCCATGTGGACCTCGATCACGTCTCGCGTCGTGCCGGCCACGTGGGAGGTCAGCGCCACGTCGCGGCCGGCCAACGCATTGAGAAGAGTGGACTTTCCGACATTCGGCGCACCGATGATGGCGACCTCGAACCCATCGCGGACGCGTTCGGCCATGCGGCTCGCGGCCAGTTCGCCGTCTATGGCCGCGCTGAGCGCACCCAGCGCTCCGCCGAGCCCCGCGGTCACATCCGCCGGCACGTCTTCGTCGACGAAGTCGATCCCGACCTCCACATGCGCGAGGATGCGCACGATCTCCGCCCGCCAGAGCTCGGCCCGCCGCGAGAGTGCGCCCTCCAGAAGCCGCATCGCCTGGCGTCGCTGCGCCTCGGTCTCGGCCGCGAGCAGGTCGCCCAGCCCCTCCACCTGCGCCAGGTCGAGCTTGCCGTTCATCAGCGCCCGCCGGGTAAACTCTCCCGGGTCCGCCGGCCGCAACCCGTCGAGCGCATCCAGTGCCGCCAGCACCACCTTGGACACCGCCGGGCCGCCGTGCAGATGCAACTCCGCCACGTCCTCGCCGGTGAAGCTCCGCGGTGCGGGAAAGGTCAGGACTATTGCCTGATCGAGGCGTTCCCCGGTGCCGGGCTCACGCAGCCAGCGCAGCGCCGGCACCCGCGGCGCAATATCTCCGGACACAAGTCTCCTGACAGACCCGATCGCCAGCGGCCCGGACAGCCGAATTACCGAAATACCCGCACGGCCGCGTGCCGTAGACTGAGCGAATATGGTTTCGCTCATCGCACACGTTTCCGCGCAATCAGCCTAGCTGTTCATCGAATCGAAGAACTCGGCGTTCGTTTTCGTCTGCTTCAGCTTGTCGAGCAGGAACTCGATCGCATCGATCGTGCCCATCGGGATCAGGATGCGGCGCAGGACCCACATCTTGGAGAGGTCGGTCTTATCGACCAGCAGCTCTTCCTTGCGGGTGCCGGACTTGAGGATGTCGATCGCCGGGAAGATGCGCTTGTCGGCGAGCTTGCGGTCGAGCACGATCTCCGAGTTGCCGGTGCCCTTGAACTCCTCGAAGATCACCTCGTCCATGCGGCTGCCGGTATCGATCAGCGCGGTGGCGATGATGGTCAGCGAACCGCCTTCCTCGATGTTGCGCGCCGCGCCGAAGAAGCGCTTCGGCCGCTGCAGCGCATTGGCGTCGACGCCGCCGGTCAGCACCTTGCCCGAGGACGGCACCACCGTGTTGTAGGCGCGGCCGAGGCGGGTGATCGAATCGAGCAGGATCACCACGTCGCGCTTGTGCTCGACCAGGCGCTTGGCCTTCTCGATCACCATCTCGGCCACCTGGCACGTGGCGCTGTCGCCGGCTCGTCGAAGGTCGAGGTGACCACCTCGCCCTTCACCGCTGCGCTGCATGTCGGTGACTTCCTCGGGCCGCTCGTCGATCAGCAGCACGATCAGGTAGCACTTCCGGATGGTTGTCGGTGATGGACTTGGCGATGTTCTGCAGCAGCACCGTCTTGCCGGTGCGCGGCGGCGCCACGATCAGCGCCGCGCTGGCCCTTGCCGATGCGGCGCGATCAGGTCGATCACCCGGGCGGACTTGTCCTTGACCGTGGGGTCCTCGATCTCGAGGTTGAGCCGCTCGTCGGGATAGAGCGGCGTCAGGTTGTCGAAGTTGATCCGGTGGCGGGCGCGCTCGGGATCGTCGAAGTTGATCTTCGCAGACCTTGAGCAGCGCGAAATAGCGCTCGCCATCCTTGGGCGCGCGGATCTCGCCTTCGACCGTGTCGCCGGTGCGCAGGCCGAACCGGCGGACCTGGTTCGGGCGAGACGTAGATGTCGTCCGGGCCGGCCAGGTAGTTCGCCTCGGGCGAGCGCAGGAAGCCGAAGCCGTCCTGCAGGACCTCGAGCGTGCCGTCGCCGAAGATCTCCTCGCCGTCTTCGGCCACTTCCTTGAGGATGGCGAACATCATGTCGCCCTTGCGCATCGTGGAGGCGTTCTCGATCTCGAGCTCCTCTGCGAGCTGCAAGAGGTCGGCGGGGCTCTTGGACTTCAGTTCGGCCAGCGAGAGCTGTTCGATATCGTTCGACAAATCCATCTGGATGCTCACCAAGGCCTCACAGGATGCGGGAAGGGGTTTTTTGAATACGACCGGTCAGTGATGTCGCCGGCTTCGGACGCCTAGTGTCACAACCGCAGAGTGTTGTCAAACGCACTCGGCAGGACGGGGTCCTCGTCTATCAATGATATGGGAACCGGCACCAGCTTCTTCAACCCTGCGGCGCGAGGCTGCGCGCCCCGCTAGCGGCTGATGCCGCCATGCAGCGTCGGCACGTCGAGCGCCGCGAAGCCGTAGTGGCGGAGCCAGCGCAGGTCGCTGTCGAAGAAGGCGCGCAGGTCGGGGATGCCGTATTTCAGCATCGCGATCCGGTCGATCCCCATGCCGAAGGCGAAGCCCTGCCACTGTGTCGGGATCGATCGCCCGCCGGCCGCCAGCACCTTCGGGTGCACCATGCCGCGAGCCGAGGATCTCCAGCCAGTCGTCGCCCTCGCCGACCTTCAGCGCGCCGCCCTCCCAGGAGCAGCGGATGTCGACCTCGGCCGAGGGCTCGGTGAAGGGGAAGTGCGAGGCGCGGAAGCTGCAGTTCCACGCCGTCGACCTCGAAGAAGGCGCGGCAGAACTCCTCGAGCACCCACTTGAGGTTGGCCATGGTGATGTCGCGGTCGATAGCCAGCCCCTCGACCTGGTGGAACATCGGCGTGTGCGTCTGGTCGTAGTCGGCGCGGTAGACCCGGCCCGGGGCGATCACCCGGCAGGGGCGCGCCGTTCGCCTGCATGTGGCGGATCTGCACCGGCGAGGTGTGGGTGCGCAGCACATGTGGGCGGGCGGTTGTCGCCGTCCGCGCGCGCCATGTAGAACGTGTCCTGATCTCGGCCGGGCCGGGTGGTCGGGCGGGATGTTGAGCGCGTCGAAGTTGTACCAGTCGGTCTCGATCTGCGGGCCTTCGGCGACCGAGAAGCCGATGTCGGCGAAGATCGCGGTGATCTCCTCCATCACCTGGCTGACCGGGTGGATGTGCCCTGGCGGCGCGGGCGGCCCGGCAGCGTCACGTCGAGCCACTCGCCCGCGCAGCCGCGCGTCGAGCGCGGCGTCGCCGAGCGGGCGCGGGCTTCGCCGCGATGGCCGCGGCCAGATCCGTCCTTGAGCGCGTTGAGCGCCGGCCCGGCGATCTGCCGCTCCTCGGGCGACATGCCGCCGAGGCTCGCGCATCTCAGGCCCGAGACCTCGCCCTTCTTGCCGAGGGCGGCCAGCCGCACCTCCTCGAGCGCCGCCTCCGAGGCGGCGGCGGCGATGGCAGTCAGGTACGTCGTGCCGCAGATCGTCCATGGGACCCCCTCCAGGCCTGCGGTCCCCTTCGAGAAGCCGGGGTCTGCGCCGCGGTGCCGGCCGGGACCGGAAGCTCAGGCCAGCGCGGCCCTCGCCTTGTCGACGATGGCGTTGAAGGCGTCCGGCTCGTGCACGGCGAGGTCGGCCAGCACCTTGCGGTCCACCTCGATGCCCGCGCGGTCGAGGCCGTTGATGAAGCGCGAATAGGTGAGCGTCGGCGTCATGCTGGCGCACCGCGGCGTTGATCCGCTGGATCCACAGGGCGCGGAAGTTCCGCTTGCGCGCCTTGCGGTCGCGGGTCGCGTACTGCATCGCCTTGTCGACCGCCTGGGTGGCGGTCGGAAGTTCGTCGCTGCGCTGCCGTAATAGCCCTTGGCGGCCTTCACGACCTTGTGTGGCGGGCGTGGGTGACGGGGCCCCCTTAACTCGGGCCATTCTCGGTTCTCCTCAGCGATCGTATGGCATGTAGACCTTGACGATCTTCGCGTCCGGCGCCGAGAGAATCGGTCGTTCCGCGCGCGTCGCGGATGAACTTCTTCGTCCGCTTGATCATCCCGTGCCGCTTGCCGGCCTGGCCGGCGATGACCTGCCGGTCGCCGACACCTTGAAGCGCTTCTTGGCGCTCGACTTGGTCTTCATCTTGGGCATTTCCGTCTCCTGGTCCGGGCGGTTCGACGCGCCACGGCATGCCACACTCGGCCGGCCGCGCTCCGAAGCGGGGCGTATAAGCGCGGCGCCGCGGCCCGTCAAGGCGGCCCTAGCCAGCGGAATCGGGCCGGGAAAGTGCGGGTGTCCGCGCGCGGACAAAATGCCATCTATTTGAAATATATGTACTATCCGGATCGCGTTAACCCGGCGTTAACCAGCGCTGGCCTTGCGCGGGCTCAGTCCTCGCCGCCGCCCTCGATGATCGCCCGCTCCTTGCAGATGGCGACCCGCAGGATGTTGGTGGAGCCGGGCACGTTGAACGGCACGCCGGCGGTCACGACGATCTGGTCGCTCTCGTCGGCGAAGCCGTCGGCCTTGGCGGCGCGGGCCGCGTTGACGACCGCCTGCTTGAAGCGTTCGAGCTCCGCCCGTCATCACGCAGTGCAGCCCCCAGGTCAGGGTCATGCCGCCGCGCGGTCGTGCACCAGTGGCGTCATCGCGATGATCGGCACCCGCGGGCGTTCGCGCGCGACGAGCGGCGCGGTGGTGCCCGACTGCGAGAAGCAGCAGATCGCCTTGATGTTCGTCGTCTCGGCGATCTCGCGGGCGGCGACGACGATGCCGTCGGCGACCGTCTCCTTGTGGCCGCCGCGGCTCGCCTCGATCACCTGGCGGTAGGTCGGGTCGCTCTCGACCTCGATCGGCGACGTTGTCCATCGTGGTCACCGCCTCGACCGGGTAGTCGCCGGCGGCCGATTCGGCCGAGAGCATCACCGCGTCGGCGCCCTCGTAGATCGCGGCCGCCACGTCCGAGACCTCGGCGCGGGTGGGCACCGGGGCTGTCGATCATGCTCTCGAGCATCTGCGTCGCGACGATCACCGGCTTGCCGCGTTCGCGGCACGTGCGCACCAGCCGCTTCTGGATCGGCGGCACGTCTCTGACCGGCAGCTCCACGCCGAGATCGCCGCGCGCCACCATGATCCCGTCGGAGGCCTCGAGGATCTCGTCGAAGGCGTGCACGGCCGCGGGCTTCTCGATCTTCGACAGGATGGCCGCGCGGCCGCTTGGCGAGCTCGCGCGCCTCAGTCACGTCGGCGGCGCGCTGCACGAAGGACAGCGCCAGCCAGTCGACGCCAAGCTCGCAGACGAACTCGAGGTCGCGGCGGTCCTTGTCCGACAGCGCCGCCAGCGGCAGCACCACGTCGGGCACGTTCACGCCCTTGCGGTTCGAGATCACGCCGCCGACCTCCACCTGCAGTCGGCGAACTCGGGGCGCGCAGTCGATCGACCTTCAGCCGGATCTTGCCGTCGTTGACCAGCAGCGATCGAGCCCGCGTTCGAGCGCCGCGAAGATCTCGGGATGCGGCAGGTTCACGCGCGTGGCGTCGCCCTCGGCGGGATCGAGGTCGAGCCGGAACGCGCTGAGCCCTCCTCCAGCGTCTCGCCGCCGCGCGCGAAGACGCCCACGCGCAGCTTCGGCCCCTGCAGGTCGGCGAGGATCGCGATGGGCCGGCCCAGCGTCCTCCTCGACCTGGCGGATGATCGGCATGGCGGGCGGCGATCTCCGCCTGGGTGCCGTGGCTCATGTTGAGCCGGAAGACATCGGCCCCGGCCTCGAAGAGCTTGCGGATCATGTCGTAGTCGTTCGACGCCGGGCCGAGCGTCGCGACGATCTTGACGTTTCGCTGGCGGCGGAGCGGGTTCATTCGAAATGCCTGGCTGGGGACGGACAGCGCTGCTTATAGCCGAACGCCCCGCCGATGGAACGAAAAACCCGGGTTCGGCATCTGGCCACGGCCAGTTTGCCGCCATATTGTGCAGCGCACCACGATACCGGGACTTCTCCATGCGCGATGAGCGGGCCTACGAGAGCGTCAACGGAGCGGCAGCGCGCCGATCCTGCTGGTCTGCGACCACGCGACGAACATCGTGCCGCAGGAGATCGGCGGCGGCTCCCTCGGCCTGCCCGAGGTCGAGATGGCACGCCACATCGCCTACGACATCGGCGCGCGCGGGGTGACACTGGCGCTGGCGGAACTGCTCGATGCCCCGGCGATCCTGTCGTGCTTCTCGCGGCTCGTGATCGACCCCAACCGCGGCGAGGACGACCCGACGCTGGTGATGCGGCTCTACGACGGCACGATCGTGCCCGCGAACCGCCACATCACCCCGGACGAGGTGCACGCGGCGGCTTGTCGCCTGGCACCGGCCCTATCATGTGGCGATCAATGACCAGATCGACGCGATGATCGGCGCGGGGCACACGCCGCGGCTGATCGCGATCCACTCCTACACGCCGCAGCTCAGGGGAAGGCCGCTCCGGCCCTGGCACGTCGGCGTGCTGTGGCACCATGATGGCCGACTGGCACGGCCGCTGCTGGCTCGGCTCCAGGCCGAACCCGATCTCTGCGTCGGCGACAACCAGCCCTATTCCGGCCAGCTCGAGGGCGACACCCTCAGCCGCCATGGCACCGGGCGCGGCCTGCCGCATGTGCTGATCGAGCTGCGCCACGACGGGATCGAGACCGAGGCGGGCCAGCGCTTGTGGGCCGAGCGTCTCGCCCCCATGTTGGAAGAGGCCGCAGGATGCGGCTGGCCGGACACGGAGGCCTTGGCCGATGGATGACCAGACCCGGACAGAGCTGGAGGCAGCCGCCTTCCGCGAGCTGCGCGACCATCTGCGGGCGCGGACGCGATGTGCAGAACATCGACCTGATGAACCTCGCCGGTTTCTGCCGCAACTGTCTCAGCCGCTGGTACCAGGAGGCCGCCGAGGCGCGGGGCGTGGCCCTCGACAAGGAGGCGGCGCGCGAGATCGTCTACGGCATGCCCTATTCCGACTGGATCGCCCGGTACCAGACCGAGGCTAGCCCCGGGGCGAAGGCGCGGTTCAAGGAAACGCAATAGCCGGCTGTCCACCCCGCTCCGCTCAGAACGGCCGGACGATCACCATCACCACGATCACGACCAGTGCCAGCGTGGGCACCTCGTTCATGAGCCGGTAGCTCCGCCCGCTCACCTGGTTGCGGTTCGCCGCGAAGTCGCGCCGGCGCGCTGCGAGCCACATGTGAAACCAGGTCAGCGCCAGGACGGCTGCAAGCTTGGGATAAATCCAGAGGTCGGTGGCGAAATCCACCACCCCCGGCGTTGCGATCAGGAGCAGTCCGAACGCCCAGGTCGCGATCATCGCCGGGTTCATGATCACTCGGAGCAACTTGTGCTCCATCATCTGGAAGACGCCATCAAGCCGGGATCCGGGGTCGCCGTTCTCGACGTGATAGACATAGAGGCGAGGCAGGTAGAAGAGCCCGGCCATCCACGTGACCATGGCGATCACATGCAGGGCCTTTATCCAAGGATAACCTGCGATCAGGAATGCGTACATCCTAGAGGTGCTGACCGGGGGAGGCTGCACCTTCGGTATCGGGGATCATCGTGGGGATCCTCGCCATCTGAGATCCATATATCTCTTTCAAGATTCGTTGTTTTGGTAGTGCCTTGAATCATGGGGATCAACAGGGTTGACGGATCGTTCCGCGAGTTATCCACAATCCAAGCACACCCTTTGAAAGGACGAGTCTTACGAGGTCATTTCGTCACGCTTGATTTTGGGCATAGATCGAAATCAGTGCCATTGGCGAAATTATTAGGCAAATAATCGGCTATTGTCGATCAGTCATGAATCCAGGGACTCAGGCGCTCAACACCTTGTGGATATCCACCCGGTGAGGCTGTGAATCCCGGAAAACCTCAATGTGGATTCGGGTCTGGCGGGGGTCATGGCCATTCCAGGCAATCGATCGACAAATTCGCCTGCATCTTGTCACAGATTTATCCACAGGGGCCGGCGCTTACGGCGTGGAATAATCGCGCCCGTGGCCGAGAGAGGGGATACGGCGACGCGCCTCCACGACCTCCGCGAGGTCAAGCTCGACCAGCGTCACGCCGGTTGCCTCTTCGGCATCGGCGATGACCTCGCCCCAGGGATTCACCGCCAGGCTGTGCCCGTAGGTACGGCGCGAGCGCCCGTCCGCGGCGTCGTGCTGCCCGGACTGGGCAGGAGCGAGTACGAAGCATCCGGTCTCGATCGCGCGGGCGCGCAGCAAGGTGTGCCAGTGGGCCTTGCCCGTGGGCACGGTGAAGGCGGAGGGGATTGTCAGCACCTGCGCGCCGGCCCGGGCAAGGTCGCGATAGAGCGCCGGAAAGCGCAGGTCGTAGCAGATGCTCAGCCCGAGGCGGGCACCGGCTGTATCTGCCACCACGGCCGCGGCTCCGGGCCGGAAGGCGGCCGACTCGCGATAAGTTTCGCCGTCCGGCAGGTCGACGTCGAACATGTGGATCTTGTCGTAGCGCGCGCGGATGCCGCCGTCGGGACCGAGCACGAAGCAGCGGTTCACGAACCGCTCGTCGGCGTCGCCGCTGCGCAGCAGCAGGCTTCCGATCACCAGCCACACGGCGAGCTCCGCCGACACATCCCGCAGCCGGTGCAGGGTAGCGTCGTCGTCCTCAGGTGCCAGCACGTCCCTCTGGCGCGTCCGGCTGGCGGAGACGATGTTGGTGCATTCCGGGGTCAGGATCAGCCCGGCGCCCGCGGATGCCGCCTCGCGGATCAGGCTTTCGGTCGCGAGCAGGTTTGCGGCGGGATCGTCGCTCGAGCGGAGCTGGACCAGAGCCGCGCGCATTGCCTCAGGCCGCGAGCATCGGGTCGAGCTTGCCGGCGCGATCGAGGGCGGCGATTTCGTCGAAGCCGCCCACATGCTCCGCGCCGATGAAGATCTGCGGGACGGTGCGGTGGCCTCGCGCGCGCTGGGTCATCTCGGCCCGCTGTGCGGCATCCTGGGAGACGTCGATCTCGACATAGGACACGCCCTTGCCGGTCAGCAGGCGCTTGGCTGCGAGGCAATAGCCGCAGAAGGGCGTGGTGTAGAGCGTGACCGGCTTCATTGCGGGAACTCCGGGGGCGGGCGACCCCTTATATGGGCAGCGAATCGTCCAAGGCAACGCGGGCGAGCACCAGCACGTCGATGCGCGCGGCCCCGGCCTTGCGCAGGGTCTCGGCACAGTTCGACAAGGTGGCGCCGGAGGTCAGCACGTCGTCGATCAGCACCACCGACCGGCCCGGCAGGCGGCCGATATGGCGCGGGTTCACCGCAAAGGCGCCTTCCTGGTTCGCGGCACGGGCGGCACGGTTCATTCCCTCCTGCGGGATCGTCGGGCGCCTGCGGATCAGCAGATCGACCACCGCGGGCTTGCCCGAGAGCCGCGCCAGCCGGCGTGCCAGTTCCGCCGACTGGTTGTAGCGGCGGCGGATCAGCCGCCGCCAGTGCAGCGGCACGGGGGCGATCAGGTCCGCCTGCCGCAATTGCGCGGCGCCGGCCGCCGCCATCCAGACCGCCAGCGGCGGCACCATGTCGAGCCGATCACCGTGCTTGAGCTGCAGGACCATGCGGCGGCCGGCGCCGGAATAGAGCATGGCCGCGGCCCCGCTGTCCCAGGCCGGAGGGTGGCGCAGGCAGCTGTCGCAGATGTCCTCGGCCCCGGCCTCGCCCATCATCGGCACGCCGCACTTGACGCAGGCGGTCCCGGCGATGAAAGCGGTATCGCGCCAGCAGGCGCCGCAGAGGCCGCGGGCCGTCTCGGTCGGCTCGGTGCAGGCGAGGCAACGCGGGGGGTAGACCGTGTCCACTACCGCCGCCCGGAAGCCCGCGATGGACCCGAGCGCGCGGCGCCCCAGATTGGATGCCAGACCGGAAGTGAGAGAGCCGATCGGATGCATGTGCCGCCTCGCCTTTTCGACCCTGACCTGCTCGCCCTGCACCGCGCCCGGGCGGAAGTGCTGGGGCGCGTCGATTTCCTGCACGGGGCGGTGGCCGCCGAGATCACAGAAAGGCTCGCCGAGGTTAACAGGAGGTTTCACGACGCCGTCGTGATCGGCCCGCGCCCGGATATCTGGGTGCCGGCGCTGGGCGCTGCGGTGGAGGGCGGCGTGCGCGCGATCCGGGACACCGAGGTGCTGGATGTCGGGGAAGGCTCGGCCGATCTGGTGGTGCACGGGCTGGCGCTGCACTGGGCAAACGATCCGGTGGGGCAGCTGGTGCAGATGCGCCGGGCGCTGCGCCCGGACGGACTGATGATCACGGCGCTGTTCGGGGGGGAGACGCTGGCCGAGTTGCGCGCCGTCTTTGCCGAGGCGGAGGTGGAGGTGTTGGGCGGGCTCAGCCCGAGGGTCGCGCCGATGGGCGAGATCCGCGATCTCGGCGGGCTGTTGCAGCGGGCGGGGTTTTCGCTGCCGGTGGCGGACAGCCTGCGACTGAACGTGAGGTACAGGGCCGCGCTGGACCTGATGCGCGACTTGCGGGGGATGGGCGAGACGAGCGTCCTGGCCGACCGGCTGCGGCGGCCGATGCGGCGCGAGCTGCTGGAGCGGGTCGGGGCGATATATGCCGAGCGGTTCGGCGGGGCGGACGGGCGGGTGGGGGCGACGTTCGAGGTGGTGTTCCTCACCGGCTGGGCGCCCTCGGCGGACCAGCCGAAACCGCTGCGGCCGGGATCGGCGCAGGTGCGGCTGGCGGAGGCGCTGGGGACGACGGAGCTGAGCGCGGGGGAGAAGGCCGGGGACGGGTGACGGGGCGGCCCGTTGCCTCGGCCCGGGGCGGCCGGTATGAGGCGGGCATGACCGAGGCCCGCCTGCCAGCCGACCATCCCGCAATCCCGCCGGCGCGGGTGGGGGTGATCCTTACCAATCTGGGGACGCCGGATGCGACCGACTACTGGTCGATGCGGCGCTACCTGAACGAGTTCCTGTCGGACCGGCGGGTCATCGACTACTCGCCGTGGTTCTGGCAGCCGCTCTTGCAGCTGGTGATCCTGACCAAGCGGCCGTTCACCTCCGGTGCGAACTATCGCAAGATCTGGAACCGCGAGCGCGACGAGAAGTCCGCTCCTGACCATCACCCGCGACCAGGCCGAGGCGGTGGCGGCGCGCATGGTCGCCGCCCACGGCGACCGGGTGGTGGTGGACTTCGCCATGCGCTACGGCAATCCCTCGACGCCGGCGGTCGTCGGCCGGCTGCACGAGCAGGGGTGCGAGCGGATCGTGTTCTTCCCGCTCTACCCGCAGTATTCGGCGCCGACCACGGCCACGGCGAACGACCAGGCGTTCCGCAGCCTGATGAAGCTGAAGTGGCAGCCGGCGGTGCGTACGGTGCCGGCCTACCACGACCATCCGCTCTATATCGAGGCGCTGGCGCGGTCGGTGGAGCGGGCCTATGCGGGGCTGGAGCGGCGGCCGGACGTGCTTGTGACGAGTTACCACGGGATGCCGGAGCGGTATCTGCGCGAGGGCGATCCATATCACTGCCACTGCCGCAAGACGACGCGGCTTCTGCGCGACCGGCTGGGGTTCCCGGCCGAGGAGGTGGTGGTGACCTTCCAGTCGCGCTTCGGCAACGAGGAGTGGCTGAAGCCCTATACGGTCGAGGAGGTGGCGCGGCTGGCGCAGGCGGGCAGGCGGCACCTGGCGATCATGGCGCCGGCCTTCTCGTCGGACTGCGTCGAGACGCTGGAGGAGGTCAGCTTCGAGATCCGCGATGCCTTCCTCGCCGCCGGGGGCGAGAACTTCACGTATATTCCGTGCCTGAACGCCGATGCCGCGCATGTGGACATGATGGTCGCGATCCTGGAGCGCGAGCTGGCGGGGTGGATATAGGTGGAAGAGCCGCGGATTCCGGCATGCCGGAATCCTAGCAATATGCTGATAATAAGGACAATTTATTTGCAGCGTTAAGCATTCGGCAATCTTCGTTAACGCGCTTCCGCAAGTGGAAGCGCAGGGTCAGTTCCGCAGCAGCGCCTGCCAATGCTGGCGGGTATGCAGAATGCGGATCACCGCAAGATGATCGGGTTCGATACGGTAGACGATCAGATGCGAACGATAGGGGTGCAGCCTTACCGGCGGAACGATTTCATACCGCTCTCTGGCGATGCCTGGGTGCGCCACCAGAATGTCGAGGGTTTCATCAAGACCTTGCAGGTAGGCTTCGGCCTGGTCAGCCGACCACATTTGCACCGTGAATACCCAGATTCGCTCCAGATCGCCCTGTGCCGCAGGAGAAAGGCGATATTCGCTAACCGGCTCTTGAGGCATGCTCCTCCCGCTTGCGTGCCAGGAATGCATCAATGTCGAATCTCTCGGCAACGCCGCTGGCCAGACCTTCATCCACGAGGCGTTGGATTTCAGAAACAGCCCTCTGCCGCTCCTGATCGCGCCGGATGAGGTCGCGCACGTAGTCGCTGGCGTTACTGTAACGCCCGGTTCTTGCCTGGGCCTCCACCCAATCCTTCATCGGATCGGGGAGGGATACGTTCATTGTCGCCATGAGCACCTCCATTTCCGAATATGCCATAGATTGACAATCATTGTCAATTTTCGGCGAGCGAAGGCTGGCTCACAACCAGTCGCGCAGGATCGGCAGCAGCGGCAGGTCCGCCGGTGGCATGGGCCAGCGGGAGAGCTCGTTCGGGCGGACCCACTTCAGCGCGGTGTGCTCGCGGGGCTGCGGGGTGCCCTGCCACTTGCGGCAGGCGTAGAGCGGCATCAGCAGATGGAAGTCGGGATAGGCGTGGCTGGCGAAGCTGACAGGGGCGCGAGGCAGCTGGCCCAGGTGTCGATGCCGAGCTCCTCGGCCAGCTCGCGGATCAGTGCGGCCTCGGGGGTCTCGCCGGGCTCGACCTTGCCGCCGGGGAACTCCCAGAGGCCGGCCATGGGCTTGCCCTCAGGGCGCTGGGCGATCAGGACGCGGCCGTCGGGATCGATGAGGGCGACGGCGGAGACGAGGACGAGCTTCACGATCGGTAGTCGGCGTTGATCTCGATGTAGCGGTGGGTGAGGTCGCAGGTCCAGACGGTGGCGGTGCCGTCGGCGAGGCCGAGGTCGACGGCGATCACGAGCTCCTGGCGCTTCATGTAGGCGGCGCCTTCGGCTTCGCCGGTATGACGGCGAGACCCGCCGTTCTCGGCCACCAGGATGTCGCCGAAGCGGATCGACAGGCGGTCGCGGTCGGCCGCGGCGCCGGACTTGCCGACGGCCATGACGACGCGGCCCCAGTTGGGGTCCTCGCCGGCGATGGCGGTCTTGACCAGCGGCGAGTTGGCGATGGAGAGCGCGACCTTGCGGGCGTCGGCGGCGTCAGCGGCGCCGGTGACGCGGATCTCGACGAACTTCGTGGCGCCCTCGCCGTCGCGGACGATCTGCAGCGCGAGGTCGCGCAGCACGCCGGCCAGCGCGGCCTCGAAGGCGGGCGCCCGGGGGTCGTCGGCTGATGTCAGCGGGGACATGGGAGCGCGGCCGGTGGCGGCGACCATCAGCGTGTCGGAGGTGGAGGTGTCGCCGTCGACGGTGATGCAGTTGAAGCTAGCGGCGTTGGCGCGGGTCACCATGGCCTGCAACAGGCCCGCGTCGATCGCGGCGTCGGTGAAGACGAAGGCGAGCATGGTCGCCATGTCGGGGGCGATCATGCCCGAGCCCTTGGCGATGCCGGCGATGCGCACCTCGGCGCCGTCGAGCACCACCGTGGCGGCGGCACCCTTGGGGAAGGTGTCGGTGGTCATGATCGCCCGGGCGGCCAGCCCGGCGCTGGCGGGGTCGAGGGCCGCCGACCAGCTCGGAGAGCTTGGCGGTGATGCGTTCGGCGGGCAGCGGCTCGCCGATCACGCCGGTGGAGGCGACGAAGACGTGGTCCGCCGGGATGCCGAGGGCCGTGGCGGTGGCCTCGACCGTGGCGTTGACGGCGGCGCGCCCGGCGCCGCCGGTGAAGGCGTTGGAATTGCCGGAATTGACCAGGATCGCGAAGCCGGACCCGGTGGCGACGGCGCCCGCGTGCAGCGCGGCGAGGCGCTCCTCGCACCAGAGCACCGGCGCCGAGCGGGTCGAGGAGCGGGTGAAGACGCCGGCCAGCGCCGAGCCCGGCGCGATCTCGGCGAGCATCACGTCGAGGCGGTCCTTGTAGCGCACGGCCGCCTCGGCCGCGGCGAAGCGCACCCCGTCGATGACCGGCAGGGCGGGAAACCCGCCCTGCGGGGCCAGCGGCGAGACCGCCTTGGCGGAGGTGGTGCCGGCAGCCATGGCGCGCCGTCAGTTGGTGACGGAGGTCGGTTTCGCGGATCGCCGCGGGGGGCACGCTTGGCTCGGTCATCTCGATCGCGGCGGCGGCGCGCATCTCGGCGATCCGTGCCTGAAGGGCCTCCTGGAAGAGCTGGCCCTCGATCTCGCCGCGCACATCCGCCAGTGGCGGGGGCGAGGTGTAGCGGAATTCGTTGAGCTTGATCAGGTGCCAGCCGAACTGGGTCTGGATCGGGCCGGCCACCTCACCGTCGGCCATCGCCGACACGGCAGTCTCGAACTCGGGCACCATACGGCCGAGGCCGAACCAGCCGAGCGAGCCGCCGTTGGCACCCGAACCGGGGTCGAGCGAGTGTTCGGTGGCCAGCGCCGCGAAGTCGGCCCCGCCGTCAATCTCGGTTTTCAGCGCCGCGGCCTCGGCCTCCTCGGTGACGAGGATGTGCGAGGCGTTGAACTCGCGCGCGGGCTCGAAGCCCTCGATCGACTTGGCATAGGCGGCCTCGACGGCGGCCTCGTCGAGCGGCGTGGCAAACTGTTCTTGCACGGCAAGCGCCGCCAACGCGCCGCGGCGTTCGTTCTCGAGGTGCAGCCGCACGCCGAGCGGGTCGGTCGCGGGCTCGGCCGACTTGACGTTGGCCAGCAGCGCCTGGTCCACGAGCTGCTCCACCAGGCCCGGCAGCAGCATCTCGTCGGGAAGCTGCTGGTACTGCTCCGGCAGGCTTGAGCGAAGCACGATGACGTGTCCCAGCGTGATCTCGGTTCCGTTCACGCGGGCGAGGACGGTGGAGGCGTCGTAGGGCGCATCCTGCGCCTGGACACCCGATACGAAAACCAGGGCCGAAATGGCCCCGGCGGCTAGAAGGCTGCGCATGTCGCACTCCTGTTGCACGGGCCGTTCGGCACTCGCGCGTTGAATATCGGTGGCAGCGGCGGAACCGCGGTGCCGTTGACAGGCGCGGCCGCGCCGCTTACATCCCGTGCCGGTTATTGGAAGGCAGATCGCGCCTTGCGCAGACTTAGACCGTAGGGCGCCGGTGAATCAAGCGCCCCCGTCATGACAATTCGGTGGGCCGCAGACGGGTCGGACGCGCGGGCGTCGCGCCGGGCCGACGTGGTATGGGGATGAGAGTATGCTGGGACTGGGCTCGCTTGCTCGCAAGGTCTTCGGGACTGCCAACGATCGAAAGATCAAGTCGACGCGGCCGACCGTCGAGCGGATCAACGCGCTGGAGCCCGAGTACCGCGCGCTGAGCGACGCGGGAATCCGGGAGAAGACCGCGGAGTTCCGCGACCGGCTCGGCAAGGGCGAGAGCCTCGACGACCTGCTGCCCGAGGCCTTCGCCAATGCCCGCGAAGCCGCCCGGCGGACGCTGGGCCAGCGACCCTTCGATGTGCAGCTGATGGGCGGCATCTTCCTGCACGAAGGCAATATTTCCGAGATGAAGACCGGCGAGGGCAAGACCCTGATGGCGACGCTGCCGGTCTATCTCAACGCGCTCACGGGCCGCGGCGTGCACGTGGTGACGGTGAACGACTATCTCGCCCGGCGCGACGCCGAGTGGATGGGGCTGGTCTATCACGCGCTGGGGATGAGCGTCGGCGTGGTGGTGCCCGGCATGTCCGAGGCCGACAAGAAGGTCGCCTACGACGCCGACGTCACCTATGCCACCAACAACGAGCTGGGCTTCGACTACCTGCGCGACAACATGAAGCCCGACCTCGCGCAGGTGCTGCAGCGCGATCATTATTTCGCGATCGTCGACGAGGTGGATTCGATCCTGGTCGACGAGGCGCGCACGCCGCTGATCATCTCGGGGCCGAGCCAGGACCGCTCGGAGCTCTACATCTCCATCGACAAGCTGATCCCCGAGCTCAAGCCCGAGCACTTCGACCTCGACGAGAAGCAGCGCTCGGCGACGCTGCACCGAGGAGGGCAACGAGTTCGTCGAGACCCGGCTGCACGAGCTGGAGCTCCTGCCCGCCGACGCCACGCTCTACGATCCCGAGAGCACCAACATCGTCCATCACGTCAACCAGGCGCTGCGCGCGCACGTGCTGTTCCGCAAGGACAAGGACTACATCGTCCGCAACGGCGAGGTGATCCTGATCGACGAGTTCACCGGGCGCATGATGTCGGGCCGGCGGCTGAGCGAAGGCCTGCACCAGGCGATCGAGGCCAAGGAGGGCGTGGCGATCCGGCCCGAGAACGTGACGCTGGCGAGCGTCACCTTCCAGAACTACTTCCGGCTCTACGAGAAGCTGGCAGGCATGACCGGCACCGCCGCCACCGAGGCAGACGAGTTTGCCGAGATCTACAAGCTCGGTGTGGTCGAGGTGCCGACCAACCTGCCCGATCATCCGCAAGGACGAGGACGACCAGGTCTTCCGCACGGCGCGCGAGAAGTATGAAGGCATCGTCGAGGAGATCGAACGCGCCCACAAGGCCGGGCCAGCCGATCCTCGTCGGCACCACCTCGATCGAGAAGTCCGAGGCGCTGTCGGAGATGCTGAAGAAAGTGGGCGTGCCGCACAACGTGCTCAACGCCCGCTACCACGAGCAGGAGGCGAAGATCATCGCCGAGGCCGGCAAGCCGGGTGCGGTGACCATCGCCACCAACATGGCCGGCCGCGGCACCGACATCCAGCTCGGCGGCAACGTCGACATGCGGGTGATGGAGGAGCTGGAAGCCGCCGTGGCCGAAGGCGAGGACATTGACCCGATCGCGCATCGCGCGCAGGTCGAGGCCGAGATCGCGGGCGAAAAGAAGCGGGCGCTGGAGGCGGGCGGGCTCTACGTGCTGGCCACCGAGCGGCACGAGAGCCGGCGCATCGACAACCAGCTGCGCGGCCGCTCGGGCCGGCAGGGCGACCCGGGGCGCACCAGCTTCTTCCTCAGCCTCGAGGACGACCTGATGCGGATCTTCGGCTCGGAGCGGCTCGAGTCGATGCTGGGCAAGCTCGGGCATGAAGGATGGCGAGGCGATCGTGCACCCCTGGGTCAACAAGGCGCTGGAGAAGGCGCAAGGCAAGGTCGAGGCGCGCAACTTCGACATCCGCAAGAACCTTCTGAAGTTCGACGACGTGATGAACGACCAGCGCAAGGCGATCTTCGCCCAGCGCCGCGAGATCATGGAGGCACAGGATCTGTCGGAGATCGTCGCGGGACATGCGCCACCAGGTGATCGACGACCTGGTCGCCGAGCACATGCCGGCCAAGGCCTATGCCGACCAGTGGAACATCGAGGGCCTGGCCGCGGAGGTCACGCGGGTCTTCGGGGTCGATCTGCCGGTTGCTGCCTGGGCGGACGAGGAGGGCGTCGACGACGAGGTGATCCGCGAGCGGCTGACCGAGGCGACCGACAAGGTGATGGCCGCCAAGGCCGCGCGCTACGGCTCCGAGACCATGCGCATGGTCGAGAAGCAGGTACTGCTGCAGACCATCGACCAGAACTGGCGCGAGCACCTCGTCACCCTCGACCACCTGCGCAGCGTGGTCGGCTTCCGCGGCTATGCGCAGCGCGATCCGCTTGAACGAGTACAAGTCCGAGGCCTTCCAGCTGTTCGAGAGCTTGCTGAACAGGCTGCGCCTCGAGGTCACCCGTATGCTTGCGCATGTGCAGGTGATGACCCCGGAAGAGCAACAGGCGATGATCGCCCGGTTGCAGGCGCAGGCCCAGGCGCAGGCCCTTGCCGCCCAGGTGGCAGCTGGCCAGCTGGCGCCGGCGGACTTGCCCGCCGACGCCCCGGCTCAGGCCGGGGCAGTCCCGGCGCAGCAGGCCATGGCCGCAGCCGCCGCCCCCGCCGCCGCCGTGGATCCGGCCGACCCCGGCACCTGGGGCCGCTCCGGCCGCAACGATTCCTGCCCTTGCGGGTCCGGCAAGAAGTTCAAGCACTGCCACGGGAAGGTTTGACGCGCCGAGATGTGAGCCGGTCTGGGTTGTAGACTATGGCGTCACGCGCGTCTGGTAGCACCATGACCTGCCAGCCGCGCCTCCAGCGCGGCGGTAGTGGCTTCGGAGCGCTCTAGCGTGGGCAGGTGGCCGGTATCGGGGATGTCGTCGAGGCGGGAGACGGGGGTCCGGACGTCGCACATGGTGACGTGGACCAGCACCAGTGGCCTGCCGGAACCCGCCGGGCACACCTTGTCCGCTAGCGCCCCTGGCTAGTGGAGGCCCCCGCCCACGTCGTAGCGGCCGCCCTCGCGCAGCGCGCCGAACATCGAGGAAACCTCGGGGTGGTCCACCGGCTCGCCGGTCTCGTCCTTCACCAGGTTCTGCTCCGAGACATAGGCCACGTAATACGAGGTCTCGTTCTCGGCGAGCAGGTGGTAGAACGGCTGGTCCTTGCGCGGGCGGCTCTCCTCGGGGATCGCCTCCCACCATTCGTCGGTGTTGTTGAAGGTCGGATCGACGTCGAAGATCACGCCCCGGAACGGATGGACCCGGTGCCGCACAACTTCGCCCAACGTGAATTTCGCTGATGCCTTCAGCATACTCGTACGCCCGCACCTTCCCTTCGCACTGCATCATATAGCGCCGTTGACTTTCTGTCCACAGCACGGGACAGACCGTCTGCGGTCCGCAGCGGTCCGCAGCAGAGTGTGGCATGTCCCTCATCCTCCAGGTTGCACAGATCGTGGCCCCGGTCTTCCTGCTGGCCGCCATCGGCTATGGCTGGGTCCGGCGTGGCTGGCACTACGACGTCGAGTTCGTGACGCGGCTGGCGATGACCCTGTCGATCCCCTGCCTGATCTTCATGGCGCTGATCCGCTCGGACGTCGATCCCGCACTGCTGCGCGACACGGTGCTGGCGACGGTGGTGGCCTACGTGACGGTGGGCGCCATCGCCTGGGCGCTGCTGCGGGGGCTCGATTTCGACATGGCGACCTTCTGGGCGCCGATGACCTTCGGAAATACCGGCAACCTCGGCCTGCCCATCGCGCTCTTCGCCTTCGGGCAGGTGGGGTTCGACTTTGCGGTGGTGATCTTCGCGGTCATGGCGATCATGTCGTTCACCTTCGGCGTCTGGGTGGTGGCCGGCGGCGGCAATCCCGTGGCGGCGATCCGCGAGCCGCTGGTCTGGGGCACCCTGCTCGGCTCGCTCTTTTTGTTCATGGGCTGGCGGGTGCCGGTCTGGGCGGGGGCGACGCTCGACCTGGTGGGGCAGATGGCGATCCCGCTGATGCTGCTGACCCTGGGGGTCGCGATCTCGCGGTTGCAGCCGCGGGCGCTGAGCCGCGCGTTCTGGCTCTGCCTCGTGAAGCTTGGCGTCTGCCTCGCCGTGCCCTATGCCGTGGGCCTCTGGTTCGCGCTGCCTCACCCGGCGCTGGGTGTGCTGGTGCTGCAGGTGGCCACACCGGTGGCTGTCACCTCCTACATGCTGGCCGCCAAGTACAAGGCGCGGCCCGACGAGGTCGCCGGTCTGGTGGTGGTCTCGACGCTGATGTCGGTGGTGGCGATCCCGGCGCTGCTGGCCGTCTTCGTCTGAGGCGCGGCGTCCGGCGGGGCCCCGCGGGCCGGAATCCACGGGCCGCAAGCCCTTTCTTGCGGTCGGCTTGGCAGCACGGCCGTTTTGTGGCATAGTACCCGCGACGTGCGACAAGACACGCGAGCAGTGAGATCATGGCAGGTTCCCTCCGGTTTCCGGCGATCGCCCTATTCGGGCTGTGTGTTATCCTCTCCGGCTGCGGTGGCAACGAGACGCCGCCGAGCACGGTCATCGATGCCTGCCGCATGCAGACCGAGCGGCCGCACTGGTTCAAGGCCATGCGCGAGACCGAAGCCAAGTGGGGCGTTCCGGTCTCTGTCCAGCTCGCCACCATCGCCCGCGAATTCGAGCTTCGTCGCCGATGCCCGGCCCATGCGCACCGAGCGGCACATGCTGTTCTTCGAGCGCGAGGTGCCGCGCTCCTCGGCCTATGGGTATGCGCAGGCGATCGACGGCACCTGGGACTGGTACCTGCGCGAGACCGGGCGGCGGCGCGCCGACCGTACCGACTTCGCCGACGCCTCCGACTTCATCGGCTGGTACATGAACAGCAACAGCCGGATGAACGGGGTCTCGACGCGCGACGCCTACAACCAGTACCTCGCCTACCACGAGGGCAAGGCCGGCTACGCCCGCGGCAGCTACCGCCGCAAGGCCTGGCTTCCCGAGGTGGCCCGCGACGTCGAGGCCTGGGCGGTGCGCTACGAGCGTCAGCTCCAGTCCTGCGGCTGACCGCCAGGCGGGAAACCCATGGATCGCCTTGCCGAGATGGAAGCCTTCGTCCAGGTCGTCGATCATGGGGGTTTCACCGAGGCTTCCCGTCAGATGGGCCTGTCCAAATCCGCCGTCTCCAAACACGTCGCGGCGCTGGAGGCCCGCCTCGCCGTGCGCCTGCTCACCCGCACCACCCGCCGGGTCAGCGCCACCGAGCTCGGGCTGGCCTTCTACGACCGTGCCCGCCTGGTGCTGCGCGACGCGGCCGAGGCCGACAGCATGGTCACCTCGATGCAGGCGACCCCGCAGGGCACGCTGCGCATCTCGGTGCCGGTGAGCTTCGGCATCACCCAGGTCTCGCCGGCGGTGGCGGCGTTCCTGCACGCCTTCCCGGAGGTGGACGTGCAGATGGTGCTCGAGGACCGCTTCGTGGAGGTGGTTGCCGAGGGGTTCGACCTCGCGATCCGTATCGGCGTGCTGGAGGACAGCTCGCTCAAGGCGCGCAAGCTGGCCGAGGTGCGGCGCGTGCTGGCGGTTTCGCCGGCCTATCTGGCGGAGAAGGGCACGCCCGAGACGGTGGAGGATCTCGGCCGGCACCAGCTCCTGCACTATTCGCACCTCGCCAGCGGCAATTTCTGGCGGCTGCGCACCGCGACCGGCGAGGAGCGGCAGGTCCGCGTCGGGGGGCGGTTCACCGCCAACAACGGCGAATCGCTGATGAAGGCGGCGGAGGCGGGGCTGGGGATCGCGCTGCTGCCGTCGTTCATGATCTGCGATTCGCTTGCGGCGGGGCGGCTGGTCGAGGTTCTGCCCGGACGCGGCCTCGATGTGCTCGGCGTCTACGCGGTCTATCCGCAAGGCCCCTTCCCGCAGCCGAAGCTGCGGGCGTTCATCGACTTCCTCGCGGAGCATTTCCGCGGCGCGGGACCAGACGTCTGGCCGGGATAGATCGGGGCGGGATCAGTTCGCCGGCATGAGGGCGCAGTCGACCTGGCTCGCCCGCGGGAAGGCGAGGCCGTCGATCACCGCGCGGGCGCCGCACATCGTCTGCTTGCAGATCCAGTCGTGATCGGTCAGCCGCAGCCCGCTTTCCGGCGTCACGAGGATCTCGATGCGGCAGGGTCCGTCCTCGAAGAGCCATCCGCCCTCGATGGGCTGCGCGACGCCCCCGGCGCCGCAGTTGTGTCCGGCCACCTGCCAGCTGTCGAGTTCGAAGAGCGCCCGCCCGTCCCCGGCGACGTCCAGCCGCAGGGTGTTGTCGCCGGACCTGTAGCAGTAGCCGGTTCCGCGGGTTGCGGCGGGGGATGACCCGCCCTTCGGGACGCAGGGGATCTGGGACACCCGCCAGCCCGGTCCGGCGATGTCGTCTATGCGCATCGCCCCGTCCTCGGGGATGAAGTCGTAGGTGAACTCGGCGGGCTGGCCGAAGTTGGTGAAGCGCGCCGTGACGCTCGGCCGCGCGGGGTCGCCGGTGGTGGTCACGGTCAGGGTGCGGGCGATCTCGTGCTCGTCGAAGTCATTGCCGGGGATGTCGAAAGCGAAATCCACGCAGGCCGTCATCAGGTCGGTGCCGTAGCTGTCGTTGGCGTCGTAGAAGTCCGCGAGCCGCCGGGAGAGGAACTGGCGGCGCTGGGCTGGGGCGGAGATATGGGCGAGGCCCTTGGCTTGAGCGGGGCCGGGAGCCGATAGCGAGGCATAGATCCAGCGCACCAGATCCTCGGGGGTCTGGGCGCGTGCGGGCAGGGCGGCCACCAAGGCGAGCACCAGCGCGCAGGCTAGCCAGAGATAACGTGCCGCCATCCGTTCCCTCCCCCTCGGCGGAGCTTACTCGGAGGGCCGTGCCGGTCAATCGCGCCGTATCCCCGGCCTCAGTCCAGACGGTCGCGCGAGAAGGCGTAGACCGCGCAGCCGGTCAGCATCAGCGCGGCGAAGAAGAGGAACAGCCCGCCGTAGGTCTCGGCGGGCGGAGCGCCTGAGGCGGTGCTGGCGGCATGCAGCCGGCCGCTGACGATCTGCAGCAGCCCCACCCCGCCGATGGAGAGCAAGTTCAGGAGGCTCACCCCGCGCCCCACCAGGTGCGGCGGGAAATACGCGCGGCCATGCCCCATGAGCTGCGCGAAGGACGAGCCGAAAAAGCCGAGCCCCGCCAGCAGCACCGCCGCCAGCACCACGCCGGCGGCTGGTGCCGCCCAGAGGCCGAGCAGGCAGGCGGCCGCCGCCAGATTGCCGCCCAGCACCACCCACTTGCGGGTGCCGAAGATGCGGTCGGCCGGGCCATAGGCGAAGTTGCCGGCGATCATCGCCAGCGCCATTGCCAGTGTCACCAGACCGATGCCGTTCGCGTCGAGACCGAAGACGTCGGCCAGATACGGCCCGGCCCAGAGGCCCCGTGTTCCGGCGGCCGGCGCGTAGTTGACCAGCGCCAGCGGCACCAGCAGCCAGAGCGCGGGCTGACGCAGCGCCGCGCCGAGTCCAGTGCCCCCTTGAGCCACGCGGTCCGCGGGGGGCGGGTCGCGCAGGAGAATGAGTACTGCCAGCGCCACCGCCAGCGTCACCGCGGCCAGCATCCACAGCGAGGCGCGCCAGCCGAAGGCCCCGATCGCCCAGGCCAGCGGGGCCGCGCTGGCGAGGTTGCCGGCGGAGCCGACGCCGATCAGCGCCCCGGCGAGGCTGGCGAAGACCGCCGGTCGGAAGCTGCGAGCGAAGATGTAGAAGGCCGACATCAGCACCGGCGCGCAGCCCGCGCCGATCAGTGCCATGGCGAGGACGATCGCCCCCGGCCCCTGCGCGGTGGCAAATACCGCCGCCCCCGCCGCGGCGAGCCCCATGAGCCAGCCCGCCGTGCGCCGCGGCCCCACCCGGTCGAGCGCCCAGCCGACGGGGATCTGCATCGCCGCGAACACGGCGAACCAGATGCCGGAGGCCAGCGCCAGATCCTCGGCCGTCGCCCCGATGTCGGCGTCCAGCACGGGTGCGAGCACCGCGAGGCAGGCCCGGTAGAACTGGCTCAGCACATAGGCGAGCGTCAGCGTGGCGAAGGTGCCGGCCATGCCCGCCCCCGGGTTCAGCGGGCCTGGGCGTGGTATTCGGGGTTGGGCCGCATGTCGACGGCGCTGGCCATCCGGTTCGACATGTTGAAGAAGCCCGCCGACCGCCGCGATGTCCCAGATGTCGCGGTCGCTGAATCCAGCTCGCGCAGCGCCACGCGGTCGGCCTCCTCGATCTGGCGCTGGCCCGGGTCATCAGCACCGCGAAGTCGAGCATCGCCCGCTGGCGCGGCGTGACCGTCGCCACCCGGTAGTTCATCGACCAGCGTCTCGCCGAGCGCGGGGTCGCCCGAGAGCGCGCGCACCGCAGGCCATGGGCGACGAGGCAGTAGATAGCAGCGGTTCTCGGCGGAGACGACGACCGCGATCATCTCGCGCTCGAGCTTGCTGAGGTCCGACGGCGCCAGCATCAGCTCGTTGTACATGCCCGTGAAGGCGTCGAGCTTGGCCGATGTCGAAGGCATAGGCCGCGAGCACGTTCGGCACCATGCCGAGCTTCTCGACGCATTTGGCGAAATAGGCCTGCGTCGCCTCGGGCAGCGGATCGACGGGGGGCAGGTTCAGCGCGGTGGGCAGGGTCATCGGTTCTCTCCCTCGGGGGCCAGGCGATAGTGGTAGCGGCTGGCCTCGGCAAGCCCGAGCCGGGCATAGAGCGCGCGGGCCGCGGCGTTCCGCTCGGTGACGGCCAGCGAGAACACCGGCGCCCCCGCGCGCTGCGCCCAGGCCGCCGCCGCCCGGGTCATCACCGCGCCGAGGCCCCTGCGGCGCATCGCCGGCGCCACTTCCAGCGCATGCAGCATGGCCACGCCGCCGGCGATCCCGACGAAGCCGGCGCCCGCGGGGTGGTCTCCGGCACGGCCGAGCAGCCATAGCTTCGGTTCCGGCGCGCGGCGCATCACCGCCAGCCGCGCCGGGCCGATGCCACCCTCGGCCCAGATCTCCTCCATGCAGGCAAGCGGCGCGGAACACGGGATCGCGCCTTCGTCGGGGGCGCTTGCCGCGAGGTCCGCCGTAGGGGCGGCGAGGATCAGGGTCGCATCGCGCCGCGCGTAGCCGCGCGCCGCCAGCGCCGCGTCGAGGGCCTCGTCGCCGGGGCGGATCTGGAAGAGCGGCACCTGGCCCCAGCCGCGCATGGCGGCCTCGGCCTCGGCCGGGTCGGCGCCGGGGGTGGCGAGCACCGCCGCCGAGACCCGGTTGCCGCCCCCTTCGCCGCGGCGCAGGGTCCAGCCCGCGTGGTCGCAGGACCTCCGCCGCGGGCCAGGTGGCGGCGAGCACCGCGAAGAGGTCCATCAGATCACCGCCAGTTCGAGGAAGGGCGCGGAGGCTGCCACCCGCTCCCAGCCGAGCGGCGTCAGGTCGAGGCTGCGGTATTGCCCGTGCAGGATGCGTTCCGCAATGGCGCGGCCGACCGCGGGCGCCTGTTGCAGCCCGTGGCCGGAGAAGCCGTTGGCGAAGTGGAAGTTGGCGATCTCCGGGTGCGGGCCGACCACGGCGTTGTGGTCGAGCGTGTTCATGTCGTAATGCCCGGCCCAGAAGCCGGTCAGCCGGCAGGCCTCGAAGGCGGGCGCGCGGGCGGCCAGCGCCGGCCAGACCAGGTCTTCCCATTCCGCGTGGCGCGGGTCGAAGTCATCGGCATCCACCGCGGGGTCGGGGTCGGGGGAGGCCCCGGCGATAAAGCCCGCGCCCTCCGGGCGGCACCAGACGCCCGAGGGGTCGATCATCAGCGGCAGGCGGCCCGGCGGGGGCTCGGCGCAGGTGAAGGCGAAGACGGTGCGCTTGCGGCGCTCCACAGGCAGGGTCAGTCCGGCCATGGCGGCGACCTCCGCACCGTGGCCGCCGGACGCGTTCACCAGGCTGCCACAGGCGATGGTCGTGCCGCTGGCGAGGCAGGCCCCGGTGACGCGGCTGCCGGCGACCGTCAGGCTGGTGATCTCGTCGTGCAGGTATGTCACCCCCGCCGCCCGGGCGCGGCTGCGGTAGGCGGCCAGCATCCCCATGTTGTCGAACCAGCCCTCGCCGCTCGGGCCGAAGGCGGCGAGGGCGAGATCGCTGGTCCGGATATGCGGGAAGCGTGCGGCGATCGTCGGCGCATCGATGAGCTCGGTGGCGGCCCCCGCGGCGCGCTGGGCGGCATGGCTGGCGCGCAGGGCGGGCGCCTGCGCCGCAGTGGCGAGGGTGAGGTAGCCTTGCTCGTGGAAGGTCAGGCCGAGCCGGCGGATCTCGGCGAGGCCGAAGGCGGAGATGCGCACGTTGAGCGGGTTGGAGAACTGCTGGCGGATGCCGCTGGCGGCCAGCGCCGTGGCGGCACGGGCATAGGTGGGGTCGCGCTCGACCACCACCACGCGGCCGGGGAAACCCAGCTCGGCCAGCCACCAGGCGACCGCGCTGCCGATCACCGCCCCGCCGCAGATCAGGACATCGGCGCTACTCGCCATCGTCCGGATGGCCGGTCGCGGCAAAACCGCCGCCGACGACCCGCGTGCGGATGTCCGATGGATCGGGGCGTTCGGTGCGCGCCAGCACGGCGGCCGCAAAGGCGTCGGCGCTGTCCTGCGGCCGGAAGCCGATATGGCGCGCATGCGCGTTGGAGACGGCGGCGGCGGCGTTGTCGGAGGTGCCGTAGATCACCGAGAAGCCGACCCGCGGGGCGGTCAGCGCAGCTTCGGCGAGGCGGACGCAGTCGGCGAAG
The DNA here is from genome assembly GCA_963695425.1 of uncultured Alphaproteobacteria bacterium. Classification (GTDB taxonomy): domain Bacteria; phylum Pseudomonadota; class Alphaproteobacteria; order Rhodobacterales; family Rhodobacteraceae; genus Amaricoccus. Next base: position 381,000 of record CAVOGP010000027.1, on the reverse strand, counting down.
GAGAGCCAGGACCAGAGCATCCGCCGGTCCCTGGGTTCGGGGAAGCACGAGCAGATGCGCAGCGCCACGGTCTCCAGCCCGAACTTGTCCCAGTAGAGCGAGCCGAGGTCCTCCACGAAGGTCTTGGTCAGGCCGTAGAAGGTGTCAGGACGGTGCGGCACGCGGGTGTCGGGCACCGCCTCGACCGGGTAGAAGCCGACGGCGTGGATGGAGCTCGCATAGACCACGCGCTTCGCCCCTGCGCGCCGCGCGCCCTCGTAGACGTTGTAGGCGGCGGGGAGGTGTCGGCGATGATCTCGTCGAAGGTCTGCTCGCGCGGATGCCCGGCGAAATGCACGATCGCGTCGCAGTCGCGCGTCACCTCGAAGGCGGCATCGCGGTTCGCAGAGGTCGCAGACCACGATCTCCTCGTGCGCCGCCGCCTCGCCCATCTCCTGCACGTCCGCCAGCCGGATGCGCGTCGGCGAGATGCGTCAGCCCTGCGCGCAGGTGGCTGCCGAGGCTGCCGGCGGCGCCGGTGATCAGGATGCGGTGGTAGTCGGGCATGCGCTCTCCTCGCGTCGGATCGGCCCGCAGGGTGGCGCTGCCGCGTCAGCGGCCGAGCCACTCCGAGCCGTCGTTGGCGAGGATAGTGTCAAGTTCCGCCTGGGTGAACGGATATCGCGTCAGCACGTCGAGCGCCTGCCGCGGCGTCTCGCCGCCGTAGGCGAAATAGTCGCTGCCGAACAGCACGTGGTCGATCCCCCACTTGCGCAGCCGCCAGACCATCAGCTCGCGCTGCGCCAGCGGCGCGTCGCTGTGGAAGGTCATGCAGGCGCTGAGATCGACGAAGGAGGTCTCGGGGTCGTAGCCCGAGCCGCGCACCCTGAGCCAGGTCTCGATCGTGTCGTCGTCGACATTCCCCGCGCAATGCGCATGCGCGACCCGGACGCCGGGGTGCCCGGTCAGGATGCCCGCAAGTGCAGCGAACCGCGCGCTGTCGAGCGGCCCGCCGTATTCGTCGGCGACATGCATCAGCACCGGCGCGTCCAAGGCCTCGATGCGGTCGAAGACGGCGCCGAGCCCCGCCACATGCGCCGGATCGGTCAGGTTCACCGCCGACCCCTCGAGGTGCAGCTTGATCCCGACCATCCCCGGCAGCGCCAGGCAGCGGTCGACCTCGGCCGGCGCGCTCGGCAGGATCGGGTTGATGCCGCAGAAGCCGATGAGCCTGCCGGGATGCCGCGCCACCTCGGCGGCGACGAAGTCGTTCTCCGGCGCCACGTTCGCGTCGTCGAGGAGCCCGACTGGCGCGCCGAAATAGCCCCCAGACAGGATAATCGCCCATGCGACGTTGCCCTCGTCGAGCCGCTCGACGAGGTCGTCGGCGCCGATCGAGGGCACGCCGGGCCCGGCGAAGCGCTCGGTGAGGAACGGGCTGGCGATATGGGTGTGCACGTCGAGGGCGGCACCCTCGGCCACCAGTCCCGCGCCGTCCTGGGCAAGGGCTCCGCCGGCGGCAATGCCTGCGAGAAGCAGCGCCGCAAGCATCGGCGTCGGATCGGCCAGGCGTTCGCTGGTCATGGGCGGCTCCTGCGCAGCTGGCTGGCCCCGCAAGAGCCCGCGGTTCGGGCGGACGGAACAGCGCAGCCTAAACTTACCGGTCACCGGCGCCCGCGACCACGAAAATCGGACCGCGCCTGCCTGGGTCCTTCACGCCGCCGCGCCGGTGACGGCCCAGGCTCTCACGTTGAGGGTTATCGAGCCGCCCTCGCCGACCGGCAGGCGCTCGCGCAGCAGCTCGCGAAGACGCTCACGCTTCTCCGGGGCGAGGCTTGCACAGTAGCCCGGCGCCGGGCCTGCGCCCAAGGTGAACGGGCGCCAGTAGTCGTCGAAATTCCGGAATACCGTCGGAGCCTCGATCGCCTCGCAGGCAACCGAGACCAGTCCCGCAGCCTGCGCGAGGCCCATCAACGCCGAAGGCTCGCAGAACGGGAACCGCCGGGCTTCCGAAAGATCGGCCGCGCCGGGATCGAGCGCGGTGGCGGCGTCCCAGAAGGCGCGCATGAACTCGACGCCGCCACCGGGATAGTCCCAGACGTAGAAGCAGACCCTGCCACCCGGCGCGGCGGCCCGCTTCATTTCCCCGAGCGCCTTCAGCCTGTCCGGAATGAAGTTCAGCACGAGCCCCGAGACGACGAACGTCGAAGGCGGCCGAGCCGACCGGCAGGTCCTGCGCGTCGCCGGGCAGGAAACTTCCGCGCGGATCGCGGATGATTTCCTGCGCCCGGGAGACGAACCCGGGCGACGCATCGACCCCCACCACACGCGTAGGCTCGCATCGCGCCAGGATGGCCTCCGAAAGCGCGCCGGTGCCGCATCCGACATCGAGCCACTCCAGTCCGTTCGGCGCTTCGAGCCGCTCGAGAAACAGCGGCGCGATCCGCCGGCTCCACCGGCCCATGTATTCGTCGTAGCTTTCGCCTGCCTGCCACGCGTCATGCCGGGACGTCTCAGCCATTGGATCTCTCCGGCGCCGAAGGTCCTTCTCGGGGCGCACCCAAGCCTACCACATCCGAACGCGTCGCGGTCGGCCTCTATCTGTCCGTTTCGGGCGGTGAGCGGAGACAGGCCGCTCGCCCTGCACGGTCCAGTCACCGGGCCGCGGTTCAGGCCCGGCCGTGCCGGTTGCGGCCGAGCGCCCAGCCCAGAGCCACGCCAACCGCAAAAACCGGCATCCACAGGGCCGTATCGCTGGCCATGTAGCCCAGCGCGCTTTGCACGCGGGTGGAACCGTCCGGATTGACGCCGGGCGAGACCTGCAGAAAGAACAAGGCGGCCACGACAAGCAGGAGCGGCACCAGCGCGAAGGCGGCGCCGCGAACCGCGCCCCATCGGTATGCGAACAAGAGTCCGATGATCAGCGGCGCGATGAAATCGGCGAGAAACGCCATCGGATTTGACAACCAGAAGTCCATCTCGTCTCCTTGCATTGGCCCGTTTGCGCGACCGACCCGGCCGGGATCGCTCGTCGGGCATGCCATCTCACTTAAGGGCCTCAATGGCGGATGACGCAAGGAAATCAGCGACTACAGCTTGTCCCGGTACGTCGCGTCTAGCCAGATGCGGCCGCGCGGATGGCAGTAAGCGTCCGCCGCGGGGTCAGGGACTCGGTATCGATGACCAGATCGAGGACCGCGCCGGTGGGCGAGGCCAGCGCCCGGGCGAAGGCCGCCGGGAAGGCCGCCGTGGCGACCACCTGCTCGCCGTGCATCCCATAGGCCCGGGCGATGGCGGCGAAGTCGGGGTTCTCGATGGCGGTGAAGCTGACGCGACCCGGGTAGTGCGTCTCCTGGTGCATGCGGATCGTGCCGTAGCTGCGGTTGTTGACCACCAGCACCACCGGCTGTGCGCCCACCTGCATGGCGCAGCCGAGCTCGGGGATCGACATCTGGAAATCCCCGTCGCCGGCGAAGCAGACCACTGTCGCCTCTGGCCGCGCCACCTTCGCCGCGATCGCCGCCGGCACCCCGTAGCCCATGGCGCCCGACTGCGGTCCCAGCAGGCGGCGGGCGCCGGTGAAGGGGAAATGCTTGTTGAGCCAGATCGCGAAGTTGCCGGCGCCGTTGGTCATGATCGCGTCCACCGGCAGCACCGCATCGAGATGCCGGACCACCTCGCCCATGTCGAGCGCGCCCGGCTGCGGCGGGGTGGCGAGCGACGCGCGCCAGGCCGCATGGGCGGCGGCCATCCGCCCGGCGCTCGCCGGCGCCCGCAGCCGGTGACCGGCCAGCGTCTGCATCAGCACGTCAGGATGGGCGTGGATCGGCAGTTGGGCGGTGTAGGTGCGGTTGAGCTCGCCGTCGTCCGCCTGCACATGGATCAGCCGCTGGGCGGGGCGCGGGATGGCGAAGGCGGTGTAGGCGTCCGAGGTGATCTCGCCCAGCGCGGTGCCCAGTGCCAGCACCACGTCGGCCTCGGCGATCAGCGCCTTGACGGCCGGCGTCTTGCCGAGGCCCGCGTCGCCGGCATAGGCCGGGCTCGCATTGTCGATGATGTCCTGGCAGCGGAAATCCACCAGCACCGGAATGCCGTTCGCCTCGGCAAAGCCGCACAGCCCCGCCCGGCCCGCCGCGGTCCAGCCGTACCCGCCGGCGATGATGAGCGGCGCCTGCGCGCCCTCAAGCATCCGCACGAGCTCGGCGGTCTCGGCGCTGCCGGGGGCGGGCACCGGCACCCGAACCCGCGGGCCGGCGCGCACGGACGTGGCCGCGTCGAGCACGTCCTCGGCCAGTGCCACCACCACCGGCCCGGGCCGCCCGGACTGCGCCACGGCGAAGGCGCGGGCGACGATCTCGGGGACGCGGTCGGCATCCTCGATCTCGGTCGCCCATTTCGCCAGCGGCCCGAATGCCGCCCGGTAGTCCACCTCCTGGAAGGCCTCGCGCTCCTTCATGCCGGTCGCCACCTGCCCGACGAAGAGGATCATCGGCGTCGAATCCTGCCGCGCGGAGTGCACGCCGATCGCGGCGTTGGTCGCCCCTGGCCCGCGGGTGACGAAGGCGATGCCGGGCTCGCCGGTCAGCTTGCCCCAGGCGGCGGCCATGAAGCCCGAACCCCCCTCGTGGCGGTTCGCGACCAGGCGGATTTCCGGCACGTCGTGCAGCGCGTCGAGCACGGCCAGATAGCTCTCGCCGGGCACGCCGAAGATGGTGTCGGTGCCCTGCGCCAGCAGGCAGTCCACCAGCACCTGCGCGCCGCTCCGCGTCCCCTTGGCCATCGTCACCTCCATCGGGCGGGAGACCATCACATTTCGCCGGGGGATGGTAGGGGCGGCGCGGGCAACCGGAGGTGGCCCCCCGCGCGATCGGCCCTATGTTGTCCGCAAACCTGGCAAAAAGGAGCGGACACCATGCGCTATTCCCGACGCAACACACTCAGGATCGGAGCCGGCACGCTGGTGGGTCTCGGCCTCGTGCCGGCGTTCGGCCTGACGGCACGGGCACAACCGGCCCTCAGCCACGCGACCGACGGCGGCCAGATCGTCATCCACCCGGTGTCGCATGCCTCCTTCGCGATGGAGGTGCCCGGCATGGTGATCTACGCCGACCCGGTCGGCGATCCGGCGGCCTATGCCGGCCTGCCTCCGCCGGACCTCATCCTCGTCACCCACGAGCATGGCGACCACTACAAGGCCGAGACGCTGGCCGGGCTGGTGGGCGCCGAGACGCGGCTCCTCACCAATCCCGCGGTCCACGCCATGCTGCCGGCCGATCTGCAGGCCCGCGCGACCGCCGTCGCCAACGGCGAGAGCACGGCGGCGAACGCGATCGGCATCGAGGCGGTGCCGGCCTACAACACCACCGCCGACCGGTTGCAGTACCACCCGCAGGGCCGCGACAACGGCTATGTGCTGGCGATCGACGGGCGGCGGATCTACATCGCCGGCGACACCGAGGACATCCCCGAGATGCGGGCGCTGGAGGGGATCGACGTCGCCTTCCTGCCGATGAACCTGCCCTACACGATGGACATCGTCCAGGCCGCCTCGGCGGTGGCGGCCTTCGGCCCGCGCGTCGTCTACCCCTACCACTACGGCGAAAGCGACATCCCCGAATTCGCCCGGCTGGTGACCGAGGGCGGCGGCGTAACCGAAGTGGTCATCGTCGACTGGTACCCGGACGCCTGAGCGCGAGGCGGGTGGAAGCGCCGGCCTCGGGGAGCCAAGAGGGCTCCCGCTCGGCCGGCGCTCGGGCCGGAAAGGCCGGCCCGAAGGCGCGCCGGTTGGCGCGATCATGAGCGCGCAGGTGCGCGCGAGTCTCTTCGGTGGGCGCGCGCGTGTTCGCGCGCGCCGGCGGGGCGCTCGCCGCCCCCGCACCCCTGGCACTGCTCTTCCAGGTTTCTGGCCGGGAGGAAGGGCTGGGGATGGGCATTTTCCCCGTGCCGTGCCCCCGGCGGGCGTGCTAGGGCGGGGCGATGAGCCGGCTTCCCTCCCAAGATGAGCTTCTCGCATTCCTGCGCGAGAACCCGACCGTCACCGGCAAGCGCGACATCGCGCGCGCCTTCGGGCTCAAGGGCGCGGCGCGCACCGAGCTGAAGCAGATGCTGGCGCAGATGACCCGCGAGGGCGCGATCGAGAAGCGCCGCCGCCAGGTCCGCCCGCAGGGCGCACTGCCTCCCGTCATGCTGATGCGGGTCACCGGCGCCGACGCGGCGGGCGACCTCTGGGCCGAGCCTGCCGAGTGGGAGGGCGAGGGCGCCCCGCCGCGCATCCTGCTGCGCACCCGCCGCGACGATCCCGCACTGGGTGCCGGCGACCGGCTGCTCGGCCGCATGGTGCCCTCCGAGGACGAGGAGGCGCCGCTGGCCGCCCGGGTGATCCGCCGCATCGGCATGGGGCCGCGGCGGGTCATCGGCATCTACCACGAAGGCGAGGCGGGCGGCCGCATCGCCGCCATCGACAAGCGCACCGACCGCGACTGGCAGGTCGCTCACGGCGACCGCGCCGGTGCGCGCGAGGGCGAACTGGTCGAGGCCGAACAGCTCGGCCCTCCCCGCGGCCACGGCCTGCCGCGGGCGCGCATCGTCGCGCGCCTCGGCGACCCGTGGGCGCCGCGCGCGATCTCGCTGATCGCCATCCACGAGCACGGGATCCCCGACGAATTTCCCGAAGCAGCACTCGCCGAGGCCGCGAAGGCACAGCCCGTGCCGCTCGGCAAGCGCGAGGACCTGCGCGACCTGCCGCTGATCACCATCGACCCCTCGGACGCCCGCGACCACGACGACGCGGTCTACGCCGAACCCGACGACGACCCCGCCAACCCCGGCGGCCACATCGTCTGGGTGGCGATCGCCGACGTGGCCCACTACGTGCCCCCCGGCTCGGCGCTCGACCGCGAGGCGCGGCGGCGCGGCAACTCCACCTACTTCCCCGACCGGGTGGTGCCGATGCTGCCCGAGAGCCTGTCGGGCGATCTCTGCTCGCTGCACGAGGGGCTGGAACGCCCCTGCATCGCCGTGCGCATGGTGCTCGACGCCCATGGTGCGAAGCGGAGCCACCGTTTCGTCCGCGCCCTGATGCGCTCGGCCGGCTCGCTGACCTACGGCCAGGTGCAGGCCGCCATCGACGGCCAGCCCGACGAGGCCGCCGGCCCCCTGCTCGAGCCGGTCCTGCGTCCGCTCTGGGCCGCATGGCGGGCGGCCGCGCTGGCCCGCGACCAGCGCCAGCCGCTGAACCTCGACCTGCCCGAGCGGCGGATCATCCTGTCGGACGAGGGCAAGGTGCTGTCGGTCGCCTTCCGCGACCGGCTGGATGCGCACCGGGTGATCGAGGACTTCATGATCCTCGCCAATGTCGCCGCCGCCGAGACGCTGGAGGCGAAGAAGGTGCGCCTGCTCTACCGCGTCCACGAGGAGCCCAGCCCCGAGAAGCTGGAGGCGCTGCGCGAGACCGTCGAGAGCCTCGGCATGTCGCTGGCCAAGGGCCAGGTGCTCAAGACCGTCGCAGCTCAACCGCCTGCTCGACGGCGTGGCCGGCACCGAGCATGCCGAGATGATCAACATGTCGGTGCTGCGCTCGATGACCCAGGCCTACTACGCGCCGGAGAACTTCGGCCACTTCGGGCTGAACCTGCGGCGCTACGGCCACTTCACCTCGCCGATCCGCCGCTACGCCGACCTCGTCGTGCACCGCGCCCTGATCCGCGCGCACCGCTGGGGTCCCGATTACAAGGCGGACGGGCTGACCCACGACGAGGAACTGGCGCTCGACGAGACCGGCGAGCACATCTCGATGACCGAGCGCCGCTCGATGATGGCCGAGCGCGACACCACCGACCGCTACCTCGCCGCCTGGCTGGCCGACCGTGTGGGCAGCGAGTTCGCGGGGGCCATCTCCGGCATCGCCCGCTTCGGCCTCTTCGTGAAGCTCGACGAGAGCGGCGCCGACGGGCTGATCCCGATCTCGACGCTCGGGCGCGAGTACTTCCACTTCAACCCCGACGCCCAGACCCTCACCGGCGAGCGGTCGGGGCGCAGCCTCGGGCTCGGCCAGCGGGTGCTGGTCCGCCTCGCCGAGGCGGTTCCAATCACCGGCGGGCTGCTGTTCGAGCTCCTGGAGGTCGAGGGCCGCAAGATGCCCACCCCGCCGCGCCGCGCCCCCGGCGAGGCCCCGCGGCGCAAGCTCGCGCAGTCGCGCAACCGCCGCGCCCGCGACGGGAAGGGCCGCCGCGGCTGACGCCGGCGTCAAGGCGCCGACACGGGGTTTTGAATGGCGGCCCGTGGCAGGGTTCCGTAGCCTCGCGCGGCAGGCAAGACCGGGCAGCTTTCAGAACCCATTCAGCTGAGGAGACGACCCATGCGATCAGTCATTGCATTTTGCGCCGCACTCGGAGCGCTGTCGGCGGGCGCCGCGAGCGCGCAGGAGATGAGTTTCTTCATCACCAGCGTGAACCCCGGCAGCGGCGGCGATCTCGGCGGCGTCGCGGGCGCCGACGCCCATTGCGACGCGCTGGCCATCGCCGCCGGCGTCACCGGCCGCACCTGGGCGGCCTATCTCTCCACCAGCGACGTCGACGCCCGCGACCGCATCGGCAGCGGACCGTGGGCCAATGTCGCCGGCGTCGTGGTCGCCACCGACGTGGCGAACCTCCACAGCGACGCCAACAACCTCACCAAGCAGACCGCCCTCGACGAGACCGGCGCGGTGGTCAGCGGGCGCGGCGACACGCCCAACCGCCACGACATCCTGACCGGCTCGATGCCCGACGGCACCCGCGCCGAGCAGACCTGCGAGAACTGGACCAGCTCGGCTGCCGAGGGCGTCTCGGGCATGGTCGGCCATCACGACCGGGCGGGGCTCGACGACTCGCCGCCGGCGAAGTCGTGGAACTCGTCGCATCCCTCGCGCGGCTGCAGCCTCGAAGCGCTCCGGGGCACCGGCGGCGACGGGCTCTTCTACTGCTTTGCCACCGACTGACGGAAATAACCGGGATTCCGGGCCGCGGGTTCCCGCGGCTCGGCTGAATGACTGGGTACGAGATATAAGCGGCGGCGGGGCGCTCACCGCTTTATTTTGTGGTCAACGCGCGCTAGAGTGGCGTCCATACGGGAGCGCCATCGAGCAGGAGACGTCCCCTTGCACCGCATGACACTTGGCGCGCTCTGCCTTGCCCTTGCAACCGGCGGGTGTGGCGCAGGCGCGAACTCACCGATCGAGACGAGCAACCCGCCCGTGGCCCGCAGCATCGCCAGCCCCGCCGCGCATTACCCGAGCTTCGCCGACTGGCGCGACGACTTCCGCCGCCGCGCGCTGGCGGGGGGCGTCCGGCCGGAGGTCTTCGACGCGGCCTTCGCCGGCGTGGGCGTCAGCGCCGAGGTGGTGCGGCTCGACGGGCGGCAGGCGGAGTTCACCAAGCCGATCTGGGAGTACCTCGACGGCGCCGCCTCGTCCGACCGGGTCTCCACCGGCCGCGCCCGCAGCGCGAGCCTCGCGCCGACGCTTGCGGCGATCGAGAGCCGCTACGGCGTGAACAGCGACGTGGTGGTGGCGATCTGGGGGATGGAGTCGAACTACGGCTCCTTCCGCGGCACGATGCCGGTGATCGGCAGCCTCGCCACGCTGGCCTACGAGGGCCGCCGGCGGGACTTCGCCGAGGAACAGCTGGTCGCGGCGCTGATGATCCTGCAGGCCGGCGACACCACGCCGCCGAACCTGGTCGGGTCCTGGGCGGGTGCGATGGGCCACACCCAGTTCATGCCGACGAGCTTCCTCGAGTATGCGGTCGATTTCACCGGCGACGGGCGACGCAACATCTGGGGCAGCGATCCGACCGACGCGCTGGCCTCGACGGCGAACTACCTCGCCGGGAAGGGCTGGCAGCGCGGCCAGCCCTGGGGCGTGGAGGTGCGGCTGCCGGAGGGCTTCAACTACGGCTCGGCCGACCAGTCGAACCGCCGGCCGGTCTCCGACTGGCGCGCCCGCGGCGTGACCCGCATCGACGGCTCGGCGCTGCCCGACCACGGGACGGCGGCGATCCTGGCACCTGCCGGGGCGCGCGGGCCGGCCTTCGCGATCTACGAGAATTTCTTCGTTATCAAGCGCTACAACAACGCCACCTCCTACGCGGTGGGGGTGGGCCATCTCGCCGACCGGATCGGCGGCAGCGGGCCGATCGTGGCCTCTGGCCGCGCAACGAGCGCGAGCTGTCGCGGACCGAGAAGATCGAGATGCAGGAACGCCTGATCGCCCGCGGCTTCAACCCTGGCTCCACCGACGGGGTGATCGGCCCCGAGACCATCGGGGCGATCCGCGCCTTCCAGACCTCGCAGGGCATGACCCCGGACGGCTTCGCCACCGCGGCACTACTCGCCCGGATGCGCTGAGGTGGCCGAGCGCGGGCCGAAGCTCGCCGTGCTCATCGACGCGGACAATACCTCGCCGAAGGTCGCCGATGGGCTCTTCGACGAAGTGGCGAAGATCGGCGAGGCGAGCCTGCGCCGCATCTACGGCGACTTCTCGAAGGGCCAGCTCGCCGGCTGGGCGGAGATCCTCGCCCGCCACGCCATCCTGCCGCAGCAGCAGTTCGCCTACACGACCGGCAAGAATTCTTCGGACATAGCCTTGGTCATCGATGCTATGGATCTGCTGCATTCGGGGCGGTTCGACGGTTTCGTGCTGGTCTCATCGGACAGCGACTTCACGCGGCTTGCAGCGCGAATCCGCGAGCAGGGGCTGGAAGTCTACGGGATCGGCCAGGCGAAGACGCCGGAGAGCTTCCGGCAGGCCTGCTCCCGCTTCATCTTCACCGAGAACTTCGTCGCCGCCGCGGCGCCCGGCAAGGCCGCGGAAGCGGCGCTTCATCCGGTGTCGGAAGCGGTGCCGCTCCTGCGCAGGGCAATTGCCCAGCTTGAGGGCGATGCCGAGGGCTGGATTCCGCTCGGAGGCGTCGGCAGCACGCTCACCAACCTCTCGCCCGAATTCGACGCGCGCACCTATGGCCATGCCCGGCTGAGCGACCTGATAGAGGCAACGGGCAGGTTCGAGGTGGACCGCAAGGCCGCCGGCGGGCCGCGTATGCGCGAAAAGAAGGGCGCGGGCCGGAAGGGCTGAGCAATTGCGTGTCCCGCAGCGGGAATCAGCGATGCCGCGTTGAGCCTTGCGGTGCGGCGGTAACCCGATGGTAATCTGAACGCCGAAGAATGGCCGCCCTTGGTCGTCACCATTGGGGGTGGTGGGATGGTGACTTCGGCGCTGGCGGTCTGTGCGGTCCTGGTTCCGCTGACCCTGCTCGCCCTCTGGCGCGTGGCGAAGCTGCGGCGCGTGACCCGCCAGCGTGCAGCGCTCAGGTCCGACCGCATCGCCAAGGCCGCCGTCGTGAGGGCGCCGACGCGGCTCCCCGAGACGGCCCCCGACGGCGACACCGCCGGTGAACCCCGCGCCGCCACGAACGTCGTCCCGCTTTCAAGGCCCCGCTGAGCACATCCGGTTGCAACGCCTGCCCCGCTCGCGCGTTGAGGTGGTCAAGCCGCGTTCCCTGCGGCACGTCACCGGAGGCTTTTCATGCGCGCGCACATCCTCGCCCTGGCTCTCGGCACCGGCCTCGCTGCCGCTTCTGCGGCCGCCGCCGATCTCGCCCTGCTCATCGACGCCGACCCCGAGGCCGTGCTCGAAGCCGAGATCGCCTTCGCCGGCGAACTGCTGGCCGCCCAGGGCTACGAAGTGCACGAACGCGCCGGCGCCGACCGCGCCGCGATCGCCGAAGCGATGGGCGAGCTGGAGGCCCGGCTCGACGAGGCTGACCGCCTCTTGCTGGTCTTCGCCGGCCGCACCGCCGAGGCATGGGACCGCAACTGGCTGCTACCTGCCGATTTTGCCGGCGAGGGCCGCATCGCGACCGCCCTCGATGGCGTCGCGCTCGATGTCCTGCTCGGCCTCGCCGCCGAGCTGCCCGGCCGCTCGGCCGTCGTGGTCGCAAGCACGGCGGAGGACGCCGCCACGGCGGGCGCCGCGTCCGTGGTGCCGCAGGGCGTGCTCCTGGTGAGCGGCGAGGCGCAGGCGGCGCTGACGGTACTGACCGAGCGGCTGCTCGCGGCCGACCTGACCGTGGCCGATGCGCTGACCGGCACTAGCGGCGTGTCCGTGGCGGGCTTCCGGTCCCCCGACATGGGGTTCGCGACCACGCCCCCGGACGTGCCAGCGCCGGCCGCCCGCGTGACCGACCCGACCCCGGAGGAGAACGAGGCCGCGCTCGACCTCGACCAGGCGGCCCGGCGCGGCATCCAGCAGGACCTGACCGTCCTCGGCTTCAACCCCCGCGGCATCGACGGCATCTTCGGACCCGGCACCCGGGGTGCCATCTCCGAGTGGCAGGCGGACGAAGGCGTCACCGCCAGCGGCTTCCTCGACCCGCGCCAGATCGCGCGGCTTCGCAGCGCCGCCGAGGCTCGAGGCGCCGAGCTCGCCGCCGCCGCCGAACTAGCCCGCCGCGAGGAGGAGGCCGCCGATGCGGCCCTCTGGCGCTCAACCGGCGCGAATGGCGCCGCCTCGGATCTGCGCGCCTACCTCGATCGCTACCCCGACGGGATCTATGCCGCCGAGGCACGGGCGGCACTCGACCGGCTTCAGGCTGCGTCGCGCGAAGCCGCCGCCGCCGAGGATCGCGCCGCCTGGGAGAACGCCCAGGCCCAGGACCTGGCACCGGCTTATGCGCGCTATCTCGAAGGCTTCCCCGAAGGCACCTTCGCCGATCAGGCCCGGGCGCGCATCGAGGAGCTGGACGCCGCCCCCCGCGAGGCCGCCCTGCGGGCCGAGGCCGAGGCCCGCGAGGCCGAGCTCGGCCTCAACCGGGCGAGCCGCGCGCTGATCGAGGGCCAGCTCACCGCCGTCGGCTTCGATGCGGGGGAGACCGACGGCGAGTTCGACCGCGACGCCCGCCGCGCCATCCGCCAGTTCCAGACCCGCCAGGGCCTGCCGGTCACCGGCTTCATCGACCAGGCGACGGTGCAGGCGCTGATCGTCGCCTCCTTCGGCGCCCCCCGCTGACCGTCCGGGCCGGCGGCGCTAGCGCAGCACGTAGCCGCTGGCGGTCATGCACAGGATGCTATCGGAGGCGGGAAGCGTCAGGGTGCCCCGGGCGATGACACCGCCCGCGGACTGCTCGGGCGTGCAGGCCGGAAACACGACGGACCGGTAGCGCCGGTCCGTCATGCACTGCCCGTACACGCGTCCGCGCAAATCCTCGTTGAGGTCGGTAGTCACCACGTCCCCCCCATAGGTCTGGCCGCCGTACTCGACGCAGGTCACCTTGTCGCCGGAAGTCTCGCATTCTGTGGTCGTCGGGGTGGTGTAGACCGGCGTCGTCGAGGTGCTGAGGGCGCGCGGGACTTCCGTGAGCGCGCGAACCTCGCATTCGTTGGTGTCGCGCAGCTGCCGGGCGGGCGTCGCGCCCTCCTTCCAGTACATCGGGAAGGATACCGGCTCCACGACGCAAGCCGCGAGAACCAGAGCGGCGAAGGGAACCAGCCTCCGACCGGCAAGACCTGAGCGCACGACCCCTCCCTCCCCCAATCCCGTCGGATCACATTGTCCAACTCGAGCCGCAGTTTCAACGCGGATCGCGGGCGCGTTCGGCGCGCCGTGAGGCGGAAACCCGTTGGTAACCCATCGGCCGGAGAATGCCGGCCTTCGGTCGTCACCTTGGGGGGTGGTGAGATGGTGGCCTCGGCGCTGGTGGTATTCGCGGGCCTGTTCTCGCTGGTGCTGGCAGCCGTGTGGCTTCTGGCAAAGCTGGCGGACGCAATCCACCGGCTCGGCAAGCGCGGGCCGATTCGCAAGTTCAAGACTACACCGCCGAAGACCCTGACGCCGTTCTCCGGGAAAGTTTACGTCATCGACGGTGACACGATCGAGGTGAAGCGTACCCGCATCAGACTGTTCGGCATGGATGCCCCGGAACTGTCCCAGTACGGCGGCAAGAAGGCGCGATCCCACCTGATACGGCTGGCCGGCGGCAGGTTGGTGCGCGTCGAGCCGGTCGTGACCGACTGCTACGGCCGGATCGTCGCCAAAGTCTGGATGGAAGAGATCGACCTGTCCGACCGGATCGTCCGCGATGGCTTTGCCGTCGCCACCAGCACATGGAACTCCGACTACAATTCCGCCGAACTGGAGGCCCGGCGCTATCGCCGCGGTCTATGGGCGGACAATCCGGATCGTGGCATCAGCGACCCTGCGGCACACCGTCGCTGGAAGGCGCTTGAGGAAGACAGCCCCGGTGTCCTCAGGGTCGATACCAACGTCGTCGACCTTCCTCGATCTCGCTGACCGCTCCATCCCAGAGCCATTTTCTAAAAATAGTTCCTATGCAATATGTTACCTATGGTGACACTGTGTCACCGCCCAGCGCCTCACGCCTCCGCCAGCTCGACCAGAAGGTCCTTTGCATCCACCTGCGCGCCCGGCTGGACGTGCAGCGCGGCGACCGTGCCCGGCCGGTCGGCGTAGAGGCCGGTCTCCATCTTCATCGCCTCGATGGTCAGCAAAAGGTCGCCCGCATGCACCGGCTGGCCCGCGGCCACCGCCACGCTGGCGATCACCCCGGGCATGGGGGCGGCGACGTGGCCGGCGTTGGAGGCATCGGCCTTCGGGCGCTGCGGGTTCAGCGCGCGGACCATGCGGTTGGGCACCCGCACCGTGCGCGGCTGGCCGTTCAGCTCGAAGAACACCCGCACGTCGCCTTCCGCGTTGGTCTCGCCGACCGCCTGGAGGCGAATCTCGATGATCTTGCCGGGGTCGATCTCCACCGAGATCTCCTGGCCCGGCTCCATGCCGTAGAAGAAGACCGGGGTCGGCATGGTGCGCACCGGCCCGTAGTCCTGGTGGCGCCTGAGGTAGTCGGTGAAGACCTTGGGATACATGAGGTACCCGTTGAAATCCTCGTCATCCACCGCCGCCTCGCCCGCCTCGGCCTGCAGCCTGGCCCGCAGCGCGTCGAGATCGGCCGGCGGCATCACCGCACCGGGCCGCACCGTCGAGGGCGTCTCTCCCTTCAGCACCTTGCGCACCAGCGCTTCGGGCCATCCCCCCGGGGGCTGGCCGAGGTTGCCGCGCAGCATGTCGACCACGCTCTCGGGGAAGGCCACCTCGACGGCCGGGTCCTCGACCTGCGGCGCGGCTGAGGCCCTGGACCACCATCATCAGCGCCATGTCGCCGACGACCTTGGACGAGGGCGTCACCTTCACGATGTCGCCGAACATTCGGTTCACCTCGGCATAGGTCTGCGCCACCTCGTGCCAGCGCTCCTCCAGCCCCATTGAGCGGGCCTGCGCCTTGAGGTTGGTGAACTGCCCGCCGGGCATCTCGTGCAGGTAGACCTCCGAGGCCGGCGCCTGCAGCCCCGCCTCGAAGGCCGCGTACTGGCCGCGCACCTCCTCCCAGTAGACCGAGATCGCCCGGATGGCGGCGATGTCGAGCCCGGTGTCGCGTTCGGTGTGGCGCAGGGCCTCGACGATCGAACCGAGGCAGGGCTGCGAGGTGCCGCCCGAGAAGGCGTCCATCGCCGCGTCCACCGCATCTACCCCCGCCTCGGCCGCCGCCAGCACGCTCGCCGCCGCGATGCCGCTGGTGTCGTGGGTGTGGAAGTGGATCGGCAGGCCGACCTCCTCCTTCAGCGTGCGGATCAGCACCCGCGCCGCGGCGGGCTTCAAGAGGCCCGCCATGTCCTTCAGCCCCAGCACATGCGCGCCCGCGCCGCGAAGTGCCTTGCCGAGCCCGATGTAGTACTGCAGGTCGTACTTCGCCCGGTCCGGGTCGAAGAGATCGCCGGTGTAGCAGATCGCCGCCTCGCAGACCTTGCCCTGAGCGATCACCGCGTCCATGGCGACGCGCATGTTCTCCACCCAGTTGAGGCTGTCGAACACGCGGAAGACGTCCACGCCGGACGAGGCCGCCTGCGCGACGAAGGCCTCGCACCACGTTGTCGGGATAGTTGGTGTAGCCGACCCCGTTGGAGGCGCGCAGCAGCATCTGCGTCATCAGGTTCGGGCATGGCCGCGCGCAGGTCGCGCAGCCGCTGCCAGGGGCATTCCTGCAGGAAGCGGTACGCCACGTCGAAGGTGGCACCCCCCCAGCACTCCACCGAGAAGAGGCCCGGCAGCATCGCCGCATAGGCCGGTGCCACCCGGATCATGTCGTAGGAGCGCATGCGCGTGGCGAGCAGGCTCTGGTGGCCGTCGCGCATCGTCGTGTCGGTGACCAGCAGGCGTTTCTCGCGCAGCATCCAGTCCGCCACCGCCTTCGGCCCGTTCGCCTCCAGCAGTTGCCGCGCCCCCGGCGGCGGCGCGTCGGGCGCGACACGCGGCGGGCGCGGCACCCGCGCCTCGGCGTGGGGCTTGGGCCGGCCGGCGGTCTCGGGATGGCCGTTCACTGTGATGTCAGCGATGTAGGTGAGGATCTTGGTGGCGCGGTCGCGGCGCTTCGAGAACTGGAACAGCTCGGGCGTGGTGTCGATGAACTTGGTAGTATAGCTGTAGTCGAGGAAGGTCGGGTGCTTGAGCAGGTTCTCGACGAAGGCGATGTTGGTCGAGACGCCGCGTATGCGGAACTCGCGCAGGGCGCGGTCGAGGCGCGCCACCGCCATCTCGGGCGTTGGTGCCCAGGCAGTGACCTTCTCCAGCAGTGAATCGTAGTAGCGGGTGATGACCGCGCCCGAATAGGCGGTGCCCCCGTCCAGCCGGATGCCGTGGC
This sequence comes from uncultured Alphaproteobacteria bacterium, assembly GCA_963695425.1. Lineage (GTDB taxonomy): Bacteria > Pseudomonadota > Alphaproteobacteria > Rhodobacterales > Rhodobacteraceae > Amaricoccus. The sequence goes on along the minus strand of CAVOGP010000027.1, from coordinate 364,276 downwards.
CGGTGGCGCCGCGATAGGCGGTGATGCGGCCGTAGTCGGGGATGAAGTTGTTCTGCGGATCCTCGGTGGTGATCCGGCACTGGATGGCGTGGCCGTTCAGCACCACGTCCGCCTGGCTCGGCTTGCCGGTGGCCTCGGCGATGGTCGCGCCCTCGGCGATCAGGATCTGTGCGCGCACGATGTCGATACCCGTGACCTCCTCGGTCACCGTGTGCTCGACCTGCACGCGCGGGTTCACCTCGATGAAGTAGAACTCGCCCGAGTCGCGGTCCATCAGGAACTCGACGGTGCCGGCGCACTCGTAGTTGGCGTACTCTGCAGATGCGCAGGCCCATCTCGCAGAGCCGCTCGCGCTGCTCCTGGCTCAGGTAGGGCGCGGGCGCACGCTCGACGACCTTCTGGTTGCGGCGCTGCACCGAGCAGTCGCGCTCCCAGAGGTGATAGAGCCCGCCGTACTTGTCGCCGAGGATCTGCACCTCGACGTGGCGGGCGTTGAGAATCATCTTCTCCAGATAGCCCTCGCCGTTGCCGAAGGCGTTGATCGCCTCGCGGCGGCCCTCCAGCACCTTGTCCTCAAGCTCGTCGGGGCCCACGATCGGGCGCATGCCGCGACCGCCGCCGCCCCAGGAGGCCTTGAGCATGAAGGGATATCCGACGGCGTCGGCCATGCGGCGCACCTCGGCCATGTCGTCGGGCAGCACCTCGGTCGCCGGTATCACCGGCACGCCGGCGGCAATGGCCACGCGCCGCGCGCTGGCCTTGTCGCCGAGCATCCGCATGGTCTCGGCGCGCGGGCCGATGAAGGTGATGCCGGCCGCGGTGCAGGCGTCCACCAGCTCGGGATTCTCTGACAGCAGGCCGTACCCCGGATGGATCGCATCCGCCCCGGACATCTTCGCCACGCGGATGATCTCGGGGATCGACAGATAGGCCGCCACCGGTCCCAGGCCTTCGCCGATGCGGTAGGCCTCGTCCGCCTTGAAGCGGTGGAGGCACAACTTGTCCTCGTCGGCGAAGACCGCGACCGTGCGCTTGCCCATCTCGTTGGCGGCGCGCATGACGCGAATGGCGATTTCACCGCGGTTGGCAATCAGGATCTTCTTGAAAGTCGGCATGTGGCGGCTATCCCCCGGCTGCGGGCCACGACATGCCAGTGTTAGGGCCGCCCATGTTGCAATGCAACACTCCGCTCCGGGCCAGCCATGCGGATTGTGGCCCCGGGACCGCGGCCGGCGGTGTCTCATACGATTTCCGGTTGATCGGCTCGCGCATTTCAGACGACGAAATGCCGGTCTGGAAAGGCCGAAATTTCAGGGCTGGAAAGCGGCTGGAATCCGGCTGGAATCCGGCTTGCCACTTTTTCAGGGGTTGTTAACGCGACGCGATCACCCGAGTCGCGGCGGCGTCTCACCGGCAGCCCTCGCGGCGGCGCGCTCGCGAAGTTGCGCCTCGATCCGCGCGTCATCCTCGCGGATCCGCGCGGCATAGGCGGGGTTGCGGTCGAGCGGCACGTCAGGGTCCCACAGCCCGGCCAGTTCCGCCCGCGTGTCGTGGTCGCGGACAATGAAGGCGCGGGCGACCAGCTCGATCTCGCTCTCGTGGTGGCCGAGGGCGGCCAGCGCATGCCGCCCCGCCCGCACCGCGCTGTCGAAGACCTCGCGCACGGTATCGGCGGCGCCGGCGTGCTGCAGTTCCAGCACGTGCTGCATGTCGTGGGCGCGGGCGACGATCTGCACGCCCGGCCAGGTGCGGCTGACGTAGCGCACGAGGTCCACCGCCCGCTCGCGGTCGTCGAGGGCGATGACCAGCGCCCGCGCCTCGGCGATCCCGGCAGCTTCGAGTAACTCGGGCCGGTCGGCCTCGCCGAAATAGGCCTTAACCCCCAGCGCGCGCATCTGCCCGACCACCTTCGGCTCGGCGTCGATCACCACCGCCTCGTGGCCAGCGACCCGGAGCATCCGGCCGATCGTGCGCCCGAACCGGCCGTAGCCCGCGATGATCACCTGCCCGCGCGCATCGATCGGCTCGTCGGGCACCTTCCGCCGGTCATCCCGCCGGCTCAGCCGGTCCTGGATCACGAAGAGCGCCGGGGTCAGGAACATCGACAGCGACACGACCAGCAGCACCCGCGACGTCTGCTCGGCATCCAGCACCTGCGACTGCGCCGCGAAGGCCGCGAGGAAAAACCCGAACTCGCCCGCCTGCGCCAGCGCGAAGGTAAAGAGCATCCGGTCCCGCCCGCGCAACCCGAACATCCAGGCAAGCGGATAGAGCACCAGCATCTTGACCACGATCAGCAAGAGCACGTAGCCGAGGAAGCGCCCCGGCTCCGCCAACAGGAGGCCGAGGTCCATGCTGGCCCCCACCGTGATGAAGAACAGCCCCAGCAGCAGCCCCTTGAACGGGGCGATGTCGCTCTGGATCTCGTGGCGGTACTCGCTGCCGGCGAGCACCACGCCGGCGAGGAACGACCCCAGCGCCGGCGAGAGCCCGATTGCGTCCATCATCACCGAGACGGCGATGACGATCAGCAGCGCGGCAGCCACCTGCACCTCGCGCATCCGTGCCAGGCTGAAATAGGCAAACGCCGGCCGTACCAGATAGCGCCCTGCGAGGACGACCAGCGCCACGGCGCCGGCAATGACGATGGGATGCAACCACGCGGGCAGGAGGTGAATCGGCTCCACCTCCACGGGCGGGGGGGCGGAGCCCGCCAGCGCCAGCAGCGGGATGAGCGCCAGGAACGGCAGCGCCGCGAGGTCCTGGAACAGGAGCACCGCGAAGCTCGCCTGCCCGCCCTCGGTGCCGGTGAGCTTCTTTTCCTGCAGGGTCTGCATGACGATGGCGGTCGAGGAGAGACAGAGGATCATCCCCGCCATCAGCGCGAAGTGCCAGTCCAGCCCGACCGCCATCGCCGCCGCCGCCACCACCAGCACGGTCGACGCCACCTGCAGCCCGCCAAGGCCCAAGAGCCGCCCGCGCATCTGCCACAGCGCGCGGGGTTGCAGCTCCAGCCCGATCAGGAACAGCATCAGCACCACGCCGAACTCGGCGAACTGCTGGATCACTTCGGTCTCCGAGCCTGCAAGATGCAACACCGGCCCGATCACCAGCCCGGCGATCAGGTAGCCCAGTACGGAGCCGAGCCCGCTCCAGCGGGCCAGCGGCACGGCCACGACCGCCGCCACCATATAGATCAGCACCTGGATCAGAACATTGTTCAACGCAGGCCCTCATTCGCGGCTGCGGCCATCCTGAGACGCGGCTCCGGCGAGCATAATCGCGTTGCACACCGGCGGCTGGCAAGTGTCGAACACAACGTGAACGATACTTCCCTTTCGCCGCTTCCCGCATTAACCTTGATTTCATGAGCAGTACCATCCCCGACGAGGCCGATGCTTTCGAAGCGGCCGCACTGCCGCTGTCCGCGCGCGCCATGGGTGCGCGGCCCGCGCCCTATCTCGACGCGCTCAACCCCGCCCAGCGCGAAGCGGTCGAGGCGCTCGACGGCCCGGTCCTGCTGCTGGCCGGCGCTGGCACCGGCAAGACCCGGGCGCTGACCACGCGCATCGCGCATCTGCTGAACACCGGGCGGGCGCGGCCCAACGAGATCCTCGCGGTCACCTTCACCAACAAGGCCGCCCGCGAGATGAAGCACCGGGTGGGAGGGCTGGTCGGCAGTGTGGTCGAGGGAATGCCCTGGCTCGGCACCTTTCATTCGCTCTCCACCCGCCTCCTGCGCCGGCACGCCGAGTTGGTCGGCCTCAAGCCGACCTTCACCATCCTCGACACCGACGACCAGCTCCGGCTCCTCAAGCAGCTGATCCAGGCCGCCAACATCGACGACAAGCGCTGGCCGCCGCGGCTGCTGGCGAGCCTCATCGACGGCTGGAAGAACCGCGCCCTGACGCCGGCGCGCGTCCCCACCGCCGAAGCCTCCGCCTTCAACCACCGCGGCACCGAGATCTACGCCGAGTATCAGGACCGGCTGACGACGCTGAACGCCTGCGACTTCGGCGACCTGTTGCTTCACGTCGTGGGCATCCTGCAGGCCAATCCGGAAATCCTCGACAAGTACCGAAGCTGGTTCCGCTACATCCTCGTCGACGAGTACCAGGACACCAACGTCGCCCAGTACCTCTGGCTGCGGCTGCTCGCCGGGGGCCACCACAACATCTGCGTGGTGGGCGACGACGACCAGTCGATCTACGGCTGGCGCGGGGCGGAGGTCGGCAACATCCTGCGCTTCGAGAAGGACTTCCCCGGCGCGAAGGTGATCCGGCTGGAGCAGAACTACCGCTCCACCCCGCACATCCTCGCCGCCGCCTCGGGCGTGATCGCCACCAACGAGAGCCGCCTTGGCAAGACCCTGTGGACCGAGGTGCCGCAGGGCGAGAAGCTGCGCCTGATCGGCCACTGGGACGGCGAGGAGGAGGCGCGCTGGATCGGCGAGGAGATCGAGGCGCTGGAAAAGGGCACCCGCGGCCTCGCCCCGGTGCCGCCCGACGGCATGGCGATCCTGGTGCGCGCCTCGCTTCCAGATGCGCGCCTTCGAGGACCGGTTCCTGACCATCGGACTGCCCTACCGGGTGATCGGCGGCCCGCGCTTCTACGAGCGCCAGGAGATCCGCGACGCGATGGCCTATTTCCGCGTCGCCGTTTCGCCCGACGACGACCTCGCCTTCGAGCGCATCGTCAATACGCCGAAGCGCGGCCTCGGCGACAAGGCGCTGCAGGAGATCAACCGCACCGCCCGCGCCCACGGCGTGAACCTGCTCGACGCCGCCCGGCTGATCGCCCGCGACGGCGGCCTGCCGCCCCGGCCCCGCGCGGCGCTGGCCGCCCTGGCCGCCGACTTCGACCGCTGGCACGAAGTCGTGCGTACCGCCCGCGACCATATCGTGTTGGCCGAACGCATCCTCGACGAGAGCGGCTACACCGCCATGTGGCAGGCCGAGAAGTCCCCCGACGCCGCCGGCCGGCTGGAGAACCTCAAGGAGCTGGTCCGCGCGCTCGGCGAGTTCGAGAACCTGCAGGGCTTCCTCGAACACGTCGCGCTGGTCATGGACAACGAACAGGACGACGGCACCCCCAAGGTCTCGATCATGACCCTGCACGCCGCCAAGGGGCTCGAATTCCCGGCCGTCTTCCTGCCCGGCTGGGAGGATGGCCTCTTCCCCTCGCAGCGCTCCATGGACGAGACCGGGCTGAAGGGCCTCGAGGAGGAACGCCGCCTCGCCTATGTCGGCATCACCCGCGCCCAGCGCCTCTGCACTGTCTCCTTCGCCGCCAACCGCCGCGTCTACAACCAGTGGCAGTCGCAGATCCCCTCGCGGTTCATCGACGAACTGCCCGCCGCGCATGTCGAGGTGCTGACCCCGCCCGGCCTCTACGGCGGCGGCTTCGGCGCCGCGGCGCCGCAGCCCGCTGCCAGCCTGGCGGATGTCGCCGCCAAGGCCGACGTCTACAACTCCCCCGGCTGGCGGCGGATGCAGACCCGCGCCCAGACCCGCCCCGTGTCGCAGCCGCAGGAGGCCCGCAACATGGTGATCGACGCCGGCGCCGTGCCGGCCTTCGACCTCGGCACGCGGGTCTTCCACCAGAAGTTCGGCTACGGCACCGTGACCGGGGTGGAGGGCGACAAGCTCGCCATCGACTTCGACAAGGCCGGCCCCAAGAACGTCGTCGCCCGCTTCGTCACCGCCGCCGAGGACATCCCGTTCTGAGCGCGTGCCGCCCCGGTGCTGGACCTCTGCGCCGGCGTGCTCTATTGTGACCTGAAAAGAAACCGGGCAGGCGTCAGGGCGATACGATGATCCCCACCAGGATTCCACGTGCCACCGTGCGGTGGGCGAGCGCCGCCACGGCGATGGCCGTGATTGCCGGTCTGTTCTATGCCGCGCAGGATGAGCGGAGCCTGCCACTCTCCCCGGCCGATACCCGGGCGCCGGGCGTCGCTCCCGCCGAGATCGGCCCGGTCGCACAGCAGACCTATCTGAGCCGCTATTGCCAGACACAGCTGGGGATCTGTGAGCTTCCCACCGCCCTGCCGGTCGGCAGCCCGTGCCAATGCGCCGGCACCACTGCGGACAGCACCACCGAGGGGCGTGTCGTACCCTGATCAGTCGCCTTCGGCGGCGGCCTTCGGGCAGTCTCCGTCGATGGTGATGTAGCGGTCGAGGTTGTCCATGCCTTCGCTGGTCCAGACCGCGAGCCGTGCCTTGGGGCCGCCGCCCGGAAGCGGGTCGACGGGCTCGAAACTCGCGATGATGCCCCCCATGTCAGGCGTCACCGTGATGCGGTCGGCAAGCTGCCCGCCGAGGGTGACCGAGGTCGAGCGCCAAAGCCTCTCCCCGGGGATCAGGATGTCGGCATCCTGGCAGGGCTGGACCTTCGAGAACTCCGTGCCGAACCGCGTCTGGTTGATCACCGGGCCCTGGAGCCGCGTGCCGGCCAGCAGCGTGTCGATCGCCTCGTAGTCGGGCGGCAGTGCCACGGTCATGCGCATGAGCTGTCGCTCGCCGGCCCGCAGAGGACGTCGCTCCGCGGACTCGTCAGCTGCTTCCGGCAACTTTGGCTCCAGTCCGATCGGGTCCGACTTGCGGTCGAGCCATCCCGTCTCCACCACGAGGTCGAGCTTGTCGAGATAGGCAGGAACCGAGACCAGAACGAGCTGGGACATCTGGCTCGGCTTCTGCAGCCCGGGCCGGACGATCGCCCAGCCGAAATCGAAGGCTCCTGACGCGGCACTTTCCGACTGGCCGCCCGCATAGTTGACGACCACGGGTTCTGCCCCGACCTCGCGGCTGCGGAACAGCCCCGAAAGGTTGAGCGTCTCGTCGATCAGGCCGGGGGCGTCGAAGCCGAGGCCGAAGGAGCGATCGCTCAGCACCCCCTCGACGTCGCCGCGTGGAAACACGGCGTAGGAATAGGGGATCGACCGGGAGATCTCGCGCAGGAAGTCATAGTGCGACGCATTGACGAAGAACCGCCGTCCGCGCAGGCGGCACGTCTCAGCGCCGGCTTCTCCGGTTGCGTCGGGTTCCTGGACGAGGCATGTCTCCGGCCCCGGAGCGCTCGGCCTTCGCAGCAGCATCTCCAGTTCCGGCGTGCTCAGGCTCCTGACGAACTCTTCCGCCCCGTCGTTCGGCGTCGCCCACCAGGCACCCACTCCGGCCTCCTCGGCGACGCTTGGCAGGGTGACAAATGAATAGGCATCGATCCCGGCTATCCCCGGCTCGCCGCGCACGCGCCGATCCTGCTCAAGCTGCCAGTCGTCCTTGTTCATTAGCAGAACGGCCACGGACCTCGGCCTGAGCTGAATGTTGAACTTCGGTCCGCACGGTGAGGCCGCACCGACACGGTTATCGTTCTGTTGCACCTGGATGGAGAAGAACCGTCTCCAGGGCGTCGGAACCGTGAAGGTGCTGACAGCCCCGGTGAGGAATGGAGACGGATTCTCCACCCGCACCTCATGCGCCGCAATGCCGAGGACGTAGCGCAGGGCCTCTACCGTCCACCTCTGGTACAGTTCCCAGTCAGCGCTCTCCCAGGGGCTCGGACCCGGGGCACTCACCTCCTCGGCCGTGGTGTCGGCGGGAGGCAGGTCCGCGGTGAAGACGTCTGCCTTGTCGTCGTCAGGCACCGCTTCTGCGGCAACTGTCGTGGCGCCGGGCATCCGGTCCGGGGCCTCATTGCTCGGGCAATAGTGGATGTATGCGCGCTCTTCGACAAAACTGTTCAGGCGGCTCTGAACACTGCCTCGCCAACGGTCGTATTGCCTGTGTGTATCGCCAAAGTCACCAGTCGCGGCGCCGTACTCGTTGGTTGCCTCGCCGGCCAGGAAGTCGATCGGCTTCCTGCCCGCCGGCAGCGTATTCGCGTCGATGCGAACCACGACATAGGGCCGGTAGTAGGTGTTGTCTCCGGGCACCACCGCCGTGTTGAACTTGAGCCCATAGATCGAATTGCCGCTCAGGTCGTGGCGGTCGTCGAGCAGGTTCTCCAGGATCATCTGCCGCAGCTTGTCGCGGATCGCGGCGCGCAGCAGGAACTCGTCCTGGAACGACAGGGTGACAGGGTTCCCGGGCTCGCCCTTGTCGGGCGTTCCGGCGTTAACCTGCGACTGCACGTACTTCCGGATCAGGTCATTGTCATCGTCAAGACGCCCGAGCTGCGTCCTGAGCCAGAAGTCCTGGCTATAGCGGTCGTTGACCAACCGTTCCCGCGTGTAGACGCCCGGACTCTCGACGTAAATGTGGCCAGCTGTGAGGAAAGGCCAGAACGGGGGCGGCTTGATAAACAGAAAATAAAGGGCGAGTGCCACGGCGACGAACAGCGCCGTTCTGGAAGCAAGCGGCCGGACCCACGCGCGGAGCCAGGAAAGCGACGATGCCCCGACAGCAGCCAACCCAGAGCCAGTAGAATTCAGCCACGCCGGAGATCTGCTTCTCGGCTCGGCCGACGGGTCTTGCGGTCCAGAACCAACGGCCATCGCCTCAAACCGATCAATCGCACAAGTTCGAAACAATCACAGATTGCGATCTTAGTCAAAGGCCCCGCTAGGAATGATCAGCGCTGAATTTCAGTCGCTCGCCGGGTTGGCTGGACACGGCGACGCACACACTGCTCGGGAAAGTCACTGGTCGTCGCCCGCTTCGTCGCCGCCGCCGAGGATATCCCGTTCTGAAGGCCGCCGGGGCGTGAGCGGCCGGGATCGCGACATGCGATTAACCACACTACACGACACAGGGCTGGCTGAGGGCGGCGGGATGGATTTTACAGGGCGACTCCGACCAAGGAATGGCCCATGCAGAACCGTATCGTCACCGCCCTCGCCGCCAGGCTACGGGCCCACATCCCCCTGAGCAAGAGCCGGCTCGAGACGCTCTGCCTCTTGATCATCGGCGCGATCGGCGCGCGCACGGTGAACCTCGGGCACGTCGCCACCGAGCGCGGCGGGCAGGTGAAGCCCGCCTCGACCTACCGGCGGCTGCAGCGGTTCTTCCAGTTCTTCACCCTCGCGCCGGACTGGGCCGCACCGATCCTGGCGGCCACGCTCGGGACCGAGCGCTGGACCCTGGTGCTCGACCGCACCAACTGGAAGATCGGCCGGACGGAGGTGAACTACCTGGTGCTCGCCGCGGTCACCCGCCGCAGGCGCGTGCCGCTCATCTGGACGCTGCTGCCCCACGGCGGCGGCAGCGCGAGCGCCGACCGCATCGCGCTGATGCGCCGCTATCTGGCACACTTCCCGGTCGCCTCGATCCGCCTCCTCCTGGGCGACCGCGAGTTCATCGGGGCCGAGTGGCTGAAGTTCCTCAATGATAACAACATCCCCTTCGTGATCCGCCTGCGCGAGGATTTGCGGGTCACCGACGAGGCCGGGCATGACCTGACCCTCGGCGCCCGCCTGCATCGCGCCGGCCGCAGCCGCTTCTTCGACGCCCGCCTCGGCGCCGGCGAGGACGCCGCCGGCATGCCGCTCCTGCACTTCGCCGCGAAGTACATCGAGCGCGAGTGGCTGATCGTCTGCTCCAACCGCCCCGCCCGCGCCGCGCTCCAGGCCTACCGCAAACGCTGGGCGATCGAATGCCTCTTCGCCGAGGCCAAGACCCGCGGCCTCAACATGGAGGACACCCGCCTCACCGACCCGCGCAAGCTCCACCTGCTCATGGCCATCGTCGCCCTCGCGCTCGCCTGGGCGGCGGCCACCGCCGCCGCGCTCTTCGGCTCCCGCGCCCCGGCCCGCAAGGCGCACGGATACCCGGCCAAGTCCTGGTTCCGCATCGGCCTCGACCAGCTCCGACACGTCTTCAGAACCGAAGCCCATCCCCCGCAAACCCTCTGCGCGGCCTTCAAAAAGCCCAGAGTCGTGTAGTGTGGATTAACCTCTATTAACCACGAATATCGTTAAAAAGCAAACACATATAAAATCTCCGCACTGGATATCTCTCTAACGGACCCCCGCCGGGACGATCGCGCCGGGGTATCCGATGACCATCGCGGCGAGGTCGTGCCCGGCGCGCAGGCAGGCCGGCGGCTCGGCACCGGCCAGCAGCGCCGCGAGATACCCGCCGTTGAAGCTGTCCCCGGCAGCGGTGGTGTCCACCACCCGCGCGGCCGGCGGGAACTCGGGCAGCGGCCCTTCCCAGCCGATCGGCAGCGGCCCCTCGGCGCCGCGCTTCACCGCCCCCCGCCGTACCCCCGCCGCCATCAGCCGCGCCCGCACGGCCGCCGCATCGGCATCGCCCCAGAGCATCGCCTCGTCATCCACCGAAGGCAGGCCGATGTCGGCCAGCGCCCAGAACCCGGCCATGGCCTCGCGCGCCGCCGCATGCCCCGGCCACAGCCGCGGGCGATAGTTGCCGTCGAAGGCCACCAGCCCGCCCCGCGCGCGGCAGGCCGCCAGCGCCCCGGCCAGCGCCGCCCGCGCCGGGTCCGGCAGGATGGCCAGCGTGATGCCCGAGAGATAGACCAGATCGAACCCGGCCAGCGCCTCCGCCTCCACGGTGGCGGGCGGCGCGAACAGCGTCCGCGCGGCGGACTGGTCGCGCCAGTAGGTGAAGCTGCGCTCGCCGGTCGCGTCGGTGCTGATAGCGTAGAGGCCCGGCACCCGGTCGGGCGCGGCGCTCGATCAGCCCGGTCGCCAGCCCCTCGCCCTCGAAGAAGGCGATCATCCGCTCCGACAAGGGATCGGTGCCCAGTGCGGTCACATAGGCCACCTCCACCCCCGGCGCGCTGCGCTTGAGATAGACGGCGGTGTTGAGCGTGTCGCCGGCGAAGCCGACACGGGGTGCGGCGCCCTCGGGAAGGCTCAACTCGATCATGCACTCGCCGACGCAGGCGACGCGGGTCATTGGCGGAACTCCGCTGGCAACTTCCGTCTCATACCCGCAAGGCGATGAGCGCCCCGCCCACAAGCTCGCTGTTGCACGCTGCAAGTACAACTAACATACTGATTCATAAACGGAAAAGCGTCATCAGCCCTCGAGTTGATCAAGTCTCTCCGTCTGGTCGCCGCTATCATAGGTGCACGTCCATGGGTGCGCTTGCCGCAAGGGACCGTCCCACAGCGGACTCACACCAATTGCATGTTTGCCTTTCACAGATTCGCATCGCTCGCTCGCCGGAATCATCCGCAGACGTCTCCTTCGCGCATGTCCGGTCTTAGGAGAAGACGACCCAGGGGCCAAGGCCCCGCGAGCGCGCGAAGCCATTTCGGGCAATGGCGCATGACATCTGTCGCGCCCACGCGTACGAACGAATTGACGCCGCCCGACCAACCGTCGGCGCGACCGACATGTCCGCCGCAGCACCGTCCGTCCGCGACCGGCGCGCGGACGGGTGACGCCTACTCCGCGGGCGGAGGGCCGGGCCTGCACCTGACGGGGCGGTCCCGCCCAAGGTCTCAGAACCGGTCTCGCCGATCGTCCGCGGGAACTAGTCCATCGGCGGGGGCACCATCTCGTCATGCTCGCGCACGAATTCCGCGAAGTCGTAGTCCATCCCATTGAAGACCGTGGCGAAGTTCCGAGTCGCTCCGGCCATTGCGACGGCCTCCCGTATCTCCTCGTCGGTCGCGCCGGCGAGCCTGGCCTGCTTGGTGTGGGCATAGACGCAGTACCGGCAGGGAATCTGGGCGGCGACCGCAAGCCCGATAAGCTCGAAGGTCTTGGCGTCGAGGGAACTCTCCTCGCCCTTGATCGACCCGTACATGCTGAGGAGACCCGGAAGCGCGTGCGGCGGGTAGGTCTCGGTGAGGAAACTCGGGCCATCCTGCGCCGCAGCGGAAACGGCAGCAGCGAGCGCAAAGGCGGCGCCTATGAGCATGGTTTTCATGATGAACTCCAAATCTTGCATCGGCTTCTAACGCTTGAACGGGGCCTGCTTTCGTGAAGAAGCGTTTCCCTTCGATTGCAGCCCCTTCAGCGAAGCGAAGGATACGCTCCGTCGAGCCCCCCAAGGAGATGCAATTTTCCTGAAATCTGCGGCATAGTCGAAGCGTGGCAGTGTCGCTGACGATAGAAATGTCGGAACGGCGGGTGCTCGTTGACGGCCGTCCCGTCAAACTGCGCGCCAAGAGCTTCGACGTCCTCGCGCTCTTGGCGAGCCGCCCTGCGCACCTGTTTCCCAAGGAGGTTCTGCTCGACCGGGTCTGGATGGGACGGTCCGTCTCCGGGGACGTGCTGACCGGCTGCATCCGCGAGATCCGGCGCACACTCGACGACCGCCCTCGCGGTCACCTCGAGTGGATCGAGACGGTCTCCGGAATCGGCTATCGCCTGCTCCGACGCCCGACACCCGCCCACGCCCGCGTGTCCGCTCCACCCCCGCCTCAGCCCGACAGCACCGGCACGGCGCTCGACGTCGGGACCGATGCCGCGTCGGTCGCAGTGCTGCGATTCAAGTACCTGTCCCCCGGGCTGGACACGGTAGCCCAGGCGCTGGCGCGCGACATCGCCGTCGGACTGGCGCGCACCCGCTGGCTCCGGGTAGTGGCGAGCGCCAGCGTCGAGTGCCTTCCCAAAAATTCGAGGCCCCGAGATGCTGCCCGCGCGCTCGGCGTCAGCTACATCGTCGACGGGGACGTACGCCGCGCCGGCGGGGAGTTCATTGTGCAGGCCTCGCTGGTGGACGCCCGCTCGGAGCGGATGATCTGGGCGGAGCGGGTCGCCGGTACGGGCCACGACATCGCCGCCTTGATGGGCGAAGTCTGCGAGTTCGTCGTCGCCGAGGTCGAGACTGAGATCGAAGCCGCCGAACAGGAGCGTGCCCTCTTATCGCCAGTCCGCAGCCTCGACGCCTGATCGGCTTCCACCGCGGCATGAACCTGCTGACGCGCCAGAAACCGGCGTCGCTGCCGGAAGCCGGACATGTCCTGCACGAGGCGGCGCGCTCCGACCCCGCCTGCGCCCGGATCGCGGCGGCGCGCTCGTGGCGGTGCTGGCAGCAGCTCTTCTTCGGCATCTCCCGGGAGAGGAAGCCCACGCTCGACCGTGCCCGGGATTTCGCTCAGGAAAGCATTGCGCTCGATGAACGCGACCCGCTCGGACATTGGGCGCTCGGGCGTACGGAATGGCTGGCCGACGACATGGAGGCCGCGGCGGGCCATCTCGGCCGCGCGGTTACGCTCAACCCTAGCTTCGCCGCCGGCCACTACTCGCTGGGCATCTCGCTCTACATGCTGCAGCGCGAACATGAGGCGATCGCCGCCTGCGACGCGGCGATCCGGCTCAGCCCGCTCGACCCGATGGCCTTCGCCTTCCATTGCCTGAAGGCGCAGCTCCTATGCTTCAACGGCGATCTCAAGGGCGCCATGAATCACGCGCGGCAGATCACCGCGCATCCCAATGTTCACGCCTACGGCGTCGCGCTCGCGGCCTGGGTCAACGAGTTGAGCGGAGATCGCGACGCCGCGCGCGACTGCATCGCCGAGGTGCGGCGCCGCTGGCCGGATTACACCCGCGCCAAATACGTCGCCGCCCTGTTCCACCGAAGCGGATGGTTCCGCCAGGAGCGGCGCCGCGCGATCGACGCCGCCTTCGACCGTTTGGAATTCTAAGACGTCAGCGGCGGGCGAGGGCCCGCTCGCGCTGGAAGGTGTAGAGGCCCGAGGCCACCACGACCGCGCTGCCCGCCAGCATCCAGGCGTCGGGCCATTCGCCGAACATCAGGATGCCGAAGAGGATCGCCCAGATGATCAGCGTGTAGCGGAACGGCGCCACGAAGCCGATCTCGCCGATCCGCATGGTCATCACGCCGAAGAGGTAGCCGACGATCAGGCAGACCGCGGAGACACACAGGCGCAGGGCATGGCTCGCCTCGACCGGCCGCCAGCCGTCGAGGGTCGAGGCGATGCCGGCGGCGATGGTCATGGCCGCGCTGGCGATCAGCACCACCCCGACCCCCGGGACGTCCGGCGACAGGCTCCGGGTGCTGAGGTCGCGCAGCACGATGAACCCGATCGCCGCCACCGCCCAGAGCGAATAGGCGTTGAAGCCCTCGGAGCCGGGGCGCACGATGATGAGCACGCCGAGAAATCCCACCCCGATGGCGAGGTAGCGCCGCCAGCCCACCGGCTCGCCGAGGAACAGCGCCGCCCCCAGCGTCACCGCCAGCGGAACGCTCTGCAGGATGGCGCTGGCATTGGCGATCGGCATGTTGAAGAGCGCGGTCAGAAAGCAGGCCGTTCCACCGATCTCGCCGACAGTCCGCTGGAGGATCAGCTTGCGGTCGCGACGGCCGGCGCGGAACCGCAGCGCGCCCTGCTGCCAGGCGAGGCAGGCGATCAGGAGGGTCGCGATCGCCCCGCGCAGGCATACCGCCTGGAAGAGCGGCAGTTCGCCCGCGAGGCTCTTGAGGAAGGCGTCGTTGCAGGTGAACCCTGCCATCGAGATCATCATGAAGACGGCCGCGCGCATGTTCTCGGCGAAGCCGACCTGAACGGGCATGCGGTCAGCGTTCCCGCATCCGCGCGACATGCATGACCCAGAGGGTCGAGACGGAGCCCAGCACCGAGCAGGCGAACATCAGCCAGATCAGCGGCCAGGCCCCGGTCTCTGGCCCGAGCAGCGCGCCCGCCAGCACCGCGAGCGCTGCCCCGCCGCCGATCATCAGCGCGCCCCCCAGCCCCGAGGCGCTGCCGGCGAGATGCGGGCGCACGGAGACGATGCCGGCGTTGGCGCTGGGCAGCACGAGCCCATTGCCGAGCCCCACGAACATCACCGTGCCGAAAAAGCCGAGCGGCGTGATGTCGCCCAGGGCGAGCAGGCCGAGGGTCGTGGCCAGACCCAGCGAGGTGATGGTGCCGCCCAGCAGCATCATTCGGTTGATGCCGACGCGCGACGCATAGCGGCCGGACATGAAGTTGCCGAACATGTACCCGACCGCGATGAAGCCGAAGTGGAAGCCGAGCTGCGACGGGCTCATGCCGAGCACCTGGGTCGCCACCCAGGGCCCGCCGCCGAGAAAGGCGAAGAACGCCCCCGAGGCCAGCGCCGAGGTCAGCGCATAGCCCCAGAACCGCTGCGAGCGGATCAGCTCGGGATAAGCGCGGACCTGCGCGCCGAAGCTCGCCGAGGGCGTGCGGTTGGTCTCGCCGAGATCGGCCCAGATCAGCGCCGCCGCCGCCACCGCGAGCGCCAGCGTGAGGCCGATGACCGCCCGCCAGCCGAAGGCCTCGTCGATGAAGCCGCCGATCATCGGCCCGATCATCGGCGCCAGGGACATGCCCATGGTCACGTAGCCGATCAGGCTCGCCGCCTGGTCGGGCTCGACCATGTCGCGCACGATCGCCCGGCTCAGCACGAAGGCCGACGCCACCGTCGCCTGCATCATCCGGAAGGCGAGGAAGACCTCGATGCTCGGCGCCAGCATGCAGCCAAGGGTAGCGGCCAGGAAGATGCCGAAACAGCAGAGCAGCACCGGCCGCCGCCCGTAGCGGTCGGACAGGGGACCGATGATGAGCTGAAGCACGGCGGTCAGCCCGAGGTAGGCCGAGACCGCCAGCGCCACCACGGCATAGTCCGCATCGAAGTATGCGGCCAGGCTCGGCAGCGAAGGCAGGATCATGTTCATGTTGAGCGCCGAGACGCCCGTCAGCGCCACCAGCGTCATCACATGCGGTGGCGTGCGGCGGTCGAGCCATACGGGCTCGGCCCGGGGTAAGGACGGCAGCATCGGTGTCGGACCTGGAGCACGCGTGGGTAGGGGGGCGCAATCGCCAAGCCCTACCTAGAACGTTCGTCCGCCATTGACCATGGCCGCGGCGCGAAGCGGCGAGACATTGCAGGCGGGCCGCGAGGCGGGATGGCGCTGACCGGCTGCAGGCCGGGCAGGAACGGCTCGACGCCATCATCCGTGGCCTGTAAGCGTGAATACGCGTCATTCAACTAACCGTGCAAAAGAACGGGGGGTCCACCATGAAGCTTCGACACGTCCTGCCAATCCTCGCGGCCATGGCGCTCGGCGCCTGCGGCCTGGGGCAGCCGCCCGCCTCGAGCGCCACGCTGCAGACCGCCAGTGCCGTGGTGGAATCGGTCGATCAGTCGACGCGCCGGGTGCAGTTGCGCGACACGACAAGCGGCGATGTCTTCAGCGTTGTCGCCGGGCCGGAGGTGGCGAACCTGCCCCAGCTCAGCGCCGGCGATCTGGTCGAGATCGATTTCTTCGAGTCCACGACGCTGGCCATGGCCGATCCGCTCGACACCGGCGAGGCGCTGACCACCGTCGCCGTCGGCACCGCGCCCCCGGGCACCCTGCCGGGCGGGCTCGCGGTGACCAGCACCTCGATGGTCGTCGACGTCGTGCGCTACGACCGCGCCTCGGGCCTCGCCACCTTCATCACCCCCGACGGCCGGACGCACCGGACCACCGTGCCGCCGGAACTGCGCAGCTTCGCCGAATCGCGGCGGCCGGGCGACCGGGTGGCCGTGACCCTCACCGACGCGGTCGCCATCAACGTGCGCACGCCGGGGGCCTAGGACCCGTCCGCGAACCCCGATCCGCGGAGCGCCGCCGCAACCTGCGGCAGGTGCTCCGCGGGCAGGATCACCAGCATGCGCTCGGAATCGAAGCCGAGGCGGACCCGCCCGCCCGTGGTCTCGTTCGAGGTGCCGAGCTGCGCCGCCGGCGCCATCTCCAGCCCCTCCACGCTCCAGCGCAGCCCTTCAGAGACGGTGCCGATGAGCGGCGCCATCGGGAAGAGCGACAGCCGCGTCCCCGCCGGCAGGTCGATCGCGAACGCTTCGGGGCAGCGGAAGCACAGGTCCGCCGCCCCGAGCAGGATCACCGGCGGCTCGGGATAGCGCACCACCGCGTTCACCGCCGCCAGTTGGTGATCGAGCCGGCCGCCGAGGAAGCCCAGGCCCACCAGAAGCGGGGCGTCCACCGAACGCAGGCATTTCTCCAGGTCGGTACTGTCCTGTTCGGCGATCCGGTGCAGCGCCACGCCCCGCGCGCGGAGCCCCTCGGCATCGCGCAGCGAATCCATGTCCCCAATGACCGCGCGCAGCACGTGACCCGGCGGCAGGGCCACATCCGCCCCGCCGTCCGCTGCCACCACCTCGGGCGCGATCGTCAGGGCCGCGGCAAGCGCCTCGGCGCCCACCGGTCCCGCACCGATCAGCGTGACCGGCTGCGTCGAACGGAAGAGGCCCGTGCTCAATTCCAGTCGCGGATCACCACCGCCGAGACGCTGTTCTTCGGCGAGCCCTCGATCAGCTTGTCGGAATAGGTCAGATAGACCAGCGCGTTGCGGGTCTCGTCGTGGAAGCGCACCACCTGGATTTCCTTGAAGAGAATGCTTGCGCGGCGCGCGAACACCTCTTCGCCGTCAGTGATCTCGCCGCGAAACCGCACCGGCCCGGTCTGCTGGCAGTTGATCGAGGCGTCCGACGTGTCCTCGGCCAGCCCCAGCGAGCCCGAGATGCCGCCGGTACGCGCCCGGCTCACGAAGCAGGCAACTCCTTCGACCATCGGATCGTCGAAGGCCTCGACGACGATGCGGTGGTTCGCTCCCAGGATGCGGATCGCCGTCGTCACCTCGCCGATCTCCTCTGCCGGAACCGGACCTGCCAGTACGCTGGCCCCCAGCGCCGCCGCCACCATTCCCTTGAGCCTGCCCATGTCGCACCTCGATCCCTGCGTGATGTACCAAGTCTAGCGCGTGACGCGCCGAAGCCAATCGCCACGACCCTGATGCGGCCGCACGTCACCCCTTGGCAGCGCAACCGGGATCGCGTAATCGGGCGGCGGGCGCCACCCCGGACAAGGGCGAGCGGGGCGTGCTCAGCGATCTCGCCCTGACGTTGGAGCTGGCCATGAGCCACCCCCAGGCAACCGCCGCAGCGGCGGGCCTTGCACCGCAATCAACCCCGAAACCTGCCACCCTGCCGAACCGTCCGGAGTTCTCCTCGGGACCCTGCCCGAAGCGCCCGGGCTGGAGTGCCGAGGCCGTGGTCTCCCGCGCCTTCCTCGGCCGCTCGCACCGCGCCAGCGGTCCCAAGGCGCAGCTCAAGGACGTGATCGACCGCACCGCGCGCCTGCTCGGCCTGCCCGAAGGCTACCGCCTCGGCATCGTGCCCGCCTCCGACACCGGCGCCTTCGAGATGGCCATGTGGTCGATGCTGGGCGCACGTCCCGTCGACATGCTCGCCTGGGAGAGCTTCGGCGAGGGCTGGGCCAGCGACGCCACCAAGCAGCTCAAGCTCGCCGACTGCCGTGTCATCACCGCGCCCTATGGCGAACTGCCCGACCTCACCGCCATCCGCCCCGAGGCCGACGTCTGCTTCACCTGGAACGGCACCACCTCCGGCGTGCGCGTTCCCGGCGCCGACTGGCTCGCCCCCGGCCGCGAGGGCCTCGCCTTCTGCGACGCCACCTCCGCCGTCTTCGCGCAGGCCCTCGACTGGGAGCGGCTCGACGTCGTCACCTTCTCCTGGCAGAAGGCGCTCGGCGGCGAAGGCGCCCACGGCGTCCTTATCCTCTCACCCCGCGCGGTCGAGCGGCTGGAGACCTTCACGCCCCCCCGCCCGCTGCCGAAGATCTTCCGCATGACCAAGGGCGGCAAGCTGATCGAGGGCATCTTCAAGGGCGAGACCATCAACACCCCCTCGATGCTCTGCGTCGCCGACTGCCTCGACGCGCTCGAATGGGTCGAGGCTAGCGGCGGGGCCACGGCCACCCTGGCCCGCGCCGACGCCAGCGCCGCGGCGCTCCAGGCCTGGGTGGACCGCACCCCCTGGATCGAGAACCTCGCGGCCGACCCGGCCGACGCGCTCGAACACCTCCGTCTGCCTGAAGATCATCGACCCGGCGTTCACGGCACTCGACGACGCCGGCCAGCGCGACTTCGTCAAGCGCATGACGAAGCTGCTCGAGGCCGAACGCGCCGCCTTCGACATCGCCGGCCACCGCGACGCGCTGCCGGGCCTGCGCATCTGGTGCGGCCCCACGGTCGAGACCGCCGACATCGTTGCGCTGACGCCCTGGCTCGACTGGGCCTACGCCGCCACCCGCGCCGCCTGATCCCCACATCCCGCACAATCTGCGAACGCCCGGAGAAATCCCCGTGCCCAAGGTACTTATTTCCGACGAGCTTTCCGACGCCGCCGTCCAGATCTTCCGCGACCGCGGCGTCGAGGTGGACTTCCAGCCCGACCTCGGCAAGGATCCCGCCCGCCTCGCCGAGATCATCGGCACCTACGACGGCCTCGCCATCCGCTCCGCCACCAAGGCAACCGCCGAGCTGCTGGCCAGGGCCACCAGCCTCAAGGTGATCGGTCGCGCCGGCATCGGCGTCGACAACGTCGACATCGCTGCCGCCTCGGCCCGCGGCATCGTGGTGATGAACACGCCCTTCGGCAACTCGATCACCACCGCCGAGCACGCCATCGCCATGATGTTCGCCTGCGCCCGCCAGATCCCCGAGGCCGACGCCTCGACCCGCGCCGGCAAGTGGGAGAAGTCCCGCTTCATGGGCGTCGAGATCACCGGCAAGACCCTCGGCCTCGTCGGATGTGGCAACATCGGCTCGGTGGTCGCCGCGCGCGCCATCGGCCTGAAGATGAAGGTCATCGCCTACGATCCGTTCCTGTCGGCCGAGCGCGCGGTGCAGCTCGGCGTCGAGCGGATCGAGGAGGTCGACGAGCTGCTGGCGCGGGCCGACTTCGTGACGCTGCACGTGCCGAAGACCGAGAAGACCGCCAACATCATCTCGGCCGAGCGGGTGCAGAAGATGAAGCCCGGTGCGCGGCTCATCAACTGCGCCCGCGGCGGGCTGGTCGACGAGGACGCCGTCGCGGCGGCGCTGAGGTCCGGGCATCTCGCCGGGGCCGCCTTCGACGTCTTCGCGGTCGAACCCGCGAGGGACAGCGTGCTCTTCTCCGCCCCCAACGTCGTCTGCACCCCGCACCTCGGCGCCGCCACCTCCGAGGCACAGGAGAACGTGGCGCTGCAGATCGCCGAGCAGATGTCGGACTACCTGATGCAGGGCGCCATCTCCAACGCGCTGAACGCACCCTCCGTCACTGCCGAGGAGGCGCCGATCCTGAAGCCCTGGATCACGCTCTCCGAGATGCTCGGCAGCTTCGCCGGCCAGGTGACCGAGCACGCGATCACGGCCATCGAGATCGAATACGTGGGTGAGGTCGGCCAGCTCAACCTCAAGCCGCTCACCGCCGCCCTGACCGCCGGCCTTCTCAAGCCGCTGGTCGGCGAGGGCGGCGTCAACATGGTCTCCGCCCCGGTGGTCGCCCGTGAGCGCGGCGTCCATATCACCGAGGCGCGCGTTGACGCCCAGGGCGCCTTCGGCTCCTACATGCGGCTGATCGTGACCACCGAGGCGCAGACCCGCTCGGTCGCCGGCACGATCTACTCCGACGGCCGCCCGCGCTTCGTCCAGATCAAGGGCATCAACCTCGAGGCCGAGCCGATGCGGCACATGCTCTACACGACCAACACTGACACGCCCGGCTATATCGGCGCGCTCGGCACCAAGCTCGGCGACCTCGGCATCAACATCGCGACGTTCGCGCTGGGCCGCCGCGACAAGAGCGGTGAGGCGATCGCGCTCCTTGGCGTGGACGAGGTGGTGACCGCCGGCATGCTCGCCGACATCGCCACCCTGCCCCAGGTCCGTCAGGCCAAGGCGCTGAGCTTCTGAGTTACAGGACCGGGGGCGGGGCGTCGTCCCCGCTCCCGGTCAGGGGCACTGTTCGAGCCCTACGATCGCCGTCAGCCTGTCGCCAGCTTCGACCTCAGGCATGCTGACCCGGTAGAAGCTGGTGTCGGTCGGCGTGAACGTTCCCATCAGCAGGCCGTTGGCCTGCGGGACGAGATGCACTTCGGGCGACACGCCGCCAAGCAATTCCCGCTCCACCGTCGGCGGCGCGATAACCGCGTCGGTGTCCTTCAGGTCGAACAGGATGTTGACGGTCTCGTCGGCGCGACCGCGCAGCCGGAGCGGATCGCCGCCCGCGGAGAAGTCGGCGATGATCGGCGCCTTCGCCAGGTCGAGCCAGTCGAACTCGCGGGCGCCGGGATCATCCACGCGCATTTCCGTCGCGAGGAAGTCGATGTGTTCCGCGCCCGCGACCGCCTTCACGTCGACCGAGTAGCGGTCATAGGCGCGCAGAGCGTAGAGGTGTCCCCCCGGAACCGCCGGATCGCAGAACCTCGGCGCTTCGGATCCGTCGGCATTGCGCACCTCCTCCACGACGCCGCCGGCCGCGACAAGCTGGACGACCGCATCGCGTGAGGATTGCAGCGGCAGCCGCACTGCCCCGTCCCCCGAGACCGCCAAGGATACCAGCTCGCCGACCCATGCCTGCGGCGTCACCAGCCGCACGTCGATATAGAACCGGGTATCGCTGGTGAAATGCTCATCATCGATACCACGGATCCGGATCAGAACCTCTTCACGTTCCATGGGCGAATAGTAATACCGAGAGAACAGTCCGTTGCTGTCGTCATCTTCGTCAATGATCTTATCCGTAGTGTCCGCGGCAACGTGTTCAATGAAAGTATCTACGGAGTTGTTGTCAAGGTTCGCGAATGGACGGGTCTCCACATCAAGAGTATCTCCCGGGCCAACAGCGATCTTCAGGCACGCTTCCTCTCCGGGCCCGCCGGGTGCGAACTCGTAGGTTGCGGGTCCGTCGACGCGGACCGGCTCGCCGCATGAACTCGGACCGAGCGATTGCGCCTCGCCGGCGCTTTCCCGCTGCCCGGTACCTGGCGCCCTGAAGACGTGCAGCGCAATGCGAAGCCTGGTGCCTTGATCGAACTCTGCGGGCTCATACTGCTTGATCCGCAGCATCACCGGCCCTTCGCCTGTCGCCTGGTAGCGAATGCGCGAAAAGAGGCTG
The DNA here is from genome assembly GCA_963695425.1 of uncultured Alphaproteobacteria bacterium. Lineage (GTDB taxonomy): Bacteria > Pseudomonadota > Alphaproteobacteria > Rhodobacterales > Rhodobacteraceae > Amaricoccus. Next base: position 342,407 of record CAVOGP010000027.1, on the reverse strand, counting down.
TCGCCGAAGTCGTCGTTTTCGTCCAGCAAGGTATCCGCGGCGTCATAGAGCTCGATCGCGGTATCGAGCTCGGGATCGCCCTCGATCGGCTGGGTCTCGACGATCAGGACGTCTCCGCGATCGACGTCCAGATGGAACCAGATTTCGCCCGTCTGATCACCGGCGTCGAACTCGTAGATCGTAGAACGGAGCACGACATGCGGCGCCTCCCTGCTGCTCACCGAAACGGGCTTCACCTCAAGCATGGATCCCGCAGGCGTCGGCTCCACCACCGTCAGGGCCAGTTTCGGCGCTTCCGCGGCCCGTGCTTCGCCCTCCCCGCCGCCCGACACCTTCGGAGACGCGGTCGCACCGCAGCGCCGCAGGCCCATGGCATAGCTTCCCGGCTCCAGCACGACGGGAAAGCTCTCGCCGCCTTCCGGTCCATTGCGCACGAGGGCGTGGGTCCGGCGCGCGTCCATGAACACGACCTCGGTGAAGGCGGGCGCGGCCATCTTGACGAGGGCCCGCTCATCCACGTCGAGCCGCCGCCAGAAGCCGCCGTCCCCTTCCGCAATGTCAGGCGGGACGTCCAGCGTCTCGTTCAGCCCCGCCACGATCCGGATCGCGTCCGTGCCGGTGATCTCCGCCCCAATCCACGGAAGCGCCCGTCGAAGCTCTTGCACGGCGGGCATCCCTGCCCCCGGCGCCTCCAGAAGCGCGGCGGCCAGACCGGAATCCTCCACGGCGGCGGCCACGGCGCATTTGCCGCCCTGATCCAGGCGGCGGAGCAGCTCCTGCATGACGATCTCCGCGCCCTCGCGGCCGGTCTCGTCTCCGCGCAGGGCCTTGCGCGCATAGCGCGCCGGCACCGCGAAACTGAACGTCCCGTCGCCGGCCGGCCCGTCCATGCGCGCGAGGACCATGTCGCGCAACGTCTTGCTCGCCCTGCCGGTGTCTCCCAGCACGGTCGTGAGCCAGGGGAATCCCTCCTGCCCGGTCTTCTCGCGGTCGATGAGGGCCTGAAGCATGTCTTCGTGCCGCCCGTCGCCGGGGCTCGACTCAAGCACCTGGGTGAGCGCCGCCGCATACTCGGCGATCTGCCCCGCGCCCGCGAGCGGGACCACGCTCGCCACGGCCTCCGCCAGGACCGCGTCCTCCGGCTGCGCAGCCTGCCGCGACCTGAACGCGTCCAGAACCACGTCCGCGCCCCAGGGATCGCTGTCGGTGCCTGCTGCATCCATATGGACCCGCTTCATCCACAGGAACAGGCCCAGGCGGTCGATCTCGCCGCTCGACGCCATATGCGCCCCGACCACATCGGTCCAGTCGTCGCTTTCCGCCCGGTACTGCGTCCGAAGCAGCGCAAGCACTGCCTGCGTCGCCGGCGCAAGGCTATCATAGGCCTGCGTGACGCCGCCGGCCTTGGCCAGGTTGCTCTCGATCGCGTTCCGGACCTCAGGACGCGCGAGGAGCTGCCCCGCCGCCCGGCTGCGGATCTCGTGCCACTGCTCGGCCTGCGGGGTCGCGTAGGGATCGGCGGCGGCGATCGCCCGGAAGCCGGTCTGCCGCAGTGCGGCCGATGAGGGAGCGGTCGCGAGGGCGGCCATTTCCTCGATCGCCCGGGGAAGAGCTTCCGGATCGAGGCCCTTCGCGCGTTCGACAAGGAGGTCCGCGATCGCCGGCTCCTCGGGAAATTCGCGGGCGACCTGCACGAACACCGGGAACAGCGGGTCCGGCGCCCTCGAGAAGAAACCCGCGCAGCTCTCCCCGAGCTTGGACACATCGCAGATACCAGGATTGCTGCCCAAGGTCCTCAGGACCGACCGCAGAACGTTCCTGTCGTTCGCATTGATGCAGGCAGCGGCTCTTCCCTGACAGTTTCCGCCTTCCTGAATTGCATAGTCGAATGGATAGAGATCGGTGATCGCCTCGAGGACGCTCTGCCCCATGCCGCGGTCGGTGTGGGCAACCGCCGTCCACCGGAATTGCCTCCTGACGGAATCGACCTCCTTCTCCATGTCGGAGAGAAGGACGTACATCTGAAGCGCGAATCCAGCCTCAGAATCCACCGTGCTTGCGGCCTTGCCGTCGGCGTTTTCTCTGATTATCTCTATAATTGAGCTGTTCTGGGTCAGGAAATTTCGGACAACTTCGGTAATGCTGTCCTCGTTCTCATCGATAATGTTGGGAATTCGTGATTTATTCTGTCGAGCGACCTCTTGACGAGATCCGACTCGTCCACGAGCGCGCCCCGGATGCCGTCGCGGATCTGCATGTCCAATGCAGGCAATTCGGCCTCGAACCTCGCGTCGACGGCCGGACCTATTCGGGCATCGAGCTCCCTGTCGATGTTTCTGGCGATGTTGCTGGAAACCGACTCGTCGAAATAGAGCCTCAGGCTGTTCGAGCTTTTCCATATGCCGAAACCGAGCGTCGCCAGGGAAAATATGCTGATCCCACCCAATATGGCCAGGAACCGTCCAAATAGCTTGCTCGTAACCTCCGCGTGAACAAATTTCCTGTACTCCGTTGTTGTATACTTCGGAGCATCCGCGAGAAGTTCTTCGAGCTCTTTGCGATCCGGCAAACCTGCCGCCCCTCGATCCGCAGATAATTTCTCATTTTACCACGGAATCTGCACGCGATCTACTCAAAGTTGTGGATCCGGCCCGCAACCCGAGCCCCTGCTGCCAAGCCGCACGCATGTGCGCCTTGAATTTGGCGCTCCGCAGCCTGCGCGAGTGGGCCAGATAGTGGTCGATGTCACCAAGCTCGTTGCGCTCGGCCTAAACATCGCGACCTTCGCGCTCGGCCGCCGCGACAAGAGCGGCGAGGCGTCGCCCTCCTTGGCGTCGACGAGGTGGTGTCCGCCGGCATGCTCGCCGAGATCGCCACCCTACCCCCGGTCCGTCAGGCCAAGGCGCTGAGCTTCTGATCGCCTGACGTCCGAGCGCGAACCGCGAGATCACTATGGAGTCAAACGCCGCCACGCGCCGATGGCCGACGCGCGGCTTCGCTTCGGCCCTCGAGCCGTCGAGCCTACTTCTTCTTGCCCTTTTCCGGACCCGCGTTCACCCGGGCGGTCAGGGTCGAGGGCTCGGCCGTGGGCTTTGCCTTGACCTGCTTCGGCTTCTTGGCTTCCTTGTTGCTGCGCATCTGGCCCTTGGCCATCGTCTTCGCCTCCCCGGCTGGACCACCATCGCCGCCTGGCAGAGGTGGCGGAGCGCGCGCCGGAATGCGGATTGCCAGAGCGGCATCCGCGCGCTGCCTCACCCCCGGATCCCTGCGCCCGCGCCCGGCACCTGTCAAGCCGGCGCCCCGGGAAATTGCCGTTTTGGCCCTGCGGCGCCGGGGGTATCTGATCCTGCGGCCCGCCTGGGGTGCCACAGCGCACGCAGGCTGGCGGTGAACCAGGCACTCCTTTGCCGTCGCGCGCGTGCCAGGTAGTGCTCGATCCTGATCGAGCCATTCTCGCGGCGGATGATCTCTGGCTCGGACGAATGGGTCATGGCGGCATCCTCTGCTGTTCCCCGAGTGTCGCGGAACCGCGCCACTGCCGCTTGAAGGAAACCTTACGGACCTCTGGTGTTTTCGTTACTCTTTGCCCTGCCGGCTGCTCCTGGGGCCCCGATGACCGACGAGACCCGCGACCGCTTTGTCTTCGATCGCTGCGAGATCGTCCTCGACCGTCGCGAGCTTCTGCGCGACGGGACGCCCCAACAGGTCGAGCCGCAGGTCTTCGACCTGATCTGCCTCCTGGTCCGTGCGGGTGGCCGGGTAGTGTCGCACGACGAGCTGATCGCCGAAATCTGGGGCGGTCGGATCGTCTCGGACGCGGCGATCAGCGCGCGGATCAGCGCCGCGCGCGCCGCCATCGGCGACGATGGCACCAGCCAACGCCTGATCCGCACCGTGCCGCGCCGAGGCTTCCGCTTCGTCGGCGAGATCGCAGCGATCCCTCCTTCACAACCGCAACCGGTCCCCGCCCCTCCTCCCGAGCAGCACATCCACTTCTGCCGCTCGCGCGACGGTACCCGCATCGCGTGGGCGACGACCGGGAACGGGCAAGCACTGGTCAAGGCCGGGACCTGGCTCACCCATCTCGAGCACGACTGGCAGAGCCCGATCTGGCAGCCGTTCCTCGCCCGGCTGCAAAAGGGCTTCGCGGTAACCCGCTACGACCAGCGTGGCAACGGCCTTTCCGACTGGGAGGCGGGCGACCTCTCGCTGGACCGTTTCGTCGAGGACCTGGAGGCGGTGGTCGATGCCGCGGGCCTCGACCGCTTCGTGCTCTACGGCACCTCGCAGGGCGCGCCCATCAGCGTGGCCTACGCCGCGCGCCACCCGGACCGGGTCGCGCGGCTGATCCTGCACGGAGGCTACGCCCAGGGCCGGCTGATGCGCAGCGAGCCGGCGGAGCGCGCCACCGGCGAGGCAGTCCAGACGCTGATCCGGCTCAACTGGGGCAAGCCCGGCACGGCGTTCCTCAAGAGCTTCGCCGCCAGTTTCCTGCCCGAGGGCGACAAGGCGCAGATCGACTCGCTCGCCGAGCTGCAACGGCTCACCACATCGCCGGCGAATGCGGCGCGCCTGCGCGAGGCGGTCGATCGCTTCGACGTCGTGGACCTCCTCGTTGGGGTCGCCTGCCCGACGCTTGTGGTCCATGCCCGCGAGGACGGGGTGCATCCCCTCGACCAGGGCCGCCGGCTGGCCGCGGGCATTCCCGGCGCCGAACTGATGACCCTGGACACCGCGAACCATGTGCTGGTCCCGCAGGAGCCCGGCTGGGAGGCGTTCTTCTCGCGGCTCGAGGCCTTCGCCGGCGAGCCCGGGCCCGAAGGGTGAAGCGATGATCGACACGCCCCGCCTGCATCTCCGTCGTGCGCGCATCGAGGACGCCGCAGACATGTTCGCGGTGTTCTCCGATCCCCGCGCCATGCGCTACTGGGACAGCCTGCCCCACACCGACCTCGCGCAGACCAGGGCCTGGCTGGAGCGCATGGTGGCCTTCTCGCCGGCCGAGACCGACGATTTCATCCTCGAGCACGCCGGCCGGGCCATCGGCAAGGCCGGCTGCTGGCGCATGCCCGAAATCGGCTTCATCCTGCACCCTGACCACTGGGGTCAGGGCCTCGCCACCGAGGCGCTAGGTGCGGTCATCCCGCACATCTTCGCCAGCCTGCCGCTGGACCGGCTCGAGGCCGACGTCGATCCGCGCAACGCCGCGTCGTTGCGCCTTCTGGGCAAGTTCGGCTTCCGCGAGACGGGGCGGGCCGAGAAAAACGTGCTGGTCGGCGACGAGTGGTGCGACAGCGTCTATCTCGCGCTCGAGCGGCCAGGTGGCGCCGTTAACGGAAATTATTGAAGATTAATCTAAGCGATTCCAAGGCACTACCGAGAATTGCACGCGTGCAACGCACCCGTCGCACACCTGCCGCCCGCGGACCCGCCGGGCGACGGGGGGTTTCGCTGCCACGGCGCCGACGGTATAGCTCGGCGGAAACCGTAAGGGAGCGGCACCATGGGCAACGTCGTCGTCGTCGGGGCCCAGTGGGGCGACGAGGGCAAGGGCAAGATCGTCGACTGGCTCAGCGAGCGCGCCGACGTGATCGTCCGCTTCCAGGGCGGCCACAACGCCGGCCACACCCTGGTCATCGACGGCAAGGTCTACAAGTTCTCGCTCCTGCCCTCGGGCATCGTGCGGGACGGCAAGCTGTCGGTGATCGGCAACGGCGTGGTGCTCGACCCCTGGGCGCTGCTGGCCGAGATCGGGAAGCTCACAGGCCAGGGCGTCGCCATCGACCCCGACCAACCTGATGATCGCCGAGAACACGCCCACTGATCCTGCCGCTTGCACCAGGACCTCGACCGCACCGCGAGGAGGCGGCCGGCGCGGCAAAGATCGGCACCACCGGGCGCGGCATCGGCCCGGCCTACGAGGACAAGGTCGGCCGCCGCTCGATCCGCGTGGCCGACCTCGGCGACGAGGCCACGCTCGGACACCCGCATCGAGCGGTCGCTCGCCCATCACGACGCGCTCCGCCGCGGCCTCGGCGCCGAGCCCATCGACCGCGACGAGCTGAAGGCGCGGCTGCTCGAGGTCGCGCCGCGCATCCTGCCCTTCGCCGCCCCGGTCTGGCGGGTGCTCGACGAGCGCCGCCGCGGCGGCAAGCGCATCCTCTTCGAGGGCGCCCAGGGCACGCTGCTCGACATCGACTTCGGCACCTATCCCTTCGTCACCTCCTCGAACACGCTGGCCGGCAGGCCGCCACCGGCACCGGCATGGCGCCGAGCGCGATCGACCTCGTGCTCGGCATCGTCAAGGCCTACACCACCCGCGTCGGCTCCGGCCCCTTCCCGACCGAGCTCGACGACGCGCGTCGGCCAGCGCCTCGGCGAGCGCGGCCGCGAATTCGGCGCCACCACCGGCCGCCCGCGCCGCTGCGGCTGGTTCGACGCGGTGCTGGTGCGCCAGACCTGCACGACCAACGGCGTGACGCGGCATCGCGCTGACCAAGCTCGACGTGCTCGACGGGTTCGAGGAGCTGAAGATCTGCGTCGCCTACGACCTCGACGGCACCCGCATCGACCACCTGCCCACCGCCGCAGCCCTGCAGGCGCGCTGCGGCCCGATCTACGAGACCCTGCCCGGCTGGCCGGAGACCACCGCCGGCGCGCGCTCCTGGGCGGAACTGCCGGCGCAGGCGATCAAGTACGTGCGCCGCATCGAGGAGCTGATCGGCTGCCCGGTCGCCATGCTCTCCACCAGCCCGGAACGCGAGGACACCATCCTCGTCACCGATCCGTTCTCGGCCTGAGGATGACCTGGCGCGCGCGGCGGCGCTGGGCGCTTATCGTGTTGCTGGCGGGCCTTCCGCTCTACATCGCGCTGGCGGTCAGCCTCGTCGCTTACTTCGACCGGCCCGGCATTCTGGTCGAGCTGGCGATCTATGTGGGCCTCGGCGTCCTCTGGGCGCTGCCGCTGCGCTTCCTGTTCCGCGGCGTCGGCCGCCCGGACCCGGACGGCGCACCCGGGGACCCGGAGCCGTAGGTGGTCGTCGCGGGGAGAAGCGTGAGCGTGCAGCAGCCCCGGCCATCAGCTGCGGCCTGGGCCGTCCTTGTCCTGCTTGGGCTGATCTGGGGCGGCTCGTTCCTTGGCGTGGCACTGGCGCTGACCGGTTTCGGGCCGCTTGGCGTGGCGGCGGCGCGGATCGTGATCGCGGCGCTCATCCTCGGCGGAATTGCGTTCGCGACCGGACCCAGACTTCCGCCGGTGGCGAGCGCGCAGGGCCGGCGGATCTGGCTGCATTGCCTCGGCATGGCCGTCTTCTCCAACGTCCTGCCCTTCACGCTGCTGAGCTGGGGACAGCTGCACGTGACCTCCGGCTTTGCCGGAATAAGCATGGCCGTGGTGCCGCTGCTGGTGCTGCCGCTTGCCCATGTCTTCGTTCCGGGCGAGCGCATGACCCCGCGGCGGGTGGCGGGCTTCGTCATCGGCTTCGTCGGCGTGGTGCTGCTGGTCGGGGGCGGTGGCGGCAGTGCCGGCGCGGAGGGCGCGGTCGGCCTTGCGCGGATCGCCTGCGTGGCGGCGTCGTGCAGTTATGCGGTGGGCGCGATCATCACGCGCCGCGCGCCGGCCGGTCCCTATCTCGCCTTTGCGGCCGCGAGCCTGCTGATTGCAGCCGCGCTGATCCTGCCGGTCGCCCTCATCGTGGAGGGAGTGCCCGCGTTTCCACCGCCCGCGGCGCTGGCGGGGTGGTCTATCTCGGGGTGCTGCCGACGGCGCTCGCAACCGTGCTGCTCGTCTACGTCATCCAGTCGGCCGGGCCGTCCTTCCTGAGCCTCGTGAACTACCAGGTGCCGGTCTGGGCGGTGCTGATCGGCATGGTCGTGCTCGGTGAGGACCTGCCGCCGCAATTCATCGCGGCGCTGGCACTGATCCTCGCTGGCCTCGCGGTCAGCCAGACGCGGCTGCGGCGGACCCGGCCGTGACCGTCGCACAGTGCGACGGCAGTTAAGATATTGATTTAAAACAATAATCAGAACGGACTTCCGTTCAGGCGAAACGTGCGACCTCGGCCTCGGCTGCCCACCACGCTGCGCAGCAGGATCGGGATCGTCGCATTCGCCCATGATGCGCACCACCGGCTCGGTGCCGGACTTGCGGATCACCAGCCGCCCGCGGCCGTTCAGCTGCGCTTCGCCGCTGGTGATGGCGTCGCGCACCGATGCCTCGTCGAGTGAGTGGTGCCACGGCGGAAGCGGACGTTGGTCAGCACCTGTGGGTAGGGCTCGAACACCTGGGCGAGCTCGCTGGCGCGCTTGCCGGTCTCCGCCATGGCCGAGAGGAACTGCAGCGCCGCGATGAGCCCGTCGCCGGTGGTGACATGGTCGGTCATCACGATATGGCCGGATTGCTCGCCGCCGAGGTTGTAGCCGCCCTCGCGCATCGCCTCGACCACATATCGGTCGCCCACCGCCGTGCGGAGGAGCGTCAGCCCCTTGGCCTCTCAGGTGCCGCTCCAGGCCCGAGGTTGGACATGACCGTCGCCACCAGCGTGCCGCGGGCGAGGCGGTCCTCCGCCGCCCAGCGGCCGGCGATCAGCCCCATGATCTGGTCGCCGTCGGCCACCGTTCCGTTCTCGTCGATGATCATCACCCGGTCGGCGTCGCCGTCGAGGCTGATGCCGAGATCGGCGCGGTGCTGGCGCACGGCCTTGGCGGCGACCTCCGGAGCGCGGTCGAGCCGCAGTCGCGGTTGATGTTGAAGCCGTTGGGGGCCACGGCCACCGGCACCACCTCGGCGCCAAGCTCCCAGAGCACGTCGGGGGCGGTGCGGTACGCCGCGCCATTAGCGCAGTCCACCACGATCCTGAGCCCGTCGAGACGCAGGCCGCGTGGGAAAGTCGTCTTGGCGAATTCCATGTAGCGGCCGCGCCCGTCGTCGATGCGCGTGGCCCGGCCGATATGCGCCGGTTCGGCGAGCTCGGGGGTGCCCTCGATCCGCGCCTCGATCGCCTCCTCGGCAGCGTCGGACAGCTTGAAGCCGTCGGGCCCGAAGAGCTTGATGCCGTTGTCCTGGAACGAATTGTGCGAGGCGGAGATCATCACACCGAGATCGGCGCGCATCGAGCGGGCGAGCAGGCCCACCGCCGGCGTCGGCACCGGGCCGAGAAGGAAGACGTCCATGCCGACCGAGGTGAAGCCCGCGGTCAGCGCGTTCTCCAGCATGTAGCACGAGCGCCGCGTGTCCTTGCCGATCACCACGCGATGCGCATGCCCGCCGTTGGTGAAATGCCGCCCCGCCGCCTGGCCGAGCCGCAGCGCGATCTCGGCGGTCATCGGATGGTCGTTGGCGCGGCCGCGGACGCCGTCGGTGCCGAAGAGTTTTCTCGCCATGCTCGCCTCTAGTCCCGGTCTGCGCCGAAATTGATCGCCTGCCAGAGCGCCACTGCCTGTCGGGTCTCGCCGACGTCGTGCACTCGTATCACTTGCGCCCCCTGCCGCAAAGCCTCCAACGCCACGGAGATCGACCCTGGTAAACGGCGGGCGGGTTCCTGCTCGCCGCCGATCGCGCCGATGAAGCGCTTGCGCGAGGCGCCGAAGAGGATGCCGCAGCCGAGCCCGTGCAGCACCGCGAGATTGCGGGTCAGCGCGAGGTTGTGGGCGACCGTCTTGCCGAAGCCGATCCCCGGGTCGACCAGGATGCGCGCGCGGGGGATGCCGGCTGCCTCTGCGGTGGCGATACGCCCGTCCAGGTAGTCGGTGACCTCCAGCACGACGTCGCCGTAGGCAGGCGCATCCTGCATGGTGCGCGGGTCGCCCTGCGTGTGCATCAGGCAGACCGGCCAACCGCCATCCGCCGCGGCGGCGAGGCTGAAGGGATCGTGGCTGAGTGCGGAGACGTCGTTGAAGAGGTCGGCGCCGGCTGCGAAGGCCGCGCGGGCTACAGAGGCGTTGCGGGTGTCGATCGAAATCGGGGCGGTGACGCCGCGGGTGCGCAGGGCGGCGATCACCGGCAGCACACGGTCGAGTTCGACCGCTTCCGGCACAGGGTCGGCACCGGGCCGGGTGGATTCGCCGCCGATGTCGAGAATGTCGGCGCCCGCCGCCAGCATCGCCTCGGCGCCGGCCACGGCGTCCTGGAGGCGCAGGTGCTGGCCTCCGTCGGAAAAACTGTCGGGCGTCGCGTTGACGACGCCCATGATGCGCGCACGGTCGAGCGTGAGGCCGGCCATGGGAGGCCGCGGCGGCGTGAGCCGGGCGAGGACATCGGGTGGGATGTCGCCGGTTCGGACGAGGCGGGGCGGGGTATCTGGGCTGAGGAGAGCCGCCTCGGCGAACCAGAGCGGGCCTCCGGCCAGGGGCAGGGCGTCGGCGGGGCGGGGTATGCCGGTCCTGGGAAGCGGGCAGACGCGTGACCGGGTCATGCCGCTCTGGCCAGCCCGGCGACGAGGACGGGCAGCTCGCGGAAATCGTCGAAGACGGCATCGGGGGCCATCGCCTCCACGCTGGAGTGGCGGTAGCCGGAAGCGTGCAGCAGGAAGGGCACACCGGCGGCCCGGGCAGTGGCGGCGTCGGTCTCGCTGTCCCCGATCATCAGTGCCGGTCCCGGAGGGAGCTGGTCGGCGGCGTGGCGGAACATCCGGGGATCGGGCTTGAGCACGTCCGTGCTGTCGCCGCCGGTCAACCCGCTCACCGGTGGCATGAGCCCGAGAGCCCCCAGGATGCGGCGGGAGGGTTCGAGGGCTTTCTGGGTGCAGACGGCGAGTCCGTGCCCTTCGGCCGCAAGCAAGGCGAGCGCCTCGGCGACGTGGGCGTAGGTTGCCGTCCCGGAGACCGGATCGGCCGCGTAGATCGCCTGATAGCGCGCGAGATGCGGCTCAAGCCCGTTATCCGGCACACCGCCGGTCGCCAGCAGAAGCCGCTCCACCAGCACGCGCATGCCTTTTCCGACGAATCCGGCCACGGTCGCTTCGGGCAGCGCCGGCCGGCCGAGTCTCCGCAAGCACCGCGTTGCCAGATGCCGTGATGGTGGGGAGCGAGTGCACGAGCGTGCCGTCGAGGTCGAAGATCAGGCGCGCCATCGGGTCACGTCATGCGGCTTTCCACTTGATCGAGCAGCCCATCGAGGCGACCTGCGCGCGAGGCCCCTCGCCCGTCTCTGCGATCTGGCGCATCGCCTCGTGAAGCTCGCGGCGGGTGCCGGGGGCCTCGGAGCGGCCGGCGTCGTCCAGCCGCCCGCGATACTGCAGCTCCAGATCGGCGTTGAAGCCGAAGAAGTCGGGCGTGCAGGCGGCGCCGTAGGCACGCGCGACCTGCTGGTCGGCGTCGTGCAGGTAGGGGAAGGGGAAGCCGCGCTCCCGGGCGAAGACGGCCATGTTGGCGTAGCTGTCCTCGGGATGGCTCTCGGCGTCGTTCGAGCAGATAGCGGCCATGCCGATGCCGAGGCCGGCGAGGTCGCGGGCTTCGGCGACCAGCTTGCCGGTAACGGCCTTCACGTAGGGGCAGTGGTTGCAGATGAACACGAGGAGGAGACCCTTCGGGCCTCGCAACGTGCCGGGGCTCCACGGGTTGCCCGCGGTGTCGGGCAGAAGGAAATCGGCGGCCTTCCAGCCGAAGTCGCAGACCGGGGGTGATACTGCCATGACGGGCTCCTCAGTCGAGGGTGGCGATTGCGTCCGGGTGGTCGGCGGGCAGCGCCAGCACCCGCAGGCCCGCGAGGGCAGGCGCTGCGGGCGCATTGCCGATGGTGACGAGCGTGTCGGCGCCGATATCGCGGGCGAGCCAGGCGGCCAGTGCCGCCGGGTCGCTGGCGTCTGGAAGGGCGTCGGCGCGGGCAGCGGCGAGCATGTGCGAGGGCGCCCAGACCGTCAGCTCGCCGATGCGCAGCGCGTGGTCGAGTTCGGTGCGCGAAGCGACGACGCCGAAGCGCGGATCGGCATCGGCAAGCGCCCAGGCTTCCTGCTCGATGGCGAGGAGACCGATGCGGCGCTGCGCCTCGGTCAGGGCGGCGGGCCGGGGGAAGGCGGGTTCGAGGCAGAGCACCGCCGGGCGGCCGGTCGCGACGATGGCGTCGCGCCAGGCCGCGCCCTGCGGGCCGGCCATCACCGCATGCGGCAGGTGGACGACCAGCGGACGCGGCGGCGCGGGGCGCTCGGCTGCATCAGGCTCGGCGACCGGGCGCAGCCGGGGCGCGTCATCGCCCAGGCGGCGGCGGACGATCTCGACGCCGAGGGCGCCGGGAATGCGGTCGAGCTTCTCGACCCGCACGAAGATGCGCACCGAGCGCGGATCGGAAAGGCAGATTGCGGCGACCCGCTCCGAGAGGGTCTCCAGCAGGTTCAGCCGGTCAACAGCCAGCGCCGCCTCGATCGCGTCGGTGATCATGTCGTAGGAGACCACCTGGTCCACGTCGTCGGTGGCGGCCGCGGCGGTGTGGGTCACCTCGAGCACCACGTTGAAGCGGATGCGCTGGGTCACCCCCCGCTCGGCGCGAAAGGCGCCGATCTCGATGTCGCGCACGTAGTCGCGCACCGAGATGCGATCTACGGGTGGTCCGTCATGGGTGGCGGAAGCCCGCGCATGCGGCAGATCGAAGGCAATTGCAGTCTCGTCCACGGCCCCCCCGTGTCCTAGTGTGCCGCCGTGATAGCGCCGCCTGTGCCGAGCAGCAAGGCGGCAGGTGCCGGCTCAGCACCCGTTAACCAGTGCCAAAGGTTCCATCCCTCCCGCAGGCGCGGGTTAACCCGGCAGAAAGCACGGGGCGGTGAATATGTGCCTGCGTGGCACCGTTCCCTCCCGGTTTGCCACATGGGGTGCACGAAGGAGGCTAACATGCGCCATGGAATTCTGTGGGCCGCCCGGATTCTGGCGGTACTGTCGATAACCGGCACATCGGCGCTTGCCGACGCCCAGATGCCGCGCGAGTTCGGCCGCCCGATCGGGGGGAACCAACTGGATCAGCAGCTGTTCAACGAGGCGGTGCTGTTCTTCTCCAACGCGGCGCGCCGGCAGCATGGACGGGCGCCCCTGGCGGCGGACCCGGCACTGGTGCGGGCGGCGAGCGATCATGCGAGCAACATGGCGCGGCTTCGCACCCATGCGCATGTGCTGCCGGTCCGCGGACAGCAGCACCTGCGGCAGCGCATGCAGCGGCAGTCCGTCAGCTTCCGCACCGCCGCCGAGAACATCGCCATGGACAAGGTCTACCGCCTTGTCGGCCGGCCGATCTCGATGAGCTCGCGCGGCTGCAATTTCACCTATGCCGACAACAAGGCGCAGGTGCCGATCCACACCTACGGCAGCATCGCCCAGCAAGTGGTGTCGCGCTGGATGGCGTCGCCGAAGCACCGCGAATCGCTGCTCTCGGCCCGCTTCCAGCGGCTCGGCGCCGGCGTGGGTGTCGATCCGTCCGGGCCGGCCTGCGGTGATCTCTACCTGGTGCAGAACTTCGCGGACTGAGCACAAGCAAAAGCCGCGCGCCCATTGCGCGCGGCGTGTGCTTGAAGAAGCGAGCGTCAGCGCTGAGCGACGCGGGTTCCCTGGCGATAGAAGCGGTGATTGCCGATTGACGCGGTGCGCGTAAACGTGCGGGACCAACTCGGAGAGACGTAGGTCGCGTGGAAATGCGTGGCGCCGTCGGTCACGGTGCGCGGGCGGCCATCGAGCAGCAGCCGGGCGAGCTTCTCCGCGCGCTGGCGCGGTCCGGCCGAGGACATCGCGTCGGACCGGCCGTCGCAGGTGTAGGAGAACTGGCAACCCTGGTTGGTGACGCCGCAGACGGTGTTGGGATACTGGCGGCTGTCCACGCGGTTGAGCACCACCTCGGCCACCGCGATCTGGCCGGCGATCGGCTCGCCGCGCAACTCGTGATAGATCGCCGCCGCCAGGCACTGCCACTGCGCGTCGCCGGTTGCCCGCGGCAGCGCGTCGAGCGCGGCGGCGTCGAGCCTGCCGGCAGGCGCCGCGGCTGCGGCCGCCTCGGGCGAGACGTTGCGGCTGGCGACGGTCACCGCGTCATCGGCGTCGGCACCGTCACGGGCCATCGGCCTGGTTCCCGTGGCCAGTTCGGTGATGCGGGCGTTGCCGTTCATGGCGAGCACGGCCCGCTCGCGGCTCATGGCCCGGATGAACTGGTCTGCGGCATCGCGGGCTCTCGGTCCCTCGGACCCCGCCGCCGCCGGTTGCGACACCAGAAGGCTTGCGCCCAGCGTCACCACGATAGCCGCCAGCAATGCCTGGCGGCATAATTCCAAGTTCCGGATGGACATGTAGTCCCCTTGTTGCATCGGTCGTTTGATCGTCGCCGACGCTGCGTGTTGCGGTCTCGATCAGGCTGTCTTCAGTCTCCCGTCTGGCAGGTCGCCCGGAATAAAGTCCAGCCTTTCCAAGGTATAAGCGGAAACTCGCCCATGCCGGTCGCCGTGTGAAACGGCGACAATTGCAATTGTCAGGAAGATTCAGATGTTTTTGAGCGTTTCGTGAAGCGCGGCGCGGGCGCGCTCCCGGAGGGTCGCGACGGCCGCAAAAATGCTCTCCGGACCCGATAGTCGCGAACCGATCAGGGACAGCCCGACCCGGCCAAACGATTCGGTGATCTGCGACTCGGCCCAGGTCCGCGCCTGCCCCGCACGCCGGCTGACGAGGGCCCCGGAAGCCCGGTACCGCTCGGCAAGGGCCTCGATCTGCGCCAACGCCGCATCCAGACCTTCGCCGGTGAGCGCCGAGATGACCACCACATCGGCGGGCGGCCCCTCACCGGCGGTCAGTGACAGCGCACCGCGCAGGTCGGCCGCCGCGCGGCGGGCCGGTGCGCCGAGATCGCCCTTGGTGACGAGCACGAGATCGGGCACTTCGGTGATGCCGGCCTTCATGAACTGCAGCGCGTCGCCGGAGCCTGGCTGAGCGCAGAAGACCACGAGATCGGCGCACTCGGCGATCTCGCTCTCGGACTGGCCCACGCCTACCGTCTCGATGATCACCAGATCGAAGAGCGCGCGCAGCAGCACCGCCGCAGGCCAGGTCATGTCAGCGACGCCCCCCAGCCGCCGGCGGGCGGCCATGGAGCGCACGAAGGTGCCGGCGTCGGCGGGGTCGCTGTCGATGCGGGTGCGGTCGCCGAGGAGCGCCCCGCCGGAGTGCCGCGACGAGGGATCGACCGCGATCACCGCCACGGTGGCACCCTGAGCGCGCAGGCGGGCGACAAGCGCATTGGCAAGGGTCGACTTGCCGACACCGGGAGGGCCCGTCAGGCCGAGGACGATGCCCCCGGGGGTCTGCAGAGCGGCGTCGAGCAGGGCAACGAGGCTGGGATCCTCGGGCGACGTCTCCAGCGCCGAAAGGGTGTGGGCGAGCGCGCCCTTGCCGCCGGCGGCAAGCGCCGCGAGGTCGGCGGGCAGCGGCCTCATTCGCCGGCTTCCTCCCCGGCGGGATCGCGGGCGAGCAGGGTTGCCTGTGCCGCGGCAAGCCGTGCTATGGGCACGCGGAAGGGCGAGCAGGAGACGTAGTCGAAGCCCGCGAGCTTGCAGAAGCGCACCGCCGCGGGGTCGCCGCCGTGCTCGCCGCAGAGGCCGAGGGTCAGGCCGGGGTTGCGGGCGCGGCCGCGGGCGGCGGCGATCAGCATCAGCTCGCCCACCCCTTCGAGGTCGAGCGTGTGGAACGGATCCTCGTGAAAGACGCCCTGGTTGACGTAGTCGCGCATGAAGCGGCCGGCGTCGTCGCGGCTGAGGCCGTAGGTCATCTGGGTGAGGTCGTTGGTGCCGAAGGACAGGAACGCCGCCGAGGCCGCGATGTCGCCGGCGCGCAGAGCAGCGCGCGGGGTCTCGACCATGACGCCGAGGCGATAGGTCAGCACCGCCCCCTGCTCGCGCTGGACCTCGGCGGCGATGGCATCGATGCGGGCCTTGACCAGCTCGACCTCGCGGTTGGCCGAGACCAGCGGGATCATCACCTCAGGCACCACCGGCGCGCGGGCGTCGCGGTTGACGGCAATGGCGGCCTCGAAGATGGCGCGGGCCTGCATGTCGTAGATCGCCGGCATCACCACCCCGAGCCGCACCCCGCGCATGCCGAGCATCGGGTTCACCTCGGCCAGTTCCTGCGCGCGGGCGGCGACGTCGGCGAGGGGCAGGCCCATGGCTTCGGCAAACTCGGCCAGCTCCGCCGGATCGCTGGGCAGGAACTCGTGCAGCGGCGGATCGAGCAGGCGGATCGTCACCGGCTTGCCGCGCATGATCTCGAAGATCTCAAGGAAATCAGCGCGCTGCATGGGCAGCAGCCGGTCCAGCGCGGCCTGCCGGGCGGCGTCGCCGTCGGCCAGGATCATCTCGCGCATCGCCGGGATGCGGCTCGCCTCGAAGAACATGTGCTCGGTGCGGCAGAGGCCAAGCCCGTCCACCCGGAACTCGCGGGCGAGGCGCACTTCGGCCGGCGTGTCAGCGTTGGCGCGCACGCCGATGTCGCGCGCGGCATCGGCCCAGTCGAGAAGGTCGGAGAGGGCGCCGCCGAGCTCCGGGGGGATCATTGCCGGGGCGCCGGCCATGACCTCGCCGCGGGTGCCGTCGAGGGTGACGAGGGCGCCCTCGCGGAAGACGCGGCCGTCGGGGCTGGCCAGCGTGCGGGCCGCGAAGTCGAGGCGCAGGGTGCCGGCGCCGACGATGCAGGGAAGGCCGAGGCCGCGGGCGATCACCGCGGCGTGGCTGGTCATGCCGCCGCGGATGGTCAGCACGCCGCGGGCGGAGTGCATGCCGCGGATGTCCTCCGGGCTGGTCTCGGTGCGCACGAGGATCGCCGCCTCGCCCTGGGCGGCCAGCGCCTGGGCGGCCTCTGCGGTGAAGACGATGCGCCCGGTGGCCGCCCCCGGGCTGGCGGCGAGGCCGGAGCCGAAGACGTCGCGGGGGGCGGCGGGGTCGATCTGGGGGTGGAGGTGCTCGATCAGGCTGCGCGGCTCGATGCGCAGCAGCGCCTGGGTGCGGGTGATCGCGCCCCGGTTGGCCAGATCGACCGCGATGCGGACGGCGGCGCGGGCGGTGCGGCGGACGGGCACGGCGTCGAGGATCGCCACCTCGCCGCCGGCCAGAACGAAGTCGAGGCGGCAGGCGTCGCCCGTGCCCTGGGCCACGCGCTCGGCTGCCTCCGCGAGGGTCTCGCGCGCGGCGGAAGGCAGGTTGTCGAGCGTGCCCGGGTGAAATTCACCGCTCAGGCCCGGTGCGCCGCTACGGGGGTCGACCATCTGAACCGCGCCCGCGCCGGAGACGCCCGCCTGAATATCCTGCAGAATCAATCCAAGTCCGGCCTCCGCAGGCGCACCCTTGGCGTCGCGGAGGATGCGCGCGGAGGGGGATTGCCAGCGGTGGGCCATGGCGCGGGCCGCCGCCTCGAACTGGTCGCGGGGGTCGTCGGGAAAGGCGGCGCCGGTTCCGGCCTCGAAGGCCGACAGCGCTGCGGCGATGCGGTCGCGCTGGGCCTCGCCGGGGGCTTCATCGTCGAGTTCGAGCCCGTGCACGGCGCGGGCGAAGTCGGAAATGAAGCGCAGGCAGAGGTCGAGGGCGGCGGCTTCGCCGAGGCGGGCGGCGAGGGCGGGAAGGCTGCGGGGGCTGGCGCCGATGCCGAGGAGCGCGGGGGGGCCGCCCCAGGCGCGCTCACCGGGGCTCGCGCGCAGGGCGAAGAGGCGGCCCGGGGTGTCGAGGCCGGGCAGGGCGGGCATGGCGCCGTCGGCGGCAAGGGCGCGGACACTGTGGAAGGAGAGCGCCGTGCCGGGCGGCACCGGCAGGCCGAGGGCGCGGAGGCGGGCCAGCCTGCTCGCCCGCTGGCCGAAGACCTCGGCGCGCACGGCATCGCCGCCGTCGAGGCTGGCGGCGGCCTCACGCGGGTCGCGAACGATCTCCTGACGTTTCATTGCAGCGCACAATAGACCCGATTCGGGCGGGGTTCAATTTAAATCGTCAGCGGCGCAATGCAGGGAGCGAAAGTGCGGGGGATTCCAATCGTTAACGGCGAAACGGGGGATGTGAAACGCGTATGAAACGCATATGAAATCCATATGCATACCAAAACACTCAGGATTGAAGTGTTAACGGCGGGGCGTGGCGGCCGTCAGGCGCCCTCGATCTCGCCGAAGACGGCGACGCGGTTCATCACGGCGCGGATGCGGTTGAGCAGGCAGAGGCGGTTGCGGCGGACCACCGGGCTGTCGGCATTGACCACGGTGGTCTCGAAGAAGGCGTCGATGGGGACGCGCAGGCCCGCCAGCACGGTCATCGCACTCGCGAAGTCCTCGGCCTCCAGCGCCGGGCGCAGCGCCACCTCGGCGGCGTCGAGGGCGGCGAAGAGTGCGCGTTCGGCATCGGTCTCGGCGAGGCGCGGGTTGGGGTCGAGCGAGTATTCGACGCCGTCCTTCTTCTCCTCGGCCTCGCAGGATGTTCGCCGCCCGCTTGTAGCCGGAGAGCAGGTTCGCCCCGTCGTCGGTGGCGAGGAAGGCCTGCAGGGCACGGACCCGTGCCACCAGCAGCACCAGGTCGTCGTTGCCGGGCATGGCGATGCAGGCGTCGATCACGTCGTGGCGGATGCCCTGGTCGCGGAGGTAGACCTTGAGGCGGTCGTGGAGGAAGGCGAGCAGGTCGCCCGCGAGGACGAGGGCGCATTCGCGCTCGACCCTGTCGTTCGAGAGGTCGGGGATCTCGGGTTGCGCGAAGGCCCCGGCGGCGACCATCGCGCCGCGGTTCCGGCGCACGGGGGCGAGCATGGCGTCGAGCAGGGAAACGCGCCTGCCGCCTTCCAGCAGGATACGGATCACGCCGAGCGCCGCCCGGCGCAGGGCGAAAGGATCCCTGGAGCCGGTGGGCTTCTCGTCGATGGCCCAGAAGCCGGTGAGCACGTCGAGCTTGTCGGCCAGCGCCACGGCGACGGACACCGGGCGCGGTGGGCACGGCGTCGGAGGGGCCGAGGGGGGCGTAGTGCTCGGGGGCGGCGGCGGCGACGGCCGGGTCCTCGCCGGCGCGCTCGGCGTAGTAGCGGCCCATGAGGCCCTGCAGCTCGGGGAACTCGTAGACCATCTGGCTGGCGAGGTCGGCCTTGGCGAGGCGCGCCGCGCGCTCGGCGAGGTCGGGGTCGGCGCCGACCGCGGGGGCGATCTCGCGGGCCAGCGCGGCGATGCGGGCGATGCGCTCGGCCTGGGTGCCGAGCTTGTTGTGGAAGGTCACGCTGGCGAGCTTGGCCGCCATGGTCTCCAGCGGCGTGCTGCAGGTCGTTCTGCCAGAAGAACTCGGCGTCGGAGAGCCGCGCCATCAGCACGCGGGCGTTGCCGGCGAGAATGGTGGCGCCATCGTCCTCCGTATCGCGGTTGGCGACGACGACGTAGCCGGTGATGCGGCCGCTGCCCGGGTTGCGCAGCGACAGGAACTTCTGGTGCGCCTTCATCGAGGTGCGCAGCACCTCAGGGGGCAGGTCGAGGAAGCGCGGGGCTATGGTGGCGGAGAGTGTCACCGGCCATTCGGTGAGGCCGGCGTTCTCGGCGACGAGGCCCGCGTCCTCCACCAGCTCCAGCCCGCGGGCGAAGGCGAGCTGGGTGGCGGCGTTGCGGATGCGCTCGGCGCGTTCGGCGGGGTCGAGGATGACGAAGGCCTGCGCCAGCTTCGCCTGGTAGTCCTCAAAGGAGGTCACGCGGATTGGACTGGGGGCCATGAACGGATGGCCGCTCGTGGTGTCGGAGGCTGTGATGCCGTCGATCTCCAGCGGCACGACCTCGGCGCCGGCCTCGGTGGAGATCAGGCAGAGGATGGAGTGCAGCGGGCGGACCCAGCGCAGCGCGCCGTCGCCCCAGCGCATCGACTTGGGCCAGGGGAAGCCGCGCACCACCGCCTCGACGGTCTCGGCGACGATCTCGGCGGCCGGGCGGCCGGGGCGGGTGGTGACGGCGTAGAAGACCTGCGCCTTCTTCTCCTCGCGGGTTTCCAGCTGGTCGCGGGTGAGGCCGGTGGCGCGCAGGAAGCCGGCGAGGGCGGCCTCGGGGGCGTCCACGCGCGGGCCCTTGCGCTCCTCGCGCAGCGCGGGGGAGTGGTCGGCGAGGCCGCTCACCGCCAGTGCGAGGCGGCGCGGGGTCGCGTGGGCGGTGGCCTGGGCGTAAGTGAGGCCGCGCTCGACGAGGCCGTCGGTGATCAGGCGGCGCAGGTCATCGGCCGCCTTGGGTTGCATACGGGCGGGGATTTCCTCGGAGAGGAGCTCGAGCAGGAGGTCGGGCATGGCTCAGGCGGCCTCCGCCTCGGTCGACAGGCCCAGGCGTCTGCGCAGGCCTTGGCCAGCGTGCGCACCCGACCGATGTAGGCCTGCCGCTCGGTCACCGAGATCACCCCGCGTGCGTCGAGAAGGTTGAAGATGTGGCTGGCCTTGATGCACTGGTCGTAGGCCGGCAGCACCATGACGATGTGACGCCCGGTCCGGGGGTCGGTGGGCGGCTGGGCGAGGATGCGGGCGCACTCGGCCTCGGCGTCCTCGAAGTGGCGCAGCAGCATGTCGGTGTCGGCCACGTCGAAGTTCCAGCGGGCGTATTGCGCTTCCGCCGCGCGGAAGACGTCGCCGTAGGTGAGCGGGATGGGCGCCTCGGGGTCGTTGAACGGCATCAGGTTGCCGTCGTCGTAGCCGAGCACGTACATGGCCAGCCGCTCGAGCCCGTAGGTCAGCTCGCCGGAGACCGGGCGGCAGTCGTGGCCGCCGACCTGCTGGAAATAGGTGAACTGGCTGACCTCCATGCCATCGCACCAGACCTCCCAGCCGAGGCCCCAGGCCCCTAGGGTGGGGCTCTCCCAGTCGTCCTCGACGAAGCGGATGTCGTGGGTTGCCATGTCGATGCCGATCGCCTGGAGCGAGCCGAGGTAGATGGCCTGGAAGTCCGGGGGCGAGGGTTTGATGATGACCTGGAACTGGTAGTAGTGCTGCCAGCGGTTGGGGCTGTCGCCGTAGCGGCCATCCGTAGGCCGGCGCGAGGGCTGCACGTAGGCCGCCGACCAGGGCCGGGGGCCGAGGGCGCGCAGGGTAGTGGCCGGGTGGAAGGTGCCCGCACCCACCTCCATGTCGTAGGGCTGAAGGATGGCGCAGCCCTGTGCGGCCCAGTAGTCCTGCAGCCGCAGGATGATCTCCTGGAAGCTGCGAGGGGCGGAGGCGGTCATCGGCGGGGGTCCCTCGGCGGTGTCGGCGCCTCCTTTAGGGACCGCCGCGGGGAGGGTCAACGGGCGGCGGGGGCGAGGAAGGGGGGGCGTGTGGGGGGCGTGCGGAATGTCGCACCGGGTTACCGGGATCATGTCATTGAAAAGACGTGGACATCGTACTGTCTACACATTGGGTAGACCCCGGACATCGCTTCCCGGAGCCTCGGATCGCCGGCGGGACGGCAACGCGGACGTTGGGATGACGCACGCGCCGTGCTATCGTAAAGCGAGTGGGAGGCGTCGCGATGCGACGGGCTCTGGCCTGGCTGACGAACAAGGACAACCGCGAGGCGGCGCTGGCGCTGCTCGCGCTGGTCTCGGCTCTGCTCGGCGGCGGGTGGTTCCTCTACGATCGCTTCCTTGCGCCACCAGCTCCCCGGCCGCTGCCCGTCGCGCAGTCGATCGAGATCGGGGGCACCGCGGGAAACGTGCAGCAGGTGGCCAAGGGCGCCGTCGCGGTGGTGGCGGGCGACGGCGCGACGGTCACCGTCGGTCCCACGCTCGAGCAGTACGAGGCCGGGCTGGCGCGCCGGGCGGAGGAGATCCGCGCCGAGCTGGAGGGCGCCCATGCAGAGGAAAAGGAGGTTCTGCGTTCCCAGCTCGACGAGGTGCACCGCCGGATGGAGGATGTCGAGACGTCCTTTGCGGTGCGCAAGGCGGAGCTGACGCGGGTCATGGCACGGCTCGACGAGGTGGCCTCCGGCCTTCCGCAGGCACGGCTCGCGGCGGCGCGCCGGGCGCTGGCGGAGGGCGGCACCAGTGCCGCGGATGCGCTCTTCGCCGAGGTCGAGGCGATGGAGGTCGAGGCGGTTGGCCGCGCCGCCATCGCCGCCTTCGAACGGGGCAAGCTCGCCGAGGCGGATATTCGCTGGGCCGACGCGGCCGGGCACTACGCGACCGCCGCGCGCCTCGCGCCGAACTTCGAGCATCTCTCCAAGGCCCGGGAATACGCATGGCGCACCGGCGACTACGCCGCCGCGCTGCGCCTGGGCGAGGATCTCGTCGGGATCACAACGGCCGAACCCGGGAGTGCGGAGCGCGCCTTCGCCCTCAACGAGCACGCCCTGACGCTCAAGGCCACGGGCCGGTATGCGGAGGCCGAGCCGCTCTACCGCGAGGCGCTGGCGATCCGCGAGACGGTGCTGGGCAAGGCGCATCCCGACTACGCGGAGAGCCTCAACAACCTCGCGGGGCTGCTGGAGGCCACGGGCCGGTACGCGGAGGCCGAGCCGCTCTTCCGCGAGGCGGTGGCGATCAGCGACACGGTGCTCGGCAAGGCGCATCCCGCCTACGCAATCAGCCTCAACAACCTCGCGGGGGTGCTCATGGGCACGGGCCGGTACGCGGAGGCCGAGCCGCTCTACCGCGAGGCGCTGGCGATCCGCGAGACGGCGCTGGGCGAGGCGCATCCCGCGCTACGCGGACCAGCCTCAACAACCTCGCCGGGCTGCTCCGGGGCACGGGCCGGCTATGCGGAGGCCGAGCCGCTCCTGCCGCGAGGCGCTGGCGATCCGCGAGACGGCGCTGGGCAAGGCGCATCCCGACTATGCGGAGAGCCTCAACAACCTCGCGGGCTGCTCGAGGCCACGGGCCGGCATGCGGAGGCCGAGCCGCTCCTGCGCGAGGCGCTGACGATCCGCGGGGCGGCGCTGGGCAAGGCGCATCCCGACTATGCGGAGAGCCTCAACAACCTCGCGGTGCTGCTCGAGGGCACGGGCCGGCACGCGCAGGCCGAGCCGCTCTACCGCGAGGCGCTGGCGACCCTGACCCGGAGCCTGGGGGCGGACCATCCGAATACGCGGACCGTGGCGGAAAACCTGGCGGTGTGGGAGGCGGTGCAGGGCGGAGGGGGTGCGGGCGAGTGAACCCGCGGCCCGGCGCCTATGCGTCGCCGCCCCTGTGGCCCGGCGGGGCCGGGTCACAGGGGCGTGTGTCAGTGGGCGCTGACCGGCGAGTACTCGTTCTGGCGCGCCACGATGAAGGCCTGGGCGCGGTCGGGGACGAGGGCGAGCACCTCGCCGGTGGGGGCGTGGATGGCGTAGAGGTGGTCGAGATCGCCGGTCTTGGCGCGGATCTCGTCGGGGAGGTCGGCGGTCTTGATCTCGCGGACGTAGACGATCCGCTTGTCGCCGTCGTCGGGAAAGCTGGGAAAATCGGTCATTGGTCCTGCCTCATGTTGTGTTTGCCGTTGATCGGGATCGCGCGGACCACCGTCTCGGGGGCGGCGCGGCGGAGCTCGATGTGCAGAAGCCCGTGCTCGAGGTCGGCGCCGGACACCTCCACCCCGTCGGCCAGCACGAAGCTGCGCTGGAACTGTCGGGCGGCGATGCCGCGGTGCAGGAACACCCGCTCGCCGGGTTCCTCGGGCTGGCGGCCGCGGACCACGAGCTGGTTGCTCTCCAGCGTGATCGACAGGTCCGCCTCGGCGAAGCCGGCCACTGCAAGGGTGATGCGATAGGCGCCCTCGGCCGTCTGCTCGATGTTGCAGGGCGGGTAGCCGTCGCTGCCCGCCTTGGCGGTGCGCTCGACCAGCCGGTCGAGCTGCTCGAACCCCAGCAGGTACGGGTGCGATGCGAATGTGACCTTGGTCATCTCTCTCGAGCCCTTGTAGCAAGCGACTTCCCGCGCGGTCCCGAAACGGCAACCGTGCCCCATGGAAATGGGTTTCCGCGGGGCGGATTGCAAGGGCGGCCAGTGTCATGGCGGGGTCACGCGGCGCTGGCCGCGCAGGCCCGGCGGGCGTATAACGTGGGTCGAGGGGGACACGGGCCGAGATGACAGAACCGCCCACGATGTCGCGTGTCGAGATGCTGCGCGTGAAGCTGGAGCTTCTGCAGCGCGAGCACCGCGACCTCGACGACGCGATCGCGGCCCTGGACGCCGAGGGGCGGGCCGACGCGCTGACGGTGCGGCGGCTGAAGAAGCGCAAGCTGTACCTCAAGGACCGGATGCAGCAGATCCAGGACGAGATCACCCCCGACATCATCGCCTGAGGGTTGCCTCCGACCGTCACGCGCTCCTGGCGCCCGGCTCAGCGCGGCTCATCGATTTTCGGAAGGAACCAGGCGAGTAGTCCCGCCAGCGGCAGGAAGGCGCAGAACCGGTAGACCGCCTCGACCCCATGGCTGTCGGCCAGTACCCCGAGGAGCGCTGCCGCGATGCCGCCGAGGCCGAAGTTCAGTCCGTAGAACAGCCCTCCGACCAGCCCGATGCGATTGGGCAGCAGCTCCATCGCGTAGATCAGGATCGAGGCGAAGGCGCTGGCCATGATGAGGTTGATCATCACCGTCAGCACGCCGGTCCATAAGAGATCCACATGTGGCAGGATCAGCGTGAGCGGCAGCGGCCCGAGCACCGAGATCCAGATGACGCGCTGCCGCCCGATCCGATCGCCGACGATCCCGCCGATCAGCACCCCGACGGCGGCGGCCAGAAGGAAGATGAACAGCATCATCTGCGCCGAGGGGATCGACAGGCCGAACCGCTCCATCAGGTAGAAGGTATAGAACGAGCGGAAGCTCTCGCCGTAGGCGTTCTTGGAGAACATCAGCAGCATCAGGATCACCATCCCCGTGGCGATGGTCGCGGGTGCATGCTGAATCGCGGGGCCGCTCTTGCGGGCGCGGGCGCGCATGCTGGCGAATTCGGCACGGATCTGGCGCTGCTTGCTGCCGATCCAGACCAGCAGCATCATCGCGACGAGCGCCATCAGCGCGAACCACACGAGGCTCCGCTGGCCATAGGCGACGATGACCAGCGCCGCGAAGACCGGGCCGAGCGCCCCGCCGGCCTGACCGCCCACCTGGAAGATGCCCTGCGCCAGGCCCTGCCGGTTGCCGGCGGCATAGCGGGCCATGCGCGTGGCCTCGGGGTGGAAGATCGACGATCCGATCCCGATCAGCGCGACCGAGACCAGGATCTTCGCATAGCTGTCCGCGAAGGCGAGGCTGACCAGTCCCGAGAGGGTGAAAAGCATTCCCGCGACCGGTGAATAGGGTGCCGGATGGCGGTCGGTGATGGTGCCGGCCACTGGTTGCAGCAGCGACCCGGCGATCTGGAAGGTCAGGGTGATCATGCCGATCTGCACGAAATCCAGTGCATATGCCTCCTTCAGGATCGGATACGAGGCGGCGATCAGCGACTGCATCAGGTCGTTGAGAAGATGTGTGAGCCCCAGCACGACCAGAACCGCGAT
Organism: uncultured Alphaproteobacteria bacterium; assembly: GCA_963695425.1. Classification (GTDB taxonomy): domain Bacteria; phylum Pseudomonadota; class Alphaproteobacteria; order Rhodobacterales; family Rhodobacteraceae; genus Amaricoccus. Next base: position 317,027 of record CAVOGP010000027.1, on the reverse strand, counting down.
GTAGGTTCTGGGCATGGTAACGGCGGCGGTGGCGGTGGCAGTGGTGGCGGTCATGGCGGGGGAACCGGTCGGCGGGATGGTCGGAGTATGAGCGCATCTGGACCGAAGCGGGCGCCGGCCACAAGAGCCGGCGGCCGAATGCGCCGTTCGGGCGATTGCCATGTCGGGCCTTTCCCGCAGCTTGCGCCCCATCCGGCCCCGGCTATAGTCGCCCCTTCGCAGCCGGGAGCATCGCATGCCCAAGCCCCTGATCGGCGTCGTCATGGGGAGCCAGTCCGACTGGGCGGTGATGCGCGCGGCTGCGGACATGCTCGATGCGCTGGAGGTGCCGTTCGAGGCGCGCATCGTCTCGGCGCATCGCACGCCGGACCGGATGTTCGCCTATGCCGAGGCCGCGGAGGGCCGGGGACTGAGGGCGATCATCGCGGGCGCCGGGGGGGCGGCGCATCTGCCGGGGATGCTGGCGGCCAAGACGCTGGTGCCGGTGCTGGGCGTGCCGGTGCCGGTGGGCGAATTGCGCGGGCTCGATGCGCTCCTGTCCATCGTGCAGATGCCCAAGGGCGTGCCGGTGGCCACCTTTGCCGTCGGTGCGCCGGGGGCGGCGAATGCGGGGATATTTGCCGCGGCGCTGCTGGCGGCGGGCGATCCCGCACTGGGCGGGCGGCTGGCGGCCTGGCGGGCGGCGCAGGCGGCGGCGGTGGCGGAGGTGCCCGATGGCGCCTGAGCGGCTGGCGCCGGGCAGCCGCATCGGCATTCTCGGGGGCGGGCAGCTGGGGCGGATGCTGGCGCTGGCGGCGGCGCGGCTGGGGATGCAGGCCCATGTTTTCGAGCCGGCGGCGGACCCCTGCGCGGGGCCGGTGGTTGAGCGCGTGGTGCGGGCGGCGTGGTCCGACCGGGCGGCGCTGGCGGAGTTCGCGTCGCGCGTGGACGTAGTGACCTACGAGTTCGAGAACGTCGATCTGGCGGCGGTGGATGCGCTGGGCGACGCCGTGCCGGTGCGGCCGGGGCGCCGCGCGCTGGAGGTGGCACAGGACCGGCTGGCGGAGAAGGCGTTTCTCGCCGGGCTGGGGCTGGCGGTGGCGCCCGCACGCGGCTGTGGACGGGCCGGAGGAGCTGGCGGCGGCGCTGGCGACGATCGGCGGGCCGGCGATCCTGAAGACCCGGCGCTTCGGCTATGACGGCAAGGGGCAGCTGCGGCTGGGGCCGGATGCGGACCCCGCGGCGGCCTGGGCGGAGATCGGCGGGCAGCCGGCGGTGCTGGAGGGGCTCGTCACGTTCGAGCGCGAGATCTCGGTGGTGGCGGCGCGCGGGCTCGACGGGGCGGTGGCGGCCTTCGATCCGGGCGAGAACCTGCACCGCGACGGCATCCTGCACACCACGACCGTGCCGGCGCGGATCGGCGCGGGGCTGGCCCAGGACGCGGTGCTGCTGGCGGGGCGGATTCTCAACGCGCTCGACTATGTGGGGGTGATGGGGGTCGAGCTGTTCGTCACGCCCGCGGGGCTGGTGGTCAACGAGATCGCACCGCGGGTGCACAACTCGGGCCACTGGACGCAGGATGCCTGCCTGACCGACCAGTTCGAGCAGCATGTCCGCGCCATCTGCGGCTGGCCGCTCGGCGACGGGCAGCGGCATTCGGACGCGGTGATGACCAACCTGATCGGCGACGAGGTGGCGGCGGCGCCCGGGATGACCGGGGCCGCGGTGCATCTCTATGGCAAGGCGGAGGCCCGGCCCGGGCGCAAGATGGGGCATGTCACCCGCATCGCGCCGCGGAGCTGAGCGTGAGGCGTCAGCCGTAGACGCTCTCTTTGCCGAAGTGCCTGGCGAGCAGGTAGTAGACCACGGCGCGGTACTTGTTGCGGTTGGCGCGTCCGTACTGCTCGATGACCTTGTCGATGCCGGCGCCAAGGGCGGGGCCATCGGCGAGGCCGAGCTTCTTGATCAGGAAGTTGTTGCGGATCGTGTCGAGCTCGGACTGGTCGGTGCCGGCGACGGTTGAGCTGTCGTTGTTGTAGATCGCCGGGCCGAGGCCGATGGCGACCTTGGTCAGCAGCGCCATGTCGGGGGTCACACCGCACTTGTCGCGGAGGTCAGCGGCATAGAGGGCAATCAGGTCGTCGCGCTTGCTCATGGTCGTCTCGCTCCCGCAGTTGCGGCCGGCGTCACACCCCGACCCGGGCGGAGCCTAGGCGGGCGCCGGCGGGGCCGTCAAGGATTTGCGGGCGCCGGTAGTGTCTCAGTTTGAAATCTGACGCACCCAATGCGGATGTCGCGCAGCCGGCCCGGACCCTACGCTATCGCTATACTTCGTGCACTACAACTATTGCCGGATGCACAAGACGCTCCGCATGTCACCCGCGATGGCGGCTGGCGATGCGAGCGATCTGCGGGATATTGAGTGGATCGTAGGCCCGATTGATGCCCGCGCGCCAAATCTGGGACCGCGCGGGCAGTGCCTGAAGATAGGCTAGAAGTCCTACGCGGCCCTTGCGTCCTCATCTTCGTGGAGACTCACGTCGCACGCAACTCGGTCATAGCGCAACACCGGAAACTTCCTATGATCTTCCTCATGGATTTCAATCAGTCCTACGCGCTGCATACTATGTAGGGTTCTCGAAAAATTCGAGACGGCTCTGCCGGACATTTTCGATAGAGATGCAAAGGATTTTGGCTGCTCTTGGCGTATGATATCCAAGAGGAGCATATTCTTTTCCGAAAGAACCTTGGCGAGCGATTCCAGCGACGAGAACCAGAACTCTTGGTTCATTCTCCGCCGGATGCCACTCCCCCTTCGCAATCGCGATCGTGCGCCTCTTTATCGCCTCGCGAGAGGCGATGCCGATATACAAGGTTAGCCTGTTGCTACTGCTCATGGAATTCCCTCCTCTTTGAGAATCCCCTCAACGTCTCGCCAGAAATCTTCCAAGAGGTCTCCGGGCGATCGAAACGTGTAGGGAACAACCCTTTCCCCCCTATGAACGTGGTCGAAATTGACGGGGCGAGCCGAACGGTTGCTTGGTCCTGTGCGGACATCTATGGCGTGGGCGTTGTCGTATCCGAGTATCCGCTCATCACCGGGCCTGTGTAGGGTGAGAGCGTACTGAATCCCATAAGGCCGCCCAGCCTCGGGGGTAACCTCGCTAACTGAGATCGCCACCCAGAATCCTCCTCCAATCTCGGCCCTGTAGCCGGCCAGCGATAACAACGTGTCAAGGCCCGCTTTGCGCGGATCGTAATCTCTCATCGTTATCACTTTATGATAAGCACAGCGTGTTGGCTAGGGGGAAGGTCACCTAAGTCCCCCAAGAGAGTCCTCTTTGCCACACCTCCGGTGCAAGCGATTTGAAACTGAGACGCTACCCGGGCGCCTGTGTCGGTGACGGGAGAGTTGTCCGCCTTTCGTATCGCGTAAGCCGCCGCCCCTCATGGCGCAGGCCGCAGGTCCGTCCGCGTGGCTGGCGCCGCGCGGCAGGCCCGCCTCCACCCAGCGCACAACCAGGTCGATCTGGTCGGGCGGCAGTGGACGGCTCAGGAACGGCATGCGCGGCACGCTTTCGCCGCGCAGACGGCGGACGAGTTCGCTCCCCGCCGACATCGCCCGCGATCAGCACCGGTCCCCGCTCGCCGCCCGCCAGCGTCGCCTCGTAGCTGTCGAGCCGCAGCCCGCGCGAGGCCCCGTGCGCGGCGTGGCACATGACGCAGCGCTCGACGAAAACTGCGCTGACCGCGGACCAGTCGGGCACGTCCTCGGCGGCGCAGCCTGTCCAAGAGAGACAGGCAAGCGAAGTGAAGAAGACGATTGATCGCATCATGATCTTCCAGAGGCCCCCAACTCAATCTCCGGTTCTTCCACTCGTGCCGGGTGGTGAGTCGTGCCGGCCCGCCGCCCTAGTCTTACCATGAACGGTACTGGGAAAAGCCGTTGGCACCGCACACCAAATATTTCACGGCCTGACGTGAGCCGTGGTATCGTCAGACTGCCATCCAACCGAGTTCGGATGGTTGAGTTCCGGGAGGGGATCCATGAAAACTGCAGTTGCGTTTGCACTCGCCATTGCGGCGGTGCCGGTCGCCGTCAGCGCCGAGGATGTCGATCTCGACGCGCTTCGCGAGCGGGTCGCGAAATACCAGGACGTCAACGTCGCCCTGGCCGACGGGTACATCAACCCGGACAACCACTGCGTCTACGCGGAAGGCGAAGGGCTGCCGGCCGAGCTCGGGGCCATGGGCATCCACTTCATCCACCCCGCGCTGCTGCAGATCACCGGCACCGATCCGCGGGTGGACGGCACCAGCACCTACACCGACTGGACCCAGCCCTCGATCCTGATCTACGAGCCGCAGGCGGACGGCTCGCTCGAGCTCGTCGCCGTCGAGAACCTGGTATTCGAGGCGGCGTGGCAGGCGGCGGGCAATGCCGAGGTGCCGGTCCTCAACGGCCGGACCTGGGACCACATGGCCGACGATCCCAACACGCCGGGCGACGAGGCGCACGGATTCACGCCGCACATGGACCAGCACGTGTGGCTGTTCCGCGAGAACCCGGCGGGCGTCCTGATGCCGTTCAATGCCAACGTGACCTGCGAGCACCACAAGCACTGACGCCGAGGGGCTGGCGGCCGCGTAACACGGCCGCCGGCCGCTCCGCCTGCGGACCCCTGCCTTGTCCGCCGGCGTGCTCAACCGGGCCGTGAGGCTCGATGCCACGCCGTCGGCCTGGATCGCGGCCAAATCCTTACCCAACGTCTGGCCCGGTTCCGGGCCGCAGGCCCCCCGAGCCCCCAGATCTGGTGTCCGGACCTCGCGCGCGGGGTTGAATTCCTACCAAAAGTTGACAGACGACTAACGGAGCGACCGTCTTTCCGTTTATTTTTAACATGTTACACAAATGTGCAAGCTCGCGCAGATCCGTCCCTCCGGGTCCGGCCCGTGCCGGCGAGCATCGGGCGCTGTGGCGCGCCGCGACCCGCCCGGCGAGCGGGGCAAAGGCGGGGGGCGTGCGGCAAGAAAGCGCCGTGAAATCCGAGGTCGCATGCATCCGATCGCGCCCGAGCGAGTTGTGTCGCTGCAAGGGCATGCAGCCCGCAGCCAGACGAAGGAGACCGATATGAAGACGCTTCTTGCAACTACAGCAATCGCATTGATGGCCAGCGGCCCGCTGCTGGCGCAGCAGGCTCAGCCGGAAACCACGCCGAAAGTCGTGCAGACCCAGGATGGCATGGCGATGGCCGAGGGCGGCCTGTTCCTGCCCACGGGTCAGGCCGGAAACCTGCATGCATCCGAGCTGATCGGGATGCCCATCCACAGCTCGGAGGCGGACTATGCCACCTACGGGGCCGATCCCGTGGCCGTGTCCGATGTCTCTGAGTGGGACGCGATCGGCGAGGTCAACGACATCGTCATCACCGCAGATGGACAGGCGCAGGCCATCCTGGCTGATGTCGGTGGGTTCCTCGGCATGGGCGTCCACACGGTCGCGCTAGACATGAGCCAGGTGTACTTCCTGCGCGACGAGTCCGGTGCCCCGTTCGTGGCGGTCAACAGCACCCGCGAGGCGCTGGAGCAGGCGCCGGTCTACGAGCGCCACGACGAGATGGCCGCAGCCGCCCCGGCGGATCCGGCCGCGACTACGCCGAGCGCCGAGGTGGCCGACCCGGCCCCCCGGATGGACATGACGCGCCCGGCTTTCACGCGCGAAGGCTATGAGGACGTCGACTATGCAGCGATGACGACCGATGACCTGCAGGGCGCACCAATCTTCGACGCCAATGACGAAAATATCGGTGACGTCAGCGAGCTGGTCGTCTCTGCCGACGGCGAGATCGACAAGGTCGTGGCCGACGTGGGCGGGTTCCTCGGGATCGGCGTGCATACGGTCGCACTCGACTTCGACGAGCTGCAGATCCTGCGCAACGCCGACGGAACCGACCTGCGGGTCTACCTCGACCAGACCCGCGAGAACCTGGAGCAGCGCCCGGCGTTTGAGGGCTGACACGCCCGAGCGATTTCGGGATGGGGAGGGCCGATGGTCCTCCTCGCTTCCGTGGCCGCTGATCCGACAGTCTCCGCAACGAGAAAGGGCGCCCGCGGGCGCCCTTTCCGTATGTTCGACCGTCAGGCCGGGATGATCACATCATCCCGTCCATGCCGCCCATGCCGCCCATGCCGCCGCCGCCCATGCCGCCACCCTGGCCCTTGGGCTCCGGCTTGTCGGCGACCATGGCCTCGGTGGTGATGAGCAGGCTGGCCACGGAGGCCGCGTCCTGAAGCGCGGTGCGCACGACCTTGGCCGGGTCGATCACGCCGAACTTGAACATGTCGCCATATTCCTCGGTCTGGGCGTTGAAGCCGAAGCTCGCGTCGGTGCTCTCGATGATCTTGCCGACCACGACCGAGCCATCGACACCGGAGTTCTCGGCGATCTGCCGCAGCGGCGACTGGAGCGCCTTGCGGACGATCTGGATGCCCGCGGTCTGGTCGGGGTTGGTCCCGGCCAGGCCGGCGAGCTTCAGCCCGGCGCGCACCAGCGCCACGCCGCCGCCGACCACGACACCTTCCTGCACCGCGGCGCGGGTGGCGTTCAGCGCGTCCTCGACGCGGTCCTTGCGCTCCTTCACCTCGATCTCGGAGGCGCCGCCGACGCGGATCACCGCAACACCGCCGGCGAGCTTCGCCAGGCGCTCCTGCAGCTTCTCCTTGTCGTAGTCCGACGTGGTCTCCTCGACCTGGCTGCGGATCTGGGCGACGCGGCCCTCGATCTCGGACTTCTCGCCGAGGCCGTCGACGATCGTCGTCTCGTCCTTGGTGATCGAGATCTTGCGCGCACGGCCGAGCAGGTCGAGCGTCACGTTCTCGAGCTTCATCCCGAGGTCCTCGGAGATGACCTGGCCACCGGTCAGGATCGCGATGTCCTGCAGCATGGCCTTGCGGCGGTCACCGAAGCCCGGCGCCTTGACGGCGGCGATCTTCAGGCCACCGCGCAGCTTGTTGACCACCAGGGTCGCCAGCGCCTCGCCGTCCACGTCCTCGGCGACGATGAGCAGCGGCTTGCCCGACTGGATCACGCCCTCGAGCAGCGGCACCAGCGGCTGCAGCGACGAGAGCTTCTTCTCGTGCAGGAGGATGTAGGCGTCCTCGAGCTCGGCGATCATCTTCTCGGCGTTGGTGATGAAGTAGGGGCTGAGGTAGCCGCGGTCGAACTGCATGCCCTCGACCACCTCGGTCTCGGTCACGAAGCCCTTGTTCTCCTCGACGGTGATGACACCCTCGTTGCCGACCTTCTGCATCGCGTCGGCGATCTGCCGGCCGATCTCGGTCTCGCCGTTGGCGGAGATGGTGCCGACCTGGGCGACCTCGTCCGAGCCGGACACGGTGCGGGCCTGGGCCTTGATGTCCTCGACGACCACGGAAACGGCCTGCTCGATGCCGCGCTTGAGATCCATCGGGTTCATGCCGGCGGCGACCGCCTTCATGCCTTCCTTGACGATCGCCTGGGCGAGCACGGTGGCGGTGGTGGTGCCGTCGCCGGCCTCGTCGTTGGTGCGCTGGGCCACTTCGCGGACCATCTGCGCGCCCATGTTCTCGAACTTGTCCTCGAGCTCGATCTCCTTGGCGACGGTGACGCCGTCCTTGGTGATCCGCGGCGAGCCGAACGACTTGTCGAGGATGACGTTGCGGCCCTTCGGGCCGAGCGTGACCTTCACCGCGTCGGCGAGAAGATCGACGCCGCGCAGCAGGCGGTTGCGTGCGTCGGTATCGAATTTGAGCTGCTTAGCGCCCATGTGACTTGCTCCTAATAATGCTTCGGTTCAGCGGCTCAGGCGGCCTTGGCGGCGGACTTGCCCGCCGTGATGATGCCGAGGATGTCGCTCTCCTTCATGATGAGCAGGTCCTCGCCTTCGATCTTGACCTCGGTGCCCGACCACTTGCCGAACAGGATGCGGTCGCCGGCCTTGACCGACGGCTCGATCAGCTCGCCCGAGTCCTTGCGCGCGCCCGGGCCCACCGAAATGATCTCGCCCTCGGAGGGCTTTTCCTTGGCGGTGTCGGGGATGATCAGGCCACCCTTGGTCTTCTCTTCGCCCTCGATGCGGCGAACCAGAACACGGTCGTGAAGGGGGGTGAATTGCATTGGGATCGCTCCTTGTTGCGTTCCAACCGGAATGGTGGTCTTCGGGGTTGCTAGCACTCGCCACCATTGAGTGCCAACGTGAGCCGGCAGGTAGACAGCGCCCGCCCGAGAGTCTAAGAGGCTGCGCCCGGAATTCCGGTGGATCCGGGCGCTGGCAGGGCGCGACGTAATGGGCTAGGGCTCGGCGCCGCAGACCACCCCGGGGGAGCCATGACCGAGATCCTGACCACGCTCGACGACGCAGGCCCCGGCTACAGCGTGCTCTACTGCGACCTCTGGGGCTGCCTGCACGACGGGCGGCGGGCGTTTCCGGCCGCCGTGGCGGCGCTGGAGGCGTTCCGGGCGCGCGGCGGCGCGGTGGTGCTCCTGACCAACTCGCCGCGCCCGGCCCGCGACGTGACGGCACAGCTCGACACCCTGGGCGTGCCGCGGACCTGCTACGATTTCATCGTCTCGTCGGGAGATGCCGCCCAGGCCGCCATGGCTGCCGGGCAATTCGGGCGGCGCGTCCATCACATCGGGCCGGAGCGCGATCTGGTCTTCTTCCTCGACGACGAGGACCGGCCCATCGACGTGGAGCGGGTGCCGCTGGAGGAGGCGGAGGGGATCGTCTGCACCGGCCTCTTCGACGACCGTACCGAGACGCCGGATGACTACCGGGCGGCCATCCTGCATGGCAAGACCAGGGGGCTGAAGCTCCTCTGCGCCAACCCCGACATCGTGGTGGATGTGGGTGAGGAGCGCATCTTCTGCGCCGGCGCCATCGCGAAGGCCTATGAGGAGGCGGGCGGGCGCAGCTACTACTTCGGCAAGCCGCATCCGCCGATCTACGCGCTCGCCCGCCGGCGGCTGGCGGCGCTCCGCGGGTTCGAGGTGCCCCTGGACGAAATCCTGGCCGTGGGCGACGGCATCGGCACCGATGTCCTCGGCGCCATGGGCGAGGGGATCGACGCGCTCTACATCACCGGCGGGCTCGCGGCCGAGGAGACGGGCACGACCGCGGCGGGGCCGGGTCCAGCGCGGCCCGACCCGGCGCGGCTGGCGGCCTTCCTCGGTGCGGCGCGGCTGGCGCCGAGGTTCGCGATGGCCCACCTGCGCTGAGGCGTGCCGCCCTTGATTGCCGCCACCGCGTGGGCGATACGGTCCTGCACGCGGGCGCGGTGCTGACCTCCGCGCCGAGCCGGGAACGCGACCAGAGGCGCGGGGCCGAAGCCCTGCCCGGAGGCCAATGAAGACGCACACGAGCTACCACGGCCTGCCGCCCGGGGACCGCGGCGCGGCGGTGGCGATCGGCAACTTCGACGGCGTGCATCTCGGCCACCAGTCGGTGCTGGCGCTGGCGCGCGCTGCCGCCGCCGAACTGGACGCGCCCTTCGGCGTCATCACCTTCGAGCCGCATCCCCGCGCCTTCTTCGCCCCTGACGCACCCCCTTTCCGGCTGATGTCCGCGGGGTCGCGCGCCCGGCGGCTGGCGCGGCTGGGGGTGGAGCAGCTCTACCAGCTGCCCTTCGATGCCGCGCTGGCGGGCCTGCCCCCGGAGGCGTTCGTGCGCGACGTGCTGGCCGGCGGGCTCGGCATCCGGCATCTGGTGGCGGGGGCGGACTTCTGCTTCGGCAAGGGGCGCGCGGGCAACGTGGAGACGCTGCGCCGGATGGGGCCGGGCCTGGGCTTCGGGGTGAGCGTGGCGCCGCTGGTCTCCGACGATCAGGGGCGGCATTCCTCCAGCACCATCCGCAAGGCGCTGGCCGAGGGGTGCCCCGAGGAAGCGGCGCGCATCCTCGGCCACTGGCACCGCATCGAGGGCACCGTCCAGCACGGCGACAAGCGCGGCCGCGAGCTGGGCTTTCCCACCGCAAACCTCCGGCTCGACGGCCTGCACCTGCCGCGCTTCGGCGTCTATGCGGTGCTCGTCGACGTGCTGACCGGGCCGCAGCAGGGCCGCTACCGCGGCGCCGCCTCGCTCGGGATACGCCCGACCTTCGGGGGTGGCAGCCCCAACCTGGAGGTCCACCTCCTCGACTTCAACGCCGACCTCTACGGCGCCGAGAATCTCGGCGGCACTCGTGGCCTTCCTCCGCCCGGAGGAGAAGTTCGACGACATCCCTTCGCTCGTCGTCCGGATGCAGCGCGACGTCGCCGAGGCCCGCGAGTGTCTGGCCCGCGCCGGGTGACGCGGTGATCGAGACCGAACGCCTGATCCTGCGAAACTGGCGGCCAGAGGACCGGGCGGCCCACGCGGCGATGAACGCAGATCCGCAGGTGATGGACTTTCCCGGCCCGCTGAGCCGCCGCGAGAGCGACGCCGAGATCGACGACTTCCTGCGGCGATGGCAGCTCGACGGCTTCTGCTTCGCCGCGGTCGAGCGGCGCGGCGATGGCGCTTTCCTCGGGATGGCGGGCATCGCGCGCTGCGACATGGACGCGCCCTTCTGTCCCTGCGTGGAGATCGGCTGGCGGCTGGCGCGCCCGCACTGGGGCAGGGGATACGCCACCGAGGCCGCGCGGGGCTGGCTCGATCATGGCCTCAGGGTGCTCGGCCTCGACGAGATCGTCGCCTTCACCGATACCGGACACCAGCGGTCGCGGGCGGTGATGGAGCGGCTGGGAATGCGGCACGACCCCAGCCGCGACTTCGAGCACCCGGACGTGCCCGAAGGCCATCCCCTGCGCGCGCATGTCCTCTATTCGGCGCAGCGGCCCGAGACCGCCGGCTGAGGTGCCGGCGGCCGGTGTCTTACGCCTGCGGCCCGGAGAGGCCGACGCCCGCGGCATCGGGCTGACGGGCGTCCTGCCGGTCGCGCCAGCGCAACACGGGACGCTCGACGCAGAGATGGACCGCCAGCGCCGCCGCCAGTGACAGCGCAAGATAGGTTGCCCAGAAGGCCGCCACATGGGCCGGAGTCGTGAGCGCCCGGGCGAGCGGCAGCAGCGGGAAGTGCACCAGGTAGAGCGCGAAGCTCAGCACCGCGAGTGCCCGCACCGGCGTCGCGCCGGGCAAGGGGGTGCCGCCCAGCATCACTGCGCCGGTGGCCATCGAGCCGCAGATCAGCGCGATCAGCGACGGCTGCAGGATGGCATCGAAGCCGCGGATCTCGGCGAGGGCCTCGTGGCTGACGAGCCAGGCGAGCAAGAGCGCCGCCCCGAGCCCGAGGAGCAGCCCGCCGATGCGGGCGGAGCGCGGCAGATGCGCCTCGGCTACCGCGATGGCGACCCCGAGCACCAGCGGCTCCAGGCTGGCGTGGAAGGGGCTGCGCAGGCTCCGGAAAAAGGTCTCGTAGTCAAGCGGCTGCGGCAGGCCCGCGAAGGTGACGGCGCGCAAGGTCGGGGCAAGCAGGAAGAGCCCGCCGAGCAGCAGCCAGGCCCGGTGCCGTGCCCCGGCAGCTCCGGCGATGGCGAAGACCAGCAGCGGCGCGGCGAGATAGAACTTCTCCTCCACCCCCAGCGACCAGTACACCACGTTGATGTCGGCGGGCAGGTAATCCTGCAAGAAGACGAGGTGGTAGACGGTGCGCAGCCCGAGGTTGTCGGGATTGACCGCATAGAGCGGAAAGGCCCCGAGCACCACCAGCGCCAGCACCGCCACATAGGCCGGAATGATGCGCAGGCCGCGGCGCAGCAGGAAGCGCGGAAGGTCGAGGGTGCCGCTGGCGCCGATCTCGCGCAGGAGCTGCCGGGTGATCAGGAAGCCGGAGAGCACGAAGAAGAGGTCGACCCCGACCCAGCCGTTCAGCATCAGGCTGCGGAAGCTGACGGGGGCGCCCTCTACCCCGATCTCCCTGGCGCCGTGGCGCATGAGCACCAGCACGATGGCGGTGGCACGCAGCAGGTCGAGCCAGGGGTTGTGGCCGCGTGGCGCCACGGAGGACATGATCGGCGTCAGTCGAGCCCGAGGGTCTTGCGGATCGGCGCCTTGCGCTGCTTCCAGATCATGCTGTCGACCACGTAGTGGTGAAAGTTGACGATCTGGTAGAGCAGGATCGTGCCCGCGAGGCCGGTGAGCAGCGTCGCCTCCAGGATCCCGAACAGGCCGGCATAGATCACGCCGGTGATGGCGACGCAGGTAAGCAGATAGAGCCACAACCGTCCGGGCTGGCTGATATAGGACAGGAACCTCGCGTTCGGGTCGAGCCCGCCCTTGAATCGGCGGGTGTTGTAGAGCCAGACGAACAGGATGTACTGGGCGTTGTGCCAGATGTTGATGCCGAGCCAGCCGACGGTGATGTCGTCGACGGCCAGGTAGAACACCCCGAACACCATGAAATGGGTCAGCATGTAGAGCGTATGGGTCAGCGCCAGCCGTCCGGACCGCCAGGCCTCGACGCGGCGGAAGATCCAGTAGAGGGTGAGCACGATGGTTGCGGCCGCGGCGACCTGCACCACGGGTCCCGCCACCGGCACCACCGCGAGCGGCAGGCCGATGAAGCTGCCGGGATCCTGGTACGAGCGGTGGAGCACGCCGAGCACCGGCCAGGCGTAGAAGATCGCCTGGTCGATCCAGCCATCCTCGTACAGGGCGCCGCGGTCCTTGCCGCGGTAGGCCCGGGATATGCCCCAGCTCTGGCGGGTGTAGTGCCACCACTGCCAGTAGAAATAGACCGTGACGATGGTCCAGATCCCGAAAACCGCGGCGATGGCGATGGTGCCGAGCGCCACCAGCGGCAAGAGCCCGAAGATCATGAAGCGCGACTGCTGGAAGCTCTCCTTGTCGAAGCAGAGCCGGGTGTAGGTGGAGATGACGTGGTGGTAGCCGAGGATCCACAGATCGACCGCGAGCACGTACCAGAAGAGCCCCGGGTAGAGCAGGATGAATCCGACAGTGAACAGGCTCAGTGCCGGCAGCCCGAGGATGAAGCCGAGGTCGAACGTGCGGTTGCGCAGCCACTTCCATTCCATCGGTTCGGCGTGGGTAAAGGAAGTGGTCATGGGCGCTGATCCCGTCGGCTCCGGTTCAGCCGCATCGTGTTGGCGTTCGGTTGACGGCGCGTTAACGCCGGCGGGGACAATCCGCCTTTGTGATGGCATCCCTCGCGCCGGAACGGCGGTTGGGGCTTCCCAGCGCCGCAGGAACGCGCGAAAAGGCGCGGTCATGCCAAGCGATCCGATCCGTCGCACCGGCCTTCGCCCGGAGTTCTGGAAGCACCACGCGCTGGAGGACCTGCCGCGCGCAGAATGGGAGGCGCTTTGCGACGGCTGCGCCAAGTGCTGCCTCGTCAAGCTGGAGGACGAGGACACCGGCGCGGTCGCCTATACCAACATCGCCTGCCGCCTGCTCGACCTCGGCACCTGCCGCTGCGGCAACTACCCGCTGCGCCGCCAGCTGGTGAAGGGCTGCGTCGTCCTCAACCGCGACAATATCGAGGAGGTGCTGGCCTGGATGCCCTCGACCTGCGCCTACCGCCTGGTCGCACGAGGGCCGCGACCTGCCCGACTGGCACCCGCTCATCACCGGCGATCCCGAGAGCGTGCACCGCGCCGGCGTGTCGCTGCGCGGGCGCATGGTGGCGGAATACGACGTGGACGAAGAGGACTGGGAAGACTTCGTGATCGCAGAGCGCATCTGATGTGGTTCACCTCCGACAACGCCGGCCCGGCGCACCCGGCGGTCATCGAAGCGGTGACGAAGGCGAACGCGGGCTACGCCCCCTCCTATGGCGGCGAAGCGGCGATGGCGCGGGTGACGGCGCGCATCCGCGAGGTCTTCGAGGCGCCGGAGGCTGCGGTCTACCTGGTCGCCACCGGGACGGCGGCGAACGCGCTCTCGCTCGCCTGCCTCTGCCCGCCCTGGGGCGCGGTCTACTGCCACCGCCACGCCCATGTGCAGGAGGACGAATGCGGCGCACCCGAGTTCTACACCGGCGGCGCCAAGCTGGTGCCGCTCGACGGGCCGGACGGCAGGATCGCCCCGGAGACCCTGGCGGAGGCGCTGGCCCGGGCGGCGCAGGTCGGGGTGCACAACGTCCAGCGCGGCGCGCTCAGCCTCACCACCGCCACCGAAGCCGGCACCGCCTACACCCCCGACCAGATCCGCGCCCTGACGGCCCTGGCGAAGGCCCGCGGCCTGCCGGTCCACCTTGACGGCGCGCGCTTCGCCAACGCGCTGGTGCGGATCGGCTGCACCCCGGCCGAGATGAGCTGGAAGGCCGGCATCGACGTGCTCAGCTTCGGCGGCACCAAGAACGGGCTGATGGGCGTCGAGGCCGTGATCCTCTTCGACCCCGCCCGCGCCTGGGAATTCGAGCTGCGCCGCAAGCGAGGCGGCCATCTCTTCTCCAAGCACCGGTACCTGGCCGCCCAGATGGAGGCCTACCTCGACGCCGGTCTCTGGCTGGAGATGGCCGCCGTCGCCAACGCCCGCGCCGACGCGCTGGCCGCGGGCCTCGCGTCCACGCCGGGCGCGCGCATCCTGCACCCCGTCGAGGCCAATATCGTCTTCGCCGCCTGGCCGCGCGCCGGCCACCGGGCGGTGCAGGCGGCGGGCGCGCACTACTACCTCTGGCCCTTCGACCAGAGCCTCGAAGGCCCGGACGCGGCCCCGCTCTCGGCCCGCCTCGTCTGCAACTGGTTCACCACCGAGGCGGAGGTGGCGGCCTTCATCGGCCATCTGCGACCGGCGAAGGGTGGTGCCGGCCCCGCATGATCCTCGATCCGCCTGTCCGATTCGGTACCGCAAGGCCGCGTGTTGCACGTTGCAACAGAACTTAAGCTGGTGAATTTATTTCAGTAAAGTGTTAACGGCGCCCCCTGGGGGGAGCCCAAGATGCAGAGCAGCAGGATGGCGCCGTTGAGCCGCCGGCTTCTCGGCGTGGCCTGGGGCCGGCAGCCGTCTGGTCGCTGTCGGTCCCGGAGTGCACACAGAGCGCCCCGGGGCGCTCCGCGCGACCTCGGCACCTGCCGCAGCGGCGACTACCAGTTGCGCCGCCAGCTGGTGAAGGGCCGCGTGTCGCTGCGCGGGCGCATTGTGGTGGAATACGACGTGGGCGTGGAAGACTGGGAAGACTTCTTGGTCGTCCGTCCCCGCCGCGTGGCGCGCCTCAAGACCCGCGCATCGCGATCCGCTGCGACGGGGCCGCGGGCGGCGACGTCCTGCGTAGGATGCGGAAAACGCCAACTTCGAACCCAATCCGGCCAGGCTCCCCCTGCAGCATTTCGCTCAGCAGCAGTGCCGGGCGCGGCGGGGCGACCCGAAGCAACAACTGAATTGCATCATATTTCGCTGCGTTGCGGCCTGTCGAACCTGCCTTTCGCCGCGGCCGCGATAATGAGTTCGCCCCGAATTCACGCAAGCATGGGACTTCAACGACCTTCGGTCGAGTAACTTTGGACGGCACTCCCGGCTCACACTCGGGCGTTTCCGTCCCGAATTGAAAGTCAGCGCCACAGGGCAAGCCTTCGTTGAACTTGGTGATCGCCTTGAGGTTTTTGTTGCTAGTGGACCGAATACGGCGCAACGGTTGATGACCGTCTGATCACGAACTTTCTCGCATGAGCGGCGGCCGGTTCGGCATCGACCGCGGCGGGGGCGGAGCGGTTGCACCGCCGGGATCCATTCTCGTCGTCTTGGGCACGCTGGTGATGTTCTGGCTGTTCGCCACCAACGGAACCGAAATCGAAACGGTCACGAAGAGGGTCGTCAGATGTCACTCGAAGTGCAGGAACATTATGGCGCGGTCGATATCGTCGAGCGCATCCTCAACGCCGTCCCATGGGCGGCGGCAGACGGCAAACCGCTCGCCGCGGACCAGCTCTTCCCCTATGACCAGCTTCACGGCCGGGAGCTGCTGGCAACGCGGGACCATGCGGCAAGGCTGGACCCGGCGAGGGGCGCTCATCTTCTGGACGTGGGCTCCGGCATCGGCGGGCCGGCGCGGTATTTCGCAAGTGTCTTCGGATGCCGCGTGACCGGGATCGACCTGACCCGACAGTTCATCGCGGCGGCCCAGGATTCTGACACGTCTGACCGGGCTGAACGAACTGGTCGATTTCATCGAGGCCGACGCGACACAAATGCCGTTTGCCTCTGGCACCTTCGACGATACCTATTGCTTCTACGTGGGCATGAACCTGCCCGACAGGCCGACGGTTCTGAGCGAATGCATCCGGGTCCTGAAGCCCGGTGCAAGGCTGCTGTGGACGGAAGTTACGTCGAAGTCGGGCGAGCCGCACTATCCGCTGCCGTGGGCGCGGGACGCGGCTGGAAGCCACGTCGACACGCATGAAACGCTGATCAGCGACTTCCGGAACGCGGGCTTCGATGTTCTGTCGGTCGATGACGAGACCGATGCACACCTGGAACTGGCCAAACGCATGAAGGCGGCCGGAGCCCGTCCGACGGCGGGGCAGCAGCAGTTCAACGAGGTGGTGCTCGGCGCGGATTTTGTTGAACGGCGGATCAACTACATCCGCAGCCTTGCGGATAGCGCGTTGGCAAGCACGGTCATCTGCGGGCAAAAGGCAGGTCGACGGTGAAGTCGGCAGAGCGCTCCCAGAGAGAGCTATCGCTGACGGCTGCACACGTCGCTCGGGTTCATCGCGACGTAGTGGACCAAGGGCAACCGTCTGGCCTGCAACCCCAGACGGACGAGGACTACGAGGACTGGGTGTCCCGCGTTCTCGCGTCGCACCCGTCACCTCGCGAGCCGACGCAGTTGTTTGCCTATGGATCCTTGATCTGGAGACCCGAGATCGAGCACCTCGGAGAGCGCGGCGGTGTTCTGCGAGGCTGGCACCGGTCGTTCTGTCTCCGCCAATGGCGATTTCGCGGATCGCCGGAGTATCCGGGACTCATGATGTCGCTGGATCGGGGGTCGGTGCCGGCGCTCGTCTTTGTAATGAACCGCGAGTCACCGCAATATGCTGGCGACCTGACGCCGAACGAGATCGCCGACGTGCTTGCGAAAAGTTGCGGCCACTTGGGAACCGGGGCAGAATACCTGCTAAACACGGTTACGCAGCTTGAGGCGCGAGGCATGCATGATCATGGACTTTGGCGCCTGCAGGAACTGGTCGCGGAGCGGATCGGACCAGTCTAGCCTTGACGGCGAAACAGCAGGGGCACATGGGAGTGCTCCCCCGTCCGCTCGATCCCGAACCGGACCCTGATGACGTCGAGGAACCGCGGCGCCTCCCCCGGCTGCCCGGTCGCGTCCAGGTGCGCCCCCGCCCGGAACACCAGTTCCCACACCCCGGGCTCCAGCTCCCCCTGCGGGATCACCGGCGTGTCGCTACGGCCGTCCCCGTTGGTCACCATCGCCGACACCGGCCCCGGACCCCGCGGGCAGACGGCCAGCGCCCGGCCCACAGTCCCGTCGCGCAACACCCCCCGGACCTGCCGTATACTCCGCCGGCTCGAATTGCCCCCCGCGATTCCCCCCTCCGGAGGCCCTGATGCCTGACCCCATCCAGCTGATCCCGCTGACCGAGATCGACGACGCCGCCCTGCCGCGCGACCGCACCGGCCTCGACCCCGAGCCGATGGCCGAGCTGCGCAAGTCGATCCTCGCCTCCGGCCTGCGCATGCCGGTCGAGCTCTACCCCCTCGAGTACCCCGACGAGACCCTGCGCTGGGGAATCGTCTCCGGCTTCCGCCGCGTCGCCGTCTTCCGCGAGCTGAACCGCTGGGAGGTGCCCGGCCACGACACCATCCCCGCCTTCATCCGCCCCCGCCGCGACGGCGCCGCCAGCATGGCCGCGATGATCGAGGAGAACGAGATCCGCGCCGACCTCTCCCCCTGGGAGAAGGGCCGCATCGCCGCCATCGCCGTCGAGTGCCGGCTCTTCCCCACCATCGAGGAGGCCATCGACCGCCTCTACCCCGCCGCCGACCAGACCAAGCGCTCACGCCTGCGCACCATCGCCCGGCTGGCCCAGTACCTCGACGGCTACCTCACCTCGCCCGAGAAATTCTCCCTGCGCCAGCTCCTGCGCATCGCCAACGCCGCCCGCAACGGCTTCACCACCCTGCTGCAGACCGCGCTCGAGCAGTCGCAGCCGCAAGCTCCACGAGCACCAGTGGGAGCTGATCCAGCCGATCCTGATGGAATCCGAGCGCTTCACCCGCGAAGACCCCGCCACCGAGCCCGACCCCGACAGCGCCAGCCGCGGCCGCCCCCGCCGCATCGTGCGCCCGGCGACCCGCCGCATCATCATCCGCCGCGAGATGACCCAGGACGGCTACCTCCTGCGCTTCACCGGCAAGGACGCCACCGGCGCGCTGATGGACCTGGTGCTCGACGAGATCGAGAGGATGTTCGCGCCGGCCTGACGCCCGGGCGCCCCACCCCCTGCCCGCACGTCACGACGCCTCCCGCCCGGGCGCGCCCGTGTCACCGTCCCGCCCGGGCCGCGAGCCCGGGCAGCGGCCGCCCGCCCCCCGGGGCGGCCGCTTCGCGACCTCCCCGGCGTGCGGCCGCTGCCCTTCGCGGGCGTGGCAGCGGTAGGGCGGGACAGCGACGTCGCCGGCATGAGCGCCACGGACGGCAGTTTCTGGCAGTGTGGCTCGCTACTTTTCCTGCGAAGTGGGCGACGACGCGCTCCACGCGAGGACCCCGCCACCGAACCCGACCCCGACAGCGCCATCCGCGGCCGCCCCCGCCGCATCCTCCGCCAGGCGACTCGCCGCATCATCATCCGCCGCGAGATGACCAGCGCCGGCTACGTGCTGCGCTTCACCGGCAAGTACGCAAGCGGAGCGCTGATGGACCTGGTGCTCGACGAGATCGAGCAGATGTTCGCGCCGGGGTGAGAAGCGGCCTCGGCGCCCAATCCCAAAGGCACAACACCCCGCCCAAGCGCGCCCGTGTCACCGAAGCCCTTCGAAGAATTGCATCTAGTTCCGAATCTTCCAGTATCTAGAAGCGCCATCCGATACAGCCTCAATGGCGTGGCGCTCACTTGGGTCGGTATTTTTCTTAAGAAGCTCAAATACATCGTGGAGTATAGTTCTGCTGCTTGAGACGTAAGTATGCGATAGATGTCCAAGATTTAGATCATTAACAACAATAGTATCCATTCCCTTGAGTATGAATGTGGGCGGCGTTATACCAACTCGAGGAAAACTGTGAAGCCATCCAGATATTTGGAGTGCTTTATCTAGATCAGAAACATAAGAAGTCATGCGCTTGCAGCGTATGACTACAACCCTTCCTTGATTTGGCATCACACCGGAGTCGATATCCGCTGCAGCCATAATGACCTGATTCAATCTCCCCAGAATAGAAGAGCGGCCGTTAGATAGTACTTCTAGTGCTCCAATCAGGCATCTGCAACCCATGCTATGGGCTATAAGATTAATCTTCTGTCGAGGTACAATTTTTGTGAATGCTTCGATAAAGTCGGCCAAGAGATATTTACTTGCTTCGACACTCGTTTCGTCGGCACTATATCCCCAAATCTTCCCTTTTGAGGGCCAACTGAAGAGACCAATTCCCTGCCCAATTCCAAGATCGTAGCCAATTTGCGCCGACCTTAGCACCGCTTGCTCAAATGATGTATTGAACCCATGAATGAATACAGTTGGGTTCTCGCTAACCTTCATTCGGGAACCCGTATCTTTTATTAGCATCCAAAAAAGATCTTCACTCAACCAGATGTTGTTTTCAATCACCAGGCGATCATCACGCCTATTAATAAGCCTCTTCCACAAAGGCGACCCCAGTGAGCCTATGCGATGACCTTCCGGAACAATAACCTCGCAGACGCCAAAACTTAGCACGCCGAAATTTTGCGTCCCAAAATCAGAGAGCTCACCTCTTAGAAATATCGGGTCTCTGTTAGTTGCGTAGAAGACATCATACCGATTCTTTCTCGTTCCATCGCGCTCCAGTAGCCTTTGGTTCGAGGCCCTCTCTAAAATTTGGTCGCCAGGTGCGCCGATCTCCAGAGGCTTTCCATACTTGATATAGTCTTCTTGCTTCTCGAAGAACGCGGCTGCATTTATTGGAGTCGTTTTTACTTGATCTTGTGGCATCGTGACAGCGATAAATATCGCCCCCTCAAGCACAGCGCCGTTGAATTGGGTTCCTGCAACAATCGTTCGATCAAACATGCAGTATGGGAAGTGGGACAAGCTCGCGTTAGCTCGCGACAGATCGGCAAGTGTAAAATCTGAGTGGGCAAAATTGGACATAGATATATCTGAATTATGCAGATTTGCGCCCGTAAATTTGGCGTTAGAGAAATTTAGATTGGATAGATCTGCACTAGAAATATTTGCATCTGATAGATCTATACGTTCAAAGTATCGCGATGTTTTCGGGTCGCGCCGAAAGTCGGGAGGCAGATAGTCGAAGAACCTAATCCCCGATAAGTCGGGTTTGAACCTAACCTTCCTGCGTCGACGATTCCAGCGCTTAACGCCTTCTTTGAGCCATTCTGCGTGGTTTTCATCTGCCATGTGCGTCTTATTGTCCGAGGATTTAACGGATCGCGCGGACTAGTTTCGGTGGTCAGATCGCGCTGCGTCAAGTGCTGTCGCTAACTTCTCCGAAGGACGAACATAGCGAGTGCTGTTGCATGGGCCGCCGCGGTCATCGCCCGAGCCACATCCATGGATCTCAGCGCTTTAAAAGCAACCGCGACTGGCTATAGTTTCGTGGATTGTGAACGTGTCGGTTTTCCGTCTATTGCGACCGCGCACCTGTCGCTGGATGGACTTAATCCAAAATTATTCTTCATTAATCCCTTCATTTTCAACGTCTTACCCAGTCTTGCACGCGTGCAAGGCCCCCTTTGCACACCCCCGCCCCCTCAGCTCCCCCGATAGGTCGAGTACCCGTAGGGGGCCAGCAGCAGGGGAACATGGTAGTGCTCCCCCGCCCGCTCGATCCCGAACCGGATCGGGATGACGTCGAGAAACCGCGGCTCCTCCCCCGGCTGGCCGGACGCGTCCAGGTATTCCCCCGCCTGGAACACCAGCTCCCACACCCCGGCCTCCAGCTCCCCCTGCGGAATCACCGGCGTGTCGGTACGGCCGTCCCCGTTGGTCACCATCTCCCGCACCAGCCGCGGCCCCTCCGGCCCGAACCGGTAGAGCTGCACCCGCATCCCCGCCGCCGGCACCCCCCGCCCCATGTCCAGCACATGCGTCGTCACCCATCCCGCCGCCATCACCGCCCCCCAACTGCCCGCCGAAGCTGCCGGCCTATCCTCCCGCCGGAGCCCCGAACCCGCAACCAAGAAAAAACACTTGAACCCGCCGCCCCGCCGGGTTGCTTGTCAGGCAGGAGGACGCCCATGCACCGCTACCCCCGCAACCTGCGCGGCTACGCCGGCCACCCGCCCCACGCCGACTGGCCCGGAGGCGCCCCCGTCGCCGTCTCCATCGTCCTCAACTACGAGGAAGGCGGCGAGAACTCGATCCTCCACGGAGACGCCGCCTCCGAGGCCTTCCTGAGCGAGATCGTCGGCGCCCAGCCCTGGCCCGGCCAGCGCCACTGGAACATGGAATCGATCTACGACTACGGCGCCCGCGCCGGCTTCTGGCGCCTGCGCGACCTCTTCACCTCCCGCGACGTCCCCCTCACCGTCTACGGCGTCGCCACCGCCCTCGCCCGCTCCCCCGAACAGGTCGCCGCCATGAAATCCGCCGGCTGGGAGATCGCCAGCCACGGCCTCAAATGGATCGACTACCGCGACCACACCCGCGCCGCCGAAGCCGTCGACATGGCCGAGGCCATCCGCCTCCACACCGAAGTCACCGGCGAGCCCCCGCACGGCTGGTACACCGGCCGCTGCTCTGTCAACACCGTCGACCTCGCCACCGAAACCGGCGCCTTCGACTGGCTCTCCGACACCTACGACGACGACCTCCCCTACTGGCGCGCCCACGCCGGCCGCCAGCAGCTCATCATCCCCTACACGCTCGACGCCAACGACATGCGCTTCGCCACGCCGCAGGGCTTCAACTCCGGCGACCAGTTCTTCACCTACCTCAAGGACAGCCTCGACACCCTGATCGCCGAGGGCGAAGCCGGCGCGCCGAAGATGATGTCCGTAGGCCTCCACTGCCGCCTGATCGGCCGCCCCGGCCGCGCCGCCGCCCTGGCCCGCTTCGTCGACTACGCGCAGGAACGCGGCGCCTGGCTCCCCCGCCGCCTCGACATCGCCCGCCACTGGTCCACCCGCCACCCCGCACCTGCCCCGACCGAGCGCCCCAGCCAGATGGACCGCGCCGCCTTCACCGCCCGCTTCGGCGGCGTCTTCGAGCACTCCCCCTGGATCGCCGAGCGCGCCCACGCCCTCGAACTCGGCCCCGCCCACGACAGCGCCGCCGGCCTTCACAACGCCCTGGCCCGCATGTTCCGCTCCGCCTCCGAACCCGAGCGCCTCGGCGTGCTCACTGCCCACCCCGACCTCGCCGGCAAGCTGGCGGCCGCGAAACAGCTCACCCCCGAATCCACCGCCGAACAGGCCGGCGCCGGCCTTGACGTGCTGACCGACGCCGAGCGCGCGCGCTTCACCGAACTCAACGACGCCTACGTGGCCAAGCACGGCTTCCCCTTCATCATCGCGGTGCGCGACCACGACAAGGCCGGCATCCTCGCCGCCTTCGAGACCCGCATCGCCAACGACCGCGCCACCGAGTTCGCCACCGCCTGCACCCAGGTCGAGCGCATCGCGGCCCTGCGCCTCGCCTCCCTGCTGCCCGAATGACTGCGCGCCTCTGGCTCCGCAACCCGCTCGGCATCCTCGCCACCGGCGCTGGAGGCGGCGTGGTCGTGGAAGGCACCCGGATCGTCGAACTGATCCCCGCCGGAGGCCGGCCCTCGTCCCCAGCCGCAACGTTCGATGCCTCCAGCCACGTCGTCCTGCCGGGGCTGGTGAACACGCACCACCATTTCTACCAGACCCTGACCCGCGCCCACCCGGACGCCATCAACCGCGGGCTCTTCCCCTGGCTCCGCGCCCTCTACCCGGTCTGGGCCAGGCTCGACCCCGACAGCCTGCGCCTCGCCACGCGCCTCGCCCTCACCGAGCTGATGATGTCCGGCGTCACCTGTACGTCGGACCACCAGTACGTCTTCCCCGGGGGGCTGGAGGACGCCCTCGACATCCAGGCCGACGAGGCCCTGGCGCTCGGCATCCGCATGACCCTGAACCGCGGCGCGATGAACCTCAGCGAGAAGGACGGCGGCCTGCCCCCCGACAGCGTGGTGCAGGACGCGGGCACCATCCTCGCCGACTGCGAGCGGGTGCTGGCCCGCCACCACGACGCCTCCGAGGGCGCTATGATCCAGGTGGCGCTGGCGCCCTGCTCGCCCTTCTCGGTCACCCGCGAACTGATGGATGGCACGGCGGAACTGGCCGCCCGCTGCGGCTGCGGCCTGCACACGCATCTGGCCGAAACCCGCGACGAGGACGCCTTCTGCCTCTCGGCCTTCGGGCTGCGCCCGCTCGACTACCTGGACTCCGTCGGCTGGATGGGTCCGCGCACCTGGCTCGCCCACGGCATCCACTTCGACGACGGAGAGATCACCCGGCTGGCGGCGGCGGGCGTCGGGGTCTGCCACTGCCCGACCTCGAACATGACCCTCGCCTCGGGCCAGTGCCGCACCCGCGAGCTGGAGGCGGCTGGCGTCAAGCTCGGCCTCGGCGTCGATGGCTCCGCTTCCAATGACAGCTCGAACATGATGGAGGGCGTCCGCCACGCGCTGCTGCTCGGCCGGCTGACCTACGACGCGACGCTCAGCCACCTCGACGTGCTGCGCTGGGCCACCGAGGGTTCCGCCGCCTGCCTCGGCCGCGCCGATATCGGTAAGATCGCGCCGGGCATGCAGGCCGACCTCGCGCTCTTCACCCTGGACGAGTTGCGCTTTTCCGGTGCGGGCGACCCGCTCGCCGCCCTCGTGCTCTGTGGCGCCCACCGGGCCGACCGGGTTATGATCGCTGGCCGCTGGACGCTGGTAGACGGCCAGCCGATCGGCGTCGACCTCGCTCGCCTGCGCGCCGAGCATGGTGCCGCGGCGCGGCGGTTTCTGGAGGATGCCTGATGGACGACCAGGAAAAGACGTTCCCGCGCGGTCCCGCACCCCTGAGCCGCAAGAACGCGCTGGCGACCTATGCCGAGGGCGAGCCGCGCCCGAACTTCACCCGCAGCTACTATGCTCCCAGGGGCGGGTTGCCGGGGCAGCACGAGTTGCTGACCGGCCGCTCGGTCTTCACCGAGGCCTATGCCTTCATCCCGCGCGGGGTCATGACGGATATCGTGACCTCGGGCCTTCCTTTTTGGGACCGCACCCGGGCCTGGATCATCGCCCGCCCGATGTCGGGTTTCTCCGAGACCTTCTCGCAGTACATCATGGAGGTCGAGCCCGGCGGCGGCAGCGCGCGGCCCGATACCGAGGAGGGCGTGAGCTCGGTGCTCTTCACCGTCGAGGGCGAGCATCTCGTCACCATCGGACCCGAGACCTTCCTGCTTACCCCGGGACATTTCGCCTTCATTCCGCCGGGAATGGCGTGGACCCAGCGCAACCACACCGGCGCGCGCGTGGTTTTCCACTGGATCCGCAAGGCCTACGAGCCGGTCGAGGATCTCGGCCTGCCGCAGCCGGTGGTGGTCAACGAGGCGGACGTGAAGAACCTCGCCATGCCCGACACGCTGGGGCGCTGGACCACGACGCGGTTCTTCGACCATTCCGACGTGCGGCTCGACATGCATGTGACCATCGTGAACCTCGAGCCGGGGGCCGAGATCCCGTTCATGGAAACCCACGTGATGGAGCACGGGCTCTACGTGCTGGAGGGCAAGGGGGTCTACAAGCTCAACCGCGACTGGGTCGAGGTGGAAGCGGGCGACTTCATGTGGCTGCGCGCCTTCTGCCCGCAGGGCTGCTACGCCGGCGGGCCGGGACGGTTCCGCTACCTGCTCTACAAGGATGTGAACCGCCACCCCAAGCTGCGCTACGGGCGGTGAGCGTCATGGCGGCCGGCCCGCGCAGCATCGTCGTCGAGCCGCTGACCACTGCCGCCTTCGCCCCGTTCGGCGACGTGCTGGAGGCGACGGGCGAGAGCTATCCGATCAACGCCGGCATGGTCGACCGCTTCCACGACCGCGCCCGGATCGAGGCCGCAGGCGGGCGCGTCGCCATCAGCCTCGGCCGCGGCCGCCCCTATGCGCTGCCGCTGGAGCTGACCATGGTCGAGCGCCACCCCCTCGGCAGCCAGGCCTTCGTGCCGATGAGCGAGGACCCGTTCCTCGTCATCACCGCCCCCGACGAGGACGGCATCCCGGGCCGCCCCCGCGCCTTCCTGACCGCGCCGGGGCAGGGGGTGAACTACCTGCGCGGCGCCTGGCACGGGGTGCTGACGCCGCTGGGCCGTGTAGCCACCTTCCTCATCGTCGATCGGGTCGGAGTGGGCAGCAACCTGGAGGAATACCACTACGACGCGGCGTGGCTGGTGGTGCCGGGCTGACGCCGATGGTCCCACAGTGGGACCATGCCTACTTGCTTGATTTTACATACAAAAAGTGTTAACGGCCGAGTTATCCACAGGCACCTCGCGTTCGGCGGGCCGGTACGCCGCCTGCTCATGCGGTATTGCGCCCTGACCGGGCTCGAAGCGCGGCCAGGGCAGGTCCGCGAGCTCGCGCTCGGACATCCGCATCACCTCCGGATGGTCGAACGGGTCGATGATCGCGGCGTTAGAGACTTTACGTGGCCTGAACATGTCCAGAAGGTTCATTCTGCTTGCTCCTTTGAACGTATCCCATAAAATCGGGCAATTTGGCAGGCATGACCATCCAGAGATCCGTCTACAGACTTCAGGTAATCTAAATGCAGAACCTCAACCGGATTCCGCTCAGGGCACTGCGCGCGGTCGAGGCGGTCGCCCGGCTCGGCTCGCTCGTGCGGGCCGGCGAGGAGCTGCGCGTCAGCCCGGGCGCCGTCAGCCAGCAGGTGGCGAGCGCCGAGGCCGCCCTCGGCTTCACGCTCTTCGAGCGCGGCCCGCGCGGCATGACCGTCACCCCCCGCGCCGAGGAGGTCTGCGCCCATCTCACCGCCGGCTTCGCCCGGCTGTCGCAGGCGCTGGTGCTGGCCGAGGGCGTGCGCGAGGACGCGCTGACCGTTTCCATCGCCCCGATCTTCGCCGCCCGCTGGCTGATCTGGCGGCTGCCGGATTTCCAGGCGGCGCATCCCGGCATCAAGGTCCGGCTTGACGCCAGCGTCGGGCTCGTCGACCCGAACCACGGCGACGTTGACCTCTGCATCCGGGTCGGCCGCGGCGACTGGCCGGGGACGAGGGCCGAGCGGCTGTTTCCTCAGGTCATCTTCCCGGTCTGCGCCCCGGCGCTGGCGGCGCGGCTCGCCTCGCCCGCCGACCTCGTATCGCTGCCCATCGTCAGCGAGCCGCATCCGATGTTCGGCTGGGAGGACTGGCTCGGCCCCGGCGAGCCGTCGGCCGGCGATCTCGCCGGGGGTCCGGTGTTCTCCGACGCCTCGCTCTGCCTCGACGCGACGATCTCCGGCAGCGGCGTCTTCCTCACCTTCGAGACGCTCGCCGTGGACGCGCTCGCCCACGGCCGGCTGGTCGAGCCCTTTGCCCGGCGGCGGGCGACCCGCAACGCTTACTGGCTGGTGACCGCCGAGGGGCGACCGCCGCCGCCGCCGGTGCGCCATTTCACTGGCTGGCTGAAACGCCAGATCGCTGCGAGCGGCCTCGGAGAGGAACGCGCCGGCTGACCGGCACCGGTCAGCCCCGCCTCGGTCAGATCTGCTGGAGCGTCACCGGGCGGATCAGGTGCTTCTCCAGCACCCGCATCACCTGCCGCAGGTCGTTGCCGCGCTTGAGGATGCGTCCGTCCATCGCAACGACCATGTACTGGCCCTGCCGCGCGGCCAGCGCCGGGCGTTTCTCGACGCGGTAGATCGGGTGCTCGGCGCTGCGCCGGTAGATCGCGAAGACCGCCGCCTCGCGCAGCATGGAGATGCCGTAGTCGCGCCAGATCCCGGCCGCCACCATCCGGCCATACAGCCCCAGAATGGCCGAGAGTTCCGACCGGTTGAAGCTGACCCGGTCGGCATGGACTTGAGGAAACGGCGCAATCTCGGCGCTTTGAACCATGACATGAGCATGACCGGCGCCACGGGCTTTGGCAAGTACTGCGAAAGGGTGTTGCCCGGGGCGGCGCCGGGGTATCTGTTTGCCGCGACAGCACAAAGGAACCCGACCCCCATGCGCGACTTCCAGAAGCCGGGCCGCTCGCTGGTGCTCGCCGCCAACGGCCTCTGCGCCACCTCGCATCCGCTGGCCGCACAGGTGGCGGTGCGGATGCTGCAGGACGGCGGCAACGCGGTCGATGCCGCCATCGCCGCGGCGGTGCTGCTCGGCATCTGCGAGCCGATGTCGACCGGCCTCGGCGGCGACGCCTTCGTGCTTCTCAAGCCCCCTGGCGAGGAGCGCATCCTCGGCCTGAACGGCTCCGGTCGCGCCCCCGCCGGCCTCGACGCCGCGGTGCTCAGGGCGGCGGGCCACGCCACGATGCCGCTCCACGCCGCCGCCGCGGTGACGGTGCCCGGAGCCGTGGACGCCTTCGTCCGGCTCTCTGCCGACTGGGGCCGCCTCGGCCTCGCCGCCGAGCCTCGCCCCCGCGATCCGCTACGCCGACGAGGGCGTCCCCGTCGCCCCGCGCACCGCCGCCGTCTGGCGCGACACCGAGCCGGTGCTCACCGGCGACGCCCGCCGCCACTACCTGGCCGGCGATCGCGCGCTGCCCATGGGCGCCAGCTTCCGCGCGCCCGGCCAGGCCGAGGTGCTGCGCCGCATTGCCCGTGACGGCCGCGCGGCCTTTTACGAGGGCGAGGTCGCCGCCGACATGGCCGCCTCGCTGCGCGCGCTGGGCGGCACCCATACGGAGGACGACTTTGCCGCCACCGCCTGCGACTGGGTCGAGCCGATCTCCGGCCCCTACCGCGGCCATGACCTGGTGGAGATCCCGCCGAACGGCCAGGGCGCCACCGCAATCCTGATGGCCCGCATCCTGGCGCATTTCGACCTCGCCGCCCTCGATCCCGCGGGCTCCGCCCGCGTGCATCTGGAGGCCGAGGCCGCCAAGCTCGCCTACGACGCCCGCAACCGGTTCGTCGCCGACCCCTCGCGCGTCGAGCTTCGCCTCGACCACATGCTCTCGGAGGCCACCGCCGCCCGGCTCGCCACGCTGATCGACCCCGACCGTGCCCTGCCCGACCCGCGGGCGGCCACCGAGGCGGTGCACCGCGACACCGTCTATCTCTGTGTCGTGGACCGCGACGGGATGGCGGTCTCGCTGATCTACTCGATCTTCCACGCCTTCGGCTCTGGCCTTGCCTCGTCGCGGTTCGGCATCAACTTCCAGAACCGCGGCATCGGTTTCACGCTCGAGCCCGGCCACCCCAACGAGGCCGCCGGCGGCCGGCGCCCGCTGCATACCATCATTCCGGCGATGCTCGCCCGCGAGGGCCGGGTGCTGATGCCGTTCGGTGTCATGGGCGGCGCCTACCAGGCCGCCGGGCATGTGCGGATGCTGACCTCCATGCTCGACTACGGTATGGACCCGCAGGAAGCCATCGACGCGCCCCGCAGCTTCCCCGATGCGGACGGGCTGCAGCTGGAAACCGGCTACCCCGAGAGCGTCGCGAGCGAGCTCGCCAACCGCGGCCACCGTGTCACCCGCTGCATCTCGCCGCTCGGCGGCGCGCAGGCGATCCTGATCGACCATGCGAACGGCGTCCTCGTCGGCGCCAGCGACCCCCGCAAGGACGGCTGCGCGCTCGGCTACTGACCTTGCGTGCAGGGCTTGTGCCGCAGCGCAACAGGCGCCTTGCATTCGCGCCGCTTTGTGTGCCTGATGTCGAAATTGCCGCTGGGGAAGCCTGAATGCACCGAGGCACCGACCGAACCGGACCGACGCACCCGCAAGGTGCGGGGGCCGGCGTTTCCCGCACGATGGTGCCCGTTGCATGACGACGCTGCTCGCGGTCGAGGGCCTCTCCAAGGCCTATCCCGGAGTGCAGGCCAACGACGACGTGCACTTCAGCGTCGAGCCGGGCGAGATCCACGCGCTGCTCGGCGAGAACGGCGCAGGCAAGTCCACGCTGGTCAAGATGATCTACGGGCTGGTGCGCCCTGACAGCGGCACAATGCACCTCTCCGGCGCGGCCTTCGCCCCGCACGGGCCGGTGGCGGCGCGGACGGCCGGCGTCGGCATGGTCTTCCAGCACTTCTCGCTCTTCGAGGCGCTGACCGTCGCGGAGAACATCGCCCTCGGCATGGCGGACGCGCCCAAGCGCGGGCTGCTGGCGGCGCGCATCCGCGAGGTCTCCGCCGCCTACGGCCTGCCCTTGGAACCCGACCGTCTGGTGGGCGACCTCTCGGTCGGCGTGCGCCAGCGCGTCGAGATCGTGCGCTGCCTCCTGCAGAGCCCCAAGCTCCTGATCATGGACGAGCCGACCTCCGTGCTGACCCCGCAGGAGGTCGAGATCCTGTTCGGCACCCTGCGCAAGCTGCGCGCCGAGGGGGTGTCGATCCTCTACATCTCCCACAAGCTCGACGAGATCCGCGTGCTCTGCGACCGCGCCACCATCCTGCGCGGCGGCAAGGTGGTCGCCACGTGCAGTCCCGCGCAGGAGACCGCACGCAGCATGGCGGAGATGATGATCGGCCAGGCGCTGGCGGTGCCGGCCGAGCGCGTCTTCAACCCCGGCGCCACCGTGCTGCGGCTCGACGGGCTGAGCCTGCCAGCGCTGGGACACTTCGGCGTGGCATTGCGCGACCTCCACCTCGACCTGCGCGCCGGCGAGGTGCTGGGCATCGCCGGCGTCGCGGGCAACGGCCAGGACGAGCTGATGCTGGCACTTTCCGGCGAGCGGCGCAGCGCACCCGGCGCGATCCTGCTCGGCGGCGCGTCCATCGGCCATCGCGGCCCGACGGCCCGGCGGCATCTCGGCCTGCTGGCCGCCCCCGAGGAGCGGCTGGGCCATGCCGCGGCCCCGGACATGTCGCTGGCCGACAACGCCTTCCTCTCGGGACGCGTGCGCAAGAACCTCGCCAATCAGGGCTTCCTGCGCCGTGGCGCCATCGACGGCTTCGCGCGCGAGATCGTCGCAGGGTTCGACGTGCGTACCCCGGGCATCGAGACCCGCGCCGGCGCGCTCTCTGGCGGCAACCTGCAGAAGTTCGTCATTGGCCGCGAGGTGCTGCAGGCGCCGAAGGTGCTGGCGGTGAACCAGCCGACCTGGGGCGTCGATGCCCACGCCGCCGCGCAGAATCCGCGAGGCCCTGCGCAAGCTGGCCGAAGGCGGCGCGGGGGTCATCGTGATCAGCCAGGATCTCGACGAGCTGATGGAGATCGCCGACACCTTCGCCGTGCTGGCGGGGGGGCGTCTGTCGGGCGCCCGGCCCGCCGGCTCGGTCGATGTGGAATCGCTCGGCCGCATGATGGGCGGCGCCTTCGATGCGCCAGCGACGGAGGCTGCACGTGCTGCGTCTTGAACCGCGACCCCGGTCGTCAGCCCTCGTCCAGGCGCTGACGCCGGTGCTGGCGGTGGCGGCCACAATGGTCGCCGGCGGCATCCTGTTCGCAGCCCTTGGCAAGGACCCGGTCGAGGCGATCCGGCTGATCTTCATCGCCCCCTTCGGCGATCCGTATTCGCGCACCGAGATCCTGATCAAGGCCGCCCCGCTGATGCTGATCGCGCTCGGCCTCTCCTTCGGCTTTCGCGCCGGGGTCTGGAACATCGGCGCCGAGGGCCAGTACGTCATGGGCGGGCTGGCCGGCAGCGCCGTGGCGCTGGCCTTCTGGGGCACCCCGGGGGTCTGGCTCCTGCCGCTGATGGCGATCGCCGGGGCGGCCGGCGGCCTCGCCTGGGCGATGATCCCCGCGATCCTCAAGGTCCGCTTCAACGCCAACGAGATCCTCGTCAGCCTGATGCTGGTCTACGTGGCGACCCTGTTCCTCTCGGCCATGGTCTCCGGCCCCCTGCGCGACCCGCAGGGCTTCAACTTCCCCCAGAGCCGGCTGCTTGCACGACAGCGCGCGCCTGCCGCTGCTGATCGAGGGCAGCCGCGTCCACGCGGGCGTGCTCGTCGCCTTCCTCGCCGTGCTGGTGGCGCAGGTCCTGCTCACCCGCCACCTCTTCGGCTTCAACGTGCGCCTGCTCGGCCAGGCGCCCCGCGCCGCCGCCTTCGCCGGGGTGGACGCCAAGCGGCTGACAGTGATCTGCCTCGGCCTTTCCGGCGCGCTGGCGGGGCTTGCCGGCATCTTCGAGGTGGCGGGTCCCATCGGCCAGCTTCAGCCCAGCCTGCCGGTGGGCTACGGCTTCACCGCGATCATCGTGGCCTTCCTCGGGCGGCTGACGCCCGTCGGCATCCTGCTCGCCGCCTGCGTCATGGCGCTGACCTACATCGGCGGCGAGACCGCGCAGTTCCGCCTCGGCCTGCCCAAGGCGGCGATCTCGGTCTTCCAGGGGATGCTCCTGTTCTTCCTGCTCGCCATGGACATCCTGACCCGCTACCGGATCGTCCGCCTGCACCCGAAGGGCGCGTGATGGACTTCGGCACAATCAATCCCATCGCGCTCTTCGCCGGCCTGGTGATCGCGGCGACTCCGCTCCTATTCGCCGCCATCGGCGAGCTGGTGGTCGAGAAGGCCGGCGTGCTCAACCTCGGCGTCGAGGGGATGATGATCATCGGCGCGGTGGCCGGGCTTCGCGGTGGCGTTCAACACCGGCTCGCCGACCGCAGGCTTCGTCTGCGGGGCGCTGGCCGGGGCGGCGCTGTCGATGATCTTCGGCCTGCTGACCCAGTACCTCCTGTCGAACCAGGTGGCGACCGGCTTGGCGCTGACCCTCTTCGGCCTCGGCTTCGCGGCGCTGATCGGCCAGCCCTACTCCGGCGTGCGCCCGCCCGACTTCCCCCGCCTCGACATTCCCGTGCTGAGCGACCTGCCGGTGCTCGGCCAAGCGCTCTTCAGCTTCGACGCCATGGTCTACATCGGCGTCGCCCTGGTGGCGGCGGTCTGGTACTTCCTCAACCACACCCGCGCCGGGCTCATTCTGCGCGCGGTCGGCGAGAACCACGACGCCGCCCATTCGCTCGGCTATCCGGTGATCGGCATCCGGCTGGCCGCCATCGCCTTCGGCGGCGCCTGCGCGGGGGTCGGCGGCGCCTACCTCAGCCTGGTGCGGGTGCCGCAATGGACCGAGGGCATGACCGCCGGCGCGGGCTGGATCGCGCTCGCCATCGTGGTGTTCTCGGCCTGGCGGCCCGGGCGGGTGCTGATCGGCGCCTGGCTCTTCGGCGGCGTCACCATCCTGCAGCTGAACCTCCAGGCCTCGGGCTTCCTGACCTGGCTCCAGTCCTGGGGCATCCCCGCGCAGTCGCAGTACCTGTCGATGGCGCCGTATCTCATCACCATCCTGGTGCTGGTGCTCATCTCCGCCGACCGCACCCGCGTGAGCCTCAACGCCCCCGCCAGCCTGGGGCGCGTCTTCGCGCGCTCCGGCTGACCCGCCTGCCCAACAATGTCACAGCAAAAAGCCAACACGGGAGACTTTCACCAATGACCATACGCACGATCCTCGCCACCACGGCGCTGGCGCTCGGTCTCGGCACCGCCGCCTTCGCCCAGGACGGCCCGCTGGAAGTGGGCTTCATCTACGTCGGCCCGATCGGCGACTTCGGCTGGAGCTACGAGCACAACCGGGGCCGCCTCGCCGTCGAGGAGGCCTTCGGCGACAAGGTGATCACGACCTATGTCGAGAGCGTGCCCGAGGGGGCCGACGCCGAGCGCGTGCTGCGGCAGATGGCCCAGGCCGGCACGGATCTCATCTTCACCACCTCCTTCGGCTACATGAACCAGACCGTCGCCGTGGCCCAGCAGTTCCCGGACGTGAAGTTCGAGCACGCCACCGGTTACCTGCGCGCCGACAACCTCTCGACCTACTCCGCCCGCTTCTACGAGGGTCGCCACGTCATCGGCCTGATCGCCGGCCAGATGACCGAGAGCAACATCGTCGGCTACATCGGCGCCTATCCGATCCCCGAGGTGATCCAGGGCATCAACGCGGCCTATCTCGCGGCGAAGTCGGTCAACCCCGACGTCGAGTTCCGCATCATCTGGGCCAACACCTGGTTCGACCCGGCGCTCGAGGCCGACGCCGCCAAGACGCTGATCGAGCAGGGTGCGGACGTCATCATGCAGCACACCGATAGCACCGCCGCCATGACCATCGCCGAGGAGGCGGGGATCATCGCCTTCGGCCAGGCCTCGGACATGATCGGCTTCGGGCCGACCGCGCAGATGACCGCCATCGTCGACAACTGGGGCCCCTACTACATCGAGCGGGTGCAGGCGGTGATGGACGGCACCTGGACCTCCACCGACACCTGGGGCGGCATCGACAGCGGCATGGTCGCCTTCGCGCCCTTCTCCGACGACATCCCGGCCGAGGTCGCCGCCCAGGCGAATGCCGCGAAGGATGCCATCGCCGCCGGCACGCTGCATCCCTTCACCGGCCCGATCAACAAGCAGGACGGCTCGCCCTGGCTCGCCGAAGGCGAGACCGCCGACGACGCGACGCTGCTCGGCATGAACTTCTACGTCGAAGGGATCGAAGGCGTCATCCCGAACTGACGGGGGTCCGGCGCGCCGCGGGAGTGTAGGGGAGGACCATGCTTGCCGCTGTCTGCCGAGCCTTCGGCGCACCGCTCACGATCGAAGACGTCGCCCTTCGACCCGCCCGGCCCCGGGCAGGTCGGGGTGCGGCTGGCCGCCTGCGCCATCTGCCACTCCGACATCGCCTATGCCGAGGGTGCCTGGGGCGGGGCGCTGCCGGCGGTCTACGGCCACGAGGCGGCGGGCCATGTGACGGCCATCGGCGCCGGGCGTCACCGGCATCGCCCCGGGCGACCGGGTGCTGGTCACGCTCATCCGCGCCTGCGGCACTTGCCCGGCCTGTGCGGGCGGCGCGCCCACCTCCTGCGACCACGCCTGGGACCCGGCCCCGAGCCCGCTGCGCGACGCCACAGGCGCCACGCTCACCCAGGGCATGAGCACCGGCGCCTTCGCCGAGGCGGTCGTCGGTCACCCGCAGCCAGTGCGTGCCCCTGCCCGACGATCTGCCGCTCGACCTCGCCTGCCTCCTCGCCTGCGGCGTCATCACCGGCGTCGGCGCGGTGCTCAACACCGCCCGCATGCGCCCCGGCGCCAGCGTGGCGGTGATCGGCGCCGGCGGCGTCGGCCTCAACGCCATCCAGGGCGCGGCGCTCGGCGGCGCCGCCCGTATCATCGCCGTGGACCTCGGCGCCGAGAAGCTCGCCGCCGCCCGCGAATTCGGCGCCACCGACGGCGTGCTCGCCGGCCCCGAAGCCGCGGCCGAGATCCGCGCGCTGACCGGCGGCCGCGGCGTCGACCATGCCTTCGTCACCGTGGGTGCGTCCCGGCCGCTGGAGGCCGCCCCGGCGCTCCTCGCCGCGGGGGCAGCCTCGTGGTCGTCGGCATGCCCGCCTCCGGCGTGCGCGTCGCCCTACGACCCCACCACGCTGGCCGCGATGAACCAGTCGATCCTCGGCTCGCGCATGGGCCAGGCCGTGCCCGCCCGCGACATCCCCTGGCTGATCGCCCAGTGGCGCGCTCGGCCGGCTCAAGCTCGCCGAACTCGTCTCCGCTCGCTATCCGCTGAGCGAGATCAACGAGGCCATCGCCGCGACGAAATCCGGTGCGGCTCGGCGCAACGTGATCGTCTTCGCGCCCACGGGCGCAAATACGCCGGGTCCGCGACAGCTCCCCGACCTCGCACGTACCTCGTGGACTCGCGACCCGAATCCTCGTCACCGCGCCGGCTTTCGGCGGGGCGGCGCTACTTCATCTTCGTCAAGCTCACCACCGACGACGGCATCACCGGCTGGGGCGAAGTCTACGCCGCCACCGTCGGCCCCGAGGCGATGCGCGCGGTCATCGCGGACGTCTTCGCCCGCCACATGGAGGGCGAGAGCCCCGAGAACGTCGAGCTGATGTTCCGCCGCGCCTATTCCGCCGGCTTCACCCAGCGCCCCGACCCCACGGTGATGGGCGCCTTCTCGGGCCTCGAGATCGCCTGCTGGGACATCCTCGGCAAGGCCCGCAACCGCCCGGTCCAGGCGCTCTGGGGCGGCCGCATGCGCGACCGGCTCCGCGCCTATACCTACCTCTACCCCGAGCCGGGCGACGACTCCGCGCGACCTTCTAGAACGACGCCGGACGCCTCCGCCGCCTGCGCCGCCCGCCGCGTGGCCGAGGGCTGGACGGCGGTGAAGTTCGACCCCGCCGGCCCCTACACCATCCACGGCGGCCACCAGCCGGCGATCCCCGACCTCGACCGCTCCGTCGCCTTCTGCCGCCAGATCCGCGACGCCGTGGGCGACCGCGCCGACCTCCTCTTCGGCACCCACGGCCAGTTCACGCCCGCGGCGCCATCCGCCTCGGCCGGCGCATCGCGCCCTACGATGCCGCTCTGGTTTGAGGAACCGATGCCGCCCGACGACCCCGCTGCGACCTCGCCCAGGTCGCCGCGCCGTCGCCCGTGCCCGTGGCGGCCGGCGAGCGGCTGACCACCAAGGCCGAGTTCGCCGCGTCCTGCGCGCCGGCGGCGTCGGCATCCTGCAGCCCGCGCTCGGGCCGCGTCGGCGGCCTCTGGGAGGCGCGCAAGATCGCCGTCGCTCGCCGAGAGTTCTCGGTGCGGAGGTCGCCCCGCACCTCTACGCCGGCCCGGTCGACTGGGCCGCCAACGATCCAGCTCGCCGCCTCGATCCCGAACTTCCTGCATGGTCGAGACCATCGAGACCGCCGTTCCACGACGCCCTGATCGGCGGCGCGATCACGGTCGAGGACGGCCACATCCGCGTCCCGCGAGGCGCCCGGGTCTCGGCATCGACTTCGACGAGGCGCTCGCCCGCGCGCATCCTTGGACCGGCAGCCGCCTGCACCTCGAGATGCAGCAGTCCCCGCCCGATCTGCGCGACGGCCGCTTCGCGGGGGGCTGATACCGCTACCTGAAGATCGCCATATAGCGCGGCGCGAAGAACTTGGTGAATGCCCGGACCTCGGGACGCCGGTACGCCTCCGGCGCGACAAGCATCAGGTGTTGCGCCGACAGCTCTTCCGGCGGATCGAAGCAGGGGACGAGGGTGTCGTCGGCCTCGGCCAGCCTCACGTTCATGATGCCCAAACCATGCCCGGACCTGATGGCCGCGTTCATCAGTTCGATTTCGCTGCAGCACATGACGATCTGCTCGGGAGAGGCATGCTGGAGCAGCCATCTGTGAAATTTTGGGAGCGCCTCCTCGCGCCGGAAGCTCACGAAGCGATGGCCGCGAAAATTCCCCGGAGAACCTGGCAGGCCTTGGGCGTGCGCGTACCTACGCGAGCCGTAGAGCGTGAAACGGGCCGTGCTGATCTTCCGGCAGATCAGGTTCGGATCCGGTTCATCCCAGGTTATACGCAACGCGATATCGGCATCGCCCGCGGCGAGGTCCAGGACCTTGATAGCGGGCAGGAACTCGAACTCGACCTCGGGGTGCAGCGCGGAGAACTCAGCGAATATCCGTGTCACATTCGGTGAGAAGTTCGCCGAGTAGGCGGTGATGCGGATCGGTCGCGTACGGGTCAGGTCCCCCGCTCTTCCGGCGAAGCCCGCCGCCGCTGCTTCGATCGCCTCCGCCAGCGGCAGGAGCGACCGCGCACCTTCGGTTGGTCGGAACCCGCGGGTATCGCGCTCGAACAGGATCAGGCCCGTCTCGTGCTCAAGGGCATCGATGCGCCGTGCGACCGTCGGCTGGGCGATGCCCAGCTTACGCGATGCGGCGAGCGTGGAGCCCTCGCGGATAACCGCCAGAAAGACCCGCACATCCGACCAGCTGCGGAACTCGTTCTTCATTTCTGTAGAACAGCACAACGCCGGGCGCGGTACCAGCGATACGATGCAGCCCGTAAGGTGTGAGAAGGGAAAGTCCCCTCCGAGAGGATCGCAGAAATGGCCTCGCTCACCCTCGCCGACCCGGACCTCCGGACCTGCTTCACCGTGTCTTCTCTCCTGCGCAGCCTCTTGCGCAAGCGCCTTCCCACTCCTGACACCTCACGGGAAGCCGAGCGCGCCTCGCGGGAGTTCACCCATGAGATATTGGAACGCAATCCCGACGCGTTCGCCAGCGAGTTGGATATCGAATGCATGATGAATCGGTTTGGCAGGTTCTGATCGCGGCGAAAGACACCGCGGCGCCGCAGTCTGTCGAGCCGGGGCAGGTTAACGGAAATTATTGAAGATTAATCTCTTTGAATTCATGGCCTTGCACGGAATTGCACGCGTGCAAGCGTGCAATTTCACACTCCGGCCGGTGCTGGCTCCTGCGCCCGCCTGGCGGAGATTTCCTCCCAGGCCCGGTTGATCGCCGCCAGCCGGGCATTGCCGAGGCTGACCGTCTCGGGTGGCAGGCCGCGGGCGATCATCTTGTCGGGGTGGTGGATGCGCACCAGCTCCCGCCAGCGCGCGCGCACCGTAGCAAGGTCGGAATCGCGCGCGACGCCAAGCACCTGCCAGGGATCGCGCTCGTGCCCGCCGACCAGCCGCGCCTCCATGCAGGCATAAGCTTGCGGCGCCACCCCGAAGATCGTGGCGACCGTGGCGAGGAACTGCTCCTCGTCCTCATGGAACCGGCCATCGGCCAGCGCGATGTGGAACAGCCCCTCCAGGATGTCCTCCAGCACGTGCGGCTGGCCCGCGAACATCCCCGCGATCCGCCGGGCATAGATGTCGAACCCGGCAATGTCCTGCCGCGCCAGGTTGAACACCCGCGCCGCCGCCGCCTCGTCCTCGGGAGCAATCTGGAAGACGTCGCGGAACGCCGCGACCTCGACCGGGCGCACCTGGCCGTCGGCCTTCGCCATCTTCGCCCCCAGCGCCACCACCGCAATGGTGAAGGCCACCGACCGCTCCGGCGGGGTATGGCGCCGCTCGAAGTACGCCGACAAGGCCTCGCCCGCGGCGACGAGCGCGGCAATGGCTTCGCTGATGCGGGTCCAGATCGACATGGAACCGACTCTAGCAGGCTCGAAAACGCGCCGCAGCATCGGATTCGCCCACCGACAGGCGGAGACGCGCCGCACCCCGGGGGCCGCCTTGATCCTGCCCCCGCATGCGCATAAACCTCGCGCGATTATCGGGCGTCGGGAGGGACATGCGTCTGCGCGCCGTCTTCTTCGCCATGGCCGTGCTCGGGGGGACCGGGATTGCGGCCTGGCAGATCGGCACGACCGCGACCGCCGAGGTGGAACGGCGGACGGCGGAGGAATTGCGCGCAGCACTTGCCGATGCCGGGCAGGACTGGGCCGAGGTCGGCACTGACGGGCTGATCACCATCCTGACAGGCGCCGCCCCGGACGAGAGTGCCCATCTGCGGG
The DNA here is from genome assembly GCA_963695425.1 of uncultured Alphaproteobacteria bacterium. Taxonomy (GTDB): domain Bacteria; phylum Pseudomonadota; class Alphaproteobacteria; order Rhodobacterales; family Rhodobacteraceae; genus Amaricoccus. The sequence continues at coordinate 278,487 of CAVOGP010000027.1, read as the reverse complement.
CAGTCGAGGTGGTGCACCAGCGGGTCGGGATGCGCCGCCTCGACGACCTCACGACCCTGCGCCCCGCCGCGCTGCCCCCGACGCCGGCCTTCGCGCTGGAGCTGCTCCGCAACCCGTCGGAAGTGTCGCTGATGGGTCTTGCACCAGGCCCGGACACCGTCGCGCGCATTCGCGCCGTGCTGGCGGCCGCCGGCATCGCGGTCGAGGTCACCGACATGCTGGAGACCACCGGCCACCCGCCGCCGCCCGGCTGGGAGGCGAGCCTCGCCTTCGGCCTCGACGTGCTGACGAAGATGCCGCGGGCCCGGATCGCCATCGCTCCCGGCGAGGTAACTGTCACCGCCGTCCTCACCAGCAACTCGGCGCGCGCGTCGATGCAGGCGGCCCTCAGCGCGGCGGTTCCGGAGGACGTGGCGCTGCATCTCGACCTCTCGGCCCCGCGGCCTGTCATTGTACCCTTCCGGCTCGACTTCCGCCTCGCGGCAGGCACCGCTCGCCTGCTCGCCTGCAGCGCCGAGACCGAAACGGCTGCGGCAGAGATCCTCGCCGCGGCGCGCGCGGCCGGCCTCCCCGGCGAGGCCGACTGCGTCCTCGGCCTCGGCGCTCCCTCAGCCGGCTGGGCGCCAGCTGCCGCGGCGGGGATTGCCGCGGTGACCGAGCTCGGCGGCGGCAGCTTCGAGCTGACCGACTCCCGGGCACAGCTGACCGGCCCCGTCGGCATCGATGCCGAGGCACTCGCCGCCGTCGCAGCGCGGCTCGCGGCGGCGTTGCCGGCGGGCTACCCGCTTTCCACGACCGCACCTTCAAGCGTCGCGGTCCGGGCCGGGCACCGAGTTGCCCTATGCGCCGCGCTTCGACGCCGTGCTCGGGCCGGACGGCACGCTGCTGCTGGGGGGGGCCGTGCACGACGCCGTCTCGCAGGCCGCGATCGAGAGTTACGCCGCGGCGCTCTTCGGCCACCTCCAGGTCAGCAGCACCACGATGATCGACCCCGACCTGCCCGACGGCTGGCCGGTGCGGGTGCTGGCGGGCATAGAGGCGCTGGCTGCGACCTTCGAGGGCCGGCTGGAGGTCACGCCCGAGCGGATCACCCTCTCGGGCCGCAGCCTCGACGCGGGCGCCGACGCTCGGGTCGAGGCGCTGCTGGCGGCCAAGGCTGCCGGTGACGCCAGCGTCGAGGTGCGCTTCGACGCCCTTGCTGCAGCCCGCGCGGCAGAGGCGGCGCTGCCGGCGCCGGAGCGCTGTGCGGACGAGGTCGCGGCCATACTCGAGAGCGAGGCGATCGTCTTCCGCCCGGGTTCGGCCGAGATCGACCCGGTGAGCGGCGGCGTGATCGCCGCCATCGCCGACGTGCTGCGCGCGTGCCCGGGTGCGTCGTTCGAAGTGGCCGGCCACACCGACAGCAGCGGCGAGGCCGAGGCGAACCAGCGCCTGAGCGAGGCGCGCGCCGCTGCGGTTGCGGCGGCGCTCGGCGAGCAGGACCTGCCGCTCATCGACTTGCATCCGCGCGGCTACGGCGCCAGCGTGCCGCGGGCCAGCAATGAGACAGCCGAGTTGCGCGCCCTGAACCGCCGCATCGAGCTGACCCTCTTTGTGCCCGCGGATGCGCAGGAGGTCGCGGCGCTGCCGGTCGGCAGCGACGAAGTGGCCTTCCCCGATGCGCTGCAGGCCGAGCCGGCGCTGCCCGACGCCGCGACCTGTGCTGCCGAGATCGCCGGGCTTCTGGGGGCCGATCCGATCGAGTTCGACCTCGGCTCGGCCAGGATCTCGTCGGAGAGCGCCGGTGTGCTCGCCACGATAGCCGAGGCGCTGCGGCGCTGCGGCGATGAGGGACTATCGGTAGAGATCGCCGGCCACACCGACGACCGCGGACCGGCCGAGGTGAACCAGCGGCTGAGCGAGGAGCGTGCCGAGGCGGTGCGCAGCGCCCTTGCCGCCACCGAGGGGCTGGAGGGCGTCACGCTGGCCGCGCGCGGCTACGGCCCCGACCGGCCGGTCGCCGACAATGCCACCCGCGAGGGGCGGACTCGCAACCGGCGCATCGAGATCACGCTCATGTCCGCAGCCGGCGATGACGCAGCGGCGGTGGAAGGGGTCGATGGGCCGCAGTGAGCTGACGCTGGCCATAGCCGGCGCGCTGGCAGTTGCGGTCCTGCTGGGCTTTGTTTTCGGCTGGATGTTCAGCCGGCTGAACGGATCCTCCGGCCCCCGCAGCATCCGCCGCACCTCCGACATGGCCGCCCGCCTCCACGACGCCGAGGAGGCGGCCGCGAAGGCCGAGGCGCGGCTGGCATCGGTAGAGGCCGACCTTGCCGAGCGGCTGGCCGAGGTGCGGGGGGAGCTGGAGACGGCCTACCAACACCTCGCCCGCGAACAGGCCCGCACCGAGGAAATCCGCGAGGCCTACCGCGCCGCCATGTCCGGCCTCACCCGCGGCGGCTGAAATGCCTCCGCCAGGCGCGGACTGTCCGCGCGCGGACATTTTTCAAGTTACTGTTATCACTATCAAAAAGTGTTAACGAATGAGTTATCCACAGGTTCGGACTTGCAGATCCAAACGCGACGATACGGGCGCCGGTCGCGCGGCCGTCCGCGAATCAGCCGCGCCTGCGCTCCGTGCCCGACCAGCGGCCGAGAGCGGCCTCGTCGCTCACCCGTGCATCGACCCAGCGGGGGCCGTCCGGAGTCGCCTCCTTCTTCCAGAAGGGGGCGCGCGACTTGAGGTAGTCCATCAGGAACTCCGCCGCCGCGAAGGCGGCCTGCCGGTGCGCCGAGGCTGTAGCCACCATCATGATCTGTTCGCCCGGCGCCAGCACCCCGTAGCGGTGGATCACCAGGCTCGCCTGCAGCGGCCAGCGCATCTGCGCCTCGGCCTCGATCCCCGCCAGCGCCTTCTCGGTCATGCCGGGGTAATGCTCCAGCTCCATCCCGCCCACGTCACCGGCGTCGCTCCGCACCAGCCCGGTGAAGCTGACCAGCGCGCCGATATCCGCGCGCCCGGCCCGCAGCGCCGCCAGCTCGGTTCCGAGATCGAAATCCTCGCGCTGAACCTTGACGGCCATTCAGCCTCCGGTCATCGGCGGGAAGAACGCCACCTCCCGCACGCCGGCCAGCGGCGTGTCGAGACCGGCGAGTTCCTGGTCCACCGCCACCCGCACCGCCGCAAGATCGGACAGCGCCAGCGCATACCGCTCCTCGCGGCCGCGGAGCTCGCCCACCAGTTCGGCCACCGTGGCGGCCTCGGTCTCCACCCGCTCGCCGGGAACGCCTATCCGCTCGCGCAGCCACGCAAAGTAGCGCACATCGAGGGTCACCGCCGGCGGTCCTTCAGGAAGGGCATGGCCTTCATCAGGTAGTCGTAGCCGGTCATCACCGTCAGGAACCCGGCGACCCAGATCAGGATCAGCCCGCTGTTGGCGAGCAGCCACTCGACCCAGTTGTGAAACCAGAAGCTGATCCACGGATCACCGTGCCGGCGGTCGTACTCGAAGACGCCGGCGAGCAGCAGCACCGGGATCGCCACCATCTGCACGGTGGTCTTCCACTTGGCCAGATAGGTGACCTTCAGCTTGGCCGCCTTGGCGCCGAGGAACTCGCGCAGGCCCGAGACGAAGACTTCGCGCAGGAGGATGAAGATGATCGGAATCATGATCAGCCCCTTGATGCCCGACAGCCCGACGATCACGGCGAGGGCGATCACCACCATGGCCTTGTCGGCGATCGGGTCGAGCATGCGGCCGAAAGTGCTTTCCTGCTTCCAGGCGCGGGCGAGGCGGCCGTCGACGTAGTCGGTCAGCGCCGCCATGATGAAGAGCGTGATCGCGATCCAGTCGGCCGCCGGCCGCTCGAACACAACAAAAGCCAGCGCCACGCCCGGCGCCGCAACCAGCCGCATCACGGTCAGAATGTTCGGTATGGTCCAGCGCATCCGCGTGCCGTCTCCAGGGTCCCGTCCCCCTTCCGATGGATATAGCGTGTCCGGGGTGTTTCGGGAAGTAGCCCCGCCCGTACGGGTCAATTGTCGCCGTGGAAAGAACCCGTAGACCGCTTCGGCCATCGCGTCCGAAATGCCGGGTGCCGCCTTGAGATCGGCGAGCCCCGCCCGTGCCACCGCCTTGGCCGAACCGAAGTGCGCCAGCAGCGCGCGCTTGCGCGCCGCCCCCACTCCCGGCACTTCGTCGAGCGGTGTGGCGCGGGTCTGCGCCGCGCGCTTCGCCCGGTGTGCGCCGATGGCGAATCGGTGCGCCTCGTCGCGCAGCCGCTGCACGAAGTAGAGCACCGGGTCGCGATGCCCCAAGCGCCAGGGGCGGGCGGCCCGGCCGGTGGAATTCCTCCTTGCCGGCGTCGCGGTCGATGCCCTTGGCGACGCCGACGATCGCCACCTCGTCGATGCCGAGTTCCTGCAGCGCAGCACAGGCCGCCGCAACCTGACCCGCGCCGCCGTCGATCAGCACCAGGTCCGGCCAGGCGTCCGACTGCCGGTCGGGGTCTTCCTTCGCCAGCCGCCCGAAGCGCCGGGTCAGCACCTCGCGCATCATCCCGAAGTCGTCGCCGGGGGTCAGATCCGCCCCGCGGATGTTGAACTTGCGGTACTGCGACTTGATGAAGCCCTCGGACCCCGCGACCACCATCGCGCCGACCGCGTTCGTCCCCATGATGTGGCTGTTGTCATAGACCTCGATCCGCTCGGGCGCCCCGTCGAGCCCGAAGGCCTCCCCCAGCCCCTCCAGCAGCGCCGCCTGGCTGGCGCTCTCGGCCATGCGCCGGGCCAGCGCCTCGCGGGCGTTGCGCGCGGCCTGCTCGACCAGCCCCGCCTTCTCGCCCCGCAGCGGCTGGGCGATCGCCACCTTGCGCCCGAGCTGGGCGGAGAGCGCGTCCACCAGCAGGTCGGCGTTGTCCGGCACGTGGCTGGTCAGGATCAGTCGCGGCGGGGTCTTGTTGCCGTAGAACTGCCCGATGAAGGCCTCGAGGATCTCGCCCGGCTCCGCCCCCGCCCCGGTGCGCGGGAAGTAGGCGCGGTTGCCCCAGTTCTGATGCGCGCGGATGAAGAACACCTGCACGCAGGCGTGGCCGCCCTCCTGGTGCAGTGCAACAACATCCGCCTCCTCGACGGTCTCGGGGTTGATCCCCTGGCTGGCCTGAACCGCCGTCAGCGCCCGGATGCGGTCGCGCAAAGCGGCCGCCCGCTCGAACTCCATAGCCGCACTCGCCGCGCCCATCGCGCGGGCCAGATCCTCCTGCACGCGGGTCGAACGGCCGCTGAGGAACAATACCGCGTCCTCCACCAGCACCGCGTAGTCGGCCTGCGAGATCAGCCCCACGCAGGGCGCGCTGCACCGCTTGATCTGGTGCAAGAGGCAAGGGCGGGTGCGGCCTTCGAACATGCTGTCCGAGCAGCTGCGCAGCAGGAACGCCTTCTGCAGCTGGTTCAGCGTGCGGTTCACGCTCCCCGCCGAAGCGAAGGGTCCGAAGTAACGCCCCTTGTCGCTGCGCAGCCCGCGGTGCTTGCGGATCTGCGGGAAGGTATGGTCGCCGGTGACCAGGATGTTGGGGAAGCTCTTGTCGTCGCGGAGCAGCACGTTGTACTTCGGCTTGAGCTGCTTGATGAGGTTCTGCTCCAGCAGAAGCGCCTCGGTTTCCGTCTCCGTGGTCAGGAACATCATCGAGGCCGTCGCCGCGATCATTCTACTTATGCGCGAGCTGTGCCCGGCCGGCTTGGCATAGCTCGCGACCCGCTTTCGCAGGCTCCGGGCCTTGCCGACGTAGAGTACCTCGCCGCGGGAATCGAGCATCCGGTAGACGCCCGGGCGATCCTCCAGCCGCCGGAGATAGTCGCGGATGACCGTATGCCCGATGCGAGCAGCGGGCTCTGAGGCACCCTCCTCCTCAAAGGCTTGCCCGCCGGGCTTCGCGTCGATCGGGGTTCCGTTCATGCTACCTGTGGTTGATTCTTGCTACGCGCTGCCCGGATTCGTAGAAGACCGCAAGGGAAAAGGTGTCCACGGAATCTGTGGATAACTCTGTGAAGAAATCCGTCGCTTCCATGTTTTCCTCTGGATTCCAAGGCCGTTTACCACTTTGGCTACTTTTTAGGCAATTTTGCAAGCCACTGTTTTTGCGCACGAATTTAGATAGTGAAGGGTAAATTTCTGGAATCATTGACAAATTCATCAACCCTTTGTGACGGCCGCTCGCGGGGTGGAAAAGTACCGCGCGGCGACCGGAAATTGCGCACCGGACACGGTCCTGCCCTACTCCACACCCAGCACGTCCGCGGTCCGCCAGGCCAGGTGCTGGCCGCCGTCCACGCAGATCAGTTGCCCGGTTACCCCCGGCGCGTCGAGCAGGAACTCCAGCGCCCGGCAGATCTCGTCGGGGCTCGCGCCGCGCCCGAGCACGGTCGCGGCTCGCTGCGCTGCAAAATGCTCGGCACTCTGCCGGCTGCCGCGGAGGGTCGGTCCGGGCCCGATCGCGTTGACTCGGATATCCGGCGCGAGGCCCTGCGCGGCGGTCCGGGTGAGCGCCCAGAGCCCCGCCTTCGCTATCGTATAGGTTGAAAACTCCGGGGTGAGTTTGCGCACCCTCTGGTCGATCATGTTGACGATGCACCCCGATGCGACCGGCTCGCCGCCGGCGTCGCGCGCGCCGCGCGGCGCCTGTTCGGCGAAGGCCTGGATCAGCTCGTACGGCGCCCGCAGGTTCGAGCCGATGTGCCGGTCCCAGCTCTCCCAGGTGGCGCTGGCGATGGTGTCGTGCTCGAATATGGAGGCATTGTTGACCAGCACGCTCAGCGGCCGCCCTAGCGCCGCCGCCGCCGCAGGTACCAGCTCGGCGGTCGCCGCCCGGTCGAGCAGGTCGGCCTGAAGCGCCACCGCAGCCACCCCGAGCCCGCGGGCCTCGGCGGCCACCGCCTCGGCGGCCTCGCGGCTGCCGTTGTAGTGCACCGCCACGTCGATGCCCCGCCGCGCCAAGGCCAGCGCCATCGCCGCTCCGAGCCGCTGGCCGCCCCCGGTGATCAGCGCCGCTCCGGTCCCGCCCATGCGCCCTTCCTCAGTGGCCCGAGCCGTCGGCGCAGGGGCAGGGCCCGGGGCCGATCAGATAGGCTCCGCAGTCGGGGCATTTCCGCGCCGCCTCGATGGTGTTCCCGCGCGAGGTGCCGGGCGGCTTGCGCCACCGGCTCACCGCCCCGGCAAGGATCACGGCGGCCAGCAGCAGCAGGGCAAGCTTCGTCACCATGGCGCGGCGAGCCCGTAGCGCGCCCAGAGGCCGCGTTCCTCAAGTCCCGCCAGCGCGTCACCCACCCCCGGAAGGCCGAGCCGGCGAATGAGGGGCCGGCGCGGGGCGATGGTGCGAAAGCGCACCTTCTCTCCGTAGAGCCCGCGCATGACCGGCTCCAGGTGCCCGATCCCGTCGGCCAGGCCCGCCGCGACGCCGCCCTCGCCCACCCAGATGTCCCCGGTGAAGAGATCTTCGCCCACCAGCCTCTCCCCGCGCCGGGCGCGGACCTGGGCGATGAAGTTCGCGTGGATCACCGCCTGCAGCCGCTTCAGCCGCTCCACGTCCCCGGCGCGCTCGGGGCGGAAGGGGTCGAGCAGGCTCTTGTCCTCGCCGGCGGTATGCACCCGCCGCTCGACACCGACGCGGGCGAGCAGCTCCTGAAAGCCGAAGGAGGCCGAGATCACGCCGATGGAGCCCACGATGCTGTTGGCATCGACATGGATGCGATCCGCCGCCGTTGCCAGCCAGTAGCCGCCCGAGGCGGCCACATCCTCGACGAAGGCATGCACCGGCACCCGCTTCTCATCGGCATGCTGGCGGATGCGCGCCGCAATCAGGCTCGACTGCGCGGCACTGCCGCCGGGCGAGTTGATCGCCAGCGCCACCGCCACCGGCTTGCGCCGGAAGGCCGCGCCGATCAGCGGCGCGAGGCTGGCATCGGTCAGCGACCCGCCACCGAAGCGCGCCACCCCGCCGATCACCCCTTCCAGCCGCAGGACCGTCACCGTGTCCTGGCCGCGCAGGCGCCGGGTCAGCAGGGTAAGCGGATTCTCCATCGCCCCGATGTAGGCCAGCCCCCGAGGTCAGGCAAGGCCGCCCGGCGACCTGACGCCGCGGCCCGGGTCGGGCGGGCTATTCGGCCGGGAGGCTGGGGCGGTGGTGCGTGATGCGGGCGCCGGCGGCGAGGCCGAGCGCCAGCACCACGGCGAGCCCTGCAATCAGCGCCGCCATCAGCGCGCCGCCGCTGCCGAGCCAGGGAAGGGCGCCGGCGAGCCAGGCGGCCGGGCCGGGGGCGCCGGAGAGCCAGGGAGCGAGGGTGGCCGCGAGCCAGGCGAGGGCGGCGAGGCTCGCCAGCACCGCCACCGGCCGCAGGCCGGGCGCGCGGCCGCGGCGTACCCGCAGCGAGCGGCTCCAGCCGCGCAGGATCAGGGTGATGTCGCGCTGTACCACCAAGAGCGCGGGCACCAGGATCAGCACCAGGACGGCCCCGATCCCGAGGCCGTAGACAAGCGTGATGACCGTGGGCTTCAGGAACAGCGCCTGCTGGCTGCGCTCGAACATCAGCGGCCCCAGCCCGAGCACGGTGGTGAGCGTGGTGATCAGGATCGGCCGCAGCCGGTCCCCGGTCCCCGCGATCACCGCCGGCACCGTGGCGCGGCGCAGGCCGTAGGCGTCCGCGGTGGAGATCAAGAGGATCGCGTTGTTGACGATGATGCCGCTCATGCCGATCACCCCCACCACGGTGAAGAGGTTCATGGCGAGGCCCCATTGCCAGTGGCCCCAGATGGTGCCGATCATGCCGAAGGGGATGGTGGCGATGACCACCACCGGCCGGAACCAGCTCTCGAAGGTCCAGGCCAGCACCAGGTAGATCCCGACAAGGCAGAGCGCGAAGCCCCAGAGCGCCTCGCCGAGGAAGTCGCGCTCCTGGGCGGTGAGCCCGCCGAATTCGTAGTCGACGCCGAAGGCTTCGGCGATGCCGGGCAGGATCGAGGTCTCCAGAAGCCCGGTCAGCTCGGCGGCAGCCGCCGCATCGTCCTCGCCCACCTCACCCGAGACCGTCACCATGCGCTGGCCGTTCTCGCGCCGCAGGCTGGAGAAGCCGAGCCGGCTCTCGACGGTGACGATCTCCGACAGCGGCACGTGAACGCCTTCTGGCGCCCGCAGCCGCGTGCGGCTGAGGAAGTCGGCGGTCACCTCGTCCTCGGGCAGGCCGACCCGCACGGTGGCGGTGCGCGTGCCTGCCGCGAACTCCGCCGCTTCTATCCCTGATAGCCGGGCGAAGAGTTCGGCGCCGATGGTCTCGGTGGTGAAGCCAAGCCGCGCGCCGAGCGGCGTCAGCCCCAGAACCAGCTCGGTCTTGTCGTAGGCCAGCGTGTCCTCGAGACCTGTGACGATCACCATGGGTGCCAGCGCCGCCTTCAGCGCCTCGGCCGCCGCCTTCAGCCGGCGCACGTCCGGGCCGAAGAAGCTCACTTCCAGCGAATCTCCGCCGGGCCCCTGGCCCCAGCTGCGGAAGCTCAGCGTCTCGAGGTCCTGGGGGCGCACCACCTCGGCCTCCAGCGCCTGCACGAACTCCTGGCTGGAATAGCTGCGCAGGTCGGGGTCGATCAGCGCGATGTCGATGGCGCCGAGCTGGTCGGGGTCCTTGGCGTCCTGGCCCGCGAGGCCGCGCCCCGAGGTGCCGCCCACCTGGGCGACCGCCGAGACCACGGGCGGCCGCCCGTGCTCGGCGGCGAAGCGGTCGTCCACCGCCGCGACGGCGCGTGCCAGTTCGCGCACCATGGCCAGCGTCTCGTCGCGGCCCGCACCCGGCAGCATGGAGATATTGGCGGTGATCGAGCCTTGCTCGGGCGAGGCGAAGAACCGCCAGGTCACGTCCCCGCGGATGAACATGGAAGCGGACTGGGCCAGCAAGAGGATCGCCGCCGCGATCACCGGATATCGCAGGCGGATGACCCAGGCGATGGCCGGCTGGAACAGCCGGGCGCGGAAGGTGTCGAGTGCGCGGTTGACGGCGCGGCTCGGGGCGTCGGCCCAGGTGCGCCACCTCCGCCCGGAGGCGAGGCCGCTCGCCAGGTGGTTGGGCAGGATCAGGAAGCACTCGACGAAGCTCGCGGTCAGCACCACGATCACCGTGAACGGGATGTCGGCGATCAGCGTGCCGAAGCGCCCGCCGATCGCAGTGAGCGCGAAGAAGGCGATCACCGTGGTCAGCAGCGCCGCCAGGACCGGCATCGACATGACGCGCGCCGCGGTCTCGGCGGCAAGGGCGGGGGGCTCGCCGAGGGTCTTGCGGCGCCAGTCGGTGTGTTCGGCGACCACGATGGCGTTGTCCACCACCAGGCCGAGGCAGAGGATCAGCCCGAACAGCGACATCATGTTGAGGGTGAACCCGGACACCAGCATGACCGCGAGGGCGGCCGCGATGGCGGTGGGGATGCCCACCGCCACCCAGAGGGCGGTGCCGGCGCTGAGGAACAGGAACAGCGTCCCGACCACCAGCGCGAGGCCCATGAGCCCGTTTCGCATCAGGAGGTTCAACCGGTCGGTAATGCCCTCGGCACGGGTGTTGACGAGGTTGATGCGCACGCCCTCGGGCAGGGTCGGCTGCATCTCGGCCGCCACCTTCTCGACCAGCGCCTGCATGGCGATGGCGTCGCCGCGGTCGCTGCGGTCCACGCGGATCGTCACCGCCGGCATTCCCTCGCGGAAGTAGGCGATGCCGGAATCCGCGCCTTCCAGCTCGACCCGCGCGATGTCGTCGATACGCAGCTGACCGCCGTCCGGGTCCGAGCGCAGCACCAGGGCACCGATGGCCGCCGCCTCGCGGCGCTCGCTGCCGGCGCGCAGCCGGGTACCGCCGTCATCCACCTCGCCCGCCGGCCGGGCGTCGGTGCCGGCCGCGACCGTGTCGGCGATCTCGCGCAGCGTGATGTCGTGGCGGATCAGCTGCGCCTCGGGGACCGCGATGCGGATCAGCGGGTTCGCGATGCCGCGTACCGTGGTGCGGCTGATGCCCTCGCGGTAGAGCCGCGCCTCGAACTCGTCGGCGTAGCGCCCCAGCGCCTCGACCGACACCGGCCCGTGGATCGTCACGTCGGTGACGCGGTCGCGCCACTGGCCGCGCCGGGTGTTCGGCTCCTCGGCCGCGTCGGGCAGCGACACGCCGGCAAGGGCGGTTTCCACGTCGGCCAGCGCCCGGGTCATGTCCCAGCCCGGCTCGAACTCGAGCTCGACCTCCGCCCGCCCCTCGCGCGCCCGCGCCTCGGTGCTCGCGACCCCCTCGACCGTCTGCAGGACTGGCTCCAGCACCGCGACGATGCCGGTGTCCACGTCCTCCGGCCCGGCCCCGTCCCAGGCCACGGTGACGTCCACCGAGTTGAACACCACGTCGGGGAAATACTGGCTGCGGATCTGGGTGGCGGAGATCACGCCCGACAGGAGCATGATCACCATGAGCAGGTTGGCTGCCGTGGGATGGCGGGCGAAATAGGCGAAGACCCCTTGCCCCGCCGCCCTCACCCGATCGCCGAGCGCCACCGGCCTCAGCCCCCGGACCGGCGGGTCTCGAGCCGGTCGATCACGCTCTGCGGCACCTCGTCGGCCTCGAGCGCGGCGAGGATGCGCGCCTTTGCCTCCTGCGGCATCCGCGCGTTGCCCTGCACCGCGGCGATCAGGCCCGCCCGGCGCTCGGGCGAGAGGCGCACCATCGCCTCGGGCGCGTCCGCCCCCGGCGCCCCCGCCGCCCCCGGCGTGATCGGCCGTATCCTGATGCCGGGGCCGAGTGCCGGCTGGCGCTCGGTCACGTAGCTGCGCCCGAAGGGCGCGCCCGAGACGATCACCCGGTCGTCCTGGCGCCGCAGCACGGTGACCTCGGCCTCCTCGATCCGGTCGCCCTCGCCGACCAGCAGGATGCGCCCGTCGGCACCCACCGCCGTCGCCGGCAGCACCGCCACGCCGGTCAGGCTCGGCTCGGCGACCCTGACGGTGAGGAAGTCGCCCGGCCGGAACAGGCCGACCTGCCCGGCGTCGAGCCGCGCATAGATCAGCCGCCCGGTCTGGCCCGCGCCCACCGAGGCGCCGGCGCGGTCGATCACCCCCGGCAGCGTCACCTCGATCCCCTCGACGTCGAGGCTGGCGGTGACGGCCAGCGGCAGCACCTCGCCGGTGGGCGTCGGCGAGCCGGGCGAATTCCGCGCGCGAGACGCGGAACGCCACCTCCAGCGCCGCGGGGTCGATCAGCAGGCCGAGCTTCTCGTTGACGCTGACCAGCCGGCCCGGCACCGCAGCCACGTCGGCGAGCAGTCCGTCGAAGGGCGCCACCTCGACGGTGTTGGCCAGATCGCGCGCCGCCTCGTCGCGGGCGATGCGGGCGCGGTCGAGCGCGATGGCCGCGCGGTCGATGCGCGCCTCGGCCTGGGCGAGCGAGAGCCGCCGCCCGGTCAGCACCTGCTCGGCGGTGGCCTTCGCCAGCTCGGCCACCTCCATGTCGGTGGCGGTGCCGACGCCGCGGGCGCGCAAATCCTCGGAGCGGGCGAGCGCCTGGGCGCGCAGGTCGCGCTGGCGCTCGGCGGCGGCGGTCTCCTCGCGGGCGAGTTCGAGCCCGATGCGCGCCTCCTCCACCTCGCCGGCGGCGGCGGCGAGGTCGCTCTCGGCCAGCGCGTGCGCCGTCTCGGCGGCAGCCGGGTCGATGCGGTAGAGCACCTCGCCCGCCTTCACCCGCCCGCCGTCGCGGAACCCGGGGGCGATCTCCATGAGCGTTCCGGCGGTCTGCGAGCGCAGCTCCAGCTGATGCGCGCTCTGCAGGTCGCCATAGACGGTCAGCACCGGCGCCACCGTCTCGGGCGCCAGCGTATCGACGCCGACGGCAAAGACCCGCTCCACCGGCGGGCGCCGTCCCGCCACGGCGGCATCCCGCGTCTCGATGGCGGTGCGGATCGTACCTACGGCAAGCCCGATCAGGCCCAGCGTCACCGCGAGCAGCACCGTGCCGGTCAGGCTGCGCATCAGGAACCGCATCTGCGGCGCTCTCCGTCTCGTGACGCCCAAGTATGGGAATATAGGCCGATCCCGCCGGAAACGCAGCCGGATTCGATAATGCGGGCCGAAGCCGCGGCGCGGTCATGGATCACGCTCTTGCTGATGTGCCGGGCCACGCCCGACCCTTCTCTGCTGCCCCGGACTGGGATTCAACGCAGCGGTGGCGGCCTTCCGGCCGCGCCCAGGGTCACGATACCGTGACGCAGCCGGAACGAGCTGCGCGCGAAGGCCTCAGCCGCGTGTCACCTTCGTTGCAAGGTCGCGCAGCTCGCCGATGCTCTCGCGGATGCGGGCCGACACGATCTCGTAGGCGTCGCTGTTCGCTTTCTGGGCGGATTCGGCCAGCGCGTGCATATTGCCCAGCGCCTTGTCGAAGGCCGCTTTGGCCAGTTCGCCCTGGGCCTTGGCCTTCTCGGGATCGAGGCTGCCGGCATCGAGCGACTTCATGTGCTTCTGGGCCTCGGCCATGGTCTCCTCGAAGATCGCCACCTGCTTCTTGAACAGGTCCTGATACCCGGCAGCCGCGGCCTTGTTGGCCTCGACCAGCGCGTCCATGTTCTTCTTCTGCGCGGCCATTACCGCATCGGTGTCGAACTCGGGCAGTTTCATGTTCGACAACGCCTTGGTGAAGTCGTTGTTCCTGAAGAAATCCGCCATCTTCTCCGCGTCGAATGAAAAGGTCTTGGGATCGAGCATCGTTCTCACTCCTGATGGTCAGGCCCTGAGGGCCCGGCTGCGATCGGCCGCCGCGGCGACCGCGCGACGCATGAGGGCGGGCAGGCCGGTCTCGTCCTGCATCAGGACCCCCAGCGCCGCGGCGGTGGTTCCGCCGGGGCTCGTGACGTTGACGCGCAACTGCGCAGGCGCGTCCGGCGAGGCCTCGGCCAGAGCCCCCGCTCCCGCAACCGTAGCACGCGCGAGGTGCAGCGCAACGTCCGCGTCCAGCCCCTCGGCCTCGCCCGCCGCCGCCAGCGCCTCGATCAGCAGGAAGACATAGGCCGGACCGGAGCCCGACACCGCAGTCACCGCGTCGATCTCGGCCTCGTCGGCGAGGATCATTGTCTGCCCCACTGCGCGCATCAGCGCCTCGGCCAGCGCCGTGCCGGCCGCACCGGCATGGGCATTGCCGACCAGCGCCGTGATCCCGCGCCCGACGGCCGCCGGCGTATTCGGCATCGCCCGCACGATAGGCGTGCGCGCCCCGAGCACCGATTCGAGACTGGCGATCGATGTACCCGCTGCGATGGACAGGAAAAGGGTGGTGCCGTTGCCGAGCGCCGCGAGCTCCGGCAGAGCCGTGCCCATCATCTGCGGCTTGACCGCCAGCACCGCCACCGCAGGTGCCGCCGGCAGCGCCCCGTTCAGCGACAGCCCCTCGTCGGCGAGCGCCATCAGCCGTGGCGAGGGGGCCGGCTCGCGTACCGCGAAGGCCGAGGGCGGCAGCCCACCGGCCAGCCAGCCCTCGAGCAGCGCTGTCCCCATCTTGCCGCAGCCGAGCAGCACGAGGCCGCGGCCGGCGATGTCGGAAAGCTCCATGGTCCCCCTTTCCGGCCTCCGGAAAGGGGGAGGCCGGCGTCAGGCGCGACCGTAGGCCTCGGTCATGGCGATGCCAAGCGCCTTCTCCGGGGTCTCGCCACCCCAGCCGACCAGCTGGAATGCCGGGTAGAACCGCTCACAGGCAATCACTGCGGAACGCACCATGTCGTTGATCTGCGCCGAGCTCGCCTGTGCGCCGCCGGCGAGGTTCAGGCTGTAGCGATAGGCCATCATCTTCTGCTCGCGCCAGAGCACGAAGGCCCCCGACCAGCAGTTGTCGTTGGCCAGCGCCATGACCGCATTCATTGCCGCCAGCCGCCGTGGCGGCGGTGCGAGGTCGAAGGCGCAGACCAGCCGCAGCGCCTCCTCATGGGCGGACCAGGCGAGGGTCACCGAATAGGTGCGCCAGCTCCCCTCGATGGCCATGGCGATCTGGTTGTCAGCGATGCGGTCGAAGTCCCAGGACCGCTCCTCCGCCAACGTCTCGACGATGTCGATGGGGTGGAGATCCTCGCAGTCAAATTCGCGCTCGACAATGCCCATGCCCGGTGCCTCTGGTTATGGCCTCCGGCGGGGCTACTCCCCGCACGGGGCGGTGAGGTTAACTACAGATCAACTAACTCCTTGGCTGACCTACAACATACGGTGGTCGCCCGGAGCGCATCTGTAAAGACAAAAATTGTGAACGTTCCATCACATTCGCCGGCGAAGTTAACGCGAAGTTAACGTGCCTGGCGGTCAGGCCTGGGTTCGGGCCTCCAGCGCCTCGATGCGCGCCTTCAGCGCCTCGTTCTCCTCGCGCGCCTTCTGCGCCATGGCGCGCACGGCGTCGAATTCCTCGCGGGTAACGAAATTGCGTTCGGCGAGCCAGCGGTCGACCATGCCCTTGAACGCGGTCTCCGCCTCGGTCTTTGCCCCCTGGGCGACCCCGAGCGCGTTCTGCGCCAGTTGTGCTATGTCGTCGAAAACCTTGTTGCGGGTCTGCATGGCCATCTCCTTGCCGGTCTCGCTCCGTATATGGTCACGCTGCCGGGATTTGCCACTGGGCGCCCGCACTTATGGCCGTGCCGGTTCCTTCCCTGCCTGTTCGTTACCCAAGATCTGGCCCGAATCGGGGCGTTGGCAAACCGGACCCCTAGATCTGGTGTCCGGGCATCGCGCGCAGGGCCAAATTCCTAACAGGAGTTGACAGGTCGTGAACGGCGACAATCGAATCTATGTCTTTCAATAGGTTATCCGGATTCCGGCATGCCGGAATCGCGGCGCGGCACCGACATCGTCCCTCCGGCCACCGCCCCGGGTGATGCCAAGCCGCGGCTTGACACCCCCTCGGCGCACCCCGATGCAGGGTGCCATGTCCGGCTTCATCCCCTTTCCCGACATCGACCCGGTGCTGGTCTCGATCCCGCTTGGCAGCTTCGAGCTTGCGATCCGCTGGTACGCGCTGGCCTATATCGCGGGGTTGCTGATCGGCTGGCGCTACGTCGCGGCGCTGTGCCGGCGGCCCGCGCTCTGGGGCGGGACCCCGCCCATGCGCCCCGAGCAGACGGACGACCTCCTGACCTGGATGATCCTCGGCGTGATCCTCGGCGGGAGAATCGGCTACGTGCTCTTCTACCAGCCCGCCTACTACGCGGCGAACCCCGCCGAGATCCTGGCGGTCTGGCGCGGCGGCATGTCCTTTCACGGCGGATTTCTCGGTGTGGTGGCGGGCGTCGCGGGCTTCGCCCTGCGCAACGGGCTGCCCATCGTGCGCGTGGGCGATGCGGTGGCGGCGGCCGCGCCGATCGGCATCTTCTTCGGGCGGATCGCGAACTTCATTAACGCCGAGCTCTGGGGCCGGCCCACAACCATGCCCTGGGGCGTGCTGTTCCCAGGCGAGGCCTCGGCCTGCCCGCCGGACTGGACGGGAGCCTGCGCGCGCCACCCCTCGCAGCTCTATGAGGCGGCGCTGGAGGGGGTCGTCCTCTTTTTCGTCATCGCCTGGGCGATCCGCCGCGGCGCGCTGGCGCGTCCGGGCCGGGTGATCGGGCTCTTTCTTGCCGGTTACGGCCTGGCGCGGTTCTTCGTCGAGTTCTTCCGCGAGCCCGACGGCCAGTTCGTAACGTCCGGCAACCCGGCCGGCCATGTGTTCGCCCTCGGCGGCTGGGGCGTGTCGATGGGCCAGCTGCTGTCGCTGCCCATGCTGGCGGTCGGGGCCTACCTTCTGTTCCGTCCCGGCGCGGCGCGGCGTGGGCCCGCTTGAGGCGCTGATCCGCGCGCGGATCGCATCGGCGGGACCGATGCGGGTCGACACGTACATGGCGCTCTGCCTCGGCCACCCCGAACACGGCTACTACATGACCCGCGACCCGCTGGGGGCGGCCGGCGACTTCACCACCGCCCCCGAGATCAGCCAGATGTTCGGCGAGCTTCTCGGGGCCTGGGCAGCGCAGGTCTGGCACGATCTCGGCAACCCTGCGCCCTTCGTCCTCGCCGAACTCGGCCCGGGGCGCGGCACGCTGATGCGTGACGCCCTGCGCGCCGCCGAGCATCTGCCGGGGTTCCGCGACGCCGCGGACCTGTGGCTGGTCGAGACCAGCCCCGTGCTGCGCGAGCGGCAGGCCGCGACGCTGGCCGGGGCGGCGCCGCGCTGGGCGGGGAGGGTGGCGGACTTGCCGCCGGGGCCGCTGATCGCAGTGGCCAACGAGTTCCTCGACGCCCTCCCCATCCGCCAGTTCCAGCGCATGGACGCGCTCTGGCGGGAACGGCGGGTGATGCTGGCCGACGGGGCGCTCGCCTTCGGCTGGGACGTGCCGCGGCCCGACCCGGCGCTCGACGCGCGCTTTGCCGCGGCGGCAGACGGGGCAGTCGTCGAGGTCAACCCCGGCGCCGAGGCCATCGCCGCGACGTTGGGCGCGCGGATCGCCGCGGCGGGCGGGGCGGCGCTCTTCATCGACTACGGCGCCTGGGACGGCACCGGTGACACGCTGCAGGCGGTGGCCGGACATGGGAGGGCGGACCCGCTGGGCGCCCCCGGCACGACCGACCTGACGGCGCACGTCCGATTCCGCGCGCTGGCCGAGGCGGCCCGGCCGGCGCGCACGCACGGTCCGGTGCCACAGGGCGTGTTTCTGGAGCGGCTGGGGATCACGGCGCGTGCGCGGGTGCTGGCGGCGGGGCACGCGGCCGAGGTGGCCGCCGCGCATCGCCGCTTGACCCACCCGTCGGAAATGGGAAACCTCTTCCAGGCTCTCGTTCTGACACAGGAGACCGCGCCGGTTCCGCCGGGCTTTGCCCCATGACACTCGAGATCCTCACCTCGGACCTGCTCGCGCCGACCCGCCACGGATTTTTCGGGCGGCGTGGCGGTGCGTCGTCGGGCATCTACGCGGGGTTGAACTGCGGGCCGGGTTCGTCCGACCAGCACGCCGCAGTGACGCTGAACCGCGCCCGCGTCGCCGAGGCCATGGGCGTGGCGCCGGAGAGGTTGCTCTCGCTCAACCAGGTGCATTCTGCCGACGTCGTCGTCGCGGGCCCCGACCTCTGGGTGGAGCGCCCGCGCGCCGACGCCGCGGTTACGGCCACGCCAGGGGTAGCCCTTGGCGTGCTGACCGCCGACTGCGCGCCGGTCCTGTTCGCCGACAGGGAGGCCGGCGTGGTCGGCGCGGCCCATGCCGGCTGGCGCGGGGCGCTCGACGGGGTGCTGGAGGCGACGGTGGAGGCGATGGTGGCGCTCGGCGCCCGCCGCGAGGCCATCGTGGCGGCAGTCGGGCCGACCATCAGCCAGCGCGCCTACGAGGTCGGGCCGGAGTTCATCGAGCGCTTCCTCGACGCCGACCGCGAACACGGCCGGTTCTTCGTCAACGGTCGGCCCGGGCGCTACCAGTTCGACCTGCCGAGCTTCGCCCTCTACCGCCTGCGCGAGGCTGGCATTCGCGAGGCGGAATGGATCGGCGCCTGCACCTTCTCCGAGCCGGACCGATTCTTCTCCTACCGCCGCGCCACCCGGAACGGCGAGCCCGACTATGGCCGCCTGATCTCGGCGATCGTCCTCTGATCGGCCCGGAGCTGTGGCGGATTTCAAATGCGGAGAAATTGCAAGATGATGTTTTCAAACGATAATCGTGGTTGACAAAGAGTCAACACGCCCCTGCGCGGCCTGAGTTGCTGACCGCCCCCGGCAGCGGGCCAATGCCGAACGTTCAGTGGCGGCGGGGGCCTTCGGACGGGCCTTCGACGAATTCGGCGTCCACCACGTCGGGACGTGGCGGGACCTTGGCTTTCGCCTCGGGCGCCGGCTCAGGTCGAGGCTGGGGCGGCGGGGGCGGGGGCAGGCTCGGGCTCGGGCTCGGGGTCAGGTTCTGGGGCCGCAACCTCCTGCTCGCCGACGATGAGCGGGAGCATGGCAGACGTGTCGAGGCCGCCGCCCTCCGGGGCTGGTGCCGCTTTCCAGTCCAGCGTGTCGAAGGCGCCGCAGTTCTCGCAGACCGGCGCCCAGGCGGCGTGGATGTGGTTGCACTTGCCGCAGATCCACTGTGGCCCGTGCGATGCGCTCAGCGCCTTGGCCAGCCAGCCGCGCACCACCGCATCCGGCGCGCCCTGACCACGCTCCACCGCCGCCATTAGCGCCAGGCTGCGGGTGGTCGGCTGGGTCTCGGGCAGATCGCCCAGCGCCTTGCGCGCCGCGGGAAAATCCTCGGCGGCGAGCGCAAGCTCGGCCGTGAGCAACTTGCTTTCCACATGATCGGGAGCCGCGGCGATCAGCGCGGCAAACCGCCGCCGCCGCGCCTCGGGCGTTTCGTCGGGCTCCAGCGCCGCAAAGGCCGCGGCCAGGTCGGGATGCGGGTTCGCCGCCCAGGCATTGGTCAGCACCTTCACCGCCCGGCGCTTGGAGCCCTTCATCGCCTGCACCCGCGCGGCCAGCGCCGCGGCGGGCACCAGCGTCGGCGCCAGCTTGTTGGCCTGCAACGCCGCTTCGGTGCCGCGGCCGATGGCGCCCTCGTCGAGCGCCGCCCGTGCATCGGCCAGCGACAGCACCGCGTCGCGCCGCGTGGCGACGTCGCGGGGCAAGAGCCGCGCGTTCATCGATGCCGTCAGCGTGCGCCGCGCCCCGGCCCAGTCGGCCTTGCGCGACTGCAATTCGAAGAGGGTGCGCAGGAGTGCGGGGTTCTGCGGACGCAGCTCGAAGGCCTTGCCGGCAAGCGCGAGCGCCTTGTCGGTGTCGCCCTCCTCCAGCTTGTACTGCATCAGCCCCTTGATGCCGGCAAAGCGGGTGCGGTCGCTCTCCAGCATGGCCTTGTAGTGCCCATAGACCGCCGGCCGGTCGCCCGCCAGCTCCGCCGCCCGGGCGCTGACGATCCGCGTCATGTCGGGCTCCTGCAGCAGCCGCTCGGCTTTTGCGGCCTGCGCCATTGCGGTCCTGGCGTCGCCCTCGGTCAGCGCCACCAGCCCGCTGGTCAGTGCATTCAGCCCCCGTCGCTCGCGCGAGCGGTTGAAATAGCGGCTGATCGCCGTCTCGTCGCCGAGCAGAAAGCGCAGCACCGCGCCGAGAAAGCCGAGCAGCTTCAGAAGAACCAGCGCCAGCACCAGGAGCAGCACCAGGCTGACGACGAAGCCGAGCGGCGTCAGCGCCAGTTCGCGTCCGGCGAAGGCGATGCGGATCTCGCCCGGCGCCTCCAAGAGCCAGGCGGCGCCGAAGGCAGCCGCAGCGGCGATCGCGAAGAAGACGAGAACCTTCAGGATGGACCAGAGCATTGCGCGCCCCCGCTCAGTTCGTCACGGGGAGCTGCGCGGAGATCTCCGCCAGCCCGGCCTCGGCGGCCAGCCGCAGCCGCGCGCCGGCGAGCCAGCCGCCCATGGCGGCACTCGCCTCGCTCGGCAGGTGGTCCGCCTCGGCCAGCACTCCCGCGAGATCGTCACGGCGCAGGCTGTCCTCCATGCGGGACAGTACCGCGTCCGGCGACATTCCCTCCTGCGGGGTCAGCGAGCGGCTGGCGACCTGGGCACCCAGGAACGCCCGCGCGCGCGCGGCCATCCCGTCGCCAGCGCCGGCGAGGATGGAGGCGCGAATCGCCGCATGCGCCGCTTCGGGGAAGTCCTCGCGCAGGGAGGCAAGCGTCGGAGCGCCCGTCGCCGCCGCTGCGGCGAGGCCGTCGGGCAATGTGACCCCAGCGGTCGCGCCCAGCCGGCTGGCCACATCCTCGAAGGGCTGACCGGCGGTGAGGGCTGCGCGCAGCAGCGCGATGTCAGAGGCGGACTGCGCCGCGTCCAGCGCCGTGGTGCTCTCGGCCTGGACCGCCGCGACGCGCTCCTGCGCCGCAGTGATCGAGCGGTCGGCAGTGGCCGCGACCTCGTCGATCCGGCTCGCCAGCCCGCTGACGTTTCCGGTGAGCGTGGTCAGCTCGGCCCGCAGTCCGTCGAGTTCCGCGCGGTAGACGTCGATTCGGGCGACGGCTTCCTCGGTCAGGCTGCTGGTTGCGGCCGCGCCGCCGGTCAGCTGGTCCTTGATTGTGGCAAGCTCCGCCGCCTGACCGTCCAGCGCCGCGCCCAGCTGGTCGAGCCGCTGGCGGGTCGCAGACATGTCGAGCTGGCCCACGGCCTCGCGCAGTTCGGCGATCTCGCCCGAGGTGGCTGTGGCTGCCGCCGCCACGGCAGCCGCGATCCGCGCCTCGATGTCGTTTGCACCGGGCAGGGCCGCGATCTGCTCGCCGGTGGCGGCCAGCGCCTGATCGACGCGGGTTTCCAGCGCCGCATAGTCGGCCTCGGCCTCGCGCGCACCTGGCGTGAGCCAACTGGCCACCGGCGCAAGACCCGAGGGCAGCATGGGGGCGAGCTTGGGCGCGCCCCAGATCCCGATTCCTGCGCCGGCGATCAGCAGCAGCAGCGCCGCAAGCGCGCGCGCCGCGAAGGAACGCCCCCCCTCCTCCTCTTCATGGACGGCCGGGTCGTCGGCCTCGTGGGACTCCTCGACCGTTTCGACCGGCTCGGACGCGACCGCCAGCACCTCCGCTTCGGGTCCGGGCTCGGCGATGGGGTCAACCGCAACGGGGGGTTGCAGCGAATCGTCGGGCGAAAGCGGCGTGTCCCCGGCCTCCGTCGTGGAGGTGCCGGCGTCGGCCGGATCGGATTTGCGTCGTGCCATCAGTCACTTTCCCCGCACCCGTGCGCTGCAGTGCGAGATACTAGGCGATGGCTACCGGCGCGACAAGCCAAAGGCCGGGACGTCAGGTGCGCGCCAGTGCCGCGATCATGCCGTCGCGCGTCGGCGCCTCCGCCACGATCCGCCGCCCGAAGCCCAGCGCGTCGAGCGGTGCGGCGGCGGCAGGGCTCAGCGCCACCGCCGCCGCGTGGCCGAGCGGCCAGCCTTCCGCCGCCGCCTGCCTGCCGAAATGCTGCGCCGAGCGCGGCGAGAAGACCGCGACCGCGTCCACCACGCCGGCCGCGAGCAGCGCCTGCGCCTCGCCGGCGATGGCTGCGGGGGACTGGACGTAGACCTCGGCCGCGCGGGTCTCGAACCCCGCCGCCGCCAGCCGCCCGGCAAGGTCTCCGGCCGCGTGGCGTCCGCGGACGTGCAGCAGCGGGCCGTCCTCCGGGCGCAGACGCGCCGCAACAAGTGCTGCAAGTGCCTCGACATCGCCCCCGGCCGAATGCGCGGAGAGCCCCGCCCGCTCCGCCGCTTCGGCGGTCATGGCGCCGACGCAGAAGGCCGGCAGGTGGCGGTCGGCCACACGGGCGGTGAACTGTTCGACGCCGTTGGCCGAGGTGAAGACCAGCGCCGCGATGCCTTCGATATCGACCGGCCCCGGCAGCGGCGTGATCGCCAGCACCGGCGCGATCACCGGGCGGAAGCGCCCCGGCAGCCGCGCCTCCAGCGCCGCCGCGAAGGCCTGCGCCTGGTGCTGCGGGCGGGTGATGAGAAGGGTCTGGTGCGGGGCCATCGGCGTCCTGAGGGGCGCTGCGTTGCGCGGGCAGGTCCCCGGTGTTACCTGCGGCGCGCGCGGGTCGCAATCGCGCCGGAGAGAGACGTGACGGGCGAGCGGGTCATCCTGGGGATCGAGAGCAGCTGCGACGACACGGCCGTCGCCGTGCTGCGCGCGCGCCCGGGCCATGCCATGGGCGAGATCCTCGGCCAGGCGACCCGGGGCCAGGCGGCGCTGCATGCCGAATTCGGCGGCGTGGTCCCCGAGATTGCCGCCCGCGCGCATGCGGAGCGGCTGGACGGGGTGACGGCGGAGGCGCTGGCGGCGGCGGGGCTCACCCTCGCCGATCTCGACGCGGTGGCGGTGACCGCGGGGCCGGGGCTGATCGGCGGCGTGCTGGCGGGGGTGATGTTCGCCAAGGGGCTCGCCGCGGCGCGCGGCCTGCCGCTCTACGGCGTCAACCACCTCGCGGGCCACGCGCTGACCCCGCGGCTGGTGGCGGATGTGCGGTTTCCCTATCTGATGCTGCTGGTCTCCGGCGGCCATTGCCAGTTCCTCGCCGTCGAGGGCCCGGAGGCCTTCACGCGGCTCGGCGGCACCATCGACGACGCGCCGGGCGAGGCCTTCGACAAGATCGCCAAGCACTTGGGCCTGCCGCAGCCCGGCGGCCCGCCGGTCGAGGCCGAGGCGGCCGCGGGCGATGCCCGCCGCTTCGACCTGCCGCGCCCGCTCATCGACCGCGACGGGTGCGATCTCTCCTTCTCCGGGCTGAAGACCGCCGTGCGTCGCAGCTGCGACCGGCTGGTGGCGGCCCGGGGCGGCATCACCCGCGGCGACCGCGCCGACCTCTGCGCCGGCTTCCAGGCGGCGGTCGCCGACGTGCTCGCCGCCCGCACCCGCCGCGCCGCCGCCATGTTCCGCGAGCGCCACGGGGCGGGGGTGCTGGCGGTGGCGGGCGGCGTCGCCGCCAACCGCACGATCCGCGCGGCACTGGAACGCGCCGCGAAGGCTGAAGGCTTCGGCTGGCTGGCTCCGCCCACGGCGCTCTGCACCGACAATGGCGCGATGATCGCCTGGGCGGCGGCAGAACGCATGGAACTGCGCCCGCCGGATGGTCTCGGCCTCGCCGCCCGCCCCCGCTGGCCGCTCGACGCCGAGGCCACCCCGCTCCTCGGCGCCGGCCGCAAAGGGGCGAAGGCATGATCGCGCGTCGCCGGCGCTGGCGCCTTCGGCACGGCGCTGGCGGTGGTTCAGGTCGCGGCCGGCACGCCGGTGACCCTTTGGGGCCGCGACAACGCGGCGATGCAGGCAATGGATTCCGCCCGCACGAACCCCCGCCTGCCCGGCGTGGTGCTGCCGCCCGGCCTCGCCTGCACCGCCGACCTCGCCGGACTGGCGAGCGCGACGGCGGTGCTGCTGGTGGTCCCGGCACAGGAAACCGAGAGGTTCCTGAGCGCCCACGGCGCCTCCCTGCCACCCGTCCCGCTGGTGCTCTGCGCAAAGGGGATCGACGCGGGCAGCCTGCGGTTGCAGACGGAAATCGCGGCGTCGATGGTTCCCGGCCACCCGCTGGCAGCGCTGACCGGCCCGGGCTTCGCCGGCGAGATCGCCCGCGGCCTGCCCACCGCCCTGACGCTGGCCTGCGCCGACCCCGAGCGCGGGCGCGCGCTGCAGGCGCTGCTAGCCACCCCGCGGATGCGCCTCTACCTGACCGACGACGTCACGGGGGC
Source organism: uncultured Alphaproteobacteria bacterium (assembly GCA_963695425.1). Taxonomy (GTDB): domain Bacteria; phylum Pseudomonadota; class Alphaproteobacteria; order Rhodobacterales; family Rhodobacteraceae; genus Amaricoccus. The sequence continues at coordinate 254,279 of CAVOGP010000027.1, read as the reverse complement.
CGAGCTTGGCGGCGCACTGAAGAACGTGATCGCCATCGCCTGCGGCGTCTCGGACGGCGCGCGGCTCGGGGCCTCGGCGCGGGCGGCGCTGATGACGCGGGGCTTTGCCGAGATGACGCGGCTGGCGGTCGCCATGGGCGCACGGGCGGAGACGCTTGCCGGCCTCTCGGGGCTCGGGGATCTCTCGCTCACCTGCAATTCGGTGCAGTCGCGCAATTTTGCGCTGGGCCGCGCGCTCGGGGCGGGCGAGGACCGGCCGGGCGGCACGGTGGAGGGGGTTGCGACCGCCCGCGCCGCCTGCCAGCTTGGCGCGCGCCACCGGGTCGAGCTGCCGATCGCGGCAGCGGTCGCCGACGTGCTCGCAAGGCCGGCTGACGATCGCCGGCGCCATGGAGGCGCTGCTCGCCCGGCCGCTTCGCGAGGAGTGAGCCGGGGTTCAGGCCCGGCGGGCGGACGCAATCAGCACGTGGAAGGGCATAACGACCTGGCCGTTGCAGGTGACCTCGGCAAGCGGCCCAGCCATCTCGCCGGTGACCGCCTGAACGAGATCCTTGCGCGCGGCGGCGTCGAGCGACTGCATCGAGGGAATCGCCGCGGTGTCGACCTCGATCTCGCCGGCGATGAAGTCACCCGGGTCGCCGAAGCGGGCGTCCATGCTGGCGGGCTCGACTTCGACGTCGCGGAACCCCGCCGCCGCGACCCGCGCCGCCAGCGCGTCGGCGTCGCCGAGCGCGAAGATCTGGTCGACGCCCGACGCGCCCAGCCGCCGCTCGATTGCGCGGTCGAGCGCGCCGTAGAACGGATGCCGCGCGATCGCCTGCAGCACGCTCAGGCAGAGCCGGCCGCCGGGCCGCAGGACCCGGTGCATCTCGCGCAGCGCGGCGGCGCGGTCGGCGAAGAACATCAGTGCGAACTGGCAGGTGACGAGGTCGAACTCGCCGTCGCCGAACGGCAGGACCTCGGCGGCTCCCTCGTGCCAGTCAACCCTGACACCCTCGCGCGATGCCGCGGCACGGGCCACGTCGAGCATCGCCGGGCTGGCGTCGAGCCCGACAGTCCGGCCAGCGCCGAGGCGAGCCAGTCGCCGCGCCACGACCCCCGTGCCGCTGCCGACGTCGAGAGCCGACACGCCCGCGATCGGCTCGGCGCGGTCGGCCATGCGGTCGGCCCAAGGCCCGAAGAAGGCCGGGACCATGAAGGTTTCGTAGTTTTCAGCCGGGTTCGGCATCGGCGGTCTCCCCGAATTTTCGGATCGATCCGGTTCGGTGAGGCCATGCGGCCCCAAGTTATGGACCGATCGTCATATTATGTAGACCGATTGTCATAGTAGAGTCAAGTCTGCTAGGAGCGATCATGGCGAGCGAGACCCGCACCCGAATGATCGAGACTACGGCGCGGCTGCTGCAGCACCGCGGCTACCATGGCACCGCGCTAAGCGACATCCTCGCGGCGAGCGCCGCGCCGCGCGGCTCGCTCTACTTCCATTTCCCCGGGGGCAAGGACCAGCTCGTCATCGAGGCGACGCGGCTTGCGGTCGAGCGGACCTCGAACTACCTGCGCGAGATCGTCGCGTCGGCGGAAGGGCCGGCAGAGGTTGTGGGGGCGTTCTTCGAGGGCGCGGCGGCGCTTCTGGTGGAAACCGACTACACCTTCGGCTGCCCGGTCGCGCCGGTGATCCTCGACGCCCCCGACGCGTTGCCGGAGTTGCAGGAGATCTGCCGGCAGGCGCTCGAGGAATGGGTCGGGCTGTTCCGCGACGCCTTCCGCGACGCCGGAATCCCCGAGGCGCGAAGCCATGCGCTCGCCCTGCTCGTCGAGTCGGCGATGGAGGGATTGCTGCTGATCGCCCGGGCGTATCGTGATACCAGCGCCATGAGCGTGGTGGCGGCCGAGCTTGCGGCGATCGTCGCGGCGGCCGTGCCGCCCGGTCAGGTGGCATCCGCGGCGCGGGCCGCGGAGGGGTGAGGGGGAGGCGGCAATGCCGTACTGGCTGTTCAAATCGGAACCGGAGTCCTGGAGTTGGGACAGCCAGGTGGCGCGCGGCGCGCAGGGCCAGGAATGGGACGGGGTCCGCAACTACCAAGCGCGCAACAACATGCGCGAGATGAAGCGGGGGGAACTCGGCTTCTTCTACCACTCCGGCAGCGAGCGGGCGGTGGTGGGCGTGGTCGAGGTGGTCGCCGAGGCGCATCCCGACACGACCACCGACGACCCGCGCTGGGAATGCGTCGACATCCGCGCCGTCGGGCCCATGCCCGTGCCGGTGACGCTGGAGCGCTGCAAGGCCGAGCCGCGGCTTTCGGGCATGGTGCTCGTCAACAACTCGCGGCTGTCGGTGCAGCCGGTGACGGAGGCAGAGTGGCGCGTGGTCTGCGAGCTGGGCGGCTGGACGGGCTGAGGCCCCCTCCGCCTGATCCGACCGCGCAGAAGTTCGGCACACGCACCAGTGGCGTGGCCCACGCGATCCGCTCGCCCGGAGCACGCTTGCGGAGGGCGAGGGGCCACACCCGGCGTGCGGCCGGGCCGCGCATCTGCTATGGCTCGGCCGGCGGCGCGGGAAGGATCGGCGATGACCGAAGCGAAGGGCGGACGGATACGGGTCGGCGTCGGCGGGTGGACCTTCGAGCCCTGGCGCGGGGTGTTCTACCCCGAGGGACTGGCGCAGAAGCGCGAGCTGGAATACGCTAGCCGCCAGCTTACCTCCATCGAGATCAACGGCACCTACTACGGCTCGCAGAAGCCCGAGAGCTTCGCGAAGTGGCGCGACGAGACCCCCGACGACTTCGTCTTCGCGCTGAAAGGGCCACGCTTCGCCACCAACCGCCGCGTGCTGGCCGAGGCCGGCGCCTCGATCGAGCGCTTCTTCGCCAGCGGGGTGCTCGCGCTCGGCGACAAGCTCGGCCCGGTGAACTGGCAGCTCATGGCCACCAAGACCTTCGACCCCGCCGACTTCGAGGCCTTCCTCGACCTGCTGCCTGCCAGTGTCGAGGGCCGCAGGGTTCGTCACGCCGTAGAGGTGCGCCACGACAGCTTCCGCACCCCGGAACTCGTCGCCCTGGCCCGCGCCCGCGGCATCGCCATCGTCCTCGCCGCCGACGCCCAGTATCCGCAGATCGCCGACCCCACCGCCCCCTTCGTCTACGCCCGGTTGATGGGAACCGGACCGGATCAGCCGAAAGGCTACTCGATGGCCGCGCTCGACCTCTGGGCCGACCGTGCCCGGGTCCTGGCCGCCGGCGCCGTCCCGGACGGCTTGGAGACCGTGGCCCCCGGCAGTGCCGACGGCGAGGCGCGCGACGTCTTCCTCTACGTGATCGCCGGCCACAAGGTCGCCAACCCGGCAGCCGCACAGGCGCTGATCGAGCGACTCGCCTAACTCCCCGCCCGGCATTCAGCATCCCCGCCCGCGCGCCTACCGGGGGCAGATCAGGCGCGCACCGACTTGTCGACGGACGAATCGGTGAAGTGCAAGCGGAGAGCCGGCGCCGCCGTGAGAGCCGTCCGTCAGTTGACCAGCCCCGCGTGGCGCATCGCTGCGCGCATCCGTTCGCGGGTCGGCTCCTCCACCGGCAGGATCGGCGAGCGCAGTTCCTCGGTGCACTTGCCCAGCACCGACAGCGCATACTTGGTCGGACCCGGGCTCGGCTCGGCGAAGGCGGCGCGGTGCAGCGGCAGCAGCCGGTCCTGGTAGTCGAGCGCGCGCCGGTAGTCGCCCGCCAGCATCGCCTCCTGGAACTCGGCGCAGAGCCGCGGCGCGATGTTCGCCACCACGCTGATGCAGCCGACGCCGCCCTGCGCGTTGAACCCCAGCGCGCTGGCGTCCTCGCCCGAGAGCTGGATGAAATCCGCCCCGCAGGCCGCGCGCTGGTCCGACACCCGCCCCACGTCGCCGGTGGCGTCCTTCACGCCCACGATCCTCGGAAGCTTCGCCAGCTCGGCCATGGTCGCCGTGGCCATGTCGATCACCGACCGCGCGGGGATGTTGTAGATGATGATCGGCAGCTCCACTGCGTCGTGCAGGGTGCGGTAGTGGTGGTAGAGCCCGCGCTGGTTCGGCTTGTTGTAGTAGGGCGTCACCACAAGTGCTGCATCCGCGCCCACCGCCTTGGCGTGGCGCATCAGCCGCACCGCCTCCGCGGTGTTGTTCGACCCGGCCCCGGCGATCACCGGGACGCGGCCGCGGGCGGTCCGGACCACCAGCTCGACGCAGTGCTCGTGCTCCTCGTGGCTCAAGGTCGGGGTCTCGCCGGTGGTGCCCACCGGCACCAGCCCGTGGCTGCCCTCCTCGATGTGCCATTCCACGAGGTCGGCCAGCGCCTTGTCGTCCACCTTGCCGTCGCGGAACGGGGTGACGAGCGCGGGGATGGAGCCTCGGAACATCTTCGCCTCCGGTGAGCGAAAGGGGGGTGGAAAAGCCGGGGGAAACTAGTCGTGAAAACCGCCCGCCGCAAGCGCGCGATTGCTGACGCGGCGTACACGCTATGGTATAGTCGCCGCCAAGCAAGAAACGTCACCCAGAGGACCGCGCATGTATCCCACCGCCCAGTTCGCCGCCGTCGTGACGCTCGGGGCATGGCTCGTGCATGGCCATTCGGACGCCATGGCAACCACCACCCTGGATGGCGGGGTAACAGGGGCTGCGACCGCACCGGTCGCCAGACCCGTCGCCGAATCTACCCCCGATGTCCCGGCCGAGCCCGCAACGGAGGTGGCAAAAACCACCCCCGCCGAGCATCTCGCCCTGGCGCTCGAAGCGGCGCGGAACGGCGACTGGGCCGCGGCGACGGCGGCCGGGCAAGAAGGCGGCGAGATTCCCGCGGCCATCGTCCTGTGGCTCCGCCTGCGCGATGGCGCCGGCGAGTGGAGCGAATACCACGACTTCCTTGACGCGAACCCCGACTGGCCGAATCAGGACATCCTGCGCCGCGCCGCCGAGCGCCGCATCCCGATGTCGCTGCCCCCGCGCGAGGTCTTCGCCTTCTTCGGCGCCCGACAGCCGCAGACCGGGGTCGGTTCGCTGCGCCTTGCCGCCGCCCTGTCCGCTTCCGGCCGCCAGTCCGTGGCCGAGGCCGAGATCACCCGCGCCTGGCGCGAGATGTCGCTCAGCGGCGCCGAGCAGCTCGCCTTCCGCGAGCGCTGGACGCGCGGTCGATCCGGCCTCACCACACCGCGCGCCTCGACAACCTGCTCTGGCGCGGCTGGACCAGCGAGGCCGAGGCCATGCTGCCGCTGGTGGACGACGGCTGGAAGCTCCTGGCGCGCGCCCGCATCATGACCCGCCGCGACGCCGAGGGGCTGGCCGCCGCGATCGGCGCCGTGCCGCCGGGGCTGCGCGGCGACCCCGGCCTCGCGTTCGAGCGCTACCGCTACCGCGTCGAGAAGGGCCGCTGGGACGAAGCCGAGGCCTACCTGCTGGAGAAGTCCACTTCACAGGCCGCCCTCGGCCGGCCCGAGATGTGGATGGAGCGCCGCGCGAACCTCGCCCGCCAGGCACTGCGCCGCGGCGAGGTCGAGGACGCCTATGCGCTGGCCGCCAACAGTTTCGGCGAAGGCGGTGCCGCCTATGCCGAACTCCGAGTGGCTCGCCGGGTTCATCGCGCTGACCCGCCTCGACGATGCCGAGGCAGCCGTCGGCCATTTCGAGCGATTCCAGGCGGTGGTCGCCACGCCGATCAGCCTCGGCCGTGCCGGCTACTGGCTCGGCCGCGCCCAGGAGCGCCTCGGCAATACCGAGGCCGCGACTGCCGCCTATGCCGCCGCGGCCGTGCACCAGACCAGCTTCTACGGCCAACTCGCCGCCGAAACCGCAGGCCTGGGCGCCGACGCGTTGCTGGCGGGCGGCACCACCCCAGACTGGCGCGAACAGCCGTTCGTGACGTCGCCCGTGGTTCAGGCGGCAAATCTTCTGGCCGAGGCCGGCGACGAGGCCCGCTCCATGCAGTTCCTGCGGCACGTCGCCGAGGGTATGGAGCCCGAGACCCGCGCCGCCCTGGCGCAGATGTCGATCGACACCGGCCGGCCGCATTTCGGCGTGCGCATCGCCAAGGACGCCGCCGCCGCCGGGGTGATCCTGCCCGACCAGTACTACCCGCTGCACGCCATCGCCGAACAGGACTGGCCGGTGCCGCCCGAGTTCGCGCTGGCTATCGCGCGGCAGGAGTCCGAGCTCAATCCCGCCGCGATCAGCAGCGCCGGGGCGCGCGGGCTGATGCAGCTGATGCCGGCGACCGCCCAGGAGATCGCTGGCGTGCTCGGTACCGACTACAGCCTGGCGCGGCTCACCACCGACCCTGCCTACAATGCGACGCTCGGCACCGCGTATCTTGCGCGGATGCTGAACCGCTACCGCGGCTCCTATATCCTCGCCGCCGCCGCCTACAATGCCGGCCCCGGCCGCGCCGACGAATGGATCCGCACCTTCGGCGACCCCCGCGAATCGGATGCGGACGCGGTCGCCTGGATCGAGATGATCCCCTTCACCGAGACCCGCAACTACGTCATGCGCGTGCTCGAAGGCCTGCACGTCTACCGCGCCCGCCTCACCGGCGAGGCCGCCGCCCTGCGGATCATGGCCGACATAAACGGCGCCGGCTGACATCGGCGCCACCGCGTCCGGGAGACCCCGACGGAACTCCCGCGCCCGATTGCCGTTGATTCCGGCCGGCGGTCTGTCAGGGTCGGGGGCGCATGACGGCACAGCAGATCACCCTCTTCGCCATCATCGGCGCCGCCGTGGTGATGTTCGCCTGGGGGCGCTGGCGGCACGACATGGTGGCTTTGGCAGCGCTGCTCGCCGCCGTCGCGACCGGGCTGGTGCCGGCTGCGAGCGCCTTTTCCGGCTTCGCGCACCCGGCGGTGATCACCGTGGCCTGCGTGCTCGTGCTCTCGAGCGGGTTGCAGACTTCCGGCGCGGTCGACGTGCTTGCGCGCCGGCTGCTGCCGGCCGAGGCGCAACCGGTCACCATGATCGCCGGGCTGACCACGCTGGCGGCGGTGCTCTCGGCCTTCATGAACAATGTCGGCGCGCTGGCGCTCCTGATGCCGATCGCGCTGCAGGCCGCGGCGCGGCTCGACCTGCCGCCCGGGCGGATGCTGATGCCGGTCGCCTTCGGCTCGATCCTCGGCGGCATGACCACGCTGATCGGCACGCCGCCGAACCTGATAGTTTCGGGCTATCGCCGCGAGGAGCTCGGCGAGGCCTTCGGAATGTTCGACTTCGCACCGGTCGGCCTCGGGATCGCCGCCGCCGGCGTGGCCTTCATCACCCTCGCCGGCTGGCGGCTGGTGCCGGAGCGCAGCCGCTCGGGCGTCGAGGGCTTCGAGGCGGGCGCCTACCTGACCGAGGCGCGGGTGCCCGAGGACGCCAAAGCCGTGGGCATGACCCTGCGCGCGGTCGAGGACGCGGTCGCCGAGGCCAGTGTCCAGGTGCTGGGCCTCGTGCGCCGGGAGGTGCGGCTGCGGGCGCCGGGGCGCGGCACAAAGCTGCGCGCCGGCGACATCCTCATCCTGGAGGCGGAGCCGGACGGGCTGGCGAACGCGCTCTCGGCGCTGGGCATCCGACTGGAGGGAGCCGGAAAGAGCGCGAAGACCAAGGCGAGTGACGCCGAAGCGCAGGACGGCAAGAGCAAGAAGGGCAAGACGCCGGAGGCGGCAGAGGACGCCGAAGCGAAGCCGCGCGAGACCGACGACGGCGACTTGGTGCTGATGGAATTGGTGGTGGCGCCGGGCGCCGCGCTCATCGGCCGCTCGGCCAGCGGGGTGAACCTGCGGGTCCGCTATCAGATCAACCTCCTTGCCATCTCCCGCGAGGGAACGCGGTCTATCGGCCGGCTGCGCACCGAACAGATCGCCGCCGGCGACGTGCTGCTAATGCAGGGCCCGCCCGAGGCCGTCTCCGAGTTTGCCGCCGACTACGGCTGCCTGCCGCTGGCCCAACGGCCGCTGCGCCTGCCCGACCCGCGGCGGATGTGGCTCTCCGTCGGCATCCTGCTCGCCGCGGTCGCCGCCGTGACGAGCGGGCTGGCGCCGGCGCCCATCGCCTTCGCCGCCGGGGTGCTGGCGGCGATGGCGACGCGGGTGGTGCCGCCGCGCGTGGTCTACGACGCGATCGACTGGCCGGTGATCGTGTTGCTGGCCTGCCTGCTGCCGGTAGCGGACGCCATGCTGACGAGCGGGGCTGCCGACGTGGTGGCGGGGTTTCTCGTGGGCAAGATCGCCGGGGGCGCGCCGGTCGTCGCACTGGTGGTGATCCTGGTTGTGACCATGACCCTCTCGGACGTGATGAACAACGCGGCCACGGTTGCGGTGATGGCGCCGATCGCCTGGGGCGTCGCGCAGACGCTGGGGGTGAACCCCGACGCCTTCTTCATGGCCGTGGCCATCGGCGGCTCCTGCGCCTTCCTCACTCCGATCGGCCATCAGAACAACACGCTGATCCTCGGCCCCGGCGGGTTCCGCTTCGGCGACTACTGGCGGCTCGGCCTGCCGACCGAGGTGATCGTAGTCGCGGTCGGCGTGCCGTTGATCCTCACGGTCTGGGGGTTGTGATCCGCGGGCGTCAGCCCCCCGGCATCCCGCCTGGCCTGCCGCAGCATCGCATAGACGCCCGCCGCCAGGATTACCCCGGTGCCCAGAATGGTCCACCCGTCGGGGCGCTCGCCGAACAGCGCGAACCCGAGCACACCGATGAACACCAGCTGGAAATAGGCAAAGGGCTGCACGGTGCCCGCCTCTGCGACCTCGTAGGTCTTGATCAGCAGATAGTGCCCGGACGCCCCCATCATGCAGAGCGCCAGCATCCATCCCCAGTCTGCCCCGCGCTCGATCGGCGTCCAGAAGAACGGCCCCACCAGCGTAATCGCCACGGCCCCCGCCACGCCGGTGTAGAAGAAGCTCGTCTCGCTGGTATCGAGCCGCGCCGCCCGCCGCGTGAGCAGCGCGTAGAGGGCGAACATGAACGCCGCCAGCAGCGGCACCAGCGCCGCCGGACTGAACACCCGAAATCCCGGCCGCAGGATGATCAGCATCCCGATCAGCCCCACAACGATGGCGATCGCTCGCCGCCAGCCGACGTACTCTCCCAGCACTGGCCCCGCCAGCGCTGCAACCAGCAGCGGATAGACCGCGAAGATCGCATGGGTCTCGATCAGCCCCAGCCAGACGAAGGCCAGCACCGTCACGCAGATCTCCGCCGCCAGCAGCACGCCGCGAAAAATCTGCAAGCCTGGCTGCCGCGTCCGCGCCACCCGCGCGATCCCGCCTCCCCGCGCCGCCGACAGAATCACCACGAACCCCGCGAAAAACCAGTAGCGGATCATCACCACCGTCATCACGTCGTACTTGTCCGCGAGGTAGCGCGAGATCCCGTCCTGCGCCGCAAATACCACGCACGCGAGGATCATCAGCGCTATCCCAAGCCGCGGATCGTTCCGGCTCATCGCTCCCGGCCCTCGCGGGCGGGCGGCAGATCGGATCGGACGCGGGGCTTCGGGCGGGACATGGTGCCTGCCGTGCCGCAAGCCGCTTCCGGGCGCAAGCGCCGAAACACGCGACATGTTGCGACGCGCCCGGTTCATTCAGCCATATCGTGGGGATATCGGTTGACAGACGCCGCGCGCCCCGCGATTCTGCCGCACGCGACCGCTTCGGGACCCGGCCCTTGCACTTCACCCGCCTGCGCCTCCTCGGCTTCAAGAGCTTCGTCGACCCCACCGAGCTGGTCATCGCCCCCGGCCTGACCGGCGTGGTCGGCCCGAACGGCTGCGGCAAGTCGAACCTCCTGGAGGCGTTGCGCTGGGTGATGGGCGAGAGCCGCCCCACGGCGATGCGCGGCGACGGCATGGAGGACGTGATCTTCGCCGGCTCCGGCGCCCGGCCCGCCCGCAACCGCGCCGAGGTGACGATCACGCTCGACAACCGCGAGCGCCGCGCCCCGGCCGGCCTCAACGACGAGGACGCAATCGAGATCGTCCGCCGCATCACCCGCGACGCCGGCTCGGCCTACCGCGTCAACGGCAAGGAGGCCCGCGCCCGCGACGTGCAGGTGCTGTTCGCCGACGCCTCCACCGGCGCCCAGTCGCCGGCGCTGGTGCGCCAGGGCCAGATCGCCGAGCTGATCAACGCCCGCCCCAAGGCGCGCCGCCGCATCCTCGAGGAGGCCGCCGGCATCTCCGGCCTCTACGCCCGCCGCCACGAGGCGGAGCTGAAGCTCAACGCCACCGAGACCAACCTCGGCCGGGTCGGCGACGTGATCGAGGCGCTCGACGCCCAGCTCTCCACCCTCGCCCGCCAGGCGAAACAGGCCGCCCGCTACCGCGAGATCGCTGAAAGCCTGCGCCGCGCCGAGGCGCTCTTGCTCTGGCGGCACTGGCGCGACGCCGAGGAGGCCCGCGCCGCCGCCGCCGCCGCACTGACCGAAGCCCTGCGCGCCGCCGGGGCCGCCGAGGCCGAGGCCGCCGCGGCCGCCCGCCTGCGCGCCGAGGCCGACGAGCGCCTGCCTGCCCTGCGCGAGGAGGACGCCATCGCTGCCGCCGTCCTGCAGCGCGCCAACCTTGAGCGCGACCGGCTCGACGGCGAAGCCGAGGAACTCGCCCGCCAGATCGCCGGGCTCGAGGCGGCGCTGGCCCAGATCGCGGCCGACCGGGGCCGCGAGACGGAGCTGGCCGGCGACGCCGTCGAGGTGATCGCGCGGCTCGCCGAGGAAGCCGCCGGCATCGAGGCCGAAGCCCAGGGCCACGACGCGACCCTCGCCGAGGCCCGCGCCGCCGCCGAGGCCGCCGGCGCCAGCCTGCGCGAGGCCGAGGCCGAGTTCGACCGCCTCGCCGAGGCCGCCGCCCGCCTCGCCGCCGAGCACCAGTCGGCCGAGCGCACCCGCGCCGAGGCCCGCCGCCGCGCCGACGAAGCCGCCCGCGCCGCCGACCAGGCCGAAACCGCGCTCGCCATCGCGCTGCGCGACGCCGAGGCTGCCCGCGCCGCCACCGACACCGCCCGCCGCTCCGCCACCGCCACCGCCGCCCGCGCCGCCGCCGCCGAGACCGCGCTGACCGCCGCCGAGGAGCAGGCCGCCGCCGCCCGCGCCGCCGACGCCGCCACCCGGTCCCGCCTCGCCGAAGCCGAAGGCAGCGCCCGGGCGCTGGCGGCCGAAGCCGCCGGGCTGGAGAAGCTGCTGGCCGCCAACCCCGGCGCCCAGGGCCAGGTGCTCGACCGCATCCGCGTCGCCCCCGGCTTCGAAGCCGCCCTCGGCGCCGCCCTCGCCGACGACCTCTCCCGTCCGGTCCGTGCCCCCGGCGAGACCGCCGGCGGTTGGCACGCCCTCGATGGCACCTCCGTCCCCCCGCTCCCCGAGGGCGCCGCGCCGCTGGCCCCCCACGTCGAGGCCCCGCCCGAACTCGCCCGCCGCCTCGCCGCCATCGGCGTCATCGACCCCGCCGACGCCGCGCGCCTGCAACCGATGCTCGCCCCCGGCCAGCGCCTCGTCAGCCGCGCGGGAGACCTCTGGCGCTGGGACGGCTTCGCGCTGCCCGCCGGCGCCTCCGCCTCCGGCGCCACCCTGCGCCTGCAGCAGCGCAACCGCCTCAGCGCCGTGCGCGCCGAGCTCGCCGAGGCGGACTCCAACCTCGCCACCGCCCGCGCCGACCTCGCCGCCGCCGCCGAGGCCCGCACCGAGGCCGTCCGCGCCGAGGACGCCGCCCGCGCCGCCCGCAAGTCCGCCGAGCAGGCCGCCGCCGACGCCGCCCGCGCCCTCGCCCGCGCCGAGACCGCCACCGAAGGCCAGGAGGCACGCGTCACAGCCCTGCGCGCCGCCACCCGCCGCCGCGGCGAGGAAGCCGAGGCCGCCCGCACCGCCCTCGCCGCGGCGGAAGCCGCCGGCGCCGGCCTCGCCGACCCGGCGGATGCCCGTGCCGGCACCGAGGCCCAGCGCGTCCGCGTCGAGGCCGCCCGCATCGCCACTATGACCCGCCGCGCCTCCGCCGACGACATCGCCCGCGCCGGCGAGGCCCGCGCCCGCCGCGTCGCCGAGATCGTCCGCGAGACCGACACCTGGCGCGCCCGCCAGGCCTCCGCCGCCACCCGCCTGACCGAGCTGGAGCGCCGCGGCGTCGAGACCGAAGCCGCCCTCGCGCAAGCCCGCGCCCGCCCCGCCGACCTTGCCGACCGCCGCGCCCGGCTGGCGCAGGCACTGGACACCGCCGAGGCCCGCCGCCGCGCCGCCGCCGACGCCCTGGCCACGGCGGAAACCACCCTGCGCGAACGCGACGCCGCCGCCCGCAGCGCCGAGCGCGCCGCCGGCGAGGCCCGGGAGGCCCGCGCCCGCGCCGAGGCGCTGGCCGAATCCGCCGACACCCGCACTGCCGACGCCGCCGAACGCCTCACGGCCGAGCTCGACGTCGCCCCCGGCGAGGTGCCCGCGACCTGGGCTGCCGCGGCCGAGGACGTGCCCCCGGCCCCTGCGCTCGACGCCGAGGTCGACCGCCTGCGCCGCCAGCGTGACGCCCTCGGCGCCGTCAATCTGCGCGCCGAAGAGGACGCCCGCGAGATCGCCGCCGAGCGCGAGACCCTCGACCGCGAGCGCGCCGAGCTCGAGGAGGCAATCGCCAAGCTCCGCCAGGGCATCGCCAGCCTCAACCGTGAGGGCCGCGGCCGGCTGCTGACCGCCTTCGACGAGGTCAACCGCAACTTCTCCGCCCTCTTCCGCCACCTCTTCGGCGGCGGCGAGGCCAGCCTGATGATGGTCGAGAGTGACGACCCGCTGGAAGCCGGCCTCGAGATCATGTGCCAGCCACCGGGCAAGAAGCTCTCGACCCTGTCGCTGCTCTCCGGCGGCGAGCAGACCCTGACCGCGCTCGCCCTGATCTTCGGCGTCTTCCTCGCCAACCCCGCGCCGATCTGCGTGCTCGACGAGGTGGACGCGCCGCTCGACGACGCCAACGTCACCCGCTTCTGCGACCTGCTCGACGAGATGACCGAGCGCACCGCCACGCGCTTCCTGATCATCACCCACCACGCCATCACCATGGCCCGCATGGACCGCCTCTTCGGCGTCACCATGCGCGAGAAGGGCGTCAGCCAGCTCGTCTCCGTCGACCTCGCGAGCGCGGAGCGCATCGTCGAGGCGGCCGTCTAGGCCCCCGAGCTCGAACCCGCCCGCGCGCTCACTTTGGGAACAGCAACGTGACCTGGAACCGAGCGCCCCAGTCGTCCGGGCCGCCTTCGGGCGAGTCCGCCCAGTAGCGCGCACCGAGGCTGAACTGCACCGGATGGCGGCCGATCTTCACTACCTGGCCGATGACGGCATTGATCGGAACCGACCACTGCTCGTTCTCCCAGTCGTAGGTCGAACTCGGTGTTGAGCGTGAACGAGGTGGCCTTGGGGGTGGTATAGCTGACGAAGGGCTGCAAAAAGGTGGCCGAGATGTCGCCGTACTCGTCATCGCCGGTCAGCGACCAGATGTGGTTGGCGAGCCCGCCAAAGGTCCAGCCGTGCCGCTGCACCAGGGCGACGCCGGTAAGCCCCGCGCCCCACTGGTCTGGTCGCGATGTCGTCGGTGGCCGTCGGCAGCAGGAAGACCGGCCCGACGCCCCAGATCAGCCCCGCGCTGGTCGGCTCCTTGGGCGAGAGGAAGAAGCTCTGCGTGGTGGCACCGAAGCCGAACTGCGAGCCTTCGCCGGGGATCACCCCGTCCTGGTTGTAGATCGGCAGGATGGTGCGTGAGATGACGTTCCAGTTCTCGCTGATCGAGAACGGGATCACCGGCTGGATGTTCAGGTAATACTGGTCGCCGTTGCCATCGAAAAAGCCACCGTTGTAGTTGAACTGGAACGGCACGCTGATCAGATTGGCAACCGGGTTCGACAGCTTCTTCGCCAGCTCGGCGGCGTCGCCATCCCCGGCGCTCTGCGCCATCACTGCCGGCGAGACCATCAGCAGGATACCGGCGATCGTCCAGATGCGTCTGATACGCGTCATCAGGTCAGCTTCCTCCGCCTTGCAATCCCGTCCTCCGCGCGAGGGCCGGGATCGGTAGGTTGACCTGCGGGAATTCGCCGCAAACGTCAGTCCAATTCTTACGCCCCGAATGCGTAGTAGCCATGCAAGGTCGTGTAAATCGGTACCGCGTTCGCATCGAGATTATTACCGGAGTCTCCGAAGCTCACTCCGGGGCCTCCTCCTCACCCTCCAGCATCCTCTCTATCAGCCGCTCCAGCGCGTCGTAGTCCTCCGGCTCGAACCCGCCCATCCCCTGCATCCATATTCCCGCGGCGCGAAGCCCGTCCGGCTCCAGCCGGCAGGTCCGCTCGCGGCCCGCGCGCTCCTGGCTAACCAGCCCCGCCCGCATCAGGATCTGCAGGTGCTTCGACACCGCCGCCAGCGACATCGGCAGGGGGGCGGCGATCTCCCCCACAGTTCGCGGGCCGTCCAGCAGCGCCGTCAGCACCGCCCGCCGCGTCGGATCGGCGAGGGCGGCGAAAACCGCATCGAGATCGGCAGCCGGGTCGGGGCTCATGCCGTCAGGGACAGCGCACCGGCCTGAAAGTCAACCGTTCGGTTGAGGGTATTCGGGTGCGCGCCGCCCCGCCGGATTCGTCAGGAACTGATGGCGGATCCCATACGCGGAGCCAAGGCCTTCCGCCAAAAAGTAATATTTATCAGTAGTCTAGCAGGAATCACCGCGAATCCGTCGCGCCTTGACACCCCTGCGCACCTTCCTCTAAGACGCTTGCGATGTCAGACCCTTGGCAGCGGGCCGTCCGGCCGGAGCACGAGAGGGGCGCGAAGTGGAAAAGGACGCCTTTTCCGACCGCCTGAAACGGCTCGAGGACCGGATCAACGCCGTCAAGTCCGCGCGCGAAGCGCCGACACCGCACGGGTCACGCGAGTTCACCCAGGGCTCGCTGGCTTGGCGCATGGTGACCGAGCTGGTCGTGGGGATGTTCCTGGGACTGGGCATCGGCCTGGGGCTCGACAGCCTCTTCGGAACACGCCCTGTGTTCCTGGTGCTGTTCGCGCTCCTGGGCTTCGGCGGCGGGGTGCGCGCCATGCTGCGGACCGCGACCGAGGTCCAGGGCAGGCGGACGGAAACGAACCGGGCAGAACCGGGCGAGGAGTGAGCGAGGGCCATGGCGGGCGAAGCGGAAAGCGGCAACGGCTTTAACATTCACCCCATGGACCAGTTCCAGGTCGAGCCGCTGTTCGGCGACGGCGCGGTCCACTGGTACACCCCCACCAACGCCACGCTCTGGATGCTGCTGACCGTCGGAGCCATCGCCCTCGTCATGGTAGCGGGAGTGCGCGAACGCGCGCTGGTTCCGTCGCGCGCGCAATCGGTGGCGGAGGTTTTCTACGGATTCGTCCACAAGATGGTCACCGACGTGACGGGGCCGGGCGGGGCGAAGTACTTCCCGTATATCTTCACGGTCTTTCTCTTCGTCCTTTTCGCCAACCTGCTGGCGCTGATCCCCACCAGCTTTGCGGCCACCTCGCACATCGCGGTCACCGCCATCCTAGCCCTGGGGGTGTTCATCAGCGTCACGGTCATCGGCTTCATGAAGCACGGGGCGGGGTTCCTCAAGCTCTTCTGGGTGGCGAGCGCGCCGACGGTGGCGCTGCGCATCGTGCTCGCGATGATCGAGCTCATCTCCTATTTCGTGCGGCCACTCAGCCATTCCGTGCGTCTCGCGGGCAACATGATGGCGGGCCACGCCGTGCTCAAAGTCTTCGCGGGCTTCGCCGGCGCGCTCGGCGCCGCGGCAGTCATCCCCATAGTGGCGATCACGGCGGTCTACGGACTGGAACTCCTGGTGGCGGTGATCCAAGCCTACGTCTTCGCGATCCTCACCTGCGTCTATCTCAACGATGCGCTGCATCCCGGCCACTGAGCCTTACAGCGCCAAACCCAGCCATTCCAATTCCAGAGGAGACAGAGACATGGAAGGCGATATCGCAAACATGGGCCAGTTCATCGGCGCCGGCCTCGCGTGCATCGGCATGGGTGGCGCGGGCATCGGCGTGGGCCTGGTCGCCGGCAACTTCCTGTCGGGTGCGCTGCGCAACCCGGCGGCAGCCGGCGAGCAGATGGCGACGCTCTTCATCGGCATCGCCTTCGCCGAGGCGCTCGGCATCTTCTCATTCCTCGTCGCCCTGCTGCTGATGTTCGCGGTCTGACCGCGAACATCACGACCCGAGACCGGGCTGGCGTAGCGTAGCGGAGCGCGACATGGAGCACGAAACCCTGGGCGAAGAGGTCCTGGAGCACGCCGAAGTGGCGATGCCGCAGCTCGACGTGTCGATCTACCCCAACCTGATCTTCTGGCTGGTGGTGTCGCTGCTGCTGCTCTACCTCCTGCTGACCCGGGTCGCCCTGCCGCGCATCGCCCGCGCTCTGGAGGAGCGCAGCGACGCGATCTCCAGCGAGTTGGAACAGGCCGCCCTGCTGAAGAAGCGCGCCGAGGATGCCGAACTGGCCTACAACGCCGCCTTGGCCAAGGCGCGCGAGGCAGCGCAGGCGATCGCCGCCGAGACCAAGGCGGAGATAGCCAAGGAGCTTTCCGTGCTCACGGCAAAGTCCAATGCCGAGATTGCGGCGCGGGCGGCGGAATCCGAGGGGCGCATCCGCGAGATTCGGGACAGTGCCGCCCAGAGCATCGAGGAAGTGGCCAAGGCCACAACAGCCGACATCATCGAGCTGTTCCTGCCCGGCGGCGCGAACAAGAGCGCGGTGAACAAAGCCATCGCTGAACGGCTGAAGGGCTGAGCCATGGATTTCCTCAACAACACCGATATCGTCGTTGCCATCGGCTTCCTGATCTTCGTGGGCGTGCTGATCTATTTCGGCGTACCGCGGCTGCTGACCACGCGGCTCGATGCCCGCGCGGCACAGATCAGCGCCGACATCGCCGAGGCCAAGTCGTTGCGCGAGGAGGCCGAGGTGCTGCTCAAGGGCTATGAGCGCAAGCAGAAGGAGGTCGCCAGCCAGGCCGAGGCGATCGTCGCCGCCGCGCGGCGCGGGGCCGAGCAGGCTGCCGAGCAGGCCAAGGCTGACATCGGCAAGTCGGTCGCCCGCCGGCTTCAGGCCGCGACCGAGCAGATCGCCGCCGCCGAACAGGCCGCCGTGCGCGAGATCCGCGACCGCGCCGCCTCCGTAGCGGTGGCTGCCGCCGGCGACGTGATCCGCGCCAGCATGGGCGGCGATCAGGCCAACGCCATGGTCGAGGCCGCGATCCGCGAGGTCGGCGCCAAGCTGCACTGACATCGCCAGCCCTTGATCCCGATCAAGGCGGCTGCCACCATCTCGCGACACGGTCTCGCCCAGTTGGCAGGAGGCATCCGATGACGTCTATCGAGGCACGCAAAGCGCAACTGGAAGCGCGGCAGGCGGAACTTGCCGCCCGGCTCCAGCGCATCGAGACCGAGCTTGACCAGCCGGTCAGCGAGGACTTCTCCGAGCAGGCCACCGAGCGCGAGGGCGAGGAGGTGCTCGAAGACCTCGGCGCCGCCGGCCTTCAGGAGATCCGCATGATCGAGGCCGCGCTCGACCGCATCGCCAATGGCACGTATGGCACCTGCGTGTCCTGCGGCGATCCGATCAGCGACGCGCGCCTCGACGTCCTCCCCCAGGCCCCGCGCTGCCGCAACTGCGCCGCCTGATCCGGCTCGCTTCAGGCCGGAGGACTGGCCGGCGTGCGATGGGACATAGCGCGGTATGGGGGGATTCCCAACATTGGGAATCCTGGCATCTCATTGATGTTCCTCAAATTTTTCCAGGACGTTCACGAGCTGGAAACCATCGTTAGCATATTTGGCTCCGGTGGCCACCATATCTTGTCGCCAAGAGGGCGCTTCGGGACCCATACCACAAGATACTGGGTAATGGATCGCTCGGGGGTGGCATCCGAGATCTGGGTCGCCTGACCCCCGTGGAGCGCGCGCTACACGTGATCGGTTGGCACGACGTCCCGAAACGCGTAGCCGGAACTGCTGTCGACCAGGAGGAGCCTCGCGTTCGGTATTCCGGCGGCATGCGCATACCAAAGGTCGCGCCACCGGTCGAGAAAGCCCGGCTCCCGGTATAGTTGCGCAAGCCGCCGGTGCCTTTGCGATGCATCCGGGTTCGCCGTCACGATCTGATCAACCAGCCTCTCGCGCGGTGGATCGAGTGTCAGGACCGTCACGTTGCGCGCTGCGGCCACCAACGACATCGCCGGATCGCGCTGGTAGGTGCGAAGCGAGCGATCAAACGGTCGCAGCGTGTCATAGTGAAATACGACATGCCCCAGCGGACCGGTCGGCAGCTGCCGGTACTTGCCCGCCGATGTTACCGCGTCGATTTTCTCTGGTACTCCCGCACGGACCCGGAGATCCGGTGACTCGACAAGCTGATCGATGAAGGTGCTCTTGCCGCTGCTGGTCGGGCCTGCCACGATCGTCAGGTGATCGATCCGCCGCTTTTGCGCCACGACGATCTGCCGTTCCTTGAATGGCGACCGCGAGACCTGCACGGACTCGAAACACGCATAATGCTGCTCGAAGATTGCCTTAATCGCCGCCGGGCTGATGATGAACGTGTAGTCGGCGGCCGAAAGGGCGTTGTCGGAATGGCCCGCTGCAAGGATCGGGCCACCGCGGGCGAGCATCGTGCCGAGGTCTATGCGACCGCGGCGCAAATCCTGCAGGCGCGGCGCCGCTACTTCGATGACGATCCTTTCGCGTGAGAGCTCCACAAGTTTGCGTATCGCGTGGATGGGGTCATAGAGGTGGTGGAGCAAATTCAAGCACAGAACGGTATCGAACTGCTCGTTTGTCGCCCACTCCTCGAAGTCCGCCTCCAAGTATTCGGGCGAGAGCGCGAGGCTCTCCGCAATTGCGCGGGCGACCACTAGGTTCTCGATATATGGCTCTATGCCAACAGCTCTGGATGCACCCCTGCGCAATGCCTCAATACAGAAATGTCCGTGAAAAGATCCGATGTCGAGAATTGACTTGCCAATGAAATCTTCCCCCTCGCCAAAAATCAGTGGATGCAGATAAGTTCTATCCGAACCCTTCAGCACGGTGCCGTCGGGCAATGTTATCTGCTGATAGGTCTTTGGTGCGACACTGGCTTCCGGTGATCTGGAGCGCCACTTCGAACGGAATGACATTGGTGGCTGCCCGACAAATTCACAAGCGCGCGAGACTGTAGCATGCAGGCCATTCGTGTCAAACACCTGCCCGCGCGCCGGCCCGCACCAGCGGGCCATGGCCGATGCAGGTTCCGGCTGCCAGCGCTGCGTTCTGGCACGAACACCACATCCGCCGCCAGAAATGGCATGCTCGTGCGCGACGGGTGTTTCAAGGCGTGGGACAGCCTGATATCAATGTGCTCGCGGTGATAGTTAACGCGGATTGCCGCTGGAGGCCGCCATGGATGACACGATTGCGCAGAGCTTCACCTCCAATGACTTCCTCACCCGAGGCGCTACCCTGACGAAGCCTGATCCTGCCACGGTGGCGGCTCCGGCGCGGGCGATCGGCGTCTTCGACAGCGGGCTCGGCGGGTTGACGGTGCTGGATGCCTTTCGCCGCACGCTCCCGGAGCAGGATTTCGTCTATCTTGGCGACAACGCCCATGCGCCCTACGGCACCAAGTCACCGGCCGAGGTCTACGACCTCACGGTGCGCGGGGTGCGGCGGCTGTTCGATGCGGGCTGCGACCTGGTGATCCTGGCCTGCAACACCGCCTCGGCGGTGGCGCTGCACGACCTGCAGATCAACTGGCTCGATGCGGCGAACCACCGGGTGCTCGGGGTTTTCGTGCCGGTCATCGAGCACCTGACCCGCCGCAACTGGGGTGACAATGCGCCGCCCTCGCATACCGGCCTGCGGGACGTCGCGCTTTTCGCGACCCCGGCGACGGTGATCTCCGGCGCCTTCCCGCGCGAGCTGCGCTTTCGGGCGCGCGACGTGAAGGTGGTCGCACAGGCCTGCACGGGCCTGGTGGAGGCGATAGAAGCCGGCGACCTCGACGGCGCGGGCGACCTCGCGCAGCGGCACGTGGCGGAGCTGCTCGCCCGCCTGCCGCGGCCGCAGTCGGCAGTGCTCGGCTGCACCCATTATCCGCTGGTCGAGGCCGCCTTCCGCGCGGCATTGCCGCCGGAGACGGCACTGGTCTCGCAGCCCGAGCTGACCGCGGCGAGCCTGGCCGACTATCTTGGCCGGCACAAGCGCTTCCGCGGCGGCACAGGCCAGGTGCGTTACCTGACCACCGGCGCCCCCGAAGAGGTGGGCCGGCGGGCACAGGTCTTCACTGGGCATCCGCTGGTGTTCCTGCCGGCGTGATTGCTCCGGGCGTGATTGGTCCGGGCGTGATTGATCCCCGGGCACCTTTGCCTTAGAGGTCCGGCCGGTACGAGGCAGGGGCAGGTGGCGATGGGCAGGGTCTTCGACATCGCGATCCTCGGCGCCAGCGGCTACACCGGCGCCGAGTTGGTGCGGCTGATCGCCACGCACCCGTCGATCCGCATTGCGGCGCTGGCCGCCGAGCGCAAGGCCGGCCAGACCATGGGCGAGGTCTTCCCGCACCTGCGCCACCTCGACCTGCCCAAGCTGACGACCATCGACGCGATCGACTTCGCCGGGATCGACCTCGCCTTCTGCGCCCTGCCGCATGCGACCAGCCAGGAAGTCATCGCCGCCCTGCCCCGCGACCTGAAGATCGTCGATCTCTCCGCCGACTTCCGGCTGCGCGATCCGGCGGTCTACGAGCATGGTACGGGCATGCGCACATGGCGCTCGACCTGCAGGCCGAGGCCGTCTACGGCCTGACCGAGTTCTACCGCGACGAGATCCGGGGGGCCCGGCTGGTCGCGGGCACCGGCTGCAACGCCGCGACCGGCATCTACGGCATCCTGCCGCTGCTCAAGGCCGGCGTGATCGACCCCGACGAGATCATCATCGACCTTGCCACCGGCGTCTCCGGCGCGGGGCGCTCGCCCAAGGAGGGGATGCTGCACTCGGAGGTCTCCGAGGGGTTCAACGCCTACAATGTGGCCAAGCACCGGCACATGGCCGAATTCGACCAGGAGTTCTCGAAAGTCGCCGGCCGCAAGGTCGAGGTGACCTTCACGCCGCACCTGCTGCCGCAGAACCGCGGCATCCTCGCCACGATCTACGTCCGCGGCGAGGCCGAGGCGATCCATGCGGCGCTGGTGGCTGCCTATGCCGACGAGCCTTTCATCGTGGTGCTGCCCCTCGGCGAGGCGCCGGCGACGCGGCATGTGCGGGGCTCGAACTTCGTGCATCTGGGCGTGATCGCCGACCGCCGGCCGGGGCGGGCGATGGTGTTTTCCGCCCTGGACAATCTCGCCAAGGGCTCGTCGGGTCAGGCGCTGCAGAACGCCAACCTGATGCTCGGCCTGCCCGAGACCACGGGCCTCATGGCCGCGCCGCTGTTTCCGTGAGGAAGCTCCGCCGCTGGTTCGGTGTCCTCTGGGACGCCTTCAACGGCTTCAACGGCACGAACGACGGCTGGTCCATGGCGGGATTCATTGCCTTCTCCGGCCTCCTGTCGCTCTTTCCCTTCCTGATCTTCGCCGCGACGCTGATCGGGATCATGGTCGGACAGGACCGCTCGGACGAGATCATCGACGCGCTCTTCCGTATAGCACCTCCGCATGTGGCGCGGACGCTGGAGCCGGTGGTCGTCGAGGTGCTCGGCAAGCAGAGCCGCGAGGTGCTGACCATCTCGGCGATCTTCGCGATCTGGGTGGCCTCGAACGCCGTCGAGGCCTTCCGTATCGCCTTCGACCGCGCTTATCAGGTGGACGACCCGCGCAACTTCTTCCAGAATCGCGCCCTCGCCATCGGGCTGGTGTTTCTCGGCGCGCTGGTCTCGGCGCTGCTCGGCGTCTCGATCCTGCTCAGCCCGCTGATCCTCGACTATGCCGACAGCCTGATCCCGGTGCCGATCCCGCCGGCGGCCGGCTACATCACCTACGCCTTCGGCCTTGCGGTGCTGGTGGCCTTCCTCACCGTGATGCACCGGACGCTTCCTGGCCGCAGCATGCGCGGCACCCGCATCTGGCCCGGCGTGCTGGTGACCACGGTCATCTGGGTGGTCACTGCAACGGGATTCAGCACCTACCTGAGCTTCACACCCTCCTATACGATCATCTACGGCACGCTGGCAGGGGTGATCATCACGCTGATGTTCTTCTACATCACCGGGGCCACGATTATATACGGGGCCGAGGTCAATGCGGCCCTCGACCGGCGGGTGCGCACCGAGAACGCGCATATGCTGGCCAGCCTCGATCTGGGAGCGCCATGGCGGTCGGACTGAAGAAGCGGCGGCGCATCCAGCTCATCGTCGTCGGCGCCGTGATGCTGGCGCTGGCCACGGCGCTGGTCGGCTACGGGATGCGCGACGGAATCGAGTTCTTCCGCAGCCCCAGCCAGCTGGCGGGGGACCCGCCGCGCGAAGGAGAGCGGTTCCGGCTGGGCGGGCTGGTCGAGGAGGGCACCGTGGTCCGCGGTGCGGGGCAGGAGGTGCGCTTCACGGTCACCGACGGGGGTGCGGCGCTGGGGGTGGTCTTCGCCGGCATCCTGCCGGACCTGTTCCGCGAGGGCCAGGGCGTCATCGCCACCGGCCGCATGGAGGGCGATGTCTTCGTCGCGACCGAGGTTCTCGCCCGCCACGACGAGAGCTACATGCCCCGCGAGGTGGCCGATGCGCTGGCCGAGCAGGGCCTGCTGCGCTTCGGCAGCGGCATTAGCCCCGAGCCGGGGGGCTGAGGACAGGCGGTTCAACCTATACGGCATTCGAACTGGCGGCCCCTCAACTTAAAGGAGTCGCTTGCGCAGGACGGCGAGATCGCATAGCTGCGGATTGCCCGAGGTATGGAGATCCCGATGAAACGCACCTTTCTCGCCGCGCTCCTCGCGGCGGCGCCGGCGACGACGGCCCTTGCCCAAGCTGGGCCGGAGCTGTCGTTCGGGCTCAACGCAACCACTAACTACATTTTCCGCGGCACAAGCCAGACCGACGACCGCCCGGCGCTGCAGGGCTACGTCGAGGGGGCGCTCGGCGGCTTCTACGCCGGCGCCTGGGCCTCGAACGTGCGCCTCGAGGACGACCGGATCGAGCTCGATCTCTACGCGGGCTTCCGCAACACGGTCGGCGATCTCGACTACGACGTGGGCTACGTGCGCTACCTCTACGACGACAGCGGCGACTGCTGCGGCGAGGGCTTCCTCGCGCTCGACTACGCTCTCGCCGAGGCCGGGACGGTCGGCGCGACCTACTACTACGACTTCGACGAAACCACTAGTTGGCTCGACGTGCGCGCGGGTTGGGAGGTGGGCGATCTCTTCGCGCTCGACGGGGCCATCGGCACCGACTTCGGTACGCTCGACCTCGGACCCGATGACAAGTTGGCGTGGAACCTCGGGGCGACCCGCCCGCTGACCGAGATCGTCGCGATCGACCTGCGCTACCATGACTCGAACTACGACCCCGGCCGCCTCGTGCTCTCCCTCGCCGCCGACTTCTGACGCCGACGCGGCGGCGCGCGGAAATGCGCATAGCGGCGACCCTGCCCGTGGATTTCGCCGGCCCCTTCCCCGGCCTTCCGCGAGGGGGCGAGCCGCGGCGGTCCCAACTTGGGACCGAGCGAAACCTGCTGACAATACAGCCAATCGTGAAGTGCGCGCGCTGCGGCGCAGACCGGTCAATGCAATTTTAGCGAATTGCTGCGAGTCTCCGGGGCTTCCTGACCAGATCCCAGAGGAGCGACCCGATGCACTCGGTCGAGAGCGTCGCGGCGGAGATCGTCCGTCGCGAGGGGGGGTTCGTGAACGACCCCGACGATCCCGGCGGCGCCACCAAGTACGGCGTCACCATCCATACCCTGCGCCGCCTCAAGATGGACCTGACCGGCGACGGCAGGGTCGACACCGCCGACATCCGCGCGCTGACCGCGCAGCAGGCGGCGCAGATCTATTTGAAGCACTATTACCACGAGCCGCGGATCGACCTGTTGCCCGCGCCGTTGCAGGCATCCGTCTTCGACATGCAGGTGAACGCCGGCGCCAATGCCGTGCGCATCCTGCAGCGGCTGATGGCGGCCTTCGGCCTGCCGCTCAAAGACGACGGGGTGATCGGTCCGGTCACGGCGAAGACCGTCGCCAAGGCCATGGTGCTGGCGCCCCACCATCTGGTGGATGCCTACGGTATCGCTCGGCGCAACTACTACTACCGGATCGGTGACCAGCGCCCTGCAAGCCGCAAGTACGCCCGCCGCAAGGACGGCGGCAAGGGCGGCTGGATCACCCGTGCCGAGGAGTTCATCACCCCACGCTTCCACCTGACCCGCGCCCAGCACGACGCGCGGGTGGCGGCCTGGGGCCGACGAAAGGATTCGCACATGGCCACGACATCCGGCAGCAGGCCGGCTCCCCTGCAGACCGCCGCGGCGCCGGCGGCGGAACCGGCGCCCGCCCCCGTCCCGAATGGCGATCCCGACTTCAACGCCGCCGTCGAGGAATGGCGCCTGCGCCGGCGCTGAAGCTGCGGCGGGGCCGACCCGCCGCACTACGCCATGTCGCGCCGCCGCATGAAGCGCAGGATCGGCACGGAGACCAGGGCGAGCCCGGCGATCACGATCAGCCCGCTCTCGCCCCCGACGTATTCGCTCGCGAGCGGCGAGAGGGGCACGGAGAGCGCCCCGACCGTCGCCCATACCGTGTTCGCCGCGGCATGGGCGACGGCCACCGGCCAGACGCTGCCGGTCCAGAGCCGCAGGAAGCCATAGAAGACGCCAGCCAGCGTCAGCGTGACGAGAAAGAGCGGTGCCACGATCCGCATGTCGCCGACGTGGTAGTAGTCGGTCAGCAGAACGAGCGGCAGGTGCCAGACCCCATGCAGTAGGCCAGTGACCAGCATCGCCGTTCCCACGCCGAGGCCTGTCATGCGCGGCAGCATGTAGCCGCGCCAGCCCACCTCCTCGAGCAGTGCCAGCAGCGTGGTGATGATGAGCCCGATGGCGAGCTTGAGCGCCACAAGCACAACCGGTCCGGTGAGCACCGGCGCGGCAAGGGTCGCGAGCCCCGCGACGACGAGGAGCGCGAGGCCGAGGCCATGGATCAGGACGGGTGCGCCGATCGCCAGCGGCCAGCCCTTCCAGCCGGCACGTCGTGAGCCCGAGGCCCGCGAGTGCGGTGCGCGCGCCGCTCTCGGGCGCCAGCACCCCGAGCATGGCCGCGACCGCGATCGCCGGAGTGAACATGGTGAGGAAACGGCTCGCCTCGCCGATGACCGGCGCGAGCAGGGCGACGACGATCGCAAGCCCCAGCGCGATCGCGTAGAAGCCGCCACCCTGCCGAGACCGTCCGGCATGACCCTCCCCCGTCCGCGCAACGCCGGGACGCGAGCCTGCGACCGTTTACCGCCCCGCGCAAGCACGCCGCCCGCCGATCCGGTTTGATCCTCCCGCCGTTTCGCTCCATATTCCGCGCCAGCACTTGAGGAAGCGGAGCATGATCGTCGAACTGGGGCATCTCGCCCTGATCCTGGCCTTTCTGGTCTCCCTGGTGCAGGCTGTCGTCCCCATGGTCGGTGCCGGGCGCGGCTGGTCGGACTGGATGCGCGTCGCGGTCCCCGCCGCCACCGTCCAGTTCGCACTGACACTGGCGGCGTTTCTCGCCCTCATGCACGCCTTTGTCGTGTCTGACTTTTCGGTGCAGCTCGTTGCCGCGAACTCGCATTCCTCCAAGCCCTTGATCTACAAGATCTCCGGCACCTGGGGAAACCACGAGGGCTCGATGCTGCTCTGGGTGCTGATCCTCACGCTGTTCGGCGCCATGGTCGCCTGGTGGGGCCGCAACCTGCCGCCGAGCCTGAAGGCCCGCGTGCTGGCGGTACAGTCGACGATCGCGGCAGCCTTCTTCGCCTTCATCATCCTGACCTCGAACCCGTTCTGGCGCCTCGGCGTGCCGCCGATGGACGGCAACGACCTCAACCCGCTGCTGCAGGACCCCGGCCTCGCCTTTCACCCGCCCTTCCTCTACCTCGGCTATGTGGGGCTTTCGCTCGCCTATTCCTTCGCTATCGCCGCGTTGATCGAGGGCCGCGTCGATGCCGCCTGGGCGCGCTGGGTGCGGCCCTGGACGCTGCTCGCCTGGGTGTTCCTGACCATCGGAATCGCGCTCGGCAGCTTCTGGGCCTACTATGAGCTTGGCTGGGGCGGCTGGTGGTTCTGGGATCCGGTCGAGAACGTCAGCTTCATGCCCTGGCTCTTGTCGGGGGCGCTGCTGCACTCGGCCATCGTGGTCGAGAAGCGCGACACGCTGAAGTCCTGGACGATCCTGCTCGCGATCCTCGCGTTCTCGTTCAGCCTGATCGGCGCCTTCATCGTGCGCTCCGGTATCATCACCAGCGTGCACGCCTTTGCCAGCGACCCCGAGCGCGGCGTGTTCCTCCTGTGGATCCTCGCGGCCTTCATCGGCGGCTCGCTGACGCTCTACGCATGGCGCGCGCCGGTATTGCGGTCGCAGACGGTCTTCTCGACCGTGAGCCGCGAGAGCGGGCTGGTGGCGAACAACGTGCTGCTGGTGGTCGCGACGATGGTGGTGTTTTTCGGGACCATCTGGCCGCTGGTCGCCGAAGCCTTCATGGGGCGCAAGGTCTCGGTCGGCCCGCCGTTCTTCGATCTGGCCTTCACGCCCTTCATGGTGGCGATCGCGGTGATCCTGCCCCCCTTCTCGACCCTGCCGTGGAAGCGCGGGCGGCTCGACCGCGCCATGGAGCCCCTCTGGGGTGTGCTCGCGCTTTCGGTGGCCCTGGGCGCGCTGGTCTGGGCGCTGCAGACGGGGCGTTCGATGCTGGCGCCGGTGGGGATCGCGCTGGCCGCCTGGCTCGTGCTCGGCGCCCTGGCCGACATCGCCGGGCGCATCCGGCTGGGGCGCGCCGGCCCGGTCGAGAGCCTCCGGCGGGCGGTGAACCTGCCGCGCGCCGACTGGGGCAAGGCGGTGGCCCATGCGGGGCTCGGGGTGACTTTCTTCGGGGTGGCCTGCATCACCGCCTGGCAGACCGAGGACATCCGCGTGGTGCGGATCGGCGACGCCTTTCCGGCCGCGAACTACACGCTGCGGCTCGACGCGGTCGAGCAGACGCGCGGCCCGAACTACATCGCCGACACGGCTGAGCTTGCGGTGCTGGAGGACGGCCGCCAGATCGCGGTGCTGCGCCCCGAGAAGCGCCTCTACCCCGTGCAGGGCATGCCCACCACCGAGGCCGCGATTGACCGCGGCTTCACCCGCGACCTTTACGTGGCGCTGGGCGACGAGCAGGCGGGCGGGGGCTGGGCGCTGCGGACCTATGTTAAGCCCTTCGCCAACTGGATCTGGATCGGGGCGATGATCATGGCCGCCGGCGGGACCATCAGCCTCACCGATCGCCGCTACCGGGTCGGCACCCCGGCCCGGCGCGCCCGGGCCGGTGCAGCCCCCCTGCCGGCGGAGTAGGCGTGCGCGCCCTTCTCCTGATCCTCGCGCTGCTGGCGCCACTGGTGGCGGGGGCGATCCAGCCCGACGAGGTGCTGGACGACCCGGCGTTGGAAGCGCGCGCGCGGGAGATCACGCGCGAGCTGCGCTGCGTGGTGTGCCAGAGCGAGTTGATCGACGAATTCGAACGCCGAGATCGCGCGCGACCTGCGCCTCTTGGTCCGCGAGCGGCTGGTGGCCGGTGACAGCAACGCCGAAGTGCTCGACTTCGTCGTCGCGCGGTATGGCGAGTTCGTGCTCTTCCGCCCGCCCTTCACCCCGGCCAACGCCGCCCTCTGGCTCTCCGGCCCGGTGTTCCTGCTGCTTGGCGGCGGGCTGGCCTTCGCCTTCATCCGCCGCCGCGCCCGCGCGCCCGCGCCGGCGCGGCCGCCGCTGACCGAGGACGAGCGCAGCCGCCTCGACGCCCTGACCGGCCAGTGACAGCCGCCCTTCCCGGTTGCGCCCGCCGTCGCGGCGGCTATCGTCCGCCGGGACCCGCGGGCGCGGGCGGGAGGCGGTACGGATGAGCTATGCGACGATCCTCCTTGGTGTCGAGCACGGCGTCGCGACGATCACGCTAAACCGTCCCGATGTTCTGAACGCGCTCAATGCGCAGATGCGGCTCGAGATCACCCATGCGTTGCGGCACCTCGGCGAGGACGCCCGCGTCGTGGTGCTGACCGGCGCGGGGCGCGCCTTTTGCTCGGGGCAGGATCTGGGAGACCGGGCGCGCGCCGCCGATCTCGACCTCGAACGCACGTTGCGCGAGGAATACGAGCCGATGCTGCGGGCACTGCTCGACAGCCCGGTGCCGACCATCGCGGCGGTCAACGGCGTGGCTGCCGGGGCGGGGGTGAACCTCGCGATCGCAACGGACGTGGTGATCGCCGCGCGCTCGGCGGTCTTCGTCCAGGCCTTTGCGCGCATCGGCCTGATCCCCGACGCCGGCGGCACCTGGCTTCTGCCGCGGCTTGCGGGCCTCGCCAAGGCCATGGGAGCCGCGCTCTTCGCCGAGAAGATCACCGCCGACGAGGCCGACGCCTGGGGCCTGATCTGGGAGGCCGTGCCCGACGAGACCTTCGCCGCCACAGTCGAGGCCCGCGCCGCGCACCTGGCCCAGGGCCCGACCGCCGCCTACCGGCTGATCCGCCAGGCGATGCGCGCGAGCCTCGCCAACTCGCTCGACGAACAGCTGGAACTGGAAGCGGCGCTGCAGGGCGAGGCCGGCCGCACCCGCGACCACCGCGAGGGCGTGCTCGCCTTCACGGAGAAGCGCCCGGCGGCCTTCGAGGGCCGGTGAGGCCGGGGTGGCAACGTCCCTCGCCGCCCGCATTTCCCGCGCCCCACGCGCCTGGGACGCGGACCACGCCGGCGAAGCCGACGCGCTGTTTGCCGACCAGCCGCCGGAGGTGCGCGCGCTGCTGGCGGGCGCCGCCGGCTGCTCGCGCTATCTCGGCGGCCTGATGCGCCTGGAGGCCGACTGGCTGCGCGAGGCCCTTGCCATCGCGCCGGAGGATAGCCTCGCCGAGATCCTTGCCGCGATGACCGGCCCCGATGCCACCGCCCTCGCCCCAGTGCTGCGCCTGGGGAAGCGGCGCGCGGCACTGCTGGTGGCGCTGGCCGATCTGGGCGGCGCCTGGGATCTCGAGGCCGTCACCGGCGCGCTCACAGATCTCGCCGACCGGGCGGTGAGCCAGTCACTGACCACGCTCGTCGCCGCCGAGATCGACCGGGGCCAGCTGCCCGGCGTCACGGATGCCGACATTCCCGATGCCGCAGGCATGTTCGTGCTCGCCATGGGCAAGATGGGGGCGCGCGAGCTGAACTATTCCTCGGACATCGACCTCATCGTGCTCTTCGACGAGACCCGCCACGCGCCGGATGACTATGCCGACCTGCGCAAGGGCTTCATCCGCATCACCCAGCGCATGGTGAAGCTCTTGTCCGAAGTGACCGGCGACGGCTACGTCTTTCGCACCGACCTGCGCCTGCGCCCCGACCCGTCGGTGACGCCGGTCTGCATCGCCACGGAGCCGGCCGAGCACTACTACGAGAGCCTCGGCCGAACCTGGGAGCGGGCCGCCTACATCAAGGCCCGCCCCTGCGCCGGCGCCATCGCCGCCGGAGAGGCCTTCCTCGAACGGCTGCGGCCCTTCATCTGGCGCCGCCACCTCGACTATGCCGCGGTGCAGGACGCCCACGACATGCGGCTGCGCATCCGCAACCACAAGGGGCTGGCCGGACCGCTCGCCGTCCCCGGCCACGACCTGAAGCTGGGTATCGGCGGCATCCGCGAGATCGAGTTCTTCACCCAGACCCGCCAGCTGATCACCGGCGGCCGCGACCCCGGACCTGCGCCAGCGCGAGACGTTGACGGCCCTCGCCGCCCTCGCCGAGCGCGGCTGGGTCGAGCCGCGCACTGCCGAAGAGCTGGCCGAAGCCTATGTCGCCCACCGCACGCTGGAGCACCGGATCCAGATGCTCGAGGACGCGCAGACCCATTCGCTGCCCGCCACGCCCGAAGGTCTCGCCCGGCTCGCGGCCTTCTGCGGCGCGCCCGATACCGGCAGCTTCGAGGCCGGGCTGCTCGACCGGCTGGAAGCGGTGCACCGCTTGACTGAACCCTTCTTCGCCCACGAGGCCGTGCACCGGGACGCCCCGGCCCTCGACGAGGTCTTCACCAACCCCGACACGGCCAAGGCGCTGATTGCCGCATGGAAGCGGCTCCCGGCCTTTCGCAGCGAACGCGCGCGCGGCATCTTCCGCCACCTGGAGCCGGAACTGATGCGCCGCCTCGCGCAGGCCCCCGACCCGGACGGGGCGCTGCGCTCGCTCGACCGCTTCCTGTCGGGCCTGCCGGCGGGCGTGCAGGTTTTCTCGCTGCTCGACGCCAACCCGCAACTGCTCGACCTGCTCATCGACATCTGCTCGACTACGCCCGAGCTTGCACGCCACCTCGGCCGCAACGCGGGGGTCTTCGACGCGGTGATCAGCCCCGACTTCTACGCCCCCTTGCGCGGCACCGACGCGTTGCGCACCGAGCTCGCACAGGTGCTCGCGAGCGCGCCGGACTACCAGAGCGCGCTCGACGCCGCCCGGGTCTGGACGAAGGAGCGCCACTTCCGCATCGGCGTGCACCTCTTGCGCGGCCTTGCCGACGCCGATGAGGCGGGCACCGCCTATTCCGCCGTCGCCGAGGCGGTGATTGCAGCGCTCCTGCCGCATGTCGAGGCGGACTTCGCCAGCCGCCACGGGCCGCCACCCGGCGCCGGGGCCGCCGTGGTGGCCATGGGCAAGCTGGGCAGCCGCCAGATGACGGCGACCTCCGATCTCGACCTGATCGTGATCTACGACGCAGGCGGCGCCGAGGCCTCCGAGGGCCGCCGCCCGCTGGCGGTGCCGGTCTACTACTCCCGGCTGACCCAGGCGCTAATCGCGGGGCTCAGCTCACCCATGGCCGAGGGCATCCTCTACAAGGTCGACATGCGCCTGCGCCCCTCCGGCCGCCAGGGGCCGGTGGCGACCAGCCTCTCGGGCTTCCGTACCTATCAGGCCAGCGAGGCCTGGACCTGGGAGCACCTCGCGCTCACCCGCGCCCGCGTCGTCGCCGGCCCGCCCGAGATGGCGGCCCGCGTCCAGCATGCCATCGCCGAAGTGCTCGACCGCCCACATGACCCGGAGGAAGTGCTCAAGGACGCCCGCGACATGCGCCGGCGGCTGGCAGAGGCGCAGGAGGCCGCCGCCGCCCATCCCTGGGAGGCCAAGCTCGGTCCGGGGCGAATGATGGACATCGAGCTGCTCGCCCAGACCGGCGCGCTGATCCACAATCTCGGCGGCCTGCGCCGCCCCCGCCAGATGCTCGGCCTGCTTGCGCGGCTCGGCTGGATCGAAGCGAAGGACGGGCAAGTGCTGGACGCCGCACTTTCGCGTCTCACCACCCTGCAACAGCTCGGGCGGCTGGCCTCCGACCATACGATCGACCCCGCCGAAGGCGGCGCCGGCCTGGTGCGGCTGGTCCTCTCCAGTACCGGCGCCGCGGACCTGGATGCGCTCCGCGAGACCCTGCGGGCCGAGGCCGAGGCCTGTGCGGCCATCATCGCCGACCGGCTCGCAAGACCCTGAGGCGCGGCATTGGTCCGGGTCGCAGGTCAGCCTGTGACGACCCTCTTCCTGGCGATTTCTGCCGCCCGCGCGTACTGCGGCACCTTGTAGACATCGTGGCCGAGGGCCGTGCCGGCGTGCCACACCCAGCGCGGGTCGGCGAGAAAGGCGCGCGCCAACGCCACCACGTCCGCGCGGCCGCTCCGGATGATCTCGTCGGCCTGTTGCGGCGCGTCGATCAGGCCAACGGCGCGGGTAACGACGCCGGTCGCCTTGCGCACCGCCTCCGCCAGGTGGACCTGGTAGCCCGGGCCGGTCGGAACCTTCTGCAACGGTGAGTTGCCGCCGGACGAGCAGCAGATATAGGCGGCACCTGCCTCCGCATAGGCTTGCGCGATGGCGGCGCCGTCTTCGACGGTCAGCCCGCCCTCGACCCAGTCGGTCACCGAAATCCGCGCGCCGAGCATCAGGTCGGGCACGGCCGCCCTTATCCGCCGGATGATCTCCAGGGGCAGCCGCAGGCGATTGTCGAGCGTACCGCCCCAGGCGTCGGTGCGCCGGTTCGAGAGCGGCGAGAGGAACTGGTGCAGTAGGTAGCCATGCGCACTATGAAGCTCGATGAAGTCGAAGCCGACCCGCCGTGCCCGCTCCGCGGAGGCGACGAACATCCCGATGAGCGCCTCGATCTCCGCAGCCTCCAGCCCATGCGGCGTGTGCCAGGTCTCGGCAAAGGGTATTGGCGATGCCGATACGGTCGGCCAGGGATCCTCGTCCGGCCGGAGGGGCCCGCCGCCCTCCCAGGGCCGGCGGCAGGACGCCTTTCGTCCGGCATGGGCGAGCTGGACGCCGAATTTGCATCCCGGGGCTGCAACGGTGCGGGCCGCGTCAAGTGCGCGTCGGGCGGCGGCCTCGTTATGGTCTGAGTAGAGGCCGAGGCAGCCATGGGTGATGCGCCCGCGCCGCTCCACGTCGGTCATCTCCACGGTCACCATGCCGGCGCCGCTCATCGCAAGCATCATCCAGTGCTGAAGGTGCCAGTCGGACGCCGACCCGTCATCGGCCGAGTACTGGCACATGGGTGCCACGGCAATCCGGTTCGGAAAGTCGAGTTCGGCCGATACGGATCGGCGAGAAGAGAGTGATGGTCATGGCGTCCCCGGGATGTTCGGCGGCTCAATCTATGCGGATTCGGCGGAGCCACCAGTGCGGAGAGTTCGGGGCGGACTGCCCGCTCGGTGGCGGCCATATCCCGAGATGCAGAGTGCGACGATGGTACGCGATGGGTCACTTTTCGGTAGCTCGTCCGGCTCTTGTCTGAGCCAAACGATCGATGTTGTTGGCTCCGACGCACCGGTCGTGGGTACCGGCAAGGTCGTCGTCACCACGAAAGGTGAGTACGGTGACATCACCGTCGCCGAAGCGCGGGAGCGGCTGCGGAAGTCCGGCGGAAGTTGCTCGCCGGTATCGATCCGAGAGCGACCACACGGCGCGAGCAGGTCGAGGTGCAACGCCAGAACAACTCCATGATGCTGACCTTCGCCGACGTCGCTGGGCTGCCCGAAAACGATCCGATGAGCGGCATCGCCAAGCCCGGGTCCTATTTCGCGCTGCTCCGCGAAGGTAGGGCGGTCACATCGAGAAAGGGGAGGCCGAAGCCACGCTCGGTTGAGACCGAAGCCGGAAACCTTGCCCATGCTGTCGAGATCATCGGCGACGAGCCCGTCGGCGCAATCGGCCGGGAAACGGCACTCCGGGTGAAGGACGAAACCGAAGGATCGGACAGCTTGCGCCGGGCGGTATGGGATGCGGCCGGGCGAGCGATGGCGCACGCGGTAGAGCGCGACCTCGCCGAGATCAACTGGTTCCGTCAGCTGGTGGCGCCGAACCGCGGTTCCCACCGCCAGCGCTATCTCGATCCGACCGAGATCAAACGCGCCTGGGTGTCGGCCGAGAAGCTGAATCCGGCGGCGCGTGACCTGTTTCGATTCCTGATTTCGACCCCGGTCCGGCTTGGGGCTGCGGCGCACGCGACATGGGGGCAGGTATCCGGCGACGTGCTGCGACTATGTGACATGAAGAACAACATCCCCTGGCCAGTGCCGCTGACGACGATCGCGCAAGAAATCCTTGCCGCGTGCCGCCCGAACGACGCGGGTCCAGACAACCTCATCTTCCCGAGCCGTGGCTCCTGAAACCGGCGCGGCCGGGGCGGACCGATGAGCGGGTGGTCGGATCCGAAGGAAGAATGGGACCAGGCGTCGGGCCTGGTCGACTTTCGTGTGCACGACTTGCGTCGCACAATGAAGTCCACGCTGCAGAACGTGCGGCCGGATCTTGATGACAGCGGTTCCGAACTGTGGCTGCAGTATCGTCCTACCGGTATCAAGGGCGTCTACGACGCCGGACTTCGGCGAACCCCTTCAGCCCGCTATATCCGGGCAACGGCTGGCGGCTTCGCTACTATTCTCGATCCTGGTGTCCTGGCCGGAGCGGCGTGTGTCGTGCCCATTCCGTTGGCATGGATCGAGAGCGGTAGTCTGGGGCCTTCGGCGCTGCGGACCTTACTGACGCTCGTCACGGCCTGGAAGATCACAAATGCCGTCGAGCTGG
The DNA here is from genome assembly GCA_963695425.1 of uncultured Alphaproteobacteria bacterium. Taxonomy (GTDB): domain Bacteria; phylum Pseudomonadota; class Alphaproteobacteria; order Rhodobacterales; family Rhodobacteraceae; genus Amaricoccus. The sequence goes on along the minus strand of CAVOGP010000027.1, from coordinate 220,054 downwards.
GATCAGTTCGCAGCGATGGGCTGTGGTCGGCATCGAACAGCGGGCAACCCGGTCCGCGGTCCTCTCCGAGCTCGAGGCCTTCGGAGTTCTGACATTGCGCCGCCGTCGCAGATGCCTGCCGGTCGTTGTCTGGATCTCGACCGATAGGACCCGGAGGCAGGGTTCCGCAAGTGCCGGGTAGCGGCTCCCGCCCCGCGGGCCCGTGTCCGCCGGGCCGCCCGCTGGCACTGCCGCCACCCCCGTGGATTCCCGCCGTCGACCCTCCCGTGGAAGCTGTCGCGCGACATGCAAACCTGATCCCCTCTGTTGCCTCAACCGCGATTGTTACCAAGCGCACCGGTCGGAAAGCCTTCCCTGTAGTCCACAGGAGGGACCCGCGCGTGGCCGCGCGACCGCCAAGATTTCTTGCGTGGCGGCGCGCGGGAGGTGCTTGTGGGCTACAGGGAAGGCGGTGGCCATGGCCGCTTCGAGCGCAGCGTTTCCCCGGCGGATGATGTGCTTGGCCTGATCGGCTCGCCAGGATTTCCCAGAGGACGGCCAGCGCCTCGATCACAGCGCGTCCGTACCGCCGTCAGCACGCGGATCGCATGCTTCCGGTGCACCCCGGCCATCGCGACGAACCCGTCGAGGATCACACCCTTCGCGCCCTTGCCGCTTGCCACGTGGCGTTCCCGGATCGCCTTTGTTACCTCTGCCCGCGCCGCCATGCTGATCTTTCCCGCCATCGCACCGCCGCCCGCGACCGACCCGGATCGCGGGTCGCCGAACGGTCACTTGCCGAACATCCTTCGGTCACGTTTCATCTGAGGCAATGCGCCACCAGCTGGTCGGCCAATTCTGGGCCGACGAAGTGGCGGCCGTCGGTGCGCAGCTTCGCGAGACGGGTATTCGGCGATGAGCGCGGTGGGGCCCTGCGGAAGCGCTACCGGGGTCAGCATCTGTGGGCGCGTGGCTACTGGGTGGGGCGAGCAGCGGCAATGTGAAGGACAAGGTCTGGGCCGAATACATCAAGTCCCAACAGCCGTCAGAGCCAGACGACGACTTCCGCGTGACCTGAGTCCGCCGAACGGCGGGCCGATCCGGCTTTGAGCCGTAACCCGAAGCCACCGCCTTTCAGGGGCGGAGAGTTCACCCCTGCGGCAGAATGGACTAGACGCCGGGCCTGCGCATCCCGTATCCCGGCCCCATGGACATTCGCGCCACCGCCCTGCCCGAGGTGAAGGTCCTGACGCCGCGCCGGATCGGCGACGGCCGTGGCTACTTCTGCGAGGCCTGGAACGCCGCGCGCATGGCCGAAGCCGGGCTCGACCGCGCCTTTGTCCAGGACAACGAGGGCCACTCCGCCCACGCCGGCACCCTGCGCGGCCTGCACTACCAGGGCCCCCCGTTTGCCCAGGCCAAGCTGGTCCGCGTGGCGCGGGGCGCCATCCTCGACGTGGCCGTCGACGTGCGCCTCGGCTCGCCCACCTACGGCCGCTGGGTCGCCGAGGAGCTGTCGGCCGCCAATGGCGCACAGTTGCTGGTGCCGCGCGGTTTCCTGCATGGATATCTGACGCTTACCGACGACGCGCTGGTGCTCTACAAGGTCGACAACCCCTATGACGCCGCCAGCGACGGCGCCGTCGCCTGGGACGACCCCGACCTGCGGATAGACTGGGGCATCGACTCCGCCGAGGCCATCCTGTCGGACAAGGACCGCCGGGCGCCGCGGCTCAGGGACTGGACCTCGCCCTTCGCCTACGGGGAGACCCATGAAACTCGTGGTGACCGGCGGGGCCGGCTTCATCGGATCGGCGGTGGTGCGGCAGGCGATCGCCGACGGCCACGAGGTGGTCAACCTCGACGCGCTGACTTATGCGGCGAACCTCGACAATCTTGCCAGCGTGGCCGGCTCGAACCGCTACGCCTTCGAGCACGCCGACATCCGCGACCGGGCGGCGCTCGACCGCATCTTTGCCGCCCACCAGCCCGACGCCGTGATGCACCTCGCCGCCGAGAGCCACGTCGACCGCTCGATCGACGGCCCCGCCACCTTCATCGACACCAACGTCACCGGCACCTGCACCCTGCTCGAAGCCGCCCGCGCCTGGTGGGCCGGCACCCGCGACTTCCGCTTCCACCACGTCTCCACCGACGAGGTCTTCGGCACGCTCGGCCCGACGGGCGCCTTCTCCGAGACCACGCCCTATGCCCCGAACTCGCCCTATTCCGCGTCGAAGGCCGCCTCCGACCACCTGGTGCGCGCCTGGGGGGAGACCTACGGCCTGCCGGTGGTCATCTCCAATTGCTCCAACAACTACGGGCCCTTCCACTTTCCGGAGAAGCTCATCCCGGTGGTCATCCTGAACGCCCTGGCGGGCCGCGATGTCCCGGTCTACGGCTCGGGCGAGAACGTGCGCGACTGGCTCTACGTCGAGGACCACGCCCGGGCGCTGCTCACTGTCGCCCAAGATGGCAGGCTCGGCGAAAGCTACAACATCGGCGGCAACGCCGAGGCCCGCAACATCGACATCGTGCGCACGATCTGCGCCATCCTCGACGAGCGGCGACCGGCGGGCGCACCGCACGACCGGCTGATTTCCTTCGTCGCCGACCGGCCTGGCCACGACTTCCGCTACGCAATCGACGCCGCGAAGATCCGCGCGGAACTCGGTTGGCAGCCCTCGGTCACCCTGGACGAGGGCCTGCGCCGCACCGTCGACTGGTACCTCGACAACGAGCCCTGGTGGCGGGCGATCCAGGCGCGTGGTCTCCAGATGACGCGCATCGGACTGCAGCAGGCGCAGGTCTGATGCGCGCGCTGGTCTTCGGCACCACGGGCCAGGTGGCGCAGGAGCTCGTGCGCCGGGCGGCCGAGCGCGGCATGCGGATCGAGGCCCTGAGCCGCGCCGAGGCCGATCTCGCGAACCCGGAGGCTTGCGCCACCGCCATCGCCGCCACCCGGGCCGACGCGGTCATCAACGCCGCCGCCTACACGGCTGTGGACCGCGCCGAGAGCGAGCCCGAGCTTGCGCAGCGGATCAACGCCGAAGCGCCCGGCGCCATGGCCCGCGCGGCGGCGGCGCGCGGCCTGCCCTTCCTGCATGTCTCCACCGACTACGTCTTCGACGGCCACCCTGGCCGGCCCTGGCGCGAGGAAGACCCACCCGCGCCGCTGAGCGCCTACGGGCGGTCGAAGCTCGCCGGCGAGCGGGCGGTGACGGCGGCGGGCGGGACAAGCGCCATATTGCGCACGGCCTGGGTCTTCTCGGCGTACGGGTCGAACTTCGTGAAGACCATGCTGGGGCTCTGCGCCGAGCGCGGCACCCTGCGCATGGTCGACGACCAGCGTGGCGGCCCGACGCCCGCCGCCGACATTGCCGGCGCACTCCTGACCATCGCCGAGGCGATAGCCGCCGGGCGAGGCGCGACCGGCATCTTCCATTTCGCCGGCGCGCCCAGCGTTACCTGGGCCGACTTCGCCGAGGCGATCTTCGCCGCCCGCGGCGGTCCGGCCCCGGCGATCGAGCGCATCCCGTCCAGCGCCTTTCCGGTTCCGGCGGAGCGGCCGAAGAACTCGGTGCTCGATTGCAGCCGCATCGCCGAGGCCTACGGCATCGCCCAGCCGGACTGGCGCCCGCGCCTCGAAGAGGTCATCGGAGAGCTGGCATGAGCGACACCCCGCCCCGCAAAGGCATCATCCTGGCCGGCGGCTCGGGCACGCGGCTCTATCCGATCACCCACACGGTGTCCAAGCAACTGCTGCCGCTCTACGACAAGCCGATGATCTACTACCCGCTCTCGGCGCTGATGCTGGGGGGGCTGCGCGAGATCGCGATCATCACCACCGCCGAGGACCAGGACCAGTTCCGCCGCCTGCTCGGCGACGGCGCGCGATGGGGGATGCGCATCGCCTATATCGCCCAGCCGAAGCCGGAGGGCCTGGCCCAGGCCTATCTGCTCGCCGAGGACTTCCTCAGCGGCAGCCCCTCGACCATGGTGCTCGGCGACAACATCTTCTTCGGCCACGGCCTACCGGACTTGCTGCAGGCCGCAGGCAGGCGGCCCGCGGGCGGCACGGTCTTCGGCTACCAGGTCTCCGATCCGGAGCGCTACGGGGTGGTGGCCTTCGACGCCGAAGGCCGGGTGCTCTCGATCGAGGAGAAGCCGGCACAGCCGAAGTCGAACTACGCGGTGACCGGCCTCTACGTGCTCGACGGCAGCGCGCCGGCCCGTGCCGCCCGTGTCCGGCCCGGTTCCCGGGGCGAGCTCGAGATCGCCGATCTCCTGAACCAGTATCTCGCCGACGGGCTGCTCAGAGTTCGAGCGCTTGGGCCGCGGCTTCGCTTGGCTCGACACCGGGACCCATGCCAGCCTGCTCGACGCCGGCAATTTCGTGCGCACCATCGAAGAGCGGCAGAACCTGAAGATCGGCTGTCCCGAGGAGATCGCCCACGCCCTGGGCTGGATCGACACCGACGCCCTGCGCGCCCTCGCCGCGCCCTACCTCAAGACCGAATACGGCCGCTACCTGATCCGCATCGCCGAGGGCCTTTGAGCGAAGGTCCGCGGAAGAGGGTCGCGCACTCTTGTGTTGGCTATGCACAGGTCAGGTACGCCGAGCCCGACTGGCTGGCGGCCATGGCCGAGGCCGCGGCGCGGCTGCCGGGGCGGCTCCTTGCAGGCCCGGTGCGCATGGTCGCCGGCGAGCCGCCCAACGCCTGCGAGATCTACGACCGCATCCGGGGCATCCCGCAGCAGCGCTACGTCCGCCACGGCTATGCCACCACCGCCAACCTGATCGTGCCGAGAGCGGTCTTCGACGCCGTCCGCGGCTTCGACGCGACCCGTTTCTCCGGTGGCGACGCGGACTTCTGCCGCCGGGCCGGGCACGCCGGCCATGGCATCGTGCTGATACCCCAAGCGGTGGTCGAGCACCCCTGCCGGTCCAAATGGGAGGAGCTTGCCACCAAGGCGCGGCGGGTGAAGGGCGGCCAGATCACCGGCGGGTCGCGGCGCCGGCGGCTGCAGTGGTTCCTGCGCACCCTCACCCCTCCGCTGCGTGCCACCGCACGCTGCCTGCGCGCCGACCGCCCCTGGTCCGAGCGGCTGATCGCGGTCGGCATGCTCTACCGGCTATGGCTGGTCGAGCTCGCCGAGACCGCGCGCCTCATGGCCGGCGGCCGGCCCGAGCGGCGCTGACATTGCGGCACCAGACCCGGGTCAGCCCCGGGCCGGTCAGCTGCCCACCCGCTTCAGCGCCCCCCGCGCGAGGTTGTTCGCCAGATACCAGGCCGAGCGCACCCGTCCGATCCCCTCAGCCTCGCGATAGACCGCCCAGGTCGCCTGCGCCGCCACCAGCTTGTTGGCCGAAAGCGAGCCCGTTCGCACCCGGTAGTCTGCCAGGACCTGCGGCAGCCCGTGTGCCTCGCCGCCCTCCCGCAGCAGCCGCAGCCACAGCCCGTAGTCCTGCCGGCGGCGCAAGTCCGGCATCTCGACCGGCCCGAAGTGCAGCCGGTCGTAGGCCGCCGTCTGGCACGGGATCACGTTGCCGCGCAAGAGCTGCCCATAATCGACCCGAGCCGGCACCCGCACCGTGCCCAGCGGGCGACCCCCGGCGTCGATCCGCCGGCATGCGGCGAAGGTGAAGGGGGCGCCCGTCTCCTCCATGTAGCCGACCTGTACCGCGAGCTTCTCCGGCCACCACAGGTCGTCGGCGTCGAGAAAAGCGACCACGCGCCCGCGCGCGGCGCGGATGCCCTCGTTGCGCGCCGCCGCCGCCCCGCGGTTCGCGCGCCAGCCCAGGAGGCGCAGCCGGTCGTCGCCTGCCGCCAGCCGGGCGGCCAGCGCCCCGCTGCCGTCCGTCGAGCCGTCATCGACAAGGATCATCTCCCAGTCGCCGCGCGTCTGCGCCTGCAGCGAGGCGACCGCCGCCTCTAGCGTATCCGCCGCGTTCCACACCGGCGTGACCACCGAAACGGCTGGCGCGCTCATGGCGCCGCCCCCGGTCTCGCGGGCCCTCCCGCGCCGCAGATCGCCACGCAGTGCTCGTAGGCCGGACAGTCACTTTTATCATTTTGTTTCAATATTTTAGATCTGGTCCCAACTTGGGACCAGCCCTTGGCACGCAACCATCGGCCCGCTGCCCTCACTGCTCGATCAGGAAGGCGCTGTGCCGCCGCAGGAGATAGGCGCCCACGGAGAAGGTGATGCCGGAAACCGCCAGCACATAGGGAAGCGAGACAAAGTGCGGCTCGTAGGCGCCGTAGAAACCGGCCCGCATCAACGCGATCACGTGCGTCAGCGGGTTCCACCACAGCACCGCCTGAAAGGCCGGGGGTACGCTCTCGAAGGTGAAAAAGACGCCCGAGACGATGAACAGCGGCCGTGTCAGCACCCCCCAGACGTTCTTCCAGGTAGGAAAGAAGCCGAAGAGCACGCAGTTAAGCGTCCCCACCCCGATCCCCACCAGTGCCGCGAGGGTAAAGGCCAGCGCCGCCGGCCCGAGCTCGAGGTTCACATGCAATCCCAACCCCAGGATGATGCCCGAAAAGAGCAGGACGGCGACCAGCAGGAGAGTCACGAAGCTCAGTGCCGCCTTGGCCAGGATCGCATCGAGCGGCGTCACGACTGGATAGGTGAGCAGCCCGCGGTTGGAACTGACCGCCCCGCTCACCCCCTTGGCCATGGCATTGAACAGATGAAACGGGATGATGCCGGTCGAATAGAAGAGAATGAAGCTGGACCCGAGCGGCGGGCTGCGCAGTGCCAGGCTGAAGGCAATGGCCAGCAAGAATATGCCGCCCAGCGGTTCGGCAATCGCCCAGACGTAGCCGCCGGCCGAACGGCCGAAGCGGGTGCCCATCTCGCGGACCACCAGTGCAAACAACACCCTGAGCCGCTGAAAACGGACGCGGCCTGCTGTGCGTGCAGGGGGGTCTGGCAACATCGACATCGGGCACCTTGGCCCGCCGCGCCGGGCGTCTGTCCGGGCATCTGTCCAGGCGGGTTTGCTTTATGGTCGGGCAAGGAGTAAACCTACCCCGGTTAACATGACAAGCCCGGTTCGTGCCGGCGCGACGGGACGCTGATGATCGATATGTCCGACGACGGCCGTGCCACTGCCCCGCGGGCGCCCTCGCGCCCGGAGCTGGTGGCCGTCGCGGCGGCGGAAAACCCGTCCGCTGCACCCACATCGGCGAGAGCCGCCGCCACCGCCGCCGAGAAGGCCGCGCGCAGGCTGGCCGCGCGCAGGCTGGCGCGTGCCGCCCGCGCGAAGGCCGCGGCGGAGCCGCCCGTCCTGCCGAACGTAGGTCCGGCCCGAATGCGCGCGCGGCACTGGGTCGGCCTCCTCAGCTTCGTGCTGATCGTCCTTCTGCCGCTCGCGGCCGCGACGGCCTACCTCCACACCCGCGCGGCCGACCAGTACCACTCCGAGGTCGCCTTCTCGATCCGCTCCGAGGAGGTGGGCTCGGCCGCCGCCGGGCTCCTCGGCGCGATCACCCAGATCGGCGGCGGCACTGCCTCGGATGCCGACATCCTCTTCGAGTACATCCGCAGCCAGGAGATCGTCGCCGTCATCGACGAGGACCTCGACCTGCGCGCCATCTTCAACCGCGCTGAGAACGACCCGGTCTTCACCCTTGGACCCGACGCCACCATCGAGGACCTGCTCGGCCACTGGGGCCGCATGGTGGACGTGAGCTTCGAGTTCGAACGCCGGCATCATCCATGTGCGCGCCAACGCCTTCACGCCCGAGGACGCCCAGGCCATCGCGCGGGCGATCCTGACCGAATCCAGCCTGCTGGTGAACCGGCTCTCCATTCAGGCGCGCGAGGACGCCATCCGCTTCGCCCGCGAGGAACTGGTCGAGGCCGAGGAGCACCTGCACAACCTGCGCCAGAAGCTCGCCGAGTTCCGCCGGGTCAACCGCATCGTCGATCCCACTGCCGACGTCGCCGGGCAGATGGGCCTCCTGAACGCCCTTCAGGCCGAACTCGCCCAGGCGCTGGTCGAGCGCGACGTGCTGCTCAGCTTCGCCGACGAGCGCGACCAGCGGGTGGTGCAGGCCAACCGCCGGATCACCGCCATCACCGAGCGCATCGACGAGGAGCGCACCAGCCTCGGGGTGGCCGGTGCCGACGAGGGCGCGCTCTCCGACGTGATCGGCGCCTTCGAGGAGCTGCGGGTCGATCTCGAGTTCGCCAACGCCGCCTATACCCAGACCCTCGCCAGCCTCGCCGCCGCCCGCGCCGAGGCGCGCCGCCAGTCGCGCTACCTCGCCGCGCACATCCAGCCCACGCTGGCCGAGAGCCCACTCTACCCCCGCCGCGCGCTCATCGCCGGCCTGCTCGGCCTCTTCCTGCTGCTCGGCTGGGGGGTGGTGATGCTCGTCTACTACAACGTGCGCGACAATCGTTGAGCCGGCCCGAGACAGGGCTATCGCATTCGACCAATGAAAGCGCCTGCGATTATGTCGTACCATCCGGCGCGCTTTCGTTCTCGTTCGACCCAGGAGCTTTGGCAGAGCTCTTTCGCGGCAGGTTGAGGATGTGCCTGCGCAGTGTGGCGAAATTTCCGGGCCTTGCGATTTCGGAGGTCGCGGTCCTGGTCGAAGGTGACTTCGAGCACCCAATGGAGGCTGTTCTCGATCGCGAAATGGGCGCGCACGGCGTTGGCGTGGTGCTCTGGCAGGAGGTGGCGGAACTGGAGTCGTAGTTCACCGCGCGGCTGGTGCGACCATTGGCGGTGCGCTCGGCCGCGACGGACGATGGTGCCTGCATCACCGTGCCGCCGAGTATCAGCCGGACGATGTCGTCGTCGGCGAGGCCGCGCGCGCACCACGCCTCCCAGTCTGTCCTGTCTTTGCGCTGGGCCCGGCTCACTATGTCCTGCTTCCGCCTCCCGAACAGGCCGAGCAGCGCGGGGTTCACGCGCCGCGCGTTGGTTCCGGCGAGGTCGCGTGCCGATCGCGTGGCGGCGCTACCTGCCGGATGCGTGGGTCCGAGCGTCGCCACAAGGCAAAGATACCAGCCGCCACTCATCCGGACGCTTCCATTTACCTTGCCAAATCAGCCCATTGACTAGATCATGCCATGTTCTCAGGACGGGATTGATGGCAGGGCTGCAGGGTTTTTTTGATCTGGACAAGCGGTATACAGCGCTGTCGAGGACCGACGACTGGAGCGGCTTGCAGCGGTGGTGGATTTCGAGATCTTCCGGGCCGATCTCGACGCGGCGCTGGCCCGCTCCGACCTCCTCAAGGGAGGTCGGCCGCCAATGGATTAGGTGATGATGTTCAAGGTCCTGACCTTCTCGGGAGCATGCGTCGGCGGCGCAATCCTGAAGGAGGCCGAGATCGATGTTCTGCATCCCCGCTGCGCGGGTCTGGACGGAGCCGGCGGGAGTCGAGACCTTCGCGACTACCACGCTGGGGCTCATGGCCCGGCCGCAAGACCGACGTCGCCGACGCGGTCTGGCTCTCCGGCCGGCTGGCGCACGGCCTGATCCACCCTAGCTTCGTGCCCGATGCCATGCGCGAACTCTTGCGGACGCGCAAGCAGCTCGTGCGCGAGCAGGCGAGCCACGTCTAGCGCATCCAGAAGACCCTCGAGGGCGCCAGCCTCAAGCTCGCCTCGCTGCTCACCGACATCATGGGCCAGTCGGGCCGCGCCGTCCTCTCGGCGCTCGCGGCCGGCGAGACCGACCCCGAGCGGCTGCGGGCGTTGGTCGGCTCCTGGGCGAAGGCGTGCGCGCAGGCGATCCGCGCCGCCCTGACCCGGCGGCCAGGCCCGCGTCACCGCTTCCCTGGCCGCCACCATTGCCGCCATCGACGCCGAGGTGGAACGCGAACTCGGCCCTTTCCGCGAAGCGGTCGGCCTGCTCGTCACCGTCCCCGGCGCCGCTGACCTCACCGCGCAAGTCGTCCTCTCGGAAATCGGCCTCGACATGACCCGCTTCCCCTCCGCCGCCCACCTGATCTCCTGGGCCGATCTCTACCCCCGCCAGGAAGAGAGCGCCGGCAAGCGCCGCTCCACTCGCCTGAAGAAGGGGGCGCCCTGGCTGAACGCCGCTCTCGTCCAGGCCGCCTGGGCCGCCGTGCGCAAGAAGCACGGCTACTTCAACGCCCGGTTCCAGAGCCTCCGTGCCTGGACCGGCGCCAGGAAGGCCATCTGCGCCGTCGCTGCCTCGATCCTGACATCGACCTACCACATGCTGAGCGACGACACCGCCTACGCCGAACTTGGACCGGACCACTTCCGCAAGACCGACCCAACGACCCATGCCAGGGCCCTTGCAAGGCAGATCGTGCGCCTCGGCTTCATCTGCTCGCTCGAACCCGCTGCACCAGTTTCTATTTAGGGACCGGCTGCTGTTCATGCGCATTCTCGGGGCTCGATTTGCCTGGCCGGGTACCCAAGCCTGACGGCTCGCTAACGATGGAGATCGCCACGTCGGTCTATTCATACACGTCGCATCTCCGCGTCGACCGGCATAACCAGTTCATCCGCGCATGGACGGTGTCCGATGCGGCGCGCCACGATAGCCGAGAGCTCGCCGGACTGCTGGACAAGTCGAACATCGGGTCGATAGTCGTTCAGACGAACCACGAACACCGGTAGGTAGAAGTCTCCAGAAGTCTCCACTCCACACGTCTCCATTTGACTGGACGGCAGGTTGTCCCATACTCTGCACCACGCCCTCAAAATGAAGGTAGCGGCGCGGTGCGATCGGTCGTGAATTGGACAAAGCAAGTATTCGTCGGAGAAATTTGACCTTTGATCAGCAAATTTATCGATGACATAATGCCCTATTTTCAAGCTCTCCCAATAGTGTACGTTGATGGAAGTGCACATACAGGCGAGGCTTTCCGCGCATTTGTAGAATCCAGCCTGAACGTGCGCGAGGCACATTTGATAGAGCCCAATCCGAAGACTTTCGCTCAGTTGCGTGAGACCGCGGCCATGTTGCAAGCGGGCCTCGGACGTATCCGCCTGCACAATGCGGCGCTCGGTTCCGCGCCAGGGCAGGTGCGCATGACTGATGCAGACACGCTCAGCCGGGTCGTCGCCGTCACCGGGAGCGGAGGCACTCCAGCTCCGGAGACACAAGCAAGTGAAATTGGCCTTTTGGTTGCCGAGCGCATAACACTCGATTCCCTAACCTGGGACTTCTTAGATAGCCGCGTGTCGATCTTCAAACTCGACGTGGACGGATCGGAGCCCGATGCGATCCGGGGGGCGCATAATCTCCTCTCGGCTCAGGCTATTGATGTGATCTATGTCGAGGCCGGGCTCTCGAGTGCGCCGGTGCAGCAAAGCTACTACCGGACCGTTGAGCATTTGCTCGCGGGCTATGGGTATCGCATCTTCGGGATCTACGAGCAGACCAATGCATGGCCTGCGGACAGCCCTCTTCTGCATCGGATCAATCTTGGGTTCATGTCCGAGGGTTTCGCCGCGAACAATCAGCATCGCCTCTCGCGTGAACTCAATGTTCTCCAGGAAAAGGTGCTGACCGAAATGCTGGAGTTGCGCGCGCGCGTAGAGACCAGCGCGGCCGAGATCGAGGTTCTGCACGCAAGACTCCAGCGGAGCCACGAAGCCGCCGAAGCAGAAATCGCACGGGCCGATGCCGAGACTGCGCGTGCTGACGCGGCAGAAGGCATGGCGAACGCCAACAAAACGGCGCTTGCCGCCGCGATAGAAGCCGCCGAACGGGCCGCTCAAGCCGCGGCGACCGCGCAGGCCGAACGCGACGCCCTTTCCAGTGAACTTCGACGCCTACTCGACTACGGGCGATGGCTCGAGAAGCGCCATGCCGACACGCTCGCATCCAACAGCTGGCGGGCACTCGAACCCTTGCGCTGGATCAGCCGGCAGCTCAAGCGGCGCCGGCCCGTTGCCAGGTTCAAGCCCACGTTGGGCGCGCCGGAAGTGGATCCGCAGAAGGCCTCGGAAGCGAACCGACTGGACGACAAGCTTTGGGGCGGATTCTCCGCCACGGCCTTGCCCGAGCTCGAGGCGATCGCCTCCGACAGCAAGAGGGCCAGGATCGAGCGTAGCGAGGCCGGGTTCGCCATCGCCCGCTGGCGCCATTCTCATGGGGATTTCGCCGCTGCCCTTGCTGCAGTACAGGCCGCGCGCAGGCTCGACACGCGCAATACCTGGGTGCAGCGCGTCGTCCTGCTGGAGGCTGATTGCCTGATGCGGCTTGACCGGACCCAGGACGCCCGCGACTTGCTCGATCAGGCGCTTGAGCGCCGCCCGAAGAACATCGACCTGCAGCTCGCTTTCGCCAACTGCCTTCTCGATCCGGACGGATCCTCGCCTCCAGGCGCAGACGCCTCGCGCCTCCAATGGATCAACCGGATCTATATCGACGCCCATCTCGCTCCGTTGGCGCTGCACCGCTCCGACCGTCCGCTCGGGATTGACAATCTCACCACGCTGCCCGTCCCGGCCGAAGACTATCCGGAGCACGAGCCCCGGATCAGCGTCATCATGCCGGTCTACGCCGCCGCGGAAACTCTTGCCTTTCGCGCTGCGCGGCCTGCTCGCTCAGAGCTGGAACAATCTCGAGGTGATCGTCGCCGATGACTGTAGTCCCGACGACACAGTTGCGGTCGCCGAGGCGATCGCCGCCGTAGACCCGCGGGTCAAGATCGTCCGCCAACTCGTGAACGGCGGCTCCTACGCCGCGCGCAACGCCGCGCTTCGAGCAGCCACGGGCGACTACATCACCACCCATGACGCCGACGACTGGTCCCATCCCCAGAAACTCGCCATCCAGGCGCGGTACATGGAGAATAATCCGGGCGTTCAGGCCTGCATGTCCGACTGGGTGCGGGTCGCGCCCAACTTGCGCGCGGGCTGGCTGTTCCGCCCCTGGGGCGGCTACTGCTCCAAAAGCATGTCTTCGATCTTCCTGCGCCGGACCGCGATCGAGTCGCTCGGCGGGTGGGATTCGGTGCGGGTAGGCGGTGACACCGACCTGCTCCGCAGAGCCGAGGTGATCTTCGGCAAGGAGGCGATCGGGCGGGTCCATCCCGGCCTGCCCCTCGCCTTCGCGCTCCATCTGGAACGCTCGCTCACCCGCGCCTCGGCCACCCATGTGCGCACGATGCTGCACGGGGTGCGACGCGAATACGACAACGCGGGCGCCTTCTGGCGCGGGGAACTCTCGGCACGGGCCAGCGCCGGGGACCCAGGGGCGCTCGCCGCCCTGCGCTTCCCCGCCGCGACCGATGGCGCTGCAGAAAGGCGGCCCTTCCCCGCACCCTCCCTCATCCTCGGGGAGCCGACCCAGGCATATGACCTCGTCTTCGTCAACGACTTCGCGCTGAAGGGCGGCGCCTTCGTCTCGACGCTGAACGCCATCGAGGCGGCGGTGCGCGCCGGAATGTCCGTGGGCGTGGTCCACTGGCGCCGCTATGACCTCGACGTGACCAAGGATCTCAACACGGACCTCCGCCGGCTCGCCCAGGCGGGCGAGGTTCGGGTGATCGCCCCAGGCGAGCCAGCGCGGGCGGGGACCACGATCGTTGGTTATCCGGCGGTGTTGCGCACCCCCATGGATCTCTTCCCGAGGATCCAGACCGGAGGCCTGATCATCGTCGTCAACCAGATGGCCGAGCGGCTCTACAGCGGCGGCGACCCCCAGTATGATCCGCGGGAGTTGCGCGCCCACTTGCGCGAGATTTTTGGGACCGAGGGGCAATGGGCCCCGATCTCGGGCCTAGTCCAGCGGCTGATGCGCGACGACCCGCGCTATCCCGCCCCGACCGAAACGATCTGGACGCCGCTCGCCGACGCCACCTCCTGGTGCGCGACGCCGGTCCGCTGGCGCGGCGGAGAAGGCCGCCAGCCGGTCATCGGCCGACATGCCCGCGACCACTACACCAAATGGCCCTCCTCCCCCGAGGCGCTGCGCGCGGCCTATTGTGCCGACACGCCGGCCCAGGTTGAAATCATGGGGGGGGCGGCCCGGGCGCTCGCAGTCATGGGATCCCAGCCTGCGAACTGGACGGTACACCCCTTCGGCAGCATGGAGGCGAAGACATTTCTCGGCCGGCTGGACGCCTTTGTGCATTATCCGCACGAGGACTACATTGAGGAGTTCGGCCGGGCAGTGCTCGAGGCGATTGCCCTCGGCCTGCCTGCGGTCCTGCCCCCAGTTTTCCGCCAGACCTTCGGCGAGGCCGCGCTCTACGCCGAGCCCGAAACGGTCTGGGACACGATTGCCGCGCTCTGGGCCGACCAAGGCGCCTGGATCGCGCAGGGAAAGGCCGGCCAGGACTTCGTGCGCGCGCATTGCGACTGGGCGCTCTTCCCCGCACGGCTTGCCGCCACTCTCGCCGAGGCGCGTCCCGCCAGGCCGCCCGAGGCCGGGAGCCTTGGCGGCGCGGGGCATCGACATCCGACCCCTGACGAGGTTCCGCATCCAAGTCACGCGGGGCGTGAGAGAGTTTGCCGTTGCAGTAGTCTGGGTCCCATCCTGCGGGCATTGGGCGCCGTGGCCCTTTCGGAGGCGGAACCGGTCGTTGGCGAAGGGGACGTCGAGCCACCCCGGTCGATCTCATGGAGAACGGCCACGCGGCGCTCCTCGATGCGGCCATGGCCCTTAATCATTTCCGTGGGGCTGTCGAGTGCCGGAGCCTCGGCGAAGCAGGCCGCGTGAGCCGGGCCGGTGGCATTTGGCGCCGCGCCAGGTCCAGCGGGAGCGGCATTGCCACCCGCCCACTAGCCCTGTAGCAGCGGCATCCCGGGCGAGCACCAGCCGGGTGGAGGTGGCGAGGGCGGAGGCGAGGTGCACCAATGCGACGCCGGCCCCCGACGTCGCGCCCCTTGACGTCGGGCATTCCCTCGCCTAGTCGGAGTGCATCCGCGGATGCTGTGGCCTTCGCGACCGCCCTTTCTCCCGCCCATGCCGACGGGCGGGGCTGACCGCTGGATCGCGCATGCTAGCACACGAGAACGCCGCGCCCGTCACCGCTGCGCCTGACCAGACTGGCGCAACGTTCGGGATCGGAGAGTTCGGCGCGACTTCGACCCGGATCGCCGTGCGCGCGCCAGAATCTGACTTCCGGCTCCGCTCAATCGCGCGCGACCCCGTGGACCTGATGGAATGCAAGATTGCGCGCGACTTCCCCACGACCGTTTCAGACATGAGGAATATGCGCTGCGCATGCGCATCTCCCGCCCCACCTCGCGCAACGGCATATGAACCGCAGCTACCACACGCTTGTCGGAAGATATGGCACCTCCTGAGAATTCGACGTTCAAGGCAGATCCGCCGGACACGCGCAATGTGTCCGCCTGTCGGCGGTGGTGCCCGCCTTGCGCCGCACTCGCCGAGTCCCGCCATGGCTGCTCATGACGCGGGCGGCGCACTTACCATTCCGGCGGTATGTGACATTTACATGTCATACTGGCGTGACGCCGACTGCCCGATTTCGGGGCTTCCAATATGAAGGATTACAAGGAGCAGGCCGAACTCTATGTTTCCGGCCTGAACAGCGGGAACATCGTGCCCGGTTCCGACCAGTTCATCAATGTCTTGACGTTTCTGAAGTCCTTTCGCAAGCACCTGGGTGTGGACTCCGCGAGCGGCCCACTCTACCGCAGCCTTGTCGACCTTACCCGCCAGCGGCTCTATGGCGAGATCGTGCGTCCGCTTTCCGGGCGCTTTCGGCTAATCAGCAAGGGCGAGGCGCATCTGATGGCCGGCCTGCTAAAGCAGGGCGACCGAACCTGGTTCGTGAAGACCGTGTCCTCTTCCGCGGCAGACGAACTGGACACGGTGAAGGCGCTGCTGAACGGCCTCATCCCACGCTCGGGCCAGAACTACTCCTTCCTCGTTCCGGAATCGGTGATCCTCAACGCTGGTCTCGTAACCTATGTGAGCCCGGCGATCGCCCAGCCCAATTCCGCTGGAGCAGGCCGTCAGCCGGCAGCCGAACGACGTCCTGACGATCGTGCGTGGCCTCGCCGAGATGAACGTGTCGCTCGGTTGCTTTCCGCGCTCCGCCTGCCCCCTGCCTCTGCCCTGCCAGGTGAGCAGCCTGCGAAAGATCGCGCGGTCGCGCTTCACCGCCTTCCTCACAGATCTCGACGATCACTCCCGGGACGAGGTCTGCAATCGCTACGAGCAGATCCTGGAACTCTGGCCCGATCTGGAGCGTAGGTTCGACGGGGCCAAGTGGGGACTTGCGCACGGGGATCTTGCGTCCAACAATGCCACGATCATCGACGACATGCTGGTGCTGCTGGACCTCGGCAAGACCGGCTTCGGCCCGCTCGGAGTCCGACCTCTACTGGCCGCTGTTCAAGAACCGCGCCAGCGTCGAAGACCAGAAGTACATCCTGTCGACCTATTGCGACGAGCTGGCACGCCACGGTGTCGCGGTGACGGAAGAGGAAATCCGCACGAGCGCCATGGCGCGCTACGCCCAGAAGTGGCTCTTTCCGTCCCGCCGGGGCACAATGGCCAGTATCGGGCATCTTCAGGACACGCAGCGAGCCGTCCTGGAGCTGCTAAGGAAGCTGAAAGCTCCCAAGGCCAAGCCGGAACCTCCTGCGGCCAAGTGAAGTAAGGAGAATACATCTATGAGCAAAACGGGTGAACCCCTCGGGGGATTACTGCTCTCGAGCGGCGAAGTCACCAGCGGAAAGCGACATCGGCGGTCGCTGCGCATCCGCAACGCGCTTGTGGCCTGTGGACTTAGGCTAGAGGGAAAGCGCGTTCTCGACCTCGGCTGCGCCGAGGGCCTGCATTCGCTCTATTTCGCGCAGCGCGCCGCTGAAGTAGTAGGCGTCGACCACCGGCAGTCGAAAATCTCGATCGCCGATGCGAGCGCCGCCGCCCTCGACGTGAAGAACGTCCGGTTCATCGCCGGAGACATCCGGGACCCGGAAATCTTCAGCAAGCTCGGCTCCTTTGATCTGGTGGTGGCCTGGGGCTTTTTGCACCGCATAACCGACATCTTCTCTCTGCTCTATTCGATCGAGCCGCTGGCTAAGTCGCTGTCGCTGGAATGGCGGACCCCGGTAATGCCCATGATGTCGCGGCTGAGCGTGGCCTATCACTATCCTGCGGCCCCGTCCCTCGACCCGATGAACATCGCCCGTCCTGGCGGTGAGAGCAAGTCCACGGGTGACGACAAGCGCAAGATCGAGGGTGATTCCGGCTTCTGGGAACCCACCCCGGGGGCCGTGGCGGCAATCACCCGACGGCTCGGCTTCGCTCATGCGCGGTTGCTCGGGTATGACGAGGACCTGGTCCCGGAGGCGGTTATCCTCGAGCGGGTCTGGGACCGGCACCAGTCAGAGGTGGCGGCGGGCAAGGCCCTGGCTGAGCATCTGCCGCGGGGTCGCGTGCACATGCTGTTCGAGAAGGAGCAGGGCGCGATCAAAGTGGACGAGCTGAAGCTCGGCCAGGTGCCGCTGCCAAAATGGGACGTGGGACTACAGAAGTCCGTGGCGCGACGGATTTCCGCGGATCGGACGCCCGGCGGCCGGGGCTCGCGGACCCGCGTTCCCTGAGGGCCGTGAAGGATTGAGGTCGGACTTGGAAAGCCGGACACTAACGGAATGAACCTCGACGCGACGGTAGCGCCGGCCCGGATGCGACGTCGGCGGAGCCAGCTAAGGAACAGCCAATGGACGCAAATCTTTTGCCCTCCTTCAAGGAGACCCCCGAGAAGCCGCCCTCCGCCGATGGCGTGTCCCCCTATGCGGATCTGCCGCCCGAGCGGTTCTGGCGCTCGGCCGTGGCCGACACCAATCCGCTCATAATGGAAGGCCTCTATACGAAGCGCTTCGCCATCACGCCCCAGGACCGGATCGCCACCGCCGGCAGCTGCTTCGCCCAGCACATTGCCCGGAATTTTCGCGCCCGAGGCTTCACGGTGATGGATGCGGAACCGGCGCCCAACCTCGCGTCTGAGGCATTGGCGCAATCCTTTGGCTACGGGGTCTATTCGGCGCGCTATGCAAACATCTACACCGTGCGCCAGCTGCTGCAGCTCTTCCGCGAGGCGACCGCTGAGGACCGCGGCGAGACGCCCTGGCCTGTGCTCGTCTGGGAGAAGCGCGGCCGCTTCTACGACGGCCTGCGCCCGGGGGTGGAGCCCGAGGGGCTCGCTTCGCCCGAGGAGGTGATCGCACAGCGCCGCGACCACATCGTGCGCGTACGAAGGCTCTTCGCCGAGATGCAGGTCTTCGTCTTCACCATGGGTCTAACCGAGGCCTGGGTCGACACCATCTCGGGCCGGACGCTGCCCACCTGTCCTGGCACCATCGCCGGGACCTTCGACGCTTCGGTGCACAAGTTTTGCAACTACGACTTCACGGCAGTCCTCGCGGATTACCGTGCCTTCCGCGCGGAGCTTGCCGCCTTCAATCCCGCCGTGCGACACCTCATCACCGTCTCGCCGGTGCCGTTGACGGCCACCGCCAGCCAGAACCACGTGCTGGTGGCCACGATGTACTCAAAGAGCGTGCTGCGGGCCGTGGCGGGCCAGCTCTATGCCGACTACGACGATGTGGACTACTTTCCCTCCTATGAGATCATCGCCGGCCATCCCTCCCGCGGCTTCTTCTTCGACGGCAACCTGCGATCTGTCAGTCCCGCCGGGGTCGAGACGGTGATGCGGAGCTTCTTCTCCCAGCATGGCGCGGTCGCCGCTCCCGCGGGCAAGCGGGGCAAGCGGAAGAAAAAGGGTCGCAGGTTGGGGGGCGCCGGCCAGCCGCAATCTGCCGATGAGGGTGATGCAGACGTGGTCTGCGAGGAGATCCTGCTCGAGGCCTTCTCTCCTCGATGACATTCGCCGATCGGGCCTGCCCTCTGGGCAACTCTCATCTTGGCTGCCTCAATGTCGCCGCTGACCGCGAGCCCGAGCTGCTCCTGGGATACAGGCCCGACATACGACCCGTGGCACATGAACGCCGAGCTCGGCCGCATGCGCCTGCTCGACCTCACTGGGGCGCTGCGCGCGTTTTCCCTCGCCGCCCCCGCCTGATCTGGAACGATGACCATGGTATCCGCCGCTAGCGTCTGCTTCCTCGGCAATTCCCACCTTGCCTGCCTGAAACTTGCCGCCGATCGCGAGCCAGCGTTGATTCCCGGAGGGCAGGCGGATTGGTTCGCAGGTTCCGCCGCCTCGCTCTACGGGCTGCAGCTCAAGCAAGGCCGCTTCCTGATCCCCCGCACCCAGCGACTCAAAGCGCAGATGGCAGCGGTCTCCGGTGGGGTCACGCAGGTGGATCTCGCCGATTACGGCCTCTTCGTCATCGTCGGCGTAGGCTTCGACTATCGTGACGTCTTCCGGCTGTTCCGCACTCATTGCCTGGCTTCCGACGTCGCCCTGAACCGGCAGGCAGGACGGGCGCCGGTCAGCGCGAGCTTCTTCCGCGCCTACCTTGCCGACACGGATGCGCAGCGACCCGGCAGCTGGATTGCCCGCCAGATCCGCGCGGTCAATCCGGCCGCCCGCGTGGTGTTCCTGCCTGCGCCCTTTCCCTCCGAGACCATCCTAGACCATCCACGGGAGAGCGGAGCCCTCTCCAGACTTAAGGGTTCGGCCTGCTTTGCCGACATGGCCGAGATCCATCTCACCGCGGCACGGGCCGCCGCCGAGGCCGTAGGCGCGTCGCTCGCCCCGCAGGGATCAGAGACGCAGGCCGCGCCTGGCTTCACACAGGCGCGCTACAATGTCCGGGCAGTGGGACTGCAATCGCCCCATCACGGCGAATCGGAGAACTGGCACGGCGAGAAATCCACCTACGACCCATGGCATATGAACGCCGACCTGGGCCGGGCGCGCCTGCGGGACCTCGCCAGCGTGCTTCGCATGATCTTTCCCTCAGCCCCCGAGACGGCATCCGAATCGACGCAATGAACTGGGCGGTCGACCCCCCGGAATGCAGCGCGAGGAAGCTGAGCCTGCCGGAGAAGTTCTCCGCACAGTTGAGCCCCTCAGCGTAGTCGACAAGACCACCCTGCCGCCGGGGAACTGACCGGACCACTGGCGTTGCGCAAAATCCCTGCGCGGTCACGCATCATAGGAACAAACCAGGAATAGCTGGGTTTCAGACATAGCCAATTTTATTCAAGACAGTCACTTGCGTATCTCCCATGCGACTGGACCGCCGCGGCGGACCGGCGATGCATGAGGCGGACCCCGAGTTGGACCTTGAGGCGCCGGCATTCTCGGACGAGGTGCTGGCGTTGGAGTTCGCGTCCCGGCGCGGGAACCTCGGTCTCCGCCGGTTCGCCGCAGGCAGAGCCAAGATGCTCTCTGCGACGGCGGACTGCGGACCTGGGCGGCGTGGTTTTGTAAGTCAGGTTCACGGCTGCCGCAGGATAGTTATCGACCCGTGCGGTGACTTGCACCATCGTTGGGGTATGATTCCATTTAGCTTTCGCGCTCGCCCGCTGGTGTTGGCATTCGTCTTGACGTCCGCGGCCACCCCGGCGACGTTCGGGCAGTCCGAAGCGTCACTACTGGGGCCGCTGCCTGAGGGGCTGGAGGCGTTCGCGGACCGTCGGGCCCAATGCTATCTACCCGGCGAGCGGCAAGCGTTCGACCGCGCGCTCGATAAGGAGCGGATTCCCGTCGCGGGATGCGCCGAGGGCGTCCTCCCCCCGACAACGGTGGTGGAGGCGTCGCGCACATATAGGCAGGGCTCCAATCGGGTCGTCGACTGCGTGTCCGTCAGGCGGGATGACTGGAACACACGGCGGCTCGACCGCTTCCTGGCCAACCTCATCGCCGAGACGGATGCACCGGGCGGCTCCCCAGTCTGCGCGGCCGGGATGATCGAAACTTGGGCGCGGGCCAATGCGATGTCCGCGATCGGCGACCAAGGGTACGAGAACCAGAGCCGCGCCGTGATCATGTGGACGCTCGGAGGCGTGTCGGCAGCGTACTTCCTCAATCCGGCGGTTCAGGCGGCAGCACGCGAGGACGGCTCTGATGGGGCGATCGTCGGTTGGTTCCGCGCGCTCGCCGAGGAGGTGAAGCGCGAGATCCGCCGGAAACGAGAGGCTGCTGACGAGGACAACATACAATACTGGCAAGGATTCGCGATCCTGCCGACGGCGCTGCTAGCTGGCGATCCGGAACTGTTACGGTTAAGCCGATCGGTCTTTAACGCGGGGATGCACCAGGTGACCCAAGAAAGCGCCGATCCGCGCCGGGATGGCTTCCTGCCGCTGGAACTTGAGCGGGGGAACAAGTCGCTGCACTATCAGGCATATGCTGCTTATCCGCTCCTTGGGCTTGCAGTCATGTCACAGGCCTATGGCTGCGACTTCCTCAACAGCAGCTGGAAGCGGCGGCAAATCGCGAACCTCATGACGCGGACGATGGAGGGAGTGCTCAAGCCGAGCTTGTTCACTGATGAGCTCGTACTGCGTAGGCCCGGCAAAAGGCCAATTGAGCAACAGAAGAGCTATACAGTCCGACACAGTACAAAGCTACTCTACCTCGTCGATCGCCTTGATCCGCAGCTCTACGAGCGGATCGACAACACCGTCGCGGAAGCCTTCGATTTGAAGCCTCCTGTATTTGCTTCCGAATACGGTGAGACGGCATCCGTGAATCGCATGGGCGGACGGTTCGTCAAGCTCGCGGACACTGCGGAGTACTTGAAAGACGTTCGTTCCACGGGGCTGGCTGAAGCGTGCCGGACAGTCCGCTGATCGTCGGCGCCGCCGCCATGCTCTGGCCGGCTGCGCCGCGCCCATGAACCATGGCCACTAGGGCGGGATGAGTTTAGGCCGGAGCATATCCTGCCTCGATGAAGTAGTTGGCGCACTCGGTTGCAGAGACATTCTCGAGGGACCGCCCGATCGACGGCGAGAGCTTCCGCCCCCGCGCCCCGCGAGTTCGGCAACCAGCCAGCGCAACGTGAAGTCCCCGCCCCCGGCACCGCTGCAGCAGCCAGTCCCGCCAGGTGCCGATCAGCTTCTTCGGCCGGTGGCCGCCCATCTGCCCGGGCGCCACCCCGCCGGTCTCACGGAACCGCGCCACTCGACGTGCTGACCCCCCCACCAAAGCACACTCTAAACTCACAAACCAAGTGCGCCACCGGCTATGTCCGGGGCCGCCATGGGACAGAGATACAGCCACCTCAGCCTTGAGGAGAGATGCCGCCTGCGCGGCCTGATGGAGATGGGCGTGAGCTTCAGCGAGATCGCCAGTCGGCTCGGCCGCCACCGGAGCACGATCCAACGCGAGCTCGAGCGCGAGAGCGTCGAGCCGATGGCGGCCACCGCACCGGCTCGGACCTCTGCGCAGCATCAGTCGCTGCTGCATTTCGTCGGTCAAGCGCCCTGGTCGGACGAGCGAGTGCTGGCCAAGATCCGCGCGCTGGCGGCGTCGGCGCTCGAGCGTCACGGACCGGTCGAGGCCTGGATCGTCGATGACACCGCGTTGCCGAAGAAGGGACGGCGCTCGGTCGGCGTCACGCGGCAGTATTCCGGCCAGCTCCGCAAGCAGGAGAACTGTCAGGCGGCGGTGACCGTGTCGATCGCCAACCGCGGCGCCAGCCTGCCTGTCGCCTGGCGCCTCTGCCTGCCGCAGGACTGGGCCGAGGATCCGAACTTCGTCGCTGCGACCGTCACTGCTCGCACGGAGAAAGTCGCCGCCTAATGTCGATCTCGTGCTCCCGGTTCGCTGTGGGTTAGCGGAGCCGGTCAGGTTTGTGGTACCGACGCCCCGGCTCGAACGGGGGACCCCCAGATCCACAATCTGCCTGCAAGTCTAATTAGATCGTTGATATAAAAGTATAAAATGCGCTATAGCCGTCCGCATGCTGCATCTATGCTGCATCACGCGAGCAGCGCCGCCTCGGCTGCGGCCAGCGCCGCGCTATCGTCGGTCTCGGGGAACAGATGCCCGTAGGTGTCCAACGTCATCACGATTGATGAATGCCCCAACCGCGCCTGCACCACCTTCGGCGATAATTCCAGACCGCCGCGGTTTTTCGGATTGATGCACCACGACGCATAAAAGTGCCGGAGTGCGTGCATGCCGTACTTGCCCGTGATCCTCGTTTTGCCCTGCTCGTTCTCGACGACCTTCGTTAGCCCAGCCGCAACCTGCGCCGGTATGAGCCCGCGCGTCGCGATGTTGCCAAGGTTCTCGACGTTGCCCTTGCCGGTGCCGAATACGAGCCCCTGCCCACCCGTTTCCAGCTTCCACTCGCGCAGCGTATTGACCAGCATCGGCGTCAGTGGCACCGATCGCTCCCCGGCTTCCGACTTCGGGCGCCCGATTTCGTTGTAGCAATCAGCGCGCTCTCGGACATGCAGCACCGCCGCATCAAGATCGACGTTCTCCCATCGCAGGCCGCGAAGCTCGGAGGCGCGCAGGCCCGTAAAGATTGCCGTCAGGATCAGCGGGCGCCACCGCCCCTTGACGTGATGGATGATGCCCTTGATCTCGTCCGGCGATGGGATTTGGACACCGACCTTGAGCTTGCCCTTCCGGCGGCCTTCGGCTCGGCTTGCCTTCCCCGGATGCCGCCGGCTCCGCATTTCGCGAGCGACGTTGCGGTTGACGCGCCCTCGCTCCATGGCATCCGAAAGGATCGAGGAGAGCGAGGCCAACACCGCGCGCACCATCGCTTCGGATCGCGGAGGGCGAGGCGGTTCGGTTCGCCCGCGCTTCCGCTCGACTGCCGGTCGGCCTTCGGTCCGAAGCCTGCTTTCGAAGTCTCGCACCGCAGATACGGTTAGCGCCGACAGCTTCGTGCGCCCGATAAGCGGAACGATATGCAGTTCGACGTGCTGACGATATTGATCTCGGGTGCCCCGCTCCAGCCCCAGCTCATCGGCCGTACGAAGCCACCCCTCGGCCGCTTCTGCGACTGTGATGCTGGCGCTCGCGGCGGTGTGGGTGCCGTCGCGCACCTCGACCTTTGCCTGCGCTGCGAAGGCGTCGGCGGCCTTCTTCTGGGCGAAGGTCCGCATGCGCCGCTTGCCCTGTTGATCAGTGTAGTCGCATAGCCAGGCCGTTTTCTCGACGCCTTTTGATGTAGTCCAAGTTCGCTTACGTACAGACATGGCGTGCATCCCCCTACTTCAAGTAATTCTTAGCAGTTGCAACGTAATGTCGCAAGCCATGCTGCAAAAATTCTGCGCGTCAAATTGGCGTCTGCGCTTTCCCGTGGCTGGCTGCACGGGAAGCGCCGATTTCCGCGTCGTGCAGCGCCTGTCCGGGCCGCCCGCGAGCAAGGGGGCGGCGAGAGCGAGACACGCCCTTACAAGGGCAAATTCAGGGGAGCGGACGGTCAACCAGCCGAGCAAGATGACGACTTGCTACCTTTTCTTGTTGTCGTTCATGGCCTTCATGAGTAATTTGATTGGATGCAGACATTGAACTCCTTACTCCCGTTCATTGGTATCTTGTCATTGCTTTGGACGCTTGGAGCGCTCGCGCTCGCGATTCTCCCGGGTAACCGGAAACGTCGCTTGACGTCGTCTGGCATCGGCGTTTGTCATCTTCGTTGTTGCAATCGTCGCCGGTCCGAGCATCAGGCAGGCGGCAGAACAGGCAGAGCTTGCTGCAGCGGGTGTGTCGTCGCGAGATGAGCTGGCGGCGATACAAGAACAGAATGCAGCAGAACGTGAAGCCCTTGCAGTCGCATCCTACGTAGATAACGTGGGCGATCAGATAGCCAGCGTGCACGAACTGATGGCGGGGGAGTACACGGAGAGCATAGACACGATCATGTTCTTTTTGCTCCTGATCGACGGTTGGGCGAAGCTCATCAAGAGGGAAAGGACTTCGAACTTACTGCCGAGCAGGAGCAGATGCGTCAGGACCTAAGGCAGGCACTTAGCAGGCAGCAAGCCGATATCTTCCCAGCGATACGGGATAGTTATGGCCCCGCGCTGCGGCAAAGACTGTGGGAGCACGACGGTTACGCCCGGACGTTCGGCTCTGGATACCGCCGCATTGAGGTCGTCAATGCGCTATTCGCCACGAACAGGAACATCGCCGAGTTCCACGGATTCTGTTCAAGAGACCCTGCAACACCTCCGCTTCACCCGAGTCGACTATAAATGGTTCAGACAAGCCACGGAGTACTCGTACTTCTCATTCGAAGGGCCTGCCGACGGCACCGTGGGCTACTGGGACGGCGGGCGCTTCAATCAAGTTGATTGATTGGCCCAAAGCCGTCATCGATCATCCATCGCGAGACGGCTGCATCTTGCCCGGATAAGCTGGCCGCCCCTGCCCAATGTGAAGGGGCCGGAAGGCTCAGCCCCCCGGCCTTTGGATGTCGCGCCGGCGTCAGCGTGCCAGCCCCATCCCGACTCGTTTTGCCCACTCACGTCTTACGGGGTCGCTTCGCGGGAAGGAAAGCCCCCAGGGCGCGACCTGCCCCAGACATCACAAGCCGACGAGCGTCGACTTCAGGAAGGCGAGCGGTACGGCTTTCTCGCTCCACAACGCGCTCCCAGTTCGTGGCAATGGCCAACTCGGCCAGCGTCGGGCTATCGCCTTCCACATCATCTTCGATCCAGGCGAACCCGGCCGGGTGGAAGGCGAGGTTGACGCGGCTGTGCAGGATTTGCTGCCCGCCGCCGTTGCCGGCGCCCGGCTTATTCTCGATCTCGGTGCCATCGGCAATACGGGGCGCGGTGATGCCCCATCCGACCGCCCCGGCCCCGAAAATCGCCGTGGTGTAGACGCCAGCAGCCTCGGGCATCAGATCATCAATAGCGACCGCCATGCCTCTGTAGGTCGCGAACATCCGGCCCTGGCTGTCCGGCACGAACTCTACAAGGTCCTGCTTCAGCATCACCCGGTAGATGTCCGAGTGCACAGCGATGCCGACAACGCCGCCCATCTGATCGCCGAGCGTGCCGGCTGCATCAATGACCGCCTCTGCATCGAACGCCGACGCGTCGCCCGTGAGACCGGAGATATCGAGGACCATATCGGCATCATCGACCGCGATGTTGTTCGCGAGGATGCCGTTCAGCGTGGCAATCAGCCTGCGCTGCCCCTGGCGGGTCCAGTACTCCGCCGCGCGGTTCTGCACCCGAGCGATGGCGTCGCTGCCCGAGAGTTCCGATGCGAGGTTCATCGCCGACCACGACTTATGCAGGAACGCCTTTCTGACGACCTGCTTGCCGGCCACAAGCAGGGCCGGCGTGCTCGTTTCGGCGGGATCGTCCGAGACCACGTCGGCTTCATCGTCGGCGAGGTCGCGCCAGAAGGGCACCTTGAAGCTCTCCGATCCGGCGCGAAGCTGCTCCTCAATCGCAGCGTTGCGGGTAGCGACGCCCGAGCGGACGAGCGCGCTCGTTTCCATCGAGTTCTGCACGACGTAGTTCGTGAAGGTCTCAGGGACGACCACGTTAACAATTTGGGTAACGGCCATAACGGCACCTTTCGTTCATAGGTTTCGGATGAACGGGCAGCCCACAGGGCTGGCCGGGTGCCGCTTCGCGGCGGGGTTTGCCCCCAAAGGCGGGCCACAAGCCCACCACCGGAAGCGTCGTTAGATCAGCGGAGGCCGAACGGCGAAGCGCCGGCGACCTCCTGCTGTTTGTTGTCTTCCTCTCGCCGCCTCGCCGGTATGCGGGTACTTCCGCGCTCCTCGGCGCCGCGGGCAGGCCGTACAAGGGCCGCGAGATCGGGGATGGTGTTCAGGGCGTCGAAGATTTCGCCGAACGGCACCGGCACGCCGCCGTCCTTCCGCGTCACAACGGGCCTGCCGTCATCGCCCAGGGCGAAATCGAAGTGCTCGTCCAATAGGGGACGCGTGACCCGCCAAGGGATCACGAACCTCGGCGCCAGATCGCGCTCCAGCGGCTCGTCGAGCATGAGCGCCCGCAGGCGAGAAGCGCTCGCCTCGGCCGCCGCCTGCGCTTCCCGTGTGTCGCCTTCCATCTCGGCCACCCGAGCCTTGAGGGTCTTCACCTCACCGAGAAGCTCCGCGTTCTTCCGCAGCAGGCCCTCAGCGTCATGCTCGGTTTCCTTGGTCATCAGATCAGTCCTTGCACATGTGAGACACGGGTCGGGGCGGGATCGCGGGCCTTTTCCGTCGCCAGCAGTGCTACCGAGGCCCGCCACCGCGTTTGCCCTGTCATCATTTGCGCCGGGTGCGTGATCGATGATGTCGCGCCCGGCTCGAGTTGTCCGCCGTTCGAGGCCGACCAGCTGCCGCTCCAGCGTAGGGCATGGCGGAAGCTCCACGCGGCCGGCGGACATCGCGGGCAGGAGGCTCAGGTAAAGTTCTGATCGCGTGCCTGGCGCGTCGAGGTAGGCGAGGCCGTGGCGCCGGAATTCGGTACGCGCCCACTCGCCCGAGTATCTGTCGCCGTAGACCTTGCGAATCCTGAAGTCCTTGCAGAGTTCGGCGAAGTCGGCCGTTATGGCGGCGGGGTTGCCCTTGCGGCCGCGCACCAGATCGACCACGACCGTCTGCTTTTCCTCGTGACCGATAGCCAGCGTAAACTCATCAGCCCCGCCGCCGGCCGGGTCTACGAAGGCGACGTATTTGGTGCCCTTGCGGCGCGGAGTCTCCAACGGCTCGGGCCGGGTCGCCTCCGAAATCAACTCGATCGTCAAGAACTGTTCGATGTCGCTGCGGAACCGCGCCAAGGTACTCCGCGCTCGCCCTCGCCGCGTCATCTCGCATGGCGTCCTCGACCACGCGCTCGGGCAGGCTCGGGTTCGAGCGTCCGACTTGGCGCCTGCGCCACAACCACGCGGCCCTCGTGGCCATAGTGCCGGCGATACTGATCCCACAGAACGCCGCGCCGGGCGTAGGGGCTGGAAATCGCTATCAGCGGACCACCCAGCGTGGCGAGGGCAGGCTTGACCGCGGCAACAACCTCGACGTCTGGATTGGCCCCGTCACTGTGCCAGAACGCCACCTCATCGAGGATGGCCGCCGCAAGAGTGTATCCGCGAAACCGACCGGAAGGACGCGGTGCCGACCTCGATGATGCAGCGGTTGACGAGCTCGACTCCATCCGCGGTCTCGCGCTTGACCAGCTTCTTCAGCATGGGGTGCTCGAAGGCACCGTAGACGTAACGCAAAAGCGTTCGGGCCTGCGCACGATCAGCGGCAATCAGCAACACCGTGGCCCACTCGCCGCGCGCCAGTCGGGCGGTGGTCCTGGAACACCGCGTGGTAGACCGCTACCATCGTCGCCACATGCGACTTGCCACCCCGGCGGCCGGCGGCAACCCGATAGCTCGCTCGACGGCTCGGCCTGGCGCTGCCCGTCCCGTCAGTTCCTGCCACGCCGCCAGCTCCTCGCGCGCCAGCGGTAGCCCATAGAAGCCTGCCAGCAGCGCACGCCACGCCGCCCAGGACGGGCCGCCGAAGGTGCTGCCGAAGAGGTTGTTGTCGGTCATGGCCTCAACGATATTCACTGACGTTGCGACCCGGGCTGTGAGGTAGGCGTCGAGGCTCGGCGTTACGTCCTTCGTGCGCCGCTCAAGGCCGAGGTCAACGACGCAGCCTCCGCATCGCGTTAGCCGCGGTCGTGTACTCGGCAATGTCGAAGGCCTCGCCTCGCGCGAAGGCGGCCTCCCGCTCTTCACACCAGACCTGAAGCTGCGCCGCCCGGCGGATCACTGCCTCCTGTGGCGCGGTCACGTCGTTGCCCAAGTGCGCCGCCAGATCGGCCGCCAGTTCGCGATAGCGGCGTGCGCCCCAGCTTCGCCCGTCAACGCCGGAAGCGCCACCGCCCCGTTGCCCGAGCGCGTCCCTGCCATGGGGTTCACTTGACGTATCGCGGTCTCTATCTGTAGGCATATCGAGTATTGACCTGCGGAATTATATTCTGCGCGTCCATATATAAAGCATTGTTTTTCCAAAAGCAATATAACCATGCTGCATACGTGCTGCATAGCGGGTGTTGTTGGAGAAAAAGGGGGGCGTACCTTGCGGAATTGGGAACGCTTGGGGCCGGGCGCACGCGCAAACGCTTGAGAACGCGCTTTCTGGGGCTTTCTCTGCCCACGCCCCCCTAGCATGCTTTCTTTCCCAAGTTTATATAATAATGATTATATATCAAAGACTTATAAGGAAGAAACCTTGGGAATGACTCTGGGAAGACTTTGGGAATATCGGCCGAAAACGCGTTCCCAAGGTTTCCCAAGGTTCTCATCTTCGGCGTTCCCAAGGTTTCCCAAGGTCTTCCCAAGGCCGTTCCCAATGTTTGCGCTTCCCGTGGGTGTTGTAGGCCCCCTCATTGCGCGAGCCTGAAGCGCTTGCCTGCCGGGTCGACCGCCACCTCGCCGTCTTCTATGAGATTGCGCAAGGCGTCCTTCGCGATGGATATCAGGTGACAGCGCCGCCTCTCACTCCCACCGCAATCGTGCTCATTGGCAGTGGCTGCCCCCGCTTGGCGAGCAGGGTCCGGATCCGCGCATACCCTGTTCGAGGGGGCTGTCTTCTGCGTCGTGGACGACGATACCGACGTTATCGACACTTATCTCGACCTGGCGTAGCGCCCAGAGCAGGTGCTGCGGTTCTATCGTCGGGACGGCGCTCGGGTCGCGGTAGTCGAAGCTTGTTGCCGCGAGGATCGCCGCCGTGCGCGCCACCATCTCTGCGGACCGGCGATAGATCGTCGCAAGCAGCGGCACCGAATCGCGGTGATCGGATTCGAGGTCGGCGAACCAGTCGATGATCTCCCGGCGAACGGTTTCGCCTTCGGACGAGAACTCGATGCGCCAGAAGCGCCCGGCCGGTTCACCCTCGTCAAACGCCGGATGCTTCCAGGCGTCCTGCCGAATGCTGAGAACGTGAAGGCGCTCGCGATAGCGCTCGACCCAAGTGGCGAGTTCATATGGCGGCTTCACGCTGCCCTCGTCGTGTGAGCGGCCTTCGTAATACCGCTTGGAACGCGACAGCGATTGCTTCAGCACCATAAGCCGCCCGAGGAACCCGTTGGAAACGTCGGCCGATGAAACTGCTGATGAAAACGCCCCCGGCTGGCCTGCCAGCATTGCGCCATAGAAGGGCGCGTGGCCTTCCTTCGTGCTGTCGTCGGCGCGGGCCTTCACTCGTTCGCCGTAGCCATCTTCGAAGGCCGTGAAAATATCCGTCCGGGTAGCCAGGGCCGAGCGGAAGTTTGCGTCATCGGTGCGCATGGCCGCCGCCTCGCCACCGAACTCGGCGTTGATTTCAATGCAACTGACCCCCGCGCTCTCGAAGGCACGCTCGACGGCCTGTGTCGAGGAAAACGCTTTGGGGCAGCGGATTCGCGGGTCCCCTGCTTCTTCTGGAGTTGCCAGGCCACTGACATTGCCCGTCGCAAAAACTTGATTGCGGTTTGCTTTCCGGCGCCGCTCTCGGCCAGCAGCACCTTCAGCAGTTGCGCGGTGCCTACGTGCCCTTCGCTCTCATATATCGCGTATCCGGCGCACGCCGCCTCGGCGGCGCCGAGGGTTCCGGCCAGCAGCGCGGTGCGCTCGCGGAGCCCCGCCTTTGTGCGGACGATAGCGCCGACCATGCCCGGCGCTACGAAGGCGAGTTCGTGTTGCGGAAGGCCGCGGTAGATCGATGACCGGATAGCCGGAAACGGATTGACCTTAATGTCCGGCGGCAGCTTCGGCTCGCGCACCAGTTCCCGTTGCGCATCGTGCGGCAGCTCGTGGAGGGTTTCCGGCGGCGCAAGGTCGGATGGAGGGGGGACCAAAGGCGTAAAGGCGGTGGCGCTGAAGAATATGGGGGCTTGCAGGCCGCCGATTTCTGCGCTATTATTCATCTGTTCCACTTTCTTTTCCTCTTGGGTCCCCGGCCGCGCTTGCCTCGCGGTCGGGGTTCTTCATTTCACTCATGTTCATTCGTGGGGTTCCCCTCTTCCGGACCACGGGAAGCGTCAACGTCGCGGAAGGGGCAGCGGTCCGTGCCAGCGTCGCCCAGGAACGCGGCTAGGGCATCGTCGTACGCGCGGGTCAGTTCGTTCGTGCGTCTGCGCCTGCATCCGACGCAGGCTCCCACGGGCTCCAGCTGACAGTTGGCTCCAGCGTGACCGCGTTTGAGCCGATGCGGAAGGTCGCCGCGAAGCCGTGAGGCAGCTGCACCGTTCGCGACGCTTCAGCCTCGACGCCGTCAGGAAGCACAACGCGGATCGGCTCGCCCTCGGGCGCGAGCGGGTTGAGCATCCCGACGGGTTGCCCGAGCAGCGTAGCGATCTCCCGGGTGAACCGGTATAAGGCGTCATCAACGCGTACTTCGAAGGTGAGCCGGTTGCCAATATCGAACGCGACCTTTTTGTCTGGCGCCGCCGGTGACCAGAAGTGCTCAACCTTATTGGTGGTGGGGTCGAACAAACAAGTCAGCGTGTAACCCGCGCCGAGGTTGTACGAGCGGATCAGCAGCTTTTCCGTCGCGGCGCCGGTCATGCTGCCGCCCCTTGCGTCGGCCGCAGGGCAGCAGCAAGCTTCGTGCGGCTCGTGACCCACTGCCAGCCGACCTTTCGCGCCGGCAGCTTCCCGTTCTCGAGCAACCAGTACACTTTCGCGCGCGGCAAGCCGAGCGCAGCGGCGATTGCGGCCGCTCCCCATAGGAGGTCGTCCGCAAGGTCAAGGTTTTCGGGTGTTTTTGCCATCTGGCAAACTCCTGGTTTGGTTCCAGGGTTTGCCAGGCGCGCAGCCGAAGCAAACCCAGGGATACCTGGTTGTTTGCTCCTTTTGCCGATGATGGATATTAGAAGAGCTTAGCGCTCATTGCAAGCGCTTTATTTGCGGTTGCAAATTTTTTCGGGAGATTAGTTCAGTGCGCCAGTCTATATTGTAGCGCGTCGCGCTTACTTTACTGACCTACCCGCCGCTTCCCAGGGGGGCGAGCTAGCCGCGAATTTGTCGAATTTTGCTGCAAACGTGCTGCATCAAATTGCAGCTAAGCACTTAAAATCGTTTGGAATCAATGCGAGCAGATCGCAGCAGATGCGACATGAAAATGGCCCCGTGAGGGGCCTAAGCTATTGATTTTGTTGGTACCGACGCCCCGGCTCGAACGGGGGACCCCCAGATCCACAATCTGGTGCTCTAACCAACTGAGCTACGTCGGCACGCGCGGCCGGAGTTACAGATCGCCCCCCCCGATTGCAAGTCCCACTTGCGGCCGGCCGCCGGCGTTCCCAGAATGGCGCGAGCGTCCGGGAGGCATGGACATGGGGATCAACCGAGAGAGCAACGTCGCCGCGAACTTGCAGATCGGGCCGACCAGCCTCGGCATGGTGCGCCTCTATATCGAGGCCGAAGGCGTGGAGCTGCCGCTCGATTTCGACCCCGAAGAGGCCGAGGAGATCGCCGAGGAACTGCGCGCCGCCGCCGCCAGAGCACGGGCCATGGCACGCAAGGGCGGCAAGGGCGCGAAACCCCGGGGCCGCTGACGCCGCGGGCCGCCGCCGGGGAATGTCTCCGGGACAGGACGTCAGTCCCGCCCCCCGCCAGCCGGTCGCGGATACGGGCACGCACTTCCTCGGGCTCCGCGGCCAGCGCCGCCACCGAGCGCACGCAACCGCCCGCGCAGCCCGTGGATCTGGTCGATGAGCGAGACGACGACGGCTGCGGCCTCCTCGTCGAGATCGAAATCGGCGGCAAGCTCGGCCAGGAGTCGCGCCCGCGCCAGGTCGGCCTCGGCGAAGGCAAGCCGGCCGGCGCGCTCGGCCGGCGCGAGGCAGCGCGCCGAGACGAAGGCGCGCAGCCGCATCACCGTCAAGCCCTCGATCTGGGCCACGACTTCAGTCTCGCTGTAATACCGGGTCATTTGCCCATCCCCTTGCGCGGATCATAGGCGTGGGTCTCGCGCCAGCTGCGGAAGAACGCCTCCAGCTCCGGATCGATCGCGGGCGGAGCCACGATGCGCAGCCGCACCCGCTGCTCGCCGCGCGCCTCGCCGCGCTTCACGCCGCGCCCGCGCAGCCGCAGCACCTGGCCCGAGCTCGCCCCTTTCGGCACCGTCAGCTTCACCGGACCCTCGATGGTCGGCGCCTCGACCTTGGCCCCGAGCACCGCCTCGTCGAGGGAGATCGGCAGCTCGATCTCGATGTCGTCGCCGACGCGGCGGAACAGGGGATGCGGCGCCACGGTGATCGTCACGAGCGCGTCGCCGGGCGGACCCTCGCCCATGCCCGGGGCACCCTTGCCGCGCAGCCGGATCGTCTGGCCGTCGTTGACGCCCTGCGGGATCGTCACCTCGAGCGGGCCGCCGCCGGGCAGCACGATGCGCTTGCTTGCGCCGAATACCGCGTCGAGAAAGCCGATCTCCAGGCCGAACTGCAGGTCTTGCCCGCGCAGGGCGAAGCCGCCGCCCGTACCCGCCTGCCGCGCCCGTCCCCGCTGGCCGAAGATGTCGGAGAACACGTCACCGAGGTCGATGTCCTCGAAGCCGCGCGACGTATGATAGGTCGCCTCCGGCCCTTCGGCGTACTCGCGGTAGAAGCGCCGCTCGGGCCGCTCCTGCCCCGAGGCGTCGATCTCGCCGCGGTCGAAGCGCGCGCGCTTGTCGGGATCCTTCAAGAGGTCGTAGGCCGTCGAGGCCGCCTTGAAGCGCGTCTCCGCCCCGGTGTCGCCGGGGTTGAGGTCTGGGTGGCTCTCGCGGGCACGCCGCTTGTAGGCCTTGCGGATGTCCTCGGCACTCGCGCCGCGCTCCACGCCGAGCGCCGCATAGGGATCGTCGATCATGCAGCTGCCGCCCCTGTTCCTCGCGCCCGACCCTGTCGCCCGGGCCTCCGGCTGTCAACGCCTCCGGATTGGGACCTTGGCAGATGGTGGCCGCGGCAGCAGTGGCCGACGATCCCGCCGCTGGCTGGAGGTCCTTGAGACGGGACATTCGAGCGTGTACGCATAGTCGGGTCAGCTCGCGGCCCGGAGCGGCCGTTGGCGCCCGGCGGGCTCAGATAACCCTACGAGCTGTCACGGAGCGATCGCCAGAATGTCCTCCAGACTCGGAAAGAGGACCTCGCGGCACCGATCGAGACCGGCCAGACGGTTCTCGTAGTTCGACCGGGCGATCTTGAACTGGGCCTCCCGTTCGAGGACCGTGGCGTATGGCTCGACGTTCCGGGCGTTGAGCTGGCGCGCGCGTTCGAGCGATTTCGCTGCGAAGTCGGCCCATGCCGCCATCGCCGCGACTTCGTCGGGGCCCTTGTCGCAGCCCGCCTCCCAGCCGCGACGGAAAGCCTCGTAGAGGCGCTCGGTGGAGATGTCGCCCCTGCCGAAGTGCCGGGCCGCCAGCGTCATCGCCTCGTACTCGGCGCTGACGAAAGCCAGGTTCTTCTCGGCGACGACCAGTTGCTTGCGGTTCCACGCGTCCTTCAGCCGTGAAATCTCGAGTTCGATCAGTGGAATGGAGTGCTTGCGATAGAGTTCCTCATTGCGCTCGAGCACGGCCGCGTCGCGCTCCAGCTCCGCGTTGACGGTATCGAGGTGGATCCTCGCCATCATGGTCTGGTAGCCGTACGACCGTCCCTGGTCGACGAACATCATGACCGACAACTGCTCGTGACTGAGCGGTGTCGCCCCCTCGTCGGCCGTGAGGGATTGGCCTGGAACCATCGCCAGAGCCGCCGCGGCGGCGAGCGCCCTGAACCGTCCGATCATCGTCGCGCACCTGCTGTCGGGTCGGCCGGCGCTCACTGTCCGAACAGCCGCACGACGCCGCCGCCGCCGTGGACGTTGATCGTCTGGCCGCTGACCCAGCCGCTCGCCGGAGAGCAGAGCCAGAGCATCGCGTTCGCCACGTCCTCGGGCCGCCCCGGCCGCCCGGTCAGGTTGTCGGGATGCCTCAGCCGCTCCTGCATCGCCGGATCGATGCCGGCGTCGCCGTAGCCGGCCGTCATCACCGTGCCGATCAGGACCGAGTTCACCCGCACCTTCTTGTTCAGCATGTGCGCGAGCGAGACCATCATCTGGTTAAGCGCGGCCTTGGCCGTCGCATAGGGCAGGATGTCGTAGGCGGGCGTCGCGGAGGAGAACGAGCCGGAGTTGGTGATGGTCGAGTTCGCGGCCTTCTCCAGATAGGGCAGGCAGGCCATGCTCATCCGGTAGGCGCTGATGGTGTTGAGCTTGTAGGAGGTGACGAACTCCTCCTCCGGGATCGCCGCCGGGTCTTCCTGCCGGCCGCCCCAGCCGACGTTGTTCACCAGCGTCGAGATGCCGCCGAACGCGTCAACGGTCGCAGCGACCACTGCGTCGATGTCGACCTTCCGGGTGACGTCGCAGGCCATGCCGCGGCAGTCCGCCCCGGTTGTCGCCGCGATCTCCGCGGCGGTGGCGGCCGCCTTGTCGCCGTCGAGGTCGGCGATCATCACCCTGGCGCCGGCCCCCGCCAGCGTCTTCGCGATCCCCGCGCCGATGTTCTGGGCGCCGCCGGTGATGACGACAGAATGGCCGGTCATGCGGAACTCGGCGAAGGCGTCGTAGGTCATGGGTCCATTCTCCGGTGTTGCGGGCGCGGCGGATGCCGGTCAGTCGAGCTCCTGCACGCCACCGCCCGACACGGTCAGGACCTGACCGCTGATCCAGCAGGCGGCGGGGGAGCAGAGGAAGAGCGCGGCATAGGCGATGTCGTCGGCCTCGCCGAGCCTGCCGAGCGGCGTGTGCCTCAGCATCGCCTTCTCCACATCGGGATCGAGCACCGAGGCTAGCGCGTCGGTCTTGATCGCTCCGGGGGCGATGGCGTTCACCCGGATGCCCATCGCGCCCAGATCGAAGGCGACGTTGCGCGTCAGGTGGTTCACGGCCGCCTTCGATGAGGCGTAGGAGGCCATGCGCTGGTTCTTGTTCTCGCCGGCCATCGACGAGATGTTGAGCACGGCGCCGTCCCCCGCGGCCGCCATGTGCGACGCCGCGAGCTGCGTCAGCCGGAACAGTGAGAAGACGTTGAGCTCGTAGGCCCAGCGGAAATCGTCCATCGGCATGTCGAAGGGCTTGGGCCCGCCCCCGCCGGCGTTGTTGACGAGGATCGACAGCTTGCCGAACCGATCGAGCGCGGTGTTCACGGCCGCTTCGAGGTCCGTCTCCCTGGTGACGTTGCACGCGATCCCCGCCGCCCTGCCGCCCGCGCCGGTGATCTCCGCCGCTACCGCTCCGGCCGTCTCGGATTTCAGGTCGCTGACGACGACGGCTGCACCGGCGGCCGCGAACATCCGCGCGATGGCACGGCCGATCCCCGCGCCGGCGCCGGTGACGACCGCGACGTGCCCGTCCAGCCGAAACCTGTCCGGATCGTACATCTTCCCCTCCGAGACTCAGTGTGTCCGAAGGCGACTTACCCTTGATGATGCCTCACGAGGAAGGCGGCACCTGCCCGATTTGGGCACCCTCCTCGGGGTCCGATAGCCGGGCAGCGGCGTGGTCGGCGACGATGTTCTCCAGATCGCGGAAGAGCCGCGCCACCCGCTCGATGGCACGCGCGTCGACCTCGGCGAGGTCGGCGCGGGCGGGCGCCTCGCCGTTCTCGACGACTGGCCGCCACGAGCCGTCCGGGTTGCGCCGGACCCAGCCCTTGTCTCCCAGCAGGCCGAGCTTGCGGCGAACCGTCTCGCGCGGGATGCGCGTGACATCGGCGATGCGCGAAGCGGTGATGCTGACCCGCTCGGCGGGGATCGCGCGCGGGTCGATGCCGGCCTCGACGGCCGCTCGCGTGGCCCGCATCTGCACCTGCCCGACGAGCGCCAGCACGATCATCGCCTGGAGGTCGCCGTGGAAGGCTCGGCTGACATCGGAGAGATGCTCGACGAAGAACTCGACGAAACGATACTGGTACGCCCTGTAGTTCGCTGCGAGTGCCGCTTGCGCATCCTCGACGCGTTTCGTCGTCCTTGGCCCCGTGCTCGGCCGCTTCATGGCACTTCCCCTCGGCGCAATGCGTTTTTCCGCTGCCTCCAACGGGTCAACCATCGGCAACTGCGTGCCCCACAGTAAGCTGTCA
Source organism: uncultured Alphaproteobacteria bacterium (assembly GCA_963695425.1). Classification (GTDB taxonomy): domain Bacteria; phylum Pseudomonadota; class Alphaproteobacteria; order Rhodobacterales; family Rhodobacteraceae; genus Amaricoccus. The sequence continues at coordinate 183,145 of CAVOGP010000027.1, read as the reverse complement.
GAGTGTGGTTGCGACTAAGCAATCCGTGATGGCCGCTTCGGGCGCAAAGCCGACAGGTGGCGATTTACGGGTACAACCCCTAACGCAGGAGCGCCATGTCCGGGTCCGCGACCAGAGCGAGCCGCGCCGCCGCGGTGCGGGCGAAGCGCCGGGTGATGGCCTTGCGGCGGGCGGCGGCGAGCGGGCTCGCCTCGGGCCAGCGCAGGACCTCGCCGTCGAATGCGTCGGCGAGGATCAGTCCGCTTTCCTGCGGCAGGATCTCGCTGGGGAAATCCGCGTCCACCGCCCAGAAGAAGCGGTCGCACCAGTGCAGGTAGCCCGTCCACTTCCGGTCGCCAACAAAGTCGATCCGGCTGGACTTGCACTCGACGATCCAGATCTCGCCGTCCGGGCCGAGCGCGATCACGTCAACCCGCAGGCCGGGCTCCGGCACGAACTCGGTCAGCGGCGCGAAGTCGCGGCCCACCAGGTGTCGGCAGACACCGCGGGCGATCCGCTGGCCGGGGAACGAGAGAATCCGACATGCCACCTGCATGCGCGCGCGCGCCCGTCGCGGTCAAGCGGCGGGGGCGCAAAGGGTCCGTCACAAGCCGGAGCGGCCACCCGACTATGCAATACTCCGTCGAGTGGCCGCCCGGGAACTGGATACACGCAATACCAGGCAAGAAACGGGGGCGAGGCCGTCCGGTCGCGCCTGCCGCACTGGCTGAGGCGGCGCCGGTGTGCTGCCGCCGCAGGGAGAGTGGCACGCCGCCGCAACTCGCCTCTGTGAACTCGGTCACATTGGTGCGCACCTTTTGCGGTCGCGCACCGAAGCACCAGTTTCAGGAAACGCGACATTGGGCGCGTTGCTGGAGAACAATGCGCGCATTGCGCGCTCGGTCTGGCGCCAAGCGGAGCCGCGCGGCAACCGGGCCAGGGGGTCGTGTAGTGTGCGTTAATCCCGCATTAACTACGATTATCTTTGTTTTTCAACTAGTTGAAAAATCTCCGCACTGGTTATCTCCCTTGCGGACCGACAGGAATCCGTCGGATCAGGCCAGCCGGGAGACGACGTAATCGGCGAGGTCTGCCAGATGGCGGCGGATCGGTCCCTCCGGCAGCGGGCCGAGGGCAGCGCGGGCTTGCCCGGCATAGTCGAACGCCGTGGCTCGGGTGCTCTCCAGGCTGCCGTGCCGGGTCATCAACTCCAGCGCCGTCTCGAGGTCGCCGTCCCGCTGGTCGCCCTTGCCGATCACCCGCGCCCAGAAGGCGCGCTCTTCGGCATCGCATGCGGCCAGCGCGCGGATCACCGGCAGCGTCACCTTGCGCTCGCGGAAATCGTCGCCGGTGTTCTTTCCGAGCCCGGCACTGGCGCCGCCGTAGTCGAGCAGGTCGTCGGTGATCTGGAAGCTCATCCCCAACGCGTCGCCATAGGCCCGGAGTGCACGGACCTGCGCTTCCGGCGCCCCCGCGATCACAGCCCCCGCCTCGGTCGCCGCGGCAAAGAGCGCGGCAGTCTTGCCGCGGATCACCAGGAGATAGACCGCCTCAGTGGTGCTGACATTGGCGGCGGCCGAGAGCTGCAGCACCTCGCCCTCGGCGATCACGGCAGAGGCATTCGCCAGAATGTCCAGCACCCTGAGCGAGCCCGTCTCCACCATCAGCTGGAAGGCCCGCGCAAAGAGGTAGTCGCCCACCAGCACGCTCGACTTGTTGTCCCAGAGCAGATTGGCCGTCGGCCTCCCCCGCCGCCGCGCGCTCTCGTCCACCACGTCGTCGTGCAGGAGCGTCGCCGTGTGGATGAACTCCACCGTTGCCGCGAGCCGGATGTGATGCTCGCCCTCGTATCCGCAGAGCCTTGCTGCGGCCAGCGTCAGCAGCGGCCGCAGCCGCTTGCCGCCGGCCTCGACCAGATGTGCGGTCACCTCGGGGATGCGCGGGGCATGCTCGCTCGCCATGCGGGTGCGGATCAGGGTGTTCACCCGGTCCATGTCTCCGCCCAGCAGCACCAGCAGTTGCTCGATCGGGGTGAAGATGCGCACCGGCTCATTCATCGCTGTTGCCTCTCGACCTCTGCGCGGGCGCTCACTAGGCTGGTGGCGATGAAGGAAATCCTGCGGACCACGGACCCCACGACCGTCGCCTTCGGCACCGCCCTGCTGCGGGCCGAAGATATAGAGTGCTTCGTTCTGGACGTCCACATGAGCGTGCTCGAAGGCGGGATCGGGGTCTTTCCACGGCGGCTGATGGTCGCCGACCGCGACGCCTTTCGCGCGCGGGCGATCCTGCGCGACAACGACGTGGCGGATCTCACTCCCGCATGAGCCGCGAGGCTGCAATCCGCGACTTCCTGTCCCGGGAGGGCTGGGCCGGTGCCCGGCGCGTGCCGCTCGCCGGTGACGCCTCCGCCCGCCGCTACGAGCGGCTGCGCCTCCGAGGGCGACCCGCCGTGCTGATGGACATGCCGCCCGGGAGCGGCCTTTCACCTGCCCCCTTCCTCGGCGTCACCCGCTGGCTGCGCGATGCCGGTTTCAGCGCACCGGAAGTACTGGCCGCGGCGCCCGAGGATGGGCTGGTGCTGCTTGAGGACCTCGGCGACGACACCTTCTCTCGGCTCTGCGCCGCCAACCCCGCGCGCGAGACCGATCTCTACGCCGCCGCCATCGACTGTCTGGTGGAAATCCAGCGACTTGCGCCGCCCGTGGGAGACGGGTCCTGGACGCCCCCGCGGTACGACATGAACATATACTTCCGCGAGGCCCGGCTGGCGGCCGAGTGGTACCTTCCCGCCGCCACCGGAGCACCGGTGCCTGCTGAGGCGCCGGGCGACTATGTCGCGCTGGTCGAGGCGGCAGTGGCGCCGCTGCTGGACGCGCCGCCGGTTGCCGTGCTGGTGGACTTTCACGTCGAGAACCTCGTCTGGCTGCCCGAGCGCGCGGGCGTGGCGCGGGTCGGCATCCTCGACCATCAGGACCTCCGTGTGGGCCATCCGGCCTACGACGTGATCTCGCTTCTGGAGGACGCCCGCCGCGACACTTCGCCCGAACTGCGTGCTGCAATGCAGGCGCGCTATCTGGCGGCGAGCGGGGCGGAGGCGGCGAGCTTCGCCCGGGCGGCGCACGTGCTCGCGGCGCATCGCAACCTGAAGATCCTCGGGCTCTTTACCCGGCTCTGCCGGCGTGACGGCAAGCCGCGCTACCTCGACCACCTGCCGCGGGTCTGGGGCCATCTGATGCGCGACCTCGACCACCCTGCGCTGGCCCCCCTCGCCGCCTGGGTCCGCGTTGGCCTGCCGGCACCCGACCCGGGCGTTCTCGCCCGGATCGCCGCGAGCCGCTCATGATCCGCACGTCGCCCTGCAACCCGAAGCCATTGTCCCGAGGGGGGCCGGCCGCTGCGCTGGCCGGCGGTGGCGGCGCGTCGGCGCTGTGCGCATGTCGGCGTCGTGCTCGCGCCGCAGCCCAGTTGTCCGGGCTTGTGGTCGAGAAGGGAAGATTCTGCTGGGGAGGCGCTTGATGAAGCGGCTGCTTCATCAAGGCGCCTCATCCATGGTGGGGCTGCGATTCGTGCCTGCGTCAAGGCCGAGCCGCGCAAGCGCGGTCGCTTCGCGAGCCTTGACCCCGACCCGAATCGCGAAACAGGGAAGAAAGGGGAACGGGCGGTGAGCCCGAGCGCCGCAATGGTCTTTGCCGCCGGACTGGGGACCCGCATGGGGCCGCTGACCCGCGACCGGCCGAAGCCGTTAATCGAGGTGGCCGGCCGGCCGCTGATCGATCATGCGCTGGCGGTGGTGCGCGGGGCAGGGGTGTCGCGGGCGGTGGTCAATGTCCACGCCCATGCCGGGCAGATGCGGGCGCATCTGGCGCGTGTCGCGCCCGAGGTGCTTGTCTCGGTCGAGCGGGAGCGGCTGGAGACGGGCGGCGGGCTCAAGCGCGCATTGCCGCTGCTGGGGTCGTCGCCGGTCTTCGGGCTGAACGCCGATATGGTCTGGCGGGGGGTGAACCCCTTCCTGACGCTCGCCGGGGCCTGGGACGCGGGGCGGATGGACGGGCTCCTGTGCCTGGTGCCGCGGGCGGCGGCGACGGGGCATGCCGGGGCCGGCGACTTCTTCCTCGGGGCCGACGGGCGGCTGGAACGTCGGGGCGGGGCGGCGGCTGCGGACTACGTCTACGCCGGCGCGCAGATCATCGACACCGGCGGGCTTGCGCGCGAGCGGGAGGAGGTGTTCTCGCTCAACCTCGTCTGGGATCGGATGCTGGCGGCGGGACGCCTGTTTGGCGTCGTGCATGGTGGCGGCTGGGCCGACGTGGGCACGCCCCAGGGGATCGCGCTGGCCGAGGCGGAGCTTGCCCGGTGATGCGGCTGTTCCCGGCCGCGGACGGACCTCGGGTCTTTGCGTTGCCGCCGGGGGTGGATTTCACCGCCGCCCTGGTGGCCGGGCTTGATGCGCGTCTGGCGGGTGCGCCACCGGAGGCCGTGGCTGGGGTCGAGATCTGGGTGAACACCCGGCGGGCGCAGCGTGCGCTGGTGACGGCCTTCGCGGCCGGGCCGGCGCGGCTGTTGCCGCGGATCCGGGCGCTGGCGGAGCTGGCCGAGGGGCCGGGGCCGTCGGCGCTGGGGCACCGGCTGGAGTTGGCGCGACTGGTGGCGGAACTGGTCGCGCCCGAGCCGGGGCTGGCGCTGCGAAATGCGGTCTTCGGCCTGGCCGACAGCCTGGCGGAGTTGCTCGACGACATGCAGGGCGAGGGCGTGCCCTTCGCGGCGCTCGCGCGGGCCGATGCCTCGGGGCATGCGGCGCACTGGCAGCGCAGCCTGCGGTTCCTGGAGATCCTCGCGCCCTTCGCCGCGACCGGCGCGCCTGCGGGCGCGCAGGGACGTTTGCGGGCTGCGGTCGAGGAGCTGGCCGGGCGCTGGGCGCTGGCACCTCCGGAGCATCCGGTGATCGTGGCGGGCTCCACCGGGTCGCGGGCGGCGACGCGCGCCTTCATGGGGGCGGTGGCGGTACTGCCGCAGGGGGCGGTCGTGCTGCCGGGGCTTGATTCGGGGTTGCCTGCAGCGGTCTGGGCGCGGCTGGCGAGCGACGAGCCCGGTGCGGCGGACCACCCGCAGTACGGATTCCGGCGTCTGGCGGCGGCGCTCGGATTTGATCCGGGCGCCGTTCCGGCCTGGCACGACGCGGCCCCGCCGGCGCCGTCGCGCAACGCGCTGGTGGCGCTGGCGCTGCGGCCCGCGCCGGTGACGGACCAGTGGCGGGCGGAGGGCAGCGGGCTGGTGCCAGTGCTCGCCGATGCGGCCGGTGGCGTCGCCTGGGTCGAGGCGCCGGATGTGCTGACCGAGGCTCGCGTGGTGGCGCTGGCGCTGAAGGCCGCGGCAGAGGCCGGCGGCCAGGCGGCGCTGGTGACACCGGACCGCGCGCTCGCCCGGCGAGTGGCGAGCGAGTTGGACCGTTGGGGGCTCATCCCTGACGACAGTGCTGGCCGGCCGCTGTCCCTGACCCCGCCGGGCGTGCTGCTGCGCGCGCTCGCGTCGGTGCTGGGCCGGTCGCTGGCGCCGGACGCGCTGCTGGCGATCCTGAAGCACCCGCTGGTGGCGAGCGCTCCCGGGGGGCGGCGACGGCATCTGGACCTGACGGCCTGGCTGGAAATCCGGCACCTGCGCGGGGGGCCGCCGGTCGTCGACTGGGCAACCTGCGCGCGCTGGGCCGCCGACGGACCGGAGCATGCCCCCGTCTGGGTCGCCTGGCTGGCGGCGGCGCTGGGGCCGCTGACGCTGCCGGGCGACGCACTGCTCGCCGGTCATGCCGCCCGGCACCGCGCTGCGGCCGAGGCGCTTGCCGGGGGACCGGAGGGGGCGGGGGATCACGGGCTCTGGGACAAGGCCGCCGGCATGGCCGCGCGCGCGGTGCTGGCGGAGCTGGAAGCGGAGCCCGAGGTCTTCGGGCCGATGGGCGCGGCCGAATTCGCGACCCTGATGGAGCGCGAACTGGCGGCGCGGGACGTGCCGGAGGAGGCGGTGATCGTCCATCCCGGCATCGCCATCTGGGGCACGCTGGAGGCCCGCGTGCAGGCGGCCGATCTTGTTATCCTCGGCGGGCTCAACGAGGGGGTCTGGCCGCGCATCCCCGACCCCGACCCCTGGCTCAGCCGCGGGCTCCGAGCCTCGCTCGGTCTGCCGAGCCCCGAGCTGCGCATCGGCCTCTCGGCACATGACTTCCAGCAGGCGATGGCGGCTTCCCAGGTTGTCGTTACGCGCGCTGGCCGCGCCGCTGAAGCACCGACCGTGCCCTCGCGCTGGCTTCTGCGGCTGGAGAACCTGCTGCTCGGGCTGGGCGACGAGGGACAGGCGGCGCTTGCGGGCGCGAAGTCTCGCGGCGATGCGCTGGTCCGCGCGGCTCAGGCGCTCGACCGGCCGGCAGCCTCCGTGCCGCCCGCCCCGCGGCCCTCGCCGCGGCCGCCCGCGGCGGCGCGGCCGTCGGCGCTGTCGGTCACGCAGATCGAGACGCTGGTGCGCGACCCCTATGCCATCTATGCGCGACACGTGCTGGGCCTGCGGGCACTCGACCCGCCGGGGCGCGAGGCCGACGCGCTCGCCCGCGGCAGCGCGGTGCACGAGGTGATGGAGCGTTTCCTCGCCGCGACCGAAGGCGGCCTGCCCCCCGACGCGACCCAGATTCTCGCCGAAACCGTGCGGGCGGTGCTGGCGGATCAGGCTCCCTGGCCGGCGGTGCGCGCGGTCTGGACGGCGCGGCTCGACCGGATCGCCGCGTGGTTCCTTGCCGGTGAAGCCGAGCGGCGGTCCCGCGGCATCCCGGCGGCGCGGGAGGTGCGCGGGCGCCGCACACTTGAAGGGCTGGCGCTGCCCTTCGAAGTCACGGCCAAGGCCGACCGTATCGACCGCACCCCGGACGGCAATTTCGCCGTCTACGACTACAAGTCCGGCGGGGTGCCGAGCGCCAGGGAAGCGGCGGCCTTCCACCTCCAATTGCCGCTGGAGGCGGCGATCCTCGCGGCCGGTGGCTTCGAGGGCTTGCCGGCAGGCGATGCGCGCCATCTTGAGCTGATCGGCCTCAACGCCCGGAAGACGCTGGAAATCGGCGCCGGACCCGAGGCGGTGGCGCAGGTCTTCCAGCGCCTGCATCGGCTGATCGCCCACTACCAGAACCCCGGCAGCGGCTTCACCGCACGCCAGCGGCCGCAGCGGCTGGCCTATGAAAGCGACTATGACCACCTGTCGCGAAAGGGCGAGTGGGGTGACGGGGACCCGCCGGAGGGGGCGCCATGAGCGAGACGCGCATGCGCGAGGCGGGCGCCCGGCAGATCGCGGCCTCGGCGCCGGCCCGCTCCAGCTGGGTGGCGGCGAACGCGGGCTCGGGCAAGACCCGCGTGCTCACCGACCGGGTGGCGCGCCTGCTGCTGGCGGGCACCGAGCCCGCGCGCATCCTCTGCCTGACCTACACGAAGGCGGCGGCGGCAGAGATGCAGACGCGGCTCTTCCGCACGCTCGGCGCCTGGGCGATGCTCGACGACGCGCCGCTGATCGATACCCTCGCCGAGCTGGGCGAGCCGCCCGCGGCGCTCGATGAGGCCCGCCTCGCCCGTGCCCGCACTCTCTTTGCCAGGGCGCTGGAAACTCCGGGCGGCCTGAAGATCCAGACGATCCACGCCTTCTGCGAGGCGCTCCTGCGCCGCTTCCCGCTAGAGGCCGGCGTCTCCCCGCAGTTCGCCGTCCTCGACGACCGGCAGGCGAAGGCGCTGCGCGAGGAGGTGTTGGACGCCCTGGCCGAGGCCGCGCCCGAGACCATCGCCGCCATCGCCCAGCAACTCCCCGGCGAAAGCCCCGACCCGCTCCTGAAGGAGATCGGCCAGCACCGCGCCGCCTTCGTCCTGCCCTTCGACGCTGAGGCGCTGGCCGCCTACCTCGGCACCACCCTCGACGCCACGACCGCCGACCTCCTCTCCGAAGTCCTGCCGCCCGACGCCGAGGCGGTGCTTTGCGCCCTTGTGCCCATCCTTGCCGCAAGCGGGCCGAGGGACAGGCGCGCCGCAGGCAAACTCCGCGACGCACTGGCCGCCGCCGACCCCGACGCCCGCCTCGCCGCTCTAGAAGGGGTCCAGCTCTATGGCGACGGCGCCAGGGCGCCCTTCGCCGCGAAGATCGGCGCCTTCCCGACCAAGGCGGTCCGCAACGCGTACCCCGACCTGATTGCCGACCTCGACCTCATCATGGCCCGCATCGAGGCCGCCCGCCCTCGCCGCCTCGCCATTGCGGCCCTTGCCCGTTCGGCGGCGCTCCACCGCTTCGCCCGCGCCTGGCTGCCCGCACTCGATGCCCGCAAAGCGGAACGCGGCCTCCTCGACTTCGACGACATGATCGACCGCGCCCGCGCCCTGCTCGCCGACCCGGCGACGGCCGCCTGGGTGCTGTGGAAGCTCGACGGGGGCCTGGACCATATCCTCGTGGATGAGGCGCAGGATACCAGCCCCGAGCAGTGGGACGTGGTGCGCGCCCTCACGGGCGAGTTCTTCGCCGGCGACGGCGCCCGCCCGGGCGAGCGCACGGTCTTCGTCGTCGGCGACGAGAAGCAGTCGATCTACAGCTTCCAGGGCGCCGACCCCGCCGCCTTCGGCGCCATGCGCCGCCACTTCGAGGCGCAACTCGACGGCCTCGGCCGGGCGCTTCAGCTCTGCGGCCTCATCCACTCCTTCCGGTCCGCCGAGCCCATCCTCAACCTGGTCGACGAGGTCTTCCGCGGCCGCGCCGGCGCTGGCCTCGATACCGACGTCATCCATGCCTCCATCGACGCCGACCGCCCGGGCCGTGTCGAACTCTGGCCTTTCCTTCCGACCCCCGAGAAGGAGGAGGAAAGCCCCTGGGACGAACCGGTGGACATGCCCGGCCCCGGCGACCCGGTGGAGGAACTGGCCGCCCGCATCGCTCGCCGCCTCCGCGGCTGGCTCGACATAGGCCTCGCCCTGCCGGGCAGCGACCCACCAAGGCCCATCGCGGCCGGCGACGTGATGATCCTGGTGCAGCGGCGCGGACCACTCTTTCACGCCATCATCCGGGCGCTGAAACGCGCGGCGGTGCCGGTGGCTGGCGCCGACGTGCTGCGCATCGGGGCGGAACTGGCGGTCAAGGACCTGCTCGCCGCCCTCCGCGTGGCGGCAACCGCCGGCGACGACCTCTCGCTCGCCGCCCTCCTGCGCAGCCCGCTCGGCGGACTGGATGAGCCCGCGCTTTTCGACCTCGCCCACGGCCGCCCCGGCACGCTCTACGCCGCCCTGCGCGCCGCGCCTCCCGACCGCCACGGCCCCATCCGCACGATGCTCACCGACCTCATGGCGCAGGCCGACTACCTGCGCCCGCACGAACTCCTGCAACGGATGCTGATCCGCCACCACGGCCGGGCAGCGCTGGTGGCGCGCCTCGGGGCCGAGGCCGAGGACGGCATCGACGCGCTCCTCGATCTCGCGCTGACCTACGAGACGACCGAGGCCCCGAGCCTCATCGGCTTTCTCGCCTGGATGGACCGCGACGAACTGCAGCTCAAGCGCCGGGTGGACGAGGGCGCCGACCAGGTCCGCGTGATGACGGTCCACGGCGCCAAGGGGCTCGAGGCGGATGTGGTCATCCTGCCCGACACCACCACCCGGCAGGAAGGCCGCAATGCGCCGACGGTGCTGCGCCCCACGGAGGGCCCCGCTCTCTGGCGGATGCCCGCAGAAGCAGCGCCACCGGCGGTGGCCGCCGCCGAGACGGCACGACGCGACCGGGCCCGCGCCGAGAACATGCGCCTGCTCTACGTCGCCCTCACCCGCGCACGCACCTGGCTGATCGTCGCCGGTGCCGGCAGGCCGGAGAAGCCCCACGGTGACGGCTGGTACACGCTGGTCCAGGAGGCGATGACGAGCCTCGGCGCCGATACCGGCCCCGACGGCGAGACGCTGGTGCTGGCGCGGAACTGGCAGGACGCGGTCGCCGCGCCCGTCCGACGCGCCCGCGCCTTCCGGCGCCTGGGCACCGGCGCCGATATCGGCCACGCGGCGGGTCGAGACCCGCGCGCCCTCCTCGCTCGGCGGCGCGCATGTCCTGCCTGGCACTGAGCCGGACGCCGAGGCGACCCGCCGCGGCGAGGCGGTCCACCGCCTCCTGGAAATGCTCGGCACAACGCCGGAAACCGACCGCGCGGCGCGCGCCGCCCGGCTCCTTCCCGCCACCCACGACCTCGCGGACCTGCTCGCCGAGGCCGTGGCGGTGCTCGACGCCCCCGACCTTGCCCATGTCTTCGCCCCCGGAACCCTCGCCGAAGTGGACGTGACCGCGCCCCTTGCGGCCTTCGACGGCGCGCGTATCCTGGGGCGGATCGACCGGCTGGTCATCGGCGAGGCGGAAGTGCTAGCGATCGACTTCAAGAGCAACCGCGCCGTCCCCGACCGCCCCGAGGAGTACACCGGAGGGCATCCTGCGCCAGATGGGAGCCTATCGCGCCGCACTGGCCGCCATCTGGCCCGGCCGCAGGGTCGCGACGGCGATCCTCTGGACTCGCACCGCAACCCTCATGCCCCTGCCCGACGCGCTGGTCGATGCGGCGCTGGCGCGCGCGCGGCCTTGACCCGGAGGGGGCGGGTCCATACCTGTTGGTCCGACTTCGACATGCAAGGAGAGCCAGGAATGGCAACGGTCAAGGTGACGGACCAGACCTTCGAGACGGAGGTGCTCGGCGCCGACGTTCCAGTTCTGGTGGACTTCTGGGCGGAATGGTGCGGCCCCTGCCGCCAGATCGGCCCGGCGCTCGAGGAGTTGGCCGTCGAATACGAGGGTAAGCTCAAGGTCGCCAAGGTGAACGTGGACGAGAACCCTGGCCTGCCCGCCCAGTTCGGCGTGCGCGGCATTCCTGCGCTCTTTATGTTCAAGGCGGGCGAACTGGTCTCCAACCGCACCGGCGCCGCCCCCAAGGCGAGCCTCAAGGGCTGGATCGAAGACACCGTCTGAACCGCCGCACCCTCAGACCCACGATGGCCGCACTCTGCAAGGAGCGCGGCCATATGCGTGCAGAGCCCGCCGCATCGGCGTGACATCGCGCTTGCCGAGTCCGCGGTCCGCATGCCACCATGACGGTCATCTCTCGAATGAGACCATGTGCGGCGCAGCGGGGCGGGGACGATGGTAGACTTCAAGAAACCCACGACAGCCCTCCATTTGCCGCGCTTGTTCGGCGGCCCGGACCGATACACCGATCACATGGAGTTGCTGGCGCCCGGGGTTACGATTGCCTACAAGCACAATCCCGCTGTGGCCTACCCCCCGCTGGCTGCGAAGAACGCCATTTCTGCCGCGTCAAAGCGGGCGATGGCCATCATGCGCAAGGCGAACGATGAACTCGCCAAGGTCGTGATCCTCCGCAAGCCGGAATCGGCCGTATTCCAGAATATCATGCAAGTCCACTTTCAGCTGGTGGCCGGAAATACCGCTGGTGGTTTCTTGACGGATAACATTGTTGATAAGCCGTTTGCACTCAAGGAAATAACCAAGCACGACAGGCGATGGGTTCTCGAGAAGATTCGAAGGAACATGCTGTCATTGAGCTTTCATCTGAACACGGGCGTGTATCTCATCGATGTCGATCATGCGAACAGAACGGTCGCTGCCGGCGTGACGAGCACCGTAGCGGGCGTGCAGGCGCAGATCGCCAACAGCGATGGCTACACGCGGGCGACGCCAACTCCCATGTGCGGCTTCAAGAATGGCGAAATTCACCTGGATTTCGCCGCCCACGGCAACTTCTCGGTGAACAGTTACGCGGCAATCATCATCCACGAGGCGTGCCACAAGTATCTTGGGATCGGAATCGGCGGTGCCGAGATTTATGCAGACGATCCCAACTACTACAATAGTGGATTGGCATACTGTATTGGAAATCCCGACTGCTATACTTGGGCGGCTGTGTCGTTGTATACAGGCGTGCTGAAAATGCCGAACCACGCCAGCGGTGACTGGTTCAACGCCTGACGGCAGCCTCGGGAAGGGCCATGCGCTTCGCGATCGCGGCCAATTCCTTACCCAACATCTGGTCCGGTTCCGGCCACAGGCTCCCCAGGCCGCCATATTTGGTGCTAGGGCCCCGTGCGTAGGGCCGATTTCCAAACAAGAGTTGACAGTACATGAACGGCTGGACCAAGTTCTGTTGTTTTTCAATACGTTACACAAATTCCCAAGCTTGCGCAGATGCCTCCCTACACATCCGGCGCGTGCATTGCTCCGCCCTAAAGATGCCCCGGCAGGCTCCCCGGGGCCGCGGCCGTCGCCAGCCAGCGCGCGGTGAAACCCGCGACCGAACGGAAGCAGACGAGGTCGATCGTCACCGCATCGACCATCCAGAAGGCCACCGCCACCTGTCCGAGCCGGGTGCGGCGCAGATCTCCCGGCCCGAAGGCCGCGCGCCGCAGATCGACCGGCGCCCCCTTTGCCAGTACCTCCCGCCCGCCCTCGCCCTCGAGACGGAAGACCATGCGGGCGCTCGAGACATCCACCGCGAGGTGGTGCACGTCCGACAGCGCCGTGCCCAGCGCCGCGGCGAGCCGGTCTCCATTACCCGGGCCTGTGAACAGCAGCAGCTCGTCCGGTGACATCCAGGCGGCAGCCTGATCGCCCCCGATCACGATCCGACGCCGGTCCGGCAGCGCGAGACCCGTAGCCGCCAGCACCGCCTCGCGGATCGGCGCCGAGGCGAGGTCGCCGCGCAGGGTCACCATTCCCGGCCCGGGGCGCAGCGAGACCCGCACCGAAGGGTCGAGCTTCGCCGCCATGAGGATCGCCTCAGGCATTCTGCCGCACCCCTTCACGGTCGAGGAAGACCGGATCGACCACCGTCGCGCGGATCGTCGTGCCGTTCTCCAGCGGGAAGTTGAGCACCTCGCCCAGCCGCGAGGCGCCGCCCTCGATCAGGGCCATGGCGATCGAACGGCCGAGGGTGGGAGAGAAGTAGGCCGAGGTGGCATGCCCGATGGTCGGCGTCGGCTCACCGGTGCGAACCGGGCCGGAAACCGCGTGGGCTCCTTCGGGCAGGACGGTGGCGGCATCGATTGTGGCGAGGCCGACGAGCTGTTTTCGTCCCGGGCGGGTCAGCTCAGGCCGTTCCTGCGCGCGCTTTCCGATGAAGTCGGCCTTCTTCTTCGATACGGCCCAGCCGAGCCCAAAATCCTGCGGCGTTACCGTCCCATCGCTCTCGTCGCCGACGATGATGAACCCCTTCTCGGCGCGCATCACATGCATGGCCTCGGTGCCGTAGGGCTGGAGGCCGAAGTCCGCGCCGGCCTCGCGCAGCACGTCCCACAAGGGCCTGCCCGCGATCGGCGGGGACAGCAATCTCGTAGGAGAGCTCGCCCGTGAACGAGATGCGGTGGATGCGGGCGGGGATGCCGGCCACCGTTCCAGGGGTCCAGTGCATGAACGGCAGAGCCTCGCGGGAGATATCGGCGCTGGTGCCAGCGGCCTCCATCACCTTGCGCGCGGCCGGGCCGGCCACGGCGATCTGGGCGAATTGCTCGGTCAGGTTCGCCGTCCAGACCTTGAAGTCCCACCACTCGGTCTGCAGCCACTCCTCCATCCAGCCATGCACCCGGTCCGCGCCGCCGGTGGTGGTGTGGCAGAGGAAGCCGTCCTCGCCCAGCCGCACCACCACGCCGTCGTCGAAGAGGAAGCCGTTCTCGTTGCACATGAGGCCGTAGCGGCATCGGCCGACGGGGAGCGAGGACATGACACCGGTGTAGAGCAGATCGAGGAAGCGGCCGGCGTCGGGCCCCTTGACGAGGATCTTGCCGAGCGTGGAGGCATCGAAGAGCCCGGCGTCCTGGCGGGTGGCCATGACCTCGCGGGCGACAGCCTCGGGCGTGGTCTCGCCGGGGCGGGGGTAGGCGTAGGGGCGCCGCCAGTCGCCGACCGGCTCCCAAACGGCGCCGGCGGTCTCGTGCCAGGCGTCCATGGGGGTGCGGCGGGTGGCCTTGAAGAGCGGCCCGCGTGCCTCCCCTGCGAGAGCGCCGAAGGTGACCGGGAGTCCAGGGCGGGCGGAAGGTCGTGGTGCCTACGTCGGGGATGGTCGCGGCGCGGGCGTCGGCCAGCACTGCGAGGCCGTTGACGTTGGAGAGCTTGCCCTGGTCGGTGGCCATGCCGAGCGTGGTGTAGCGCTTGGCGTGCTCGACGCTGACATAGCCCTCGCGGGCTGCGAGGCGGATGTCGGAGACCTTCACGTCGTTCTGGAAGTCGACGAAGGCCTTGGCGCGCAGGCCGAGCGATGCGGCGGTAGGCATCGACCAGACGGCGGCGGCGGGCGCCTCGGCCTCCACGTCCGACCGGGGCGCGGCCTCGTCACCGGGGCTCCACCCCACCTCTTCGGCCCCTTGGCGCCCGGCCTGGTATGCAGTTGCGAGGCAGGCGTCGGGTTCGAGGGCACCAGAGGCGGACCCCGCCGGAATCATTAATCCTGCGCCGTCGTGGCCGCGGGGCGGGCGGGTCTGGTCGGGAGCGAAGAAGGCGCGGGCCTCGTCCCAGACAAGCTTGCCGCCGCAGTGTGACCAGAGATGAACGGCCGGTGACCAGCCGCCGGACATGGCGACGGTGTCGCACGCGATCTCTTCGACTGTGGAGCCCTCTCCGGACTGCAGAGCGACTGCGACACCGGTGACGCGGGCACGTCCTCGGACCTTGGCGATGGCGTGGCCTTCGAGGATGCGGATGCCGCGCTCGCGGGCGGCCTGGGGGAGGGGGCCGCTGGCGGTGGGGCGGGTGTCGAGGATGGCGGGCACGGCGAGACCGGCGTCGGTCAGCGCGATGGCGGTGCGGTAGGCGTCGTCGTTGGTGGTGACGAGCACGGTGCGGTGGCCGGGGGATACGGCCCAGTTGCCGAGGTAGTCGCGCACCGCGCTGGCCAGCATGACGCCGGGGCGGTCGTTGTTGGCGAAGGCCAGCGGGCGCTCGATGGCGCCGGTGGCGAGGATGATGCGGCGGGCGCGGATGCGCCAGAGGCGGCGGCGGGGGAGGGTCTCGGGCGGCGGCTCGGGGCCGTCGTGGGGGCGCTCCTCGGCGAGGACGTAGCCGTGGTCATAGACGCCGCTGGCGGCGGTTCGGGCGCGGCGGGTGACATTCGGCATGGCGTCGAGGGCGGCCAGCTGGGCGGCGATCCAGTCCGTGGCGGGCTGGTCGTCGATGCGGGTTTCGTCCACGGTAGCACGGCCGCCCCAGTGGGGAGATTGTTCCAGAACAAGGACTTGCGCGCCGCTGCCCGCTGCCGCGCGGGCGGCGGCGAGGCCGGCTGTGCCGCCGCCTATGACGAGGATGTCGGTGTGGACGTAGAGGTGTTCGTAGTGGTCGGCGTCGGGGCGGTCGGGGGGGGTGCCGAGGCCGGCGGAGCGGCGGATGGCGGGCTCGAAGAGATGCTTCCAGGCGGCGCGGGGGGCCATGAAGGTCTTGTAGTAGAAGCCTGCTGGCAGGAGGGGAGAGAGGTACGCGGCGGCGGCGCCGAGGTCGAACGCGAGGCCGGGCCAGTGGTTCTGGCTGCGGGCGGTCAGGCCCTGGTGGAGCTCGGTGGTGGTGGCCCGCGCATTGGGCTCGAAGCGGCGGCCCTGGCCGAGGGCGACAAGCGCGTTGGGCTCCTCGACGCCGCTGGCAACGATGCCGCGCGGGCGATGGTACTTGAAGGAACGACCGATCAGGACCTCGCCATTGGCGAGGAGGGCGGAGGCGAGGGTGTCGCCGGCGAAGCCGCGCAAGGGCTTGTTGTTCCAGCGGAACTCCAGCGGTTTCGTGCGATCTATCAGCCGGCCGCCGGAGGCGAGGCGGGCGCTCATGGCTGGTAGTCCCAGCCGGGGCGGCGGGCGCGTATGGTGGCGAGGATCGGTTCCGGCGGGGCGGAGACCTGGGCGGGATAGCTGCCGAAAACCTCGAGCGTGGCGGTGTCGCGGGCGACGTGGAACCACTTGCCGCAGCCGTAGGCGTGGCGCCAGCGCTCGAAATGCACGCCGCGGGGGTTCTTGCGCTCGAACAGGTAGCCGGCGAATTCGGCGTCGGTGGACCCCGGTCCCATGCGGCGGATATGGGCCTGTCCGCCGGGCGCGAACTCGGTCTCCTCGGCCTCGACGCCGCAGCAGGGGCAGGTCAGCAGAAGCATGGGTTTGCCCGAAAACACCCGATATGAAATGCATATGAAACGCATATGAAATGCATATGCATACTCTTTCTGTCGGCTATTGCACCTTCCAAAGCGAGCGGGTGCTCCGTTGGCACGTTTCTGCCGTGGACGAGACGCGGGTATGGCCCGGTGCTGACGGTCGCGTCTGGGTATGCCATCATGCCTCCGTTTCATCCAGAGCACGCGTTCATGGAGGTTTCGACCCGCGAAGCCTGAAACGTTGCGCTGGTTGCTGACACATTTGGCGCGAGCGGAAGGATGAACGCAATGACCAAAGGCGCGAGCGCAACACCGGCGGCAGAGGCGGCGCCGAAGCTACTGTCGGGTGGCAATCCGCAGATCGCCAAGGGCTATGGCGACGCGCCGGTGCAGGCCTATATCGCGGCGATGCCGGGATGGAAACTCGACCTGGGGCGCCGCCTCGACGCGATCATCGTGCGCGCGGTGCCGGGCGTCGCCAAGGCGGTGAAGTGGAACACCCCGCTCTACGGGATCGAGGGCGAGGGCTGGTTCGTCGCGTACCATTGTTTCGAGAAGTACGTGAAGGTGACGTTCTTTCGCGGGACCTCGCTCGATCCGGTGCCGCCGGGCGCGTCGAAGCACCCAGAGGTGCGCTACTACGACATCTGTGAGGGCGCGCTCGACGAGGCGCAGTTCGCGGACTGGGTTCGCCAAGCGAGCGGGCTGCCCGGCGAGAAGATGTGACATGAGCGGCGTAAACGGACGCCAGAAAATCAGCCCGCAGCACTACACCTGTAGCGCGTACTTGATCGGATTGGCCGCGCCACGCTTGCGGTACTCGTCGGGGGTGCGCTTGCCGACGTAGAGATTTTGCATGTTATCCGATGCTTCGCGCCCGTTGAATCCGTACCGACCAGGAACGTCCTGGCGACCCGGGAAGTTGGCGGCGGTTGCTTCTAGCCACTCGTCGGCAATGAACGCGCCCTTAATGATTCCCTGCACTGTGGCGAGGACCACCTCGGCCTTTCTCGCTTTCGAAGGGTTGATCTTCCACGCGTATCGAGTTGCCTCATAGAGCGATGACTCCGCGAGCGCGCTGCGGTTCACGCTTATGAGGATCGCGTCATGCCGAAACACGGCCAGCTCCGCGGTGTATTCGCGGATGATTTCTAGGGCGTGCATCGCACCGAACTCGTTGCCGCCGGTGCCACCCGCCACGTTTGTGAGGCCGGGGTAAGCATCCATCAGTGCGGAACTCGACCGCGAAGGCGATTGCATCGTCCATACCATGCCGGTGGATCACGTGAGCGACCTCGAATCCGGCTAGGCGAATCTGCCGGATGCGCTTGAGCTTGTTTTCGAGGTCATCGCCTTCAATGCCCTGCTCGCCGCGAATGTGCGCGAAGACGCGATTGCCCTTCCCCTTGCCGACATAGAACGTCTCGCCGTTCCGCGGGTCGATGAGGCGGTATACATAGGTCCTAAGTTTCTCGATGACTTCGGGGGGGAACGCGTCAATGGGCTGGTAGTCCATTAAGTTGACCTCAGAGGGTGATAGCGTCGAAGTAACGGGGCGCTGAGGGAACCGTTGGTTCTCTCAGAACCACTGAAAAGCATACCCGAAACGGAGTTGAGATCCAACCTGACAAGCTGGCTTGGCATGGAAGAGATTCGATGGTGCTATGTCTGATTGGCAGCGCTCACACAACGGGCGAGTGATGGCAACCACGGCGAAGAAGATGAACGAATTGGATCAAGGAGGAGGCTCCTCTCTCTCCCGGCTGATCGACGCCCGGATCGCCGAGCTCGGCGACTGGCGCGGCGAGACGCTGGCGCGGGTGCGCGGGCTGATCCGCGAGGCCGATCCGGAGGTGGTCGAGACCTGGAAGTGGCGCGGGGTGCCGGTGTGGGAGCACGCGGGCATCATCTGCACCGGAGAGACCTACAAGGCGGTGGTGAAGCTGACCTTCGCCAAGGGGGCGTCGCTGCCGGACCCGGCGGGTCTGTTCAACGCGAGCCTCGCAGGCAACACGCGGCGGGCGATCGACATCCGCGAGGGCGAGGTGGTGGACGCCGAGGCATTGAAGGGGCTGGTGCGAGCGGCAGTGGCGATGAACCTGGCTGGAAAGTCCAATCCGAAGCCGCGGTGACTTGCGGACGGGGACCGCTTCGGCGTCCGGTCAGGATCACGCGGGTCCGGCGTCACATCACCACGAACCAGGCAAAGAGCGTGCCGATCACCGGCATGGCGAGCGGGGCCGTGCGGGCCACCATCACCTCGTCGTCCGCCTCGAGGCAGTTCATCTCCAGCCCGAGCACCCGCTGGCGGCGGCGCACCATCCCCTCGAAGACGCGGGAGATCAGGGGGCCGGTGGTGGTCAGCACCGCGAGCACGGCGAGATGCACCGACTGCATGTCGAGCGCGAGGCAGTAGCCCATGAGCGCCACGACCAGCAGCACCATGAACCCCGTGCCCGCGAGCAGCGTCGACCCGAGTTCCCGGCGAATGTGCATGCCCGTCCTCCGCGCGTCCCTTGCACCGATGCAGTTCGGGCAGCGACATGGCGACGTTACAGCGGACGGCGCCCCATCAGTGCGCGACGGCGGCGGCGACGCTCTCGTCGACCATGCGGCCCTCGGTGAAGCGCTCGAGGCCGAAGGGGGCGGCGAGATCGCCCGGGGTGCCCTTCGCCAGCATTTCGGCGGTCGCCCAGCCGGAGCCGGGGATCGCCTTGAAGCCGCCGGTGCCCCAGCCGCAGTTGAGGAAGATGCCGGGGACGGGCGAGGGGCCGATGATCGGCGAGCGGTCGCCGGTCATGTCGACGATGCCGCCCCACTGGCGCAGCATCTTCAGCCGCGAGAGGACGGGCATGGTCTCGATCAGGGCGCGCAGGGTTTCCTCGATGTGGTGGTAGCTGCCGCGCTGGGTGTAGTTGTTGAACCCGTCCGCACCGCCGCCGATCACCATCTCGCCCTTGTCGGACTGGCTGATGTAGCCGTGGACGGTGTTGGCCATGACCACGCAGTCGAGGAGCGGCTTTATCGGCTCGGAGACCAGCGCCTGCAGGGCGACGGATTCGATGGGCAGGCGGAAGCCGGCGAGGTCGGCGAGGATGCCGGAGGAGCCGGCGACCACGAGGCAGAGCTTGCGGCAGGTGATCGCGCCGCGGGTCGTTCGGACGCCGGTGACGCCGTGGGCGTCACGGTCGATGCCGGTGACCTCGCAGGTCTCGATGATGTCGACGCCGAGGGCGGAGGCGGCGCGGGCGTAGCCCCAGGCGACGGCGTCGTGCCGGGCGGTGCCGCCGCGGGGCTGCCACAGGCCGCCGAGCACCGGGTAGCGCGGGCCGTCGAGGTTGAGGATGGGGACGAGCTTCGCAATGCGCTCGCGGGTGACGAGCTCGCTCTCGATGCCGGCGAGGCGGTTGGCGTGGGCGGTACGGGCCCAGGCGCGCATCTCGTGGTGGGTCTGGCCGAGCATCAGGACGCCGCGGGGGCTGAACATCACGTTGAAGTTCAGCTCCTGGGAGAGCGTCTCGTAGAGGCTGCGGGCCTTCTCGTAGATCGCGGCGGAGGGGGGCTGGAGGTAGTTCGAGCGGATGATCGTGGTGTTGCGCCCGGTGTTGCCGCCGCCGAGCCAGCCCTTTTCCAGGACGGCCACGCTGCGGATGCCGTGGTACTTCGCGAGGTAGTAGGCGGTGGCGAGGCCGTGGCCGCCGGCGCCGACGATCACCACGTCGTAGCCGGGCTTCGGCTCGGGCTTGGCCCAGGCGAGGTCCCAGCCGGTGTGGCCGCGGATCGCCTCGCGGGCGAGGGCGAAGACGGAGTAGCGGCGCATGGGCAGATGCTCCCTCCGGGGCCGGATGCTGCGGGTCGATCTGTAGGCACAACCGGGGGCGGGGCACAAGGGATTTCAAATGCGGAGATTTTGCAAGTGGCTGTGATTGCGTGATATTCGCGGTTAGTGCGAGATTAGCGGCGGGTTGTGCAGGCCTGGTAGGCCGGCTTCGCGCCACAAGTATCCGGGCGCAGGCCAACGGCGATGCGGGTCCTTGACACTATCCCCGGGCCCCCCCGGCTCCCGCGGCTATTTCGAGCCGGCCTCGGGGCTCATTGGATGGAGGACGGCGCGGCGTATGCGGGGCTCAGGGACGCGGCGGTGGCGCTGGAGCACTACGAGGACGTCGCGGCGGCCCTCGTGACGCGCGGTCGCGGCGCGCCGGCGCCTGTTGAAGCAGTTGGAACCGGCGCTGCCGACGCGACATCGGACTGAAACAAGCGCGCGGTATCGTGTTAAGCTCGGATCGCGGGCCAGATTGCAAATTTCGCGCCCGCTTCAAGCCTGTATGGAGCGGGCAGGGACCCAGGTCCCGCCTTCATTGCAGGAGAGGAGAGGAAAGGAGAGGCAATGGCTACTCTCGAACATACTGCGGTAGAGCGCTTCCAGGACAGGTTCCAGGGCCAGATCATCTGGCCAGGAGCCGCCGAGTACGACGAGGCGCGGAGCATCTTCAACGCGATGATCGACCGCCGCCCGGCGCTCATTGCCCAGTGCCGGAACACCAGGGACGTGGTCGAGGCGATCCGCTTCGCCCGGGACAGCGGGCTCGAGATCGCGGTGCGCGGCGGCGGGCACGGGGTCGCCGGCAAGGCGCTCAGCGAGGGCGGTCTGGTCATCGACCTGCGCCACATGAACGCCGTCGCCGTCGACCCGGCGCGGCGGACCGCAGTGGTCGGCGGCGGCGCGACCATGTCGCACCTCGACCGGGCGACGGGTGCGCACGGGCTGGCCACGACCGGCGGGCGGGTATCGACCACGGGCGTCGGCGGCTTCACGCTCGGTGGCGGCGGCGGCTGGCTCGACCGCAAGTTCGGCCTGGCCTGCGACAACCTGGTCTCGGCGGAGATCGTCACCGCCGACGGTCGGGTGATCACCGCCTCGGAGACCGAGCACCCGGACCTTTTCTGGGCGCTGCACGGCGGGGGCGGCAATTTCGGCGTGGCGACATCGCTGACGCTGCGGCTCTATCCGCTGGAGTTTGTGACGGCGGCGCTGCTGCTCTGGCCGGCCGAGGAGGGCCCGCGGGTGCTCCGCGCCTACCGCGACTTCATTGCCGAGGCCTCCGACGACGTCGGCGGCGGGGTGCTCTACCTGACCGGGCCGGAGGAGGACTTCGTGCCGGAAGGGCTGGTGGGCCGGCTGGCCCTCGCCATGCTGCTGGTCTATGCCGGGCCCGAGGAGGCCGGGCGCAAGGCGGTGGCGCCGATGCTCGCGCTCGGCCACACGGGCGAGATGATCGCCGAGATGCCCTATGCCGAGATGCAGTGCATGCTCGACGACCCGCCCGGTTATCGCAACTACTGGTCGGCAGAGTACCTCGGCGCCCTTCCCGACCCGGCGATCGAGGCGTTCTGCGCCGCGGCCGACGATCTGATCGTGCCCTCGGCGTCCCAGCACGTGCTCTTCCCCGGCGGCGGCAAGGTGGCCCGCGAGACGGCGGACTGGCCGGTGCCGTGGCGGCACGCGCCCTGGTGCGTGCATCCGTTCGGGCTGTGGAGCGATCCCGCCGACGATGCGCGCGGGATCGCCTGGGTCCGCGGGCTGCGGCAGGCGATGCAGCCATGGGCGAGCGGGGTGACGTATCTCAACTTCATCGGCGACGAGGGCGAGGACCGGATCGTCGCGGGCCTCGGGCGCGACAACTACCGGCGTCTGGCGCGGGTGAAGCGGGACTACGATCCCGAGAACGTGTTCCATCTCAATCACAACATCCGTCCCGCCTGAGGGCTTTGGCACCCGGGGCGGCGTTGTGCCGCCCCGGGCGAGGCGGTAGGGTCCGGCCCGTTCACGGGCGGGGTATGATGACGGCGTTCTGGGTCATTGCGGGCGTGGTGGTGCTGGGCAGCCTGGGGCTGGTCGTGGCGCCGATGCTGCGCGGGGCCGGGCGGGGCGGGCGTCGGGCGAGCTACGACATGCAGGTCTATCGCGACCAGCTGCGCGAGATCGAGACGGATCGCGCGGCTGGACGGCTGAGTGCGGAGGAGGCGGAGGGGACGCGCACCGAGGTGGCGCGGCGGCTCTTGGCGGCGGCGGATGCCGAGTCGGGCGAGGCGGGGGCGACGCCGGCGCCGGCACGGGTCTCGCGGGCGGTGGCGGCGGGGCTGGTGGCGGTGATGGCGCTGGCGGCCTGGGGGCTCTACGGCCGCGTGGGCGCGCCCGGGTTCCCGGACCAGCCGCTGGCGCTGCGGCTGGCGGGGGGCGGGACCGAGCGCACGATGCGGCCGAGCCAGGCGGAGGCGGAAGCCATCGTCGCGGCAGAGGGGGTCGTGCTGCCGGAGGCGGACGCGGCGAACGCGGCGATGACCGCCCGGCTGCAGGCGATCCTCGTGGATCGGCCGGACGATCTGCAGGGGCATGTGCTCTTGGCGCGCAGCCTGGCGTCGATGGGGCGGTTCTCCGAGGCGGCGGTGGCGCAGGCGCGGGTGGTGGCGCTGCTGGGGGCGGATGCGGGGGCGGAGGATCTGACCGATCAGGCCGAGCTGATGATCTATGCGGCGCAGGGCTATGTGTCGCCGGAGGCCGAGGCGGCGCTGGTTGCGGCGCTGGCGCTCGACGCGGATGCACCGCGGGCGCGGTATTACTCGGGGCTCGCCGCTTTGCAGGCGGGGCGGGCGGATATCACCTACGGCCTGTGGTCGCGGCTCCTGGCGGAGGGGCCGGCGGATGCGCCGTGGATGGCGGGCATCGCGGCGGGGATCGACGAGATCGCGCGGCTGGCGGGGCTGCCGCCGCGGGCGGCCCCCCGGGGCCCGACCGCCGCCGATGTCGAGGCGGCGGCGGGGGCGAGTGCCGCGGAGCGCGCGGCGATGGCCGAGGGGATGGTGGCGCGGCTGGCCGCGCGGCTGGCCGAGGAGGGCGGGCCGCCGGAGGACTGGGCGCAGCTCGTGCGTGCGCTGGGCGTGCTGGGGCGCGGCGAGGATGCGCGGACCATCCGGGACGAGGCGCGGGTGGTGTTCGCGGGCGATGCCGCGGCGCTGGCGCTGATCGATGCGGCGGCCGCGGGGCTGGGGCCGTGACGGGGCGGATCCTGGAGGATCCGGCGGCGTTTGCGGCCGTGCTGGCGCCGCGGGCGGCGCTGATGGGGCTCGATCTGGGGACGAAGACGATCGGGATCGCGGTGTCGGATACCGTCGCGGCGGGTGGCCTCGCCGCTGGAGACGCTGAAGCGCGGCAGGTTCGGCGCGGATGCGGCGGCGCTCCTGCAGCGGGCGTCGGCGCGGGCGATCGGCGGTCTGGTGCTGGGGCTGCCGCGCAACATGGACGGGAGCGAAGGCCCGCGCTGCCAGTCGGTGCGGGCGTTTGCGCGCAACCTCGGCGGGCTGACCGAGGTGCCGATCACCTTCTGGGACGAGCGGTTGTCCACGGTGGCGGCCGAGCGGGCGCTCCTGGAGGCGGATACCTCGCGGCGGCGGCGGGCGGAGGTGATCGACCACGTGGCGGCGGGATATATCCTGCAGGGATTTCTCGACCGCCTGGGGCATCTGGCCGGAGCGCAGCCATGAGCGACGAGGTCTGGCGGCGGGACGAGATCGAGAGCCCCTGCGTGAAGGTCTGCGTGGTGCATCCGGCCACCGGGTTGTGTGTGGGGTGCCACCGCACGGTAGAGGAGATCGCCGCCTGGACCGCGATGAGCCGAGACGCGCGGCGGGCGGTGATGGCAGCACTTCCGGCGCGGGCAGAGGCGGCGCGGCCGGTGCGGCGCGGCGGGCGGGCCGGGAGGCGTGGGGACGAGGGCCGAGGGTGAGGTGTCGCACAGTACGACCGCTCGTATCCTGTTGTATTAAAACGATAAATCCAGATACGCCCGCGTTCCGTGTTGCTCGGCCGACGATCCAGCCGACTTCTGTTGAACGACACTTGACGGGCGCTGGTGGATCGGCGTCCGAAGTCTCCATCACCTCGCGGACCTGGGCGAAAGCGTCATGACTCTTGGCGGCCGCTATGCGTTGGTACAATTCGCGCCGACCGGCAAGCTTGAACCCCGGCTGGCCCGCGGATATATGCCCCGGCGAGAGGTTGGCGCGGGCAGGCGCTCCGCCAACCCGGTCAGGTCCGGAAGGAAGCAGCCGTAACGGTTCCCGCTTGGGTCGTTGTCCAGCCTCTCACCGGTTTTCCGCACGCCGATGTCCCCGTCAGGGCCAGGGATATTCGGGCAGGGGCCTGCCTTCCGCGGCGAACCTTGCGGCCAGTGCGCGGCGCAGCGCAACGGTGTCGGCGACCGGTTCCGCCCGGCGCAGAGCCACTTCCTCGGGCGAGAAGGGGGGCGCCGGCTCGCCGCCCCAGCGGTCCACCACGTAGGTCATCACCGCGGCGATCTCGGAACTCGGTGAGGCTGGATCCGAGCACCCCCGGCACATTCAGGACGTAGGTGCGGCCGGCGTCGTCGTTCGCGAGATCGGAGACCGAGCCGTGGAAGCTGGGCACGCCGCCTTTGACCGTGCCCGCGCCCTCGATCCCGTGGCAGCCGGCGCAGCGCAGAATGTAGATCGCCCGCGGCGAACGTTCAGCCGCCGCCGCTGTCAAGGCGACCGATACGAGGGCCGTGGCGAGGGCGGTCGCCGTCCGCATCAGCTCATTCGGCGAGCCCGACCACGACCGAGACGGTACAGTGGTAGCCGGTGTTCTCGTTCGCCATGCACCAGTTGATATCGTTGTAGAGGCCCATGCGGTAGCCCGGACGCTCGCCCTGCGAGGTGAAGCAGAAGCTGGCGTTCGAGACCTGCGCCTTGCCGCAGCAATCGTTGTAGGACACCAGATAGGCGCGCTCGTCCTCGGGGTTCGTGCAGGTCCCGACCCAGGAGACCGCCGAGATGGAGGACCCCGGCGGGCAGGAGGTGAGCGAGCCGCCCGACTCCGAGCAGAGGTTGCCGTCGAGCGCGCAGTGCCGCCAGTAGGCGCAGACGTCGGCCTCAGTGCCGGTCGCGTTGGCGCGGCGGTCGAACGGCAGGATCGGCACCAGGCCCACGCCGACGATGGCCGCACCCGCCCGGGCGAGGAAGCTGCGCCTGCCATGGGTGCGGGCGGTGCGCCGGGCCCCGGTCTCCACGGTCTTGTCGAGGATGGTCATAAGGCGGTCGATCATGGTGATCTCCTCTCGGGAACGGGATCAGGCCGGCAGGATGGTGTCGCCTCGGGCGAGGCTCTGGATGGAGGGGCGGCCGAGCTCGGAGGCGTGAAAGAGGCTTTCCAGTTGCTCGCGATTGTTGACGAGGCCCTTGGCGCGGACCTCGCCCTTGCCGTCGATGAGGACGGCGAAGGGCAGCTTGGCCACCTTGAAGGTCATGCCCAGCTCGGACGACAGCGTGTAGGGGAAGTCGCCCAGCCCCTCGCGCGCGATCATGTCGCGGTGCGCCTGCGGATTGCCGTCCGAGGCGAGCACCACATCGAGCCAGTCGGCCTCGGAGCGGGCGGCGCTGCGCAGGGCGGGGATCAGCGCCTTGCAGATCGGGCAGGTCGTGGACAGGAAGAAGACGAGCTGGCTGCGGGCGCCGCTGCCGTTGCCGAGCGCCAGCGGCGCGCCGTTGAGGTTCGGCAGGGTCATCGCCGGCACCCGCGCGCCGATCTCGGGCCCCTTGTCGGAGATCATCGCGCCCACCGGCTGCACCCGTTCCAGGAGCACGCCGACCTGGCGGGCGAGGGCGAAGACGATGCCGATCAGCACCAGGACCACGACCCAGAGCAGGGCGACGGCAAAGACGAGGGGGTCCATGCGGGCTCTCCTTCAGGGCCGCTTGAACGCGAGGCCGATGTGGCCCGCATTGGCGATCAGCCGCTCGACGATAGCATAGAGGCACCAGAGGGTCAGGCCGCCCGCAACCGCGAGTGCTGCCCCGGCGGCCCCGCCCGCGCTCCCCGCCGGCAGGGCCGCCAGCAGGAGGGCAAGGGCGGCAAGGACGAGGTTGCGGGCGATGGTCAGGCCGGAGACGAACTGCGGCGCACCTCCGCAGCCGCAGTCGATCTGCCGCTGGCCGCGGCGGAGCGCTGCCGCCATCGCCAGGGCGTAGCCGGCGAGCACCAGCGCCGCGCCGGCCGCGCCGATGCTGCGGGTGGCGGGAATGACCAGCGCCACCAGGACCACGGCCTCAGTGGCGATCACCAGCCGGGTGGCGAGCGCCTCGCGGCCGGGGGGCACGACGCCGTATCCGGCCACGAAGCCCGTGGTCTCGAGGAACGACTGGGCCTTGTGCCAGACCGCCCGCAGCAGGAGGGCCGCGAGAAAGCAGGTGAGGGTGCCGGCGAGGAGGGCAGCGGCGTCCATCACTCGCTCGTCAGCACCAGTGCGACGAAGTTGCCCATGCTCGAGGCGCTGCCGGCGAGCTTCGCCGCAGACTTCGCCTCCGGATCGATCTCGTAGCGGTAGACGGTGCTGGTGTCGTCGCTGGCGGCGAACACCACGGGGGGCGAGCTTTGCGTGACGGTGATCGACTTCTCGTGATTGGCGACCGAGCGGTAGAGCACGCTCTGCCCCGCGACGTCGACTGCCCAGATCTCCTCGGCCGGGTCCTTGTGGGAGCCGTCGACTGCCCCGGAGTGCATCAGCACGAAGGCGACGCCGGTGTCCGCATGGTAGGCGATAACCTCCGATCCGCCCGGCGCCCAGCCCTCGGCGCCTTCGGTGATCGGGAACGCGCCCGCGACCGCCGCCTCCGTGCCGGTGAAGGTGACATGGACGATGTTGCCGTTGAAGGAGACGAAATAGAGGTTCTCGCCCGCCTGGCCTGGGTTGGTGAAGAGCGGGTCGAGGTCGGGGTCGAAGGCATCGGCCAGCCAGAAGGTCTCGGACGCGGTGCCGTCCGGCGCGAATCCGTGGACCGCCATCGACCCGTCGCCGCAGAGGGTCAGGAAGGCGGCCCCGGTCGCGGCGGGGATCGCACCCCAGCAGCCGGGCGTGGGGATCTCGGCCAGCACCGCCCCCGCGGCAAGGTCGACCACCGTCACCGAGGTGGCGGGGGTCGCGTTCTGCACGAGGACGTACTTGCCGTCATCGACGAGCGACAGCATGGCCGGCTGCGTCTCGACCATGGCCGCCTTGGCCGGGATCTCGATCTCGCGCTTGAGCGAGAGCGTGGACACGTCCCATTCGTGGAGGACCGTCACCGTCGGCCCGAAGACGATGCGCTCGGGATAGTTCGACGTGGTGTAGAGGGTCGCACCGTCGCCGCTCAGCACGGCCTGGACCTGCAGCCCCGGCGTGATGTTGCCCTTGTTCGACAGATCGTCGGCACTGAGCACGTTGATGCGCGATGCCCCGCCCCAGTCCTGGTCCACCGAGAAGACATTCGGCCCGGGCGGAATGGCCAGCTCGACGGTCAGGGTCTCGGGCTCGATCGGGTCCTGCGCCCGTGCGGCCGGGACGAGCCCCAGGCACGCACAGCCGATCAGGGTAAGTCGCTTCATCGCATCCGCTCCTGAGGTCGTGAGTTCCTCCCGGACGCTAGACCGCCGACGGGAGGGGTGCACGCCCGGCGTGACGGGAAGCATGGTGCCGCGCGCAGAATGGTCGCGAAACGACCAGATGGTCAAGCGTCTGCCCAGGTTGTGACCGGCTTGCGGCTGAGCTTGCGACAATCCGCGGTGGAGCCCGCCGGCCTGCGGCCCGATACTTGAACCTGTGCCGGCCAGCCTGTATGGTCCCGGCGAGAGGTTGGCGCGGGCAGACGCTCCGCCAACCCGGTCAGGTCCGGAAGGAAGCAGCCGTAACGGTTCCCGTTTGGGTCGTTGTCCAGCCTCTCGCTCGGGTCGCAGCCAGCTTGGGAAAGGAATGTCGATGACTGTCCTCGTTCACCCCTCCCGGGTAGCCCGCCTCGCTGCCGGCGCGCGTTAGCCGCCGCACGATCCCGTCTGCCCGTTCCGTCACGCCCGCATCCGCGGGCAGATGAAACACGCCCCGCAATCGGGGGCAAATCCGGCAGACAAATGACATCACAGGATTTTTCCGAAGGGCTGACCCTGCGCGACCTCGGCTGGTCGCCGGCGTTTCAGGCGCAGCTTGATCCCGAAGAGGCCGCGGCAGCCATGCCGCTGCGCGTCACCGCCGTACACCGCGATGCGGTCGAGGCGCTGGGCGAGGGCAACGGGCAACCGCGCCGCGTCGCCACCGG
Organism: uncultured Alphaproteobacteria bacterium; assembly: GCA_963695425.1. GTDB lineage: Bacteria > Pseudomonadota > Alphaproteobacteria > Rhodobacterales > Rhodobacteraceae > Amaricoccus. The sequence goes on along the minus strand of CAVOGP010000027.1, from coordinate 154,857 downwards.
ACCCGGCTTGCCGAGCCGCGAGATCGCGGTCGGCGACTGGCTGCTCGTCGATCCCGCGAGCGGCCGGCCCCTGCGGCTGGTGGCGCGCAAGTCGCTGGTCCAGCGCCGGGCGGCCGGTACGGGGCGCGAGGTGCAGCTGGTGGCGGCGAACCTCGACACGCTCTTCGTCGTCTCCTCGTGCAACGCCGATTTCAACCCGGCACGGCTCGAGCGCTATCTGGTGCTGGCGCGTCAGGCCGGGGTGCAGCCGGTCGTCGTGCTCACCAAGGCCGACGCCTGCACCGACCCGCACGACTTTCTCGACCGGCTGCGGGCGCTGGCGCCGGAGGTGCCGGCGCTGGCGGTCAATGCCCTCGATCCGGGATCGGCGTCGCGGTTGCTGCCCTGGTGCGGCCAGGGGCAGACCGTGGCGCTGGTGGGTTCGAGCGGCGTCGGCAAGTCGACGCTGGTCAACGCGCTGGCCGACGCGGCACAGGCGACCCGCGGGATCCGCGAGGATGATGCCCACGGCCGCCACACCACCACCGCGCGCAGCATGCATCGCTTGCCCTCGGGCGCCTGGCTCGTCGATACGCCCGGCATGCGCGCCCTGCGGCTGACCGATGCGGCCGAGGGGGTAGAGGCGGTCTTCGAGGACCTCGCGGAGCTCGCGAGCGCCTGCCGCTTCGGCGACTGCCGCCACGAGGACGAGCCCGGCTGCGCGGTGCAGGCGGCCATTGCGGACGGCCGGGTGACGGCGGACCGTCTGGCCCGATGGCGCAAGCTGCAGCGCGAGGATGCCCGCAACTCCGCAAGCCTTGCCGAGCAGCGGCGCAGCGCGCGCGCGTTCAACAAGATGACCCGGGAGGCCATGAGCGCGAAGCGCCGGAGGCGCGGCGAGTGACTGGCGTCCAGCCTCTCGCCGGAGTCGCGTCGGACCGGGTCCAGCGCGCCTCCGGCAGGCTCAGCCGTCCAGCCGCAGCCGGCGCAGGCGCAGCGCGTTGGCGATCACCGAGACCGACGACAGGCTCATCGCCGCCGCCGCGAACATCGGCGAGCGCAGCCATCCGAAGACCGGGTAGAGCACCCCCGCCGCCAGCGGCGTCCACCGCCACCGCCATCACCGGCTCGCCGGCGTCACGGCGCGCAGCCGTCACGGCACCCTGGTCGGTGAGGCCGAGATCGGCCATCAGCCGGGCGTTGCCGAGCGCAACCTTGCGGCCGTCGATGCTGCCGGTAACGCCCATGCCAGCGCCATGCCGCAGATCGGACAGTCGCCGGGGCCGTCCCGGACGATCTCGGGATGCATGGGACAGGTATAGCGGGTGCCCCTGGGCACCGTCTCCGGCGCGGGTGCGTCATCCATGTACAGCGAGGGATCGGCCTCGAACTTTGCCTGGCAGCCGGCCGAGCAGAAATAGACGCGCCGGCCCTCGTGGCGGATCGTGTGGGCGGCGGTCGAGCGGTCGACCTCCATGCCGCAGACCGGATCGCGGGCGGCCGGAAAGTCCTGCACGGCCACGACGATTGGCCGCCGTGGCTGGCGCTGGGCGTGCCGGCGCCGGGGTCCACGGTCATGCCGCAGACCGGGTCGCGCGTGACGGTGGTGGTTGCGGCGGCGTGCATCGGCGTCTCGCCGCATCCGACTGCCGCGGATATGGGGCTCCCAGGTTAAGGCCCTCGATGCCCACAAGGGGGCGGCGCACACGGAGGCGCCGCCTCGACCCTTCCCTCTGCCGCGGCTCCGCGCTAGACGGGACGCGTCGGGGCGTAGCGCAGCCTGGTAGCGCGGCGGTTTTGGGAACCGCAGGTCGTAGGTTCGAATCCTATCGCCCCGACCAGCACCCAGGTCACCTCACACTTCCGCGGCTGATCCTCCTCACGTCTAGGCCTGCGCGTAGGACACGAACCCGGACGGCACCGCCTGGGTGAACTCGCTCGCGAGGCTCCGCAGACGAACCCCCGGCACGGCCGGCTCGCCAGTGTTGCGGCGCGGGGCGATCATGGGAGCAACGGAAGCAGCTCCTATGTCATAGCCGCCCGTTCCGGCCACCGGGTCTCCGGTCCAGCTTCCGCCGTCGAGCCGGAAGAACACCTTGCCAACCGACATCTTCACGGCCACGCAGAGGACTTCGCCCACGACGTTCCAGGTGCCGATGCCGCTGCTCCCCACGTCTACTGTATCCACGTATACGGATGACCCGGCTGGTGTGGTAAGCACCCCATCCTCGGAGCCGGTGGATAGCGAGAGCGCTGACGACAAGCTGATGGAACTGGTGATCAAACCAACACGACCGCCCGAGCCGTGCAGCACCGCGCCCTCGATCAGCAACTCAAAATACGCATCGTCGTTAGCAGCCGAAAGATACTTGGTTGCGCGAACCCCGTAGGCATTCGCAGAACCCACCATTGCCAGCCGATCCCCGTCGGACAGGGTGACGTTCGAGTTCTTGTCCGCTGGGTTCCAGGTGACCGCGGCTTCCGGCTGGCCGACCCGGAGCGTGATCGTCAGATCGTCATGGCCCGCGCCATTGCTGGCACGCACCGTGATCGCCAAATCGTCCAGCACGCCGCTCTCACCGGTATCGACGCTCACCATGCCCGTGGCCGGGTCGATCGACACATAGCCGTCCTCGAGCGCGACAAAGACGCCCGCCGCGAACACACCCGCCTCGACGGCGAGCCCGCCTGCGAGCAGCGCATAGGCGGCAGTGGTTCCGGCCGGATCGCCCGCGATCGTGAAGCGCGCGGCGGCGTCGAAGGTCTGCAGGCCGTCGTCCGCAGCCTCGGCCCATGCAGATGACCCGCCGGCAGCGACCGGCGCGCCGATCACCGTCACCGTGAAGTCCAGGCCCGCCGAGCCGCCCGAGTTCGAAGCGCTGACACTCACCGTCTCGGCGATCAGCGCCGCCGCCGCCGGGATCGAGACAAGACCGGTCGCGGGGTCGATGGTGGCGCCGGCACCGCTCACCGCGAAGGTGAGGTTCTCGCCGGCGAACACCGCAGCCGCCGCCACGGTCTGCGGATTGCTGCCCTGGAACAACACCAGGTCGGCCAGCGTACCCAGGACCAGCGGGGCGGCGTAGGTGACCGCCAGCCCCGCGGTCTCCGCCGCGGCACTACCCCCTGCATTGGTGGCGGTGACGCGGCAGGCCAGCGACGCCTCGTCGTCCGCCGCCACCGGCAGATACGACGCTCCCGTCGCCCCCGGGATCGCCAGCCCGTCGCGCAGCCATTGCTGCGCCAGTACTGGCGCCGGAGAGCCACTCCAGACGCCCGGCTGCAAGCTCACGGGTTCGCCGATGCGCCCGGTGCCGGCAAGCTGAGGCATCTGGACCAGCGCCGGAGCAACCGCGGCGGGCAGGGCGCCGGTCCCGCCGCCCCAACGCCTCAGATCGACGCCTGCCCCGAGGGGTACGGCGACCATCACCAGAATCCCAGGATCGCGTCCGCGGTGGTTCCGGTGGCAAGCACCCGGTCGACACGAAGCGGCAGCATGGTGCCGTTCGGTACATTGGCGAGCGTCACGACGCTGCCGTCCAGCATGCGTACCGCGACGTCGCCGCCGGTTCCGACATAGAGCGCCCGGGTTGCGACCGCGAGGTCGGCGCCATCCTGCGGCAGGATCGCGGCGGCATGCTCGGGCGGCGAGGTCAGGCTGCGGGTGTGGTTCTTGAACGTGTCCATGGGCGTCCCGTTTCTGGCGGTCCGGCTGGGGAGACGGCGCAGTACGGGAGTGCGGGATCTGTGACCCGAAACCGCTGTGCCAGGGGCCGGCTCGCGGTCTGAAGTCACGTGCTGCGATCGCTTGGACCAAGGCGCCGGGGCCGGCCCGTGATTGCGCAGGTCTTCTACCCCAGCCGGAGCGCCTTTGGAAGCACCGGCGACCAGCGTGCGCCGGAACGGGACCACGGGCAACGCGCCCGCAGGTGCGTCAGCATACACGGCTCGTCGCGGCGTAAACCGGATGTGAACACCCATGCGCTTGCTTCTGCATATGTTGACCGGGGTCCGCCGGGTCCGGTCCGTGGAGGTCTCGACGGGTGTTCTTCCCTGCCCAATTCCTGCTAAGGTCCCCCGTCGTCCTTGAACTGCAGGAGCGCGAGATCGTGCCGAAAATGCGCCGCGGACCCGCCTCCATGGCGGCGCTGACCGGCCTGGCGCTCATGGCCGCCCTCGCCGCCGCAGCCCAGACCCCTCCCCGACCACGATCGGGGGCCGGCAGCCCCGCGGCCGAAGCCGCGCCACCAGTGGATCAGGCCGTCGATCGGGCTCGATCAGGCTGTCGATCCTGCCGCCTCGGCGGCCTCCGACCCGGCTGCAGACGCAACCGCCGGCCAGTCCATCGACCCGGTTGCCGAGGCCGGTCTCTTCGCCATGCCCCGGATCGCCGCCGAGACCCGCATCGCCCTCATCCGGCTCCAGAACGGCGACCTTGCCGGGGCGTCGGCGGGGCTCGACCGGCTGATCGCGCGACATCCCGGCATGGCGCAGCTGCGGGTCACCCGCGCCGTGCTCGCCATGCTTGCCGACGAGCCGGAAGCGGCAGCCGAGCAGCTCGCCGCGGCGGCCGAGCTTGGCCAGCCCGATCTCGACGGAATCCTTGCCGATCCGGTCTTCGCCGCGATTGCCGACGATCCCCGCTTCGAGAACCTCCCGCCCGCAGCCTCGCCACCGGTCCCGCGGCCCACCCCGGTCACGCAGGGTCGCGCGCTCGTTTCGGCAGGCAATACCGCCTGGAACCCGGCGACCGAACGGCTGGAGCCGCAATTCACCTTCCCCGACCAGCCCGTCGCCGATGTGCTGCCGGCCACGCCTGCCGGCGGCGCCTACGACCTCCTGCGCGAGCACTGGCGCCGCGGCCGCGCCGCCGGCAATCTCGGCGACCTCTACGACAACCGCGACCGTGGCCATTCGAACCTGCGCCCGGAGGCGCATCCCCAGCTCACGCACGTGACGTACTCCGACGCCGCCCGGGCGGCCTCGGTCGACTATGCGCTGAACGACAGCATGCTCTTCAACCGCCCCACCCTGGGCAATTCGTCCACTGCGCTCACCGGGGGACCATTCTGGCGCAGCCTGCCACGCCTTGCGCTGACCACCGCCGACGGGACGGGGCCGATGCGGCTCTGGCAGAATGCCGACAACAACCAGCTCTACTTCCACCCCGCGCACCACGACTTCGGCGACAAGAACGGCGACGTGTTTCCGGCCAATACGCCCTACCTGATCATCTCGCGCGGCTCCTCCGGCTCGGACCAGGCCTTCCTCACGGCGATGACCTTGGCGCTCGCCGCCTTCCGGCCCGACACCAAGGAGCGGCTGGTCGAGGAGCGCATGATCGTGCCCACCCTGCAGATGGTCTTCCGCCGCTCGCTCCAGCACATCCAGTCGCGCGACGCCTATTTCACCGGCGCCGCCCACCCGGTGGTGTTCCAGCGGCCGCAGATCAACGCCGCGCGCATGGTCAGCCTCGCCAATTCGATCCAGCCCGGCGACATCCCGGCACAGGTTCGCCTGCGCATGGAGGTGGAGGAACCGGTGCGGGAAGGCGTGGATTATTTCGGCCAGGGCCTCTCCGAACAGCTCTTCGACACCCCCGGCGCCATCGCCCGCATCTGGCGCGGCAAGGCCGGGCGGCGGACGATGACCGTCTCCGCCGCCGACAGCCGCGACGTGAATGGCCGGCCGCTTACCTTTCAGTGGCACCTCCTGCAGGGTGACCCCGCCAAGGTGCGTATCGAGCCCTTCGACGACGGGGTGCGGGCGCGCATCACCATCGACTGGCACGAGCCCTTCACGATCTCGGAGGAGACCGCGCTCACCACCTCGCGCGTCGATATCGGCGTCTTCGCCAACAACGGTGTGCACGACAGCGCGCCAGCGATCCTCAGCTTCTACTTCCAGCCGCAGGAGGCGCGGACCTACGGCGAGGACGCCGACGGCACGCCGCGCATTCTCAGCATCGACTACGCCGCCCGGCCGGACACCTACGCCGACCCGCAGATCCTCGCCCGCGCCGACTGGCGCGACGACTACACCTATGACGAGAACGGCAACCTCACCGGCTGGACACGCGCCCGCGCCGGTCGCGAGCCCGAGTACTTCACCGCCGGCGGCAACCGCATCCTGACCCGTCGCGAAGACGGCAGCCCGGAGCGCGCCGAAGCCGTGACCTACGTGTTGCGCCAGGGCGCGGACGGTGTCCTCGTAGTGGAGGAACTATCCGCCGGCGGCATCGTCGACATCGGACAGTGAGGGAGGCGGACCCAGCCTCTGCGCGCCCGCCGCCCTGCACTCTGCGCTCCAGCGAACCGCACGCATGCCGGACGCGATCGGGATACTCGGCGCCCCGCATACTCTGGTCCCACAGCGGGACCGATATCAATATACTGATTTAACTAAGTTAAAGTGCTAACAGCGAAGTTATCCACAGGACGCCTGCGGCCGATCTGGTCAATCGGTGATCGTTTCAGATTCCGCGCACCCCCGGTTCCCTGGGGGCCAAGGGCTCCGGCTTCCGCCCACTCCAGACGCGCCGCCTCCGAGGCGATCATGGCCCGCTTGACCCCCCGCCCCCAGTGATAGCCGCCGAGGTCCCCGGCCTTGCGCAGCGCCGGGTGACACCCGCAGCCATTCTGCAACCGGCAAGCAGTTTCAGGCCACGAGCAGCTGGGTGTCCTGGATCTCCTCATTGCGTCGACGCCAGAGCTCCTCGCGGAACTCGCGGCGCTCCTGGATATCCCAGGCAACCCGCTCGTCGGCAATCCATTCCATCATCTGGAGCGTCCCCCGATGATCCCTCGATTCGGCAAGGACTTGTCCCGGCCACCCCGCCTGCCGGATGACCCGCGCCGCGGTTGGGAATACGACACCGAAGACGCCCGGTATCCCAGATCTCTGGCAGTGGCGGCAGAGGCCGAGCAACAGGTCCGCTACCGCCGTCAGCCGGCGCTCTGACTCCAGGTCGGGCGCTGCACAGAACCGGGTGACCTCCACCCCGCCGTGCAGTCGGCCTCCCGCCCGCTCCCTGAGCGCGGGGAAGTGCCGCTCGACCATGGACCCGCCGCGCGCGGGCCGAAGGCGCAGAGAGGCCAAGTGCTGCCCATCTTCCTCGACGATGCAATATGTAGTCAGATCATCGTCGAACTCGTCGATCTCGAGTCCGCCCGCCGCAAGTCTGAGCGGCCAGTGGTGTCGGCCGACGAACTGCAGTGCCCGATGCGTAAACATAGTTTCGCGGACCGCTTCCATTCGCGACAGAGAAGAGCGTGCGACGGCGTGGAACATATCGAACTCCGCTGCTGGGACTTCGCGTACATAAGGTGAACATGGTTAATGACCTCCGACGATTCCGCCGTCTAGTCGTAATAAATGTTTGGATAATTTACGATGACTTTACGATTTCAGCAAAGATTGTCGGCATGACCCGTCGCGGGTAACTATGTGTAACGAGGGAAGAGATGAGTGGATGGGCCGAAGAGGCCATGCAGGAGGCCATTGACCTCCTTGCGCGGTCGGGCCGCAATGACCTTGCGTCGGATCTGAACCGCGTGCTGACGACAGTCGATTTTGACGGGCTGGAGATCATGCGGAGCGCCGATTCCGACAGCATCGCCGATGAAATCGTCGAAGCCGCGACCCTTTCGGAGCTTCTTGGCACATTCAGAAGGCTGACCGGCGCGCTTTCCGTCGACCATTGCACGTTTCACGTCGTTTGCGAGGCCGCGTCAACGAGCTTCACGACGAAGGTACTTACGACATATCCGGAAGAGTGGGTGTCGAGATACGTGGAGCGCCGCTACCATTTCATCGACCCGGTCATCCACGCCTGTCGCTCGCAGACCCAGCCGTTCTTCTGGGATGATCTGGACTGCTCGGACACGGTCCTCCGCACATTCTGGAACGACGCCCGGTCTTTCGGAGTCGGACCATCCGGCTACAGCCTTCCGATCATCACCGAGCGCGGGGACCGGCTCGCCGTCTCGATCTCATCGTCGGTCGAAGGGGAGGCATTCCGCCAGAACATCACCCAGTGCGGGGGCGACCTGTTCAACCTCGGCATCCTGCTTGCCGACGCGTTCTGCACCCTGGCCTCGGAGAATCGCCCCGCGACGTTCAGTCCGACCGACGATCAGCTCACGGTCCTTCGAGCGGTCGCGGCGGGCGCGTCCGAAGCGGACCTCAAAGGCCAGAGTTTCCAATTCGGATCCTACACCACGGTCGAGCGCTCGATCTGCGCCCTTTTCCGCACCAAGACCCTCGCGCAGGCCGCCGTTCTGGCGGCGAAGAGCGGGCTTCTGGACAATGTGCCGCTCCTCAAGGCGGACGTTCTTTCGGCCTCCGACAAGTCCGGGACAGGTCGCGTGGTACTGGCGCCCAACGTCCAGTCCCTGCGGAAACTGGCCCGGCTGCGCAATGCCGCACCGGACCGGGAACACGTTTTGCAAGCCGTGGGCGGAGGGGCAAGCGTAGCCCACCTGCGCTGAGGTTGGTGCTGCTTTAGGCCGCCCCCTCCAGGCGCGCCGCCTCCCAGGCCAGCATAGCCCGCTTCACCCCCAGCCCCCAGTGATACCCCCCGAGCCCGCCGGCCTTCCTCAGCGCCCGGTGGCACGGGATAAGCCAGCTGACCGGGTTCCGCCCGACCGCCGTGCCCACCGCGCGCACCGCCTTCGGATGACCGATGGCGCCTGCAATATCGGAATAGGTCGTGACATGCCCCGAGGGCACCTGCAGCAGCGCTTCCCAGACCTTGATCTGGAACGGCCCGCCGATCAGGTGCAGCCGCGCCTCGCCCCCGCCCCCGAACGCCGCCTCGACCCAGGGCGCCACCCGCTCCGGCGCCGCGACGAAGCGCGCCTTGGGCCAGCGGGCGCAGAGATCGGCCATCGCCGCCCCGCGTCCGGCTTCCGCCGCGAATGCCACCCCGCAGAGCCCGCGCGCCGTCCCCATCGCCAGCGCCGGGCCGAAGGGCGTGTCGAACCAGCCCCAGGCGATCTCCAGCCCCTCGCCGGCGCGGGCGTATTCGCCCGGGCTCATCGCCTCCCAGCGCAGGAAGAGGTCGTGCAGCCGCCCCGACCCCGACAGCCCGCTGGCATGGGCGGCCTCGAGCACGCTGTGCCGCTCCGCCAGCAGCCGCTTGGCATGGTCGAGCGTCAGGTACTGCTGGTAGCGCTTGGGGCTGACCCCCACCCACTGCGAGAATACCCGCTGGAAATGCGCTGGGCTGAGGCCGACGCCCGCCGCCACCTCCTCCAGCGTCAGCTGCTCGTCGCGCCGGCCGGCGATCGTCTCGATCGCCCGGCCGATCACGCCGTAGTGGTAGGGGTCAACCCCCCCGTTGAGTGCTTCGCTCGTGCTCATCATGATTCCGGTCTCCTTGGCCCACAAGATAGCCACGCCCGCCCCGCGCACCACCCGGATCCTGCGCAAACTGCTTGCGGCCCCGCGCGGCCCCGTGCCAAGTCACCCCCCATGCCCGCCCAGCTCGACTATGCCACGATCCACGAGATCTTCGCGCGCTTCCATGCCGCCGAGCCCGATCCCCGGGGCGAGCTCGATCACGTCAACGCCTTCACCCTGCTGGTCGCCGTGGCGCTCTCCGCCCAGGCCACCGACAAGGGCGTGAACCGCGCCACCGCCGCGCTGTTCCGCATCGCCGACACCCCCGCGAGGATGCTGGCCCTCGGCGAGGACGGCCTGATCGAGCACATCCGCACGATCGGCCTCTACCGCAACAAGACCAGGAACGTCATGGCGCTCTCCCGGCTGCTGATCGAGCGTTTCGGCGGCGAGGTCCCCTCGTCGCGCGCCGCCCTCACCACCCTGCCCGGGGTGGGTCGCAAGACCGCCAACGTCGTGCTGAACATGTGGTGGCGCCAGCCCGCCATTGCCGTCGACACCCACGTCCTCCGCGTCGCCAACCGCACCGGCATCGCCCCGGGCCGCGACGTCGTCGCCGTCGAGCGCGCGCTGGAGGACCAGGTGCCGGCCCCCTTCGCGCTCCACGCCCACCACTGGCTGATCCTGCACGGCCGCTACACCTGCACCGCGCGCAAGCCCGCCTGCCGCGCCTGCCTCATAAACGATCTCTGCGACTACGAGGAGAAGACCCTTTGACCAACCGCTACCAGGTCGTCGGCATCGGCAACGCGCTCGTCGATGTGCTCTGCCCGGTCGAGGACGCGTTCCTCGCCGAGGCCGAAGTCGAGCGCGGCATCATGACCCTGATCGACACCGCCCGCGCGGTGGAGCTCTACGGCCGCATGGGCCCCGCCCGCGAGATCTCCGGCGGCTCGGCGGCCAATACCATCGCCGGCATCGCAGCCCTTGGCGGGCGCACCGCCTATGTCGGCAAGGTCAAGGACGACCAGCTCGGCAAGATCTTCGCCCACGACCTGCGCGCCCAGGGTGCGGACTACGCCACCCCGCTCGCGCCGAAGAGCCACCCGGCCGAGACCGGCCGCTGCCTCGTCCTCGTCACTCCCGACGGTGAGCGCTCGATGAGCACCTACCTCGGCGTCTCCGAGTTCCTCGCCCCCGGCGACATCGACGAGGCCGAGATGGCGTCGGCCGACTGGATTTTCCTCGAAGGCTACCGCTTCGACGGCCCGGACAGCATCGCCGCCTTCGGCAAGGCGATCCGCGCCACCCGCGCCGCCGGCGGCAAGGTGGCGATCACCCTCTCTGACCCGTTCTGCGTCGAGCGCCACCGGGCGGAGTTCCTGCGCATGCTCGACGGCGAGGTCGACCTCTTGGTCGCCAACGAGCATGAGCTGATGTCGCTTTACCAGACCGACGACCTCGCCGCCGCCATGGCCCGCGCCGAAGCGCAGATCCCCGTCACCGCCTGCACCGTCGGCTCCCGCGGCGCGCATGTGCTCGCCGACGGCGGCCGCTGGCACACCCCGGCCACCGCCGTCCGTGTGGTGGACGCGACCGGCGCCGGCGACCTCTTCGCTGCCGGCTTCCTGCACGGTGTCACCACGGGCCGCGACTGGCTGACCTGCGCCCGCATGGGCTGCGTCGCCGCCGGCGAGGTCATCGGCCATATCGGCGCCCGCCCCGAAGCCGACCTCCGCGCGCTGTTCCGGGCCGAGGGGCTGACCTGACCCCAGCGCGCAAAACCCCTTGCGCGACTCGGGGCGGGAGGGTAGCAATCTGGAACATTAAGTGAACATCGGAGGCGTGCAGATGTCCAGGGATGCCATGATAGCCACCGCCGGGAAGCTGGTGGCGCATTGCCGCGCGGGGACCGAGCGGCAGGGGCTTGCAGAACTCTATGACCCCGATGCCGTTTCCGTCGAGGCGGCCGCCATGCCGGGCAGCGGCAGCGCCGAGACCCATGGGCTCAAGGGCATCGAGGGCAAGCACGACTGGTGGGACAGCGCCATGGAGGTCCACTCCGCCAGCACCGACGGCCCGTACCCCCACGGCGACGACCGCTTCGCAGTGATCTTCGAGTTCGACAGCACCGACCGCGCCAGCGGCCAGCGCAACAAGATGAAGGAAGTGGCGGTCTACACCGTCAACCCGGCGGGCAAGATTATCCGCGAGGAGTTCTTCTACAACACCTGAGCGCACGCCCGCGCTGACGGGGATAGGCGACCCATGCCCGGCGCAATGCCGGTCCCGGACGTCGGCGCGCATCAGGGCGATTGACATGCCAGCGGCGTCTCGGCGACGCTGGCATCCGACCCTCGCGCAAGGGGAACCCCCCTGGCCGTCCCTGCAATCATCCTGGCCCTGGTCTTCGCGATCACCTTCCTCGCGACGCCCACCCTCGGGGCCGGCTGGTACTGGGATCTGGGCAACGGGCTTGGTTTCCTCGCCCTCGCCGGGCTCCTCTTCCAGTCGATCCCCGGCAGACGACCGCGCGACATCGGCGCGCACGAATGGCTGGGCTACGCGGTGCTCGCCATCGCCACCGGCCACGCCTTCTGGTTCCTGCTCGGCGACCCGGTGATGCGGGTCTACCTCGCCTCGGGCGCCCCGGCCCACATGTGGCTCGGCCTCGCCGGGCTCCTCATGCTGGCACTCCTCACCCTGCTGGCGCGGATGCCCGACCGGACCCGCGTCCATCCGCGCTATGGCAGTTTCCGCACCGCCCACCGCTGGCTCGCCGTCGCGACCGTGGCCGCCTCGGTCCTGCACGTCCTCATGACCGGCTTCTACCTTTCTGGCTGGCTGCAGGCCCTGCTCCTCACCCTGCTGGCCCTCGCGACCTGCTTCGGCCGCCCCAACCGGACCAGGCTCCGATCGCTGCCCCGACCGGCCCCGGCAGCGGCATACCTCGCGATCGCCACTGCCGCGGTTGGCCTCTTCGCGCTCCTGCGAAACGCCCCCGCGTGAAGGCGCTCGTCGCGGCTCTCCTCCTTGCCGGGATAGCGATCGTGGCCTACGGCCTCCCCGGCGCCGACCCCGGCATCCGGCGCGCGCCCCGCTTCGGCGGCACGATGCCGGTGCTGCCGATGACCTTCCTGCACGAGGACCATGTCACGTCCAACTGCGTCACCTGCCACCACGAGTTCCAGGACGGACGCCGGCAAAAACCATGCATGACCTGCCACGTCACCGACCCGGAGGTCATGCCCCTGCTGGAGGCCCAGTTCCACGACCTCTGCCGCACCTGCCATGCAACCGAACACGCCGCCGGCAGGCCCGCCGGACCCACCCGGCGCTGCATCTCCTGCCACATGCCGGACGACCACTTCTGAGGAGCGATCAGGCCTTGATCCGGGACACCTCAAACCAACTCCAAGCCGGGACCCTCTCGCCCTGCGAGGGTCCCGGGCGCGTAGCTGGCTACGGCGCCTTGACCGCCTCGTAGATCGCCGACGCAACCTCGTTGAGCTTGTTCGCGTCTTCGTCGGGCTGGCTGTTGGTCTGCACCGTGATCAGGATGTCGTCATCCTCGAACCAGACGTAGAGCGTCCGGAAGCCGAGCGTCATCCCCTGATAGAACCAGGCCGGACCCCCGGGCAGCAGACCCTGGATAAGACCGAGCGCGAAACCCTGCGGGTGGTCCGGGCTGACCTCCGAGATCGGCTCGCCGGTCCTGGTCGAGACCATCTGCAGCCACTCGGCCTGCTGTTCCGGCGGCACCACATGTCCCCCGAAGATCGCTCTCATCCACCGCGACGTGTCGCGCGCATTCGAGATCGCGCCGCCGGCCGCCTGCGCCCAGGAGGTGCTGTCCGCGCGCACGTCGCGGCCGATCAGCGGCTGGTTCCAGGTCACCTCGCAATCGGGGGGCTGGTACTCGGCGCAGGCTGAGTTCTCGAAATAGCCATGCGCCAGCCTGGCGACCACCTCGGGCGGATAGGTTCCCGGATTGAAGAAGGTCGAATGCAGCCCATGCGCCTCGATGACCAGTTCCTGCACCAGTTCGGTATAGGACTTGCCCGCCGCCTCGGCCGCGATCATGCCGGCGAGAATGTAGTTGGTGTTCGAGTAGTGATAGCCCTCGACAACCGGCAGGTCGTTCGTGCCGGTCGGATAGACCGCCGCCACCAGCTCCTCGGCGGTCAGGTCGCGCGTCGGCTCCTCCACCCAGACCCGCGAGAGGAACTCGGTCTCGGAATAGTTCGGAATGCCGCTCGTCATGTTCAGCAGACGGCGGATGCTGACATCGCCCCAGGCCGCATACTGCGGCAGCCACTTGCCGACCGTGTCGTCGAGCGTCAGCAGCCCCGCCGCCTCCAGCTTCAGGATCACCGCCGCCGCAAACGACTTCGAGGTGCTGCCCATGGCAAAGAGGGTGTTCTGGTCCACCGGCAGCGAGTCGGCCCCATGGCCGACTGTGCCCGAAAACGCCTCGATCGCCGGGCCGGGATCGCCGAGGCTGACGTAGGCGGCGATCCCCGTTACCCCCTCGATTTCGGCACGCTCGGCCAGCCAGGCGTCAAGTGCGGCCTGCACCCGCGCGGTCTGGCCCGCATCGGACTGGGCCATGGCGGCACCTGCAAAAAGCAGGACGCCGCCGACAACGACAGTTCGGCAGTAACGCAGATCCATTGTTCTATCGCCTTGAAAGAATCCTGGGGTCACGCTGCTTGCAGCGCCACGACACGTACGCCCCTCACAACCCGGCGCTCGCAACGCACAGTCGCGGCGGGCAAGCTAGCATGGCCCGGCCAGCAGGTCACGATCATCAATCTGACGACTTCGGCCTCACGGCCATTTCGCCACCGGCGGCAGCGACATCAGCACCGCCTCCGGGTTGTGCCCCGTCTCCAGCCCGAACTTCGTGCCGCGGTCGTACACGAGGTTGAACTCCGCGTACCGCCCCCGCTTCACCAGCTGGATCTCCCGCTCCGCCTCGGTCCATCCCCGGCGCATGTGCCGCTCGGTAATTGCCGGAAACACGCCGAGAAATGCCCGCCCCACATCCTGGGTGAAGGCGAAATCCGCCTCCCAGTCGCCGGTGCAGAGGTCGTCGTAAAAGATGCCGCCCACGCCCCGCGGCTCGTTCCAGTGGCGGATCATGAAATACTCGTCCGCCCATTCCTTGAACCGCGGATAATACCCCGGATCATGCGCGTCGCAGGCCGCCTTCAGCGCCGCATGGAAGAACGCGGTATCCCCCTCGTCCTCGATCATCGGGTTGAGATCGGCGCCGCCGCCAAACCACCACGCCCCCGGCGTCCAGAACATCCGCGTGTTCATGTGCACCGCCGGCGTCAGCGGCGAGCGCATGTGCGCGACCAAGCTGATCCCGCTCGCCCAGAACCGCGGATCCTCCCCTAGCCCCGGGATTTCCCGCCGCGCCGTCAGGCTTCGCTGCGCCAGGGGCGCCAGCGTCCCGTGAACCGTGGAGACATTCACCCCCACCTTCTCGAACACCCGCCCCTCGCGCATGGCGGCCATAACCCCGCCACCTCCGTCCTCGCCAGCGGCACCCGCGCGCCGCGTGGGTTTGCGTTCGAACCGTCCCGCCGGCAGCCCGGCAAAAGGACCCGTGTCCTGCGCATCCTCCAGCGCCTCGAACGCCGCGCAAATCTGATCCCGCAGCGTCTCGAACCACGCCGCCGCCCGCGCCTTCTGCGCGTCCCCCACCCCAGTCGATGGCATGCAGCCCCCTTACTTTCCCGCGCCCATGCGCTCGATCATCGCCTGGATGCGCGCCGCATCCGGCGACGCGCCCATACGGTCCTGCACTGCCGCAATCGCCCGCGCTAGCCCCCCGCCCAGGCCGAGCTCGTCCAGCATCGCGGCACTCTCGCGCATCTCCTCGGCGCGCCGCCTGCCATGGGTCATGGTGCGCTCGAACTCGTAGCCTGCAAAATCCGGCCAGCCGAGACCCGGAAACGAACCCGCCAGCGACCCCGCCACTCGCTCCAGGCAACCCGCCGCTTCCGCCGCCAGCAAGGCCTCGACCGTGATCGCCTCCAGCCCCTTCACGAAGACGCTGCGCGCCAGCTTCACCGCTGCCGCCCCGCCGATCTCCTCGCCGACGATCTCATAGGCGAACCCCAGCCGGTCGAACTCGGCCAATAGCACTGCCGGAACCCTCCCCGACAGCAGCACCGGCGAGCGATGCCCACGAGGATGCACCGGCGACATCACCGCCATGTCCACATAGGTCGCCCCGCGCGCCGCCGTCAGCGCCGCCGTCGCCTGCTTGCGCGCCGGCGAGACCGAGTTGATGTCGAGGAAGACCTGCCCGGCGCGGAGGCCGCCCGCCACCGAAGCCGCCGCCTCGAGGCTCGACGCCGCCGTAACCGCCGAGACGACCCAATCGGACCCGGCAACCGCATCCACCGGCGTCGCCGCCGCGGCACCACCCGCCGCCCGCGCCGTCGGCCCGTCCATCCCCTCGCTCTCGAACAGGATGTCGTAGCAGGCGAAATCCAGCGCCATATCCGCCTCCGCCAGGCTGGCGCGGAAAGCGCGCGCCGCCTCGCCGTAACCGATGAACGCGATCCTCACGCGAACACCACCCCGTCGAAAAGCTTCCGGGCCGTCCGCAGCACCGCCACCCGCCGCACCTCGGCCCCGTCCATGCTGGCGACCACCGACATCTCGCCGGTCGGATGCTCGATCGACAGCGTCTTTTCAACCCCCTCCGGGACCACCGCCAGCCCTGCCGCCGGTCCCTCCGGCAGCAGGCAGGCGGTGGCGACGCTGACCGCCCCGAGGACGCCGATCGAGCTGTGGCAGCGATGCGGGATGAAGGTCCGCGTGGCGATCGCCCCGCCCTGCCGCGGCGCTGAGACCATCGTCATCTTCGGCACCGAAATGGCGGCCACGTCGCCGAGGTTCATCATCGGCCCGGCCGCCAGCCGGATCGCCTCCAGCCGACTGCGCAGCCCGCCGTTCGCCTCCAGCACCTCCGGCGCCTCGTCGCCCGCCACGCCCAGATCGGCGGCGCGCAGCACCACGCAGGGCATGCCGTTGTCGATCAGCGTGACCTCGACGCCCTCGACCACGTCCACCGACTGCCCGGTCGGCAACAGCGCCCCGCAGGACGACCCGGCGGTGTCCTCGAAGACTATCGGGCACCGGCGCCGCCGTCCCCGGGACCCCGTCGATCCGCGCCGAACCCGTATAGTTCACCCGCCCGCCGGGCGTCTGCACCGTGGCCACCGCCATCTGCCCGGTGTTGACCATGAAGATGCGCACCTCGGTGCGCCCGTCCTTCGCCGCCACCAGCCCGCGCTCGATGGCGAAGGGGCCGACGCCGGCCAGGATGTTGCCGCAGTTCTGCGCGTCGGTGACGATGGCCCGGTCGACGAAGACCTGCAGGAACAGGTAGTCCACGTCGACGCCTGGCCGCGCCGAGCGGCTCACCACCGCCACCTTCGAGGTCAGCGGATCGGCCCCGCCCATCCCGTCGATCTGCCGCGGATCGGGCGAGCCCATGACCCGCAGCAGCAGCGCGTCGCGCGCCGCCACCTCGGCCGGCAGGTCGTCCGCGAGAAAATACCCGCCCTTCGACGTGCCCCCGCGCATCCACATGCAGGGCACGCCCTCAGACATACTTCAGCCCCTTGGCCGCCAGCCGCTCGCGCATCCCGTAGATGTCGAGGCCCAGCTCCCCGGCCGCGAGCGCGCGCGCACCTCGGCCTCCTTCGCTTCGCGAGCGCGCGCCGCGGCAAGTGCGGCCTCCGCCTCGGCGCGGGCACCACGCAGACGCCGTCGTCGTCGGCCACGATCACGTCGCCGGGCCGCACCAGCGCGCCGGCGCAGACGACGTCGACGTTCACCGAGCCGAGCGTCTCCTTGACCGTGCCCTGCGCCGAGACCGCCCGCGACCAGACCGGAAAGCCCATCGCCGTCAGGTCGCGCATGTCGCGCACGCCGGCCTCGATCACCAGCCCGACGCACCCCGCGCGCCATGAGCGAGCAGGCCAGCAGGTCGCCGAAATAGCCCGTCCTCGCAGGGCGCGGTCGGCGCGACCACCAGCATGTCGCCGGCGCGGCAGCTGCTCGATGGCGACGTGGATCATCCAGTTGTCGCCCGGCGGCGCCGAGATCGTCACCGCCGGCCCGGCGATGCGCGCGCCCGCATAGATCGGCCGCATCCAGGGCCGCATCAGGCCCGTGCGCCCCTTTGCCTCGTGCACCGTGGCGACGCCGGCCGCGGCAAGGCCGGCGACGGTCTCGGCCTCGACGCGCGCGATCTCGCGCACCACCACGCCCCCCATCAGAGCGCATCCACCGTGCGCGGAAAGACCGACTGGAACGCCTCGGCATGCGTCGCAGCGCGCCCGCCCGCCTGCCCGCCGGAGTTGCGGCGGAACTGGTTGGCCCGGTTCTCGGCGACGTTGGTGTAGTAGTCCCAGAGGTGCTGCTGGCCCTCCATGCACTCGATCGCCGCGCGCTTCTTCTCCCAGACCGGCGTGATGTCGAGGATCGTGTCGGGCTTCCAGTTGCACTGCTCGGTCTGGTGCGGCTCGAACAGGTAGAGCTGCGGCGCCCCCAGCACCTTCTGCCCGGGCTCATGCCCCCAGGCCTGCGCGATCATCCGGCATTCCAGCGTCACCCGCGCCGCCAGCGGATGGTCGGTGTTGTAGGGGTCGTCCAGCGAATGCGTCAGCATGAAGTCGGGCTGCACCTCGCGGATCACCTGCACCAGCCGCAGCTTCGCCGCCTCGTCCACCTCCAGCGGATAGTCCCCGAGGTCGAAGAACCGGATATCCGCCGCCCCCAGCACCGCCGCCGCCCGCTCGGCCTCGTCCCGCCGCGCGGCCTTCACCGCGTCCAGCGTCACCCCCGGCTCCTTCCACAGCTTGGCGCTCTCGCCGCGCTCGCCGTAGGAGAGGCAGACGATGGTCACCTCCACGCCCTGCGCCTGATGCAGCGCGATCGCGCCCCCGCAGCGCCAGACGAAGTCGGCGGCATGGGCGCTCACCACCAGCGCGCGGCGTCCGGGCATCTCAGTCCTCCTTCACCGGGGGCGTGCCGTGGGTGTGGAAGCTCGCAATCGTCTTGAGCCCCCAGGCCTGCCCCTTCTTGCGTTCGGTCTCGGTCCAGGTGACCGTCTCCCAGTCCGGCTGCAGGATCAAGCGCGCACCCGCATTCGCCACCTCGATGCGGTTGCCGGCCGGCTCCCAGACATAGAGAAAGAACGTGCCCTGGATGGCGTGCTTGTGCGGCCCCTGCTCGATGAAGACCCCGTTCTCCAGGAAGATGTCGGCGGCGCGCAGCACGTCATCGCGCTGATCGACCGCATAGGTCAGGTGATGGAACCGCCCCGACGCGCCCGAATGGTCCTCGGTCACCGCCACGTCGTAGCTCTTGTTGTTGACGGTGAACCAGCAGCCACCCAGCCGCCCGTTGTCGAGCTGGATCTGCTCCGTCACCCGGCTGCCCAGCGCGCCCGTGATGAAGTCGCGCATCGCCCGCACATCGCGGGCCAGCAGGTTGAAATGATCGATCCGCCGGACCGCCACCCCGCGCCCGTGATACCGCTGGGCGATGTTCTTCAACGCCGGCCGCTCGCCCTCGGGCGCCACGTATTTCCGCGTGTCGTAGTAGATCTCGAACACATGCCCGTCCGGGCTGCGGAACCGGTACGCCCGCCCGTGCCCCATGTCACCCTCGACCCAGCCGATCCCGCAGCCCATCGCCTCGATCGCTGCCACCCGCCGCGCCAGCGCCGCCGCGGAGCTTGCCCGGTACCCGACATGACCCATGCCGGTCGTATCCGGCTGCGGTCAGCTTCAGCGTATGGAACTCGTAGTCGTCCCAGCCCCGCAGATAGACCGACCCCCCCTCGCGCCCGCTCTCGGTCATCCCGTAGACGCGGACGAAGAAGTCGAGGCTCTCCTCGGGCTTGTCGGTAAAGAGCTCCACATGGCCCAGATGCGCCACGTCGAAACACGGCTCGGCCGCAGCCGCGCCGGGGGACGATTCGTCGCCCATTGTGTACAACCTCCCTCACCGGCGGGTTCGTTGCCCGGCACCCCGAGCCACGCCCGCACCTGGCCCTTCTCGCCCGGAAAACCCTCTGTGGCAAGCGCTGCAACGCTTCCGTTCCCTACCGCCGCCTCGCCGCCAGCCATTGACATTGCCTGCCCGCTTGCCGAGGTATGTATACCAAGGACACGAGCAACGGGGAGTGAAGCGTGGCAGGCAAGCGACCGCCGGGAGCCTTGCGATGGGCGTAGAGTCCGGTGGCGAGCGTAGCCCCTCGCAGACCCTGCGCGCAATCCTCGCGATCCGCGAGCTGATCCTCGAAGGCGCCCTTTCCGGCGGCGAGCGCATCTCCGAGCTGGCCGTGGTCGAGCGCACCGGCATCTCCCGCACCCCGATCCGCGCCGCCCTGCAACGGCTCGAGGCCGAGGGCCTGGTCGAGACCATCCCCTCCGGCGGCTACGCGGTGCGCTCCTTCTCCGAGCAGGAGGTCTTCGACGCCATCGAGATCCGCGGCGCGCTCGAAGGCCTGGCCGCCCGCTTCGCCGCCGAACGCGGCGCATCCCCCGAGGAGCTGCGCCCCATCGAGACCTGCCTGGCCGAACTTGACCAGGTGGTCGCCGGGGCGCTCGGCACCGAGCGCGGCTTCTCGCGCTACACCGTCCTCAACGCCCGCTTCCACGCGCTGCTGGCGGGGCTCGCCGCCAGCCCCCCGCTCGCCCGCCAGATCGAGCGCTCCTGCGCGCTCCCCTTCGCCTCGCCCAGCGGCTTCGTGGCCGCCCAGGCGCTTCTGCCCGATTCGCACCGCCTGCTCGCCATCGCCCAGGACCAGCACCGCTGCACCGTCGAGGCGATCACCCGCCGCGAGGGCGCGCGCGCCCAGGCGATCATGCAGGAGCACGCCCGCGTCGCCGCCCGCAACCTGCGGTTGGCGCTGCGCAGCGAACGCGCCCTGGCGCTGGTGCCCGGGCGCGCGCTCATCCGCGCCGGCAACGGGGCCGCGGGCGCCTGCCTCACGCACTGACATCCATTCCAGGGAGGAACAGCCAATGGCGAACAAGTCTCGAGGACGTCCTGAAGGCGTCCGGCAACACCGTCGACCTGCTGCGCAACTCGCAGATCGGCGCCTATGTCTACCCGGTCGTGCCCGGCCGAGTTCTCCAACTGGCGCGACGAGCAGCGCGCCTGGCGCGAGACCGCCGTGCTGTTCGACCAGTCCCACCACATGGTCGACATCATCGTCGAAGGGCCGGACGCGATGCGCATGCTGAACCATCTCGGCATCAACACCTTCGCGAACTTCCCGGTCAACCGCGCCAAGCAGTTCGTGCCTGCGGCCCCTCGGGCCACGTCATCGGCGACGGCATCCTCTTCCGCGCAGGAGGAGGCGCAGTTCAACCTCGTCGGCCGCGCCCCGGTGATCAACTGGGTGGAGTACCACGCCGAGACCGGTGACTAGGACGTCAAGGTCGCCCGCGACGACCGCTCGCCGCCGCGCCCCATGGGCAAGCCGGTGACGCGCCGCCACTACCGCTTCCAGATCCAGGGCCCGAACGCCTGGACGATCATCGAGAAGCTGAACGGCGGCCCGATCCCCGAGGTCAAGTTCTTCAACATGGACTCGATCAACATCGCCGGCCGCAAGGTCCGCGCGCTGCGCCACGGCATGGCCGGCGCCCCCGGCCTCGAGATCTGGGGCCCCTACGACGAGGGCGAGGAGATCCGCGACGCCATCGTAGAGGCCGGCGACGAGCATCGGCATCCGCCCGGTCGGCTCGCGCGCCTACGCGACCAACACGCTCGAGTCGGGCTGGATCCCCTCGCCGCTGCCGGCCGTCTACACCGGCGACGAGCTGAAGGCCTACCGCGAGTGGCTGCCGGCGAGCGGCTACGAGGCGACCGGCTCGATCGGCGGCAGCTTCGTCTCCGACAACATCGAGGACTACTACGTCACGCCCTACGAGCTCGGCTACGGCCCGTTCGTGAAGTTCGACCACGACTTCATCGGCCGCGACGCGCTGGAGGAGATGGCGGGCAGGGCGCATCGCCGCAAGGTCACCTTCGCCTGGAACGCCGACGACGTGGCCCGCGTCATGCGCTCGATGCTGGAGCCCGGGATCGACAACTACAAGTACATCGACCTGCCGCTGTCGAACTACGCCTCGTCGAGCTACGACCGCATCACCAGTGGCGGCAAGACGGTCGGCTTCTCGATGTTCGCCGGCTACAGCTACAACGAGCGCAGCATGCTGTCGCTCGGCATCGTCGATGCGGACATCGAGGTCGGCGACGACCTCACCCTCGTCTGGGGCGAGGAGAACGGCGGCACGCGCAAGACCACCGTCGAGCGCCACAAGCAGACCGAGATCCGCGTCAAGGTCGCCCCAGTCCCCTACTCCCGCGAGGCCCGCGAGACCTACGCCGACAGCTGGCGCACCCGGCAGCCCGCCTGACCGGGGCCGCGACCCGGTGCGGAATGGAGGCGGGCTGTCCAGCCCGTCTCTGAACTCAATCAACTGCGGTATCGAATTGGCGGCCGCTGGCGGCGCCTCGGCCACCGGCGCGGACGCGCAAACCCGGGTTGCCACCGGGTTACCGCCGGGTTAACGGGCTGGAGATTATGATTTGAAATCAATCTCATGGCCATTTGTCCGCGCGCGGACAAACGGCTCTACAACGCGTTGGCCGCCAGCCAGCGCCGCCACTGCGCCGGGCTTCCGGCGAAGGCGTTGATGTCGGCGCGGCCCCTGATGCCGGGCACCGCCCCCGTACCGGTGTACTGCCAGAAGGCCCAGTCCTGCCCCGGGTAGATCGCCGACGGATGGTTCGCCACCGAGCGCAGCCAGAAGTGGTGGCCCGTCACCTTCCACAACTCGTTGTCGTGATAGAAATCCACCGACGTATAGATCACCGGCCGCTTGCCGTAGTGGCGTCCCACCTCGGCGAGGAAGATGCCCATCTCCCGGCGCACCGTCTCGGGAGCCGGCCGCGTGCGGCAGGTGCGCGAGGTCGCGTTCCATTCCACGTCAAGCACCGGCGGCAGCGCCCCCCGTTCCCGCGGGACGTTGGCGGTGAACCAGCGCACCTGCTCCTGGGCGGTGCGGCAGAAGTAATAGAAGTGATAGGCCCCGCGCGGCACCCCGGCCGCCCGCGCCGCCGCCCAGTACTCGGCAAAGCGGTCGTCGGAATGATCGGCACCCTCGGTCGCCTTAATGAAGGCGAAGGAGACGCCCGAGGCGCGCACCTGGTGCCAGTCGATGTCGCCCTGCCACTTCGACACGTCGATCCCGTGCACCGCATAGTCCGTGGGCCGGATCTCGGACCAGTCATGCGGCTTGTGATCGCCGAAGACCGGTGCGGGGGACGCCACGGCCCGGCTTTCGGGGGCTTGGGACTTCGGTCCTCCGCAGGCGGCAAGGGCCGCAGCGAGGAAAAGGGGAAGAACACCGCGCAAGCGCTTCTGACTCCTGTCCGAATCATCCCCCACACGCACCATAGCGCGCGCCGGCAGCCGCGTCAGCAAGTGATTCGCGTTCAGGTCCAGACAAAACCCAGCTTGTCGAGGGCGACCCCGCCCAGGCGCTCGCGGCAGCGGCCCAGCTCTGCGCCGCCCATGGCACGATAAAACCGGCAGCCGATCCCGTTGTCCGCCAGCGACCAGACGATGGTGCCCGCCAGCCCCGCCCCGGCAAGCCGCGCGCGCGCAGCGTCGAACAGCCGCCGCCCAAGACCCACGCCCTGGCATTCGGGGCGCAGATAGAGCTCGTAGATCTCGCCGCCCGGCCGCCCCTGCATCCGCCGCCGCACCCGGTTCGGCCCCAGAGTCGCATACCCCGCCACCGTCCCGTCGAGGTCCAGAACCAGCGCCCCGCCGCCGCTGCCGTGCATGCCGTGCCACCATTGCGGCCCCCGCCGCGCCACCATGCGCTCCAGCGTCAGGCCGGGGATGACCCCGGCATAGGTGTAGCGCCAGGAGTCCCGGTGCAGCTCCGCCAGCGCCGCACTGTCCGCCTCGCCCGACCACCGGAACCTGATCACCGCACGGCCCTCCCTGTCCCGATCATCCGCCACGTCCCGGCATCGCGCAAGCGTCTCGCCGCAGGATGGTATCTACGCAGGGCAATCGCCTATGGATCCGGGGGATGCGGCAGGCGACCTGCAGCAAGGCCGTGGAGGTCTGGTATCACCCGACGCGTTGGATTGCAGGCCGAGGCGCCAGAATCCTTACCCAAGATATGGCCCCTTGGGGGACGCTCCTCCGGGCCTGCCCCCTTGGATGTGGTAGTAGCGCACAATCTGGATGTCCCGATTCCGAACAGAAGTTACCGCTCTATAAATGTGCGAACCACTTATCGTTTCATATCAGTTGGTTGCAAGTTTGTGCGACGCGCGCGCAGCCGACCGCCGGGGGAATGGGCGCATTCAGGCGATTGCCTGCCGTATCGACGCGTCACCGCTTGACGCCCGAGCCCCGCCGAGGCATCCACACTCTACCTTAGGAGGATCCCTATGCCGGACAACCGCCTGATCGTTGGCCTCGACCTGCCTGACGCCGCCACCGCCCAGGGCGTCGTCGACCGGCTCGGCGCCGACGTCACCTTCTACAAGGTCGGCCTCGGCCTGCTCGCCAGCTGGCGGTCTCGACCTCGCCGCCAGCCTCAAGGCGCAGGGCAAGCGCGTATTCCTCGACCTCAAGCTCTTCGACATTTCCGCCACCGTGGAGGCGGCCGTGCGCGGCCTCAACCGCCTCGCCCCCGACTTCCTCACCGTGCAGGGCGACCCGCATGTCGTTGCGCGCCGCCGTCGCCGGCCGCGGCACCGCGCCGACCAGAATTCTCGCTGTGACCGTCCTGACCTCGCTCGACCGCGAGGACCTCGACGACTCCATGATCGTCCCCGGCGCCATGTCCGACCTGGTGGTCGAACGCGCCTTCCGCGCTTTCGAGGCCGGCGCCGACGGCGTCATTGTCTCGCCCCGCGAGGCCGCGGCAGTACGTGCCCTGCGCGTCGCCGAAGGCAGGCTCATCGTCGCGCCCGGCGTGCGCCCCGCCGGCAGCCCGGCCGGCGACCAGAAGCGCATCTCCACCCCCGCCGAGGCCCTGCGCGCCGGCGCCGACTACATCGTCGTCGCCCGCCCCATCTGGACCGCCCCCGACCCCCGTGCCGCGGCGCGGGCGATCCTCGCCGAGATCAAGGCCGCCTGAACAAGGACAGCGCGAGGCATCTACACCTACGCCATGTCCGATCGCCGCAATGCGTCAGCCCCCCAGCGCCCGCCATCCGATATCGCGGCGATAATACCCGCCCGGCCAGTCTACCGCCGCCGCAGCCGCATAGGCGAGCTCGCGGGCGGCCGCCAGGCTGGCCCCACGGGCGGTGACATTGAGGACCCGGCCCCCGTTCGAGACCAGGTGCTCCCCGTCCATTCGCGTGCCGGCATGAAAGATCTTCACCCGCGGATCATCGATCTCCGGCAGTCCGATCGTCTCGCCGCGGCCATAGTCGCCGGGATAGCCCCCGGCGGCGACAACCACGGTCAGGGCGTGGTCGTCGGCCCAGTTCACCCGCGCCTCCGCCAGCCGCCCCTCCGCGCAGGCGAGGCAGGCATCCAGTAGCTGCGCCCCGAGCCGAATGGCGATCGCCTGCACCTCCGGGTCGCCGAAACGGACGTTGTACTCGACCAGCCGCGGCGCCCCGTCCTCGATCATCAGCCCGGCATAGAGCACTCCCTGAAACGGCGTGCCCCGCCTGACCATTTCCGCCAGCGTGGGCCGAACGATCCGCGCCAGCGCCTTCTCGGTCATCTCGGCCGTCATGATCGGCGCCGGTGAATACGCCCCCATGCCGCCCGTGTTCGGCCCCTGGTCGCCGTCGAACGCCCGCTTGTGGTCCTGCGCCGTGCCGAGGCAGACCAGCGCCTCGCCGTCCGCCAGCACGAAGAGGCTTGCCTCCTCGCCCGCCATGAACTCCTCGATGACCACCCGCGCGCCCGGCCCCTCCGCAAAGATC
Source organism: uncultured Alphaproteobacteria bacterium (assembly GCA_963695425.1). Classification (GTDB taxonomy): domain Bacteria; phylum Pseudomonadota; class Alphaproteobacteria; order Rhodobacterales; family Rhodobacteraceae; genus Amaricoccus. Next base: position 129,510 of record CAVOGP010000027.1, on the reverse strand, counting down.
GCATCGAGTGCTGCCTGCGCCTCGGCCACGGTCCCCGCCACCGTCACCCCCTTGCCCGCCGCGAGCCCGTCCGCCTTGACCACGATTGGCGCCCCCTCGACCGCCACGTAGGCCCGCGCCGCCTCCGGGTCGGTAAAGGTCTGGCTGGCTGCCGTCGGGGCGCTGCAAGCCGCCGCGATCTCCTTGGTGAAGGCCTTGGACGCCTCCAGCCGCGCCGCCGCCCGGCTTGGCCCGAAGGTGAGCATGCCGCCGGCGCGCAGCGTATCGGCAACGCCCTCGACCAGCGGCGCCTCGGGGCCGATCATCACGAAGTCGATCTTGTTCTCGCGAGCGAAGGCCAGCACACGGTCGCCGTCGAGGATGTCGAGGGCGACGCAGTCGGCTTCCTCCGCGATTCCGGCATTGCCCGGTGCGCACCAGATGCGGTCACAGCGGGGGTTCTGGGCGAAGGCCCAGGCCAGCGCATGCTCGCGCCCGCCGCCGCCGAGGATCAGGATGTTCAAGGGGAAGCCCTCCCGGGATTGGCCTCGGTGCGGCCGGGTTCTAGGATGCCGGCGGGTGGGGCGCAAGCGAGCGTGGTGCCGGGGCAAATGCGCAGGAAACGGGTCTCGTCACGGGCTGCGAGGCCGTGGTGCGGCGGCGCTGCCGCGCCCGATGCCAAGGGGCCGCCCGTGCCGTCCTCCAGCCGCCCGATGACGCCGTGGGAATGGGCGATGCTGGCGATCCTGGCGCGCCGATCGAAGCACCTGTTCGCGCTCGGGAAGATTCGTAGCATATTGAAAACAATGGAATGTGCTCAGCTCGTTCACCACTCGTTAACTTCTGTTAGGATTTCGGGCGCGTGGGCGAGGGCCGGACACCAGATCCGGGGGCGCGGCGGGCCCGCGGCCGGATCCGGACCAGATCTTGGGTAAGGATTCGACCGCCACCGTCAAGAAGTGCTTGGACCACGCCACTGCCTGCGGGCTAGGGTCGCGCAGTGCAAGGGAGCGGGCATGGATCTGATCGAGGACGACCGGGCGGGGCCGAACGTGCCGGAGTTCAGTGTCTCGGAGATCGCGGGCGCGGTGAAGCGCGTTATCGAGGGCGAGTTCGGGCGGGTTCGGGTGCGCGGCGAGATCGGGCGGGTGTCGCGGCCGGCCTCCGGGCACCTCTATCTCGACCTCAAGGACGACCGCGCGGTGCTGGCGGCGGTGATCTGGAAGGGCACCGCGCGCGGGCTGGCGGTGCGGATCGAGGACGGGATGGAGGTGGTGGCCACCGGGCGGCTCACGACCTTCCCCGGCTCGTCGAAGTACCAGATGATCATCGAGGAGATCGCCCCCGCCGGGGTCGGCGCGCTGATGGCGATGCTGGAGAAGCGCCGGGAGGCGCTGGCGGCGGAGGGGCTGTTCGACGCGGGGCGCAAGCGCAGGCTGCCCTACCTGCCGGAGGTAATCGGCGTGGTGACCTCGCCCTCGGGGGCGGTGATCCGCGACATCCTGCACCGGCTGCGCGAGCGGTTTCCCCGGCGGGTGCTCATCTGGCCGGTGACAGTGCAGGGCGAGCGCTGCGCGCCGGAGGTGGCGGCCGCCATTCGCGGGTTCAACGCGCTGCAGGCGGGCGGGCCGGTGCCGCGACCGGACCTACTGATCGTGGCGCGGGGCGGCGGCAGCCTCGAGGACCTCTGGGGGTTCAACGAGGAGATCGTGGTGCGCGCGGTGGCCGAGAGCGCCATCCCGGTGATCTCGGCGGTGGGGCACGAGACCGACACCACGCTGATCGACTTCGCCGCCGACCTGCGGGCGCCGACGCCGACCGCCGCCGCCGAGCTGGCGGTGCCGGTGCGCCTCGACCTTCTGGCGACGGTGGCGGCGCTGGAGGAGCGGCGGCGGGCCGCGCTGGCGCGGGGGATCGCCCAGAGGGGCCAGCGGCTGCGGGATTCTGGCCCGGGCGCTGCCGCGGCCCGAGGCGCTGCTGGCGGAGCGGGCGCAGCGGCTGGACGCGGTGGCGGCGCGGCTGCCGCGGGCGCTGACCTTCGCGGCGCGCGACCGGCGGCTGAAGCTGACCCAGGGGCCGGCGGGGCGCTTCTCGCCGGCGCTACTGGCGCTCGGGAATGCCGAGCGGCGGCGGCGGCTGGCGCGCACCGAGGCGGGGCTGGCGCTGGGGGCGCGGCTGCGGCTGGTCGCACAGCTCGGCGAGCGGCTGGCGGCGCGGAGCGAGCGGCTGGAGCGGGCAGGACGCGCCCTGACCCGCGACCGGCGGGCGAAGCTCGGCGAGCTCACGCGCACGCTGGCGACGCTGGGGCCGAACGAGGTGCTGGCGCGCGGCTATGCGATCGTGCGCGACGGCGGCGGGCAGGTTCTGACCCGGGCCGAGGCGGCCGCGCGGGCTGCGGTGCTGGAGGTGCAGTTCGCCGACGGCCGGCTGCGGGTGCGGCCGGAGCGCAGGGCGGGTGGCAGGCGACGAGACGATCCGGGGCCAGATCAGGGGACGCTGCTCTAGGCGGGCGCTGGCGAAGCCTCTCCGGCGGGGTCGCGTGCGTAATCCGGGCGCGAGATCAGGGTGTAGAACATCGGCACCACGAAGAGCGTGAAGACCGTGCCGACGATCAGCCCGGTGAAGATCACCAGACCCATGGAATAGCGCGCGGCGGCACCCGCGCCCTCGGCGATGATCAGCGGCACCACCGCCAGCGCCATGGCGGCGGTGGTCATCAGGATCGGCCGAAGGCGGACCTTGGCGGCAGCGACGATGGCCGCACGCCTCGCTGAGCCCGTGGCTGCTCGCGCTGCTGGTTGGCGAATTCCACCAGCAGGATGCCGTGCTTCGAGATCAGGCCGATCAGCGTGATGAGCCCGACCTGGGTGTAGATGTTGAGCGTGCCGAGCCCGATGTTCAGCGGCACGATGGCGCCGAAGATCGACAGCGGCACCGACATCAGGATGATGAAAGGGTCGCGGAAGCTCTCGAACTGGGCGGCGAGCACGAGGTAGATCACCACGAGGGCCGCGGCGAAGGCGATCAGGATGGTGTTGCCCTGCGCCACCTCCAGCCGCGACTGGCCGGAATAGTCGATGAAGAAGCCCTCGGGCAGGGTCTCCGATGCACCTGCTGGATCACGGCGAGGCCGTCGCCGGTCGAGACGCCGGGCAGCGGCAGCGCCGAGATGGTCGCGGAATTGAGCTGGTTGAACTGCTCGATCGCCGCGGCGGAGGTGTTGGTGGCGATACTGACGACCGAAGTCAGCGGCACCATCTCGCCGGTGGCCGCCCGGACGAAGAACGTGCCCAGCCGTCTCGGGGTTGGAGCGCCACTCGCGCGGCACCTGGGTGATGATGTCGTAGCTGTTCGCGTCGATATCGAACTGCCCGACCGAGCCGCCCCCGACCAGAAGGCCGAGCGTCGCACCGATCTCGCTGACCGGGACGTTGAGACTGGCCGCGCGATCGCGGTCGATGGTCACGGTGACCTGCGGTGCGTCGAAGGAAAGCGAGTTCTGCACCACGATGAAGCGCCCCGAGGCCTGGGCCTTGTTCTTCACCTCCTCGGCGATCTCGAACACCCGCTCCGCGTCGTGGATCGACTGGATCACCACCGAGATCGGCAGGCCGCCGCCGGCGCCGGGCAGCGTCGGCGGCGCGAAGACGAAGGCCTCGACGCCGGCGACCTGGCCGAGCCGGCCCTGGATGTCCTGCTGGATTGGGGCCTGCGGCGCGCTCGCGGTCGGCCCAGTCCTGCCAGCACCCAGATGTAGAACGCCGGAGTTGGCCTGCCCGCCGAAGCCGACGATCGGAGAACTCGGTGCGTCGACCTCGGGGATGTCGTCGGTCAGCGTCGAGAATCTGGTCGGTGTAGAGGCTGGTATACTCCGTGGTGGCGTAGCGCGGTGCCGTTGACGACGGCGAAGAGCGCGCCCTGGTCCTCCTCGGGGGCCAGCTCGGTGGTGGTCTTGGTGAACATGAACCCGGTAGTGCCGATCAGCGCCAGCACCACCAGCATCGTCACCGGCCGGTAGTCGAGCGAGCTCGACACCCGTCGCTCGTACCAGTTGGCGACCCGCGTCGAAGCTGCGGTCCACGAAGCGCTGGAACCGCCCGGCTTGGCCGGCCCTGAGCAGGCGCGCCGACATCATCGGGCGTGATGGTCAGCGCCGACGACGCCGGAGATGATGACGGCGCCGGCGAGGGTGAAGGCGAACTCCGGAAGAGCGCGCCGGTCAGCCCGCCGGTGAAGGCGAGCGGGGCGAGCACCGCGGCCAGCGTCAGCGTCATGGCGATCACCGGGCCGGTGATCTCCTTCATGCCGGTGATGGCGGCGTCCATCGGGGTCAGGCCCTCCTCGATGTGGCGGTGGATGTTCTCCACCACCACGATCGCGTCGTCGACGACGAGGCCGATCGCCAGCACCATGGCCAGCAGCGTCAGCAGGTTGAGCGAGAAGCCGGCCGCGATCAGCAGGCCGCAGACGCCGATCAGCGACAGCGGGATGGTGACGATCGGCATCAGCACGGACCGGAACGAGCCGAGGAACAGCAGGATCACGATGACGACGATCGCCACCGCCTCGGCGATGGTCTTGAACACCTCCTCGATCGAGGCGCTGATCGTCTCGGTGCGAATCGTAGACGAGCTCGAGGGTCATGCCCGCAGGCAGGGTGGCGTTGATCGCCGGCAGTTCGGCGATCACCGCGTCGGCGGTATCGAGCGGGTTCGCCGCCGGCGTGGGGAAGACGCCGATGAAGGTGCCGGGCTGGCCGTTGAAGGTGACGATGGCGTCCTGGTCCTCGGAGGCGAGCTCGATCGTCGCAACGTCGCGCAGGCGCACGACCGCGTCGCCCTCGGCCTTGAGCGGCAGCGCCCCGAAGGCCTCGGGCGTCTGCAGGGTCGATCTGCATGGTGATGGAGTAGGCGACGAACTCGTTCTCGGTCTTGCCTGGTGCCGAGAGGAAGTTCGAGGCGCGGATCGCTCCCATGCACCTCCGAGGCTGTCACCCCGCGCGCCGCCAGCTGCAGCGGGTCGATCCATACCCGCATGGCGTAGTTCGCCGCCGCCGATGATCTCGATCTCGGCCACGCCGGGGATGGTCGACATGCGCGGCCGCACCACGCGGTCGAGGTATTCGGTGAGTTGCTCCTGGGTCATGTTCGGGTTCAGCGCCGCGAGATACATCAGCGCGAAGTCGAACCCGGTGCCCTTGACGATGATGGGGTCGTCGGCCTCCGCCGGCAGGCGGCCACGCACCTGCTGGACCTTGGACAGAACCTCGGTCAGCGCCACGTCGGGGTCCGCACCGAGCCGCATGTTCACGCTGACCACGCTGGCCGAGGGCCGGCTGGTCGAGCTGACGTAGTCGATGTTCTCGGTCGTCGCCACCGCCGCCGCGATCGGCGCGGTGATGAAGCCCTGGATCAGGTCGGGCGGCGCGCCGGGATAGACGGTGGTGATGGTGACCACCGTCTCCTCGACCTCGGGGTACTGGCGAACCGGCAGGTTGAGGATGCCGTAGGCGCCCAAGAGCAGGATGAAGGCGCCGAGCACGGTCGAGAGCACCGGCCGGCGGATGAAGATCTCGCTGAAATGCATCGCTGCGGCGCCCTATTGCAGGACTGCGGTTGCAGGCGCCGCGGCGGTCGTGGGCTGCACGCTGTTGTCGATCACCACCTTCGCCCCGCTCGAAAGCCGGTTCTGCCCGGCTGAGACCACCTGGTCGCCCGGCGAGACGCCCTCGCGGATCTCGACCAGCCCGCGCGCCCGCCGGCCGGCGTCGACGAAGACCTGCTCGACGGTCTGCACGCGGGCCTCACCCTCGCCCTGGCTGCGCACGATGTAGACGGAATCTCCGTAGAGGTTTGAACTGAGCACCGTCTGCGGGAGGACGATCACGCCCTGCTCCTCGGGAAGCTCCACCCGGACGCGCAGGAACTGGCCGGGGTTAAGCTCGCCTACGGAGTTCTCGACCTCGGCCCGCAGCGTGACGAGCCGCGAGTTCGGGTCGATCCGCGGCTCCACGGCGACGATATGCCCGGAAAGCTCGGTGCCGCCGACCTCCGAGAAGACGGTGACCGGCAGGCCGATGGAGATCTGGCGGATCTGCTGCTCGGGGATCGAGAAGTCGACCCGCATCGTGTCGAGATCCTGCAGCGTCGCATAGACCGTGCCCGGCGTGACATAGGCGCCGACCTCGATCTGCGGGATGCCGACGACACCGGCGAAGGGCGCCTCCAGCGCCTTCTGCGAGAGCACCGCACTGACCCCCAGCAGCTGCGCGCGGGCGTTCGCCGCATCAGCGATCGCCACGTCCAGATCGGCGGTGGGCACCACGCCCCGCGCGCGCAGACCCTCGTAGCGCTCCAGGGTAGCCTCGCCGAGTTCCAGCTGGGCCTGTGCGGCGGCGAGATCGGCCTGCTCGACGCGGTCATCGATCTGCAACAGCCGCTGGCCGGCCTGCACCCGATCGTTGGCGCTGAACAGGATCTCGCGCACGATGCCGCCGGCCTCGATCCCGAGCTCGACGCCCTGGGCTGCGTTGGCAGTTCCGATCGCCTCGATGCCCGGCTGCCAGGTGGTGGCCTGCGCCTCGACCACCGACACGGTGACCGGCGGCGGCTGCATGCTGGCGAAAAAACCTTCGATCGCCTGGTCGCGGAACATGTTGAAGCCGACGATGCCGCCGACCACCACCACGAGCAGCACAATGGCCGTCAGCAGGCGCCATATCATCGTTGCCGGTCTCCCAACCGTCGCTCAACCGTCACCCGGAGAGCCCCCTCGGACCCCGACCGGCCACCCGCACCCCAGCAGGGCATCACTTTGTAGTCCCGGCCACAAAGTCAATGCCTGCCCCGGCGTAAGGCGGGGCGTGAACGCTTTGCGGGGACGATCCTTCCAGCAGGGCCGGTTGCAACGATAGCGCCGGCTCAGTGGGTAAGCTTGATCGACAGGTCCGTCAGCGCCCGCCGGTCGCTCGCGCTGAGCTCGCTCAGACCGAACGTTGCGTGATGGAGCTGAGTAAGCAGGTCTTCGAGTTCCAGCATTTCGGCCTCGTCGTAGTCTCGGTCGGCGCGCGCGAAACCCCCGATGCTGCGCGATCCGGCAATGACGAAGGCGAGAGCGGCGCCGTTCATCAGCCCGAAGTTCTTGGCTTGCTCCATGACGCCCAGTTCGTCCATCGCCTCAAGATCGACCCACCGGATGCGGCCGACATTTTGCATCCCCCAACGCACCACCGGGTCGTCGCGGATAAGCCCCATGGAGTTGTAGTGGTCGAGCCAGCGCTTTGCGTAGGTCTGGAACATGTATCTCGGGGTCGTGAACGTGATGTGGAGTGCGATTGCAAAACCGGCGGGCGAGCGTTCATCGAGCTCATGGAGCAAGGCAGCGATGCTCGCCCTGTTGGTCATTTAACTTCTCAGTTCGCTATATGGTTGCGCGATCGCCGGAACCATCTTAGTCTCGCCGAGGGATGGCCGTGCAGGGACACTAGTTGGTTCGGTGCGGCGACGAAAGTCCGTTGTTTGAGGCCTGGAAGCTGTAGCAGAATGAATAGCTTGATTGATCCCTCCCAGTTCAGGCCCCTCGCTCCGGCCGGATTTTACATCGCGATTCGAGTTCGGCTTTGCGCTGCCGATGGTCGAGCACAACCACCTGCCCGTCGATTGGGTCCGCGAGTACACGGTGAGCGGCCTCATGGTTCACGATCCGCTCATTTCATGGGCGTATCGGAACAACGGCGTGACACGGTGGAGCGAGCTGGGTCTGAGCGACACCCAGGGTGTGCTGGAGCTGGCCAAGAACTACGGGCTGGACTTCGGCGCCGTGGCGAGCTGCATCGAGGCGGAGGACGACGGCCAGCGCAGCTTCGGCCTGTTCGCGCGATCCGATCGCGAGTATCGCACCGAGGAGATCGCCTCGCTGCGGGACTTGCTGGTTTCAGTGCACAGAGCGTATGCGCGGCCAAAAAATCTGACCGCTGCGGAGCTGGAGACGCTCAGCCTGGTGAAAAACGGCATGCTGATGAAAGAAATTGCATGCCTTCTCGGGATTTCCGAGAGCGCCATTAAGCAGAGATTGAAGAACGCCAGGCTCAAGTTGAATGCAAAGACCGGCTCGCAGGCTGCGGCGCGAGCCACGATGTTCGGGATTATCTAACCACTCCTGCCGGCACCATTTGCGAAGGGCCGCTCGCGGCTAACTTTCGGGCAATCGCATATCGGGCATTAACAAACCGGTCGATACAAGATTACCTACACTCTCCACCTAGGAGGGTGAGTCATGCATAACATTGCCTTTGAGTTCCTTGGTCAGCACCGCCACGGGACCGCCTTTCACGAGTATCTGCGGCTGCGTAAGACCTTCTTCGTTGACGACCTTGGCTGGGACATCCCGCACAACGATGACGTGGAAATGGACCAGTACGACAATCCGTGCGCCCATTATTCCCTGGTGCTTCGCAAGGGGAAGGTCATTGGTGGCGCGCGATCCATGCCGACGACGGCGGCGTGGGGCAAGCACACCTATATGCTGCGGGATGCCCTGCATGGCTACCTCGAAAAGATCCCGGCCGAGGTCATGCCGCGTGACATTGTCAGCGACGAGGTCTGGGAGAGCAGCCGGCTGGTGATCTCCAACGATGTCACCAACCGCTTCGAGCGATCGGAGTGCCTGTCGCTGATCTTCGAGGGCCTGGTCGACATTGCGAACCGCTTCGGCGGCAACGAGCTGGTCGGGCTGACGCGCCCGCCGCTGGTGCAGGCGCTCCGGCGGCTGGGCTTTGCCGCGGACCAGCTGGGAGACCCCTACGTGAGCGACGACGGCCGCAGGTACGCCGTGCTGACAATGCCCGCTATGCGATCATCGCATCTGATCGCCGCAGAGTAGAACATGACCCTGAACGTTGCCGTCCAGATGGATCCGATCGAGCGCATCAGCATCGCCGCGGATTCGACCTTCCGCATCATGGAGGAGGCGCAGGCACGCGGGCACCGATTATTCTATTACACCCCCGACCGGCTCGCCCTCGACGAGGGGCGGGTGGTGGCGCGGGGCTGGCCGGTGGAGGTGCGCCGGGTGAAGGGCGACCACTTCATCCTCGGCCCGGAGCAGGAGATCGATCTCGCCGACTGGGACGTGGTCTGGCTGCGGCAGGATCCGCCCTTCGACATGGGCTACATCACGACGACGCATATCCTCGACCGGATCCACCCAGGCACCCTGGTGGTGAACGATCCGTTCTGGGTGCGCAATTTTCCCGAGAAGCTGCTGGTCCTGAACTTCGCGGACCTGACGCCGCCCACCACCATCGCCCGCGACCTGGCGACGCTGAGGGCATTCAAGTCGCGGCACGGCGACATCATCCTCAAGCCGCTCTACGGCAACGGCGGTGCCGGGGTGTTCCGGCTCGACCCCAACGACCGAAACTTCAATGCGCTCTACGAGCTCTTTGCCGGCATCAACCGCGAGCCTCTGATCGCGCAGAAGTTCCTGCCGGACGTCTCCGCCGGCGACAAGCGGGTGATCCTGGTGGACGGCGAGGCGGTGGGTGCCATCAACCGCGTGCCGCAACCCGGCGAGACGCGGTCGAACATGCACGTGGGCGGGCGAGCCCAGAAGGTGGCGCTGACCGACCGCGACCTCGAGATATGCGCGCGCATCGGGCCGCTCCTGCGCGAGAAGGGGCAGATCTTCGTCGGCATCGACGTGATCGGCAACTGGCTGACCGAGATCAACGTGACCTCACCCACCGGCATCCAGGAATTGGAGCGTTTCGACGGGGTGAACGTCACCGCGAAAATCTGGGAGGCCATCGAGCGACGGCGGGCGGGATGAGCGCCGCCCAATGGTGTAACACGTTGTTACGCCAGTCAACTTATTGTTATTTAACAGTAATTTCAATGTCGCTATGCAGACGTCCCGCGATCGGGCGGCGATGAGCTGGCAGCTCGCAGCGCTGAACGTCTATCTTCGCCTGGTCGAGCGGCCCTATCTGGCGCGCGAGACCGACTTCGTCCGCGGCCGGGCGCGCATGGAGCGGGAGGCCAAGGCCTTCCCGATGCCGCCCGGCGCGCGCTTCGCCGAGGCACCAGCGGGCGGTGTGCCGGCCCTGCGCCTGCTCGCCGGGCCCGAGGCGCCGGTGATCCTCTGGCTGCACGGCGGCGCCTATTGCATCGGCTCGCCGCGCACCCACGCCGCGATGGTGGCGGCGCTGGCGGGGCGCCTTGGCGCAGGCGCGGTGCTGCCCGACTACCGGCTGGCGCCGGAGCACCCGTTTCCGGCGGCGCCCGAGGATGCGCTCGCGGCCTATGCCGGGCTGCTGGCCGAAGGGACGCCGCCCGGCCGGATCGCCGTCGGTGGCGACAGCGCCGGCGGCGGGCTGGTCTTCGCGCTGCTGCACATGGCGCTGGCCGCGGGGTTGCCGATGCCGGCGGCGGCGCTCGCCTTCAGCCCCTGGGTCGATCTGACCGGTGGCGGGCAGAGCCTGCGCACCCTCGCCTGGCGCGACGTGCTGATCCCGGTGCGCCGCTTCACCGAGATCAGTGCTACCTACCTTGCCGGCGCCGATCCCCGCGACCCGCGCGCCTCGCCGCATCTTGGCGATCTGGCGGGCGCCCCGCCGGTGCTGATCCAGGCGAGCCGCGCCGAGGTCCTGCGCGACGACGCCCGCGCGATGGCGGCGCGTCTCGACGCCTGCGGCGTGCCGGTGACGCTGGAGCTCGATCCCGGCCTTCCGCATGTCTGGCAGATCTACCAGGGCCGCCTGCCCGAGGCCGACCAGGCGCTGGACCGCGCCGCCGCGTTTCTGCGCCCGCGGCTGGCGCCGCCAGTTCCCGCCAGCGCCTCGAGCCGGAAGGGTGCGGGTGCTACTCCAGCCCGAAGACCACGTTGACCTCGGCGCGGAGCGCCACCGTGCCTTCCGCGATCGGCGGGGCGGCCTCGATCGCGTCGGCGCGGGCGAAGAAGGGCTGGCTTGGCTCCCGCGCCTCGCTGATCGTCAGCACCGGCCCGAGCGTCACCCCGGCGGCGCGGGCATAGAGCTCGGCGCGGGCGCGCGCATCGGCCACCGCCTGCTCGCGGGCCCGGTCGATCGCGGCGCGCGGATCGGCGACCTCGAACGAGACGCCGTTCAGCCGGTTCGCCCCCGCCGTTGCCACCGCGTCGATCACCGCGCCCACCCTGGTGATGTCGCGCACGCGCACGGTGACCATGTTGCTCGCCTGGTAGCCGATCACCCGCGGCGGCTGCTGGCCGTCGCGGTAGGGCTCCCAGACCGCCCCCAGCGACAGGTTGCTGGTCTGCATGTCGCGCCGCTCGATCCCCGAGGACTCCAGTGCGGCGAACACATCGGTCATGGTCGCGGAATTGGCCGACAGCGCGGCCGCGGCGGTCTCGGCCTGGGTGTCGACGCCGGCACTGACCGTGGCGAGGTCGGGAACCGCCTCGACCTCGGCCGCACCGGTGACGCTTACGGTCCGGGCCGGCGGGCCGGGCTCCTGCGCCGCGGCGGGCAGGATTGCAAGCGCCGCGGCCAGCGCGGCGGCCAATGCGGTGGGCTGGATCAGGCGCATGGGAAGTCTCCTCGCTCGGTTGAGCGCAAGATCTGCCGCCAACTTGCGGGCACGGCAATGAAAAGTTCCGTGACCTGCGTCACGAGGCTGGCATTGCCGCCTGGTTTGCGCTAGGCTTTCCTTGAGGCAACACTCGACAACGATCGAGGCAGGCAATGAGCAGGACGTCTTTCGGCAGGCCGGAGTACCGGCTGGCCCTTGATTATCCGCATATTACGGTCACGCGACCCGGTGCGCAGGCGCAGATCTTCGAGTGCGGCTCGTCGACGCTGCTCGCTGATCTGCGAAGGCTCAGTACCGAAATCCTGGCCGCGGGCGCGCGGCTGACGGTGGTCCTCCCCGAGGGCGAGGTCTGGCGTGGCCGTCTGGCACTCGACGGCACGCGGCTCCACAACCGCGGCCGCACGGCACGCAGCCGTGCCGCCGAGGCGATGGGCCTGCCTGCGGCGGCGCTGGCAGTCCGCCTCGGCCGCATCGGCCGCGACGGCACCCACGCGGCGGCGGCGGTCCGGCGCGAGACGCTGGCCGAGACCCGCGGCTTCCTGGCCCGCGCCGGATTGCGCCCGGCACGGATCACCGGCGCCGGGGATTTCGAGGGTTTCGCCGAGGCGCCGCGCTTCGACGCCCAGCCTCTGCACGAGGCGCTGCGGCCCGCGCTGCCCGTCGCCGGCGGGCTGGTGGCCGCCGCGGCCCTGTTCGCCTTCCTGCTGCGCCCCGATGCGGTGCCGCCCGAGGCAGGTCTCGTCGGCCCGATGCCCGTGGCCGCCACAGAGGCCGCCGAACCGCAAGCGCCCGTCGTCGCTGAACTGACGCCCCGTGCGCGGCCCGCCGATCTGGTCCGGGTCGCGGACGTTCCCGAGCGGGAGCCGGCCGCTCCGGGCGGCGCCCCCGGCGCGCCGCGCCTGCCCGCCACCAGTGCCGGGCTGTCGTTTCAGCCGCCGGTCACCATGGCCTCGCGCAACATGCCGGTGGCCGGGCTTCCGCCGGTACCCAAGGCCGACAGCGTGTTGCGGCTCTCGGAGCTGAGCATCGCCCGTGCCCGCATTGCCGAAACGCTCACGTCGCTGCCGCTGTTCCGGTCCGCCGCCGTTGCGCCGGCTGCGGCGCCGGTCGCAGTGCCGGTTGCCGAACCCGTCGCCACGCCCGTCGCCACGCCCGTCGCTGCGGAACCGGCCGCCGAAGTCGCCGAAGAGGCCGCCGCCGCACCGGCACCTGCCGCCCTCCAGCCGGTCACTACCGCGCCGCGGCCCCAGCGCCGCCCGGTTGCTGCCGTGGCCGTCCCCGCACCCGAAGTGCGCGCGGCGGCGGTCGTCGAGGCCCCGGCACCCAACTCAACTCCGCCCGTCGCAACCCCGCCAGCGGCTGCACCCGGACTGGCAGCCGTAGCTGCGCCCCCGCCGCGCCCGCGCGACGCGGGCACCGAGCAGGTGGCGCAGGCGGTCGGCGCCGCGGTCGTGGTCGCCTCCCTTGGCCTGCCGGACGGGGTTGTCCAGGATGCCGGCTCGAGCCTCGCCGCCGCCGTAGCGAGCGTCAGCCGCCCCGAGCCGCGCCGCGCCACGCCCGCCCCTGCCGTGGCGCGCCAGCCCACCCGCCAACCCACCCGCCAAGCTGCAGCCCCGACGGTTGCGCGGCCCGCCGCCGCCATTGCGCGGCCGGCCGCCCAGGCGCCGCAGCGCACCGCCACAAGGCCAGCCGCCCAGCCCCAGCGGCAGCGGGTCGCCGCGGTGCAGCCCGCGCGCCAGGCGCCGCAACGCGTCGTGACCGTCCCGGCCCGGCAGGCAGCCCCCGCGGCGCAGACCCGGACCCAGGCGCGGACCCAGGCTCAACCCCAGACCCGGACCCAGGCAAGGGCCGCGGCCCAGCCCGCCCGGCAGGAGCCGCGGCGCGCCGCCGCCGCGGAGCGCCCGGCCAACAGCAACGCCACCACCAGCGCCACCGCCGCCGCGGCAGCGACCGAGAGCGCCGACATCTCGCGCCGGTCGCTGGCGCTGATCGGCGTCTTCGGCCCCGAGCGCGACCGCTATGCCATGGTGCGGCTGCCGAACGGCCAGATGAAGCGGGTGAGGGCCGGTGACGCGCTGGGGAGCGCACGCATCGCCGGCATCAGCGCCAACTCGGTGCAGATCGCGAGCGGCGGGCGGACCACCACGCTGGCCATGCCCTGAGGCCACGGCCCCTCCCGGCGGAACCCGCTGCCGGGCAACCTCCTGCACAAAACTGTTTGGTCCTGCCGGAAACGGCGCTAGGCTTGCACCCCTGACGGGGGGAGACGTGTCGGCAAGCGACAAGACTCCGAAACGCCAATTCGCCAGCCGCCGCGCGCCCGCCCGGGCGCGGCGGCCGTTCGCGGGCGCGGCCGGCGACCGCTACGACCACATGCCGGCCCGATGAACGGGTGGCCGGAGAGCAACAGACCCAGGGAGAACCAGCATGCGAACCATCCGAACCCACCTTCTGGGCAGCGCCCTCGCCGCCGCCGTAGCGGCCGCTGCGACACCTGCCTCCGCGCAGGCGCTGTTCTGGTCCACCCAGGCGAACCCCATCGAGGAGACGCAGGCCATGCGCGAGCAGGTGCTGGCGGGCTTTCCCGGCGGCGTCGACTACCAGGCCTCGGACCCCGGCCCCTGGATCACCCGGCTGCAGGCTAAGTCGCAGGCCGGCTCGGGCACGATCGCGGTGCTGGGCGCGCTGCACGGCGACTTCGCCGGCGTGGCCGACACGCTCGCCGATGCCTCGGACATCGACGCATCGGCGGTGATCCCCGCGCTGATGGAGCTTGGCAAGCTCGGCACCGACGGGCAGCTCTACATCCCCTGGATGCAGGCGACCTACATCATGGCGGCCAACAAGAAGGCGCTGGAGCACCTGCCCGAGGGCGCCGACATCAACGCGCTGACCTATGACCAGCTGATCCAGTGGATGGGCGATCTCGCCGAGGCGACGGGTGGGCCGAAGTTCGGCTTCCCTGCCGGGCCGCAGGGGCTGAAGCACCGGTTCTTCCAGGGCTACCTCCTGCCCGCCTATACCGGCTCGATGGTGACCGAGTTCCGCTCCGACGAAGCGGTGCAGGCCTGGGAGGCGTTCCGCACGCTATGGCAGTACACGAGCCCGGCCTCGACCAACTTCGGGTTCATGCAGGAGCAGCTGATCACCGAGGAGGTCTGGGTCGCCTTCGACCACACCGCGCGCCTCGCCGAGGCCTTCAACCAGCGCCCCGACGACTTCGTGGCCTTTCCCGCCCCGGCGGGCCCGGCGGGCCGCGCCTTCATGCCGGTGGTCGCCGGCATGGCGATCCCGACGACAGCACCCGACATGGATGCGTCGAAAGCGCTGATCGCCTACATGCTGCAGCCCGATACCCAGGTCGCGACGCTGCGCGCCACCAACTTCTTCCCGGTGGTCGACGTGACGCTTCCCGATGACATGCCCGCTTCGGTGATCGCCTCGGGCGCGGCGATCGCCGCGATGGCCGGGGCACCGGACGCGCTGCCCGCGCTCCTGCCGGTCGGGCTCGGCGACCTCGGCGGACAGTTCAACCAGGTCTACATCGACACCTTCGAGCGGATCGTGCTGGCGGGCCAGGACATCCGTGCCGTGCTCGACGAGCAGGGCGCGGCCCTCGCGCAGATCATCGAGGAGGCCGGCGCCCCCTGCTGGGCGCCCGACGCGCCTTCGGAAGGTCCCTGCCCGGTGAACTGAGCCGGGAATATCCGGGCGCGCGGTGAGCCGCGCGCCCGTCAATCCACGGAGGCACCCCAATGCCCCGCGCGCTGCCCTATCTCTTGCTGCTCCCGGCGACGCTCTTTCTCTGCGTGTTCTTTCTCTATCCCTTCGTGCTGGTCGCAGTGGAATCGCTGACGCGCGGCGGCGCCTGGACGGTCGAGAACTACCAGCGCATGGTCTCGCACTGGAAGTTCGGCGTCACCTTCCGCAACACGCTGCTTCTCGCCGCCGTCGTCGTTCCGGTGCAGCTGGTCATGTCTCTGGCCATGGCTTCGATCGTCACCCGGCTGCAGACCGGCCGCAGCACGATCCTCTATATCTTCGCCATCCCGCTCGGCATCTCGGACCTCGCCGCCGGGCTGATCTGGCTGACGATCTTCGAGCAGTCGGGGTTCCTCAACTCGTTCCTGTCGGCCTTCGGCCTGATCGAGCAGCCGATCCTCTTCCTGGGCTACCAGAAGTCCGGTGATCATCTTCGTCGCCATCGCGCTGGCCGAGATCTGGCGGGCCACCGCGATCATGATGGTGATCCTCGTGGCCGGCATGGGCCTGATCCCCAAGGAATACGGCGAAGCGGCGGAGGTTTTCGGCGCCTCGCGCTGGCAGCGCTTCACCCGCGTTACCCTGCCGATGCTGCGGCCCAGCCTGCAGACCGCGCTGATCCTGCGGATCATCCTCGCCTTCGAGGTCTTTGCCGTAGTCATGGCGCTGGGCGGCACCCAGTTGCCCGGTGCTGATGGGCGAGACCTACCACTGGCAGTTCGACGATGCAGGACCGCGGCGTGGCGGCGGCCTATGCCATGGTGATCCTCGGCATATCCATCGCCTTCACCTCCTGATCCTGCGGCTCCTGCATGTCCCGAAGGGGGCGCGGATATGACCGACACGACAGTCCCCGCCCCCCGGCGCCGTGGCCAGCGCCGATCCGCCGCAGCGTCCTGGGTCTTCGCGCCTGCATCATCCTGCTCTGCGCCTGGGTGCTGCTGCCGATCTACCTCCTGTTCGTCAACGCGCTGTCGTCGCCCGAGGAGGTGACGGGCTTTCCCAAGCGGTTCTGGCCCGTCGTTCGATCTCGCATCGGTATCGTTCTTCCTGGGCTTCCCGGGGTGACTCGCGGCGCTGTGGAACTCGGTCCAGGTGGCCGTGCGTGACGATGGTCCTCTCCATCGGTTCGGCGCGCCGGCGGGCTATGCGCTGTCGCGCTTCGACTTCCCCGGCAAGGAGGCGTTCCGCTTCCTGGTCATGATGACCCGCGCCTTCCCGCTGCCGCTGCTGGCGCTGCCGCTGGCCGTCATGTTCATCCGCACCGGCCTCGACGACACGATCCTGGGCCTGGCGCTCGTGCACACCACGCTGGCGCTGCCCTTCGCGGTGCTGATCACCTTCTCGCTGTTCTCCGGCATCCCGCTGGAGCTGGAAGAGGCCGCCTGGACCCTGGGCTGCACCCGCGTGCAGGCCTTCCTCAAGGTGATCCTGCCGCTGGCCCTGCCCGGGCATCGCCGCCTCGGCGGTCTTCGCCTTCGTCATCTCCTGGAACGAGGTCTTCGCCGCCGCGGTGCTGACCATCGAGAACCGCACGCTGACCGCCTTCCTGCTTGCAATCGCTCGACGTCTCGCCGCTTGCCGCTGAAGTTCGCCGGCGGCGCGGCGCTGGTGCTGCCCGCGCTGATCTTCATCTTTGCGGTCCGGAAGTACCTGTTCGCCATGTGGGGCATCGCCAATCGCGTTAGACCTACCGGTTGACTCTGTGACGTGCATACGGGACCTGACCATGGCCGAGATCCGCATCAAGAACGTCGCCAAGACCTTCGGCAGCCTTCACCGCGCTGCACGTCCATCGACCTGACGATCGAGGACCAGGAATTCATGGTCCTGCTCGGCGCCTCCGGCTGCGGCAAGACCACGCTCCTGCGCATCATCGCCGGGCTGGAGACCCCCAGCCACGGGCGAGGTCTGGATCGGCGACCGCCGCGTCGACCACCTGCCCCCGCGCGACCGCGGCATCGCCATGGTGTTCCAGAACTACGCCGTCTTCCCGCACCTGACCGTCTTACGAGAACATCGCCTTCGGCCTGCGCATGGCAGAAGATGCCGCAGGCGGAGGTCGAGCGGCGGGTCACCCGCACCGCCGAGCTGATGCACATCGAGCAGTTGCTCAAGCGCTACTCCGGCCAGCTTTCCGGCGGCCAGCGCCAGCGCGTCGCCGTGGCCCGCGCGCTCGCCATGGAGCCCGACGTGATCCTGATGGACGAGCCCCTCTCCAACCTCGACGCGCTGCTTCGGCTGGAAATGCGCGCAGAGCTGAAAGGCGTGCTGGCGGGCTCGAAGACCACGACGATCTACGTTACCCACGATCAGGTCGAGGCCATGTCGCTCGCCGACCGGATCGCGGTCATGAACGGCGGCTACATCGTCCAGGCCGCCGACCCGGTCGAGGTCTACCGCAACCCCGCCGCCCGCTTCGTGGGCTCCTTCATCGGCAATCCGCCAATGAACTTCCTGCCCGCCGAGCGCACCGGCGCGGGCGAGTGGCTGGTGGCGGGATTGCTCTACAATGGTCCGGACGTCGATCAGAAGCGCATCGACTTCGCCATCCGCCCCGAGGACATGGACCTGGGCGAGAACGGCATCGCCGCCGAGGTCCGCGTGGTGGAGCCGCTCGGCGCTCACACGCTGGTCACCACCGACGTCGATGGCGCCATGCTGCGGGCCGTGCTCGATTCCAACCTGACTGTGGCCCCCGGCGACCGCCTCAGCCTGGTGCCCCGCCCCGACCGCATCCGCTGGTTCGACCCCGAGACCACGAGGGCCCTATGACCGACGCCGCCGAGCTGACCGACCGCGCCATCGCCATCCTGCGCGAGAACGACCGCGGCTCCTACACCGTGCCGACCAAGGGCCTCTACCCCTTCCAGTGGAACTGGGACTCGTGCCTGACCGCCCTGGGCCAGCGGCACTTCGACGAGGCTCGCGCCTGGACCGAGATCGAGACCCTGTTCGCCCACCAGTGGCCCGACGGCATGGTCCCGCACATCGTCTTCCACGTCTACGACGACGGCTATTTCCCCGGCCCCGACGTCTGGGCGACCGGCCGCCCCACCGCCACCTCCGGCATCACCCAGCCCGCCGTCGCCGGCTTCGCCATGCGCCGCCTCTGGGAGCGCGCCACCGACCGCGCCGCGGCCGATGCCCGCGCCCGGCGCGCTGTTGCCGAAGGTCGCCGCCTGGCACCGCTGGTTCTTCGCCAACCGCGACCCCGGCGGCGAGGGGCTGGTGGCGATCCTCCACCCCTGGGAGTCGGGGCGCGACAACTCCATCGACTGGGACGAGGCCTTCGAGCGGGTGCCGACCGAGGGCATCGCCCCCTACACCCGCCGCGACACCCAGCACGCCAACCCCGCACACCGCCCGACCAAGGCGCAGTACGACCGCTATCTCTGGCTGGTCGAGCACTTCCGCGGCCTCGGCTGGGACAACACGAAACTCCACGACGCCTCGCCCTTCCAGGTGGTCGATCCCGGCTTCAACGGCATCCTGCTGCGCGCCTGCGCCGACCTGGCCGCGCTGGCCGACGCGCTGGGCGAACGCGGGATCGCCGCCGAGAACCGCGGCTACGCCGAGCGCGGGCTCGCGGCGATGGAGGGCCTCTGGAGCGAGACCCACGGCCAGTACCTCTGCCGCGACCGCACCACCGGGCGCGCTGATCGACAGCGCCTCCAGTCGGCGGGCTGCTGGCGGCCTTCGCCGCCATCCCTCCCACCCGCGCGGCCGCAATCGCCGCCACCGTCGCCCGCCTGTCGCGCGCGGCGCGCTACATCGTCCCCAGCCATGACCCCGCCGACCCCCGCTTCGACGCCAAGCGCTACTGGCGCGGCCCGGTCTGGCTGGTGGTCAACTACATGATCGCCGACGGCCTCCGCGCCGCCGGCGAGGCCGCGGCCGCCGGCGCCATCACCGCCTCCAGCCTCGAGCTGATCCGCGAGAGCGGCTTCGCCGAGTACTACGACCCGATGACCGGCGAGCCGCTCGGCGGCGGCAGCTTTACCTGGACCGCCGCGATGGTGCTCGAATTCCTGAAGGGATGACCCGTTGAAGGTCCTCGCCCTCGGCGCGCATCCGGACGACCTGGAGATCTTCGCCTACGGCAGCCTGCTGGCCTGGCGCGCCGTGGGCGCCGAGCTGACCCTCGCCGTCGCCACCGACGGCGCCGCCGGCGGACAAGAGGACCCGGTCACGCTTCGCCCCAAGCGGCGCGGCGAGGCCGAGGCGGGGGCGAAGGCCCTTGGCGCTCGCCCGCACTTCCTCGACTTTCCCGACGGCGGGCTCCTGCCCGACCGCCCGCTGATCGAGGCGCTGCGGGCACTGATCCGCGAGGTGATGCCCGACCTCGTGCTGACCCACGCCCCGAACGACTACCACGCCGACCACCGCGCGCTGTCGGCGGCGGTCGGCGAGGCGGTGTCTTTCGGGGCGCCGGTCCTCTGGATGGACACCCTGGGAGGCACCGGCTTCGTGCCCACGCACTGGGTCGACGTGACCGGGCATTTCGAGGCGAAATGCGACGCTATCCGTGCCCACGCCAGCCAGGACCCCGAGCGCTTCGTGACCGCCGCCACCCGCCAGGCCGCCTTCCGCGCCGGCGAGTGCAACGGCACCCCGGACGAGCGCGCCGAGGCCTTCCGCTTCGAGCCGCGGTTCCCTTTCGCCGACATCCGCGCGCTGCTGCCCCCGGCACCTCCGGTTCGCGCCGTGATCCTGCGCAGCGAGGGACGTAAACCTTCATGAACGCCCGGTAAACGCTGCGAGAATTGTCGTTCATGTTCAAGGCTTTGCCCTGATTCGCAAGCTTGCGAATCCACCCCCTACCCGAGCGTCAGCCCCAGGTAGCGATCCAGCGTCGCATGGTCGCCCAGCAGGTCGGCCGAGGCCGCCCGATGCGCGATCACCCCCCGCTCCATCACCACGGCCTGCTCGGTCAGCCGCAGCGCCACCTCGGCATGCTGCTCGATCAGCACCAGCGCCATGCCCTCGTCCGCGCTCATCCGCCGGACGGCGGCGACCAGTTCCTCGACGATGATCGGCGCAAGCCCCTCCAGCGGCTCGTCGAGCATGAGCACCGCGGGATTGGTCATCAGCGTCCGCGCGATCGTCAGCATCTGCTGCTCGCCGCCCGAAAGCTGGTTGCCCATGTTCCCCTGCCGCTCCTTCAGCCGCGGGAACAGGCCGTACACCGACCCCAGATCCCACCGCCCCGGCCGCGCCGCCACCGTCAGGTTCTCCTCGACGCTGAGCGAGGGAAAGATATCCCGCTCCTGCGGCACCCACCCAAGCCCCGCCTGCGCCCGCAGATGCGGCGCCAGCCGCGAAATGTCCTGCCCACCCAGATGCACCGACCCGCGCGCCAGCGGCACGAAGCCCATGGTGGTGAGCAAGAGCGTCGTCTTGCCCACCCCGTTCCGCCCGAGGATCGCAAGGCTGCCATGCGCGGGCAGCGCCACCGACACCCCGTCGAGCACCACGGCCTCGCCATAGCCGGATCGGACGTCGCTGAGCTCCAGCACCGGCTCAGCCATGGGCGCCATGCCCCAGGTAGACCTCGCGCACGCGGGGATCGCTGCGCACGGTGGCCGGGTCCGCCTCCAGCAGCACCCCGCCCGCGACCAGCACGATGATCCGCGTGGCAAAGCTGAACACGATGTCCATGTCGTGCTCGATGAACAGAACCGAGATATCCGCCGAAAGGCCCGCGATCACCTCGAAGAGCGTGGCGCTCTCGTCCTTGGGCACGCCGGCCGCCGGCTCGTCGAGCAGGAGCACCTTCGGCCGCGTCGCCAGCGCAAGTGCGATCTCCAGGAGCCGCTGCGCCCCATAGGGCAGCGTCCGCGTCTCCCGGGTCGCCACATGCCCCAGATGCAGCTGACCCAGGATCGCGTACCCCTCGTCGATCGCCGCCGCGTGCCCGGCGAGCGGCCGCCAGAACTGCCCCGCCACGCCCTCGCGCTCGCAGATTGCCAGCGTCACCGCCTCCAGAGGCGTGAGGTCCGGGAACAGCGTGTTGATCTGGAACGTCCGCGTCAGCCCGCGCCGCACCCGCTCGGCCACCGGCGCGCGGGTCACATCCTCGCCGTTCAGCTCGATCCGCCCCGAATCCGCCCGCAGCTGCCCGGTGATCAGGTTGATCAGCGTGGTCTTGCCCGCCCCGTTGGGGCCGATCAGCGCATGCCGCGCGCCCCTCGGCAGCGCAATCGACACATCACGCGCCACCTGCAACGAGCCGAAGCTCTTCATCAGCGCGTGGGTCGCGAGGACCACCGGCTCGGTCATTCCCGCCGTCCCGCCAGCCGCGCGAGCCCGCCGAGGATGCCCTTGGGCATGAAAAGCACGACGAACATCAGGAGCAGCCCGATCCAGAAATACCAGTACTGCGGGTTGATCCCCGCGATCTGGTCGCGCACCAGAAGGAAGATGATCGCCCCCAGGATGGCCCCGTAGAGCCGCCCGGTGCCGCCGAGGATCAGCATGACCACCACGTCGGCCGAGCGCTGGAAGCTGAGCACGTCGAGCGCCACGGTGCTGGTGGTCTGCGTCAGCAGCGCCCCGGCCACCCCCGCCAGCGCGGCGGAGATCGTGTAGATCTTCTGCAGGTGGCCGCGATGGTCGGCGCCGATCGCCGGCATGCGCCTGAGGTTCTCGCGGATGCCGCGCAACGCCAGCCCGAAGGACGAATTCACGATCCGCCGGCTCAGGAGGAACCCCGCGAACAGCACCGCCAGCGAATAGGAATAGGCGGTATACCCCCAGAGATCGAAGCGGAAGGCGCCGAAGACCGGCCAGGCCCGCGGCACGCGCAGCCCGTCGGTCCCGCCGGTCAGCCAGGTCATGGCATTTGCCAGCTCGTAGGTCAGGAACCCCAGCCCCAGCGTGATCATGATCAGCGCCAGATGCTGGACCCGCACGACGATGAAGCTCGCGACATAGCCGACCAGCCCCGCGAAGGCCCCGGCAATCAGCAGCCCCGATATCGGCTCGCCCCAGCCGGCCGCCATGACGAGCCCCGCGCAATAGGCCCCGAGGCCGAAGAACATCGCGTGCCCCAGCGTGACGATGCCCGCATAGCCGAGGATCAGGTCGACCGAGATGGCGAACAGCGCCACGATCGCCACCTGGCTCGCCAGCGTCAGGTAGGTCGGGAACAGCCAGAACGGCACGACCAACGCCGCCGCCCAGAACGCCAGCTCCCAGGGCGACCAGCGGCTCTGCCGGCGCACCCAGGCCTGCGGTGCAAGGGGTGCGGCGTCGGCCATGTCAACGCTTCCCGAACAGGCCGAGCGGTCGCACGAACAGGATCGCCACCATGATCAGGTAGATCAGGAACGACCCGATCTCCGGCACGAAATACTTGCCCGCCACGTCGCCGATCCCCAAGAGCGCCGCCCCCACGAACGAGCCGGTGATCGAGCCCAGGCCCCCCACCGCCACCACGATCAGCACATAGACGAGATAGTGGAATGCAAAGCTCGGATCGAGCCCGACGATCTCGATGGCCAGCGCGCCCCCCAGCCCCGCGAGCCCGCTTCCCAGCGCGAAGGTAACCGCGAAGATGCGCTCCACGTCGAGCCCCAGCCCCTGCGCCACCCGCTGGTTGTCCACCGCGGCGCGGATGCGCGCGCCCACGCGCGTGCGCTCCAGCCCGAAGAACAGGAGCACCGTGATCGCCAGCGCCACCACGATCAGGAACCCGCGATAGATGCCATAGCGCTGGCCGCCGATCTCCACCGATCCGCGCAGGAACTCAGGCAGCTGGATGGGCTGCTGCCCGGTCCCGAAGAGATAGGTGGCCGCCGCCGTCGCCACGAACACCAGCCCGATGGTGAAAAGCACCTGGTTCAGCTCGCCCGCCTTGTAGAGCCGCCGGAACAGCGTGCGCTCGAAGACCACGCTGACCAGCGCCGCGCCGAGGAAGGCGAGCGGCAGGGTCGCCAGGAAGGGCACGCCGAGGTGCCGCATTGTCATGGCGGTGATATAGCCGCCGATCATGCCGAAGGCGCAGTGCGCGAGGTTGATGAAGTTCATCAACCCCAGCGTCACCGACAGGCCTACCGACAGGACGAACAACAGCATCCCGAAGGCGAAGCCGTCGAAGAGGACGATGGCTATGCTTCCCATGGGTCCCGCGACTGCCAGCTAACCCGCATGGACGCAAGCCGGGCGGGGCAGGGCGCACGCCGCCCGGCCGCGCCCGCGAGTGCCTTGCGTCACCTGGTGCCGTGCAGCGGGTCCTTCACGTCCGGGATCTCGTGGATGATGACGTTCTGCATCGTACCGTTCACGTCCTGCACCTCGCGGATCCAGACGGTCTGGATCGTGTCGCGGGTCTCGGGGTCGATGGCCAGCGGCCCGCGCGGGCTCTGCCAGGCCATCCCCTTCGCCGCCTCGACCAGAGCCGAACCGTCGGTATCGCCGCCCGTCGCCGTCAGCGCCTCGTAGATCAGGTGCATCCCGTCATAGCCGCCGATCGAGAACAGGTCGGGGCTGCGCCCGTTGTTGGCGGCGCGGTAAGCCTCGACGAAGGCGTTGTTGATCGGGTCGTCGCGCTCCAGCGTGTAGTGGAAGGTGGTGATGATCCCCTCCGCCGCAGCACCCATGCTCTCCAGCGCCTCGGGATGGGTCAGCTCGCCCTGCGCGAAGATCTTGGTCTCCGGCGGGATCAGGCCGCGGTCGACCAGCGCCTTGGCGATGGCGGCGGGCTGGGCGCCGCCGGGCACGAACACATAGACCGCCTGCGGGTTGGCGTCGCGCACACGCTGCACATAGGCGGCGAAGTCGGGGTTCGCCACCGGCGTGCGGTCGGAGCCGACGATGGTGCCGCCAGCCTCGGTGAAGCCGCGGGCGAACGAGGCCTCGGCGTCATGGCCGGGACCGTAGTCGGCGACCAGCGTATAGGCCTCCGTCACGCCCGCCTCCTCGGCGGCCCACTTGCCGAAGACATAGTTGACCTGCGGGATCGTCAGCGACGTGCGCACGATGAAGGGCGACTGCTCGGTGACGATCGAGGTAGCGGCGTTCATCACCACCATCAGCTTCTGCGCCTCGTCCGCGACCGGCGCCGCACCGAGCGCCTCCGGCGTCAGCGCGAAGCCCGCGAGGATGTCCACGCCGTCGCGCACCACCAGCTCCTGCGCCAGCCGCTGTGCGACATCCGGGGCCGGGCCGCCGGTGTCGCGCTTGATCAGCTCGATCTTCTTGCCGGCCACCTCGTCGCCATGCTCGGCGATATAGAGGTCGATGCCGGCCTGGAGCTGATTCGCCGCATCCGCGAAGGGCCCCGAATAGGGCAGGATGACGCCGATCTTCACCGTCTCCTGCGCCAGCGCGGCGCCCGACCAGGCGAGGCCCAGCCCGAGCGCGGCTGCAACCGTGGTTCTTCCCAACATAGCAGTATTCCTCCCTTTTGGCTTTTCGCCACGCAGTCTTGACTGGCGCCAAGCTAGCACGGCGTTCATGTAGCGCAAATGTATACAGAGCTTTTGCCGCATGCCAAGGGCCATGCACGACATCGCGCTGCCTCGTTGCGAAGGCGCCGAGAGATTCACGAGGCCACCGGCCTCTCACCATTGACAGTTCGTCCGGGATCTGCGCCAGATTGTATACATCGACGCCGCCCCGACGTAGTCGCGTGGCGCCGCAAGTGCAGGGGAGGCACCGCAACACAATGACCCGCCAAGACCCTCGAGGCTCTCCTGCAGGAGACAGGCGATACCGTCGGGATGCTGCGCAACTCGCAGGTCGGCGCCTATGTCTACCCGGTGGTGCCGGCCGAATTCACCAACTGGCGCGACGAGCAGCGCGCCTGGCGCGAGAGCGTGGTGCTCTTCGACCAGTCCCACCACATGGCCGAGCTGATGATCGAGGGGCCGGACGCCCTTCCGATGCTCCGCTCGCTCGCCATCAACAGCTTCGCGAACTTCCCTGTCGACCACGCCAAGCAGTTCGTGCCCTGCAGCCACGACGGCCACGTCATCGGCGACGTGATCCTGTTCCGCCTCGCCGAGCGTCAGTTCCTGATCGTGGGCCGCGTGCCGACGATCAACTGGGTGCAATTCCACGGCGAGACCGGCGGTTAGGACGTGACCATGGCACGCGACGACCGCTCCCCCGCCAACCCCGGCGGCAAGCCGGTGACCCGCCGCCACTACCGCTATCAGATCCAGGGGCCGAACGCCTGGGCGCTCCTGGAAAAGCTCAACGGCGGCCCGATCCCGGACGTGAAGTTCTTCACCATGGGCGCGATCAACATCGGCGGCCGCCAGGTCCGCGCCCTGCGCCACGGCATGGCCGGCGCGCCGGGCCTCGAGATCTGGGGCCCCTATGACGAGGGCGAGGAGGTGCGCGCCACCATCGCCGAGGCCGGCCGCGAATTCGGCCTGCGGCTGGTCGGCGCGCGCGCCTATTCCACCAACACGCTGGAATCGGGCTGGATCCCCTCGCCACTGCCGGCTGTCTATACCGGCGAAGCCATGCGCCCCTATCGCGAATGGCTGCCTGCCGGCGGCTACGAGGGCGGCGGCTCCATCGGCGGCAGCTTCGTCTCCGACAACATCGAGGACTACTACCTCACACCCTATGAGCTCGGCTACGGTCCCTTCGTGAAGTTCGACCACGACTTCATCGGCCGCGAGGCGCTGGAGAAAATCGCGGGCCAGCCGCACCGCCGCAAGGTCACCTTCGCCTGGAACGCCGACGACGTGGCCCGCGTGATGCGCTCGTACCTCGAGCCGGGGATCGCGAACCACAAGTACATCGACTGGCCGAACACCAACTACGCCTCATCGACCTACGACGCGATCGTGAAGGGCGGCCGGACCGTCGGCCTCTCCATGTTCGGCGGCTACAGCTTCAACGAGCGCTCCTATCTCTCGCTCGGCGTGGTCGATCCCGACATCGAGACCGGCGACGTCCTCACCCTGATCTGGGGCGAGGAGAACGGCGGCACCCGAAAGACCACAGTCGAGCCCCACACCCAGACCGAAATCCGCGTCAAGGTCGCCCCCGCCCCCTACTCCCGCGACGTCCGCGAGACCTACGCCGAAGGCTGGCGCACACGACAACCCGCCTGACCCGGCCCCGCGCCCCCTGAGGATTTCATACTGGCAGAAACCCTTTCGGGCGGTCGCAGGGGCCCCGCCAACAGGCGGGGAGAAAGAAACTATGCGGGCAACAGCCCACTCATTTTTCTTGCTTCTTCCTCTTCCCTCCCGCGCCGGCCAGCCTTCCTGCCCCCCGAGGCCGGCGCTTCCCCCGCACGCGCCACGTGAGGCGCGCGCCGGCGTTAACACTTATATCGTTTAAGATCAATAATTTGACCACAGTCGCACTGTGCGACGCCCGCCAGCTCAGACCGCCGTCCGCCGCGCCTCGGCGATGTAGATCTCGCGCAGGCGCGTCGTCACCGGCCCCGGCCGCCCGTCGCCCACCGGCACGCCGTCGATCTCGACCACCGGCATGACGAAGGACGAGGCGGAGGTCACGAAGGCCTCCGCCGCTCCCTGCGCCTCGGCCAGCGTGAAGGGCCGCTCCTCCACCCGCATCTGCGCCCCGCGCGCCTGGGCCAGCGCCGCCGCGCGGGTGATCCCGTGCAGGATCGAGTGCGACAGGTCGCGGGTGACCAGCACGCCCTCGCGGGTGACGATCCAGGCGTTGTTCGAGGTGCCTTCGGTGACGAACCCGTCCTCCACCAGCCAGGCGTCGTCGCAGCCGGCCTTCTTCGCCATCATCTTGCACATCGAGGGCGCCAGCAGCTGCACCGTCTTGATGTCGCGCCGCCCCCAGCGGATGTCGGGAACCGAGATCACCCGCACCCCGGTGCGCGCCGCAGCCCGGTCGACCAGCGGCGTGGCCTGGGTGAACAGCACCAGGCTCGGCTGCGGCTCGGCCGGAAAGACGAAGTCGCGATCGGCAGCACCCCGCGTGACCTGCAGGTAGACCATCCCCTCCTCGAGCCCGTTCAGCGCCACCAGCTCGCGATGGATCGCCTCGATCCCGGCGTCGTCGGCCGGCGAGGGCATCTCCAGCTCGGCCAGCGAGCGGCGCAGCCGCGCCATGTGGCCGGCGAAGTCGACAAGGCGGCCGTCCAGCACGCTCGTCACCTCGTAGACCCCGTCGGCGAACAGGAATCCGCGATCGAAGACGCTGATCTTCGCCGCCTCCTCCGGCACATAGTCGCCGTTCACGTAGACGATACGGCTCATCTCATCCCCAAAGCTCGGGGGCCGCGGGATGCACGCCCCTCTCGTCGTAGCGCAGCCCCGGCACCCGGTCCCGCGCCAGCAGGAGCGGCCCGTCGAGATCGGTCACCGCCGCGCCCTGCGCCACCAGCACCGCCGGCGCCATCGCAAGGCTGGTGCCGACCATGCAGCCGACCATGACTCCGAGCCCCGCCACCCGCGCCGCATCGCGCAGGGCGAGGGCCTCTGTCAAGCCGCCGGTCTTGTCGAGCTTGATGTTGACCATGTCGTAGCGCCCCGGCAGCCCGGCGAGGCTCGCCCGATCGTGGCAGCTCTCGTCCGCACAGACCGGCAATGGCCGCGCCATCTCCGACAGCGCCGCATCCGCGCCCGCCGGCAGCGGCTGCTCGACCAGCCCGACCCCGAGCCGCAGCAGTTCCGGCGCCAGCGCCGTATACATCTCCGGCGTCCAGCCCTCGTTGGCATCGACGATGATCCGCGCCCCCGGCGCGCCCTCGCGCACCGCCTCCAGCCGCGCCAGGTCGCCTTCGCCGCCGAGCTTGATCTTCAGGAGCGGGCGATGCGCATTCCGCGCCGCCGCCGCCCGCATCGCCTCGGGCGCGTCGAGCGACAGCGTATAGGCGGTGACCTCCGGCCCGGGCTCCGGCAGCCCGGCGAGCTGCCAGACGCGCCGGCCCGCCAGCTTCGCCTCCAGGTCCCAGAGCGCGCAGTCGAGCGCGTTGCGCGCCAGCCCCCGGTGGCAGCAGGCCCTGCAGCGCCACCCGATCGAACCCCGGCGCCAGGCCTTCGATCTGGGCCGCAACGCTCGCCGGCGTCTCGCCGTAGCGGGCGTAGGGCACGCATTCGCCGCGCCCGCTGCGGCCTCCGCCCTCGACGGTCACGCAGAGCACGCGGGCCTCGGTGCGCGAGCCGCGGCTGATGGTGAAGGCGGAGGCCAGCGGAAAAGCCTCCTCGGCAACCGAAACCCTGTTGGCTGTGACGCGGCCGGTGCTCAAGGCGCGTAGTCGGCCGGCGGCGCGAGGCGGGCCTCGATGCGCGTCTTGAACAGGACGCGCTGGGTGCGGCCCTCGGGGGCGGCGAGCGTGATCAGGCACAGCGCCAGCAGACGCTCGCCGTCGAAGATGCCGGCGTGGCCGCGCGGGGGCGGGCCCATCGGCGGTTCGATGGTGCAGCTGTCCTCCTCGAGCGTCAGGATCGGGAAACGGAAAGACCCGACCTGAAGCGCGAGCGAGCGCAACCGCCGCGGGGCGTACCGCTCGCCGCTTGGCCCGGCGACCGCGCGTTCCTCCATGCCGTCCTTCCCCGCATCGTCTGGCGACGGAGCCTGCGCCCCCTCGTGAAGGAATTATCACACAGGCTCGGCCCGCAGCGGAAGGTGCGATCGCACTCGCGCGTCGGTGGAAACAATCCGATGCCCGATCGGGGGTTTATTCCCCAGCTTGCAGGCCCACCTTTCTCCGCACAATGAAAGGACAGGGGCGCAATGGGCTACCTCAAGGACGGCGACTGGCACACGGGCGGCTACGACACCAAGGCGAGCGGCGGGCGGTTCAAGCGCTCGGTGACGAGCTGGCGCAACTGGATCACCGCCGACGGCGCGCCCGGTCCGTCGGGGAGCGGCGGCTTCCCGGCGGAGAGCGGGCGCTATCACCTCTACGTCTCCAACGCCTGCCCCTGGGCACACCGGACACTAATCTTCCGGGCGCTGAAGGGTCTGGCGGAGCACGTCTCGGTGGATGTGGTGCATCCGTTCATGGGCAGGGACGGCTGGACCTTCGACACCGACGCCAACGGCGCGACCGGCGACCGGCTGCTCGGCAAGCGCTTCCTGCGCGAGGTCTACACCGAGGCCGATCCCGAGGCCGACGGTCGCGTCACCGTGCCCGTCCTCTGGGACAAGGTTCGCGGCACGATCGTGTCGAACGAATTGGCCGAGATCATCCGCATGTTCAACGGCGCCTTCGACGGGATCACCGGCAATACCCTCGACTTCTGGCCCGTCGACCTGCGCGACGGCATCGCGCGGGTGAACGCGCGCGTCTACGACGGGCTGAACAACGGCGTCTACAAGGCGGGCTTCGCCACCACTCAGGCCGCCTACGAGGAGGCGGCGGAGGGCGTGTTCGCGACGCTCGACTGGCTGGAAGAGCGGCTGGGCGCCAACCGCTACCTGATGGGCGACCGGCTGACCGAGGCGGATTGGCGGGCGGCGACGACGCTCTTCCGCTTCGATGCGGTCTACCACGGGCATTTCAAGTGCAACCGGAGGCGGATCGTCGACTACCCGAACCTCTGGGCCTACACGCGCGAACTCTACCAGCACCCCGGCGTGGCGGAGACCGTGAACTTCGCGCACATCACGCAGCACTACTTCCGCAGCCACGAGACGGTGAACCCGACGCGCATCGTGCCGATCGGGCCGGCCATCGACTGGCTGGCGCCGCACGGCCGGGGGTGATCCGGCGCTGCCGGCGGTGTCCTGATTGCTGCGGTGCGCGGCGCGGTCTAGGATAGCGCCGACCGGACGTCACCTCTGAAGGCTGCCATGCCCGACGATCCCAGACAACTCCTGCGCGCGCGACTGGGGCAGGTTTCGGCCGGCGAGGTTCCGCTCACCGATGACGTGCTTGAGGCGCTCGCCGAGTTGTTCGGGAGTGCGACGGTCGACCCCGGATTTGGCGCACCTCTCCAAGGGTACTGGGACGCGCCGCACCTTACAGTCTCGGCGGCGACGTCCGGCGGCGAGACCGTCACGCTGATCCGGATAGACCTCGACACGGGCGAGATCACAACGCGCTCCGTCAGCCCCGCCAGGCGCTGGCCCCGCGCACTGCTTCTCGTCCGCCACGGCAAGCACGAAGCCTTCCAGGACGCGCCGGAGCCGGGCGAGTTTCTCCATGGCGAACCGCGACGACTGACGAAGGAAGGCGGGCAGGAGACGGTGGATGTTGCCGACTACCTGGCAGGATTCGTGTTCTGGGGCGACGACCCCGCCCTGAAGGTGGCGGCCATTCGCTACGCGCCGTCCTGGGAGGCGAAGGCGACCGCGGAACGAATCGCGCAGAGCCTGACGCGCAATCGCGGCGCAGGGGAGCACACCTACCGGCCCCGCGCGCTTGCCAGCCTCGATCCCGGCCACACCTCCCACTATTCCACCAGCGCGCAGATTGACGCGCTCGCCGCCGAGCTGGCGGCGCTGGCGGTGCCGCCGCCGCAGGTCCTCGGCGAGGCGAACGACAAGGCCTACGAGTTCTTCACGGAGAACCGCAGGTTCGCAGCCATCGTCGTCGGCCACCAGCCGCTGCTCGGCTGGCTCGCGCACCGAATCACCGGCGCGCCGGTCCCCATCCAGCAGTCGGAGATCCTCTGCCTGGCGCTCGACGGCGCAGGCGGCGGTGCCCGTGTACGTGGCCGCCTCGACTGGGTGCTCTCGCCGAGCGATCCGGCTGCCATGGAGGAGCTCAAGGCCAAGATCCGCTCGAAGATGGACACCGCCAAGGTGCTGAGCGTTTTCATCACCGCGGGCTTCGGGTTCGTGATCAAGGCGATCGCCGACCTCGAGAACGGCGCGCCGAGCCAGGCCTGGGGGTATCCCATCGCCGCGGCTCTCTTCCTCGCGGCGATCGTGCTCTACCTCTCGAGCATGTACTCCTACGACAGCCTGCTCATGCCGCGGCGGTTCTGGGCCGAAGGCTCCCCCGAGGCAGCCCGGGCGCGGCCGTCCTGGATCGTGGCGCGCCCGCCCAGTCCGGCGCACTGGGTGCTCTACCAGAACATGCTCAGGATCTGGAACCGGCAGTTCACGCCCGCGACGATCCTGGTGTTGCTCGGCCTGCTGGTGCTGGCCTATTCCGTCATGCCGTTCTCGAAGCTCTGGCCCATCCGCTCGGCGGTCGCCTTCGGCATCGTCGGCATCCTGGCCTTCGTCGCGGCCCGCACCCGCGCCGCGGGACGGATGCGGCGCCACTTCGGGCCGTGGATCGGCTCGGAGGACTGACGGAGGGCCGACCGCCGCCCTTCCGCCTCAGGCCTCGCCCCAGATCTCCTCGGCGCACCTGACCACCAGCTCCAGCTTGCGGCGCTGGTCGTCGGGCGTGACCTCGTTGCCGTGCTCGGTCGAGGCGAAGCCGCACTGGGGCGCGATGCCGAGCTGGTCGATATCGACGAACTTCGAGGCCTCGTCGAAGTGGCGCTTGAGGTCGTCCATCGATTCGAGCTCGGGCGTCTTCGTCGTGATGAAGCCCGCCATGATCCGCTTGTGACCCTTCGGCAGGAGCTTCAGCGGCTCCAGCCCGCCGGCGCGGTCGGTGTCGTATTCCATGAAGTAGACGTCGACCCCCGTCTTGTTGAAGATCGCATCCGCCGCCGCGTCGTAGCCGCCGGTCGCCGCATAGGTGGAGCGGAAGTTGCCGCGGCACATGTGCATGCCGATGGTCATGTCGGCAGGGCGGTCCTTGATCGCCTCGTTCAGCATGAAGGCGTAGCGGTCGATCAGCCAGTCGGGGTCCTGACCCATGGCGCGGCGCGCCTCGCGCTGGTCGGGGTCGCAGAGATAGACGAAGAAGATGTCGTCCATCTGCAGGTAGCGGCAGCCGGCGGCATAGAAGGCCGCGACCGCGTCCTTGTAGGTCGCGGCGATGTCGGCGAAGTAGACGTCGGGGTCCTTGTACTTCGGCACGCGCACGTCCTGGGGCTCGGTGCGGAAATGCACTGCCGAGGGGCCGGGGATCGAGATCTTCGGGCAGACCTTCGTGTGCTCCTTCACGAACGCGAAATGCGCCAGCATCGGGTGGTCGGCGGGAAAGCCGAGCCGGCTGTTGATCACCGGGTGGACCGGGGGGATCTGCATGCCGTGGAACTGCACGCCCTCGCCGCGGGTCTCCATGTCCATGCCGTCGAGCATGCCCATGAAGTCGAAATGCCAGAACGCCCGCCGCGCCTCACCGTCGGTGACCACCTTCAGGCCCACGTCTTCCTGCATGGCGATGAGTGCGGGGATCTCCGCGTCCTCGATCGCGCGCAGCTCCTCGGCGGGCACATGCGCGGCGCGCGCCTCGGCGACGCGCGCCGGGCGCAGCAGGCTGCCGACGTGATCGGCGCGAAAGGGCGGTTTCTGCATGTGGTATGCCTCCCGGGGCTGTCAGGTCTGATGCTACCTAGCAAAGGCTCCCGCGAACATGAAGCGGGCTTGCATCGGCCGGCGCTGCGTCACAGGTAGTGCCTGCACACCTAGGGGGAGCCCTCCATGATCAGCGACATCGTGATTCTCGACGGCGCGCGCACCGCCATCGGCACATTCGGCGGCAGCCTCGCCGCCATCCCGCCGGCGGCGCTCGCGGCGCACGTAGCGCGGACGGCGCTCGAACGCTCCGGGGTCGAGGCCAAGCGGATCGGTCACGTCGTCTTCGGCCATGTCATCAACACCGAGCCGCGCGACATGTACCTCAGCCGCGTCGCCGCCATCGACGCCGGCATCCCCGACAGCGTGCCGGCGATGAACGTCAACCGGCTCTGCGGCTCCGGCGCGCAGGCCATCGTCTCGGCGGCGCAGGCGCTGGCGCTGGGCGATGCCGACTTCGCGCTGGCCGGCGGGGCCGAGAGCATGTCTCGGTCGCCCTACGCGCTGCCCGCGGCGCGCTGGGGCCAGAAGATGGGCGACACCGGCGCGATTGACATGATGACCGGCGCGCTCAGCTGCCCCTTCGGCACCGGCCACATGGGTGTGACCGCCGAGAACGTCGCCGCCGAAAACCAGATCACCCGCGCCGACCAGGACGCCTTCGCGCTGGAAAGCCAGAAACGCGCCGCCGCGGCCATCGCCGCGGGCCGCTTCACCGACCAGATCGTGCCCGTCGAGGTCAAGGTGAAGCGCGACACCGTCGCCTTCGCCACCGACGAGCACCCCAAGGCCACGACCGCCGAGGCGCTGGCCGGGTTGCGTGCGGTGTTCCGCAAGGACGGCACCGTCACCGCCGGCAACGCCAGCGGCATCAACGACGGGGCCGCCGCCATCGTGCTCGCCCGCGCCGATGCCGCCGAGAAGGCCGGCCTCAGGCCCCGCCTGCGCATCATAGGCTACGCCCACGCCGGGGTGCGGCCGGAGGTCATGGGCATCGGCCCCATCCCTGCCGTCCGCAAGCTGCTGGAGCGCACCGGGCTTTCCATCGACGACTTCGACGTGATCGAATCGAACGAGGCCTTCGCCGCGCAGGCGCTGGCCGTGAACAAGGGCCTCGGTCTCGACCCTTCGAAGGTGAACCCCAATGGCGGCGCCATCGCGCTCGGCCACCCCGTCGGCGCCACCGGCACCATCCTGGTGATCAAGGCGATGCACGAGCTGGAGCGCATCGGCGGCGGCCGCGCGCTCGTCACCATGTGCATCGGGGGTGGCCAGGGGATCGCTCTGGCGCTGGAGCGGATCTGAGCCGGGGGCCGGCTCAGTTCATCGCGGCCTCCCAGGCGTTGTTCTGGCCGATGTCATCCTCGCGGACATAGCTGTCCGCGACCCCGGGGATCAGCGCGAAGGCCCTGCGCGAGGCCTCGGGGGAGATCGTCGGGCGCACCTCGGTGAAGGGCGACACCGGGCGCAGCGCGTTGGCGACGGCGGTATTGCACAGCATCTTCGGCGTCGGCCCGATCGCCTTGGCGTTCGCCAGTACCTGATCCGCCGTCGCCCGGCTCACGTAGACCGTCTGGGAATGGACGAAATGCGAGTGCCGGGCGTGGTAGCGCTCGTAATAATCGAGAAAGCGCGGGGTGATCCCGTAGTGGATGTCGCCGCGCCGCGGCAGGTCGGGATGGGTGAAGGTGCCCGCGGGATCGTAGAGGACCCGCTCCGACCCGTTGATCAGCAGCGCCGAATGCGCCGACTTTCCCGTGCGGGTACTGACCATCGAGACCAGCGTGACCGACGGCGGCTCGGCGCTGACGTAGCTAGCGCGGGAAATCTCCTCCGGACTCGCAGGCTCGTAGATTTCACAGCCCGCCAGCATCAGCGCGCCGGCAAGGGCCACAAGCGCGCCGCGAAACGCCGCCGGACCCATTTCGTCCCCTCTCAGGAGTTGAACAGCGCGAGGAAGATCAGGATCCCGATCGCCGCGCCGAACAGGTAGACCCAGAACCGGATGAAGGCGTCGAAGGTCTTCTGATGGTCGGCGACATCCATGTTGCCGTGCTCGTGCTCGTGCTCGTGCTCGGCCATGCCGGCCTCCGTGCTGCCCCGTCAGGCTGGAGTTCTAGCGCCATCGCCGGCGACTGTCAGGCCACAAATTACGCCCGCGCCCCAATCCGGCCCCCGCAACGGCGTTAT
Organism: uncultured Alphaproteobacteria bacterium; assembly: GCA_963695425.1. Classification (GTDB taxonomy): domain Bacteria; phylum Pseudomonadota; class Alphaproteobacteria; order Rhodobacterales; family Rhodobacteraceae; genus Amaricoccus. Next base: position 94,690 of record CAVOGP010000027.1, on the reverse strand, counting down.
GCGGTGAAGTCGAGCGCATAAAGTCCTGCCGCGCCCTCACAGGCCGCGGCACAGAGCGCGTCCACCTGGGGCAGCACTCGACGGAGGTGAACGTCGGCCAGTGCCCCACGGGCCGCATCGCCCTCGGCCAGGGCGGCCCGGGTCAGGTAGTGTCCGCCCAGCGCCAGTGCAAAGGCGCGCAGATAGGGCACGGCCCCGGCGAAGCGGTCGTTCGCCTCGGCCGCCACCATCCAGCGCGTCGCATCCTCCAGAGCCTCCACCGCCGCGCCCAGCCGCGCGCCGCGCTCGCCCCCCGCCGCCTCGGCGGTGTCGGCGACCTCGGAGATCAGCGCCCGGGCGGCCGCGCCGCCATCCATCAGCTTGCGCCCGACCATGTCCATGGCCTGGATGCCGTTGGTGCCCTCGTAGATCGCCGTCACCCGCACGTCGCGCCAGAACTGGGCGACGCCCGTCTCCTCGACATAGCCCATGCCGCCGAAGACTTGGATCGCGAGATCGGCCACCTCGCAACCCGCGTCGGTTCCAAACGCCTTGGCGATCGGCGTCAGGAACGCCGCGCGGGCCATCCATTCCGGCTGCCCGGTGGCTCTCGCCATGTCGATCGAGAAGGCGCAGTCGAGACAGATCGCCCGCGCCGTCGCGGTCAGCGCCGCCATGCCCGCCAGCATCCGCCGCACGTCGGCATGGCCGATGATCGCCCCGTCCCCCGCCGCCGTCCGCCCTTGCCGCCGCTCGACCGCAAAGGCGCTCGCCACCTGCAGCGCCGCCTCGGCCGCCGCCACCCCCTGCACCCCCACCGCCAGCCGGGCGTTGTTCATCATGGTGAACATCGCCGCCATCCCGGCGTGTTCCTCGCCCACCAGCCAGCTGGTGGCACGGTCATACTCCATGACGCAGGTGGGCGAGCCGTGCAGGCCGACCTTGTCCTCCAGCGACACCACCCGCACACCGTTGACCTTCCCGGGCCGCCCTGCCGCATCCGGGATGAACTTCGGCACCAGGAAGAGCGAGATGCCCCGCGTGCCGGCCGGTCCCCCGGGCAGCCGCGCCAGTACCATGTGGCAGACGTTCTCCGCCACGTCGTGGTCGCCCCAAGAGATGAAGATCTTCTGCCCGCTGACCGCGAAGCTGCCGTCCCCCAGCGGCTCCGCCTTCGCCCGCACGGCCCCCACGTCCGAGCCCGCCTGCGGCTCGGTCAGGTTCATTGTGCCGGTCCAGTCCCCGGAGATCAGCTTCGGCAGGTAGAGCGCCTTCAACGCATCACTCCCGTGATGCTCCAGCGCCTCGATCTGCCCCTGCGACAAGAGCGGGCAGAGTGAGATCGCCATGTTGGACGAGGACATCATCTCGCCCACGCAGGACAGGAGCGCCACCGGCAATCCCATGCCGCCCTGCGCGGGGTCCGCCGAAATCCCCACCCAGCCGCCATCTGCAATGGCCCGGTACGCCTCGGGGAACCCCGGCGGCGTACGCACGACGCCGTTCTCCAGCCGCGCGGGGTTGAGGTCACCCGTCCGGCGCAGCGGTGCGAGCACGTCCTCGGCCAGCCGCGCCGCCTCGTTCAGCACCGCCTCGACCGTCTCGCCGCTCGCTTCGGCGAAGCGCGCAGTCTCCGCCAGGCGCCCGGCGCCCAGCACCTTATCCAGCACGAAGCGCATCTCGGCGACCGGGGCGCGATAGGACATGATCCCTCCCTGCGGTTGGTTCCTCACCCGGCGGTTTCGGCTTTCGGCCGCACCGCCGAGCGGCTAAGGCACCGCGTGCCGGCGGCAGTCTAGGGACCGGCGGAAGGGGCGGCAAGCGGCCCCCGGACGAGAAGAATGGACACGCAGAACACCGTCACGCTGGCTGCAACCGATCGCGGAATTCGCGCCGCCGCGGGCATCCTGCGGGCGGGCGGCCTGGTCGCCTTTCCGACCGAGACGGTCTACGGCCTCGGTGCCGACGCCCGGGACGACCGCGCGGTGGCGGGCATCTTCGCCGCCAAGGGCCGACCCGCCTTCAACCCGCTGATCGTGCATGTCTCCGGCACTGCGGCCGCCACCACCCTCGCCGAGTTCTCCGCCCCCGCAATGACCCTGGCCGCCGCCTTCTGGCCCGGCCCGCTCACGCTCGTCCTGCCCCGCCGGGCCGAGGTGGCGCTGGCAGACCGGACCACCGCCGGCCTGTCCACCGTCGGCCTGCGGGTGCCGGCGCATCCGCTGGCCCGCCGGTTGATCGCCGCTTTCGGCGGACCGCTGGCCGCGCCCTCGGCCAACCGCTCCGGCCAGGTCAGCCCGACCACGCCCGCCCATGTGCTCGACGGCCTTAAAGGCCGCATCGCCGCCGTGCTTGACGGCGGTCCCTGCCCGGTCGGAGTGGAATCGACCATCGTCGGCTTCGAAGATGGAGCGCCCGTGCTCCTGCGCCCAGGCGGTCTGCCCGTCGAGGACATCGAGGCAGTCCTCGGCCGCCCGCTGGCCCTGCCCACCGCCGGCGCCATCACCGCCCCCGGCCAGCTCCGCTCGCACTACGCCCCGCGTGCGCCCCTGCGCCTCGACGCCTTGGCCCCGGAGCCCGGCGAGATCTGGCTCGCCTTCGGCCCCGCTCCCGGTGCCGAGCTTACCCTCTCGCCCACCGGTGATCTCTCCGAGGCCGCCGCGAACCTCTTCGCCCGCCTCCGCGAAGCCGACGCCCTCGCCGCCGCGACCGGCGCCACCCGAATTGCCGTGGCGCCGGTTCCCGCCACTGGCCTTGGCCTCGCGATCAACGACCGGCTGCGCCGCGCGGCGGCACCGCGCGGCGTCTAGGCCCGGCCGCCCTCGGCCGACAGCAGCCGCGGGTCGATGTTGATCGAGCGCAGCGCCGCCTCCCACTTGTCGGTGTCGCGCAGGGCGAAGACGAGCTCTGGGTCGGCGGCGGCGATGAGCCAGCCGTTCGCCTGGATCTCGCCCTCGAGCTGCCCCGGCCCCCAGCCGGAATAGCCGAGCGCGAGCAGCGCCTGCGCCGGACCGGCACCGCGGGCCATGTCCTGGAGCACGTCCAGCGTCGCGGTCATGGCGAAGCTGGGGCTGACCCGCAAGCTGGCGCCATCCGCGTCGTAGTCGGCGGAATGCAGCACGAATTCCCGGCCATGCTCGACCGGCCCGCCGAAGTGCACGCGGATGCCACCGACATCGGCGGAGGCCTCGATGCCGAGCTGCTTCAGGAGGTCGCGGAATCGCAACTCCTGTGCGGGCTTGTTGACGATCAGCCCCATGGCCCCCTCGGCCGAATGCGCGCAGAGAAAGATCACCGCGCGGGCGAAACGCGGGTCGCCCATGCCCGGCATCGCGATGAGCATCTGTCCGTCGAGAAACTTCGCGCCGCTGTCCATGGGCCGAGAATGGAGCGGCGGCAGGCGCTTGACAAGCACGCGCCGCGGCCCGTCATCCGTCAATCGGATGTCAGTGCCTCGCCGCAATGTGACCGCCGGAATACGCGGAGGGGCCTATCGTCCGGCGCGGCGCCCGCCTATGCCAATGGAATGTCTGAGACCATGCGCGCAGCGCTCGCCCTTTTCTTCCTCGCCTGCGCCGGTTCGGCCGCCGGCCAGCCGCTACTGCCCGCTCTGCCGGCGCCGCCAGCCGAGGTGCGTCTGATCGAGGGCTGGCAGGCCGCCGACGGCAGCCATGTCGCGGCCGTGGAGATCCGCCTGGCCCCTGGCTGGCACACCTACTGGCGGATGCCGGGAGAGGCGGGGATGGCGCCGGTGTTCGACTGGTCGCGTTCGACGAACCTCGCCTCGGTGCGCCACGAATGGCCGCGGCCGATCGTCTTCGAGAACTACGGGATGCAGACCATCGGCTATTCCGGGGAACTGGTCCTGCCGGTGGTGCTCACGCCCGTGCGGCCCGGCGAGCCGGTGGTGGCGGCCCTCGACCTCGTCTTCGGGGTCTGCGAGGATGTCTGCGTGCCCAGCGAGGCGCGGCTGGAGGTAGAGCTGGCGCCAGGCCACCCGCCCCGCGGCAGGGCGCGGATCGAGGCGGCGCGCGCCGCGCGGCCCAGCACACCCGAAGAGGCCGGCGTGACCGCCGTCACCTGTACGCTCGACGCCGGGGCCGGCGGAACGGAGCTTGTCGCCAGCGTCACTTTCGCCAGTGACCCCGCACCGGCACGCCAGGGTGGTGGTGATCGAGCCGGGCCAGAGCGGCCTGCGGATTGGCCCGACGAAAGCCCGCACGCAGGGCAGCACGGTCTCGGCGCGCGCGGCAATGCGGGGCGGGGGCGCCGCCATCGACCGGAGTGCGCTCCGCCTCACCGTGATCGGTCCCGACCGCGCCATCGACATCCACGGTTGCCGCTCGCCGGGCTGAACCCGTCCCCGGCCGATCCGGGTTTCTTCCAAGGGTCCTTGTCCCTGACCTGGGGCTGCTATTTGCGGCGGAATGGGGCGAAATGCGCGGATCTCGGCAAATGCGGGCAAGCACCTGAAAAGGCTTCGTTTTCCGAGGCTGGAATCCGGCTGGAATACGGCTGGAATCCGGCTTGCCACTTTTTCACGTTCTGGAAGGCTTCTGGCACGAGCCGGGGGCATGGATCGTTGGTATCATGCTGGCAGATTGCCTGCCGGGCCGTGCGACCGGCTGGGGATCAAGAGCTGCGGCCGGTGATGCGGGCGACGATGCGGTCGGCCAGTGCCTCGACGGCCCGGGCCTCGGCGGCGAGAAGGGCCGCGGGGCCGTCGCCCTCGATGGCGGTGGTGACGCGGAAGCGCTCGGTGGCCACGATGCGGCCGCTCTCCGGCGCCACGATGATGAACTGTCCGGAGAACTCGACCGCGCTGCCGGGGGCGCCGATCAGCCGATCGGCGATGACCTCGATGCGCATCGCCGGCTGGTCGTAGCCGGGCCAGGGCTCGCCGATGACGCGGGCATTGAGCCGGGCCTCCAGCGAGGCGATGAGGTGGCGGGTCAGGGCACGCCGCGGCGTGTCGGCCCAGAGCGCCTTGCGGTCCGCGGTTGCGGTGCCGGGTCGACCAGCACCGCGATCTCCATCGCGTCGGCATAGGCCGGCAGGCTGATCTCGGCCACCGCGATGCTGCCCACCGGCGAGGCGCGCTGCGCCACCGGCTGCGGTGACGGCAGCAGGAAGAAGTCCGGTTGGCCGGCGCAGGCGGCGAGCGCTAGTGCCGCGACAGCGAGGAGGGACGCGCGCATCTTCATCTCCCGAACAGGACCGAGTTGGGACGCCGCTCCAGCTGGACGACGAGCGAGTTGACCGACTTCGCGGTGTCGCGCAACTCGCGCAGCAGCATGAGCGTGTCGCGGTTGATGTCCGAGCCCGGCCCGAAGGAGGCGAGCGCCTGCTCGGCGCGCAGTGCCGCCGCCGACAGCTGCGCGGCCAGTGCGGGCAGCGTATTGGCAGCAGCGGCCACGGCGGCCGCGGCTTCGTCGGCCGAGGAGAGCGTGGCGTTGAGGTTCTGCACCGCGCCGCCTTCGCGCAGCTCGGCGAGAACCTGCCGCAACTCATCCAGCGCCCCGGCCAGCCGCGGCGGCACCTCGGCCATGCCGTCGCTCGCCAGCAGCCGCTCGGCGCTGTCGAGCACGTTGCGGCTCGAGGCCACCAGCTCCTCCAGCGGCAGCGAACTCGCCTTCTCCGACAGCTGCGTGAGATTGGCGAGAAGCTGCGGCAGGTCCTGGGCAGCGGTATCGACGTTGGTGACCGCCCCCTCCACCGCCGCCAGCGTGGAGCGCAGGCTCGCCGCAAGCTCGGCCGCCGCCATTTCCTCGGTGAGTGCGCGCACCGAGGCGAGGCTGGCGCTGGCGTTCTCGATCGCCTCGCCCTCGCGCAGGTCAGCGAGGATCAGTCGCAGCTCGGCCAGTGCAAGGTTCACCGACTGAGGCACCTCGACCACCGCCTCGCTGGCGATGAGCGTGTCGGCCGTGGCCAGCACCCGAGAAGCCGAGGCGACGAGCTCATCCAGCGGCAGCCCGCGCGCCTCCTCCGACAGGGCGGTGAGGCTGTCGATGAGCCCCGGCGCCCCGGCCGCAGCGGTGTCGATGTTGCCGATGGCGCCCTGCACTGCGGAGAGCGTCGCCTGCAGACTCTCGGCCAGCCGCGCCGCCGCGACCTCCTCGGCGACGCTGCGCAGCGAGGCCAGGGTGGCGTTGGCGTTATCGACCGCGCCCCCGGTGCGCAGGGTGGCGAGGTTCAGCCGCAGCTCGGCGAGGGCCGCGTTGAGCTCCGCGGGGATCTGGGCCGTCGCCTCACTGGCGAGGATGCCCTCTGCCGCGGCCAGCACCCGGGTGGCGGTGGCGACCATGTCGTCGAGCGGCAGGGCCTCGGCATCGCGGGCCACCGCGGTCAGGCTGTCGAGAAGCTCGGGCAGGCCCTCGGCCGCCGTGCCCACGCTGCCCACTGCGCTCTCGGCGGCGGCGAGGGTGGCGCGCAGGCTCTGGGCGAGCTGGGCGGCGGCGATCTCGTCGGCAACCGTGCGGATAGCGGCCAGGGTGGCGGAGGCGTTCTCCACCGGCCCGCCCTCGGCGCTGAGCTCGGCGAGGAGGTCGCGCAGCTCGCCCAGCGCTGCATCGGCACTCGCCGGCAGCGTGCTCGCCCCCTCGGCGGTGAACACGGCATCGATCCCCTCCGACGTCTCGGTCAGCGAGGCCACCAGCTCCTCCAGCGGCAGCGCCCGGGCCTCCTGCGCCAGCGCGGCGAGGTTGGCGAGCAGCTCCGGCAGCCCGTCCGAGGCGGTGCTGACATTGCCCACCGCGCTCTCGACCGCGGCGAGCGTGGTGCGCAAGCTCTCGGCCAGCTGGGCCGCGGCGATCTCGTCGGTGATCCTGCGGACGGTGGCGAGCGTAGAGTTGACGTTCTCCACCGCGCCGCCCTCGCGCAGGTCGGCGAGCAACGGGCGCAGCTCGCTCACCACACCGTCGACCGCTGCCGGAAGCCCGTCGGCGGCGGTGCCGACGCTGTCGAGGGTGCGGGTCGCCGCCTGCAGCGCGGTGGCGGAATCCGTGGCCACCTGCCGCTCGGCGAGCTCGTCGATGATGCCGCGCGCCGAGGCGAGCAGGGCGGCCAGCTCAGCCGGGGCCTGCTGCACCGCGTCGGCCTCGACCAGCTTGCGGATGTCGGCGAGCAGTAGGCCGAGGTTCTCGGGAGCGGCACGCACGCCCTCGTCCGTGACCAGAGAATTGACGTTGCCGAGCAGCGTCACGGCCGACTGCACCACTTCGTCCAATGGCAGCTCTGCCACCCGCTGGGCGATGCCCGTGACAGCGGCCAGCAGGTCGCCGCCCGCGCGCGGCGCAGCCGGGAAGAATCGGGTAGGGCACCCCTGTACGGTCGAACTCCGCGGGCGGCGCGTCCGGCACATTGGCCAAGTTGACGTAGTGCGCCCCACCGAGCAGCCCTTGGGAGGTCAGCTGCGCGCGCAGCCCGCGGGCCACCCCGGCCTCGAGGAGGTCGAAGACTTTCGCCCGCGCCCCGTCGCTGTCGGTGATGCCGAAGCGGTTCGGCAGCACGTCCATGGTGACGTGCAGCGCCACGCCCGGACCTTCCGGCCCGGTTGTTACGCGGGCCTGGACGCCGGTGACCTCGCCGACCCGCAGGCCGCGGTACTCGACATCGGAGCCGACCTTGAGCCCGCTCGCCGAGCCGTCGAAAACCGCCCCGAGCCGGACCGGCCGCTCCCAGTCAGCACCGCTCAGCAGGCTGTTTCGGGCCAGGCTCTCGCTGTCGTAGAGGCGGAACACCCGCTCTTCAGCGATCGGCGCGCCGAGCTCCGCCATCGTGTCGAAGGCGATGCCGCCTTGGACCAGAGAGGCGAGACTGTCCACCCGGAGCTGGGCACCTCCGCCGCCGATCTCGAAGGTGAATCCCGAGGCGTTCCAGAACCGCGTCGCCGTGCTCAGCCGCTCGTCGTTGGGAGCGTCGATGAAGGCCGAAAGCTCGACGTTGCCTTCCGGTGTCAGCTCCACGCTCTCGATCTTGCCCACCGCGATCTGCTTAAAGAGCACCGGCGCGCCGACGGCCAGCGAGCCCCCAGTGGGAGAGGTCAGCTGCACCCGCGTGCCTGGCTGGTTGGCCGGCGTAAGCGGCGGGCTGGAGAGGGCGGTGAAGCGGCGCTGGGGCGTGCCCTCGGTGTTGTCGAACGAGGCCTCGATATAGGCGCCGGTCAGCACCGTCTCCAGCCCGCTGATGCCGCCCGGACCGACGCGCGCGCGCACCAGCCAGAAGGTGCTGTCCGCATCGATGAAATCCGCCATGTCGCGCTGCACGCGCACATGGGCGACCACCTGGCTGAGGTCGGCGGTGAAGTTGACCGTCTCGACCATGCCGATGGTGAATTCGCGGTAACCGCAGGTTGGTGTCGCCCGGCACGATGCCGCGGCGCTGTCGAACAGGATCTCGATCATCGGTCCGCGCTCGGAATAGGTGCGCCAGGCGACGCCGAGCGATACTACCAGGGCGACCAGCGGCACCAGCCAGGCCAGCGAAAGCCGCGGCAGCCGGGACATGCGGGCCAACTCAACCACGGGATCCGCTGGCGTCTCGTCAGCCATGGTCGGCGTCGTCCCCTTCGGTCCTGTCCCAGATGAGCCGGGGATCGAGCGATAGCGCGGAGACCATGGTGAAGGCAACGGACAGCGCGAAGAATACAGCCGCCGTACCGGGCTTGAAGCCGACGATGAAGCCGAGATTCACCAGCGCGGTGAGGATCGCCACCACGAAGACGTCCACCATCGACCAGCGCCCGATGAACTCCACGGCCTCGTAGAGCATGGTGCGCCGATGCTGTGACAGCGTCACCCGGTAGCGCATCGAGTAGACCAGATAGCCGATCACGATGAACTTGGTTACCGGGATCAGCACGCTGGCGAGAAATACCACCGCCGCCACGAACAAGGCGCCGTGCTCGACCAGATCGACCACGCCGCCGACGATGTTCGAGTCCTTCGTGTGCCCCAGCATGGTGGTGCGCAGCATCGGGTAGAGATTGGCGGGGATGTAGGCGATGAGCCCGGCGAGCCACCAGGCCATCACCTTTTCGAGGCTGCCGGGCCGCCGGCCGTGCAGCGGCAATTCGCAGCGCGGGCAGGTCGCCGGACCGGGCTCCACCACCCGGCCGCAGGTGCCGCAGCCGATCAGGCCCGCCTCGCGGGCGGTCAGGACCTCGGGTGAAGTTCCAGCATGCGCCATACGGTCTTCTCACTGAGGCTCGCGGCCTCGAGCGCCACGACGAGCGCGATGATCGACAACTGCCAGAACGCCGGGCCGAAGGTCACCGTGGCCATGCCGCCGATCTTCACCAGCGCCACCACCACGCCCACGATGAAGACCTCGGCCATGGACCAGGGCCTGAGCCGCTCCGACCAGTAGAAGGCGCCGCGTGCCCGAGGCAGCAGCTGCAGCCCCAGTCGCAGCGGGAGCAGCGCATAGGTGATAAGCACGGCGCGGGCGATGGGGATCACCACGATCAGCAGCACCAGCAGGGCCGTGAGTGGCGTGGTGATGCCCCCGGAGAAGGCCAGCGCCGTGTCGAGCAGCGTCGCCTCGCTCCGGAACCCCCGCGCCGAGATCTGCAGGAAGGGCAGGAACACCGCCGATCCCACCAGCACCATCATGGCGAAGGCGCTGCCGAGCATGCTGTCGAGCGAGCCGTGCTCAGAGCGCAGCAGCAGCGAGCCGCAGCGCCTGCAGCGCAGCCTGCCGCCCTCGGGGACATCGCCCAACCGGTGAAGCGCGTCGCAGACCGTGCAGGCGATGAGCTCGTCCGCCGCCGCCGCTCGCGGCTCGGCCGCCTCCGGTGCGCCGGCCAGGGTTGCACTTGTCATCCGGGGCTCAGCCCGCGCAGCCGCTCGGAGCGCCGCCGCAGCAGCTCCAGCACGGTCAGGAGCAGGATGGAGATGAGCACCAGGATCGTCGCCACCGCCAGGATCGCCGGCGAGATCTGCTCGCGGATGCCGTTCCACATCTGCCGCGGGATGGTCTGCTGGTCGTGGGCGGCGACGAACAGCACCACCACCACCTCGTCGAACGAGGTGACGAAGGCGAAGAGCGCCCCGGAGATCACGCCGGGCATGATCAGCGGCATGGTGACCTTGAAGAAGGTGGTGGTGGGCGGCGCGCCGAGGCTTGCTGCCGCGCGGTTCAACGACTGGTCGAAGCCCACCAGCGTCGCGGTCACCGTGATGATGACGAAGGGAATGCCCAGCGTGGCATGGGCCAGGATCACCCCGACATAGGAATTCAGCCAGCCCGGTCATCGAGTAGAAGAAGAAAAGCCCGGTGGCGGTGATGATTATCGGCACGATCATCGGCGAAATCAGCACTGCCGATGATCGCGCGCCGGTACGGCATCTCCGGCCGCGACAGCCCCAGCGCCGCGACGGTGCCGAGCACGGTGGCGAGCACCGTGGCGAAGACGCCGATGATGATCGAGTTCTTCGCCGCCCGCACCCAGGTGGAATTGTGCCAGACGTCCGCCCACCAGGCGGCGTCGCGGGGCGCGTCCGGGGCGACCATGCCGAAGGTCAGGAGCAGGTCGTACCAGCGCAGCGAATAGCCCGCCGGGTCGAGGCGCAGCATCTCCTCGGTGAAGGTGAAGAATGGCGTGGCGTTGAAGCTGAGCGGGATGATGACGAGGATCGGCGCGATCAGGAAGAAGAACACCAGCGCGCAGATCACGTAGTAGGCGGCCCGCCAGGCGCGCTCGAGAGGGGTTGCATAGACCGGCAGTTTCACGGCCTCACCCGAGCTTCATGTTGTCGATCCCCACCAGCCGGTCGTAGAGCCAGTAGAGCAGCAGCACCGCAGCCAGCAGGATCGCCGCCAGCGCCGCCGCGAAGGACCAGTTGAGCGAGCGCTGCATGTGGAAGGCGATCATGTTGGAGATAGAGCTGCCCCGTGGCGCCGCCGACCAGCGCCGGCGTGATGTAGTAGCCCACCGCCAGGATGAAGACGAGCAGCGTCCCCGCCCCCATGCCCGGCACGGTCTGCGGCAGGTAGACCCGGCGGAACGCCGTCCAGGACGTGGCCCCGAGCGAGCGGGCGGCGCGCACGTAGGAGGGATTGATCGTCCGCATCACCGAATAAAGCGGCAGGATCATGAAGGGCAGCAGGATGTGCGTCATCGCGACGACGGTCCCGACGGCGTTGTACATCATCGCGACGCGCGCACCGTCGGAGATCACGCCGGAGGCGACCAGCGCATTGTTGACCACGCCCTGCTGCTGGAGGAGCACTATCCAGCTCGTCGTGCGCACGAGAAGCGATGTCCAGAACGGCAGTAGCACAAGGATCATCAGCAAGTTCGAGTGGCGCATCGGAAGGGTCGCCAGCAGGTGCGCCACCGGAAAGCCGATCACGAGACAGATGCCGGCGATCGCCGCGGACAGGAGCATCGTGCGCCAGAAGAGCGGCAGGTAGATTCGCTCGCCCTCGGGCACGCGCGCCACCGAACCGTCGGCGGCAATCCGGCGGTCAAGGGCGGCCACATAGAAATTCGGCGTATGCGCCGAGGACGCGGCGCGCATCACGCCCCAGAGATCGGGACTGCCCCAGCCTGCGTCCAGCGCCAGCATCGCCTCGCGATAGGGCGGCTCGATGTCGTCGGCGCGGCGGCCGGCGGACGTGAAAAGCGAGCGGGTGCCGGCGAGGTCGTAATTGACCCGGGTGCCCACGATGCCGATGGTCCGCGCCTCGGCGGCCGCGCGCAGGTCGGCGACCAGCGCCGCGAAGGCCTCCCGGTCGGCTCGATCACCCCGGGACTGGCCGCGAACCAGGCCCCGATCGCCGGCATATGCGCCGCGAAGCCGTCGTTGTGGACCGAGCGGTAGAGCATCTGCCCGATCGGCACCACGAAGGTAACGAGGACGAACAGCAAGAGCGGCAGCACCAGCAGCAGCGCGCGCCGCTTCGCCCGGCGCGACGCCCGCGCCAGCGCTGCCTTCAGGGGAACCCCGTCGGCGGTCCGAAGTCCGGGGTCCTGCGCCGCCGCATCGGCCATCATCGGCCTTTCCGCGTTGCGGGCGCGCGCTGGCCGCGCGCGCCCGGCTCCGTTCAGTTCGCGGCGATCCAGGCGGCGAAGCGCTCGTTGAGCTGCGAGTCGTGGTCCACCCAGAACTCGTAGTTCGACAAGAGCGCGTTCCCGAGGTTTTCCTCGGAGGTCGGCAGGTTCGGCGCCATCGGCGTCATGCCGTCGCCGGCGAACACGCCGACCAGCGGGCCGGACGACTTGCGGGTCGGTCCGTAGCTGATCCACTCGGCGGCGCGGGCCAGCGGCTCGGTGTCGGTGGAGAACTTGATGAACTCGATCGCGTTCTCCAGGTTGGGCGCGCCCTTGGGGATCGCCCAGCCCTCCGGCTCGTAACACCTGGCCGTCCCAGACGATCTGGAACGGCTGCTTGTCGGCCATGGCCGCGTTGAATATGCGCCCGTTCCAGCCGATGGTCATCACCACCTCGCCGTCGGCCAGCAGCTGCACGCGGCTGCGCGCCGGCTTCCCACCAGACGATGTCGTCCTTGATCGTGCCGAGCTTGGCCAGCGCCCGCTCGACACCCTCTGGCGTCGCCAGCAGGTCATAGACCTCCTCGGCCGGCACGCCGTCGCCCATCAGCGCCATCTCGAGGATGGCCTTGGCGCCGCGGCGCACGCCGCGCTTGCCCGGGAACGCCTCGGTGTCGAAGAAGTCGGCAATGGTCGTCGGCCCGCCGTTCGGGAAGGCGGTGGTGTTGTAGGCGTAGATGGTCGAGAACACGTCCGTGCCGACCATGCAGTCGGTGATCATGCCCGGCAGGAAGTCGTCGGCGGCCGGGGTGCCGTCGGTCGCCGGCGGCAGGACCGAGGCGTCGAACGGCTCGAGCAGACCTTCGTCGCACAGCCGCACCGCGTCGGCGTATTCCAGGCTCGCCACGTCGACCGTGACGTTTCCGGCCTCGACCTGCGCCTTGATCGGAGTCGCCGGGGTTGTCGGCGTCGACCGAGGTGACTGTGACGCCCGTCGCCGCGGTGAAGGGCTTGTGATAGGCCTCCACCTGGCTGGCGGTGTAGGCGCCGCCCCAGCCCATCACCACCACCTCGCCGCTCTGGGCCATAGCGTACGTGGCGAGCGCGCCCCCGACGAGGGCGGTGGTCGCTAGCAGTCGGAATGTCATGTTCTGTCTCTCTCCTGGTGGTGGTTGTGCAAACTCATTCTCCCCGGAGCGCCGGGGCCTTCATCGGGGCCGCGTCACGCTGCGTCGAGGGCGCGGCAGTCCTGGGCCAGCCACCCGACCCGAAGCCGCTCGCCGGGGGCGAGCTTGGTCTGGTCGGTGCTGTTGCGGCATTTCATCACGAAGTCGTCATTCCCCGCCACCCGCAGCCGCGTTCGGAAGATGTCGCCCATGTAGATGAACTCGATCACCTCGGCGTCGAGGGTATGCGCGCCGGCGGGAAGCTTCTCCGGCTTGAACTCCACCCGCTCGGGTCGGATCGAGATGGTGGTGCGCTCACCCGCGCGGCTGACGTTGACCGGCACTGCGTCGAGCAGCTCGCCAGTCGGCAGCCGCACGGTGCAGAGGCCACCCTCGATGGTCTCGACCGTGCCCTCCAGCGTGTTGTTCTCGCCGATGAAGCTCGCCACGAAGCGGTTCTCCGGGCGCTCGTATAGGTCCTCGGGCCGCGCCAGCTGCTGGACGCGCCCGTCGTTGAAGACGGCGATCCGGTCGGACATGGTCAGCGCCTCACCCTGGTCGTGGGTGACGTAGACCACCGTCACCTCCAGCCGCTGGTGCAGGTGCTTGATTTCGAACTGCATGTGCTCGCGCAGCTGCTTGTCGAGCGCGCCGAGCGGCTCGTCCATCAGCACCAGCTCCGGCCCGAACACCAGCGCGCGCGCAAGTGCTATGCGCTGCTGCTGGCCGCCCGAGAGCTGCGCCGGGCGGCGGCCCGCAAAGGCCCCCATCTGCACCATGTCGAGCGCGCGGCGGACCTTGGCTTCGGTATCCGCCTTCGGCAGGTTTCGCACCTGCAGCGGAAAGGCGAGGTTCTCGCCCACAGTCATGTGCGGGAAGAGCGCGTAGTTCTGGAACACCATGCCGATGCCGCGCTTGTGCGGCGGTATGTTGTTGATTGGCCGCCCGCCAAGGCGGATCTCGCCGTTGGTGGCGGTCTCAAAACCGGCGAGCATCATCAGGCAGGTGGTCTTGCCTGACCCCGAGGGGCCGAGCATGGTCAGGAACTCGCCCCTGCCGATGTCGAGGTTGAGATCCTTTACGACCAGCGTCTCGCCATCGTAGCTCTTCTGCACATGCTCGAAGGCCACAAATGCTCCGCTGCCGTGTCCGGCGTCCATGCAGTTTCCCTGTTGCCCGTCGGCTTGGCGCCCGTTTGCGCGGATGTTAAGCACAACGCCCGCGGCGGCGCAATTCCAAGCGGTCACGGTGTCGGTGGCACATTGGATGTCCGGGTCGGCTAGCACGCGAGTTGTCCGGTTCTGTGTCTCCTCAAGGAGGCGAGGCGATGAACCGGGCGGCATGGCTGCTGGCCGAGCATATGTGCGTCAAAGAAGCGCCCTGGAACGGCGGTCGATGCGAAGGGCGGAAATAGTCATTCGCGAGGGAATGCAAACCTCAGCTGCTATCGTCCCCACCCCGACCTTTCGGTGCGTCCTCGGCTTGACCGGCCGCGCCATTTGCGGCCGTTCAGACTGCCTGGCCGGTCCGCCGTCGTGCCCATAGAGCATGGCGTCGACGCCGGCCGATGGCTGGCTGAGTGGCCAGACATTCGTCGCCGGGCCGTTCTGCGGATTTGACCGGATTCTGGAGCGGGAAGGCGACGCCTGCTCACCAGTTTGATCCAGGTCATAAATTACCCGCTCAATCATGCTAATGCATGAAGTCATAGGGCGTGGGCCGCAAGGCAGTGGAGGGAATGTTATGGCTAGAGGTGGACCTCGCGAAGACTTCGACGATGCGGCAGCGGCCGGCGGTGGCAACGGCGTTGGGGGAGGCGGCTCCGGTGGTGGAGGCAGTGGTGGCGGCGGAGGAGTTGGCGGCGGCGGTGGAGGCGGTGGCGGCGAGGGCGGCGGTGGGGGAATGGGTGGCGGAAAGCCGCCAGGCGCGGGCAGCAAGAAAGGCGACCTCTTCGGCGACATGTCGGTCGTGCTGCGGGATCTGGAGCCCGATGATGGCGGCGGCAACGGCGAGCCCGTGCTCGACGCCAACGGCAACCTGATCCTGGTGGGTTCGGACGGCTACCCGATCTACTTCGTCGCGGACCCCGCCTCGGAGGATCCCACGGATCCGGACTGGATCATCGATCCGGATCGGGCTGCCCTCGTCCAGGGGGTGGAGCTCGAGCGGGCGAACGTCGCGCGGGCTCCAAGCAAAGTCATGGAGAAGTCGCTCGACGCGGCGCTGGTCAAGATCGAGACCGCGGACAGCGTCACGACCGACCCGGCCGGGCGCATCGTCTACACGATCGACGGGGTGGAGGCGACGATCGACTCGCCGCTCGAGAACCTTGCGCTCTACCAACACCTCATGACGCTCGGCACTGGTGGAAGCGGCGGCGGGAGCTGGTCGGAGGAACTGGTCGCATTTTGGCCGGAGGAGCTCCAGGCGTTGGTCGGCGACGTTGAGAATCCGTCCTGGGACCCGTCGAGCCTGCTCGGTGCCGCCTTCTCCAAGGAGGGCGAGATCACCCTCGACGCGATGCTCTACGAGAACAGCATCCTCGGCGTGAACAAGGTTACCCAGACGGCGTCCGGCGTGGACGTCGACTACTTCGAGTTCAACGATGGCGACACGGAGACTTATAACTACGACCGCGCCGAACGTTACGGCGATGTCAAGATCGGCTACTACATGAACACCGACGACGATCCAGACCTCGAGTTACAGGAGGGCTTTGTCCTCGATGTCGTCCCCTGGAGCGACGACTGGAACGACACTTACAAGGTTCTTGCGCCCGACGGAGAGACTTTCCTCGAGCCCGAACCGCCTGCGAGCGAATCCGGCGCGAACGATTTCGCCCAGGCGGCGGACGACGCCCGCGAGGTGATCCTCTTCATGCACGATTTCGACGGTTTCTTGATCGCGTGATGCACAGGACCACGCGGCGCCGGGAGCACCGGCGCCGCCGACTGAACTCGGCGCCCCGGGCGGCGTACAGGAGACTGCAGTGATGAAAGCCAGTCGAATGGGACTAATGCCATTCGCCCATGAAGACGGCCACGACGAGGAGCCGGAGATCGTGCTCGGTACCAACCGGGCTGACGAGATCCGGACCGGCGGCGGCCCGCAACGCATCCTGGCGGGGAATGGCGGTGACACCGTCTGGGCGGGCGGCGGTCCCGACATCGTCGAAGCCGGCAACGGCGAGGACACGGTCTATGCCCAGGGCGGACCGGACACAGTCTTCGGCGGGAACGGCGACGACTACCTGCATGGCGGCGGCGGTCCCGACGCGCTCGACGGGGGGCGCGGCGACGACATCCTGATCGGCTGCGTCGCCGCCGACATCCTCACCGGCGGGCCGGGCGACGACGTCTTCGTCTACCGGGCGGCCAACGAGGCCCCCGCGCATGGCGCCGAAGGCGAAGACCACGAGGATGGCGGGCACGACGGCGGCGGGGGTGGGGGCGAGGACATTGACGGGTGCGGCGGCGCGGAGGGCGGCGGGCAGGAGACCATCACCGACTTCGGGACCGGCGTCGACCTCTTCGACTTCAGCGCGATCGGAACGGTAACGCTGTTTGCAGACGGACCCGAGGCGGACGCGGTCTGGGCGGTGCAGCAGGGCGAAGACACGATGCTTTACGTCGACACCGACGGCTCGGTCTCCGGCGAGCATCCGGCGGAAATGAGCATCCTTTTGCTCGAAGTCGACGCGGCAACACTCAGTGAAGCGGATTTCATCTTCTGAAGCCGGGCGGCTCTCGACCCGATCGTGACGCCCAACGATGCGGCGAGCGAGATCTACTCGGCCTTCCTCGTCGCGGAGGAGGGCACCGCCTCGAGCTTCCGGGCGCTGATGGAGACCTTCTCGGCCAAGGGCCTGCCCTGCAGCTACACCGAGCGTGGCAGCCACTACTTCCACGCGCCCAAAGCCGGCGGCAAGGTGGACCGAACCCACCTCACCCAGATCGGCCGCGCGCGACCAACTCGGCGTCGAGCATATCGCCGCCTATTCGCCCCAAGCACGCGGCCGATCGGAGCGAACGTTCGCCACCTTGCAGGATAGCGTGCCCAAGGAGCTGAAGCTTGCCGGGATCACCAATGTCGCGGCGGCCAAACGCTTCATCGCCGAGCGGTATCTTCCGGCCCACAACGCCCGCTTCGCCAGGCCCGCAGAGATCGCCGACAGCGCCTTCGTGGCGGTCGACCGCGCGCTGCTGGCCGAGCATCTGTGCATCGAACAAGAGCGTGGTGGCAGGGGACAACACCATCACCTACCTCCGATGCAAGCTGCAACTGCCGCAAAGCCCGCTGCGCCGCCACTACGTCAAGGCGCGGGTCCCGCCTGCGGGAATATCCCGACGGCTCCCGCGCCGTCTTCCTCGGCCCGCGCAGGATCGCCCGATACGACCGCGACGGCCTGCCAATCCAGGAGACCACCCCGAAAGCCGTTGCGTGACCCGCTTCGACGCAGCAGCTTCCTTCCAACCGGAGCGTGACGTGCTACAAAAAAAACGGACATCTCGACTAGCTATCGACGTTCCAAGCGGTCACGGGGTCAGCGGGGGCGGGCGCGCCTTCGGGCCGGAGGTGTCCGGCTGGCTGGCCGACTGTCCCGATCCCTCCTGAGAACCCGCTGCTGCCCGCTTGCGTTTCGGCGTCCGAGCGTATCAACTGATCACTGGGTCGAATGCGGGAGGCGGGACATCGGCACTTTCAACGAGATGTATGACGGGACCAGCGTCCGCCCCGCCTACGCCAAGCTCGTCGAGTGGGTCGAGAGCACGCCGCCCGAAGTCCTCGCCCAGAAACAGCTGGAAGCCGAGGCGCTGTTCCGCCGCATCGGCATCACCTTCGCGGTCTACGGCGAGGGCGGCGACACCGAGCGGCTGATCCCGTTCGACATGATGCCGCGGGTCTTCACCGAGTACGAATGGCGCCGGCTGGAGCGCGGCGTCAAGCAGCGCGCGCGGGCGCTGAACGCGTTCCTCTACGACGTATACCACCGCGCCGAGATCATCCGCGCCGGCATCATCCCCGCCGATCTCGTCTACCGCAACGAGGCCTATGAACCCGCCGTGGTCGGCATCGACCCGCCGGGCAACGTCTATTCCCACATCGTCGGCATCGACCTCGTGCGCACCGGCCCCGACGAGTTCTTCGTGCTCGAGGACAACTGCCGCACCCCCTCGGGCGTCAGCTACATGCTCGAGAACCGCGAGATCATGATGCGGATGCTGCCGGAGCTGTTCCGCTCCTCGCGCATCGCCCCGGTGGACGACTACCCCGACCGCCTCCGTCGCACCCTGGCCTCGGTGGCCCCGCCAAAGGCCAGCGGCGACCCGGTCAGCGTCATCCTTTCGCCCGGCGCCTTCAACAGCGCCTATTACGAGCATTCGTTCCTCGCCGACCAGATGGGCGTCGAACTGGTCGAGGGCCAGGACCTCTTCGTCGAGGGCGACTTCGTCTTCATGCGCACCACCGAGGGGCCCAAGCGCGTCGACGTGATCTACCGCCGCATCGACGACAGCTTCCTCGACCCGCTGTGTTTCCGCCCCGATTCGATGCTGGGCGTGCCCGGCCTGATGAACGTCTACCGCTCCGGCGGCGTGGCCATCGCCTCGGCGCCCGGCGCGGGCGTGGCCGACGACAAGGCGGTCTATATCTACGTGCCGGCGATGATCCGCTTCTACCTCGGGGAAGAGCCGATCCTGAACAACGTCCAGACCTGGAAGTGCGCCGACGCGACCGACCGCAAGTACGTGATGGAGAACCTCAAGGATCTGGTGGTCAAGGAGGTGCATGGCTCGGGCGGCTACGGTATGCTGGTAGGGCCGAAGTCCACCAAGGAGCAGGTCGCGGCCTATGCCGAGCGCATCAAGGCCGACCCCTCCGCCTTCATCGCCCAGCCGACGCTGGCGCTCTCTACCTGCCCGACCTTCGTCGACGAGGGGCTCGCACCCCGCCACGTCGACCTGCGCCCCTACTGCCTCGTGGGCCGCGAGGTTCACCTCTGCCCCGGCGGCCTGACCCGCGTTGCGCTGACCGAGGGCTCGCTGGTGGTGAACTCCAGCCAGGGCGGCGGCGTGAAGGACACCTGGGTCTTGGCGGACTGAGCCTGATATGCTGAGCAGAAGCGCCGAAAACCTCTACTGGCTCGCCCGCTACATGGAGCGCGGCGAGACCATGGCGCGCCTGCTGGAGGTCGGCTACCGCATGGCGCTGATGCCCTCGACGGGCGCGGGCTACCGCAACGAATGGGCCTCTCTGGTCGCCGCCGCCGGATCGTCAGAAGGCTTCGAGGCGAAGTTCGGCGAGACCTTCCTCCAGCGCGACGTCGAGACCTGGCTGTTCTTCGACCGCGAGAACCCGGCCTCGGTGATCTCCTGCTTCGAGCGTGCCCGCCACAACGGCCGGGCCATGCGCACGGCGCTGACGACCGAAATGTGGGACGCGCTGAACGGCGCCTACCTCGAGCTGCGCGAGATCGAGCGCAAGCCGCGCTCCGAGCTGCCGCTGCCGCAGCTCTGCGACTGGACCAAGCGCCAGGGGGCGCTGTTCCGCGGCACCACCGAAGGCACGCACCTGCAGAACGACGGCTACGACTTCCTGAGCATCGGACGGTTCCTGGAGCGCGGCGACAACACCGCGCGGCTGCTCGAGGTCAAATACTACGTGCTCCTGCCTACCACCCACATGGTGGGCGGCAGCATCGACACCTACCAGTGGACAACGCTCCTGCGGGCGCTGTCGTCCTATCGCGCCTTCCACTGGTCCTACGGGGGCGAGTACAGCCCCCGCAAGATCGCGCATTTCCTGATCCTGAACCGCGCCTGCCCGCGCTCGCTCCTGCACTGCGTCCAGGTACTCGACGCCCATCTCGACCGGCTGGCCAAAGGCTACGGGCGCACCACCGCCGCCCATGACCGGCTGCGGCTGATTTATGGCGAGCTGTCAGAGGCCACGGTCGAGGACGTCATCAACGAGGGCCTGCACGAGTTCCTCTCCCGCTTCATCAGCCAGAGCGGCGCCTTCGGCGCCGACCTCGCCGAGAGCTACCTGTTCGGGACGCCCTGAGATGCGCCTGCATGTCCGCCACGCTACTACCTACGCCTACGACCAGCCTATGCGCTTTGTGGTGCAGAGCCACCGGCTGACCCCTTCCGGCCATGCCGGCCAGAAGGTGATCGACTGGAAGGTCACCGCCGAAGGCGCCGCCTTCGGGGCCAGCTTCACCGATGGCGCCGGCGACCAGGTCTCGACCATGACGGTGCACGGACCGGTCAGCCGCGTCGAGATCCTGGTCGAGGGCTCGGTCGAGACCACCGACACCTCCGGCGTGCTGCGCGGGTTCCGCGAGGTGATCTCGCCGCGCGCCTACCTGCGGGCCACCTCGGCCACCAAGGTCAACGGCGCGCTGGCGGCCCTCAAGGACGCGGCCCTGCGCGGCGCCGACGACGCGGACGAGCTTGCCCGCGCCCACCGCCTCGCCGCCGCCGTGTCCGAGGCGATCGCCTACCGCCCCGGCACCACCACCGCCCACACCACCGCCGCCGAGGCGCTGGAGAAGGGCGAGGGCGTCTGCCAGGACCACGCCCACGCGCTGATCGCCCTTGCCCATGCCGCCGACCTGCCCGCGCGCTACGTCACCGGCTACCTGCTCGCCGGCGACGAGGGCGGCGGCGCCGGCGAGGCGAGCCACGCCTGGGCCGAGGTCAACGTGGCCGGCCTCGGCTGGGTCGGGTTCGACCCCTCCAACGAATGCTGCCCGGACGAGCGCTACATCCGCCTCGGGTCCGGCCTCGACGCGCTCGCCGCAGCACCCATCCGCGGAATGTCGCGCGGCGGCGGCGGGGAAGTGATGGACGTGACCGTGGTCGTGGCCTCCTCCTCGCAGTCGCAGACCCAGCAGTAGCCGCCGGCTTCAGGGAGTGGTGCCGCGCGGACACCATGCGGCTGATTATATTGCGCGAGTGTGACAACCGGACTCCACAGGCTTGTCCCGTTCATGCTCTAGTGACCGCGAATTGGGCACCCAGAACTGCCCCGCCGAGATCTGCGCCGGAGGCGCTTCGCCTGAACATGACCTACTGCGTAGGCCTCCTGCTCGACGCCGGGATCGTGATGCTGTCGGACACCCGCACCAACGCGGGCGTCGACAACATTGCGAGCTACCGCAAGATGTTCGTCTTCGAGGCGCCCGGAGAGCGCGCGATGGTGCTGACCACCTCGGGCAACCTCTCGGTGTCGCAGACGGTGATCGCCAAGCTCGAGCACGCCATCGCCGACCCCGAAGCCACGACCGAGACCTCGATCATGCGCGCCGAGACCATGCTCGCAGCCGCCGAGATCGTCGGGCGCACGCTGAACGACGTCAGCGTGACGATCGGCGACCGGCATGAGCCGGACCAACCATTCCGCCACCGCGCTGATGCTGCTCGGCGGCCAGCGCCGCGGCGGGCAGATGCGGCTGTTCCTGATCTACCCGGAAGGCAACTTCATCGAGGCCACCGAGGACACCCCCTACCTGCAGATCGGCGAGCACAAGTACGGCAAGCCCATCCTCGACCGCGTCGTCACCACCGCCACCTCGCTGGAGGAAGGCCGCAAGGCCGTGCTGATCTCGATGGATTCGACCCTGCGCTCCAACTTGTCGGTGGGGATGCCGCTGGACCTCCTGACCATCCGCACCGACGGCCTCTGCGTCGAGACCCGCGAGCGCATCAAGGCAGGCGACGCCGGCTTCACCGCGCTCTCCGAAGCCTGGAGCCGCACCCTGCGCGAAGGCTTCCACGACCTCCCCTGACCGGCGGCCCCGCCTCTATCGCAGAATGATCCGCTCGATGCGGTGCGAGAGCCGGGCGAGGCCCTGCTGGGCCTCGGCGACGGCCCGGCGCAGCTCGGCCAGATCCCCCGGGGCGAGACCCTGCGCGGGCGCGCGACCCGGATTCGCCGGCCGCTCACCCCCGGCCAGCCCGGCCAGTGCCGCGGTCTCGGGCGAAGGCTCGATGCCCAGGGCGTCGTGCAGCGCGTCGCGGCAGCGCCGGTACTGCCGGCGGACGAGCGCCGCCTGACCACGGCGGTCGTGGATACGCATCACCAGCTGATGGGTGTCTTCGCGCAGCGGGTCGATCTCGATCAGGCGCTCGGCCATCTCGATCGCCGCCTCGTCGGTGCCTGCCGCGAAGAACCGCTCGGCCAGCCGCATCAGGCAGCGCTCGTGCAGGTCCTCCAGCCGTACCCGCACCCGCAATGCCCAGTCCTCGTACCAGCCCGCCAGGGGCTCGCCCCGCGACCGGTCGGCGGCGAGCGTGTCCGCCAGCTCGGCGGCCGCACCCGGCGCGTCGGGCGCGGCCAGGAACCGCCGCGCGCGATCCTCGAAACGCAGCACGTCCACCGCGCCATGGAGCGCCGGCGCGAGGCAGACCGCCCCGTCGCCGCGCAGCTCCAGCCCACTGCCCGCATCCCCCAGGGATTGCCCGAGCGCCCCGCGCAGTCGCCAGAGCGCGGTGGAGAGCCGCGCGCGCGCCCGCTCGGGCGGGCAGTCGGGCCAGAGATCGGCCGCGATCGCATCCCGCTGCAGGATCGCCGGGCCGCTCAGCGCCAGATGGGCGAGAAGCGAAAGCGCCGAGTGGCAGACCGGGGCGCTGCCCCCGGCGACGCGAATCTCGGCCGCGCCGAAGAAATGAATGGAAAGAGCGCACATCGGAAATGACCTTCAAAAAGCATCCGGAGCACGAGAAACACGCCAGCAGACCGGTCGCTTCAGCTTGCAGGCGGTGGGGCCCGCGTCAGCGGACAGGGTTCTCCGAGCCTGCAGGAATATGCCTGCAATCGTTGCACCCCGCGCCCACCCAAATCGGCCCACGAGCAATCCGCCAGTGAAGGCTATGCTTGCCAGCCAAACCTGTCAAAGAAAATGCTCGGGATAGTAGCGGTGTCACGCAAGTAGGCGCGAGATCGAGGTGGAAGGTCCGTTCCTTGCCCAGATTGCGTTTCAAGCTGGTGAGCGTCGCGGCCTTGCTGCGACAGGGCTCCGAATCCAAGTCACGTCGGCCGGTCACGTCCCGTGACGTGGTGTAGCTGGCGGTTGGTCAGCGATTACTCCCGGTCTTGCCGGAGCTGGCCAGCGCGCGGGTTGTTGTGTAGCTGGCGCCGAAAGGATCGCAGATCGTCGCGGTGTTTTCCAGCGTCATGTAGCGGCGGCTCTGGTGAAGGCGATCGCCCATTCCCATGTGAAGACCGACAAGGTGGACGCTGGCATCCTGGCGAGCCTGCACGCCGCCGGCTACCTGCGGGAGATCTGGACGCCGGACGCGGCGACGGAACTGCTGCGCCGCGCCCCAGGCGGCGATATCCTCGTAGCCGTCGCAGTCGGGTGCCGCAGACGACGAGCAGCAGCACCTCCGGCAACGGATGCAGGATGCGCCGCAGGGCGCGGGGATCCTCGACCTGGGCGAAGTGGTCGAGCAGCGCCGCGAGGCGTGTCTTCCGGGGAGGGGTCTCGGACAGCAAGGTCATAGGGCGGCTCCGAATCGGGACCGCCGAAGCGATTCAGAGAAATCCGCCCCTGTGATCTGTCATATAAGTTCGGAGCCCTGGCCGGAACCGGGTTATGGTAGACTGCCGCCGAACAATCAGGAGAGGTGAACGATGGCGGTGGATGCTGCGCAGATCCGACTGGTGCGGGAGAGCCTGCCGAGCATTCGGGAGCACCGTGTCCCGGTCTCGATGAACTTCTACGACAACCTGTTCGCACTGGCGCCGGAGCTGAGGGCGATGTTCCGGTCGGACATCACCGGCCAGGGAATGCAATTCATGACCACTTTGGCGACCATCGCCGATCTGCTCGACGCGCCCGACGAACTCGGTGACGAGATCGACGATCTCGCCAAGGCCCATGCCGGTCTCGGGGTGAAGGCAGCTGACTTCACCCCGATGGGAGCCGCTCTAATGGCAACGTTGGCCGAAACCCTCGGCGGAGAGTTCACGCCCGAACTTGAGGCGGCATGGCGGGCGGCCTACGATCATTTCGCCGCGCTGATGATCTCACGGGGCGGATTCACCTGAAGACGTTGAGTCAGCCCGATTTGGGTTCCGAGGCTGGGGAGGATAGTTGACGCGCCGTCTTCCTATGAACGACCAAGGCGGCCCCTGGCGCCGAGGTCGCGCATGGCCTCGTAATGTCAAGCCCGTGTACGGCAGCCGCGTGGGTGATGATCATCTTGATCACGCCGATGTCGATCCCGAGTGTCACCGGTCCGGCGCCTTGGTCTGCGCGCATCTTGCCGTAGTCGATCAGCTTCTGCCGGTCGAGGTGGCCGAACTTCTCCTTCCCCAGATCGCGCTTCAGCGTGGTTAGCGTGGCCGCCTTGCTCCGACGGGCGGTTTCCCTACCTCGCACATATCGGCTATATGAAGGTCGATGAGGTCGCCAAAGGTCTGGAGGCGGGACACGGACGACTTGTTCGGCGCCAGCCCCTGATCGACCCGGGTCTCCGCCTGCAGGGCGTCGTCGCGGCGGAGGAACGTCTCGCTCGCATAGCGGCCCTTTCATCTGATCTGGACCCGGTAGGCACCGGAGGGGAGCTTGGTGATGGAGGCCATTTTCGTGTGCGCTGTGTGTGCAATAAGTCGTCGTAGAGGGGCAAATTCGGGGATATCGGGGCGTATTCCAGCGTAGCAGCATCCGCCGCCAACAATTTGAAGATACACAAAAAATGCAAATAAATCAACACGCTAGATTGTCTACGGCCCCTATGATGGACTGGACCGACCGCCACTGCCGGCTGTTCCACCGCCAGCTCACCCGCCGCGCGCTGCTCTATACCGAGATGGTCACCACCGGCGCAGTATTGCACGGCGACCGGACGCGCCTGCTGGCCTACCACCCGCAGGAGCACCCGCTGGCGCTCCAGCTCGGCGGATCGGTGCCCGAGGAGCTCGCCGAGGCCACCCGCATCGCCCGCGGCCTCGGCTTCGACGAGATCAACCTCAACGTCGGCTGCCCCTCGGACCGCGTGCAGTCGGGCTGCTTCGGTGCGGCCCTGATGCGCACGCCCGATCTGGTCGCCGACTGCGCGGCCGCGATGATCGAGGCCGCCGGCCCGGTGCCGGTCACGGTGAAGTGCCGCATCGGCGTGGACGACCAGGATCCCGGGATCGTTCTGCCCGCCTTCCTCGCCACGATCGCCGCCGCCGGCGTCACCCGCTTCGCCGTCCACGCCCGCAAGGCCTGGCTCTCCGGCCTCAGCCCCAAAGAGAACCGCGAAATCCCGCCCCTCGACTACGGGCTGGTGCTGCGCATGAAGGCGGCTTTCCCCGAACTCGCGATCATCATCAACGGCGGCATCGCAGACCTCGAAGCGGCCGAAGCCTTCCTCGCCAGCGGCCTCGACGGGGCGATGATCGGCCGCGCCGCCTACCACGCCCCGGCCATGCTCGCCGCCGTCGATCGCCGCATCTTCGGCGCCCCCGGCCCCGACCCCGACCCCGAGGACGCCGTGCGCGCCATGCTGCCCTATATCGAGGCCGAGCGCGCCCGCGGCACCAGCCTGCACGCCATCACCCGGCACATGCTCGGCGCCTTCCACGGCCGCCCCGGCGCCCGCGCCTGGCGGCGCATCCTCTCCGAGAACGCCCACCGCCCGGGCGCCGGCCCGGAGCTGGTGCTGCGCGCGCTGGCCCAGCTCGCCCCGCCTGCCGACGCCGTCGCGTGATCTCACCCGAGATCGCGCGGGAGGCAGGAGGGGATCGCGATGGACGCAGTCGTCATTCAGAATTTCTGTGCCGAATGGTTTTTCGCGCTGCTGATCGGAAGACGGGACGCCGAAACCGATGTCGCCTGGCATGGGTTACTCGCTGAATAGCTGGTAACAATCGCCATAACTCGTGACACGTTGTCCCAGGCACGCGCTGTGATGGAGGCGACGAGTTCCGGCCTTGCGACGAAGTGGTTCCGGGCGTCGCGGCAGGCGTCGACGATCTCCCGGTAACCGGCGTAGAGGCGGTTGGAGAGCTGGTTGTTTCGGAAGTACTCCCAGTCGTTCTCGACCGGGTTGAGCTTGGGGGCATAGGAGGGCAGTGGCATCAGGGTGAGGTTCGGCGGCACCACCAGCGCGCTGGCGCGGTGCCAGCCGGCGCGGTCGCGCAGCAGCACCGCGTGGGCGCCCGGGGTGACGGTGCGGGCGATCTCGACGAGGTGCAGGTTCATCGCCCGGGTGTTGGCGCGCGGCAGCACCAGCGCGGCGCCGACGCCGCGGGCCGGGCAGGTCGCGCCGAAGAGGTAGGCCCACTGGTATCGGGTGTCGCGCACCGCGCGCGGCCGGGTGCCCCGCTTCGCCCAGACCCGGGTGAGGGTGCCCCGCTGGCCGACGCGCGCGTTCGCCATGGGCCTAGGACCAATGGCGGCTCTATGGCGAACTCCTGGACCCAGATCTCCAGCGGCTTGTCGCGGGCCTGCTCCGGCAGCGCCGCCGCTACCGCATCGCGGAAGTTCTTTGGGATGTGGGCTCCTCGCGCTCCTGAAGCGGGCCTGCCAGATCGGCGCCGCCCGCCGCGGCCGCAGTGACGGCCAGCTCACCCGCTGCCACGCCGGGCTCGTCCGCAGGCTGAGCGAGCTGCTGCAGCAGACGCCGACCCATCCCGAAGGCGAGAAGCTGCGCACGGCTATTGCCAAGGGCCGCCGCAACCTCTTCCTCTTCGTCACCAACCGGATGCTTGAGCCCACAAACAACAGCTCCGAGCGCGCGCTCCGCCCCTCGGCCACATTCCGCAAGGTCACCGGCGGCTTCCGCACAGACTTGGGCGCCAACCTCTACGCCGACCTCCGCTCCGTCCTCGAATCCGCCCGACGACGCGCGATCCCGCCCTTGTGGGCCATCGCCCTCACCCTCAACGGACGCCAGTTCCAGACCGCATGCCCGGTGATCAGTTACGGCCCATAGTGCGACATGCATCAAGTCATTGAGCGCGATCACTTATGCCAACCGCTCGAATTCCTGATTTGCGAGAGATTCCAGAAGTTTGTCGGATGTGATTCCCTCGGGCTGAGGCAGATCGGGCATGGCAATCCAGATCGAGCGGACGGAGTCCTTGGCGTCGGAATTGCGGCGGCTGGCGTGCGGGGCGGTGAGCCCGGCGCAGGCGCGACGGATGCTGACGATCGCGATGGTGATGAAAGGCTCGGACCGCACCACTGCGGCGAGGACCTGCGGCATGGAGCGGCAGACGCTGAGAGACTGGGTGCACCGCTACAACGCCGAGGGGGTGGCGGGCTTGCGGACCGGCCGCGGCCCGGGCGGTCGCCGAGGCTGTCGGGCGCGCAGCTCGACGCGCTCGTCGAGGTGATGGAGGCGGGGCCGGACGTCGCGACCGACGGAGTGATGCGCTGGCGCTTTGCCGACCTCAGGGAGGTGATCGCCGCGCGCTTCGCGGTGGCGCTCTCCGAGCGGTCGGGCGGGCGGCCCCGATCTGGCAGGCCCGCTTCAGGAGCGCGGGGAGCCCCGGGGCGAAGCCGGTTTCGCCGGCGTCGATCGCATACTGCGCGTCGCGGGTCAGGGGCGTGAGGCAGAACTGGTGGCCGCGGGCGGCGAAGCCCCTCTGCCTGCCGTAACGGTTCGAGAGCCAGAGGTCTGGCCGGTGCTTGGCGAGGCGGTCGGCGAGCACCCGCTTGCCCCGGCTCGGATCGACGCGGAATACCGCGCTGTCGCCATGCTGCATCCCCCAGTCACCGGGCCCTACAGCAGGCGCTCGCGCAGCAGCGCCGCCTGCGCCGCGACGGGGGCGGCAGCGGCGCGCAGCAGGTTGACGAGCCCGCCCTGGCTGATCCTGACCCCGAAGACGTCGCGGAGCAGCTTCGCCCGGAGCTCCGCCACCTCACGCGCCAGCCCGAGTGCCAGCTCAACCAGCTGCCCCCGATTCAACGCTTCAAGATTGGTGCGATTCATTTGGAGCTTGAATCACGCCCGACTCAACCGTTCAAAGGAAAATCTCAACAGTGTGCGCAATTACTGTGCGACAGCCCCCGCATCAGCCCCGGTGATAGGGCGTGCCCGCGAGGATGGCGGCGGCGCGGTAGAGCTGTTCGGCCAGCATGACGCGGGCCAGCATATGTGGCCAGATCATCGGGCCGAAGGAGAGGGCCGGCAGCGGCGCGGGTGCGCACCGGCTCGGCCAGGCCGTCGGCGCCGCCGATGGCGAAGGCAAGCTCGCGCTGTCCGCCGTCGGCGAGGCGGCGCAGGAGGGTGGCGAAGGCCTCGGAGGTGAGCATTTCGCCGCCTGCGTCAAGCGCCAGCAGCCGGGCGGTGTCGGGGATCTGGCGCAAGAGGAGCGCACCCTCGGCCTCGCGGCCGCCGCCGCGGCGGTCCTCGACCTCGATCAGCCGCGCGGGACCCAGCCCCAGCGGCCGGGCGGTGCGCTCGAAGCGCGCGAGGTAGTCGGCGACCAGCTCCGCCTCCGGGCCGGCGCGCAGCCGGCCCACGGCGAGGATGGTGACGCGCAAAGCGTCGGCTCAGGCGGCGTCGGTCGGCCTCGGGCGGGCCGCGCCGATCGGCAGCCACATCTTCTCGAGCTGGTAGAAGTCGCGGACCTCGGGGCGGAAGACATGCACCACCACGTCGCCGGCGTCGATCAGCACCCAGTCGCCGAGGTCCTTGCCCTCCATGCGCACCACGAGGGCATGGTCGTGCTTGAGCCGCTCGGCGAGGTTGTCGGCGATCGCACCCACCTGCCGCGACGAGCGCCCCGTGGCGATCACCATGTGATCGGCCATCTCGGACTTGCCTGCGAGGGGGATGGTGACGATCTCCTCGGCCTTGTCGTCCTCGAGCGAGGCCAGGATCGCGGACAGCAGCGTGGTGCCGTCGATATGACCCGGATGCGGCGGCAATGCCTGCCTCGGGGCGTCGGCCAGTCTGGCCGGGGTCTGCTGGTTCAGGGGTTATCCCTCCGTCATGACGCGCCGTTTCCGCCCGGCGCCGGCAAGATCAATGTAGTCGCTCGGGCGCTGCGTCTCAAGCCGTGTGATCGGGCGTCATTAATCATTCGCGAGGAACGGCGCTTCCCCGGCGATAAGATACCGCCGCCCGCTCCGGAGCCTGGGACGCGGCCGTCACCGGTGCAAACCGGATGAGGGGATGGAACGCGCGCGACTCCAGAGGTTAACGCGGACTCGCGGTGTATGAAAAGCGTATGGAACGCCTATGGAAACCGTATGGCACCCAAGACGGCTAGGGTTGAGCCGTTAACGCCGGCCCCTCAGTGGGTCACGCCTCCACTGGCTCCTTGTGGTGGTTGCCCGCGTTCAGGCGTTCGGGCAGGGCGTTGGCCCAGGCGCTTATCGAGCCGGCGCCGAGGCAGACCAGCATGTCACCGGGGCGGCACTCGGCGCGGACGAAATCGGCAAGGGCCTCCTCGCCGGTGAGCGCCAGCGCTCGGCGGTGGCCGTGGGAGATGAGGCCGCCGACCAGCGTGTCGCGGCTGATGCCGTCGATGGGCGGCTCGCCGGCGGAGTAGACGTCGGCGATCGCCACGGTGTCGGCGTCGTTGAAGCAGGCGCAGAACTGGGTAAAGAGGTCGCGCAGCCGGGTGTAGCGGTGCGGCTGGTGCACGGCGATCACCCTCCCCTTGGTGGCCTGGCGCGCGGCCTTGAGGACGGCCGCGATCTCCACAGGGTGGTGGCCGTAGTCGTCGATGATGGTGACGCCCTTCCACTCGCCGACGCGGGTGAAGCGGCGGTTGACGCCGCCGAAGCTCGCCAGGGCCTTGCGGATCGCGTCCTTCGAGATGCCGAGGTGGCGCGCCACGGCGATGGCCGCCAGCGCGTTCGAGACGTTGTGCTCGCCGGTCATGGGCAGAGTGACCTCCTCGATCTTGCGTCCTTCGGCGTTGAGGTTGACGTCGAAGACGGCGCGGCCGTCGTCGAAGCGCAGGTTCGCCGCCTGCACGTCCGCCTGCGGGTTGAAGCCGTAGCTCAGGGTGCGCCGGTCGCTGATCCGCCCGACAAGCGCCTGCACCTCGGGGTGGTCGATGCAGCAGACCGCGAGGCCGTAAAAGGGGATGTTGGAGACGAAGGTGTCGAAGGCGGCCCTGAGTGCGTCGAAGTCGCCGTAGTGGTCGAGGTGCTCGGGGTCGATGTTGGTGATGATCGCAATGGTGGCGGGCAGCTTGTTGAAGCTGCCGTCGCTCTCGTCGGCCTCGACCACCATCCACTCGCCCTGCCCGATGCGGGCGTTCGAGCCGTAGGCGTGGATCACGCCGCCGTTGATCACCGTGGGGTCCATGCCGCCGCCGTCGAGCAGGGCGGCCACCATCGAGGTGGTTGTGGTCTTGCCGTGGGTGCCCGCGACGGCGACGTTGGACTTCAGCCGCATCAGCTCGGCGAGCATCTCGGCGCGGCGCACGATCGGCAGGTTCTTCGCGCGGGCGGCGTCGAGCTCGGGGTTGCCCTTCTTGATCGCCGAGGAGATCACGACGACCTCGGCGCCCTCGAGGTTCTCGGCCTTCTGGCCGATGAAGATCCGCGCGCCCTTGGCCTCCAGCCGCTCGGTGATCGGCGAGGCCTTGAGGTCCGAGCCCTGCACGGTGAAGCCGTGGTTTAGCAGCACCTCGGCGATGCCCGACATGCCGATGCCGCCGATGCCGGTGAAGTGGATCGCGCCTATGTCGTGGGGAAGGCGGGTTTGTCCGTTCATGCGTTCTGTCCTCTCTGGGCCGTTAGCCGGCCGCCGTTGGTTCTGCGGGCGAGGTGCTCGACGAGCCGCGCCAGGTCTTCGGCGGCGTCCGGGCGCCCGGCGCCCAGGCTCGCCGCCGCCATCGCCCCGGCGCCCTCGGGGTCGGCGAGGATTGCGCCGATCGTCCCCGCCAGGCCCTCGGCCGTCAACTCCGCCTCGCGGATCATGAAGGCGCCGCCCGCCTCCACCAGCCCGCGGGCGTTGGCGGCCTGGTGGTCGTCGGTGGCCGCCGCGTAGGGGATGAGGATCGCGGGGCGGCCGACCGCGGTGATGTCGGCGATCGAGCTCGCGCCCGCGCGGCTGATCACCAGCGTCGCCTCGGCCAGCCGCCGCGGCACATCGTCGAAAAAGCCGCGCAAGCTCGGCCGGGATGCCGAGCGCGGCGTAGGCGTCGGTGACCCGCGCCATGTCCTCGGGGCGCACCTGCTGGGCGACGCGCAGGCGCACCTGGTCTGCCACCGGCAGGCGTGCCAACGCCTCGGGCACCACGCGGCCGAAGAGGCCGGCACCCTGGCTGCCGCCGATCACGAGGAGCCGCACCGGGCCGCCGTCGCTCCGGGCATAGGGCGCGCCCGCCACCTCGCGCACGGAGGCGCGGACCGGGTTGCCGATGTGCAGCGCCTGGGAGCCCGCGGGCACCCCCGTGGGCCAGGTTCCGCAGGCGACCACGTCCACCCGGCGCGCGAAGGCACGGTTGACGCGGCCGAGCACGCCGTTCTGCTCGTGGATCAGCCGCGGCAGCCGCAGCAAGAGTGCCGCCGCCATGGCCGGGAGCGCCGGATAACCGCCAAACCCTGCAACGCAGGCCGGCGGGTCGCGGCGCATGGCGGTGATCTGCGCGATCGTGCCGGCGGCAATCGCGAGGGGCGCTGCGGCGCGGGACAGCAGGCTGCCCTGGGCGAAGGTGCCTGCTGCGGTGACCTGGCGCTCGACTTCCGCCGGGAAGCCGCCGGCGTAGTGCTCGCCGCGGGCGTCGGTGGCCAGCCGCACACGCCAGCCGCGCGCCAGCATTGCCTCGGCGAGCGCCTGGGCGGGGAACATGTGGCCACCGGTGCCGCCGGCCGCAATCACGAGGAGGGGTCCGGTCATGGCGTCAGCGCGCGGGCCCGAGGATGTCGTCGAGCTCGTGCTGCGGCCGCTTGCGGGTCAGCGCGAGCAGCACGCCGAGCCCGAGACAGGCGGCGATCAGCGACGAGCCGCCGTAGGAGATCAGCGGCAGCGTCATGCCCTTGGCGGGCAGCAGCCGCACCGCGACGCCGATGTTGATCATCGCCTGCAGGCCGAGCAGCACCGCGAGCCCGGTGCCGGCAAGCCGGATGAACGGGTCGCGCTCGCGCACCAGCCGCATCAGCGAGCGCACCACGATGGTCAGGTAGAGCGCCACGATCACCACGCAGAGGATCAGCCCGAACTCCTCGGCGGCCACCGCGATGATGAAGTCGGTATGGGCGTCCGGCAGGGTCCATTTCACCGTGCCGTCGCCGATGCCGACCCCGAAGAACCCGCCTTCCTGGATGGCGCTGGTGGCGTAGCCGATCTGAGTGCGCGGATCGACCTCGGAGGCGAGGAAGCCGTCGATACGGCGGGCGACGTGCTCGGAGTTGTGGTAGGCGAACCAGCCCACGCCCATCACGCCCGCGCCCACCCCGCCGAGCAGCGTAACCGGCGCGCCGGCGGCAAAGTACATCAGCCCCCAGCAAGCGATGATCAGCGCCGCCTGGCCGAAGTCGGGCTGCAGCGCCAGAAGCGCGGCGATGATGACGGCGGCGATGAAGGAGAGCGCCTTGCCGGGCGGGCCCTTGATGTCGTGGCTCGCGGCCATCAGCCAGGCGGCGAAGATCGCGAAGCAGGGCTTGAGGAACTCGGACGGCTGCACCGAGATCACGCGCAGCGAGTACCAGCGCACCGCGCCCTTGCCGAAGTCGGTGCCGAACACCGGCAGCAAGGCCAGCGCCACGAATGAGAGGGCAAAGCCGATCACCGCGTAGCGGCGCAGGCGCGTGGGGTCCATCATCGAAACCGCCAGCATCATGAACAGCGCGAGCGCGCCGAACGCCGCCTGGCGGGTGACGTAGTGGAAGGGGTCGAGCCCGTTGCGCACCGCCAGCGGCGGCGAGGCGGCGAGATTCAGGAGCATGCCGATGAGGAAGAGACAGAGGACTGCCCCCAGGGACCAGCGATCGACCGTCCGCCACCACTCGGGGAGGATCGGCTCGCCAGGCCGCGCGGGCGCGGCCCCAAACACCATGTCGGTCAACGGGAACTGCCCTTTCCCATGCCTGCCTCGTCACCGCCATGTTCATCCGGCGGTTGAATTGCGGGACAGTGTAGCGGCTTCCGGGACGGAATGCCAGTGCCCTGCAAATCAGGCGGAGGCCCGCGCAAGCCAGACGCTGTGCCCGGCGCAGGCGGCGTCGTCGGCGATGAAGGCGCGGAGCGCGAGGCCGTTCGCCTCGAGGAGGCCGGCGTAGGCGGCGGGCGCGAGGCTCGCGTGATAGACGGGCGCGCCGTCGACGGCGCCGACGGCTTCGCCGTCCGCCGGGCCGGTGGTGAAGAGGAGCGCGCCGCCGAGGGCGAGGTGACGGGCGAAGACCTGGAACATCGCCCGCTGGTCGTCGCGGTCGAGGTGGAAGAAGCTGTCCCAGGCAACGATGCCGCCGAAGCGGCGGCCGAGGTCGAGGCCGCGCATGTCGGCTTGGAGCCATTGGGCGTCGGGGAAGCGGGCGCGGGCGATGGCGAGCATGGGCTCGGCGGCGTCGACCCCGGTCAGCGGGTGGCCGGCCGCAATCAGGTGGCGGGCGATCGGCTCGCCGGTGCCGCAGCCGAGGTCGAGGACGGGGGCGCCGGCAGGGACCAGGGCAAGGAAGCGCTCAAGCCAGGGGCGCTCGAAGAGCGCGCGGCTGCGCAGGCGGTCGAAGGCGGCGGCCTTGGCCTCGTAGACCGCGCGGATCGCCCCGGGGCTGCCGGGCGCGTCAGGCACCGGCGAATTCGGCGAGCAGGCGCGGGAAGTCGGCCTCGGGCGGGAAGCCCGGGTAGCTGCGCCGGGCGGGCGTCGTCGCCCAGGGCAGCCGCTCGTCCGTACAGGTCTCGATGAAGGGGGTGTACCAACTGGTGTCGTCGAGCATGGTGGCGCGGACGTTGACGAAGAGGTCCATCCCCTCGATGCGGGTGAACATCCACGACTTGCAGTGCGGGCAGAAATGGTGCCGGATCGTCTCGCCCTGCAGGCCAC
This sequence comes from uncultured Alphaproteobacteria bacterium, assembly GCA_963695425.1. GTDB lineage: Bacteria > Pseudomonadota > Alphaproteobacteria > Rhodobacterales > Rhodobacteraceae > Amaricoccus. Next base: position 60,601 of record CAVOGP010000027.1, on the reverse strand, counting down.
CGGGCACGGGCTCGCCTTCGGTCACCCGGAAGCCGCCGGTGGGGATCGCCACGCTGAGCGAATAGGCGCTGGCACTCATCTTCTGGCAGCCGCGGCAGTGGCAGGCCGAGGTGAAGAGCGGGGGCGCGCTGATCTCGATCCTGACCTGCCCGCAGCGGCAGGATCCGGCCATCGGCAGGGTCGGTCCGGTCATGGCGTGTCTCCCGCTGCTTCGATCCGCGCACGGACGAGGTCGGTGAAATGCGCGCCGCGGTGCTCGAAGCTGTCGTACTGGTCGAAGCTGGCGCAGGCGGGGGCGAGGAGCACGGTGTCGCCGTCCTCGGCCTCGGCGAGCGCCGCGGCGACGGCGTCGTCCATTGTGCCGACGATGGCGTGGGGCGTGTCGCCGAGCGTGGCCGCGAAGCCCTCGGCCGCTTCGCCGATCAGGTAGGCCTTGGCGATGTGACCGAAGAGCGCGCGGAGGGCTTCGATGCCGCCCTCTTTCGGGCGGCCGCCGGCGATCCAGCGGATGCGCGGGAAGCTCGCGAGCGCCTTCTCGGCTGCGTCGGCGTTGGTGGCCTTCGAATCGTTGACGATGCGAATGCCGCGCCAGATCGCGATGGTCTGGCTGCGGTGGGGCAGGCCGGGGTAGCTGGCGAAGCCGGCCTCGATCTGGCGGGGGGCGAGGCCGAGGCTGCGGGCGGCGGCGTAGGCGGCGCAGGCGTTCTGGTGGTTGTGGGCGCCGGGCAGGCCGCCGATCGGGCGCAGGTCGATGGAGGCGACCTGGCGGCCGCCGCGCCATTCGGCGAGGAAGCCCTTGCGGGCGAAGACGTGCCAGCCGGGGCCGGTCAGGCGGCGTGTCGACCGAGATCGTGATCACCGGGTCGCCGCTGCCGGCCTCCTCGCGCATGACGTTGGCGAGGTAGCGGCCCTCGTTCTCGTCGACGCCGATCACCGAGCGCGACGGGCCGCCTTGCGTGAAGAGGCGGCTCTTGGCGGCGAAATAGCCGCCGATGCCGCCGTGGCGGTCGAGGTGGTCGGGGGAGAGGTTGAGGAAGACCGCGATGTCGGGCTGCAGCGCGCGGGCGAGGTCGGTCTGGTAGGAGGAGAGCTCCATCACCACCACCGTCGCCGTCGCTCGGCGCGGGTCGAGGTCGAGCACGCCGCGGCCGATGTTGCCGGCCATCTGCACCGGGCGGCCGGCCTCGGCGAGGACGTGGGTGAGGAGTGCTGTGGTGGTGGACTTGCCGTTGGAGCCGGTGATCGCCACCACCTGCGGTGTGCGGTCGAAGGCGTCCCAGGCGGGCGTGGCGAAGGAGCGGAAGAAGAGGCCGATGTCGTTGTCCACCGCCACGCCTGCCTCCCAGGCGGCGGCGATGGCCGGGTGGGGGGCGGGGTAGAGGTGCGGGATGCCGGGCGAGACGACCAGGGCCTTCACGCCGTCCCAGGCGTCGGGGCGGGTGAGATCGACGAGGGGGATGCCCTCGGCCTCGGCCTTCGAGCGGGCGGGGGCGCCGTCGTCCCAGGCGATCACCTCGGCGCCGCCGGCCCGCAGGGCTGCGACGGCGGGCAGGCCGGAGCGGCCGAGGCCGAGGACGGCGACCCTGTGGCCGGCATAGCCGCGGACGGGAATCATGGCGCCACCGGGGTGTGCAAGGCGGGCCTTGCACGCGTGCAATTCCTGGTATCTCGATGATATCGCAGGGATTCATCTTCAATAATTTTTGGTGAACGCATCATCTGGCTCCGCCGTGTCCGGTCCGAGGACATAGGTTACAGTTTGTACCGATCACATGGGTGACACCCTCGAGCTGAACGGGGTGTCGATGGGTTGCAGGGATCTCGCCTCCAGATCGATGTAGCCGAGATCATAGTGCATGAAGCTGACGAGCCAAACGTCGGTGTCGACCTCGCGCAGGCCGAGGCGCTGGCCGGCGAAGACCGTCGAGATGACGACGCGCCGGCCATGGAGGCCGACCTCCCGCCGCGAAACGGCGGAAAGTGTAACCCAGGTGTGCGGTACGTTCTGTCACCTATCTCCCCGGCCGCTCAGGTTGTTGCGGGGATCTGGCCGTCGGGACTGATTGGGGCGGGCCGCGAAGGGCGGCCCGAACGCGCGCCGGTTGGCGCGATGTGGAGCGCGCAGGTGCGCGCGGCTTCCTTGGTGGAAGCGCGCGTGTTCGCGCGTATCGGCGGGGCGCTCGCCGCCCCTCACCCCTGGCACTGTCCTCCAGGTTTCTGGCCGGAAGAGGGGACCCGGGTGGGGTGGCGCGGGCAGGAAGGAGGCCTGCGCGCTGGGCCAAGCGGGCGCGGGGCCGTCGCCGGCACGTCTGCGATCCGGGTGGCGAACCTCGCGGGGGATCGGCCGCTCTGCGGGCCTTGGTGAAAGTCGACATGCAACGCCGAAGCGCGAAGCCGCCGGTGAACGCACACCACACGAAACTGCTGCCGGCGGGTGGGCAGTGCGCTGACCCGCCGGCGGATGGGTTGCTATTGTACCCTGCCCCTACAGAACGACCGGGCGCGCCGGTTCAGGGGTCGGTCCCCGCCCGAACCGCTGCCGGCAGGCCCGTGTCGAAATCGTATCCCCACATGGCGATGTCGCGCGCGTAGATGCGGTTGAAGAGCGCCAGCGCGGCGGGGCCGAAGTACCGGCGGTAGTCGTCGCGCTCGCGCCGCGACCGCAGGCGCGGGACCTGGCGCTGGGGCATGCCGAGGTCGCGCTCGAGCGCCGCCAGACCCTCGTCCAGCCGTTCCATGAAGATCACCCGGTCCACGGCAAGCCGGCCGTCGGGCCAGGTGACCGTATCCACCTGCTGCAGGGTCAGGTGCCGGTAATCGTGGCCCTCATCGTGGGGCCGGCGGCCCCAGCCGGCAGGTCCGATGGCGCGCAGGGCGTAGCGGGCCTGCAGAACCCGCCGCCGCGCCAGTTCGCGGGCATAAGCCCGGCGCGCGGCGAAGCTGGCGCCAGGAGCGAGGATGTTCGACAGAAGCCGCTCGCGCGGCAGGTTGGCGAGCACGTCGAGGAGCGGCCGGTCGCGGGTCGAGCGGCAGAACTTCCAGCCCGACACGAACCGGTCCCAGGGGTTCCGTACCACCGTGAACGAATGATAGTCGCGGATCAGCGCGTTGTCGGGCCGCCAATCGGGGTCGAGGACGCCGTTGTTGAAGCGCCGCCGGTCCTCGCCGACCGCGTCGGGGAACAGCGCCTTGACCGAGGTGCCGGCGCTCTTGCGCTGGTGCACGAAGATGCAGCGGTACTTGTGCGAGATCACGGGGTGGGTCGGCGCCGTTGGACTGAGGCAGGGACGCGCATCCTATGCCCGCATACACCCCAAGCAAACCCCGGACGCGGCCCCGGTCACCGACCTGCGGCGGCGCCCGGAACGGTCAGAGCCTCGCGTCCGCCAACTCCGCTGCCAGGGGTGGGGCGCCGAAACGATTGGGCCCGGCCGTGCCCTTCTGGACGAACCAGACGATGAGGACGATCATCCCGATCAGCGGGATCAGCCCGATCAGCAGCCACCAGGCGCTGCGGTCGGTGTCATGGAGCCGGCGAGCGGCAACCGCCAGGCTGGGGAGAAATATCGCCAGAGAGAAGATCGACGAGAACAGCGACAGATTGTCCGTCTCGAACCCGAAAATAACGGCATCGACAATGCTGAGGGCAATATTGACCAATAAGCCAAAAAGCGCGAACCACCAGTATTCCGAGCGCATCGCCCGTCCCGCGAAGGTCGCATATTTTGAAAAACACGTCTTGACTGCCTGTTGGAATTCCATGATTTTGCTTCTATTCTGCTTGTGAAGTGCCAAATATCATACCCAAGCATTGAAAGTTTCGCAATGACCTTTCGTGGTGCGGCAATCTTCGCTTCCGCTCCCCGATGAAAGGTTCGAGTGGCAGGTAGGAGCGTCCGGTCCGCGTCACGCCGGGGTCACGGAAGGATCACGCGCGCGGGCGCAGGGTGGTGGCATCCAGATTGAAGGGGTGCCGCCATGAACGTCCTGCCGTTTCCGACCACGAAGAGACCCGGCCCATTGGGGGCCGAGGAGGAAGAGCTGCTCGCCACGCTCCGCGCGATCCTCGAGGACGCCGGGCCGGGCCTGCGCGGGGGCCCACACGGAAGGTTAACGCTTGTCGGTGTACACTCTGCGCCGGACGGATGGAGCAAACCCTCATGCCCTACGACCTCGATCCCAGACAAGCGTTGCCCGGCATAGGCCTGCGTGCGGCCGTCGTCGAGCTGATGTCGCGTAGCGGCCCCGAGCTCAGCGAGCGCGAGCTGCGCGCCGCGCTGCGCGCGCTGGTGGTGGCGACCCGCGACCGAGCCTGCGTGCTGCGCGACGCCTACGGCGCCGGGTGGGACGATCCGCGCGGGCGGGTCTTCGCGAGACACGCCGACTGAGCTGACGTCGGGATTGCCCTTCCGCGGCCGCCCTGCAAAGAAGGGGGCCGACCAGCAGGGGGGACCGATATGGCGGCGGGCAAGCGCATTCTATTCACCGGTGGTTCGGGCAAGGCGGGGCGGCATGTGGTGCCCTGGTTGCTCGCCCGCGGGCACCGGGTGGTCAATGTGGACCTGACGCCGCTCGATTGCGCCGGTGTCGACAACCTGACCGCGGACATCGCCGACAGCGGGCAGATGTTCAACGTACTGACCTCCTATGCAGGGTTCGACGAGCTGGAGCCGGGGACCGGGGTGCCGCGGTTCGACGCGGTGGTGCATTTTGCGGCCGTGCCGCGGATCCTGATCCGGCCGGACAACGAGACCTTCCGGATCAATACGGTCGGCACCTACAACGTGATCGAGGCGGCGGTGAAGCTCGGCATCCGCAAGGTGGTCATCGCCTCGTCGGAGACGACCTACGGGGTCTGCTTCGCCGACGGGCGGGTGGACCCGCACTCGCTGCCGCTGGAGGAGGACTACGACGTCGATCCGATGGACAGCTACGGCCTGTCCAAGGTGCTCAACGAGGTGACGGCGCGCAGCTTCGCGCGACGCTCAGGGGCGGATATCTATGCGCTCAGGATCGGGAATGTCATCGAGCCGCACGAGTATGCGGCGCTGTTCCCGGGCTATTTCGCGCGGCCGGAGGTGCGGCGGCGAAACGCCTTCTGCTACATCGACGCGCGCGATCTCGGCCAGATCGTCGATCGGTGTCTGGCGGTGGACGGGCTGGGGTTCCAGGTGTTCAACGCGGGCAACGACACCAACGGGATGAACATCCCGACCGCCGAGTTGATCGCCCGCTTCTTTCCCGGTGTGCCGGTGACCCGCCCGCTCGGCGAGAACGAGGCGCTGTTCTCCAACGCCAAGATCCGCGAGGTGCTGGGCTTCCACGAGGAGCACGACTGGCGGAAGTACGTCTCAGGCTGAGGCGACCGTCAGCCCTTCGAGCCGATCCGTGGCTCGGTCCCTGCAAGCAGTCGCCGGATATTGGCGCGATGGCGCAGCAGCACGAGCGAGGCGAGGACGAGGCCGAGCCATGCGGCTTGGGCGGGGCCGAACACCACCAGCCAGATAGGCGCCGAGATGGCGGCTGCGAGGGCCGCGAGCGACGAGAAGCGGAAGGCGGCGGCAAACGCCGCCCATGTGGCGCAGGCGGCGAGGCCGACCGGCCAGGCGAGGGCGAGCATGACGCCGAGGAAGGTCGCGACGCCTTTGCCGCCCCGGAAGCGCAGCCAGACCGGGTAGAGATGCCCGAGGAAGGCGCCGAGCCCCGCAAGTTCCGCCGCGATCTCGCCGCCGAAATAGCGCCCCGCGAGGACGGCCACGGCGCCCTTGGCGCCGTCGAGCAGCAGGGTTGCCGCCGCGGCGCCCTTGTTGCCGGTGCGCAGCACGTTGGTAGCGCCGATGTTGCCCGAGCCGATCTTGCGCAGATCGCCGAGGCCAAGCGCGCGGGCGATGACGACGCCGAAGGGGATCGAGCCGATGAGGTAGGCGGCGAGGAAGATCAGGGCGAGGGTCATGGTTCGGGGCCGAATACCTGGCGGCCGCCGACCCAGGTGCGCAGCACCCGGCCCTGCATCCGCTGGAGGTCGTAGGGCGTGTTCTTCGACTTGGAGCGCAGGGTGGCGCGGTCGAGCACGAAGGGCGTGTCGGGGTCGAAGAGCACGAGGTCAGCGGGCGCGCCGGGGGAGAGGCGGCCGGCGTCGAGGCCCAGCAGGCGAGCGGGGTTGAGGGCGAGTGCGCGCCAGAGGGCGGGCAGGGTGACGTGGCCGGCGTGGACGAGCTGCATGGCCGCCGGGAGCAGGGTCTCCAGGCCCACGGCGCCGGAGGCGGCCTCTTCGAAGGGCAGGCGCTTTTCCTCCTCGTCCTGGGGGGTGTGGAAGGAGCCGACCACGTCGATCAGACCCTCGGCCAGCGCCGCCACCATCGCCATGCGGTCGTCCTCTGAGCGCAGCGGCGGGGTGAGCTTGAAGAAGGTGCGGTAGTCGCCGACGTCGAGCTCGTTGAGCGTCAGGTGGTGGATTGAGGCGCCGGCCGTGACCCGCAGCCCCGCCGCCCTGGCGCGGTGCAGGGCGGGCAGGGCCTCGGCCACCGAGATCTGGTCGGCGTGGTAGCGCGCACCGGTCGCCTCGACCAGCGCGAGGTCGCGTTCCAGCCCGATGCGTTCGGCGACGGGTGACACGTCCGGCAGGCCGAGCTGCGAGGCGAAGCGGCCGGTGGTCGCACAGGTGCCGGCGCTGAGGCCTGCCTCCTGCGGATGGCCGATCACCAGTGCGCCGAGGCCCGCCGCATAGGTCAGGGCGCGATGCAGCACGCGGGCACTGGTGAGGTAGGTGGCATCGGTGAAGGCGGCAGCACCGGCGTCCATCAGGAAGCCGATCTCGGTCATCTCGCGGCCCTCGCGGCCCTTGGTCAGCGCGGCCATGGGGCGGACGTGCACCGGGCTCGCCGCGACGGCGCGGCGCAGGATGAATTCGAAGGTTTCGGGGTCGTCGATGGGGGGCTGCGTGTCGGGGCGGGTGACCATGGTGGTCACGCCGCCAGCCGCCGCAGCGGCGCCGGCGGTGCGGAAGCTCTCCTTGTGGCGCTCGCCCGGCTCGCCGACCTTGACGCCGATGTCGATGATGCCGGGTGCGAGGTGCCGCCCGCCGCAGTCGAGGCCGGGGCGGTCGCCCTCGAAGACTTCGGCGATGCGGCCCTCCGCGATGACGAGGCCGCCCGCGACCACCCGGTCGCCCTCGGGGTCGACGAGGCGGGCATTGGTCAGGGTCAGCATGGTGCGGCCCCGGCGGGCGCGTTGCGGGTGGCAAGGTTGCGGGCGAGGAGATCCATGGCGGCCATGCGGACGGCGACGCCCATCTCCACCTGCTCCTGGATAACGCTCACGTTGATGTCGTCGGCCAGGAGCCCGTCGATCTCGACGCCGCGGTTCATCGGGCCGGGATGCATGACGATGGCGTCCGGCTTCGCCGCCGCCAGCTTCTCGGCGTCGAGGCCGAAGCGGTGGTAGTATTCGCGCATCGAGGGGATGAGGCCGCCGTCCATGCGCTCGCGCTGAAGTCGCAGCATCATCACCACGTCCGCACCCTCGATGCCGGTCCGCAGGTCCTGGAACACCTCGACGCCCATGCCTTCGGCGCCCGGGGGCATAAGCGTCGGCGGGGCGATCAGGCGGATGCGGTTCTCCATGCGGCCGAGCAGCAGGATGTTGGAGCGGGCGACGCGCGAATGGGCGATGTCGCCGCAGATCGCCACGGTGAGGCGCGAGAGGCGGCCCTTGCGGCGCCTTATCGTCAGCGCGTCGAGGAGCGCCTGGGTGGGGTGCTCGTGGCGGCCGTCGCCGGCGTTGAGGACGGCGCAGTTGACCTTGGAGGCGAGCAGGTTCACCGCGCCGGAGGAGGGGTGGCGCACCACCAGGAGGTCGGGGTGCATGGCGTTCAGCGTCATCGCGGTGTCGATCAGCGTCTCGCCCTTCTTCACCGAGGACGAGCCCACGGACATGTTCATCACCGTGGCGCCGAGCCGCTTGCCGGCGAGCTCGAAGCTCGCGAGCGTGCGGGTGGAGGCCTCGAAGAACATGTTGATCTGGGTGAGGCCATTGAGCGCGTCGGCACGCTTGTCGGCCTGGCGGTTCAGCGCGACGTAGGTCTCGGCGATGTCCAGGATCGCCTCGATCTCCCCGCGCGCGAGGCCCTCTATGCCGAGAAGGTGGCGGTGGGCGAACAACGGCAGGTCTCCGGGGCTGGGCCGGGGCATCTATAGCAGCCGCCCCCCCGGGGACAAGCCTCGCGCCGCGGGGGGTGGAAGTGTCACGTTCCGCGGCCTAGTCTCGCTCCGTCCATCCGGAGCAAAGTGTCGCCGTGATCGCCGATCCCTCCATCGCCGCCGACCTCGCGGCGCTTGCCTGGCAGGTCGAGATGGGTGCCGACGAGGCGATCGGTGCGGCGCCGGTCGATCGCTTCGCCACCGCGCGGGCCAAGGCAGCGCCGCGCGCGGCGCCGGCTGCCGTCGCGCCGCTTCCCGGGTCGGAGGACGCCGGGAGCGAGGCGCTGGCGGCGACCTGTCGCGACCTGGCGGCGCTTCGCGCCGCCATGGAGGGGTTCGAGGGCTGCGCGCTGAAGCGCGGGGCGCGAAATCTGGTGTTCTCCGTGGGCAATCCGGCTGCAAGGGTGATGATCGTGGGCGAGGCGCCTGGGCAGGAGGAGGACCGCGAGGGCCGGCCCTTCGTCGGGCGTTCGGGGCAGCTTCTCGACCGGATGCTGGCGGCGATCGGCCTCTCGCGGCACGCCGAGGCGCCGGAGGATGGGGTCTACATTACCAATGTGCTGCCCTGGCGGCCGCCCCAGAACCGTGACCCGGCGGCGGACGAGGTGGCGATGATGCTGCCGTTCCTGCACCGGCATGTCGAGCTGGCCGACCCGGAGGTGCTAGTGGTCATGGGCAACGCGGCGGCGCAGGCGCTGCTGGGCACCGCGACGGGCATCACCCGGCTGCGCGGGACCTGGGTCGAGTGGCGCGGGCGGCCGGTGCTGCCGATGTTCCATCCGGCGGCGCTGCTCAGGAACGGCGAGCTGAAGCGGCTGGCCTGGGCGGATCTGCTGGCGCTGAGGGCGCGGCTCGACGCGGTGAAGGCCGATGGCTGACGCGGGGCGGGCGTTCGTGCCGGTGCGGATCGCCGTGCTCACGGTCTCCGACACGCGGGGGCTGGCGGAGGACCGCTCGGGCGAGGTGCTGGTCGCGCGGCTGACCGCGGCCGGGCATGTGCTGGCCGCCCGCGCGCTCGTGCGCGACGAGCAGGCGGAGATCGCGGCGCGGCTGCGCGCCTGGGTCGGCGATCCGGGGGTGGACGTGGTGATCTCGACCGGGGGCACCGGGCTGACCGGGCGGGACGTGACGGTGGAGGCGCACGAGGCGGTCTACGAGAAGGCGATCCCGGCCTTCGGGACGCTGTTCACGATGATCTCCTATGGCAAGATCGGGACCTCGGCGATCCAGAGCCGGGCCTGCGCCGGCGTGGCGGGGGGGACGTACCTGTTCGCGCTGCCCGGCTCGCCAGGGGCCTGCCGGGACGCCTGGGACGGGATCCTGGCCGGGCAGCTCGACTACCGCCACCAGCCCTGCAACTTCGTCGAGATCCTGCCCCGGCTGGAGGAGCACCGGCGGCGGAAGTGAGGGAGTGGCGGCACATTTCAAGTGCGGAGATTTTCCCAAGCAGCTGATTTTACAAGATAGCTGTGGCAAATGTGGGATTAACGCACGCCGCGGTCCCGGATAGGCGGGCGCTTCCGCCCTCCCGCCCATTTCGGTCGGAGGCGCCCGCATAGTTGCTTTCGTCCGGCGGGCTTCGGCGTGAAAGGTCTCGATCAGAACGTGTCAGGGAAGCATCGCTTCCAGGGTCGCCAGCGTGTCGGCGTCGCGCGGGGGCTTGTCGCGGCGGAGGCGGGCGATGCGGGGGAAGCGCATGGCGAGGCCGGACTTGTGGCGGGTGGAGCGGGCGAGGCCCTCGAAGGCAACCTCGAACACCAGGCCGTGGCCGGGTTCGGCGCGCACGGCGCGGACCGGGCCGAAGCGCTCGGTGGTGTTGGCGCGCACCCAGCGGTCGATCTCGGCCAGCTCGGCGTCGGTGAAGCCGAAGTAGGCCTTGCCGACGGGCAGCAGCGTGCTGTCTGGGCCCCAGACGCCGAAGGTGTAGTCGGAGTAGAAGCCCGAGCGCTTGCCGTGGCCGCGCTGGGCGTACATCAGCACCGCGTCGATGAGGCGCGGGTTGCGCTTCCACTTGAACCACAGGCCCTTGGGGCGGCCGGGGAGGTAGGGCGCGTCGCGGCGCTTGAGCATCACGCCCTCGATCACCGGGTCGGGCGGGGCGGCGCGCAAGCGCGCGAGGTCGTCCCAGCTGGCGAAGGGCAGCAGCGGCGAGAGGTCGAAGCGGGCGGGGTCGAGGGTGGCGGCGAAGGCGTCGAGGGCGACGCGGCGCTCGGCGAAGGGCAGCGGGCGCAGGTCGCGGGGGCCGTCGATGCAGCAGGTCGTAGGCGCGCAGGTGGGCGGGGTAGCGGCGGCAGCTGGGCCGGGTGACGGTCTTGCGGTTGAGGCGCTGCTGCAGCTCGGCGAAGGGGGCGATGTCGCCCGTCGGGGCTGCGCACCAGCAGCTCGCCGTCGAGCGCGCCCTCGAAGTCGAGCGCGCGTCGAGGAGATCGGGGAAGGCGGCGGAGATGTCGTCGCCGCTGCGCGAGTAGAGCCGGCGGCGGCCGGCTTCGGCGGCGGCCTGCACGCGGATGCCGTCCCACTTCCATTCGGCGACGAAGTCGGCGGGGTCGAGGGCGGTGAGATCGCCCTCGGCGAGGGGGTGGGCGAGCATCACCGGGCGGAAGGGGGTGGCGGCGGCGGCGGTCGGGCGGGGGCCGGCGCCCTCCAGCCAGGCGAAGAGCGGCGCGGTAGGGAGGGGATTGGCCGTGCCAGAGCTCCTCGATGGTGGTGACGTCCTTGCCGCCGAGCCCGGCGAGGGCCTGCTTGGCGAGGCGGGCGGAGACGCCGACGCGCAGGCCGCCGGTGACGAGCTTTAGCAGCGCGTAGCGGCCGCTGGCGTCGAGGCGGTCGAGGAGCGCCTCGACGATGCGGGGGCCCTCGCGGCGGGAGGCGGCGCGCAGCGCGTCGACCACCTCGCCGAGCGGCGGGTCGCCGGCGGGGTCGGTGGGGCCGGGCCAGATCAGCGCGATGGTCTCGGCGAGGTCGCCGACGAAGTCGTAGGAGAGGGCGAAAAGCTCGGGGTCGACGCGCTCAGCGACCAGGGCGCGCAGCATGGCGGGCTTGACGCTGGCCAGCGCGAGATCCCCGGTCAGCGCCGCGAGGCCCCAGCCGCGGTCGGGGTCGGGCGTGGAGGCGAGGTAGGCGGTGATCAGCCGGAGCTTGCCGTTGCGGGCGGGGGTGAAGGCGAGGCGTTCGAGGAGTTCGGCGAAGGCGCGCATCTACTCGGCCTCGTCCTCGTAACCGACGAGGTGCAGCGGGCGGGCCGGGAGGCCCTGAAGCGCGCACCAGCGCACCAGCGCCTCCTCGCGGCCGTGGGTGACCCAGACCTCGCGCGGGGCGAGCTCACCGATGGTGGCGGTCAGCTCGTCCCAGTCGCAGTGGTCGGAGATGACCAGAGGCAGCTCGACGCCGCGCTGGCGGGCGCGGGCGCGCACCTGCATCCAGCCGGAGGCGAAGCCGACCAGCGGGTCGGCGAAGCGGCGCATCCAGGTGGTGCCGAAGGCCGAGGGGGGTGCGAGAACGATCTCGCCGGCGAAGGCGCGGCGGGAGGGGGTGTCGTCGGCGACGTTGCGGAGGTCGCCGAGTGCGATGCCCTGGCTGGCGTAGTAGTCGCAGATGCGGCGGAGCGCGCCGTGGAGGTGGATGGGGGCGTCGTAGCCGGCGTCGCGCAGGAGGCGGATCACCCGCTGCGCCTTGCCGAGCGCGTAGACGCCGACGAGATGCGCCCGGTCGGGGAAGGCGTCGAGCGAGGCGAGCAGCCGGCCGATCTCGGCCGCCGGGGGCGGGTGGCGGAAGACCGGCAGGCCGAAGGTCGCCTCGGTGATGAAGATGTCGCAGGGGACTGGTTCGAAGGCGGCGCAGGTGGGATCGGCGCCGCGCTTGTAGTCGCCGGCGGCGGTGATGCGCAGGCCGCGGTGCTCCACCGCGATCTGCGCCGAGCCGAGGACGTGGCCGGCGGGGTGGAAGGTGGCGGTGGTGTCGCCCAGCGCGATCGGCTGGCCGAGGGGGGCGGCCTGGGTGCTGCCGGCGAAGTCGGGGCCGAGGCGCAGCGCCATGAGGTCCAGGGTCTCGCGTGTGGCGAGCACGGTGCCGTGGCCGGGCCGGGCGTGGTCGGAATGGGCGTGAGTGACGAGCGCGCGGGCGACCGGGCGCACCGGGTCGATGTGAAAGCCGCCGGGCGGGCAGAAGAGCCCTTCGGGTCGGGGGACGAGGAGGTCGGCGCCGCGCATGGGGATTGAGGTAGGCCGGCGCGGGGCGGGCTCCAAGGGGGCTCAGGGCAGGAAGCGCGCGGTCTCGCGGGCGAGCGCGTCGGCGGTGCAGGCATCGATGCCGGCGATCTCGGCGGCGAGGAGCGGGCCGTCGTTCCAGTTGCGCGCCTCGGCCCGGCGCAGCAGGGCGGCACGTCCGAGCGGGCTCGCGTCCCAGACGGCGGGAGGGATCAGCGTCTCGGACGGCGTGCCGAGACGGGCAAGGCCGGGGAGGCCGTCCAGCAACGTGAAGGTGGCGCGGGCGCAGGCGGCGGCGCTGGCCGGACAGACCGCGTCGCAGAAGCCGCGCAGCGGCGCGGCGAGCGGGGCCGTGGCGAGCCAGGCGTCGCGGGCGGCCGCGTCGGCCGGGGTGCCAGTATGGGCGGCGACCTGGGGGTCGCCCGGGGCAAGGGCGGCGATCTCGGCGTCGATGCGGGGGCGCATCGCGGGGTCGGGCTGCCAGTGGCGCCAGATGAGCAGGCGCAGGTCGGGCGGGAAGCCTGGGTCGTCGGCCAGCGCCAGCAGCGCGGTGTCCTGCCGTGCGGCCATCGCCAGCGCGGTGTCGCGCGCCGCGCGCTGCTCGCCCAGGCGCGCGAAGGCGGCAATCGTCCCGGGCGGCGTGTCGACGTGGAGGCGGGCGAGCCAGAGGCGGGCGAGCGGCGTGTCCGCGGCGGCGGTCTCCATCCAGCTCCGGCCGGAGATCCCGCCGGGCTGGCGGAGGAGCGCTATGCGCGCGCTGCGGTCCAGGCCGGCGAGCCACGGGCCGTAAAGCTCGGGGCGGCCGTCGATCAGCGCGAGCAGGACCTGCGCGGCGCGGTTGCCGCCCGCGGCGAGGGTCGCGAAGGCGGGAAGCGCGGTCTCGTCGTCGGTGAGCCAGAGGGCGAGGGCGGCGCGGAAGGCCGGCGCCTCCTGCCCCGGCACCTCGGCGCGGCCCGGAGGGCAGGCGGTCAGGATGGCCAGAAGCGTGACGAGAGTGCGGGCGATCATGGTTCGTCCGGTGCCGGGGTCGCCGGCGATGCTAGCACGCGCTCGGTCATGGGCTGCAACAATTGCGGGCACCGGCGATGGCGCTGCCCGAGGCTTGCGCAGCGCGGCGAGGCCGGGTCCGGATTCCGCTTGTCGCGCCACGGGCGGAGTGCAAAACTTCGGCGACAATCTGGCGTGGGGAGATCGGGGATGACGGGACGAACGGGCGCATGGACCCGGCGCGGCGTGCTGGCCGGAGGTGCGGGGCTGATTGCGGCACCGTACATTGCGCGGCCGGCCTTCGCACAGGAAGTCTTGAAGGTCGCGGCGATCTACACGGTGCCGGTGGAGCAGCAGTGGGTGAGCCGCATCCATCAGGCGGCCAATGCGGCCCTGGCGCGGGGAGAGATCGAGTATGTCTTCTCCGAAAACGTCTCCAACGCCGACTACGAGCGCGGTGATGCGGGAATACGCCGAGGCCGGGCATCAGCTGATCGTCGGCGAGGTCTTCGGGGTGGAGCAGGCGGCGCGGGACGTGGCGCGGGACTATCCCGACACCGCCTTCCTGATGGGCTCGTCGTTTCCGCCGAACCCGGCGGACCCGAATTTCGGGGTCTTCGACAACTACATCCAGGACGCGTCCTACCTGAGCGGCATCATCGCCGGTGCGATGACCGAGAGCGGCAACATCGGCATGGTCGGCGGCTTTCCGATCCCGGAGGTCAACCGGCTGATGAACGCCTTCATGGCAGGCGCGCGCGAGACGCGGCCGGACGTGACCTTCCAGGTGGCCTTCATCGGCTCGTGGTTCGACCCGCCCAAGGCCAAGGAGACGGCCTTCGCCCAGATCGATGCAGGGGCCGACCTGCTCTATGCCGAGCGGTTCGGGGTGTCGGATGCGGCACAGGAGCGGGGGATTCTCGCCATCGGCAACGTCATCGACACCCAGGCGGACTATCCCGACACCGTGGTCGCCTCGGCGCTGTGGCATTTCGAGCCGACGCTCGATGCGGCGATCGCCAAGGTGCGCGAGGGGACGTTCGGGGCCGAGGATTTCGGCGTCTACTCCTTCCTGAAGCACGGAGGCGCGTCGCTGGCGCCGCTCGGGACCTTCGAGGGCAAGGTTCCGGAGGCGGCGGTTTCGCTGGTGGTCGAGCGCGAGGTGGCGATCCGCGACGGATCGTTCGTCGTCGAGATCAACGACGCGGAGCCGACCTCCAGCTGATGGCCGCGCCGGACGCGGAGGCCGTCCTCCGTCTCGACGGTATCACCAAGAGCTTCGGCCGCCTCAGGGCGGTCGATGGCGTGTCATTCGCCTTGAAGCGGGGCGAGGTCGTGGCGCTGCTCGGCGAGAACGGTGCGGGCAAGACCACGCTGATGAACATCCTCTTCGGCCAGTACGTGGCCGATGCGGGCGAGGTGACCGCCTTCGGCGAGCGCCTGCCGCCGGGGGACAGCCGGGCGGCGCTGCGGGCCGGCATCGCCATGGTCCACCAGCATTTCACCCTGGCCGACAACATGACGGCGCTGGAGAACATCGCCCTCGGCACCCAGCCGCTCTTCGCGCCGCGCTTCGATCGGGGGGCGGCGCTCGCGCGGATCCGGGAGATGATCGCGGATTTCGGGCTGGCGGTGAACCCGAATGCGCGGGTCGCGGACCTGTCGGTGGGCGAGCGGCAGCGGGTGGAGATCCTCAAGGCGCTCTACCGCGAGGCGCGGGTGCTGATCCTCGACGAGCCGACCGCGGTGCTGACCCCGCAGGAGGCGGAAGCGCTCTTCGCCACGCTGAGGCGGCTGGTGGCGGGCGGGCTCTCGATCATCTTCATCTCGCACAAGCTCCACGAGGTGATGGCGGTCAGCGACCGGGTGCTGGTGCTGCGGGCCGGGCGTCTGGCGGGCGAGGAGCGCACGGCGGAGACCGACGCGCACCGGCTGGCCGAGCTGATGGTGGGCGCCGAGATCGAGCGGCCGGTGCTGGCGCCGCCGGTTGTGGGCCTGGTGCGGCTGGAGTTGCGCCGGGTCGGCGCAGGGCCGCTGAGGGACGTCGACCTGGCGCTGCGCGGGGGAGAGATCACGGCAATTGCCGGGGTCTCGGGCAACGGGCAGTCGGCGCTGGCGGCGCTCATCGGGGGCATGCTGGTGCCGGAGGCGGGCGGGATGCTGGTCGAGGGCCGGGCGCCGGAGGACTGGTCGCCGCGGGCGGCGGTGGCGGCGGGGATCGCGCGCATTCCCGAGGACCGGCACGCGCAAGGGGTGGTGGGCGACTTCTCGATCGCCGAGAACATGATCGCCGAGCGCATCCGCACGCCGCGCTTCAGCCGGCGCGGCTGGATCGACCAGGCGGCGGCGGTGGCCTTCGCGGAGGGCGTGATCCGCGACTACCAGGTGAAGTGCCCGGGGCCGGCCGCGCGCATCGGCGCGCTGTCGGGGGGCAATATGCAGAAGCTGATCCTCGGGCGCGCGCTCGACGGCGACCCCGGCGTGATCCTCGCAAGCCAGCCGACGCGCGGCCTCGACGTGGGGGCCGTATCCTACGTCCACCAGCAGCTCATCGCGGCGCGGGCGCGGGGGGCGGCGGTGCTGCTGATCTCCGAGGACCTCGACGAGGTGATGGCGCTGGCCGACCGCATCCACGTGATATCGCGCGGGCGGCTGTCAGTGGCGACGCCGCGCGGGGCGTTGAGTGCGCGCGAGATCGGCGCGCGCATGGCCGGTCAAGGGTTCGACCATGCGGCTTGAGGCGCGCGAGCCCACCCGCGCGGTCACACTCGGCTATCCCCTGCTGGCGGTGTTCGCGACCTTCGCGTTCGCGGGGGTGCTGGTGCTGGCGGCCGGGGCGTCGCCCTTCGGCGTGTTCGGGTTGGTGCTGAAGGGTGCCGCCGGCTCGAGCTTTGCGATCGCCGAGACGCTGACGCGCGCGACGCCGCTGATCTTCACCGGGCTCGCCGTGGCGGTGGCATTCCGTACGCGGCTCTGGAACATCGGGGCGGAGGCGCAGCTCTACGCCGGGGCGATCGTCACCGTGCTGCTGGGGACCGGGGCGTTGCCGCTGCCGTGGCCACTGCTGGTGCCGATCATCGCGCTCGCGGCGATGCTCAGCGGCGGGCTGGTGCTGCTCGGGCCGGTGGTGCTCAAGACCCGCTTCGGGGTGGACGAGGTGGTCACCACGCTGCTCCTGAACTTCATCATGCTCCTCTTCGTCTCGATGCTGCTCGAGGGCCCGCTGAAGGACCCGATGGGTCTCGGCTGGCCGCAGTCGGCGCGGGTCTCGCCCGAGGCGCAGTGGCCGCGGCTGGTGCAGGGGCGGCGGGTGCACCTCGGGTTGCCGGTGGCGATCCTCGCGGCGGTGGCGGTCTGGCTGATGATGGCGCGGACGGTGCTCGGCTACGAGATGCGGGCGGTGGGGCTGAACGCCGAGGCGGCACGCTTCGCGGGCATCCGGGTGAACGCGGTGCTCCTGAAGACCGCGATGATCTCCGGCGGGCTGGCGGCGCTGGCAGGGGTCTCCGAGGTGTCGGGGCTGAAGGGGAACCTGACGCTCGATCTGTCGCCGGGCTATGGCTACACCGGGATCGTCGTCGCCATGCTGGCGCTGCTGCACCCGCTGGGGGTGGTGGCGGCGGCGGTCTTCGTGGCGGGCATCTTCGTCGGCGCCGATGCGATGAGCCGGGCGGCGGAGGTGCCTTCATACATCGCCGACGTGATGACGGCGACCGCGCTCCTGACCATGGGCGCGGCGGTGACGCTGTCGCGCTACCGGCTGCGGTGGCGGTGATGCAGGCGGCCCTAGAGATCCTGCTCGCGGCGAGCTTCTGGGTGGCGACAGTGCGCATCGCCTCGCCGCTGGTCTTCGCCACCCTGGGCGAGCTGGTCTGCGAGCGGGCCGGCGTGCTGAACCTCGGGATCGAGGGGATCATGGTGGCGGGCGCCTTCTCCGGCTGGATCACCGTCTATGCGGGGTTCGGGCTCTGGGCAGGGGTTGCGGTCGCCGCACTGACGGGCATGGCCTTCGGCCTGCTGCACGGGCTGCTGTGCGTGCCGCTCGGCATGTCGCAACACGTGACGGGGATCGGGATCACGCTGCTGGCCACCAGCCTCAGCTATTACACCTACCGGCTGGCGCTGCCGGAGGTGACTTCGCCGCCGCGCATCGAAGCCTTCGAGCCCTGGCCGGTGCCGGTGCTCTCGGAGATCCCGGTGGTGGGGCCGGCGCTCTTCGCGCAGACGCCCTTCACCTATCTCGGCTATGTCGCGATCGTGGTGGTGGCCTGGGTGCTCTACCGCACGCCGCTGGGGCTGGCGGTGAGGGTGGCGGGCGAGAGCCCCGCGGCGGTCGAGGCGCAGGGGATCAGCGTGACCGCGATCCGCATGGGGGCGGTAGTGGTCGGGTCGGGCCTGATGGGGGTGGGGGGCGCGTTTCTGACCATGTCGGCGTTCAACTCCTTCTTCTTCGAGATGGTGAACGGGCGGGGCTGGGTCTGCATCGCGCTGGTGGTGTTCGGCGCCTGGCGGCCGGGCAAGGCGGTGCTGGGCGCGGTGCTCTTCGCCGCCTTCGACGCCTATCAGGTGCGGCTGCAGCAGGTGGTGGGGCCGGTGGTGCCCTACCAGGTGTTCCTGATGCTGCCCTACGTCCTGTCGATCGCCGCGCTGGTCGCCGTGTCGCGGCGGGCGACCTATCCCAAGGCGCTGATGACGCCGTACCGCAAGGGGGAGCGGTGAGGGCGGTGCTCCGAGGGGTTTCGTCCGCTTGCGCGGCCGACGGAAGCGGCGCGTCGGCGCTATGCTCGTGTCGGCGTCGTGCGCGCGCCGCGGCAAAGTCGTCAGGGCGTGTGGTGGGGAAGGAAGATTTGCTTGGGAGGCGCTTGATGAAGCGGCTGCTTCATCAAGGCGCCTTTCCCATGATGGGGCTGCGATTCGGGACGGCGTCAAGGCCGAGCCGCGCAAGCGCGGTCGCTGCGCGAGCCTTGACCCCGTCCCAAATCGCGGGAGAAGGAAGGGGGCGCGGGTTGCGGGGGAGTGGCGGTGAGCCTTGATGTCCTGGTGACGGGGGGCGTGCTGCCGGATGGCAGGCGCGCGGACGTTGCGATCCGGGGGGACCGGATCGTGGAGGTGGCGCCGGGGATCACGGCGGAGGCGGGGCGGGTGGTGGATGCGGCGGGGTGTCTGGTGTCGCCGCCCTTCGTCGATCCGCATTTCCACATGGACGCGACGCTGAGCTACGGGTCGCCGCGGATCAATGCCTCGGGGACGCTCTTGGAGGGGATTGCGCTCTGGGGGGAGCTGAAGGCGGTGCAGAGCCACGAGCAGGTGGTGGAGCGGGCGCTCGCCTATTGCGACTGGGCGGTGTCGATGGGGCTGCTGGCGATCCGCAGCCATGTGGATACCTGCGACGACCGGCTGACCGGGGTGGAGGCGCTGATCGAGGTGCGCGAGCGGGTGCGGCCGTACCTGGACCTGCAGCTCGTGGCGTTTCCGCAGGACGGGTTCTACCGCGATCCCTCGGCACGGGCGAACACGCTGCGGGCGCTCGACATGGGTGTGGATGTGGTGGGGGGCATCCCGCACTTCGAGCGGACGATGGAGGACGGGCGGCGGTCGGTGACCGAGCTCTGCGAGATCGCGGCGGAGCGGGGGCTGCCGGTGGACATGCATTGCGACGAGACGGACGATCCGATGTCGCGGCATGTGGAGCAGCTGGCCCATGAGGCGCTGCGGCTGGGGTTGCAGGGGCGGGTGGCGGGGAGCCATCTGACCTCGATGCATTCGATGGACAACTACTATGTCTCGAAGCTTCTGCCGCTGATCGCCGAGGCGGGGGTCGCGGCGATCCCCAACCCGCTGATCAACATCGTGCTGCAGGGCCGGCACGACACCTACCCCAAGCGCCGGGGGCTGACGCGGGTGCGGGAGATGCGGGCGCTGGGGATACGGGTGGGCTGGGGGCAGGATTGCGTGCTCGATCCGTGGTATTCGCTGGGCACGGCGGACATGCTGGATGTGGCCTTCATGGGCCTGCACGTGGCGCAGATGACGAGCCCCGAGGACATGCGGGCCTGTTTTGCCATGGTGACCGAGGAGAACGCGCGGATCATGGGCCTGGAGGGCTACGGGCTGGCGAAGGGCTGCACGGCGAGCCTGGTGGTGCTGGAGGCGGGGGATCCGATCGAGGCGCTGCGGCTGCGGGCGGGGCGGCGCTGCGTGATTTCCAGGGGGAGGGTCGTGGCCGAGCGGGCACCGTCGCCGACGCGGCTGTCGATCGCGGGGCGGCCGGCGCAGGTGGAGAGGCGGTTCGCGCCATGAGGACGCAGGTCGGCATCATCGGCGGGGGACCGTCGGGGCTGCTCTTGAGCCAGATCCTGCATCTGGCGGGCATCGACAGTGTCGTGCTGGAGCGGCGGTCGCGGGACTACGTGCTGTCGCGCATCCGGGCCGGGGTGCTGGAGCAGGGGCTGGCGGACATGCTGCGCGCGGCGGCGGTCGGCGCGCGGATGGACCGGGAGGGGGAGGTGCACGGCGGCGTGGGGCTCGCCTTCGGGGGGCGGCGGCTCAGGATCGACCTCGAGGGGCTGACGGGCGGCAAGACGGTGATGGTCTACGGCCAGACCGAGGTGACGCGCGATCTCTACGAGGCGCGGGAGGCCATGGACGGCATCGTGATCCACGACGCGGAGGAGGTGACGCCGCACGGGATCGAGGGAGAGGCGCCCTGGCTGACCTTCCGGCGGGAGGGGGTGAAGGAACGGCTGGACTGCGACTTAATCGCGGCCTGCGACGGGTTCCACGGGGTCGGGCGGACGGCGGTCCCGGGGAGCGTGCTGCGCGAGTTCGAGAGGATCTATCCGTTCGGGTGGCTCGGGGTCCTGTCGCGGACGGCGCCGGTGGACCACGAGCTGATCTATGCGAACCACGAGCGGGGTTTTGCCTTGTGCTCGATGCGGGGGCCGCGGCTGAGCCGGTACTACGTGCAGGCGCCGCTCGACACCGATCTCGCTGACTGGCCGGACGCTCGGTTCTGGGAGGAGCTAAGCGCGCGGCTGCCGGAGGAGGTGGCGGCGCGGCTGGAGACGGGGGCGTCGATCGAGAAGTCGATGGCACCCCTGCGCAGCTATGTCGCCGAGCCGCTGAGCCACGGGCGGCTGTTCCTGGCGGGGGATGCGGGACATATCGTGCCGCCGACGGGGGCGAAGGGGCTGAACTTGGCGGCGTCGGACGTGCACTACCTGAGCCAGGCGTTGATCGGCTTCTACCGGGACGGCGACGAGGCGGGGCTGAAGGGGTATTCGGAGCGGGCGCTGGCGCGGGTGTGGAAGGCGGAGAGGTTCTCGTGGTGGATGACGCTGCTCTTGCACCGGCTGCCGGACGTGGGGGCGTTCGGGGCGCGGATGCAGCGGGCGGAACTGGACTATCTGGCGAGCTCGCGGGCGGCGCAGATGGTGATGGCCGAGAACTACGTGGGCCTGCCCTACGACTGAGTGCGGGGCGTCGCACAGTGCGACGCAGGGCAACCAGCTGAAATAAAACGCTTTTCTAAAAACATCAGTGGCGGGGCAGCCGCGGTCGCCCGGGTCGGGTCGATCTCATGATGTTGCTATGTCAACATTAAGGTTGACAATGCAATATGAGTCGGGATATGTGTGCCCCATGCTTACGCGCGAACACCATGAGAACCAGCTCGCCGGGATCGCCCGGCTGGAGGCGCGGCTGAGCTTCCGCTTCGCAGTGCTGCAGCGGATGCTCGACCGGCAGATGGGGCGAATGCTGGCGCGGCACGGAATGTCGCTCGCGGCCTACCGCGTGATGCTGACGATCGAGGCCTTCGGCGAGCTGGCGGCGGCGGACCTGGTGCGGCTGGTAGCAGTCGACAAGGGGCTGGTAAGCCGCAGCGCGGCGGAGCTGATCGCGCAAGGAATGATCGAGGCCCGGCCCGATCCGGCAAGCGGGCGGCGCAAGCTCTTGCGGCTGACGCCGGACGGCGCCACGCGGCTGGCCGCCACCCATCCCGAGATCGACGCCCGCAACGCCGCGCTCGACGGACTGTTCACCACCGATGAGCGGGCGGGGCTGGAAGAGGCGCTGGACCGGCTCACCCGCCATGCCGCGCGCGCGAGCGACAGCGACGCGGCGATCCAATCCGCGGCCTGACCCGGCCGCATCGAGGAGATTGACATGGGACCCTTCCCGCACGACGCCCCGACCGCGAAGATCACGGCCAAGAACCCCGCCGGAACCGACGGGTTCGAGTTCGTGGAGTTCGCCCATCCCGAGCCCGCCAAGCTCGAGGAGGTGTTCACCCGCATGGGCTACGAGCCGGTGGCCAAGCACCGCACGAAGAACATCACCCTCTGGCGGCAGGGCGATATCACCTATGTGCTGAACGCCGAGCCGGGCAGCTTCGGCATGCGCTTCGTGGACGAGCACGGGCCCTGCGCGCCGTCGATGGCCTGGCGAGTGGTCGACGCGGACAACGCCTTCCGCCGTGCGGTCAAGATGGGGGCCACGCCCTACCAGGGCGACGGCAAGGTGCTGGACGTGCCCGCGATCCTGGGGATCGGCGGGAGCCTGCTCTATTTCGTCGACACCTACGGCGCGAAGGGCAGTGCGTACTCGGACGAATACGACTGGCTCGGCGACGTGGACCCGAAGCCCGCGGGGGTCGGGTTCTACTACCTCGACCACCTGACCCACAACGTCCACAAGGGCAACATGGACACCTGGTTCGCCTTCTACGGCGACATCTTCGGGTTCAAGCAGATCCGCTTCTTCGACATCGCCGGCAAGTACACCGGGCTGACCTCGCGCGCGCTGACCTCGCCCTGCGGGCGCATCCGCATCCCGATCAACGAAGACCGCGGCGAGACCGGGCAGATCGTAGAATACCTCAAGCGCTACAAGGGCGAGGGCATCCAGCACATCGCGGTGGGCGCCGAGGACATCTACGCGGCGACGGACGCCATCGCCGAGCGCGGCCTGCGCTTCATGCCCGCGCCGCCGGCGGCCTACTACGAGCTGAGCCACGACCGGGTGGCGGGGCACGAGGAGCCGCTCGACCGCATGGCGAAGCACGGCATCCTGATCGACGGCGAGGGGGTCGTCGACGGCGGCGAGACGAGGATCCTGCTGCAGATCTTCTCGAAGACCGTGATCGGACCCATCTTCTTCGAGTTCATCCAGCGCAAGGGTGACGACGGCTTCGGCGAGGGCAACTTCAAGGCGCTGTTCGAATTGATCGAGGCCGATCAGGTCGCCCGCGGCGTACTGAAGCCCGACGCTGCGTAAAGATCGGCGCTTGTAGCGCAGGTCGCGGCGACCTGCGCGTGGCTTTTGCCGCCAAAATGAGCACGCTGACTGCGCGTTGCACTTGAGCGGCGCGCAGGTGTTCGCGCCCGCTCGCCTGCACTCAGGGTCCGCAAGCCGCCGTGAACCTGTAGGAAGCCCCAGAGGCGGCGGCGCTGGCCGTGCCGGGTGAGGTTAACGCGTGCTTCCGGTGCGTCATGACGCCGCGTGACCGATCGCGCGAGCCAAGTTACGCTCTCGCGTCCCGCGCGAGTTGGCCGGGACGCCGGTGCCGGGGGGACCAGTGCCGGAGGCACGTTTCTCGGACTGGAGGCGCAATCATGACACGACACGGCAAACCCAGGACCGCTGCGGTTCTGCTCGCCACCCTGCCTGGGCTCACGCTGGCGGCCGCGGCGGCGGCCCAGGGACTTCCGCCCGTCGAGCGCACGTTCTCGAACGGCAGCACGCTGCGGTTCTACGGCCAGATCAACAAGGGCTTCCTGCAGTACGACGACGGCATCGACACCGAGACCTACAGCCTCATCGACAACGACAATTCGGGCACGCGGGTCGGCCTGCTTTACACACAGGACTTCGGTGAGTGGACGTTCCAGAACCGGAACGAGTTCGGCTACACGCCCTATTCCACATCCAACATCAACATCGTGAACGACTCGCCGAGCTCGGAGGACTACCAGCTCAGCAACGACAACATCCGCTGGATCGACTTCACCCTCTCCCATGAACGCTACGGCAAGTTCTGGATCGGCCAGGGCAGCATGGCGACCGACGGCACGCTGGATGTCGATCTCTCGGGCACCAATGTCATCGCCTCGTCGAGCGTGGCGGACTCGGCGGGCGCGCAGATCCTGCGGTTCAGCGACCCTGCCCTGGCGGACGACTTCGACGGGCCGGAGATCGGCGACGTCTTCGACAACCTGAACGGCGACCGCCGGGTGCGCATCCGCTACGACACGCCGGAGTTCGCGAACTTCAGCGTGGCGGCGGCGTTCGGGCGCAACCTGCTCAGCGACGATTCCGACGTGCGGGATGCGAATATCTTCGATGCGTCGCTGAACTACGGTAACACGTTCAACGACAGCTTCGAGGTCCAAGCCAGCTTCGGCTACCACTGGATCGAAGGAGTGAGCGGCGGCCATGATGTCAGCAGCTGGGGTGGCTCGGCCTCGGTTCTGCACACGCCGACCGGGCTCAATGCCAGCTTCTCCGCCGCCATCCAGGACAACGGCAGCAGCAGCGACGCGAATTACGTCTACGGCAAGATCGGGCTCCTGCGCAGCTTCGTCGCCTGGGGCGACACCGCGATGTCGATCGACTATTATTCCGGCAGCGACTTCGGCCTGAACGCCGACGTGACCAGCTCTTCGAGCGACAGCTGGGGGCTTGCGCTGGTGCAGAACATCGACCGCGCCAACACGCAGCTGTGGGTGACCTATCGAACCTACGACTACTCGGACGATTTCGCCGAGTATGAGGACAGCAACGCGATCTTCGGCGGTGCGCGCTTCCAGTTCTGAAGGCCGGGGCCGCGGCCTGCGGCAGGGAGACGCCCGCGGCCCGTTGCGAGTCAGGCGCCCGGCAGCGGCCCCGGACCCTTTAGCGGTCAGATGCTGCCCGCCGTCGAAGCGGGCGGCAGGCGAGAATTCGGCATTTCTTCAAGCCATTGAAGCGGCCACATTATCTTGCGGACCGGATGTTCACGTCGCTGGATTTCCGCAAAAACATCGCGTATGACAGCCCTAACGCGGGGCCAACCCGCGGCGGAGGAAAGGTGGCGGGTCATGCTGGTTGCGATCGTGCTCGTTCTCGTGGTGGTCGGCTCAGTACTGTTTCATGTGCTGAGCCCTTGGTGGTGGACCCCCATCGCCTCGAACTGGGGCTACATCGACGCCACGCTAGTCGTCACGTTCTGGATCACCGGGGCGGTCTTCGCCGCAGTGGTGCTTTTCATGGCCTATTGCGTGTGGAAGTTCCGCCACCGCGAGGGGATCCGCGCCGCCTATGAGCCGGAGAACCACAAGCTCGAGTCGCGCCTGACCATCGCCACCACCATCGGTGTGGCGGCGCTGCTCGCACCGGGCCTCGTGGTCTGGTACCAGTTCGTCACCGTCCCCGATGAGGCGACCGAGGTCGAGGTGGTCGCCCAGCAGTGGAGTTGGGCCTACCGGCTGCCGGGTGCGGACGGCAAGCTCGGGCTGGCCGACAATAGGCTGGTCGGCTTCGACAACCCGCTGGGAATCGACCCCGAGGATCCCAACGGCCGCGACGATGTGATGATCGAGGCGGCGGATCTGTACCTGCCGGTGGACAAGCCGGTGCACATCCTGCTGCGCTCGATCGACGTGCTGCACAATTTCTATGTGCCCGAGTTCCGCGGCAAGATGGACATGGTGCCGGGCATGGTCACCTTCTTCTGGTTCACGCCGACGCGCACCGGGAATTTCCAAGTTCTCTGCGCCGAGCTCTGCGGAACCGGCCACGGCTTCATGCGCGGCGGTGTCGTGGTCGCCAGCGACGACGACTATCAGGCATGGCTGGCCGACCAGATGACTTTCGCCGACTTCGCCGAAGCGCGCGGGGTCGAGGCGCCGACGCGGCTCGGCGCGCTCATGCCCGTGCGCGAGTGACCCGGAAGACGAGACGACGCATGACGCGAAAACAGCCAGTTCTGGCCCCGCACGGGGCAAGAGGATGAGCAGGGAGAAGTGCCGATGACCGACATACCGCATCGAAGGCCGGTCGAGGTCGCACTTCCCCCAGCCGAGTTGCCCGAGGTTCACCTCTACCACCCGCACAGCTGGTGGACGACCTACGTCTTCTCGCAGGACGCCAAGACCATCGCCATCCAGTATGCCTGCACCGCCATCGGCATCGGGCTGGTGGCGCTGGTGCTGTCGTGGCTGATGCGGTTGCAGCTCGGCTTTCCGGGCGTCTTCGACTTCATCACGCCGGAAGCTTACTATCAGTTCGTGACCATGCACGGCATGATCATGGTGGTGTACCTCCTGACCGCGCTGTTTCTCGGCGGCTTCGGCAACTACCTGATCCCGCTGATGGTCGGCGCGCGGGACATGGTGTTTCCCTACGCCAACATGCTGAGTTTCTGGATCTATCTGCTGGCGGTGCTGGTGCTGGCGGCGAGCTTCGTCGCACCCGGCGGCCCGACCGGGGCGGGATGGACGCTCTATCCGCCGCAGGCGATCCTCGCGGGCACCGCGGGCGGCAACAGCGCGGGCATCATCCTGATGCTGGTCTCGCTGATCCTCTTCATCATCGGCTTCACCATGGGCGGGCTGAACTACGTGGTGACCGTCCTGCAGGCGCGCACCCGCGGGATGACGCTGATGCGGATGCCGCTGACCGTCTGGGGCATCTTCACCGCCACGGTCATGGCGCTGCTGGCGTTTCCGGCGCTGTTCGTCGCCTGCGTCATGATGCTCTTCGACCGGCTGCTCGGCACAAGCTTCTTCATGCCCGCGCTGGTCGAGTTCGGCCAGCTGATGGAGCACGGCGGCGGCAGCCCGCTCCTGTTCCAGCACCTCTTCTGGTTCTTCGGCCATCCGGAGGTGTATATCGTGGCGCTGCCGGCCTTCGGGATCGTGTCGGACCTGATCTCGGTACATGCGCGCAAGAACATCTTCGGCTACCGGATGATGGTCTGGGCGATCATCATCATCGGCGCGCTCAGCTTCATCGTCTGGGCGCATCACATGTACGTCTCGGGGATGGACCCGTATTTCGGCTTCTTCTTCGCCACCACCACGTTGATCATCGCGGTGCCGACGGCGATCAAGGTCTACAACTGGGTGCTGACGCTCTGGAAGGGCGACATCCACCTGACCATACCGATGCTGTTCGCACTGGGCTTCATCGTCACCTTCCTCAATGGCGGGCTGACCGGCCTGTTCCTTGGCAACGTGGTCGTCGACGTGCCGCTCTCGGACACGATGTTCGTGGTGGCGCATTTCCACATGGTGATGGGGGTCGCGCCGATCATGGTGATCTTCGGCGCCATCTATCATTGGTATCCCGAAGATCACCGGGCGAATGCTGAACGAGGGCCTCGGCCAGTTCCACTTCTGGGTGACCTTCGTCGGCTCCTACGCGATCTTCTTTCCGATGCACTACGTCGGGCTGGTGGGCGTGCCGCGGCGCTATCACGAGATCGGCGACATGACCTTCATCACGGCACCTGTGGCACACGCTCAACGCCTTCATCTCGGTGGCGGCGCTGACCGTGGGCTTCGCGCAGATGGTGTTCCTCTTCAACCTGATCTGGAGCCGCAAGCACGGGCGGACGCCGGCGGCAACCCCTGGCGGGCTACGACGCTCGAGTGGCAGACGCCTGAGACACCGCCGCCGCACGGCAACTTTGGCGATAGGCTGCCGCGTGGTCTACCGCTGGGCCTATGACTACAGCGTGCCCGGCGCGCCGCAGGACTTCATCGCCGCAGAACGATCCCTGGCCCAACCTGCCGTCGAAGCAGCCTGAGCCATGAGCGTCATCCTGGTCTTCATCGTGGTGGTTCTGGGGCTGGCCCTGTGGTGGCTGTCCCAGCAGCGGCTGATGACCAAGCCCTGGCTGGAGACCGGGACCGGGGCCGGGGCGGGCGGGTACAACGACACTGGCCTGCCCACCGCGAAGATCGGCGCTGATCGTGTTCCTGGCGGTGGCGGGTCGCTGTTCGCGCTATTTATCAGCGCCTACATCATGCGCATCGAATACGGCGACTGGCGCTCGGTGCCGCTGCCGACGGATCGTCTGGCTGAACACGGCGATGCTGGTACTCGGCAGCATCGCGCTACAGTAGCGCTGCGACCGCCGCGCGCCAGGGCGATATCGGCACGGTGCGCATCGGCATGCTCACCGCCGGCGTGGCGAGCGTCGCCTTCTGGTCGGGCAGGTGTTTGCCTGGCGCGAGCTGATCGACAGCCGGCTTTTACCTGGCCTCAAATCCGGCCAATGCGTTCTTCTACGTGATCACCGGGCTGCACGGCCTGCACATGCTCGGCGGACTGGTCGCCTGGGGCGTGTGTCGCCGGGCGTCTGGGAGGCCGGGCAGGTCACGCCGCGGATGCGGCTGGCCGTCGAGCTCTGCGCGACCTACTGGCACTTCCTGCTGATCGTCTGGGTCGGCGTCCTGGTGCTGCTGCTGGGCTGGGTCGAACGAGTTCATCAACATCTGCCGCCACTCCTGACCTGAAGGACAAAGCGTAATGGCCCAGCATTCGGACCATCCTCCGTCGAGGCCGCCAACGCCCGCCTGCCGGGATGGGCCGGCATCTTCGCCGACTGGTCCTCCGACCAGCGCGCGTTCAAGGACACGTCCTGGGGCAAGGCGATGATGTGGATCTTCCTGCTCTCAGCGACACCTTCATCTTCGGGTCCTTCCTGATCGCCTACATGACGGCGCGGATGTCGACGCAGTCGCCCTGGCCCAATCGCCAGCGAGGTCTTCGCGCTGGAGATCTTCGGCGTCCACATGCCGCTGATCCTGATCGCGATCATGACCTTCGTGCTGATCACCTCGAGCGGCACCATGGCGCTGGCGGTCAACTACGGCTATCGGCGCAACCGCAAGGCGACCATCGGTGCTGCTGATCGCGACGGCGCTGCTCGGTGCGATGTTCGTCGGCATGCAGGCCTTCGAATGGACCAAGCTGATCCAGGAGGGCGTGCGGCCCTGGGGCAACCCCTGGGGCGCGGAGCAGTTCGGTGCCACCTTCTTCATGATCACCGGCTTCCACGGCACCCACGTGTCGATCGGCGTGATCTTCCTCCTCATCGTCGCGCGCAAGGTCTGGCGCGGCGACTACGACGAGGGACGGCGAGGGTATTTCACGAGCCAGACGGGCGATTACGAGAATGTCGAGATCATGGGCCTCTACTGGCATTTCGTCGATCTCGTGTGGGTGTTCATCTTCGCATTCTTCTACCTGTGGTGAGGGACGACATGGCTACGACAACGGGGCACGGAGCACACGGACATGCTCATGGGCACGGCGCGCATGCGCCGCGCCGTCGCGGATGCCGGCGGGCACCAG
Source organism: uncultured Alphaproteobacteria bacterium (assembly GCA_963695425.1). Classification (GTDB taxonomy): domain Bacteria; phylum Pseudomonadota; class Alphaproteobacteria; order Rhodobacterales; family Rhodobacteraceae; genus Amaricoccus. The sequence continues at coordinate 31,869 of CAVOGP010000027.1, read as the reverse complement.
CAGCACCCGCTCAAGGTCTACTTCGTCGTCTGGATAGGCCTGTTCGTCCTCAGCTTCTTCTCCTACATGGTCGATTACCTGGACCTTCAGGGGATGCTCCGCTGGACGCCTGATCCTGCTCTTCATGGTGCTGAAGGCCGGGTTCATCATGGCGATCTTCATGCACATGGTCTGGGAGCGGCCGTCGCTGGTCTATGCCATCGTGCTGCCGGTGGGTGCGCTCGTGGTCTTCATGATCATCATGACCTTCGAGGCCAACTACGTCCACCTGATGCGGATTCTGCACTTCGTGCCCTACTCGGGGCCGGACGGCATCCCGATCCACTGACGGCAGCGCCGCTGCGGATCCATGTCATGGGGCGGCCGCGGGGCCGCCCGATCCGAATCCGGCGCGCTGGCGCCGAAGGCGGCCGCGGGCCTCGGCGCTCTGGCAAGCCGCAGCCAGATCGCCTATCTGGTCGGGACCTCCACCCGGAAGAGCACATGGCCCGCATCCTGATCACCTCCGCCCTGCCGTACATCAACGGCATCAAGCATCTCGGCAACCTGGTCGGCAGCCAGCTGCCGGCGGATGTCTACGCCCGCTACATGCGGGCGCGCGGGCACGAGGTGCTGCTGATCTGCGCCACCGACGAGCATGGAACGCCGGCCGAGCTTGCCGCCGCCAAGACTGGCGAGCCAGTCGCCGAGTACTGCGCGCGGATGTGGCAGGTGCAGAAGGATTCTGCCGACGGGTTCGGCCTGTCGTTCGATCATTTCGGTCGGTCCTCGAGCGCGCGGAACCACCGGCTGACCCAGCATTTTGCCGGGCGGCTGGCGGATGCCGGGCTGATCGAGGAGGTCTCGGAGCGGCAGGTCTATTCCCCCGCCGACGGGCGCTTCCTGCCCGACCGTTACATCGAGGGCACCTGCCCGAACTGCGGCTACGAGCGGGCGCGCGGCGACCAGTGCGAGAACTGCACCAAGCAGCTCGACCCCACCGACCTCATCAACCCGCGCTCGGCGATCTCGGGCTCGACCGACCTGGAGGTGCGCGAGACCAAGCACCTCTACCTGCGCCAGAGCCTGATGCGCGACCGGCTGCGCGACTGGATCGACGGCAAGGCCGACTGGCCGATCCTGACGACGTCCATCGCGCGCAAGTGGCTCGACGATGGCGAGGGGCTGCAGGACCGCGGCATCACCCGCGACCTCGACTGGGGCATCCCGGTGCGGCGGGGCGACGCGCCCTGGCCGGGGATGGAGGGCAAGGTCTTCTACGTCTGGTTCGACGCGCCCATAGAGTACATCGGCGCCACCGCCGAATGGGCCGACGCGAACGGCCTGCCTGATGCCGCCTGGGAGCGCTGGTGGCGCGAGGACAAGGGTGCGGGCGACGTGCGCTACATCCAGTTCATGGGCAAGGACAACGTGCCGTTTCATACCCTGAGCTTTCCGACCACCATTCTCGGCTCGGGCGAGCCCTGGAAGCTGGTCGACTACATCAAGGCGTTCAACTACCTCAACTATGGCGGCGGGCAGTTCTCCACCTCGCAGGGCCGCGGCGTGTTCATGGACCAGGCGCTGGAGATCCTGCCGGCGGACTACTGGCGCTGGTGGCTGATGGCGAACGTCGCCTGAGGGGTCGGATTCGAACTTCACCTGGGAGAGTTTCCAGGCCGGCGTGAACAAGGACCTCGCCGACGTGTTGGGCAACTTCGTGAGCCGGGTGACCAAGTTCGCCGCGGCGCGCTTCGGCGGCACGGTGCCCGAGGGCGGCGCCTATGGGCCTGAGGAGGCGGCAGTGACCGCCGAGCTCGGCCGGCGGCTGGCGGCCTACGAGGCGACGATGGAGGCGATCGAGTTGCGCAAGGCCTCGCAGGAGCTGCGCGCCATCTGGGCGGCGGGCAACGAGTACCTGCAAGCCGCAGCCCCCTGGACGGCGATCAAGACCGACCCTGCCCGCGCCGCGGCGATCACGCGGTTCGCCTTCAACCTGATCCGGCTCTACGCGTTGCTGAGCCGGCCGTTCCTGCCGGACACCGCCGAGCGGATGTTCGCGGCGCTGCGCCTGAGCGGCGGCGAATGGCCGGCGGACGTGGGCGAGGCGCTGGGGACGGTGCGCGGCGGCGACGGGTTCGACGTGCCGGGGGTACTCTTCGCCAAGCTCGACGACGCGACGCGCGCGGAACTGGAGCTGCGCTTCGCCGGCAGCCTCTGAGCGGCGCGCGTGAAAAGGCCGGACCGCGACGGCGACCCGGCCCCCGTTTTCTGTCCGGCGCGTTAGAGCATCGGGTAGCCGTAGTAGCCGCGCAGCCGGTCGCCGTAGACCGGGTCGTTCCAGTCGGGCTCCTCGCCGGCGCGGTAGGTCGGCGCGCCCTCGAGCTGCTCGCGCGAGACGTTCACGATGTAGCCGCCGCGCGCCGGGTCGTAGGACAGGCCCTGCCACGGCAGCGGGTGGAAACTCTCGCCCAGCCCCAGGAACCCGCCGAAGGACATGATGGCGATGGTCGCCTTGCCGTCCACCTTGTTGAGCACGATGTCGTCGATATGGCCGAGATGCTCGCCCTCGGCGCTGTAGACGTCGGTTCCCTTGACGGTGGTGGCGCGGATCTGGTCGTGGGAGATCATGTTGTCATGCATCTGCTTTCCTCCTTGCAGCATGCCGGTACAACGCTCCTGCAGCGCCCGCGTTCCGCCGGCCCGCCGGGCCGTGATCTCTAGGCATCGCACCGCCGGGGCGCTAGGGTCGGCCCGAGGCAGGAGGAGCGCGCATGTTCCCGATCCGCGACCACAATCCGTCCGAACGCACGCCTTTCGTCACCTATGCGCTGGTCGCGCTGAACCTGATCGTCTTCGCGGGATACTTCTCGATGTTCGCCGACGAGGCGCGGCTGGTGGCGTTCTTCGACCGCTGGGCGCTGATCCCGGCGCGGGTCTCGGCGGGCGACGGCTACGAGACGGTGGTCACCTCGATGTTCCTCCACGGCGGGCTGCTGCACCTCGGGGGCAACATGCTGTTCCTGTGGATATTCGGCGACAACCTGGAGGATGCCTTCGGGCACCTCGGCTTCCTGGTTTTCTACCTCGCCTGCGGTGCACTGGCGGCGCTGGTGCAGGTCTGGCCGACGCCCTATTCCGAGGTGCCGATGGTGGGCGCCTCCGGGGCGATCGCCGGGGTGATGGGGGGGTATCTCCTGCTCTTCCCCAAGGCCCGGGTGGACGTGATCGTGATCCTGATCATCATCATCCGCCGGTTTGCCCTGCCGGCCTGGGTGATGCTGGGGGTGTGGTTCGGCATCCAGCTCGCCGGCAGCTACACGAGCTTCGGCATCAGCGAGGGCGGGGTGGCCCATCTTGCCCATTCGGGCGGCTTCGCAGCCGGGGTCCTGCTGGCGCTGCCCTGGTGGCTGCGCCAGGGCGGGCCGGGCTTCTGGCGCCGCACCCATGGGCACCCGCCGCACCCCGAGACGCCGGTGGACGCTCGGCCGACCACGATCCCCACCGTCCGCCGGCGCCGCTGACGGTCCCGCGTCAGTCGGCGCCCTTCACCACGATCGTCGCATCCGGGTCCGGCCGGAAGGTGCGCTGGGCAAAGTAGAGCGCCGCGGCAAGCCCCACGCCGGCGAGATCGGTGAGGAGACCGCCCTCGATCATCAGGAGCGCCGCCACCAGCAGCCCGACCCGCACGAACCACGGGATGCGGCTGCCGAGGAACCAGGCCTGCACCGCCGAAGAGAGCAGGAACACGCCCACCGTGGCTGTCAGCACCGCACGCAGGATGATGTACCACTCCCCCTGCATGAGCAGCGCGCCGTTGTAGAAAAACATGAACGGCACGATAAAGGCGGACAGCCCCATCTTGAACGAGGTAACCGACGTCTCCATCGGGTTTGCCCCGGAGATCCCGGCCGCGGCGTAGCTCGCCAGCGCCACCGGTGGGGTAATCGCCGAGACGACGGCGAAGTAGAAGACGAAGAAGTGCGCGGTGAGCGCCGGGATGCCGAGGTTGACAAGGCCGGGCGCCACCACCGAGGCGGCGACCGCATAGGCCGCGGTGGTCGGCATGCCCATGCCGAGCAGTATCGCGATGCACATGGCGAAGAACAATGCGACCAGCTGCGAGGTCGCGGCAATCCCGAGCAGCAGGTTGGAGAAGCGCGCGCCCACTCCGGTCAGCGAGATGACGCCCACGATGATGCCGGCGCAGGCGCAGACCGCGATGATCTGGATCGCCATGGTTCCGGCGATCTCGAAGGCCTTGACCACGGCGGCGGGGCCCATGCGGTGCGGCGTGAGCCAGCTCACCACCGCCGCCGACAGCGTGGCGAGCGTGCCGGCGCGGATCACCGAATAGCCCATGAAGAGCGCGCCGATCAGGATGAGTATCGGGACGAAGAGGTAGACCTGCCGAACCAGCTTACCGAACTTGGGCAGCTCGTCCTCGCGCATGCCGCGCATCCCGAGCTTGGCGGCCTCGAGGTCGACCATGAAGTAGACCGACACGAAGTAGAGGATCGCCGGCACGATGGCGGCGAAGGCGATCTCGGTGTAGGGAATGCCGGTGACCTCTGCCATGATGAAGGCGCCGGCGCCCATGATCGGCGGCATGATCTGCCCGCCGGTGGAGGCCGCCGCTTCGACGGCGCCGGCGCTGCGGGCCGGGTAGCCGAGCTTCTTCATCAGGGGGATTGTCAGCGAGCCGGTCGCCACCACGTTGCCGGCGCTGGTGCCGTTGATCATCCCCATGAGGCCGGAGGCGAAGATCGCCACCTTGGCCGGACCGCCGCGCGCGCGTCCGGCGGCGGCGAAGGCGAAGTTGACGAAATAGTCGCCCACCTTCGACGCGGAGAGAAAGGCCGCGAAGATGATGAACAGGATGATGTAGGTCGAGGAAACCGCCACCGTCGGGCCGAGGATGCCGGCATCGGTGTAGATCTGGCTGAAGAAGCGCGCCCAGTCGATCGGCGGCGAGGTGAGGAAGCCCGGCAGGTACTGCCCGGTGAAGACGTAGAGCAGGAAGATCGCTGAGATGACCACCAGCGCCAGCCCCGCCACGCGCCGGGTCAGCTCCATGATGAGCATGGTGCCGGCGATCGCCGCGAGCGAGATCCCGATCGGCGCGAAGGGCGTGCCGGTCGAGTTGCGCATCAGCGTGCCGTAGATGGTGATAAGGTAGGCCGCCACCGAGAGGCCGCAGACCGCGAGCACGAGGTCGGGCAGGGTTATCACCCCGCGCCCGCTGCGGTCGAACCAGCCGAGCACGATGCCGCCGATGGTCGCGGCGATCAGCGGCGAGCCGTAGAGCCAGATCTCCCGGAACCGGATCCCGGGGTCCAGCCCGTTCCACATCACGCCGCCGCGGATCTGGGCGGCAAAGAACAGCGCAACGCCGAACGACCAGAGCGCTGCCAGCAGCAGCGCGAGCCCGATCCACGTCCCCGGATGCGGGCGGTCGCGGTCCTTCTCCGCGAAGGGCGCCGCAGCGTAGAAGACGAAACCGAGCAGCAGCGCCCCGGCGATGTGGACGATGCGGAACGTCCAGGTCTCCATCGGCAGGCTCGGAAGGAAGGGCAGCACCACCGCGCCGCCGGTCATCGCCCGGATAGAGAGCCCATTGAGCGCGGCCAGGTGGAAGAATGCATAGACCGCCGCCACCCAGTACATGAGCTGGTAGCGCCAGCCCGCGAAAATCCGGCGGTTGCTCTCGACGGGTTCCTCGTCGACCCCCTGGGCTATCACGACTTCGTCGGTGTGCGGCGTCTCTTGGGTGGTCATCGGCTCGCCCTCTGCTGGTTCGCGACGACGGACGTCCCGGGCCAGGTCTCGGCCGGCTGCGCCCGGCGGATGGAGTGGTCGGGCCGCGGCACTGGCGGCCCGACCGGCCGGTTCAGCCGCCGTGGATCATATCCGCCGGGATCGAGGCGCCGTTCGCGTTGAACCAGCGCGCCGCACCCGGATGCCACTTCAGGACATTGTTCTTGTCCCAGTGCTCGGGAAGCGTCTCGCGCGCCGAGTTGTGGACGTTGACCATGCGGGCGTTGTCCTCCATCGCGATCCGGGTCGCCTCGTAGACGAAGGTTTCCGGCAGGTCGCAGTTGGCGATGGCGAAGTTCCACATCGCGACCGAGGTAAGCGGGGCGTCGAGCGACTGGTAGGTCTCGGGTGCCACCTCGAAGGCGGACACGGGGAAGTTCGCGGTGACGGTCGCGAGTTCGTCGTCGGTGAAGCCTACGATCGAGATGTCGGTCTGCACCTCGAGCTGGCTGACGGTCGGGATCGGCACGCCGGCGGCGAAGCCGATCGCGTCGATCAGCCCGTCCTGCATCTGTCCGCCGAGGTCGTCCCAGCCGCCGTTGCGCCGCTCGAAGCTGACGCCGAGCGCCTCGAGCATCAGCGGAAAGTAGGTGTCCGCGCTCGAGCCCGCCGGGCCGAAGCCAATCACCGAGCCGTCGGGGATCTCGGACAGCGTGGTGAGGCCCTCGGATTCCAGCGCCGCGAGGTGGAACGGCGTCTGGTACATCGGGAACATCGCGCAGACGTTGTCCATGGCGAGGCCGGGCGCGATCGGGTTGGTGCCCGCCAGTGATTCCGCTGCCGGCCCGAGCGTCGTCAGCCCGAAGGCGAGATCGCCGGTGTGCACCAGCGCCATGTTCTGCATCGGGCCGCCGGTCACTTCGCCGGCGCCAGTGATACCGAGTTCCTCGGCGACGAGGTTCGCCCAGCCGGAGCCGTAGACGAAGAAGGTGCCGCCCTGGCTGGCCGTGCCGACGGTGAAGCTCGCGGGCCAGCCGGTGCGGTCGACGTCCTGGGCCGCGACGGCCGCTGCGGAGAATGCCAGCGCGAGGGCGCTGGCAGAGGACAGGAATTTCATCGGGTATACCTCCACTGTATAATTCTTGCGTCCGGACCATTTTCGTCCGGTCGATGGAATCCGGTTTAACTGCCCTCTGCGAAGGGTCAACCGATAACGCTGCGAGACGCGACGAATTGGTGCGTGTCGCGGGCTATTTCGCGGCTTTCGGGAATCCGGCAGCCGGAAGCGGTCACACGCCGAGGCACCAACGCATGATGGCCTTCTGCGCGTGCAGGCGGTTCTCTGCCTCGTCGAAGACGACCGAGTTAGGGCCGTCCATCACCGCATTTGTCACTTCCTCCTCGCGATGCGCGGGCAGGCAGTGCATGAACAGGGCATCGGGCTTCGCCGCCGCCATCAGCCGCTCGTTCACCTGGTAGGGGCGCAGCTGGTTGTGCCGCCGCTCGCGCGCCGACTGGGCATCGTGCATCGAGAGCCAGGTGTCGGTGATCACCAAGTCGGCGCCCTCGACCGCCCGCAGCGGGTCCCGCTCGATTGCCACCTGCGACCCGCGGCCCCGGGCGAAGGCGACGGCGCGCGGGTCCGGGTCGAGGGTCTCGGGGCCGGTGAAGGTAAGGTCGAAGCCGAACTGCCCGGCCGCGTGCAGCCAGGATGTGCAGACGTTGTTGCCGTCGCCCGCCCAGACCACGCGCGCGCCGGCGATCGGGCCGCGGTGCTGGGCGTAGGTCATCACGTCGGCCATCACCTGGCAGGGGTGGCTGGCGTTGGTGAGCCCGTTGATCACCGGCACCGTCGCGTATTCGGCCAGCTCCAGCAGAGTGGATTCCTCGAAGGTGCGGATCATGATCAGGTCGACGTAGCGCGAGAGCACCCGCGCGGTGTCGGCGATGGTCTCGCCGTGGCCGAGCTGCATCTCCGCCCCCGACAGCACCAGCGTCTCGGCGCCCATCTGCCGCGCGCCCACGTCGAAGCTGACCCGGGTGCGGGTGGAGGGCTTCTCGAAGATCAGCGCCACCACCCGGCCCGTCAGCGGTTGCTCGGCATCGGGCGTGCCGCGGGGCAGGCCCGCGCGCGCCGCCTGCATCGCGGCGGCCCTGGCGAGCATTCCCTCCAGCGCGGCCGGTTCGGTGACGTCGAGGTCGAGGAAGTGCTTCACGCGGCTGCTGCCTCGACCGCCGCGGCGGCCTCATCCAGCCGCCGCAGGCCCTCGTCCACCTCCGCCTCGGTGATATTGAGCGCGGGCAGGAGCCGCACGACGTTGTCCGCGGCACCCACGACCAGCACGCGCGCGTCGTAGCCGGCGCGCACCACCTCCGTGTTCGGCACCCGGCACTTGAGCCCGAGCATCAGCCCCTCGCCCCGCACGGTCTCGAAGACCTGCGGGTGGGCGGCGACCAGTCCCTCCAGACCCTGGCGCAGCCGGCCCGCGATGCGACTGACGTTGTCGAGAAAGCCCGGTGCTGTGACCGCATCCATGACCGCCACACCTACAGCACAGGCAAGCGGGTTGCCGCCGTAGGTCGAGCCGTGGGTGCCGAGACCCATGCCCGCCGCGGCCTTCTCGGTGGCGAGGCAGGCGCCGAGCGGGAAGCCGCCGCCGATGCCCTTGGCCACGGTCATGATGTCAGGGGTCATGCCCGCCCATTCGTGGTGGAAGAGCTTGCCGGTGCGCCCCATGCCGCACTGGACCTCGTCGAGGATCAGCAGCGTGCCGGTCTCGTCGCAGAGCGCGCGCAACCCGCGCAGGTCGGCGGTCGGCGAGCGCGCGGATGCCGCCCTCGCCCAGGATCGGCTCGATCAGGATGGCGGCGGTCTGCGGGGCCGACGGCGGCGCGCACCTCGGCGAGGTCGAAGAACGGCAGGTGGTCGAAGCCGGGCACCACCGGCTCGAAGCCCCTCACCATCTTCTCCGAACCTGCCGCCGAGATCGCGCCGTAGCTGCGGCCGTGGAAGGCGCCCTCGAAGGTGATGATGCGCTTGCGCTGTGGCTGGCCGGCATGGTCGAAGTATTTGCGCGCCATCTTGATCGCGCATTCGATCGCCTCGGTCCCCGAGTTGGTCACGAAGACGGTGTCCGCGAAGGTCGCGGCGACCAGCCGCTCGGCCAGCGCCTCCTGGTTGGGGATGCGGTAGAGGTTCGAGGTGTGCCACAGGCGTCGCCCCTGCTCCTCCAGCGCCTGCACGAGGGCGGGGTTCGCGTGCCCGAGCAGGGTGACGGCGATGCCGGCACCGAGGTCGAGATAGCGCTCCCCGCTCTCCTCGATCAGCCAGGCGCCCTGCCCCTCGACGAAGGAGAGCGGCGCCCGCGCGTAGGTCGGAAGGACGGGCGGGATCACGGGACGAGCCTCCGGAACGGCCGCCGAAACGCAAACGGCCCCACGGGCGGCCTGCTGGCGTGGAGCGCGAGCGCCGGTTATTGCCGCGACGGCGGGGTCGAGTCAATCGGCGCGCTGATCGGTAGGTGCCCCGTGCGGCCGTTGGGGCCGGCGAGCAGGCCGAGGGTGGCGTTGAAGGCGCCCGTGCGGCGGATACCCTCGACCTTGGCGTCGAGCGGCGCCCAATCGTCGTCAAGGTCGATAGCGGACCAGATTTCCTCGACCTCCTCGATCACCATGGTCTCGGGCGCCTCGTCGGCGGCGACCTCGTGGGCGAGTGCCGCGTCGAGGCCGGGTGCTGCTGGCAGGGCGCGCAGGCCCTCGACCACCTCGGCCCAGACGGCGGTCTCGAACATCGGCGCGGAGCGGGCTCGCGACGGAGGCGCTCGGGCAGGCCGCCGCCGAGGAGGTCGAAGAACACCCGCTGGAACGGGGGCGCGGTCTCCTGCATCGCCCCCCAGAAGGCGTGCATCAGCGCGCGAGCCGCCGCGGGGTCGCCAGGCAGGAGGCCGAGGCGGGCGAGGGTCTGGCGGGCCAGTTCGGTCTGGAACCGCTCGCTGAAGGTAGCGAACACCGGCTCGATGGCCTCGCGGGTGCTGACCGGCATCAGGCACTCGCCGAGGCGGGCGAGGTTCCAGTTGAGCGCCTCGGGCTGGCGGGCGAAGCAGTAGAGGCCGGTCTGGTCGAAATAGGCCGCGGTGAAGGCCGGGTCGAAGCGGTCGAGGAAGCGCCAGGGGCCGTAGTCGAAGCTCTCGCCGGTGACGTTGGTGTTGTCGGTGTTGAGCACGCCGTGCACGAAGCCGGCGGCGAACCACTCGGCGCCGAGCTTCGCCACAGCACCGGTGATCGCGTCGTAGAGGCCGGCGGCGGGGTCGGGGGCCGTGGCTGCGTCGGGCCAGAAATACCGGATGCAATGATCGACCAGCCGGCGGATGGCGTCGAGGTTGCCCTCCACCGCCAGGCGCTGGAAGGTGCCGATGCGGATGTGGCTGTGGCTGAGGCGGGTCAGCACCGACGAGCGGGTGGGCGAGGGCTCGTCGCCGCGCGTCAGCGCCTCGCCGGTCTCGATCAGCGCGAAGGTCTTGGAGGTGTAGACCCCGAGCGCCTCCAGCATCTCGGTGGCAAGCACTTCCCGCACCCCGCCCTTCAGCGTCAGCCGCCCGTCGGCGGTCCGGGAGTAGGGCGTGGTGCCCGAGCCCTTGGTGCCGAGGTCGAGCAGGCGGCGGTCGGTCAGGTCATGCAGCTGAGCGTAGAGAAAGCCGCGTCCGTCGCCGATCTCGGGGTTGTAGGCGCGGAACTGGTGGCCGTGGTAGCGCAGCGCCAGCGGCTCGGGGAAGGAGCCGGGCAGCGGCTCGAACCGGCCGAAGCGGGCGACCCAGCCGGCCTCGTCCAGCCCGGCGAGGCCGACCCGCGCCGCCCAGCGGTCGTTGCGGAAGCGAAGCCGGGTCTCGGGGAAGCTGGCCGGGCGGACCGGGTCGTAGAAACCGGGGCCGAGCTCGGCGTGGATCTGCGAGGGGCGGGCAGGGCGCATGCCCAGCCATATGTGCCGGCAAATCCGCGCTCACAAGGGCGAACCGCCCGGGTGCCCGCGTCGAGCGGCAGGGCGCGCGTCAGCTTTTCCGTGGAACCGGAGCGAGTGCCCCGCCGTTGAGGAGCCGTCAGGGAGGAAACGCCTCCAGACCATAGGAAAGGTTCAGCCATGAAACGCAAAGCCATTGCGGCAGTCTCTGCCGCGCTCCTTTCGCTCTCGCTCGCTGCCGGAACGCCGGCCGTGGCGCAGGCGCAACTCGACGACGCGGTGCAAGCCCAGCTCGTCGCGCTCGGATTCCTGCCCGCGGACTGGATGCTGACCCAGGAGCAGGTGCTCGAGCTGCAGAATGTTCTCGGCAGCACCGAGAACGATGGCGAGAAGCAGGCCCAGGTCAGGCAGATCGTCGGCGACGCCGCCGATCCGGAGCCGGTGCCGCCGCAGCCACAGCTCGACGACGCGGTCAACGCCCAGCTCGTCGGGCTGGGCTTCATGCCGTCGGAATGGACGCTGACAGAAGAGCAGCAGATCGAGCTGCAGAACCTGCTGTCCAGCAACGAGAGCGATGACACGAAGAAGGCGCAGGTCAGGCAGATCGTGGGGATCGACTAAACCTGCACTGCCTTGCGGGGAGCCGGACGGCTCTCCGCAAGGGTCGTTCGGCCTGGCCTTCGTCGGCTTGACCGATGCCGGTCAGGCCGGCGCCCCGGTCAGCCGGTGCAGCTCGGCCACGGTGCCGGCGTCCAGCCGGAGCGCGCCGGCGAGCTCGCGCAGGTAGCGCTGCTCCTCGGCGGTGTCGACGTTGATCGCCAGCAGCGACGCGGCATAGACCTCCGCCGCCTGCGCGGGGGTACGGGCCGAGCGCGCAAGCCCGGCAATGTCGACGGGCTTGTCCAGCTCCGCCATGACGAAGCGCTTCTCGTCCTCGGTGACGCCGTCCTGGCCAAGCCGGCCGACGACATTCTCCATCTCGGCCTTGTCGATCTTGCCGTCTGCCTTGGCGGCGCTGATCATCGCCTGCAGCACCAGCTGCTCGGTGTCAGGGCCAGTCAGCGACCGGACCTCGGCGGGGTCGAACCGGATGCCGCCGCCCGAGGTGTCGGGCGAGGTGTCGGGGGCCGTGGCCGCCGCCTGGGCCTGGGCGGACCTGAGGGCGCTGAGCGCCAGGGTGCCGAGCATCGCCATGGCACCGCCCTTTGCCGCGCCGCCGAGCCCGCCGCCGAGCAGCGCGCCGGCCAGCGCGCCGATGCCGCCGACCTGGGCGCCGCTGAGGCTGCCGACCTGGTCCTTCTGCAGGAAGTCGCGCGCCTTGTCGGCGAAACCGCTGGCCGCCTGCCCGGCGCCGGCGGTGTTCACGCCCGCCTGGCCAAGCGCGTCCTGGATCTGGCCCAAGATCGATTCGATGCCGCTGCCACCGGCGCCGAGGTTGCGACCGGCGGCCTCCACGCAATTCTGGGTCTGCGAGGACGGGCTCAGGCCGTTCTGCAGGATCTGGTTGAGAATGTTCCCAAAGCTCATGCTCTCTCTCCCTTCGAGCGGATTGCGGCGCACCCGCGCCCCGCGGCTACCGGCGCATTGGTAACAGAGGCGCCGGCGCAGGCACAGGCCCGGATTTGGGGAAATTGGCGCGGTTGACGGGGCTCGAAGACCTCCGGCGTGACAGGCCGGTCCCATAGCGGGACCGCGGCGGGCGGGCGGCAAACCTCCTACGTCGCCTCGCGATGGCTTGCGGTCAGGTTTGGTATTAATGTGCCCGGAAACGCCGAGCAGCGGCCATCATTCCCAAGCCTCCGAGAAGAAGCGGCAGCGTTGTTGGAAGAGGAATCCGCGCTAGACCGTCCGCTGCCTGCATCCTAGATACAGCAAAATTTGTGCAGTAGTGTTCGCACCATATGTCGCCCGGGTCTAGTGGATTACCCAGATGGAAAATCTTGGTGTTGAGCGGGAGTATAATGGCCAGATAAAGGGCGTCAATATTTTTAAAATTTAAATTCAGACGCACATCCGGATCCGAAAAGTTATAGTCTTCTGCTCCTGGGAGTGTTGGAAATTGGTGGGAATAAGCGACAACACCGTCGCGTAGACCGTATAATCCGTACCGCTTCCCGTCATAGATGCGGGAGTGCGCCCAAGCATCGTACTCCGGGTCGCCGAACTCGCCAGCTGGCGGCGGTCCGTCGCTAGCCACGTACGGGGCTTTGTACTGCGCAACGGATACGAAGATGCTCTTCACAGAAAAGCGCTCCCCGTCGTCGCCTCGGGCTTGCTTCAAGTACTGCAACGGGCGCATAGCGGCTTCTCGCATTTGGTCGTTGTGCAGTGCAGCATGGCCCTTATCTTGGAGGTGCGGGGGAAGGAACCTCGCTGTCATGACGAATGCTTATGCATCAACGCACGGCCGGTCGCTCGCATCCATGCTCGATGAGAGCGTCGCCGGAACCGTAGACCGCCTGCGCGCTGCGTGGACGAAGTACGCGACCTACCGGAAGACGCTGGCCGAGCTTCGGGACCTGCCGACCCGCGCCCTGCTCGACCTGGATTTCAACCGCGGTGACCTGGCGACCATCGCCCACCGCGAAGTCTACGGCCGCTGACGAGGACGAGACGGCGCGACGACCGCGCCACCGCCCCCAGCAGCCGAGACCGAACCTGAAAGGACACCGACCATGGCACACGCCATCAATCTGAACGCCTATGCCAACTTTGCCGAGCAACCCGGGATCTTCGCCCGCCTGCGCAAGGCCTTCGCCGACTATCGCGCGTACCTGGCGACCTACGACGAGCTCAACGCGCTCAGCGACCACGAGCTGGCCGACATCGGCCTATCGCGGCTGAATGTCCGCGACGTCGCCCGTGAGGCCATCTACGGCGAATGATACGGCGCGGGCCGGGGAAAAGGGGGCTACGGCCTCACCGTCCCGGCAACTTCTCACACACTGAACAGGCCTGCCGCCCCGTGCGGCGGGCCGTCTTGCTGTCGAGGCCACATCACTTCCCGAGGACATAGCTCCCCGGAGCATTCTCGATGACGGCGAGGCCGCGGTCCCCCGGGTATCGGGAGGGGAGCGGCTTCGCGCGATCCTTGGCCTCCAGCCAATCGGCCCAGAGCGGCCACCAAGAGCCTTCGGTGCAGGCCGCGCCTGCGAGCCACTCCTCGGGCGTGTCCGGATAGTCGTCGCGGGTCCAGTAACCGTACTTGGGACGTTCGGAGGGCGGGTTGATTACGCCTGCGATGTGACCAGAACCGCCAAGAACGAAGCGAACCTCTCCGCGGAGAAGCCGGGCCGTGGGATAGACCGAGGTCCACGGCGCGATGTGGTCCTCCTTCGTAGCCAGCACGAAACAGGGCGTCCTGATCCTGGAAATGTCGATGGGCGTGCCGTCGAGCGAGAGATGACCGGGCTTGCGGAGGCCGTTTTCGATGTAGATTTTCTCAAGGTACCAGAGCAGCATGGCTGCCGGCAGCCGCGTGGAATCCGAGTTCCAGAACAGGAGATCGAAAGCCGGCGGCTTCTTCCCCATCAGGTAGTTCATGACGTGGAACGACCAGATCAGGTCGTTCTCCCGGATCATCGAGAACATGTCCTGGAGGTGGTGGTTCTCGAGGTATCCGGTGGCCTTCATGTGCTCGCGCAAGGCGACCAGCCGATCCCGGTCGATGAAGACGCCGATCTCGCCGACGTCGGTGAAATCCACCATCGTGGCGAGCGTGGTCGCCGTGGCGATCCGGTTGTCCTTGCGGGCCGCAAGCCAGGCGAGCGTCGCCGTCACCAGGATCCCGCCGATGCAGAAGCCGAGGATGTTGACGCGCTTCTCGCCGGTCGCCGCCGCGATTGCGTCGAGCGCTGCGAGCGGGCCGAGCCGCATGTAGTCTTCGAAGCTCTTCTCAGCGTGTGCCTTGGTCGGGTTGACCCAGGAGATCACGAAGACGCTGTGGCCACGCTCCAGCATGTAGCGCACCAGGCTGTTCTTCGGCCGCATGTCGAGGATGTAGTACTTGTTGATCCAGGCCGGCACGAAGAGCAGCGGACGCTTGCGCTGGGTCTCGGTCAGCGGCTCGTACTGGATGAGCTGCATCAGGTCGTTCTGATAGACCACCTTTCCCGGCGTCGTCGCGAGGTCGCGGCCGACGACGAACGCCGCCTTGTCGTTGGTGGAGATCTCGAGGCGGCCTGCGCCGCGCTCCAGGTCGTCGAGCAGGTTCCGGAACCCGTCCAGGACGCTTTGGCCCTCGGTTTCGATGAAGCGTGTGCGGGCGGCCGGGTTCAGGGCCAGGAAATTGCTCGGCGACAGCGCGCTCAGGAACTGCCGGGTGTAGAACTCCACGCTCAGATGATCCTTCGACCCCTTGGGCAGGGAGTCGAGAAGCTTGCCGACCGCACCTTCGACGGCGAGATGCGCATCGCGCAGGCCGCGGCTGATCGGGTCCGACTCCCAGGCTTTGTCGCGAAAGCGCTTGTCGGCCACGGTGGGGCCATCGCCGGTCCAGGCATCGATCCAGGCTTTCGTCGCGTCGAGCCAGATCGTTTGCTGGAACGCGGCCAGTTCCATGGGATGCTGCGCGAACTCGGCGAAGGCCTTCATGGCCGCTGCGCCGGCCGAACTGGCATCCACGACGGAAAACTCCCGTCCCGCTGCCTTGGCGAAGGCGGTCGATTGCGCGCTCAGTGCCAACTTCTGGGCGCGCTCGAGCAGCTCCCAGAGCTGGGCCGCCTGCGCCGCCGCCGATTCTTGTGACATCCGTTCCCCGTCCGCCTGCCAGGCATCATAGCCGGACTGCCACTGCGAGCGCAGGAATTTCTCAGGGGGCGCTGACGGCGTTCCTTCTCTCTGCCACGGCCCGGGACACTTCCGTTCTGTGCGGCCGCCGCCTCATCTACCCCTTCCAGTATTCCCCCGACGAGTGGACCGATCTCGGCGTGACGGTCCTGCAGTATCAGGATCCGGACGGGCGGCTCGCAGCTCGGGCGTGCGGGATCGTGCGCGGGCCCACGGCGGACACGCTGTCTCTGGGTACGACATCAGTTTCCAGAGGCGAGGGTACCGAACGCAAATTCGCACCACTTGGCCACATCGTCTCCGACACTCGAAAGTGACCGCGGCCTATTCGGGGCCGCGGCCATCCACGTGAAAACGCCTCTCTCAGTACTGGGACTGGCGGTCGTCGCCGCGGGATTCCCTGTTGATCTTGAGCACGTAAAGATCGTTCAGAGACACGCCGCGGGCTTCGGCTTCGGTCATGCCGGCGGCGGCGACCAGCTGGCGGTGCGCCGAGGGATCGATTCCCTCAATCGACCGGCTGCTTACCACCACCTGCCGTTCGTCGTGCCGGGCGTTGAAGCTGGTCTTGTGGCCGACGAGCTCGGCCAGGGTCATGCCCTGCGCCTCTTCCGGCGTGAGGCCAGCCGCTGCGATCAGCTGGGCGTCGCGGGTCACCACGACCGTCGCCGGCACGGCGCGGCGGGAGACGAGTTGCTGCCCATCCCGGCCGGATTCGCGGTTGATCTTGGCGGCATAGATCTCGTTGAGCGTCATGCCCTGTGCCTCGGCGGCCGTGAGGCCGGCGCTGGCTGCGAGCTGGGTCCAGGACTGCGCATTGACCGGCGAAAGCGCGAGCAGCGACAGGGCGAGGACGGAAGCGGTGGTAACGGCACGATTCATAGTTCTGTTCCTTTGGATCTGGTTGATTTGAGGTTGCGGACTTTGAGGGTCAGCCTCGAAGTTCCGGAGGAGTTCACTGGGTTACTCGATCACTGTGAGGCGTGGTGACGGGCAGTCAGACGCCCGGCTGCAATTTGCGGATGCGAATGCCCAGGTCGCCGCGGCGCACGCCGATATCCCGAAGGATGTGGTCGTCGGCGGACATCAGGTATGCGTGGTCGCGCCTGATCTGCGCCCGCCGTCGTATGCCGTTCATGACGGCCTTCATCGGACTGATCATTTTCATCTCCGTTTAACTGATCGTTGCGATGGCGGGACATTGCCCCCCGTGCGTTTCAGCCGGATGCCGGGATCCGGGCCTGCGTGTTTCAATCGTTGCGACGATCGCCCGGGGATCGGGTGTCACATTTGAAACATCCGGCCTCCCGCGGTGAAGCGGTGCTGAAACCGCGGTGCCCTAGGGCGAACGGTGACGAAACAGACATTGTCACCATCAGGAGCATTACGATGGCCATTTCAGAGCTTTCCCGCATCGAACTGCATTGTCCGGCCCAGGGCACCGGCGCGCCGGTCGTGGCGCTGCACGGCTCGGCAAGCAGCGGCGGCCAGTGGCGCAGCCTCGTGGGATACCTGGAGGGCCGCTTCCGGGTGCTGACGCCGGACCTTCCCGGCAACGGCCGCTCGCCCGCGCTCCGCGGCGGTGGCGGCGGCCTCGCGCCGGTGGCCGAGGCCCTCGACAGCGTAATCGCCCGCGCCGGCCGACCGATCCATCTGGTCGGGCATTCCTTCGGCGGCGCCGTCGCGCTCAAGCTGGCGCTGCTCCGGCCCGAGCGCGTGCGCAGCCTCACCCTGATCGAGCCGGCGGCCTTTCACCTGCTGCGGCAGGGCGACGCCTCGGACCGGGCGCTCCACGCCGAGATCGTCGCGCTCGCCGATGCGATGTCTCGCGACGCCGCCGCGGGCGAGGGCGAACGCGGCATGCAACGCTTCGTAGATTTCTGGGTCGGCCCCGGGGCGTGGAAGCGCACCAGCGCGCGGCTGCGTGCGTCGCTGACCGCGCGCCTTGCCCAGGTCCTCGCGGATTTCGCGGCGATCGGCGCGGAGACCGATACGCTCGAGGCCTTCGCGACGCTCGCTGTGCCGACGCTCTGCATGACGGGGCGGAACTCGCCGGAAGCTTCGCGAAGGGTCATCGAACGCCTGGCCGCGGCGCTGCCCGTCGCACGGCTGCAAGCGGTTCCCGGGTCAGGCCACCTGCTTCCACTCACCGACCCCCATGTGGTCGATCCGGCGATCCGGCGTCATCTGCTCGCGGCCGACGGAGGCGATGCCGCGCGCGCCCTCTCGCTGGCGGCATAGGAGTGCCGCGGCTGGCGGCCGCCGCGGGCTTCAGGCATCCGGGTCGAAGACGTAGCCTTCCCCGTGCACGGTTCGGAGCGTGCGCGGGCTGCGGGCGTCCTCGCCGATCTTCGCGCGCAGGCGCGTGATGCGGATGTCGATCGAGCGGTCGCCGTGGGCGAGCGGCCGGCCGTGCGCGAGCTCGGTGAGCCGCGCGCGGCTCAGGATCTGCCGGGGATGGCGGGCGAAGACGTCAAGGAGGTCGTATTCCATTGCGGTGAGCGCGATCTCGGCCCCGTCCGGGCCGCGCAGGCAACGTGCCTCGGTATCGAAGGTGCAGCGGCCCATGCGCAGCAGTGGGCGCGCGGCGACGGGCGGCGGCGCGGGCCCGGCGCCATCGGCGTCGAGGCGGCGGATCACCGCGCGAATGCGTGCGAGCAGCTCGCGGGGCTCGAAAGGCTTGACCAGGTAGTCGTCGGCACCCTCGGTCAGCCCGGCCAGCCGGTCGCCCAGGGTTCCCGCGGCGGTGAGGATGATCACCCCTGCGCGGCAGCCGGCGGCGCGGATGCGGGCGAGGGCGGCAAGACCGTTCTCGCCGGGCATGTTGACGTCGAGGACGATCACGTCGGCCGGGGCCTCGGCCAGCCGGGCGTCGAGCTCCGTCGTATCGGCGGCGATTCCGACTGCGAAGCCCTGCATTTCCAGATAATCGGAGACAAGTGCCCGGAGGTCGGGCTCATCGTCTACAACAAGTACACGCACGGCGGTCATCGCGGCTCCATCTGGGCAATGCGGCGCCGGATCTCCGTCGAAAGCGCCGCCAGGTCCAGCGGCTTCTCGAAGATCGGCAGAGCGCGGGCCCCGAGGCGGCCCTCGGGGTCGGCACCAAGGGCGTCGCCGGTAATGAGCAGGATGCGACCGGCAAGATCTGGCCAGCGCCGGCGGATCTCCATCGCCAGGGCCGCGCCGTCCATGTCGGGCATCCGCAGATCGCTGACCACGGCGTCGACCGCCCCGGATTCGAGGGTCGCCAGCGCCCTTCGGCCGCTCGACGCGGTAGTTACGGTCAAGCCATCTGCGGTGAGGCGCTCGCTGAGGAGCGCAGCGATTTCGGGCTCGTCGTCCACCACCAGCACTCGGCCGCCCCCGGACGGTTGTGCCGTTTCCTTTGCAAGCGCTGCCTCGACCTCTTGGGACCAGGGCAGATAGACGCGGAAGCGCGCGCCCTCGCCTCGGGCGGTGTCGAGCTCAATCCGGCCGCCGTGCGCAGCGACGATGCCATGGCAGACCGAGAGCCCTACGCCGGTGCCGACACCCTGGGGCTTGGTGGTGAAGAACGGCTCGAAGGCGCGAGACGCCACGTCGGGCGCCATCCCGGGGCCGTTGTCGGCAAACTCGAGCACCGCCTCGGCCTCCTCGGCCCAGGCTCGCACCGTGAGCCTGCGCGGTGCCGCCCTGCCGAGCAGCGCCTGCTGGGCGTTCACTACCAGATTCACAGCCACCTGATGGATCTGATCGCCGTCGCCGTGGACCGGCGCAAGGTTCGCCGGCAGGTCGAGCACCACCTCGATATCGGCGCTCCTAAGGCCATAGCCGGCGAGATCGAGCGCTCCCTGCACCACCTCGCCCAGATCCACCGGCTCGCGCCGCGGCGGCCGGGCCCGGGCCATGGCGAGGAAAGTCCGCACGATGCGGGCACAGCGCTCGGCGGCGGCGTGGATCTTCTCAACCCGCGCCGCCATCGTCGGGTCGCAGCCGATCTCCTTCAGCATCGACGAGTAGCCGACCACCACCGAGAGCGGGTTATTTAGCTCATGCGCCACCCCGGCGAGCAGCGCACCCAGTGCCGTCAGCTTTTCGCTCTGGTGAAGGGCTTCGCGCGACCGGATTACTTCGGTCTGCGCCGCGCGAAGCGCCGTGAGATCTGCCCATGCCGTCACGATGGCCGGCTCCCCCTGGAAGACGATCTGCCGGGAGGTGACCGACACCGGCACCGGCGTTCCGTCGACGCGCCGGAGCGTTGTCTCGTGGTCGGTGACCTCGCGTCCCGCCCCTAGCTCCGCGTAGTACCAGTCGCGCTCGTCCGGGTCCGGATAGAGCATGGTGCGGTCGAAGCTCTCCAGATCGACGCTCTCCAACCCGAAGAGCCGGAGATAGGGCTCGTTGACGAAAAGGAGTTTGCGGTCGGCGACCCGAACGATGTTCATCGGCACCGGATTGGCGGCGTTGATCGCGTTCAGCCGGGCCTCGGACGCCTGTAGCGCCGCCTCGGCCTCCTTTCGCTCGGTGATGTCGACCGCGAAGGTGCCAACCGCCTCGACGACGCCGCTGGCGTCGAGGACGGGAAAGCGGATCGCCATCGTCCAGCGCGGGTCATCGGGGTTGTAGGTCAGAAGTTCCTCGCTGGCGTGCAGTTTTCCGGTCTTCGACACCCAGCGGTGAGTCTCGTCGGCGTTGCCGACGTGGCCGGGACGGATTTCCTCAGGGGTCTTTCCCAGGGCCTCCGCTGCCGGCACGCCGATCAACTCCTCCATGCGGCGGTTGAACATCAGGTAGCGTCCGTCGGAGTCGCGCAGATGTGCGGCGAGTGGCGCGAAATCCATAAAGGCGCGGAAGCGGTTCTGGCTCTCACGTAGCGCGGCCTCGGTCTCGCGGAGGTCGGTGATGTCCACGGTCGCAGCGAGCATCGCCTCACGCCCGGCGTAGTGAATGCGGGTGGCGGAGATCATCGCCTTCATCCGCCTGCCGCTCGGCATGACCAGGTCGACTTCCAGCGCCCGCGCCGAGCCGTGCTCGATCACGCCGCGCACCAGGGTTTCGCGCTGGTCGGGCTTCTCCCAGACATGGAGGAGCGTGTCTGGCTCCTCGTCCGGGCCGACCTCGAGGTTCCGACGCGACTGCGGGTTGATATAGAGCGGCCGGCCGGTCTCGAGGTCGCTGATGACGAGGCCGATCGGAACGCTCTCGGCGATGGTGCGGAACTGCTCCTCGCGCTCGGCCAGCGCCCGCTCGGCGGCGCGGCGTTCGGTGAGGTCGCGCAAGTAGGCAAGGAAGATCGGGCCGCCGCCTCGCTCGCCCTGAACGATGACGAGCTCGATCGGGAAGACGGTGCCGTCGGCGTGCATGGCCTCGACCTCGACCCGACGGTCAAGAAAGTCCGCTGCCCAAGTGGCAAAGTCGCCGGCACGGCTGCGGGCTGTGGCCAGCTCGCGGGCGTCGGGCGGCACCACCAGGTCGGTCATGGGCTGGCCGATGGCCTCGGAGCGAGAATAGCCGAAGGTGCGCTCGGCGGCGGCGTTGAACTCGATGATCCGGCCGTGCTGATCCGTCGCGATGTAGCAGTCGAGCGCCGCCTCGAGCGCGGCGAGCCGCAGCCGCTCCGCCTCCTCGCGCGCCTGCTCGGCCAGCTTGCGGTCGGTGATCTCGCGGCCGATGCACTGCATCTCGATGAGGTTCCCGCGGGCGTCGAAAATGCCGGTGTCGGTCCAGTGCCGCCAGACGATCGTTCCGTCCGCCCGCCGTCCGCGCCACTCGCCGATGCTGGTCGGCGTCTCCGGCGTGATGCGCGCTATGTGCGCCTCGTAGAGGTGGCGGTCCTCGGGCAGGATCAGGTCGGAGTCGCTCAGCCCGCGGGCGCGCATCTCCTCCACCGTCATGCCCATGTAGCGCTCAGCGGCCTCGTTCATGAACGTCCACTGGCCATTCGGGTCCACCCGGACGATGAACTCGGTCTGGGTATCGACGACGGCGCGGTAGCGCGCCTCGCTCTCGGCCAGCGCTCGCGCCTGGGCCCGCGCCTCGGTCACGTCGCGCTTGACCGCCACGTAATGTGTCGTTGCTCCCCGCTCGTCCTTGAGTGGGGCGATCGTGGTCTCCTGCTCGATAAGGTGGCCGTCGCGGTTGCGATTGATGATCGTGCCCTGCCATTTGCGCCCGGCCTCGAGCTCGCGGCGCATCTCGGCGAAGAACTCCGGCGGCTGCAGGCCGCTCGACAGGATCTCATGCGGCTGCAGCCCCAGCGCCTCGGCGGCGGAATAGCCGGTGGTGGTCTCGAAAGCGTGGTTGACGTAGGTGAAGCCGTGGTCGGCGCCGGTGATCTCCACCGGGTCGCCCGCCTGTTCCACCGCCAGCGCCAGCAGCCGCAGCTCCGCCGCCTTCCGCCGCTCCTCGGTGATGTCGGTGATCAGCAGCACCCGGCTGCCGTCCTCCATCATGTTGTCGCGTACCCGCATCCAGCGCCCGTCGGCGATGCGCATCGCGTGCTCACTGTGCCGCCCCTCGCGCATGGCCAGGCGGTGCGCGAGGAAATCCGGGCCCATGTCCGGATGATAGACCGGCCCGCGCTCTATCCCCTCACGCATCCAGTCCTCGAAGCGCTTGCCGAGCGCCAGGCCTTCGCGCAGGGCCTCCGTCATCATGTCGGGGTAACGGCTGTTGTAGAAGACGATCCGGTCGTCCCGGTCGAAGACCACCAAGCCGTCGGGGAGCGCCTCGGCCGCCGCCTCCAGCCGCCCCTCGGCAGTGCGCAGGTTGCGGAACGTTCGCCCCGCCATGGCGACGGCATTCCATCCGGCGACTACGGTAACGGCCAGAATGAGCAAGAAGGGGACGGCTGAGCCTATTCCGCCGCGCGAATAGGCCCATGCTGCACCTACGGCGGATATTGCGGCGACAAGGCTGGCCGAGAGCCGGATCGTCGAACGCAGTCTTGTCCCGTCGTCCTGCATGTTGCAGCCTTCCCGCACCGTGCCGGGGCTCCGCCGCCCGAGGCCCGCGGCATTAGCGGACGGCAGCTTGGCCCGGTCAAGCGCCCCGATTCCGCCGAGCCTCGCGAGCATTTGCTTCAACAGGTTGTCAAGGGACGGGAGATTTGTTTCAATTGTCGCAGGCTCAGGCTGCTGGCTGGGGTGGAAGACCATGGCGCGCATCGCCGTTGTCGACGATGAGGCCGACATACGCGAGATGCTTGTCGACTTCCTGGGGTCGAAAGGGCACGAGGTGATCGTCGCCGCGGACGGCGCTGCGCTCGACGAGGTGCTCGCTCAGGGTAGCGCGCCCGACCTCTTCGTCCTCGACGTGGGATTGCCGGGGCGCAACGGTCTCGAGATCGCCCGCACGCTCCGTGCCAGTCTCGATCCCGGCATCATCATGCTCACCGGCACCGGGGATTTGGTGGACAGGGTGGTGGGGCTGGAGATCGGCGCGGACGACTACCTCGCCAAGCCCGTCGCGCTGGCGGAACTCGCCGCCCGCATCGCCGCGGTCCTGCGCCGTCGCGCCGCGGCGGCTCCGGTCGAGGGTGTCGCCTTCGGGGCCTTCCGGTTCGACCTCCGCGCCTTCAGCCTCCTCGACACCGCGGGCCAGGCGGTCGACCTCAGCCCGATGGAGGTCGATCTCGTCGCCGCCTTCGCCACCAACCCGGGCCGGGTGCTGTCGCGCGACGAACTGATGCGCCTCGCGCCCCCGCGCGACGGCGACAGCAACGACCGCTCCATCGACCACCGTGTCACCCGCCTGCGCCGCAAGCTCGAGGCCGATCCCGATCATCCCCAGCTGATCAAGACCGTCCGGGGCGCGGGGTACATCTACGCTGGCAAACGGGCGTAGCGCAGGGCTCCCGGCCCTGGGAGTCCGAGGCCGGTTCAGAGCGCCAAGGGCCGCATCACCGGTCGCGAACTCGCCAGCCGGACGAGGGTCAGCACCGTCGTGACCAGGGTGCCGGCCGCGAGGCCCATCCAGATGCCGAGGATGCCGAACCCCCAAAGCTCGCAGAGCGCAAGTCCGAGCGGCACACCGACCAGCCAATGCCCGAAGAGCACATAGGCCATCGGCGCGCGGGTGTCCTTCCGACCCCGGAGAAGCCCCGCGGCGGCAATCCCGGGATTGCCGATCAGCTCGATGAAACCGAGCAGAACGAGCAACCCCAGCGCGAGCGCGGCAGCCGTCTGGCCGGCCGGCCCGTCGTCGAAGAGTGCCGCGGCCAGCGGTCCGGCGCCCCAGATGAGCAGCAGGCAGACCAATCCTCCGGCGG
This sequence comes from uncultured Alphaproteobacteria bacterium, assembly GCA_963695425.1. Classification (GTDB taxonomy): domain Bacteria; phylum Pseudomonadota; class Alphaproteobacteria; order Rhodobacterales; family Rhodobacteraceae; genus Amaricoccus. Next base: position 8,140 of record CAVOGP010000027.1, on the reverse strand, counting down.
CCAGCGCGAGGAGGATGCTGCTCACCGTCACGCTCCAGGCGGCGCTCCTGTCACCAATGCTCTCCGCCCGCGCCATGCGGACCATGGATGCCTGCTGCAAGGCCACCGGGATCGCGTAGACGACCCCCGCCACGCGCAGTGTCAGGGTGTGCGCCGCGACGTCCGCCGCCCCGAGCCGCGCGGCGTAGAGGGTCGCCCCGAGGAACACCCCGACCTCCGCCACGGTGGCGATTCCGATCGGCACGCCGATCCTGAGTACGGCCGCAAGCCCGGTCCAGTCGATCGAGGCGCCCACCACGGCCGCCTTGTTCCGGGCGCTCCTGTGGGCAATGGCGGCGAGGAGCCCGAGGCTCGCGGTAGCAACGACGAGCGAGGAGACCCCCGCGCCGGTCGGGCCGAAGGCGGGCAGCGGGCCTACGCCGACCATCAGCACGTAGTTCGCCCCCGCGTTCAGCGGCAGCATGGCGAGGGTAACCTTCAGGAACACGCGCGGCAGCTCGGCGGCCGTCAGCAACGTCCGGTAGAGCGCCACCCCGAGCATCGGGAGCAGGGTCAACGCCATTGCACGGACATAGCCGGCGCCATCCTCGAGCAGCCCCGTCTCGATGCCGAGCGGCCCGAGCCAGACCGGCGCGAGCCAGACCAACGGCACCGCCACCGTCGCAAGCAGGCCGACGGCAAGCCAACCGAGCCGTTCAAGCCGGACCAGTTCCCGGGCCTCTCTTCGGGCAATTGCGCCGGCATAGAGCGGTGCAAGTCCGCCGAGCACGCCAGCGCACATGTAGAATACGATCGAGTAGAGATCGCTTCCGACCGCGACGGCCGCCAGCGCGCGCGTGCCGAACAGGGAGGCGACCATGGCGGTATCGGTCAGGCTCATGCCCATGTTGACGAGGGCGATGAGCATGATCGGCGTGGCCAGACGGACCAGCGAACGCCCTTCGGCGACGATTCCCTGGTAATCGCTGGCGCGATCGAAGCTGACGCGGCCGAAGCCGTCCTGGGCAAGTGACACGATGCTGCTCCCGGCTGCTTGAACCGGCGAACCTGAAACAGCCGTGTTTCAGCCGGATTGCCCCCCCGACGGCAGCTGTTTCAAATGTTCCCGAAGGCCTGCCCGACCGGGACCGCTGAACGCCAGGGTCTGGGCGGGCCAGACAAATGAAACACGGTCCTCTGCGTGCCGCGACCCTCCTGAAACATCCTTCCGGCACGGTCTGCATCGGGCCGGGCGAACGCCTCGGCACCGAAGACCAAGCCAACGGAGAAGACGCATGAGCATGCATCCCGTCGCCACGGCCGCGGCCGACGAGACCGGCGCGCATTGGTCGAGGATGGCCATTCGAACCCTGGCACGCCTTGCGGGATTTGCACCGGGCGCGACTGACGCGATCCGGACCACTACCACAAGTCAACTCAAGCAATTGGAGACCGAAATGAACCTGCAGACCGAAGTCAAGGCCGTCGATAACGGCGTCAACGTCGAAGCCCTGCTCGGCGCCCGCGCCGCCCTCACCGAGACCCCGGCAGCCGGTCAGTTCAAGTGGCGCGCCCGCTGCGACTGGGTCGATGGCGTGAACACCCGCTCGCGGGTCGAGGGCTTCTTCGGCCTCGGCGAAGAACAGGCGCGCAATGCCAGCTTCTTCATTGACGCCGACCACCCGGAGCAGTTTGCCGCCGGCAACAAGGGGGCGACCCCGGTCGAGATCATTCTCTCGGCGCTGGCCAGTTGCCTCACCGCCGGCGTCGCGGCCGTTGCCCAGCACCGCGGCATCCAGCTCCACAAGGTCGCCGCCACGGTCGAGGGTGACATGGACTTGGCGGGCATCCTCGGCATCGACCCCGACGTCCGCAACGGCTTCAGCGCGATCCGCGTGAGGTTCGACATCGACGCCGACGCGAGCAAGGACGAGATCGCCGCCGTGGTCGCCCAGTCCCAGAAGCGCTCGGCGGTCTTCGACATCATCACCAATCCCGGCAACGTGAAGGTGTCCGTCAACTGACGGCCCTTCGCCTTCGACGTGCGCCGGATCAGGCGAACCCCGGTCCGCTACATCTGAAGCCGGTCAGGCAGCGCGGGGTCGCCCGCGCCGCCTGACCCTCCCCGACACGAAATTCGCTCCACCACAGCTGCGACCCCTCCCGGGTCGCGAGAGGACCTTGCCATGCAACGGACAAACACGGTCATTGTCGGCGCGGGTCAATGCGGCCTCGCCATGAGCCACGCGCTCAGCCGGCGCGGGATCGATCACGTCGTCCTGGAAAGAGGACGGGTCGGCAACAGCTGGCGGACCGAGCGCTGGGACAGCCTGCGGCTGCTCACCCCGAACTGGCTGAACGGCCTGTTCGACAACATGCCCGGCGATCCCGACGGCTACATGTCCGCCGAGGAGTTCGCCGGCGACCTTGCAAGTGCTGCGGCCAGCATTTCCGCGCCGGTGATGGAGACGACGCGCGTCCGCTCCATTCGGGGCTGGGACAATGGCTATATCGTGCAAACGGACCAGGGCGCCCTGGGCTGCGCCAGCGTGGTGCTGGCGACCGGCGCCTGCGGGCTTTCCAGAGTCCCTGCGTTCGCGTCCGACCTGCCGAAGTCCGTCGCCCAGGTCACCTCCCTCGCCTACCGGAACCCCGCGCAGCTCCCGGATGGGCCGGTCCTTGTCGTCGGCGCCTCGGCGTCGGGGTTGCAGATCGCCCGCGAGCTCGCGCTTTCGGGTCGCCGGGTCACGCTCGCCGTCGGGCAGCATACGCGGCTGCCCCGCCTCTATCGGGGCGCCGACATCCTGACCTGGATGCATCTCGTCGGGGTGCTCGACACGCCGTTCACCAAGGTCGACGACCTCGAGCGGCTGCGCCGCCAGCCGTCACTGGCGCTGCTCGGCGATCCGGCCCAGGCCGATCTCGACCTCAACGCGCTTCAGGCGCTCGGGGTCGAAATCTCGGGGCGTCTCGTGGCCGTCACCGAGGGTAAGGCCTGGTTCTCCGGGTCGCTGGCGAACCTCTGCGCCTCGTCCGACCTCAAGATGAACCGGCTGCTCGCCCGGATCGACGCGTGGGTGCATGCCAGGGGCTTCGAGGAGCTCGTCGATCCCGCCACCCGCTTCGCGCCGACGCAGATCCCCGACGATCCGATCCTGTCGCTCGATCTGCCGGCGCAGGGCGTCGGGTCGGTGATCTGGGCCACCGGCTACACCCCGGACCACAGCTTCGTCGATGTGCCGGTGTTCGACCGGAAGGGACGCATCCGCCACCACGGCGGGATCGTCGGAGAGGGCCTTTACGTCATGGGGTTGCCCTACATGCGCACGGCCCGCTCGTCGCACATCTCGGGCGCCCGGCGCGACGCGCGCACGCTCGCACGCCACCTGGCCGGAAGCCGCGAATGGCGGGCGGCGGCCTGAACGGAGAGAACCGGACATGGCACGGAACACATATGACGCGGTCATCATCGGCGCTCGGGTCGCCGGCGCGGCAACCGGATTGCTGCTGGCACGGGCCGGGGCACGGGTGCTGATCGTCGACCGGGATGCCGCGATCGGGGACACCTTGTCGACGCACGCCCTGATGCGCCCGGCCGTCGAGTTACTGGCACGCTGGGGGCTGCTCGACGGCCTCGTGGCCGCCGGGACACCCTGGGTCCGGCAGGCGGAGTTCCAGTACGGCGCCGAGCGGATCACCGTCCCGGTCAAGAGTACGGAGCTCGCCGCCGGCCTGATGGCGCCGCGCCGCTGGCTGCTCGACCCGTCCGTCCTCGCCGCCGCCGTCGCGGCAGGGGCGGACCTCGCCCTCGGATCGACCGTCGAGGACTGCCTCCGGACTGGCAACCGCGTCGCCGGCGTCGTCCTGCGCGGGCCGGACGGAGGGCGGCGCACCGTGCACGCCGATCTGGTGATCGGCGCCGACGGCCGCATGTCGCGGACCGCGGACCTGGTCGGCGCGCAGGAACTGGCCGTGTCCGCGCAGCGGTCGGCGACGCTCTTCGGCTACTTCCCCGGCATCCCGAACGAAGGCTATCGCTGGCATTTCGGCGACGGCGTCTCGGCCGGCGTCATTCCGACCAACGACGGGATGCACTGCGTCTTCGCCGCATGCCGGCCCGCCGACTACAAGGCGCGCTTCGCCGCCGACGCGCTGAACGGCCTGGCCGCGGTCCTCGGCGGCTTCGATCGCGACCTCGCCGCGCGCGTCCTGGCCGCTCCTTCCACGCAGCTTCGGCGCTTCCTCGGCGCGCCGGGGCACATGCGCGCCCGGGCGGGCGCGGGCTGGGCGCTGGTCGGAGACGCGGCCTGCTTCAAAGACCCGGCGACGGCCCACGGCATCACCGATGCCCTGCTCGACGCCGACGCCCTGTCGCGCTCCCTCGCCCGCCACGGAACCCCCGCGGCCTACCGCCACGAGCGGCACGCCCAGTCGCGCCCGCTCTTCGAGGTCACCCAGCAGATCGCCAGCTTCGACTGGGACTTCGGCACCCTCAGGACGCTGCACGAAACGCTCAACGCCTGCATGAAGGCCGAACAGCACGCGCTCGCGGCGCCGCATCCGGCGGCGGTCCGCGCGCACCCCGAACCCCGGACCCCGGCACCTGCCGTTCCGGAAGCCCTGGGAGCCCTGATCGAGAACGGCGACGCGCGACCGGCGCGTGAGATCATCATCACCGAGATCGAACGGTTGGCCCATCCAGATCGCCCATACCGACATCAAGCGCTTCGACAGCCCCGAGCACGAACCCTACGACCACCATGTGATCAAGCTGCACGCCCGCGCGTTCGCGCTGCTGCAGGAGCCCTCGAACGTGGCGCCATTCGCCAACTACCGGATCTCGGTTAGCAAGTCCGACGTCGGCTTCAACAAGAAGGTGACCCGGGCGCTCGGGTCCGGTGCGCGCGTGATGCACACCGAGGAGCGCCCCGCCTTCCTCGCCAAGAGCCGCTACGGCCTGTCGGGCGCGCAGCGGTTCCCCCGCGCCCGCGGGGACGAACCGCCGGGGGTCTCCCCCCGGGCTTCGGTCTTGGCGCCGCGGCAACGAGCGCAGCCATGCCGTCCTGCTGATCGCGGCGCTGATCGGCGCGAATTTCGCGCGCCTCCGCCGCCCGCTCGGCCTTCGTCTTGGCGACCTCGCCGATCGGCGGTCGGCCGGGACGTGTGAAGCGGTTCAGATGCACCCTGGCGATGGCCCTCGCCTCGGCGCGGAAGGCCGCAAGCTTGTCGACCGGCTGGTCCGTCAGGGCCGCCGAAGCGGCGTTATCTGAGCAACCCTATTTCTACAGTGAGGGACAGATGAGGGGACAGAAGTTTGCAATCCGCAAAAAAATCGCAAAAAATCAGAGTATTGACTACGATTTATGGCAGCTCCTACGGGAATCGAACCCGTCTTTCCAGATTGAGAATCTGGCGTCCTGACCGATAGACGAAGGAGCCACGGCGGCCGTCACATAGCCCCGTTCCGCGCCGGGAGCAAGGGCCAGCCAAGGCCCCGGGGACCGACCGCCAAAGGCGGCCGCCGCGCAAATGACCCGCACGCGCCGCCGCAGGCAGAAACGGAGCAACAGGTATCTAGGACTGTCCCCGCGTTCGTTTTGCAACCTTCAATGGATGGCGGCCACATTCGAGGGCGCTGTATAGCAGCGGGAAAACCTCAGTCCATCGCTAGGGCTGATCGAGAAACCATAGCCGTGGATTGCCGCGATCAGGCAGATTGCTGTAATGCAGATCCACGTTACTGCGGTACCTCGTATGCACCGAGCCGTCGCTCCTCTAATTAGCTTGTTGCCGCAGTGCATTTGATTCCTCCAAGCGTGGCTGTGCTCGGATGATGCACGGCAACACAGTCGCGGTCGTCCTACGAACTGTGCGGGTTCACTAACATGCGGTAATCTAAGTACATTTTCATTGCCGCGTGTATCTCGGCCTTCGATCGGCCGACGCCATTTCTCTTGCGACTTGCTGTAACCGCGGCCTCAATCGCCTTCTCGCCAAGACGAAAGCGGTAATGTCCAGCGCCCGCGACCGCAACAACGGCAGCAGCTTTCCCCATTGTTTGCCTGAGTCGGTTGTATTCTCTGGCGACCTTCCCATGGCCGTACACAGTCTTCCACGAGCCGGCCCGCTTCTGTGGCTGCCGCTGAGATGCAAATGCTCTTGAGAGCGCGGACGGCGAAAGCGGTTGAAGTCCGAAAGCTAGACCAAGCAATTCCGCTCGTTCTCGATTGTTCCTCGGAAGTAGCTGGGGCAGGATAGCATCGATCGAGCGCTGGCTACTCTTGAATACTCCCCCAAGGCCGCCCTGTCGAAAATCGTGCTTGCTCTGCCCGCGCGAAGACGGTCCCGAAGTGGGGCGAAGCATCCAGCCTTTGCCTCCAAGAAGGAGTTGGCGGCGTGGATCGTCTCCTGATCCGGAAAAAAACTCGCGAGCTTTCGAGCGGTCGTGTCGGACTCGATGGACCTAATTTTGAGTATCACCTCAAGGATAGCCAACAGCGGATCGGGGGTTCCCGAATTCACTGCGATATGCTTTCCTAGATTCCGGCCGGCGGGCCATAAGGTTCAACACGCTGCTGAAGTCGTGGTGACTAAGTTGGCCCAATCTGAGGGCGCCGTTCAGTCGAGCTTCATTCTCATCGCTGAGGCTGATTTCGATCGGCTCACCTCCTGGGCCGGTATGGGACAGCAGAATGGCCATGTCTGCCAGTCTACCTTACCTGGCTTTCTATTTGAAGGCGTCTCCCGTTGGCGCCGAACGCGTTCCGTGATCAACTTCAGGGCGAGGCCCTGTTCTTCCACGAACGGCAGCATGAGGCCAAAAGCGGACTGCTCGCCACCGCAGTCTTCATGAGATGCACCCCGGCCCGGACGGGCCGGATCGCCGCATGAGCATAGTGATGACACCAACCGCCCGGGCGCCCGCAGCGTGCCTGAACGCTTTCACGAAACCTGAAAAAGTGGCAAGCCGAATTCCAGCCGCTTTCCAGCCTGAATTCCAGCCTCCAAAACGAAGCCAATTCAGAGCCTGTCCTTGGTAGCCCCTACGGGAGTCGAACCCGTCTTTCCAGATTGAAAATCTGGCGTCCTAACCGATAGACGAAGGGGCCAAGGCTGCGGCTATGTATCGCCGCCCCCCGCAGGGATCAAGCCGCTTCTCGTACACGCCGGCCCGGCGTCCCGCCGCACCCGCAAGCGCCGTTAACGCACTATTAACTACGATTATCGTTATATTTCAGCAGCTTGAAAAATCTCCGCACTGGTTATCCCGCCGATCGGCCGCTGCCCGCTACGCGGGTTCGGCCGCGTCCTCGACATGCAGCTTGGCCCGCGCCCTCCCGCCCCAGTCGTCCCGCTCCAGCCGCCCGGCGACATGCGCCGCCGCCCCCCGCCGCCCCTCCAGCCACGGCCCGAGCGGCCCCGCGAAGGCCCGGAACGCGATCCCCTCCGCCCGCGCCCCGCTCTCGTCGCCGAGCGTGACCGCCAGATGCCCCGTCCCCACCCGCCGCGTGGCGACGACCCGCACCCGCGCCATCGCCAGCCGCGGCGCCGGCGCCCCCGCCCCGAACGGCCCCGCCTCCGCCAGCCGGTCCGCCAGCGCCGGCGTCGCCGCCCCCGGCCCGATCAGCCCGTCGATGCGCAGCCCCGTCTCCGGCGCCCACTCCGCCCCCGCCGCCGCCAGCAGCGCCTCCAGCCGCGCCATCGCCGGGTCGAGCTGGTCCGCACTCAGGCTTAGCCCCGCCGCCATCCGGTGCCCGCCCCCCCGCGCGATCAGCCCTTCGCGGGCGAGCCGCGCCACCGCCGCCCCCAGGTCGACCCCCGCAACCGACCGCCCCGACCCCTTGCCCTCGGCCCCGTCGAAGCCGATCACCACCGCCGGCCGCCCGAAGGTCTCCTTCAGCCGCGCCGCCACGATCCCCACGACGCCGGGATGCCACCCCGCCCCCGCCGCCCAGACCAGCGCGCCGCCCCCCCGCGCCCCCCCGCCCGCGCCGCCGCCTGTGCCTCCGCCGCGGCCAGCACCGCCGCCTCGATCTCCCGCCGCTCGGTGTTCAGCCCGTCGAGCCGCCGCGCCAGCGCCACCGCCTCGGCAGGGTCGGTGGTGGCCAGCAGCCGCGCGCCGAGGTCCGCCGCCCCGATCCGCCCCCCCGCGTTGATCCGC
>CAVOGP010000026.1:0-88764 GCA_963695425.1 uncultured Alphaproteobacteria bacterium | reverse complement strand
GTATGGCGCTGACCATGGTAGCCTTTCTGCTTGGGGGCGAGTTAACGCGCGAGAACCTGGCGCGACACGGCCGGGCGATCTTCGCGATCTCACTTTCCATCGTCGCGGGGACCACTGTCATCGTCTGGGGTGGGCTCACGCTTCTGGGCCTTCATCCCGGACTCGCGCTGCTGCTCGGCGCCATCGCCACCGCGACGGCGCCTGCGGCGATGGCGGACGTTATCCGCCAATCGGGCATCCGCAACGGATTCGCGAGACCCTCAGCGGCATCGTGGCGATCGACGACGTCTGGGGGCTGATCGTGTTCAGTGTCTGCCTCGCGCTTGTGCATCAGTCGGACGGATGGGCCGGCCCGCTGCTTGGGATGGGCCGCGAGATCGGCGGTGCCGTGATGCTCGGTTTCTGCGTGGGAATTCCAGCCGCTTTTCTCACCGGGCGGCTGAAGCCGGGCGAGCGGCTCCAAAGCGAAGCCATCGGGGTTGTGTTCCTTACCGCGGGTCTTTCGATCTGGCTTGAGTTGTCCTTCCTGATCGCCGGAATGACGACCGGCGCGCTGATTGCCAATCTCGCGCGGCACCACGAACGCGCGTTTCACGAGATCGAGAGTATCGAGTGGCCCTTCATGCTGTTGTTTTTCCTGCTTGCCGGCGCCTTACTGGAATTGGATGCGCTCTGGTCTCTCGGCTGGATCAGCGTGGCTTATGTGGCGCTGCGCATCGCGGCGCGGCTGCTAGCCGGTGAGATAGGCGCCTGGATCGGCCGTGCGCCGCCGGTGGAGCGACACGTCTACGGTGTGGCGCTTCTGCCCCAGGCGGGCGTCGCCGTCGGCATGGCGCTCGTCGCCGCGGAGACCGTCCCGCAATGGGCGACCATCATCATGACGGTGACCATCGCGGCGACTGTCGTCTTTGAGATCATCGGCCCCCCCTGCACGCTTGCCGCGCTCCGCTACGTACAAGCGCGCGCAGCCTGAGGGCTCAGGAGCCGAAGGGCAGAGCGGGCTTGCGCAGAGCGTGCAGGGAGTGTCCACTAAGCTACTTTAGGTTGCGCCTGCATTGATCAGTGCGGATGATCAGGGGACGGTGTAGTTGCCGGCAACGGCGGCATGCTGACGCGGGGCTCTGACAGAGCCCGCTGAAGCTCGTGATCGTCGCTGGGGATGCCACCTGCCCCTTGCCGCGAGCTGCATTTCTTCCTTCAGGCCCAGTGAATGAGGGATCCCATGGTCCATTCAACAAGGCATGGGCGAGTGCGGCGGCGGCGCTGAACCAGGCCTCGACACGATCGCCCGCGCCAGCCGCGGCAGGCTCACATCGTTGCGGTACTGCACGTCGATGTGCCCGTCGGGGAACAGCTCGAAGTCGTGGGCGATCCCCGCGGCCTTCAGCTTGTTCGACAGGATCGCGCGTGCCGACGGGAAAGTTCAGCTCGTCCCAGAGTCCGCAGTCCATGTAGATGTAGCGCATCGACCGCCAGGCCTCGAGATAGTCCGGTCGGTCGATCATCCGGACCGGGTCCCACGCCAGCCAGCGGGCCCAGACGTCCTCGCGAAGCGCCCCGGTCTCCATGTCGATCGGCATGTCGAAGCCGCGCGGCGCGTCCGGATTCGGCGCGTAGGCCGCGCCGTAGCAGAGCATGCCGAGCACCGAGTAGAACGGGTCGTGCGACTTCGGCTTGTAAGTCGGGGATCGCGCGATGAAGGCCTCGACGCCGCCGAGCTTGAGCAGGTTGGCGTGCAGCTTCGCGAGATCCGGCAGCAGCCCGAACTCGAAGTAGATGTCGCCGGAATGGTTCGCCAGCGCTCCGAAGACCTCCGGGTGGCGCATGGCCTGCACCATCGCCCCGTAGCCGCCGCTGCTCTTGCCGCTGATCGCGCGGTGCGCGCGCGTCGGGCAGGGTCCGGTAGTGTCGGTCGACGAACGGGATGATCTCCTCGATCGAGATAGTCCTCGTAGCGGCCGAGCGCCGAGCTGTTGAGGTACTGCGCCCCGCCGAAGATGGTGAAGCAGTCCGGGAAGACCCCGATCACCGGCGCCATGGCGCCACTGGTGATCAGCCGGTCGATCCGCTCGGGGAAGCTCTCGCCCCAGGCCGGCGAGTTGAGATAGGTCATGCCGGATCCGCCGTGCCCGGCAAGGACGTAGATCACCGGATATCGCCTGCCGGATGACTGCGTAGCCCGGCGGCAGGTAGATCGGAATCCATCCGCTCGGTCGGGTCCCCGGGAGGTTTCCCTTCAGCACCACGCTGTCGAACCAGGGCGTCTCCACCGTCCCTTGCATCCGCATCGAATCCTCCCTGCGCGCGCCGCCGCCCGCACGTTATAAACGTTTAGGATTGACAGCAATCGGCAAGCGCCCGATGCTCGCCTCCATTCATTTCGCGCGGTGGGAGGGCTCTTGTCGCAGGGACGTGGCACGCCGGCAATCCTGCCGCTCCGGGCGCAATCCGCTCTCACTACCGAGCTGGTGCGCGAGCGGCTGGACACCATCCTGCCCGCCGCGATGGACGCGGCCGGCATCGACATGTGGATCATCCTCTGCCAGGAGGACGACCCCGATCCGCTCTACCGGACGATGATCCCGTTCGACAACTGGCTGCCGATCCTGTCCGCCCTCGTCTTCGCCCGCGAGGGAGGCCGCATCCGCCGCTACAACCTCTCGGGCGCCGACACCAAGGACCTCTACGAGCGACCCTATGCCGGCCAGCTGGAGGAGAAGCAGTGGCCGCTCCTCGTCGACCTCGTGAGGCAGCACGACCCGGCGCGCATCGGCATCAACATCGGTGAGGCCGCCTGGTGCACCGGCGGCCTCTCCCACCTCCTGCACGGCCGGCTGACCGCCGCACTCGGCGCCTTCGCGTCGCGGCTGGTCTCCGCCGAGAAGGCCGGCGTGCTCTGGGCCTCGACGCTCACGCTCTCCGAGGCCACGCTGATGCGCCGCGTGACCGAGGTCGGCCGCTGGATGATCGGCGAGTGCTTCACCACCCGCACCATCACCCCCGGCGTTACCACCATCGACGACCTCGTCTGGCACTACTGGCAGACTTCGCGCGACATCGGGCTCGAGGTCGCCTTCCGCCCCTACTTCCGCGTCCATCGCGATCCTTCGCTGGCGCAGGATACGGTGGTCCGCCCGGGCGACGTGATCCACTGCGACACCGGCATCAAGTACCTGCGCCTCAACTCCGACCACCAGCACCTGGCCTACGTCACCCGCCCGGGCGAGACGGAGGCCCCCGCGGGCCTCAGGGCGCGGCTCGACGACAGCCTCCGCCTGCAGGACATCTTCCTCGCCGGCTTCGAGCAAGGCAAGACGGGCAACGCCATGCTGCGCGACATGCTCGCCGAGGCCGCCCGCCAGGGCATACCGGGCGCCCGGATCTACTCCCACAACCTCGGGCTCTTCCTGCACCAGCCCGGCCCGCTGATCGGCCTGCCCTGGGAGCAGGAGGACACCGGGCCACGGGGAGAGGTCGCGCTCGAATACATGAGCGCCTTCGTAATGGAGCTCTGCACCGAAGGGCCGGTGCCGGAATGGGGCGGGGCGCCGCTGCGCGCGGCCACCGAGGAGCCCGTCCTCTTCGACGGCGACGGCTGCCGCACCATCTGCCCGCGGCAGACCGAGTACCACCTGATCTGAGCCTCACGGACAACAACAGGGGAACCGACATGAGACACCGTCATCATTGGCCGCAGGCGCTGGCGCTGGCCGCCGCCGTCGCCCTCACCGGAACCGCCGCGATCCCGGCGGCGGCGCAGGAGAAGGTGCTGACCGTGGCGCAGCCTGGCGACACCGGGCTCGACAACCTCGACCCGCGCGTCCACATCTCCACCAACCACCAGTTCGCACAGATCGCGATCTACGACCCGCTGGTGCGCTCGCGCGGCTCGGACTTCGAGCCGGCCGCCGCCGAGAGCTGGGAGGTCTCGCCGGACGGCATGACCTATACCTTCAACCTGCGCGAGGCGAACTGGTCGGACGGCAAGCCGGTGGTCGCCGGCGACTTCGTCTCGGCCTTCCAGCGGCTGTTCGTGCAGCTCCGGGTTCAGCCGAATCTACGACATCATCGAGAACGGCCCGGCCGTGCGCGAAGGCACCGTGCCCCCGATCAGCTCGGCGTCACCGCGCCCGACGACCGCACGCTGGTCATCCAACTGAACGGCCCGGCGCCCTACTTCCTCGGCCTCGCCTCCTCGGCGCTGGCCGCCCCCTCCCGCGCCGACCTGGTGGAGGAGCACGGGGACGCCTACGGTGCCGACGTCGGCACCTTCGCCACCAACGGCCCGTTCCTGCTCGAGAGCTGGGAGCACGAGAACGAGATCGTGCTGCGCAAGAACCCCGAATACTGGAACGCCGACGCCATCAAGCTCGACGAGGTGCGCATCCTGGTGCTTCCCGACACCGGCACCCAGCGCAACATGTTCGACAACGGCGAACTCGACCTCTACGGCGTGGCGGTGCCGCTGACCGACGAGGAGCTGCAGACATACACCGCCGAGGGCAAGCTGCAGACCTACAGCCGCGGCGGATACCGCGGCATCACTTTCAACAATTTCGGCCAGAACGACCCCGACAAGGCCAAGATCCTCTCCAACCCCAACTTCCGCAAGGCGATCTCGCACGCGCTCGACCGCTCGACCTTCGTGGAGCGGGTGATGGGCGGCAACGGCCTGCCCGCCACCGTGCAGACCCCGCCGGACCACACCATCTTCCCTGGCAAGACGTGGGGCGAGGTCTCGCCCAACTACGGCAAGTTCCACCCCGAGACCCCCGACCTCGCCAAAGCACAGGAATACCTGGCGCGGGCCCTGGCCGAGACCGGCTTCGCCAGCGTCGCCGACCTGCCCGAGTTCGACCTGCTGACCAGCGAGGACCCGCAGAACCCCAAGATGGTCACGCCCTACGTGCTCTCGGTGCTGACCCAGGACCTCGGGCTCAAGGTCAGCCTCAAGCAGGTCACCGGTCCAGATTTCTGGAACGTGCTGCTCGAGCCGGCGCTCGGCTTCGACATGGCGGTGGTCGGCTGGGGACCGGACTACAACGACCCCCTGACCTACATGGGCTATTGGGTGAGTTCCTCGACCGACATGGGCGCCACCTTCGACAACGCCGAGTACGACGCGATCCTCGAGCGCGCCAACGCCGAGACCGACCTAGAGAAGCGCGCCGAAATCCTCGCCGAGGCCGAGGCGCTCTTCGCCGACATCGGCCCCTCGGTGCCCTTCATCTTCTACAAGGGGGTGGTCGCGGTGCAGCCGCGGGTGAAGGACCTGCGGTTCTCGATCTTCGGCGTCAACGTCGACTACGTCTACGCCGACATCGTAGAGTGACAGCTCCCGCCGGCGGCGTTCGCGCCGCCGGCTCCCCGAAGGCCCGCCCATGCTCGTCTACGTCCTGCGCCGCCTGGGGATCGCGCTCGTCGCGGTCTTCGTTCTGGCGACGATCACCTTCTTCCTGCTGCGCGTCGTCCCGGGGGATCCCTTCGCCGGGCCGCGGATCACCACCGAGATCCGGGCGCGCCTGCATGCGCACTACGGCCTCGATCGGCCGCTCGTCGAGCAGTACCTTATCTACATGGCCAACCTCGCCCAGGGCGACTTCGGCTACTCGCTGTCCCAGCGCGGCCGCCGGGTCAACGACATCATCGCCACTGCCTTCCCGGTCTCGCTCGACCTCGGCCTGCGGGCGATGTTCCTCGCCATCGTCTTCGGGCTCTGGTTCGGCGTGGTCTCGGCACTGAACCGCGGCAAGCGCTTCGACTACCTGACCATCGTGCTCGTGCTCGTCGGCATCTCGGTCCCGAGCTTCGTGGTCGGCGGCATCCTGCAGTACGTCTTCGCGGTGCACTGGCCGATCCTGCCCGTCGCGCGCTACGAGACCTTCGCCTCGACCATCATGCCGGCCTTCGCCCTCAGCCTCGCCACCATGGCGACGATCGCGCGCTACATGCGCGCCTCGATGCTGGAGGTGGTGACCGCCGACTACATCCGCACCGCCGTGGCCAAGGGGCTGCGCCGGCGCGAGGTCGTCTGGCGCCACCGAATCCGCAACGCCATCTTCCCGATCCTCTCCATCCTCGGCCCGGTCATCGCCTCGGTGCTCACCGGGTCCTTCGTCATCGAATCGATCTTCGCGGTGCCAGGCCTGGGGCGCTACTTCATTATCGCCATGCAGAACCTCGACTACACGCTGGTCATGGGGCTGACGGTGTTCTTCGGCGCCTTCCTGATCGCGGTGAACTTCCTCGTCGATGTGGCCTACGGCCTCGTAGACCCGCGGGTCCGCGTGCGATGACCGCGATGCCCGACCCGATCCCGCCGGAGCTGTTCGCGCCGGCCACCGGCTACGACGACGCGCTCCAGAGCGACCGCCCGCAGGCGTTCTGGGCCGACGCCTGGCGCCGCTTCCGCCGCAACCCCGCCGCCATGGCCAGCCTGGCGCTCCTCGCCGTCTTCGCGTCCCTCGCCTTGGTGGTGCCCCTCACCTCGCCCTACAACATCGCCGCCACCGACCTCTTCTCCACCTACGAGCGCCCCTCCTGGGACCACTTCTTCGGGACCGACGCGCTGGGGCGGGACATCTGGCTGCAGGTCTGGGTCGGCGCGCGCGTCTCGCTGACGGTGGGGCTGGTGGCGGCGCTGGCGCAGATGCTGATCGGCGTGGTCATCGGCTGCTTCTCCGGTCTCTACGGCGGGCGGGTCGACATGGTGATCATGCGCTTCGTCGACATCATGATCGCCATCCCGTTCCTGATCTGGGTCTCGCTCTTGGTGGTGGTGCTCGAGCCGGGCATGCTCTCGATCATCGTCGCCTTCGCGCTGACCCAGTGGACCGAGATCGCCCGCCTTGTCCGCGGTGAGGTGCTGAAGCTCGAAGGCACCGAGTTCGTCATCGCCGCCCGCGCGCTCGGCGCCGGCCCCGGCCGGCTGATCGCCCGCCACTTCTTCCCCAACATCCTGCCGGTGGTCATCGTCGCCGTGACCTTCCAGGTGACCAACGCCATCTTCGGCGAGGCCTTCCTGAGCTACATCGGCCTCGGCATCCAGGAGCCGCTGACCTCCTGGGGCAAGCTGGTCGCCGCCGGCATCAAGGAGATGCGCGGCAACCCCTACATCCTGGTCTTCCCGTCGCTCGCCATCTCGCTGACCATGCTCGCGCTGCAGTTGCTCGGCGACGGATTGCGCGACGCCACCGACCCCAAGCTCCGCCAATGACGGACCCCATACTGGAGGTCCGCCACCTCTCGGTCGTCTTCCACACCGCGTTGGGCGACGTGCGCGCGGTGCGCGACGTCTCGCTGACGCTGGCCCCCGGCGAGGTCCTCGCCGTGGTCGGCGAGAGCGGCAGCGGCAAGAGCGTCACCGCGCAGGCGATCCTCGGCCTCACCCCGCGCCCCCCCGGCGAGGTCACCGCCGGCGAGATCCGCTTCCGCGGCCAGGACCTCGTGCACGCCTCCGACGAAACCCTCTCGGAAATCCGCGGCGAGAGCATCTCGATGGTCTTCCAGGACCCGATGAGCTCGCTCAACCCCTCCATGCGCGTCGGCCGCCAGATCACCGAGGTCATCCTGCGCCACGAGAGCGTGACGTCTGCCGAGGCGCGCCGCCGCGCGGTCGAACTGCTGCGCCTCGTCGGCATTCCCGAGCCCGACCGCCGGTTCGAGCAGTACCCGCACCAGTTCTCCGGCGGCATGCGGCAGCGGATCATGATCGCCATGGCGATCGCCAACAACCCGGACATCCTGCTCGCCGACGAGCCGACGACGGCGCTCGACGTCACCATCCAGAGCCAGATCTTCCGGCTGATCCGCGACATCCAGGCCCGCTTCGGCATGGCGATGGTGCTCATCACCCACGACCTCGGCATCGTCGCCGGCATCGCCGACCGCGTCGCGGTCATGTACGCCGGCCGCGTGGTCGAGGAGGGGTCCATCGACCAGATCTACTACGACCCCCACCACCCCTACACCCTAGGCCTCCTCGCCGCCGTGCCACGTCCCGGCGACGCCGAGGATGCGCCGCTGCGCACCATCGAGGGCCTGCCGCCGGTGCTCATCGACCCGCCCGACGCCTGCGCCTTCGCCCCGCGCTGCCCCTTCGCCATGCGCATCTGCCGCGAGCGCGATCCGGCGACCTTCACCCCGGTCGCGGGCAACCGCACCGCCTGCTGGCTGCACCACCCCGACGCGGCGGCCCCGCGCGCAGCCTACCTCGCCGCGCGGGCCACGCCATGAGCGCCCCGATCCTCGAGACCCGCGCGCTGCGCAAGAGCTTCGACGTGGGCGGGCGCACCCTCAACGCCGTGCGCGGCGTCGACCTCGCCATCGCCCGCGGCGAGACCTTCGGCCTCGTCGGCGAGTCGGGCTGCGGCAAGTCCACCCTCGCCCGCACCGTCATGGGCATCCACCCCCCGACCTCCGGCGAGGTCTTCTTCGAGGCGGCGCGCGTGCCCACCGCCGGGCGTGCCCGCCGTGCGTTCACCCGCCGGATGCAGATGGTCTTCCAGGACCCCTATTCCTCGCTCAACCCGCGCATGACGGTGGGCGAGATCATCGCCGAGGGCCCCGAGATCCACGGCATGGGCTCGCGCGCCGAGGTCAAGCAGCGCGTCCGCGACCAGATGCGCGCCGTCGGCCTCGACCCCTCCTACGAGAACCGCTTTCCGCACGAGTTCTCTGGCGGCCAGCGCCAGCGCATCGCCATCGCCCGTGCCCTCGCCGTCGAGCCGGAGATGGTGGTCTGCGACGAGCCGGTCAGCGCGCTCGACGTCTCGATCCAGGGCCAGATCGTCAACCTGCTGCGCCGGCTGCAGCAGGAGAAGAGCCTGACCTACCTCTTCGTCGCCCACGACCTCCTGATGGTGAAGTACATCTCCGACCGCGTCGGCGTGATGTACCTCGGCCGGCTGGTCGAGGTCGCCCCGAGCGCGGAGCTCTTCGCCCGGCCGCTGCACCCCTACACCCAGGCGCTGCTCTCCTCGGTGCCGGTTCCCGACCCCGTCGCCGAGCGGCAGCGGGTCGAGCTCACCCCCGAGGGCGAGCTGCCGAGCCCCTTCGCCGAGATCCCGGGCTGCGCCTTCCGCGACCGCTGCCCGCACGCCCGCGAGGCCTGCCGCACGCTGCGACCCGAGCTCACCGAAGCCGCCCCGGGCCACCGGGTGATGTGCGTCCTTCACGGCACGCCGTCTGGCTGAAAACTGCCATGCGGTTTCCATACGCGCTCCATATGGATTCCATACGGCGAAAACGCGGCCCTACCGCCCGGCCAGCCACCCGAAAAGCTGGCACCAGAACGGCAGGTACCCGTCCCATTCTATGAACCTCGGCGACCCCCAGTGCGGCAGGATGTCGGAGGTGAACGCCGCCACCCGCCCCTCGCCCTCGGCATCGACCACCAGCAGCGGATCGCCGTTCGGGAACAACAGCAGCACCTGTCCGGTCGGGTCCGTGATCCGATTATATCCAAGGAAATCAGGCCACTCCACCGGCAGCCCCGCCAGGATCGGGTGCTCCGTCGCCACCTGCGGCACCGCACCTTCCGGCACTTCGACCCGGTCGTCGTAGGGCAGGATCGTGGCCGGCAACAGTTCGGCTATCGGCGAGAACGCCCAGTGCGCCTTGCCGTGGAACCCGCCGAACGACATCCACCCCCCGATCATCGCGAACCCGCCACCGGCCCGCACGTACTCGCCCAACACCTTGATCCTGTTGGGTAAAATCTTCCCAGCCAGCGTGTCCGGCGCCAGCAGGAAACTGTCCGCCGGCGCGTCCGAGATCACCACCACGTCCCACTGCCGCAATGCCTCGACGCTGAACGGAAACTTCAGCGACACCTCGTGGTTCGGCATGAAGTCGATCCCGACGCCGGTCCCGACGAAACGCTCGACGAACGGGTCGAGCGACATCGTGATGTAGCCGGTCTCGTAGGAGGCGAACCCCTTGAAATGCGTATGGATCTTGAACACGAACTCGCCGACGATCAGAACCTTCACCGGCCGGTCCGTTTGGCTCATCGCTCACTCCGCTGGACAAGGTGTACCGCCGCGGAGTTGTGACATAAACGTTTAGCTAAGTCACGCCGATCCTGCGGGTCGAGCTTCGCTCGTGCAGCGTCCCGGTCAGCACTACCGTGCGCCCACGGCCCTGCCGCATCCCGCTCATCCGCTCCACCAGCATCCGCGCCGCCTCCGCGCCGAAGGCGTCGACCGGCTGCGACACGACCGTCAGCCTCGGCTCGAACACGTCCGCCCAGGGAAAGTCGTCGATCGCCGCGAGGGACACGTCCCGAGGGCAGGCGAGCCCGAGCCCGTTCAGCGCCTTCATGGTACCGATCGCCGAGAGATTGTTTGCCGCTATCAGCGCCGTCGGCGGTTCGGCCAGCGCCATCAACCGTAGCGCCGCTGCCTGGGCCTCCGGGCTACGGAAGTTCCCGTACTCAACCAGAGCGGGTTCTTCAGGGATCGCCGCCCGTGCCAGAGCCTCGCGGTGGCCCGCTAGCCGCTCGCGCCCGGTGAAGCTTTCGGGCAGCCCGGCAACCAGCCCAATTCGCCGATGACCGAGCGCCACCAGATGCGCAACCAACTCCCCCATCGCCGCGCGGTTGTCGAGCACCACGAAGTCGTAGTCAAGTCCGGCCAGGACGCGGTCGATCAGCACCACCGGCGCTTCAACGCCCTCCAGCGCTTGCCTCAGTCGCTCGTCCTCCCCGGTGGGCGATACGATCAGTCCGTCCACCTGCCGCGCCCGCATAAGGGCAATCTGCTCGTCCTGCAGCGTCACATCGCGCTCGTTGCAACAGAGGATCACCGCATAGCCGGCCGCATGCAGATCGCGCTGAACCCGGGCCACTACGTCGGTGTAGAACGGATTGGTGATGTCGCCGATCGAGAGCCCGACGGTATGCGTATGCCCTGTTCGGAGGCTCCGCGCCAGCGCGCTCGGTCGGTAGCCGGATTGTCGGATCGCCGTCTCAACCCGCGTCCGCAGGGCGTCGCTCACCGGCGAGGTGCCGTTCACCACCGCCGAAACGGTGAAGATCGAAACCTCGGCCAACTCCGCGACCTGCACCATGGTCGGCCGGGCTGAGCTGCGCTTCCCCCTTGTCTTTCGGGCCATGGCCTCTCACCCCCGTACGCTGAGACTTCCGGACGCTACTTGATGGCGTGGGAGACGCAATGCGCTTCATCACCGCCGCGTCCTGTCCCCCGGAGTGCGTTCTCAGACAGAATCCGAAGGCGTGATCCGGCGCAGTGGTCGGGATGGCGGGGTCATGGGGGGCCGTTGCAGTCAATCCTCGAGGCGTAGCCCGCGGTCAAGATTTTTTCCCTATTCCAAAGGTTGATAGCGGGTACGTGGCGCGCGAGCCGTGTGATGTCACTCAGCCAGCCACCCTGTAACAAAGCCCGTTAGGAGGTTGCCAACTCAATCGCCAATCGGCAGCCTTGCGCAAACTCCGGCAGGTCCACGTATTCCTTGATCGTGTGGATCTCGTACTGGCCCGCACCGATGGTGACCGTAGGGACGCCATGCTTGTCGAGCCAGTTGGCATCCAGTCCGCCGTTCGAAAACACGAGGGTGGGTTTCAGGCCGAGCGCCTCCATGGCCTTCACGGCATGCCGCACAACGTCGGTGTTTTCGTCGAGGGTGAAGGGCGGGTAGGCACTTGACGCTCGTGAACTCCACCACCGAAGTCTCGCCCTCGGTGTCGGTGACCTGACCCCGCGCGGCCTCGAACGCTGCGCCCAGGCCCGCCGTGATGGTGGAGGTGAAGGCCTCGTTCGGGCTGCGCGCCTCTCCCTTGAGCCAGGCGTAGTCGGTGACGACGTTGGTCGCGTCGCCCGCGGCAGTACCGTTCCGGCCGCCGAAAATGCCGATGTTGCTGGTGCCATGGCCATCGGGTTTCACGATCTTGCCGAACCAGCCGGCTTTCCTCGCCTCGGCGAGACCGATTGCCCCGACCATCGTGGCGGATATGCCCTTCTCCGGCGCCACTCCCGCGTGAGACGCCTTGCCCGTGATGGCGACCTCCCAGTTCTCCTGCCCGACGGCTCCGGTGATGAGCTCGGACGCAAGCCTGCCGTCGACGTTGAAGCACATGACCGCCCCGGAAAGGTCGGCGGGGTCAAGCTCGCGGGCGCCATGAAGTCCGCTCTCTTCCCGCACGGTGAACAGAAGCGTGATCGGCGGATGTGGAAGGTCGTTCTTCAACAGCGTCTCGACCAGCGCGACCAGCAGCGCGCATCCCGTCCTGTTGTCGCCTCCCAAGGCAGTCGTCCCATCCGATACGATGCGGTCACCGTCGCGCCTGGGCTTGGCACCGGCGCAAAGCGGGACCGTGTCAAGGTGGGTGGAAAACAGCAGGCGTGGCCCGGGCCGCGTGCCCGGCAGATCGACGATCAGGTTTCCGGTCTCGGTCGGGAGGGGAATGCGGTCGGCGACGCTGTCGAAGCGGATGGCGGATTCCGGCACGCCGAGCGCCAGGAGATCGTCCCGGATTGCGGCCCCGATCAGCTTCTCATGGCCGGTCACGCCTTCGATCGACAGGTATCGCATCAGATAGGCTTCGGCTGAGGCAACATTGAGGTGGTTGCTGGCGTTGGTCATGTCGGGCTCCACTTGTCCGGGTATCGGGTTCAGGCAGGCGTGGTTTCAGAGCTATGCCGGCCCGAGAGGTATTCCGAGCGCGTACCAGACCACGAGAAGCAGGGTCCAGGTGATCAGCAGCACGACCGTGTACGGCAGCATCAGCGCGACGATGGTGCCGATGCCTGCGTCCTTCTCGTACTTGTTGGCGAAGCCGACCATCACTGCGAGGTAGACGTTCAGCGGCGTGATGACGTTCATCGGGCTGTCGCCTACCCGGTATGCCGCGAGCACCAGGTCCGGATCGCCGCCGAGCCGCATGAACAATGGCACGAACACCGGCGCGAGGATCGCCCATTTCGCCAGCGCGCCGGTCAGGATGATGTCGATGATGGCGACGACGACGACGAAGAGGATGATGTAGCCGGTAGCCCCGATCGGAACGGTCTGCAGGAAATCGGCGAGGTTCACCGCCAGCACCGTGGCGAGGTTGGTGTAGTTGAAGAAGGCGATGAAGTTCGCGATCACGAACAAGAGGAACAGCATGCCCGCAAGGTTCGACCAGGTCTTGACGACCAGCCCGATCGCCGCGGTCACGTTCGCGATCGTCCCCGCGCCCCGCCCGTAGGCGTAGCCGACCACCAGGAACAGCAGGCTGATCAGGATGATGAGGCCCGACATGAACGGCGAGCCGGCCATGATTCCGCCCGTCTCCTGGTTGCGCAGGATGCCCCAGGGGATCGGCGGCGCGGTCAGTAGACCGATCACGACGACGAAGCCGAGGAGCGCCCGCCCGGCATACCTCAGGCCCGCCTGCTCGCTGCCCGACAGGCCATGGGTCTCCTCCACCGGCACACCGCCGGTGTAGGCCCCGAGGCGCGGCTCGATGAACCACTCGGTGAGAATCGTGCAGATGATCCCCATCAGGATCGACGAGACGATCATGAAGAAGAGGTTGCCCACCACGCTGATCTGGGCCTGCGGATCGACCGCCCGGATCGCATCGTTGGTGACCTCGACCAGAAGGGCGTCGGTCGGCGTGACAAAGACGTTGACGAGAAACACCGCCGCGACGCCGGAGAAGCCGGCAGCGAGACCGGCGAGCGGGTGACGGCCCATGCTATGAAAGGCGGCAGCGGCCAGCGGCACCAGCACGAGATAGCCGGCGTCGGCGGCAATGGAGGACAGGACGCCCACCATCACGATCATGAATGTGAAGATCGAGCGCGGCGCGGCGGCGACGAGCTTGCGCACCAGCGTGGCGATCAGGCCGGATTCTTCCGCGAGGCCCACGCCGATCATCGCCACGAGGATCACGCCGACTCCGGTGAAGGCGAGGAAATTCGCCACCGGCGAGGTCACCATGAAGCGGATTCCGTCGGGCGACAGAAGGCTGCGCACCGAGGTGGTCTGCTCGACGATGTCGCCGAGGGCCGCGTCGTAGCCGTCATAGGTGACGGTGGTGCCGAGCAGGCCGAAGATCACCGACAGCACGATCACGATGCCGATGAGGAGGAAGAAGATGATCGCCGGGTGCGGCACCATGTTGCCGACCCGCTCCACAGCCGCGAGGAAGCCTGACGGCGCCTCTTTCTCGGCGATTGGCTCTTTCTCCGCATTTCTCGGCCTGCTTGCCATGTGCCCCTTATCCCTCTTGTTCAGTTTTCGCCTGCGTTCAGTGTTCGGAGCGAAGGCATTCGACAGTCACGTCATTCGGGAGGTCTCGCGGTGACAAGATCTACTCGGGCGAGTCTTCCGGTGTTCAAGCCAGAACGGTTCCTTCTGGATGCCGCGGTTCGAGTTCGAAGGTCAGCAAACCGGTACATCTCACGGCGTCTCGCGCAACCCGTGAAACGGCTTCCAATTTTTCGGGCGCCTTCCATTGTCCCGCGCACACCCTGACCAAGACACGCTTTGGCCCTCCGATAGCGTAGGCCTCTCGGGCCTGTCCAGTTCAAGTTCGCCGAGGTCCGGATCGGCCGATGCCCCACAGCAGGCAGTCGCGCCGGCAATATCCTTCGCATCGCGGATGCCCCCGGCGGTCAGAAGAACGCGCGCGCGCCTATCAGGATTCCGTCGGCATCCTGATAGGTTCCGCCCAGTCGGTCGCTGTAGGTGAACCGGCGCCAACCCGCGTAGAGGTCGATCGAAACGGAATTGATGCTCTGCACGGCATAGACACCATAGTTCTCCGTTCGGGCGCCCTCGGAGAGGAAATCGCGGCCGTAGTAGTAGTCCACCGAAAGGGACGTGGTCCCGATCGCGGAGAAGTCGGTCCGCCAGCCCGCTCGGGTCCAGACATAGTCGGCCCCGTCGATCTGCTTGCCGGCCGATACCGAGAAATTGAGCCCCGTGGGCGTGTGGAGGACCGTCGCCGAACCGGCCAGCCTTTCGGTGTTCGCGCCATTCGGGTCATCCAGCCACTGGTAGCCTATGGCGCTCCGCACCGCAAAGTCCCCGATGTCGCCCGACCAGCGGATGGCCGCATCATAGTAGTCCGTATCGTCGCCGGAGGTGAGGATGTTGCGCCCGTATGAGGTGGAAAGCATCACGCCGTTGATGATTGGCGTGTCGTAGCGAAGACGAAACCGCCGCGCGCCGTCGAAGCTGTTGTTCACCTGCCCGATCGTGACGTTGGTCAAATCGCCGTTGCCGCCGCGGAAGAAGAATGATCCGAAACCGTCCGACGAGTTCCGTTGCACCGGCAACAAAGGTGAAGGAGTTGTCCAGCCCCGCCGTCCCGTCCGAGGCCGTGCTGCCCTGACCGAGTGAGAGCGTGCCGTAGTTCGTGTCCAAAGCGGCTTCGAACCAGCGCAAGGCGGTGCGCTGCCAGTCTATCCATGCCGGCTCGAAGTCCTGCGAGACCTGCGCGCTGTTGCGCAGACCAAGACCGGTCTCGAAGCGAAAGCGCAGGGTATTCTCATCCAACGGCTGGGTCACCGTGAAGCCGAGGCGCGTGTTCCAGTTGCCGTTGTCCACGATTCCGCTGGTGGTCGCTTCACCGTCGTCAAAGCTCTGGAATGTCAGGTTGAGCTGTCCATAGAAGTTCGCAACGCCGCCGCTCCGGTTGGTGAAGGTCGTCGCCGGTCCATACGCTTCGGATTCGATCGGCAGTTCTTCGACCAGAGCGTCATAGTCGCTCGGGAAGACGCCCCCCGCCAAGTCCTGTGCGTACGCTGCCGGGGCCCCAATGGCCAGCAGGCATGCCAGGAGATGGCCCACAGATGGTCTTGCCATGCTTCGCTTCATTTTCGCGGCACCATGAGCATGTTTCCTCCAGATCAACTCGCTCTGTCCGTCGTCATGCTCGTCAAGCAATGGCGCAGGCCCTCCGAGTTTGAACCACGACCCCAAAGCCGACATCCCCCAGGTCGCATGCCACTGTAAGTAACCTTTGCGTGGCTCTGCTCCTAAATCAAGCACCTTCGCCTACTCGCGCCAACTTGTGCAGATGAGCGACAACGCGGGCGGCCAAGACCCGCTCCAGGCCCCGAATTTCACACGGTGAACAATTGACTGCGCGGGATTGCCGCTGATGAAATACGACGGCGCCCGTGCCCATTTTGGATCCTGCTGAAGCGCTGTTCCGGGTGAAAAATGGCATTGCTCACCCGCGTCGCTTTCGGCATTAGACTTCAAGCGTAATGCCGAGGGCGAGCCCGTGAGCGATATCTGGACCGTTTTCGCGATCATTGCTGCCATCGTGGTTCTCTTCGCCTGGGACAGGCTGCCGGTGATCGCGGTCTGTATGGGGGCGGCCCTCGCGCTCTGGGCAACCGGAATTCTGTCGCTTCAGCAAAGCCTGGCTGGTTTCGGCGACCCTGCGGTGATCTTCATCGCGGCGCTGTTCGTGGTCAGCGCGGGGCTCGAGGTTGCGGGCGTCACTGCCTGGGCCGGGCAGTTGCTGATCCGCCAGGCAGGCGAAAGCCGGACACGGCTGATCGTCCTGATGATGGGCTTCGTGGGCGTTCTGGCGGCGCTGATCAGCGTGAACGGGGCAGTTGCTGCCCTGATCCCGGTCGTTGTGGTGATGGCGATCCGGCTCGGCCGCGCGCCCTCTCAGATGCTGATGCCGCTGGTGTTCGGCGCCCACGCGGGCTCGCAGCTGTTGCTTACCGGCAGCCCCGTCAACGTGCTCGTGGTCGAAGCCTCGGAGAACGCCGGTGGCGCGGGTTTCGGCTATTTCGAATTCGCCTTTGTCGGCATTCCGATCGTTATCGGCTGTGTCGCCATCGTCGTGTTCTTCGGTGAACGTCTGCTGCCGAACCGGACCAGCAAGACGCTGCCGCCAGACCTCAGCCAGCACGCGCGCACCCTGATCGAACAGTTCCGCCTGTCGAGCGACGTGAACCAGATGCGAGTCAGGGCAGGGTCGCCCGTGATCGGGACATCCCGCACCGAAGGCGATCTTGGCGCGCGCAGCGACATTACATTCGTCCCCGGCACCGCGAAGGACGGCAGGCCCGTCCGCGCGGAAAAAGTCTCGGAAGGCGACCTGCTCATCTTCCGCGGCCCGGCAGATCAGGCTGCGGCGCTTGCGACCGAGTTCGGCCTCGCGTTCTGCGAGGATGTTTCGGAGGGCGGCATTTCGGATCAGCTCTTCAACCGCGATTCCGGTCTGGCGGAGGTCGTCATTCCGCCGCGCTCGCCGCTGGTCGGGCAGCGGTTCTTTCCCGGCATGGTCACCGAGAGCGGCGATCTGATCGTGCTGGCGCTTCAGCGTGCCGGGGCCGATCTCGACAAGGGCGAGGCGCTTGCGGTCGGCGACACGATGCTGCTCCAGGGCACATGGAGCGCGCTCGACCAGCGGCTGGACCAGGCCGAAGTGCTGGTCGTCAACTCACCCGATCTCGTGCGCCGTCAGGCGGTGCCGCTGGGACCGGGCGCGCAGACCGTGCTTATGGCCCTGGGGATCATGGTGGTCCTTCTTGCCACGGGCCTCGTCCCGCCGGCCGTCGCCGGGTTGATCGCCGCCGGCATCATCCTGATTTCCGGCGTGCTGAGCACCGAGCAGGTGTACCGTTCGATCGGCTGGACAACCGTCATACTGGTCGCCGCGCTGACCCCGCTTTCGACTGCGATGCAGGTGACGGGTGCAGCGCAGCTTCTGGCGGACGGACTGGTCAGTACCGTAGGCGATGCGGGGCCCTATGCGTTGCTGGCCGGGCTCTTCCTGCTGTCGGCGATCATGGGCCAGGTGATTTCCAACACCGCGACCTCGCTGATCATCATCCCGATCTCGATCGTCGCCGCGCAGCAGATGGGCATCTCGGTCCAGCCCGTCCTCATGTGTGTCTGCGTCGCCTGCGCCGGCGCCTTCCTCACGCCAGTCGCAACCCCTACCAACCTGATGGTGATGGAGCCGGGCGCCTACAAGTTCGGCGACTACTGGAAGCTCGGCCTGCCAATGCTGATCTGGTTCTTCATCATCGCGGTCTTTCTCGTGCCACTGATCTGGCCGTTCTGAAGCACAACCGGCTCGAATGCGGCCCGAAGACCGCACCGGTCAGAAGCGTTCATCTCGATCTGGGGAGATGTCATCCATGTCCGGTGCCGACAACGCGCCCGTTCGCTCGCTCCGGACCGTGCGTATGAGGCCGATCTCGACCGGCTCCACGTCCTTGTCCGCACCGTCGCCGGCCCGGGCAATGCCGACGGGTGCGTCACCACCCCCCGGCCTCCACGCTCTGATACAAGGCTGACAGGCCGGTGCTGGACCAGTTCGGGCCGCTCGGCCCTGCCGAAGTCAGACTGATCGAAGGAATCGGAACCGGCCACCTTGACCCGGTCGGCGGTGGGGGCTTGCCGCCGGCAGGCGAGGCGGCGCGCCGGGTGAGGGCCGACCTCGTTCGCTTCCTGCTCCTGGCGCATTCCGGCGCGCCGCTCATGCACGAAAAAGGCCTGCGCCTCGGCGGGGCGTGGATCACCGGCGTGCTGGATCTCGAGGGGTGCCGCGTGCCGCGCGACATCGGCCTGCTCGACTGCCGGTTCGAGAAGACACCCGTCCTGCGTTCAGCCGTCATCGACACGCTCGCTTTCGACGGGTCCGACCTCCCCGGCTTCGAGGCGGACCGGCTAGAGGCACGGGGTGACCTGCTGTTCCGCTCCGCCACCGTGCGCGGGCCGATTTCCCTGCGAGGAAGTCGCATCGGCGGCGATCTCGTCTTCGATGGCGCGACGCTGGACAATCCGCACGACCGCGCACTTTCTGCCGAACGCTGCTCGGTGCGTGGCAGCGTATTGCTGCGCGGGGCGAAGGTGCGGGGCAGCCTTGCCCTGCCCGGCGCGCGGATCGGTGCCGATCTCGACCTGATCGGGGCCAATCTGGAACGGCCGGATGGCCTGGCTCTGGAATTGGACTCGGTTCTGGTTGAGGGCGACGTGGCGCTGCGCCGCGCCGTCGTCTCGGGCGGGGCCTCGCTCGTAACCGCCCGGATCGGCGGGGATGTGGACCTGACGGGCGCGCACATCTCGCGCGCGGGCGAAATGGCG
Source organism: uncultured Alphaproteobacteria bacterium (assembly GCA_963695425.1). Classification (GTDB taxonomy): domain Bacteria; phylum Pseudomonadota; class Alphaproteobacteria; order Rhodobacterales; family Rhodobacteraceae; genus Amaricoccus. The sequence continues at coordinate 69,690 of CAVOGP010000026.1, read as the reverse complement.
GTGAACCTCGACCGCACGAGCGTGAAGGGCGCGTTCTTCCTGAGGTCCGACGCGAAGATCGACGGCGCCCTCAGCCTGAACGGCGCGAACCTGGGTGCGATCCTGGACGAGCCTGCCTGTTGGCCCGCCAAGGGTGACCTTCGTCTCAACCGCTGTCTCTACGGCGCGCTGCTTGGCGGCGCGGTTGAGTCCAGGACGCGCCTCGACTGGCTCTCGCGCCAAACGCCCGGGCGTTGGGGCGAGGACTTCTGGCCCCAGCCCTACGAGCAACTCGCCGCCGTTCTGGGCGAGATGGGGCACGACGAGGACAAACGACGCGTCCTGATGGTGAAGGAGCGGCTCGCCCGTCGGGCCCGGCGCGGTCGTGCGAGCAATGCCGTGACGAAGGCCCTTCTGGCCATGAAGGACGCCGCAATGGGCGTCACCACGGGTTATGGCCGTCTGCCCCTGCTCGCACTGGTCTGGATTTTCGTCATCTGGGTCACCGGCGCGGTCTACTATTCATATCTCGACCATGAATACGCGGTTCGTCCAAACGCACCGGTCATCCTGCGCTCACCCGAATGGGTGCTCTGCGCGGTGAGTGCCGATGGCCGCGCCATCCTGCCGTCTCTGGGGCAGGAACGGGCAGGCCTCGCCCGGCCCGGTGAGGCCCAGCTCGCCTGCTACCTCCGTCAGCCGGAGGCCTCGGCCTATCCCAAGTTCAACGCGGCGATGCTTTCGGCGGACGCCATCGTGCCCGGCCTCGGCAGCGGCCAGAAGGACTTCTGGTCGCCCGACACGCGCACCGCCAAGGGCTACGCTGGCAAATGGTTCATGTATTTCCAGACCGTCGCCGGCCTCGCCCTCGGACTTCTGGCCGTGGCAGGTTTCTCGGGGATCGTGAAGTCGAACTGACGGCTCCTCCCAACGCCTATGGCAGCCAACCTGTGTCAAACCGTTCCAGTCTCCTAAAGAGTGGCAAACCGGATTCCAGCCGGTTTCCAGCCACCGAAAACGGCGCATTTTCAGGCGCTTGCCACGCCCTCGCGCAACCCGCCGATTTTCGCGCCCTTTCATCCCCAACCACAGGCCCTCAGTCGGGGCTGAAGGCCGCCGGTATCATGCGACCTCCGGATGACCAGGTCGGAGAGAGGCGTTCTCGCCACCAACGCGGCTGTGGAAGGCGTGGCGCTCGGCCTAACGATAAACAAGGCGAGGAATCCTGCGCCGGCAGCCGCGTGCTCGTAGAGGAGTCAATCGCTGACGACTTCATCGAGCGGCTTAGGGTTCGGGCCGCTCGGATTCGGGGTTGGGCAAGCTCGACTATCCGTCCCTGCAGCCCAGAAGGACGTATGATCGGCGGCGAAGTAGCCGTCGGCGACGCGGAAATATCCCTGCAGCTCAATGGTGTTGCTCTGTGCCAGCGGCACGATGGTCTGGAGCGTGAGCATCGTCGCGAGCGACACGTGCGTCGCGGAGATCTCGCCCTTGCCGCCCTTGATTTTCCATTCTCTGGATACAAACCACCGGCTTCCAGCCGGTCCGCTTCAGCGCGAATCCGAATGAGACACCCTGTGTCAAGCTGCGAGCGCGGAGCCGGTGTTGAGAGCTGCGCGGCGAGATGCGCGAGCCGCTGCGGGAGATCATCCGGCAGACCTGCGCGGAGATGGGGGTGCAGATCGTCAAGGGAGTGCTGTCGACGAACCACGCGCACATGTTCCTGTCGATCCCGCCGCATCTGGCGCTGTCGGCGGTGATGCAGCGGATCAATGGTCGGTCGTCGCGGCGGATCCAGATGGAATATCCTGAGCTTCGTAGGCGGTACTGGGGCAGGCGCTTCTGGGCGCGTGGGTACTTCTCGACCACGTCCGGCAATGTCACTGACGACATCGTACTTCAGTATTTTGAGTTGCATTCGCCACGTAAACCTACCGGCGTCAGCCGGTAGTGGTTTAGTTCGGTCAGGATCCACAGCGCCAATCGGTCGCGCGTCGATCACGGGATCCCGGGCTGCCTGTCTCGCGACATTGGATCGATTGTGGGCGGACGGAACCTGTCCCACCCGCCCTCCACTGGCGCATCGATCGTGCAAACCAGCCCAGACGGCTCGTACTCGATCTGGACGTCGCCGTCCAACTCGGCGGCGAGAACGCCTTCGATCAGTCGCGTTCCGAACCCCTTGCGTTCGGGAACCGCGACCGGCGGGCCTCCGCGCTCCTGCCAGCGCAGCACGCAGCGCGGGAGGTCGCCCGCCTGCACCTCCCATGCAATGGCGACACGACCGTCCGGATGCTTGAGAGCGCCATACTTGATGGCGTTGGTCACAAGCTCGTGCAGGGCCAGCGACATCGCCAGCACCACCCGCGGCGAGAGCGACACCCGCGGCCCGCCGACCTCGAACTGCTCTTCGCGGTAGGGCGCGAGGGCTGCGGCGATGACGGCCAACAGTTCCGCCCCGTCCCAGGTCTCGCGGCTCAGGAGGTCGTGGGCATTCGCCAGCGAGAGCAGCCGCAATTCGAACGCCTCGCTCGCGGCCTGCAGGTCGGGATCGCTCCCGAAGGTCTGGCGCGCGACGGCCTGGACGGTGGCGAGAATGTTCTTCACCCGGTGCTTCATCTCGCCCATCAGGATCTGCTGCAGCCGCTCCGTCTCCTTGCGCGCGGTGATGTCGTGCGCGATCTTCGATGCCCCGATGATGTTGCCGTGCTCGTCGAGCACCGGCGAGACCGTCAGCGACACATCGATCACGCGGCCGTCCTTGCGCCGGCGCCGGGTCTCGTGCGGTTCGATCCGCTGCCCCTGGCGGATCCGCCGGATGATTTTCGCTTCCTCCGCCGGCCGGTCCCCTGGGACGAGAATGGTCACGCTCTGGCCGATCGCTTCCTCGGCCGAGTAGCCGTAGAGCCGTTCGGCGCCCTGGTTCCAGCTGGTGATGGTCATGCCCAGATCGGTGCTCAGGATGGCGCTATCGGAGGACTCGATGATGGCGGCCAGCCGTCGCTCGATCTCTTCGGCGCGCTTGCGCTCCGTGATGTCGGTCACGACCAGACTGGCCTGACGTATGCGCCCCTCTGAATCGCGGACAGGGCCGACCGAGTTGCTGACCCACACGAGGGACTTTGCCTTGGAGACAAAGCGCTTCTCGGCCACGAAGCCCTCGCCGAGCGTGGTCAGCTTTCCGAATCGGTCGGTAAAGTCCGGCAGGTCATCGGGGTAGGTCACGTCCTGGATTTCTCATTCCCAGCAGTTCCGCCTCGTCGTACCCGACGATCTGGCAGAAACGCGCGTTCACCAGCATCACCTTTCCGCAGTCGTCGGTGAGCGCGATGCCGCTGTTCGGATGGGCGAAGATTGCCTGCAGACGCTCCTCGCTTTCACGGAGGGACTTTTGCGCCCGGATCTGTTCGGTCGTCTCGTTAACGATGCAGATCACACCTCTCACCGCGCCGTCCGCGTCGCAAAGTGGCGAGTACGATATGTCGAAGTAGACGTCTTCGAGATAGCCATGGCGCTCGATGCGAAACGGGCGATCCCTGGCCGAGACCGTTTCTCCGGTCTGCAGGACCCGCTGGAGCATTGGCTCCAGATCGGACCACAGTTCGCTCCAGCACTCGCGGGCAGGCCGCCCGAGCGCGTGGGGATGCTTTTCGCCGATGGTGGGCGCATAGGCGTCGTTGTAGATCGCGATGAACTCCGGACCCCAGAAGATCACGATCTGCGCCTTGGCGGGAAGCATCAGGTCGACGGCCGATCGCAGGCAATCCGGCCACTCGGAGATCCCGCCCACCGAAGTGCTCGACCAGTCATAAGCGCGAATGAGCTCTGCCAGTTCGCCACCGTCGCGCAGGTATTCTACGTGCGCCAGAACAGCCTCCACATTGCTACCACGCCTTCAGCGTGAGCCTCGACCGCAGTCCATTGCTGGTCAAACCAACCGGAGAACGGAGTTCACTTCGGTTCGTCTTCGTCATCGAGCTGGCTCAGGAGGGCCCGCATCCTCGCGGGCATCTCCCCTTCCAGGCACTGCTGGTAGATGAGCCGCAGGTTCTCGTCGATCTGCCGCTCGATGTCCGTGCTTGCCCCGAGCCTGCCGGTTCGCGGCTTGGATCCGTTTCCTTAAGACGCTCGTACGACAACTCATCCAGCCATTGATGTGCGAGCCCGGTTCCCTTACCCAGACTCACACTCTGAACGATGCACATTTTCCGAGCGCCTATGGAACTAAATTCGGGACGCGGCGTTTGGTTCCTCGGCTGCGAGAGCAAGCAGGCGATGGGTACGAAAAGCCAACGGGATATCGAGGGTCAGGGCTCAGGCACGGCAATGGAACCCGGAACCAGTACCAGAGCAGCACAGGTCAGGGCGGAGTTACCCTATCTGCGGCAATACGCTCGCGCCCTCACCGGCAATCAGGAGGCTGGTGACCAGTTAACGATCACCACGCTCGAAGCGCTTCTCGAGGACCGCTCATGGTATCAGAGTGGGCTTGCGCCGCGCGTGATGCTCTTCCGCACTTTCCATTCCGTCTGGACCGCTGCGGGGACGCCCAAACCCCGGAAGGCGGCCTCCGCGCTTGAGGAGCGCGCCCAGATGCATATTACCGGGCTGACGCCGAACAGCCGGGAGGCCTTGCTCCTGTCGACCATCGAGGAGTTCAGCCACGGCGAGATCAGCCAGATCATGCAGATCGACGAGGAGGTTGTGGCCGATCTGATCGATGTCGCTTATCGCGAGATGCAGGAAAGCGTGCGCGGCAAGGTAATGATCATTGAGGACGAGGCGCTGATAGCGCTCGATCTGCAGACGATTGTCGAGGACATGGGCCACGAAGTGGCGGGCGTCGCCAGGACCGTTGACGAGGCCATTGCGCTCGGACCGACAGCTAACCCGGACCTGATCCTGTCCGACATCCAGCTCGCGGACGGCTCGTGCGGAATCGACGCGGTCAACGCCCTTCTTGGGAAACTCGGGGTCAGGCCAGTGATCTTCATCACGGCTTTCCCCGAGCGACTCCTGACCGGAGAAAAGCCGGAGCCCGCCCTCCTGATCTCCAAGCCCTTCCGGCGCGCACATGTGTCCTCGGCGATCTCGCAGGGCATGTTCTTCTCGACGGTCGAGCGGCTTCTGGCCTGACAGGACGAAGGCCTGCGAACCATCGGTCACTTCATGGTGACCACCAGGTTCTGCGCCCCTGCGGACAGACGCAGCCGGAGCCGCCCTTCCTCGGGCTCCACCGCGACCCCGTTCAGGGCCGCCGACCGGATGCCGTGGCCGCTGCCTCCGGCGTTGTCGATGGTGATCGCCAGTCGGGCGTCGCCGATGCGGATGGCTGCCTTAACCTTTGGCCAGGCCTTTGGAAAGGCGGGGTTCAAGATGATATCCGACCCTGCGCGGGTCAGGCCCAGGAGGCCTTCGATGCCGGCGCGATACATCCAGGCGGCCGAACCGGTATACCAAGTCCAGCCGCCTCGCCCGATATGCGGCGCGGTGGAATAGACGTCCGCGGCAACGACATAGGGCTCGACCTTGTAACGGGCCGCGTCCGCCGGGGTCAGCGCGTGATTGATGGGGTTGAGCATGGCAAAGAGTCCGCCTGCGGCATCCCCGTCGCCGAGCCTCGCATGCGCCAGGATCGCCCACATTGCGGCGTGGCTGTACTGGCCGCCGTTCTCGCGCAGGCCGGGCGGGTAGCCCTTGATGTAGCCGGGATCGTGCGGGGTCTCGTCGAAGGGCGGGGTGAACAGCAGCGCAAGTCCGGGGTCGGGGCGGATCAGGTGTTCGGTCATCGAGGCCATGGCGGTGGCCGCACGAGCGGGGTCCGCCGCGCCCGACAGCACCGCCCAGCTCTGCGCGATGCTGTCGATCCGGCATTCCAGCGAGCCCGCGGACCCCAGCGGGGTGCCGTCGTCGTAGGTGCCGCGCCGATACCAGCTTCCGTCCCAGCCGTCGCGCTCGATGGCCTGCCTGACCGCTTCGGCATGGCGGCGCCATCGGGCGGCCCGGCCAGGGTCGCGGCTGTCGGCAAGCGGGGCCATGGCTTCGATGGTGGCGATCAGCAGCCAGCCCAGCCAGACCGAGGTGCCATGCCCCTGCTCGCCCACGCGGTTCATGCCGTCATTCCAGTCGCCGGTGCCGATCAGCGGCATGCCGTTGGCCCCGGTCAACTCGATGGCCTGATCGAGGCCGCGGGCGCAGTGCTCGAACAGGCTCGCCGTGACGGGCGAAACGTCCGGCAGAAAGAAATCGTCATGCACACCGGGAGGAAGCGCGGGGCCTTCGAGGAAGGGCACTGGCTCGTCAAGCACCGCGGCATCTCCTGACACCGCGACATAGTGCGCGACGGCGTGCCCCAGCCAAACCCGGTCATCCGAGATGCGCGTCCGCACGCCCTGTCCCGAGTGCGGCAGCCACCAGTGCTGCACATCACCTTCGGGGAACTGCTGTGAAGCCGCGCGCAGCAGGTGCGCGCGCGTCATCTCCGGCCGCAGTGCCGCCAGCGCCATCCCGTCCTGCAACTGGTCGCGGAACCCGTAGGCGCCGCTGGCCTGATAGAACCCCGCCCGCGCCCAGATCCGACACGAGACGGCCTGGTACAGCAGCCAGCCGTTCAGCATGATGTCCATGGCACGATCCGGCGTCCTCACCTGGACTGCGCCCAGTAGGTCGGTCCAGTGGCGTTTCACGGCCTCGAGCGTGGCCGAAGGATCGGCAGTGCGGTGGCGCAGGATCAGCGCGCGGGCCTCCTCCTCGGACGCCGCCTGACCGAGCAGGAACAGCACCTTGACCGACTCGCCAGGGGCGAGCGTCACCCGCCGCTGCAGTGCCGCGCATGGGTCGAGCGCGGGGCCGGTTCTGCCAGACAGCGGCGCCGCGCCGATCCCGGCAGGTGCGGCCATGCTGCCGCCAGGCCCCAGAATCTCCGTGCGGTCGGCGCTGTGGCTAGTCGGTCTCCGGGCCCAGATCGGCAAAGGCAACGCGGCCCGGAAAGGCGGTTGTGAACGGGTTGCGGGCCAGGATTGCGCCCGTCGCGGCGTCGACGCCGGTTATGACATGGCGCAGGGTCGTCCCGCGCGATGGCCCCAGCACCCATTCGGCATAGGCCGTTACTGACAGGCACCGCGCCCTCAAAGACGCGTTGCGAAGGGTCAGGCGGGAAACACGAACGGGATCATCCAATGGCACGAATTGGTCCATCGCCGCTTCGATCCCGTCGGCGGTGTGTTCGAACCGGCTGTAGCCGAAGCCATGGCGCGCGACATAGAGGCCGCGGTCGCGGATCGGCAGCGCGGTCGGAGTCCAGGTCCGGCCGCTGTCCAGGTCGTGCAGCCAGACGGCCTCGCCCGCCGGATCGGTGACGGGGTCGTTCGACCAGGGGGTAAGCTGGTTCTCGCGGCTGTTCTCGGACCAGACATGGCCGCTTCCGAGTGCCGAGACCTGAAATCCGAAGCCCGGGTTGGCGATAACGTTGATCCAGGGGGCGGGCGTCGTCTGCCTGTCGCGCAGGACGACGACATATTCGCGCCCGTCCGCGGCAAAGCCCCCGGTGCCGTTGAAGAACTCCAGCCTGGACGTGTCAAAGGCATCCGCCGGGGTCGGCGGCACAAGTGGTGCGGGCGCAAGCGGCTCGCGCAGCGGGACCGCGGACTGGGTCAGCGCTGTCGATCTGCGCGCCGACGTCGCCCCGGCTGGCGCGAAGCACGACGCTTGCCGCGGCGTTCAGCATCGCTCCCGCCTCGGGCGGGATCAGATCGCTGCGCAGGACGTGCACCTTGCCGTCCGGCGCGCCGGGCTGGTCGGGTTGCGGGCGCGACCCGGCCGCGCGCACGGCCGCCTCGATCAGGATCTGCAGATCCTGCACGTACGAGGCGGCGCGGTCGTTCAGGATCACCACATCGAAGGCGAGCTGCCGCATCCGCAGGTATTCGTGCGCGGCCAGCACCTCGCGGAGCCGGGGCGCATCCTCGGCGTCCTCGATCCGGAACAGCAGGATGGGCAGGTCCCCCGAAATCCCGTAGGGCCACAGCGCCGACTGCGGCGCAGCTCCGGCACGGATGGTCGCATCGGTTGCCCGCAGGCGCGCATCGGCCCGGATCAGCATGCCGCCCAGGCGCTGGAAGTCGGCGGCTTCGGCGCGGGTCATGCCCAGGTGGCGCAACTGGACCTGCGCCTGCGTCCAGGACAGGGTGACGGCGCGGCCGAAGGCCGAAGGATCGCGGTGGCGGTCCACCAGGTCCAGAAGCCGGTCGGGATTGTCGGCAACCATGGTCCAGAACGTCACCCGCGCAATGCCTCCGGCGGGCACGTCCACCGAGCGCCGGATCGCGAACACAGGGTCGAGGACCGTGCCCGTGGTTTGCGACAAGGCGCCGTTCGCCATCGCCGCCCGCCCGACGCTGCCGCCCTGCCCGATGAACCGGGCCCGGTCGGTCTCGATCTGAATCGGCGCTACCTCGCGCGCCTCAACAACGGCGATATGGGCGGCCCAGACTTCGGGGTCGCCAGGCGCGCGGCGGCGGCGGGTGGCGATGATGACCCCAAGTTCGGGCAGGAAGTCGGTGACCACGAACAGCTTGGAGAAGGCCGGATGCGCCACGTCGGCGGCCAGTGGTGCCAGCACCAGCTCGGCATAGGAGGTCAGGTCGATCTCGCGCGGGTGGCGTCCGGTATTAGTCAGCGTCACGCGCCGCGCCTCGGCGTCGTCCTCGGTCGAGACGACGACTTCAGTCAGGGTCTTCAGATCCCCGCTCTGATGACTGAAAGCCGCCTGATGCTCGCTGAACACGGCCTCGTGGCGCAACGGATCGGCCCCTGTCGGCTGCACCGCCGCCGACCAGACCGCCCCTGTCGCTCGGTCATCGCGCAAAGATGAACGTTCCATGCTTCGCGGTGGTCGGATCGTCGCGCCAGCGGGTCACCGCGAGGCCACCCCAGCGGCTGAACCCCGCGCCGGTCGGCGTCAGCATGACGCCGTAGGCCCCGTTCGACAGCAGATGCGCAGTTGGCGGGGCCGTCGCGGGTGACAGGAACTGCCGCACCGCCGGTGCCCGTTCCGGTTCTGGGGCCGAAACGGATACCTCTTCCGCACGCGGCGGCGCTTCGGTCACATCGCGCGGTACGCGTTCCTGCAGGAGCAGGTCCACGGCCTTGATCATAGGTTCGGCATGGAAGCGCGCGCGCAGGCGGCCCGTCTTGCACCACATTCGCGACGGCCGTGATGGTCATGCCCTGGTGATGCGCCATGAAGCTGCGCACGATGGCGAAGTCTGCCCCGTCGGGCAGGCGCGCCCTGGTGAAATCGACCGCCTCGTAGAACCCGAACTGCCCCTCGCGCCCCAAGCTCGGCGAGCGCTGCGTAATTGCGGCTTGCATCGGCGGGAGCCACCATCGCGGCGAGCCCGGTCGCATAAGGGGCGACGACGCGGTTCTCGCTCAGCCCGCGCTTCAGCCCCAGACCGGGCACGCCGAAGTTGGAGTACTGGTAGTTCATCTCCAGATCGCGGGCGTTGTAAGCGGATTCCGATATACCCCAGGGGATGCCGACAGCGGCGCCGTGGGCCTGCTGGCGCCCCACGATCCGGCGGTTGGTTTCCGCCAGAACCGATCCTTCCGGTGCGCGCATGACCAGCGACGGCATCAGGTATTCGAACATACTGCCCGACCACGAGATCAGCGCCGATCCCGCGCCCACGGGGGTGGCCGCACGGCCCAGGCGAAACCAGTGACGGGTTTCGACGTCGCCCTTGGCGATCGCGAACAGGCTGGCCAGCCGCGCCTCGGAGGCCAGAAGGTCGTAGCAGCTGGGATCAAGCCGGTTGGTCGCGACCGAGAAGCCGATCGACATCAGCTCCTTTTCCCGGTCGAGCAGGAAGCCGAAATCCATCCCCGTAGCCAGGTCGCGGGCAAGCCGTTCGACGGCCGCAAGGCGCGGGGCAAGGCTCAGGTCGCGGTCGGCGGCATGGCTCGCGAGACATGCCTGCACGGCCTCGACCCAGAAGCTGGATTCGGAGTTGGAGGCCACGGCGGAGCGTGCGCGGGCGACAGCGGCGGTGGCAAGTAGCAGGAGTTGGTCGAGGGGCGCGGACTCCGCCGCGGCCTTTGCCAGGCCCGCCAGCAGGTCGGCCAGCGCTTGGTCCCCCGGTTCCGGTCCGGTGCCGAGTGCGCGTCTGGCCAGCAGCAGCGTGTCCGACAGGCCGGCGCGCCACTCGACCTCCGCGGCCGGCGCGCGCTGCCATTCCGCGCAGGCCTGCCCCACGGCGATCAGGTGCCCGGCCAGATTGCCGCTGTCCACCGACGAGACATAGGCAGGCTCCAGCACCCGCAGATCGTCGGTCGCGTGCCAGTTGTAGAGATGGCCGCGGTACTGCGGCATTCGCTGCATCGTGGCCAGCGTCCGCTCCAGCCGGGCGGCGGCCTCCGCGCGCCCGATCCAGCCCAGATCATGCGCCGCCGTCGTGGCCAGCAGATAAAGCCCGATATTGGTCGGAGAGGTGCGCCGCGCCAGCATGGGACGCGGGATTTCCTGGAAGTTGTCGGGCGGCAGATCGTTGTCGGCGGCCGTCACGAAGGTCTCGAAATATCGCCATGTGCGGCGTCCGATCAGCCGCAGGCCAAGGCTGTCGGACTTCGCAAGCTGGGCGGTCTCGGGCGCGGGCCGCGGGCGACTGACGTAGGCGGCGACCAGCGGGCTGAGGAGCCACAGCAGCGCAAACGGTGCGACCAGCGGCCAGACCACCGGGTTGAGGGCGACCGCCGCGCCCGCCATCCCGAGGCCGAGGGCAACGGCGGCGGCCATGTCGCGGTACATCACCAGCGGCCCGGGGCGGCGCCGTTGCGAGATGTTGTGCAGCCGTCACCCATTCCAGCAGGTTGCGTGCGCGACCGCAGGAGCCGCCAGCCGGTCCGCAGGATAGCGTCGCACATCCGCAGCGCCGTGTCGGGCAGCAGCACGATGTCCAGCGCGACGCGCGCCGCCGCGATCCGCGCGTCCCTGGCAAGGGCGGCAAGATGGCTGTGCGCGGTGATGCCGGCCCGGCCGGGCAGCAGCACGAAGGGCAGGGGCAGCAGATGAGGCAACGCCAGCATGGCCAGCACCATGGCCGTCCAGGCGGCGGCGCCGGGAAGGGGCAGCAGCCACCCCGCCGCAAGTGCTGCCAGTGTCAGCGGAGCGGTGAGCGACCGGCGCAGGTTGTCGATGATCTTCCAGCGTCCGAGCGCCGGGATCGGACCATGCCCGTCCCCCGCCCGCCCCAGCAGCCAGGGCAGGAGCTGCCAGTCGCCGCGCACCCAGCGGTGCTGCCGCCGGGCGGCAATGTCGTGGCGGGCCGGGAAATCCTCGACCACTTCGACATCCGACACCAGACCCGCCCGCGCGAGGTTCCCCTCGAACAGATCATGGCTGAGCATCGTGTTGTCGGGAACCCGGCCGGCCAGCGCCGCCTCGAAGGCATCGACGTCGTAGATGCCCTTGCCGGTGAACGAGCCCTCGCCGAACAGGTCCTGGTACACGTCCGAAATCGCCGCGGCATAGGCGTCGATCCCGCCGTGGCTGGCGTGGATCTGCTGATAGAGCGATCCTTTCGCCCCGACCGGTAGGGCGGGGGTCACGCGCGGCTGCAGGATGCCGTAACCCTGCGTCACCCGCCCCTGGCCGGGATCGAACTGCGGCGCGTTCAGGGGATGCGCGAGCTTGCCGACCAGCCGCCGCACCGTGTCGCGCAGGAGCCGCGTGTCGGCGTCCAGCGTGATCACGAACCGCACGCCCTGCGGCACCACGCTGGGGGCCACGAAACTGGTGTCGGTAGCACCCCGCAGCAGCCGGTTGAGCTCGGCCAGCTTGCCTCGCTTGCGCTCCCATCCCATCCAGACACCCATTGAGGGATTCCACAGCCGCCGGCGATGCAGGAACAGGAACCTGTCGCCGCCGGGCGATGGATAGGTTGCGTTCAGCCGTGCAATCGCGCGCGTAGCATGGGCGATCAGATCGGCGTCCTGCGGACGGGTTTCGGTCGCGGAATCCGGGCCGTCGGCCAGCACCGCGTAGTGGAGTGCGCCGTCCGTGCTGGACAGGTGATGTACTTCCAGGCGTTCGACACAGGCGGCCAGGTCCTCGACGCTGTCCAGCAGCACGGGCACCGCGACGAGGCAGCGCAGCTCGGGCGGAACGCCGCGAGCCAGATCCATCCCCGGGAGGCGCCGGGGCGGGACCACCCGCGTTACCGCCAGGTTGACCAGCGCGCTGCCCGCCTCGAACGCCGGCCCTAGCCCCGCGAGCCCAAGCATAACGACAAGCCACCCCTGCGCCCCCGACTGCACCAGCGCCAGGCCGAGGACCGCCAGGCAGGCAAGGCCCATGGCGGCCAGGTAGCCCCCCAGACCCCATCGGCCGATGACCCGCCGCAGCCGCATGCCCGGGCCCGGGACATATCCGATGCGGCATTCCAGCGCGCGTCGCCCGGGGCCGATCAGCCCATGGCCGGGATCGCGCGTCGCGGGCGTCTCGCCCGCCCTGGCGAGGGCCAGCGCGGCATCGGTCACCGCCACCTCCGACGTGCCCGAGCCCCGCGCCAGCGCCTCGATCGCGGTGCGGTAGATGTTGCGGGAGGCGAAATCCATCGCGCCGAAATCCGACCCCGCGCGCAGCCGCGCATCGACCAGACTGACTTCCTCGAAGAAGTCGGGCCAGTCCATCTCGGAGATCAGCCGCATGCTGGTGACGATGTTGCGCATCGTGACGTTCGATGCGCCCTGCCTCTGCTGGGCATGCTGCACCACATCGTCCATGGTCACGCCCTGCTGCCGCAGTCGGTCCTGCAGCCATCCGTGCAAGGGAGTCTCCGTCGCATCGAAGCCGCGCAACCGCTGGGCGAGCCGCGCCGCCATGATTTCGGGGACAGGGCCGCCGCCGAGTGCCTCCGCTGCATCGGCCAGTGCGCGAAGTCCCGCGTCGGGCGAGGCGGATGACCCTTCCGGGCCCGACCCGCCCAACACCCTGTCGACCAGATCGTCCGCCGCCTGGCGAACTCCTTGCGCTGCGATGATCTGCTCGGCCAGCCTGCGCATGTTCTCGACCAGCACGATGCGCAGGGTAATGGCTACCGCCCAAAGCTCGCCGATCGTCAGGGGCTCGACCGTCTGGTAGGCGCGCACGAAGCGCGCAAGGACCGGGCCGTTCAGTAGGCTGTCGGTGTGCGCCACATAGGCCCAGGCGATACCCAGAACGCGGGGGTAGCCCGCGAAGGGACCCGTGGCCAGCTTGGGAAGCTGGCGGTAATACCCGGGTGGCAGATCGCGTGCGATCTGCTGCAGCTGGCGTTCGACCATGTGGTAGTTGTCCAACAGCCACTCGGTCGCCGGCGTGATGGTCTGGCCGGCCTGCAGCGCCCGCGTGCATGACCGGTATGCCAATAACAGGACCGCGGCATTGTCGCGCACCCGCTCGCTCAGTGGGGCGACCCGCAGGGCGTGATCGATGACTGGCTGGGCCTTCGCCAGGGAAATGGCGTGATGCTCGAGGCGCTCCGTACCGAAGAGGTCAGCACGTATTACCGCGCCATCGTCCCAGGGACCAACGGCTGACGCCCGCCACCCTCCTGGCATCCAGGCCCGCACCAATGTGCCGAGCCCTGTGGCCGACTGTCCCCTGCGAGGCGTCGGCGTCACTGACTTATCAGGCTACGGTCGTCGCCGACTATGTCGGGCGTCATCTTGTCGGATAGTTCCCCATCCCCGTTCTTCGGTATGTGGCGCGTTTCCAGCGGGCCGCCTACGCTTCGCGGGGCCCGTATCCTGTCGCCACGCAGGCGGTGGGTCATGGCAGTCCATCGGTCGGCAATTTGATCCCATTCCATGCGAAGGTCCTTTCTGAATACGGCACTGAACCGGACGGCGCGCCATACGCCGAGAAACAACGGTTGACGTGCTTCTGAGTTCCCTCGCTATGAAGGGGGTCAGGCGAGTTGATGTCCGCAGCAGGGGCCACTTTTCAGCCGCATATCATTTGTGGCGCCTCGCCGGCGCAGCCGCCGCCATACCCACGGCGTCTCTGCTCGGCACGCAGAAACACGCCTACGACGCATCGAGCCGCGCCTCCACCGCCGTAGCCCGCGGCTCAACGGTGCCGACGCGGGCTGCGCGCTGGCCGCGCGCAGGTCAGATGTGCGGCAAGCGTGTCCCTCCCCATTTCCGGCGCTCTGACCGTGTCACTCGCGCCGGTCGGTCGAGTTGCCTTGCGTTGTTGTAGGCCATGTCCGACGTCAGGCAAGTCGCTGCCCTGTAAGAGTTCTGAGAAGCTATTGACCACCAGAGCCAAGTCGGCCTTGGCTGGATCGGTAAGAGTCAACGGAAGAAGCTACTGATTGAAGCCCTGGTAGATTTCAATCTCTCGCGTCGCGACGAGGCTGAAGCCAGCGCCGCCCCTACACGTCCAGCGCCGAGCGTCAAGCAGGCCAAAGGGGGCGCATGAGATGATGCCCGCGACTACTCCGCGAGAGATGCGCGATAAGGCGGTCTTCGCGTTGCTCTGCCTGACCGGCATCCGAGTAGGCGCAGATGCGCCATAACGGACCCTCCATACCTAATCTTTGGTCATGGTAGCATACTATATCAATATGTTGTATGAGTTCCCAACCTAGTCCGACATCGCCTGCCGTAGCTGCTCGTTCTCCTTCTTCGGGGTCCCTTGAGCCGACGCACCGCCTCAAACGATTTCCTGCCGCGCCGCGACCAACCGCCAGCCCGTGAGCCAGCCAGCGTGGTGGATCTGCTCGACGCGCTCCGGAGTGAGCGCCAGAAAATGGTCTTCAGCTGGTCTATGGCGTTCCGCCTTGCGGTTGATGCCAATCCGTTTCAACGGCCGCACCATGCCTGCTTTTCTAGGCCCGAGCACTTTGCACGACAGGTTTCCAGTCACCGGAACTGGCGAGGCCGACCACATCCGACGGTGCTACCCCAACGATACGGCGGGCCGAGCGCGCAAACCGCATCGGGTCTGCAAAGCCCCATCTGTTCGCCACCTCACTGATCAACCCGCGCCGCGGCCGTGTACGCCTCAACTCATCAAGCGCCATCACCAGCCTTCGTTGGGTCAAATAGCGTTCAAAGCCGCCTTCAGTGATAAATTCCCGGTAAACCGTGGAGCGCGAGGCGCCGACGGCGGCTCCGACTTCGGCGACCTTCAAGTCGGGCCTATGGAGGTTAGCGTCGACATAGGCGCGCATTGCCGCCGCACGGCCCTCTGCGAAGCCGCGCCAGCTGCTTGACGCCGGTTCGGTCGGGCCGACGAGCGGGCCCACCAGCCCCGCGAACGACCTCAGCAGCACGGTCGCCTCGCTACGCGTCGCGCCCGGCAGTTCCCTTCTGAGCAAGTCGAGATTGGTGGCGATCATCCGTTTCCCGGCTCCCTGCAGCTCCCATTGACCGACATGACGCCGGTTGGGCCGGTATCCCACGAGGTCAAACGGAATCTCGACGAGGAACATCTCGACGGGCCCTGTCGAGCGCGCAGCCAATTCCTTCTGCAGGTCCGCAACAACGACCGAACCTGCCTGGATCGCATAGGGGGTATCCTCGCACTTGCCTGACGACCCTCCGCTCAGGTAGGTCGAAACGACCAGCATATCGTTGCCCGGCGATAACGCGTTCCGCGCCGGCCGGGACATAACGACGCCGACGTGGCGATGGTGCCAGACCTTCGAGGCACCAATCTGCCAGCAGCGTGACGCCACAGTCCCCGGTTCAAACCACGCGGGCGTAGAGCTGATCTGCGTGTATCCGCCAGACATGAACGCCAAGTAGGCATCGAACCGTTCGGCCCGCGCGATGCCCGTGCAGTCGAACACGGTGTCCGGTGCCGGCATGACTGGTCCCTCTGTGGCCCCGTCGGGCAAAAGGCGACGTGAACGTAAACACCTACGGTTCCATCCACTCAGTCTGACGTCAAGTCCGGAGGTCCAGAGGACGGCGTCCAGTTTGAGACTCACCGCCAAGAACCTTGAGACGCACTGCCAACGACATCGGGCCGAGTCGGTAGTAGGCAGTTGGTGTGCAACCCTTCACGCCAGCTGGCGGGAGCGAACGATGATGACGACGCATGAAATGACGAGGGCGGACCCTATCTTCCATGTCGAATTGAGCCAGTGGAACGAGTTGGCGTGGCTAGATTCCGGCAGCCTCCACTTGACCCGTCCCCCCTGGCCACGTCTGGACGGCGGCCACCTCAAACCGGGCGGCTCCGGCCCGGTGAGCCTTGGCCCGGACGACGTGCCTGCCACCACTAGAACTGGCGACGGCTCCGTCAGCTCGCAGGAAGGCGCCAAATCAACAGATAGCTACCACGTGATCGGTGATCCCGCCGACTGTTACAGTTACCATATTATTTGGGCCACGACATGGGATGCTTGCAAGGCACAGGGATTTACTGGCTACATAACAGATTCAAAACAGTTTCCGTCCAATGCAGCGCTACAGGTAAACATCTCGCCCGATTCGACCAAGATGACGGCCGGACCCAATCCGGCATTCAAGCTAGGGCTTCGGACGACATCAGCGCGAAAGAGCGCCCGGGGTGCGCCAAAGAGAACCGACTGGCGAGCCTTTGCGTCGCACCTTGGCGGCGTGACGGCGATCCTTGGCGCAGTTGCATCGGCACCTACCACCGCGCACGCCGCATGTACGCAAAGCGGGTTGACGGTGACCTGTACCGCTGACGGGATCAATGGCGCGTCGCTCACATACGAGGCAGACTATTCAAACCCCACAAGCAGCCTCACTTTGGAGAAGCTCACTCAGTCTACGATTGCCGGAGACGGCCCCCTGATCAGCGTTGACGCGACGGCGGTGGACGGCGCTTCGCAAACTTCGGACAATGGCGCGGGCGTTGGAAACAACACGGTCAGCATCAACGCCGACCTCGGCGTGAGCCCGCTGGCGATCAACGGCCAATCCAGTTCGTCTGTGCACCTGAGCTACACTGGCGGAAAAGGATCAACTCCAAACGAGTCAAAGGGATCGGGCACGCAGAACGCCGCAGGGGGCGGAGCTGGCGGATCCGGTGGCACGGCAGGCCTCAGCTTCACGGCCGTGACCACGGACGGTTTTGCAGGCATCGATGTCATTGCAACCGGAGGAGGCGGCGGGAACGGGGGAGAAGCATTTTCAAGCAGCGGCGGCGAGGCACGCGGCGGGGCAGGCGGCGTGGGCGGGGCCGGGACAGCCATTACTCTGGGCCTCACCGACGTCTCTATCACCTCCACGTCTAATCAGCCGGGGATCAGCCTTCTGAGTACGGGCGGCGGTGGCGGAAGCGGTGGGACAGCCAAAGCTGCGGAGGGAAAGACCGGCGACGGCGGGACCGGAGGCGTCGGCGGCGCGGGCGGAGCGATCACGCTGGACATTACGGGCAATGTCACAGTCCAGAGTTCGGCGATCGGCATTCTGATGCAAAGTGCTGCGGGCTATTCCGGAATTGGCGGACTTGCAACAGCCAATGGGAGTGCGACAATCCCGGGCACATCAAACGGCGGTGCAGGAGGCGCAGGCGCCAACGGTGGAGACGTGACTATCGCTTCTGCCAGTGGCAGCTCCGTCAATGTCGAAGCGGCTTCGCTTGCAGGCATTGTCATTCAGAGCGTCGCGGGCAATGGCGGCGATGGCAATACCGGCGAATACGCGGGAAGCGGCAACAATGGGGGGAACGGCGGCATCGGCGGCGCCGGCGGCAACGTAAACGCTCTATTGGCAAAGAACAACAACTCGATCACCGCCGTCGGCAACGAGGTACAGGGCATTCTTGCGCGCAGCTACGGCGGCATCGGCGGCGATGGCGGCGCCGCCGGAAAAGGCGGGGACAACGGCACGGGGGGAGCATCGGCCGGCAACGGACCAGGCGGATGGGTACAGGTCAACTATCGCGGCGGCATTTCCACCGATGGCGAAAATGCAAACGCCATCTTTGCGCAGAGCGTCGGCGGTTTTGACGGCAACCCGCTCAGCACGAATTTTCTGGCATATGGCACGGGCGAGCAGAGCGCGGGACAGGGCGGCACCGTATCTGCGTACTGGTATGATTCATCCGGCTCGACCATTCAGACCATGAGCGATTATTCCACCGGGATTTTTGTCCAAAGCGTTGGCGGTGGCGGTGGCAAGGCCTCGGGCGGCAGTATTGGAACAGTCGTGGGCAGCAGCGGCGACGCCGGTGGCGACGGCGGCATGGTCACTGTGAGTACGACCGGGACCGCAGACATGATCAATACCTCCGGTGACTACAGTTCCGGCATCGACGTGCAGAGCATCGGTGGCGGTGGCGGTGACGGCGGCTCTGCGGCGAGCATCACCGAGGTCGGCGGCGCCGGATCGCAGGGAGGCTCCGGTGGCGCGGTGAGCGTGACCTCGCTCGCCAATATCACCACGGCGGGCGCCGACTCCTTTGGCATTCACGCTCAAAGCGTTGGCGGCGGTGGCGGCAAGGGCGCCTCGGCGACCGGCATCAGCGCAATTGGCGGCAAGGGAGGCACAGGCGGCAACGGAGGGACGGTCAATGTCGCGAGCGACGGCAACATCCTTACCGGCGGCGACAATGCAGACGGCATCTTCGCCCAGAGCCACGGCGGCGGCGGTGGACGTGGCTCCAACGCCCTCGCTTTGGGTTTCTCCTTCTCCCAGGCCATCGGCGGCACGGGCGGGTCGGGTGGCAACGGCGCCGACGTCACGGTCGATGTCGGGATGGACGAGACCGGCCGCAGCATTACTACCTCCGGACACGCAGCCCGCGGGGTGGTCGCCCAGAGCGGTGGCGGTGGCGGCGGTCACGGCGGAAACGCGCTTTCGTTTACCGGCTCGGCCTTTCCTTCGCTCAACATCGCCGTCGGCGGGTCGGGCGGCAGCGGCGGCGAAGGCGGCCAGGTGCTTGTGGAGATGGGCGACACCGCCGTAACCACGAGTGGCGACAATTCGCCCTCCGTCTATGCTTCGAGCTATGGCGGCGGCGGCGGATCGGCGGGTACGACAGTCTCTGTCAACGACACAGTGACGCTGGCCATCACCACGACGATCGGCGGCAGCGGCGGCAGCGGCGGGCGCGCCGACACCGCGCAGGTCTGCCACGGCTTCGGCGTCGGCAACGGCTTCTGCGAAAAAAGCGAGGCTGTTGCCAGCGGGACAATCAAGACCACGGGTCAGGGCTCGGACGGGATCGATGCCTTCAGTATCGGTGGCGGTGGCGGTCACTCCGGCACGACGCTGTCCTTCAGCCAGGGCCTCTACGGAAACATTCAGGTCACTGCCGGGGGCAGCGGTGGTGGTGGCGGCAGAGGCGAGGCCGTGGCGGTCTATTCCGGCGGCGACATCGCCACGACAGGTCAGCAATCGACCGGGATCCTTGCCAAGAGCGTCGGCGGAGGCGGCGGGGCCGCTTACCTGACGGCGTCCGGATCGGGCGTTACGATGGCGGACGTAGCCGTGACCGTCGGCGGCAAGGGCGGCAGCGCCGGCGACGCCGGACAGGTCCGGGTGCTTTCCGAAGGCTCAATCAGCACCCAGGGCGCGCTGGCCGACGGCATCACCGCGCTCAGCGTCGCCAAGAGCGGCGGCATCGGCGGTGTGACTGCCAACGTCTCAGGCATCAATACCACCGGCGTCACGGTCGGGCTTGGTGGTGACGGCGGGTCCGGCGGCACGGCAAGTTTCGTGGATGTGTTCTGGGGCGGAGACGACATCACCACGACCGGCAGCCAGAGCCTCGGCATCCATGCCGCCAGTCAGGGTGGCAGCGGCGGGCGCGGCGGCTTCGACGTGGTCGGCCAGGCTGGATCGGTCGCGTCGGTGCAGGTTGCCATCGGCGGAACTGGCGGCACCGGAGGGACCGCCGGCGACGTGACCATCGGCACGACAAACGAGGTCGGCGTAATTTCCACCGCCGGTGACCTGTCCAGCGGGATCGCGGCCCAGAGCCAGGGCGGTCATGGTGGGCGCGGCGGGGCGACCCTGACCACCACAGGTGGTTCGGTTGGCGGCCTCGACATCAATGTTGGCTTGGGCGGTACTGGTGGAGGCGGTGGGACGGCCGGTTCCGCAACCGTGAACAATGTCGCGGCAATCAAGACGACTGGCAGCCAGTCCAATGGCATCGAAGCGCTCAGCCAGGGTGGCAGTGGCGGATCGGGCGGATTCGTATTTGAAAGTGGGCTTTCGGCTGCCACGGACACCGTTCAGCTTGGCGCTTCTGTCGAGCTTGGTGGGTCGGGCGGAGGCGGCGGCATATCCAATGCAGTGTCGGTAACGAATTCA
Source organism: uncultured Alphaproteobacteria bacterium (assembly GCA_963695425.1). Classification (GTDB taxonomy): domain Bacteria; phylum Pseudomonadota; class Alphaproteobacteria; order Rhodobacterales; family Rhodobacteraceae; genus Amaricoccus. The sequence continues at coordinate 49,425 of CAVOGP010000026.1, read as the reverse complement.
GGCACCGTTTCGACCACGAACTTCTCTTCGATAGGCATCGACGCCAAGAGCCTTGGCGGCAACGGCGGCAACGGCGGCGCGGTCTACACGGCAAATGCGAACATCACGTCGACCCAGACCTTCCAGGAAACCATTGATATCGGGGGTTCGGGCGGCGGCGGCGGAACCGGGGCGGAGGTAAGCGTCAGCAACTCCGGAACTGTCTACACATCGATGCACAATAGCGCCGGAATTTTCGCCCAAAGTTCAGGCGGCAGCGGTGGCTATGGCGGCGCTTCCTATAGTGCCGTGCTGAACGTGAATGCGCAGACCAAGACCAGCCAGTCCTTCACGCTCAACCTTGGCGGCTCGGGCGGCGACGGGGCGGTCGGTGGCCCGGTGTTGGTCTCGCATTTCGGAACGGTTGCTACCGCTGGCGACAGCTCGGTCGGTATCATGGCCCAGAGTTTGGGCGGAAACGGTGGATACGGCGGCAATGGCGGCACCATTATGGTGAATGCGTCGAATGTTCCGGCAAACGAGACCTCGGGCTACAACTTCACCGGGCAGGCCGCGGTCGGCGGAACCGGCGGCAATGGCATGAATGCCGGTCCTGCGACCATAAGCCTGACTGACGCCGATGTTTCAACCGGTGGAACAACGTCTTACGGCGTCTATGCCCAGTCGACGGGCGGCGGTGGCGGGTACGGCGGCACGGCATCAACCTACGACCTCGCGCTAAGCGGCAAGTGCGGCATCACCGGGAGCGGTTTCTTCCAAACCTGTCGTCAGAGCAGCGGCGGCGAAAGCCAGGCCAACTATTCGCTCGACATCAATATCGGCGGCGGTGGTGGCGCCGGCGGCAACGGCGGCGCGGCCGAGGTCAATCTTCTCAACGCATCCGTCGCCTCGAGCGGAGACGGAGCGCACGCGGTTTTCGCCCAGAGCATCGGCGGCGGCGGCGGATCGGGCGGCTCCGGATCGACCGGCATTTCGGCCTTCACGTCGAACAAGGCCGCCAATACCATTGCCGACATCATTTCCGACGGCACCGGTCTCGACCCTTATACGGTGATCAAGTCTTACGGCCAGTGGTCCATCGGCATCGGTGGCGCGGGCGGCGCGGGCGGCAACGGTGCCGCCGCGACGATAGCGGGCTATGGCCAGATTTTCACCAGCGGTATGGCCGGCCACGGGCTGTTCGCCCAGAGCGTCGGAGGCGGCGGCGGCTCGGGCGGCTCGGCCGGCTCGTCGTTGGTCTTTGGCGTCACAGTCGGCGGAAGCGGCAAGGCCGGCGGAGACGGCGGTACAGCCACCGTCATGACGACCAGCGGCACGAACATCCGGACGCGCGGCGACGGCTCCTACGGGGTCCTCGCCCAGAGCATAGGCGGCGGCGGCGGCGAAAGCGGGCTCAAGAAGGGAGGAACGATTCTGGATCTCAGTTCTGAGGCCATCGTCCAGGTCGGCGGCGCAACCGGCGCGAACGGAAATGGTGGTACTGTGACGATCACCAACGCCGGCGCGGGCGTGCTCACCGAGGGCCACGACGCCATCGGCATATTCGCCCAGTCGATCGGCGGCGGCGGTGGGCTCGCAGCGGGTGGCTACGGCGCAAACGCAGGCGGAACCCTCACCGTCGGGGGTACCGATTCCTCAGGCGATGGCAACATTGTAAACATCAATCACACCGGCTCGATCGAGACCGGCGCAGCGCAGGCACCTTCCGCCAACGTCGCCGCGCACGGTGTGGTCGCCCAGTCCATCGGCGGCGGCGGCGGCTATGCCGGCTCAGTGGTCATGGGCTCGGTCAACAATTTCGGAATCAACTCCAATATCGGACCTGGAGGCGGCGGCTCTGGCAACGGCCGCGCTGTCAGCGTCAGCGTCACCGGGCCGCTCACCACGACGGGGGGCTCGTCGGTCGGCATCTTGGCCCAGAGCGTAGGCGGCGGCGGCGGCGTGCAGGGCAGCACAGACTCCACCTCGGTGGATGCAAGCGACGCGGCGCTGATCGGCGCGTCGGGCGGCTCCGGCAGTTCCGGCGCAGTCAATGTGACCTATATCGGTTCCGGCGGCAGCCTTACGACATCGGGGGCCGGGGCGCATGGCATCTTTGCCCAGAGCGCCGGCGAAACTATCGGATCTGCCTTCCAGGGTCCGGTTACGGTCGACATAAATGGTAGCGTAAGCGCGACGGGTGCCGGCTCCCATGGAATATTTGCCCAGACGGCAGGGGACAACGCGGGAAGCGTCAGCGTCAGCGTTTCAGGGGGCAATACCGTGACCGGCGGCACCCTCGCATCGATTTCCGGCGCCGAGCAGGGCGCGGCGGTCTACATCATTGGCACCGGAACCGGGGACCGCCTGACCAACGCCGGCACCATCCAGTCCGTCGACGGCGTCGAAGGCGACGCCGTTACCTATGTGAGCCATGCCAATAGCAAACTCACCCTGACCAACACCGGGGTCATCACCGGAAGCATCAACGGGTCGACACAACCTGGCGAGACCGCGCCGGGGTCGAACCTGGCGATCGACGTCTTCAACCGCGCGAGCGGTGTCATCAACGCCGGTGCGACGATTGATGCCAGTCGCTTCGTGAACGAAGGCCGGTTGTCCCCGGCAGGCGATGCCGCGACCGGCGTCACCACGATCGCCGGCGGCTACGTCCAGACTGCGTCCGGCAGTCTCGCCATCGATCTCGACACGACGAACGAGGGTCAGGTCGATCGTATCGAGGTCGGCGGCCGCGCTCGGCTGAACGGCGCGATAATCGTCGCCCCCACTGCCCCGGCTGCGCCGCTGCTCGGAGCGCGGCGGAAGGAGATCGTTTCGGCCCGGGGCGGCGTGACGATCGCAGACGGCGTTGCACTGACCCGGTCGGCGGTGGCGCAGTACCAGCTCGACCTGGCGACCCCGAACACGCTCGATCTCCTCTACGACATCGATTTCGCCAATGCGGGATTGCGAGGCTCCCTGAGCGACAACCAGGCTGAGATCGCCAATCACATACAGGCGCTCTATGTGGCAGAAGCGCTGGACGAGATGCTGGCGGAAGCATTGCTGGCGGCCGAGGACGGAGCAGAGTACGCCGATATCGTCAACACGATGAGCGCCGAGGTCGCCATCGACAACCAGATCAGCGCGCTGGCGGCATCGAGACGCTTCAACGATTCCCTGCTGAGCTGCGCAAACGCGAGCGACACGACCGAAACCCGCTTCTTCGACGACGGCAGATGTCTGTTCCTCCGAGCCGGCGGCACCAGCTTCGAGCGGGACGCCACCTCGGACAATCTCGGATTCTCCGGCTCGAGTTGGTCAGTTTCTGCGGGCGGCCAGGTTCCGCTGAACGACGTCTGGTATCTTGGCGGGGCATTCGCTTTTGAACGAAGCAACATTGACGCTTCAGCCAGTTCCGCAACCAGCGACGGTGACCAGATCTTCGCCGGCGTCTCGCTGAAGCGCCAATTCGGCAAGGTGGAAGTGTCTGGATCGCTCGCCTTCGGTCACGGCTCCTTCGACATCGAACGCAGTCCCTTTCCCGGCGCCAGGACCAAAGGCAATCAGGAGTTTTGGTCCACCGCGGCGCAGGTGCGGGCGGAATGGCTGTTCGAGCGCGACAACACCTTTGTCAAACCGAGGATCACACTTGCCTACGATTACTTCTCGTCCTCGGACTTCACCGAGCGGGGCTCCTCCGGGGTTCGCCTCGACGTGAAGACAAGGGCGCAATCCTACCTTTCGATCCAGCCGGCGGTCGAGATTGGCGGCGAGTTCGACGGCGCCGACGGATTGCGTTGGCGCCCGCACGTGACCCTGGGGTTGACCCAGTTCCTGAACAACCCCGAGCCTGGCCTGAATGCCCGATTTGACAGCGCACCGTCGGTCGTGACCGACTTCAAGTCCGCCAGTAGCATCGACCAAACCCGTTTCGACTTCGCCGCCAATCTCGACGTGTTCACCCGGCGCAACGCGGTCGTCCGCGTCGGCGTATTCACCAGCTTAGCCTCGAACTCCAAGGGTTTCGGTGGCAGCCTTAAGCTGGAAATCCCATTCTGATACCAGCGGCCCCGGCCTCTGACTCTTTGGGGATTCCCAAATCGGAGGAAGTCTGACTCACTGTCTCCAATGGCGAAGGAGGCAGGGATGTCGGGAGCGATTGTGGTCACACGGCAGGAGATGACGGCGACGGAGCTGCGGGCGGCATCGGGGAAGGCACGGTCTGCGCGGACGGCTCGGCGGATGCTGGCGATCGCGCTGGTGCTGGAGGGGATGGACCGCAAGACCGCGGCGGAGACCTGCGGGATGGACCGCCAGACCCTGCGGGACTGGGTGCGCCGCTACAACGCCGAAGGCGCTGGCGGGGCTGACGGACCGCCGCTCGCCCGGCCCGCCGCCGCGGCTCACGCCGGAGCAGAAGGCCGCGCTGGCGGCTCGGGTCGAGACGGGCCCGGATCCGAAGCGCGACGGGGTGGTGCGCTGGCGGCGCCATGACCTGAAGCACTGGCTCGAGACCGAGTTCGGGGTGGTGATGCACGAGCGCACGGTGGGCAAGCAGCTGCGCGGGCTCGGCTATCGCCGGCTGGTGCCGCGGCCGCGGCACCCGAAGGCCGACGAGGCCGCCCAGGAGGCGTTTAAAAAAGCTTCCCCGAGGCGGTAGCCGGGGTTCTACCCGAGACGGCCCACGGCAAGCCCATCGAGATCTGGTTCCAGGATGAGGCGCGCGTCGGCCAGCAGGGCACGCTGACCCGGGTCTGGGCCAGGCGCGGCACCCGCCCCCGCGCGGTGCGCGACACCCGCTACCAATGGGCCTACATCTTTGGCGCGGTCTGCCCCGGGCGCGCCGCTACCGCCGCACTGGTCCTGCCCTATGCCGACACCGAGGCGATGAGCCTGCACCTCGCCGAGATCGCCCGCGCCGTCGCGCCAGGCGCCCATGCCGTGCTGGTGCTCGACGGCGCCGGCTGGCATGGCGCAGGCGAACTCGTGGTACCCGACAACATCTCGCTGCTCACGCTCCCGCCCTACGCCCCCGAACTCAACCCCATCGAGAACGTCTGGGACTACCTGCGCAAGAACAAGCTCGCCATCACCCTCTTCGACACCTACGACGACATCGTCGACACCTGCTGCGAGGCCTGGAACTTCTTCGCCAACGATCCCGACACTGTCGCCTCCATAACCTCCCGCAACTGGGTAAAGGTCAATCTTTAGGGCCGTTGGTATGAGACAGCAAGAGAGTAAGCCATCCCCAAGCTTTCCGGTTGGGCGGTTCTTGTGCCTCCGATAAGCCAATAATATTGCTCGGAGCCTTTCGAGCGGAGGCCGCCTGAAGCTGGCGCCGATTGCGTCCTTATCCGTCATAATTCTCTCCGCGATTTCAGGTGCGCTGGGCTTGATGGCGATGCCCGCGAGCGGCGGTGACATGACGCTGGTTGTGATCATGTGAATGGCGTGCGGCTCACTAGCCGGATGCAGTCCACAGGGGAGCGGGCGGTGCGACGGACATGCGGAAGGGCATGAACGGGCTGGCGCTGCTGGTCCAGCAAGGGCTCGGTCGGGATCCGCATGCCGGCGAGCTGTTCTGCTTCCGGGGGCGGCGGGGATCGCTGATGAAGGTGCTCGCTGGTTTCACATTTCAGGTGCGACACCGAGGTTGGCAGCGAAGGCTTCGATCGGCGTGCGGCGGCCGAGGCACTTGCGAGGCGTGGCGTTGAGGTTCCAGGTCACGTCGTCGATGTTGGCATCGGTGTAGTCTGCGAGGGTGATCTTGGGGGGAAGGTCGCTGCGAGGCAGGTCGTTTGCGCGCGGGTGGAGCGCGCGATCCTCGAGCCGCGGAGCCTGCGCGCCCAGGCCCGGCGGCCGGCGCTGTCCGGCCGGTAGCCGTCAGCACACCGGTTGCGGCAGAGTTCGCGGTCGATCGTCGATCGATGCCGCCCGAGCCTGCGGGCGATCTCGCTCTTGCCCACGCCCATCTCCATCAGGCCGCGCAGGCGGCATCTCTCCTCAAGGCCGAGGTGGCTGTATCTCCGTCCCATGGCGCGGAGTGCCCGCGAAGACCTCGTCCAGCGCCTTCCAGAAGCCGAGCGCACCGTCGCCCGCGGCGACCTCGGGCGCGACGGAGAGGCCGCGGGCCTTGAGGTCGACCCGCAGCTCGCGCCAGCTCTGCGCGCGCTCCCGCCGCCCCACATGGAAGCCGACGAGCTCCTTCTTCCCCCTCCGGAGTATCACGCCGGGCGACAGGTTGGGCGCCTCGGCTCCGAGGATGGCCGAGAGCGCATCCTGGAAATCACCGGTGGAGATGCCGCGCAGATAGAGAACGGGCAGCAGGGCGTCGAGGCTCCTCGATCGCCGGGCCCACTTCGGCAGGATGTGCGACGTGAACCGGATACTTCTCGCCGCTCGCCACGTCCGCCGCGCGGTCACGGACCTTCGGGCGCCGGAGCTCGAGGGCGCCGATCCCGGTCTGGACCTCCGCTCGGGTCCGCACCCGTGCCGAACGACGCGCTGCCGACCATCCACAAGCCGCTCTTCGGCGAACCCGTCGAGGAAGGCTTCAATCTCGGCTTCGAGCGCGGTCAAGAGCATCCGGCGCGCACCTTCCCCGCCAATCCCGGTGAGGGGGTCCTCGACCGAACCCGGCTGGCGCAAAGGAATGATGCTGGTATCGTCCTTCATGGCATATCGCTCCTCTTGGAGATTCCGGCAGGCCCGACACCCGCCACGATACGCCGCCCTCTCAAACCGCATCACCCATGTTCGGCTATAGCTCTGCATTCGAGGAGCAACTCGGCCTTACGCCCGGCCACAACGGAAGCGTAGAAACGGCGGCCGAACTGGTCATGGAGCGTCTGGCCGAAATACCGAAGGTCGGACACTATGTCCTCATCGACGGCTGGCGGGTGGAGATCGGCGACATGGACGGTTCCCGGATCGACAAGTTGATCGTCCAACGCGACACGGCAGCCTGAATGTTGGGCGTGTCCGACACGCGATGAAACCGTTCAAGGGGTTGCCTCGGGAGGAATGGCGAGAACGTCGCGGTCGGCCCTACGGAGCACCGCTTCCGCCACGCTGCCGAGGAAGAACCTGCCCGGGCCGCCACGCCCTTGCGTTTCCACGACGACGATGTCCGCCGATCGATCTTTTTCCGCCGTGAAAATCTCTTCTGCCGGAGAGTTTCGCATTTGAAGGACCTCCTGTCGGATCGGTCGCCAATCGACAAAATTCACGAAGCCGCCAAGTCGCGCGACGCCTTCTTACGCTCATCTTCAAGGTAAGCCTGTCGCTCATCCGCTGGCATCGTGTGAACTCATGACAAGGTGGAGCGCCGGCGCGTCGAAGACATGCAGAATCGAAACCCTCGCACCGCGCGAATTCCGAGCGCCTGCAGACCTTCGCCGCGCGCTCGGCGCCCTCGGACATGTCCGTCGTCAGCATCACGTGCCCACAGGACCCCACGGGTGGCGCATTGACCATGAGCACGAGACAGGTCACCGAGCGGATCGTGCGTCCTGCCGTCGTTCCGACGAACACGTCGCGCAGCGCCCTGCCGCCTGTGCGGCCCAATGACAATCAGGTCCGGCGTTTCCTCCTCCGCCGCTCTCGCGATGCCGGCGAACGGATCGGCCAGAACCCCCCGGGTTTCGCAGGAAATCCCGTCGACCTCCTGCACCGTGCTCCGCAACTCCCGCAGAAGTGCGGAGGCCGCATCGCACCCGCTCGAGCGCTCCCGGCAGCACCCAGTCCTGGAAGGGCGCGCCGTTGCGAAGCGCACCCGGCTTGCGAGCCAGCACCGGGACATAATGCCAGGGGTCGTAGACGGTCTGGCCGCGGCCGAAGGCGCGCCGATGCCGCCCGACCACGCGGCCGTCCTGACGAAGCTCGATCCGGTCGGCATAGGCGCGGACCTCGACCGGCCGGCCGACCGCGCGCGCCATCACCGAGTACTTGTTGTTGTCGAAGCGCACGAGGCAGGTCTTCGACGGCGAGACCGGCGTCGAGCGGAAGCCGTCGAACCGTCCAGCGTAGGGCACCAGGCTCGGCCGCTCGGCCTCGAACATCTGCCAGATCGTCCGGTCGCGAACGTCCGGATGCGGCTGGGCCTTCGCCCAGGATGCAGCGATCCAGGAGCCAGGCGTTCAGCTCGTCATAGCTCTTCACTCGGACCCGCGGCGAGAAGAACCGCTGCCGCACCGTCCCGACCTGGTTCTCGACCTGGCCTTTCTCCCACCCGGCCGCCGGCGTGCATGGCCGCCATTGTTGCGCCATTGGTCCGAGCGACAATGGCGGCGGCTCCACCAGGTAGTGCCGCACATCTGCTGGAAGCGACGGTTGTAGTCCCGCTCCTTGCCCACGAGGATCGCGTCCACCGCGGTCTTCATGTTGTCGTAGATGCCCCGCGTGCAGGCCCCCTTGAAGAAGGCGAACGCCCGGTCGTGGGCGTCGAACACCATCTCCTGGCTCTCGCGCGGATACGCCCGCACGAACAGCATCCGGCTGTGGCAGAGCCGCACCTGCGCCACCTTCACCGTCACCGTCACCCCGGCGATCAGCACGATCTCGTGGCTCCAGTCGAACTGGTATGCCTCGCCCGGCGCGAAGCTCAGCGGCACGAAGGCCGCCGCCGTCGCCGCGGTGCGCTCTCGCTGCCACGCCGCCGCATACCGCCGGACCGCGTCGTAGCCGCCTTCGTAGCCAAGCCCGCGCAACTCCTCGAAGAGGCGGATCAGCGTCAGCCGCTCCCGGCTCGACCGGGCCGCGTTCACCGCCAGCAGACGGTCGAGTTCTCCCCGCCACGGCCCGATCTTCGGTTGCGGCTGCACGCTTCGCTCGTACTCGAACGCCGTCGCCCCGCTCCGCAGGATCCTCCGAACCGTGTTGCGCGAGACGTGGAGCTCCCGGCACGATCTCCTTGATCGACCGACCGCGCACGTAAAACTCGCGACGCACCCGCGCGATCGTGTCCACGCCCTTCATCCTCTGCCACCCGTCCATAACCACCGGACAGGCACTGCCGCATCACAGAGGACAGGGGGTCAATTTTGGACGCCGATCCCGGACCTCACGGGGTCAACATTCCACGCCGATCCACACACTAAGGTGAGTGAAACTCTGCTTGCCCATCGACTAAACGTTCGGCCGCGCCGGGCGGCACAGGGTCAGGCAGCGACCGCCGAACAGCAGCTCGCAACCCTGCTGTTAATAAAACAATGCCTTACGACCCAGAGAGTGTTCGACCGCGGTTCCCTTTGCGCCGCCACTTGCCCTCGCACAAGGCTTCTCCCGGTCCGGCTACGGTCGGATATTCTCGTTGTTTTCGAGAGTTATGCAGGTTGGGCTGAGCACTGTTCCCGGTGCCAACCGTACCGCCGATTTCCATGCCGCCGAGGAATACCTGCGTCACGGGCTCCGCGCTGGATTTCACATTTCAAGTGCGATACCGAGGTTGGCTGCGAAGGCTTCGATTGGGGTGCGGTATCTGAGGCACTTGCGAGGCGTGGCATTGAGGTTCCAGTCACGTCGCCGATGTCGGTATCGGTGTAGTCTGCGAGGGTGGTCGCCCGGGACCTGGCGCCGGTGGTGGCCGATATTCGCTCAGCCGGTGCGTTGAGCCTTCGGGGGATCGCGGCGGAGCTCAACGGGCGCGGCATGCTCACCCTGCGGGGCGGCAGGTGGCATGTCTCCACGGTGATGAACCTGCTCGATCGGCTGGGGCTTCGAGACGCCCAATGCGTCGCTGCCAACTGATCCTGCGCTTTTGGTCCGCCACGAGCGCTGCGCTCGAGCGATCATCATGGGGCCGATTGACCGCCAACAATTCAGGTCGCGGTCGCCACCCCACGTGCATGTCTGGATTTAACCCACCTTCCAGGAGCGGCGACGTTCGTAGAGATGTTGTGCACCGATCAGGGCACCGCAAAGCAGCATGTACAGGCACGAAATCAGGAGCAGGACTTCGATCGCCTGGTAAGTTTCAGCAATAATGGTTGTGGAGGCTGATGTCAGTTCGTCGATGGTTACAAGGCTGGCAAGCGAGCTTCCCTTCACAATTTGGATGGCGTTCGAAAACAAGGCAGGGGACGCTACTGCATAAGCCTGCGGCGTGAGGACCTTCCAGACGATCGCAGCCCGGCCGAGGCCAAGAGCCTGGGCAGCCTCGGTCTGGCTGACCTTAATTCCCTCGAATCCGGAACGCAGAAACTCCAGGTTGTACGCGGTTGAGGCGAACACCAGACCGGCCAGCGCCGCGACAACAGGTTCGAGATATATTCCCGCCCGCGGGAGCCCGTAGTAGAGCAGGAACAGAAGCGCCAAGACGGGCGTGGCCCGCGCAAAGAGGCTGTAAGCGATGATAGCACGACGAAATCTAGCCCCGGGCGCCAACAGGTAGACGGCGAACAGGTAGGCAAGGAAGTTCGAAGCAAGGATGACAGTCGTCGACATGTAGAGCGTCATGAGGAACCCGCGCCAGATCAAATCGAAATAGCGGGGATCAGCGAGAATGCTCATCCTGCCGGTCTTTGAATGGGGCGCTCGTTCCAGACGAGCAGGGGCGAGACCATCAGGATGTAGAGCGCGACAGCCGTCCCAAGGAAGAGAAACGGAGCGTTGGTGACCGCGATGCCCTGTTTGGTGACATAGAGGATTTCGCTCACCGAGACCGCAGATGCGATCGAAATTCGCTTCACGGTGGCTATCGCATAGGTGATCCAGCCCTTTTTCGCGAGCGGCAACATCTGCGGCAGGATGATGCGGCGGTATATGAGATGCGAGCGCAATCCCAAGGAACGCCCCGCCTCGAACTGTCCAATTGGAATGGCGGCAAGGGCGCCCTTGAAAACCTGATAGTCGAAGGCGGATCCGACGAGCGTGAAGGCTATAATCGTTGATCCGATTGGTCCGAGGTCGATACCGAACTGGATGGCGCCAAAATAGAAGAAGAAGAGAACAACGAGTTCCGGGAGTGATCGGAAAAGGCCACTGAACGTCGCCGTGGCCCGTCGCAGCCCGGGGGATTCCCTTCCGAACAGTGCGAGCGCAAGCACGAGACCAAGGACGCCGCCGAGTGCCGCGATCACTGCAGACAGGACGACGGTCAGCACGGCGGCCGTGGCGAGCCGGGGCAGCCAGGCAAGCAGGATCTCCACGTCCGCCTATGCCCCGGAAGGAGCCACCTATTCCTGCGCCTTGGACCAGTCGATCGACGCGCCGAACCAGTTCTCTGCCATCGTCTCGAGCGTGCCGTCTTCTCGCCAGGTGGCGAACAGCCCGTCAATGGCATCAGCGAGCGGCTCGTTCGAGGGCGCGATCGCCACGCTTTGGGTGATCGTAGCGAGCAGATCGTCGAGAACATCCGCGTCGCTCAGCCGGCCGGTCTTCAGTAGGTAGTTCGGACCAAGAAAGTCGTGTGCCGCGAAATCGATGCGCCGGTTTGCCAGATCGAGAAAGAGCTCGGTGGCTCCGGGGTACTCGCGGGACTCGGTAATGCACCCCGCCTCGAGCTTCTGTTGCGCCAGGGTCTGGAAAGTTCCGCCCCGGACTGCTCCCATGGTCTTGCCACAGACCGTATCCCAACCTGTGATGATATCGTCGTCCGCGCGCCGGGTGATTGCGACGCCGTTGACGATGTAGGGAGAGAGCAGGAAGAAGTCCTCTGATGCGAGGCGTTCCGGCGTGCGTGTCACGCCCGACGATATGACGTCAAAGCAGCGCGGCCACCACCTTGGTAGCGGCGCCGCCGCGCAGCGATCCGGGCAGCGGCAGGAGGTTGCCGTCGGTGCGCTGGGCAGCGGCGGAGAGAATGATCACTTGAGTGTCGGAGAGCTTGGTCATCGGGTCGTCCGTTCATGCAGAGGACCGGGACCATCCCGGACCTTCTACGACCCCGAGCCGCGCTGCCTCGCGGGGCAGTCGCGGCGGGAGGCGAAAGGGCCGTCGTCAGGGTGCCGGTAGGAGGAGGCCCATCGCCGCGAGACCCGCGACCGCAGCGCTCAGCCGCGCGGTGGCGACGTCGATCTCGATCGTCATGCTGTCGGCCGAGCAGTGGGCGTTGACGCCGCGCTCGTCGCGCAGGGCGGCCGCTATCTCGTCGAGAACGAGGCCGATGCGCTCCCGATCGAAGTGCGCCGGCAGGTCGCGGACCGCGATGCGGATGGTGCTGGTCTCCATAGCGGTCAGGCCTCCATCTCGTCGAGGATCTGGAAATGGGTGGCCCAGCCGGTGAGGTAGGGAAGCCCGCGCGGGATTCCGTGCTCGCGCTCGGTCTTGCGGTCGGTACGCCAGCCCATCCAGCGGTCGATCGCGGCGTCGATGGCGACCTTGAGCGTCTCGCCCTTCCAGAGTTCGTTTGCCACGTCGTCGGAGAAGTGCCGGCCGTGGCGGTTGTCGAGGAAGTCGCGAACCCCCTCGGGCGAGGCCTCGGTCACCTCGGCAATGCGGCGCGAGGCGATCTCCCAGGGCCTTCGCAGGATCCGCGGCCGGGTCGTTCTCGATCCGGGCGATGGTGCCCCAAAAGCCCCAGGACTTCAACGCGGGCGGAAAGGATCGTGGTGGTCATCGTCGGTCTCCAGTTCGGTCTGCTTGACACCACACATGCGTAGATTGGCCCGCAAGACAAGCGCGTAAGCGGATCATCTTGTTGCTATTTCCGGGTGCGCCGAAGCGTCCGGCCGTGAGAATGAAACCCTGATCGGCGTGGTCTCGATTCGGGGTCACACGACCCGGAGCCAGCCCTTGGCGACGCCACGCACGTTCTTCTATTGTTCTCACAATGAATTGGCGCCCCATTCCGCAAAGCAAAATCGACGACGCCTTTCCGGTGCGGGTGATGGTCCGGGTTCCCGAGCGCGGCTTCGAGCGCGCGCTCGACGCCATGTATCGGTGGCTGGACCGGGAGATAGGCCGCGGGGACTATGCCCATGACGGCAGCGGCCGGCGCCTGCCGGATGCGTCGGCATTCTACTTCCGGACCACGGAGCAGACCCAGAAGCACGTCACCCACAACGAGGCGCTGCGGCTGCTCGACGGGCTGGTGCAGCTCGCCGTCCTCGAGCGCGACCTGACCGCGCCGCCGGGCAGCCCGGCGGACGGCGACCGCTACATCGTTGCTTCGGGCGCCACCGGCGACCGGGGCGGCTGGGACGGCAGCGTCGCCTATTGGGTCGACGGCGCATGGATGCGGCTAGTACCGGGGCCCGGCTGGCGAGCGTGGCGAGGGTTTGCTGCTGGTGTTCGACGGGTCGGCCTGGACCGCGCCGCTCCCGCCGGTACTGCAGAACCTGTCGCTGCTCGGCATCGGCGCCACGGCGGATGCAAGCAATCCGTTCGCCGCAATGCTCAACGCCGCACTCTGGACCGCGAAGACCGTCGCCGAGGGCGGAACCGGCGATCTCTTCTACACCATGAACAAGGAGACGTCGGGCGACGATCTCGGGCTCACCCTGCAGACGGGGTTCGTGACCAAGGCACTGCTTGGCTCTTCGGCTCGGACAAGTTCCGCCTCGCGGTCTCGGCCGACGGATCGAGTTTTTTCGACGGGCTCATCGTCGACAACACCAACGGCATCGTCGACCAGCCCCGACTGCCGCGGTTCAAGGCCTACACCAACGTCGACAATTACGTGCCGCTCACGACGTGGACGAAGATCGCCATCAACAACACCGAGTACCAGGGGGCGTTCGACACCGCCAACAACAGGTTCGTCGCTCCGGTCGCCGGCACCTACCTCTTCGGCGCGTCGCTGCTCTACAAGGTCAACGCCAGCACCACGGCGCGGATGAACGGCCGTCTGGTGATGAACGGCTCAACCGAGATCAAGGGCGGCAAGGGCGAGGTCTCCGCCACCCACGTGTCGCTCGCGGCCACCCTGACGTTGCAGACCCTGGTGCCGCTGGCGCCGGGCGACACCGTCGAGCCGCAGAGGTACTTCCGGGTCGCGGATGGCTACTTCGCCGGCGACCACACCACCTTCTGGGGGTGCAAGGTCGGGTAGCCGGCCCTCCGTGAGCTGCCGCTCCTCCAGCACAGCGAGGCCCACCATGACCCCACCGCGAAGCGATGCTGGTCGCGCTTCTCGCCGGCATCACCATGAAGCTGCGGTGTTTCGGACCGAACCCCGGATGGGCGCGTGAGTAGCTCAGCGCACATCTTCAGTAGCCGCGCGCGGAAGTAGACTTGATGGATGTGCTCGCTCCCTAGGCCCGCGCGGTCGAAAAGGTGTTTGCGTCTGCGAGGCGCGAGACATTTTGTCGGCTTTGCCGACACCACGCCCGAGATCCCCGGGGGCGGTTCAAAGGTCTTGGACTGCTGCGACCAGCAGCTCCCGAACCTGACCGGCGACGGCTTTCAGATCGGCATTATCGATGGCGACCATCGACGCCACCGGATCGATCGCGCTGACCTCTACGCCACCGTCCATCGCCCGCAGGATTACGTTGCAGGGAAGCATGGCGCCCACACGCGGCTCGATCCCGATCGCCCTGTAGGCCATCCGCGGATTGCAGGCGCCAAGGATGCGATAAGGCGGCATATCCACATCGAGCTTCTTTTTCATCGTCGCCTGCACGTCGATCTCGGTCAGGACACCGAAGCCCTTCGCGCTCAGGGCCGCTCGTATTCGGGCGTCGACCTCGTCGATGGTCGCGCCAGCGATGAAACGATTGAAAGTGTAGCTCACGGCCGAACCTCTCGGATCATTTCCACAGGTACTTGATCAGTGCCGCGATGGCGAGGCCGGCGAGCACCAGGAGCAGCAGCATCCAAAGACCGCCGAACCCCATCCCAAAGCCGTTCATCATCACCTTGCTCCTTGAGCCGGGCGCCGGAGGTCAATTGTCGTCCATCATGCGATTGCCTGGCCCGGGACGGTATGTGCCGTCGGGGCCCATTCCGGGCAGCCCGCGGCCCTGCCGCCCACGGTCCATGTGTTCCTGCATGAAATCAGCAGCGGAGGTCACTTCGAACTCGGTCACCTTACCGTCGCCGTCCTCGTCCAGCATCTGGAAGCCGCGGACCATCATGGTGCGGGTGTGGGCGGCAAAAAGCGCTTGAAACTCGTCGAGGGAAAGAGTGCCGTCGCCGCTGGTGTCGTAGGTCTTCAGGTCACCGAGCATGCCTGCACGAAGCTCCTCCGCACTCAGTGCACCATCGGCGTCGGCATCGAAATTCAGCAAGGCGTAGCGGTTGCCGCCGCCCATCATCCCACCGCGCACCATGCCGTGCATCTGCTCCTTCATGTCGTGACCGCCCATTCGGCCACCCACCATGCCGTCCTCGTCCTCCATCATGCCCATGCGGCCGTGCCAGCCATCGCGCTGATCGGCGATCACCGGCACCGCGACGACAGCGACGCCGAGGATGGCTGCTGCGCCAAGTGCGAGACCTGTCGAACGTTTCATTGCATCTGCTCCTGATAACCCTGCGATGACGCCAAGGTTGGGTGCAGATGTCCCAGAGGTTTGTCAGCCCGGCGGTCCGTTTGTATCCGTCGGTCGCAAAACGCTGGACTGCGACGGTTTGCGACAATTGCAGCCACGGCCGCCCTCGAATTCCACTAGTCTGACCGACAGGAGAGAGCCATGACCCTGGCGCCGCATATCCTCGTCGTCGACGACCACCGTGAGATCCGGGACGCATTGGCGAAGTACCTGGAGAAGAACGGCATGCGCGTGACTGTCGCCGCCAATGCCGTCGCGATGGACATGGCGCTGAAGGCCGGAGCCTTCGATCTGATCGTGCTCGACGTAATGATGCCCGGCGAGGACGGGCTGTCGGTCTGCCGGCGGCTGAGGGCGAGCCGCAGCATCCCCATATTGATGCTGACCGCGCTCGGAGACGAGACCGACCGGATCGTCGGTCTGGAGCTCGGGGCGGACGACTACCTGCCCAAGCCCTTCAACCCGCGCGAGCTGCTGGCACGGGTCAAGGCGATCCTGCGTCGAAGCGAACGGACCGAGGTCCTGGGTGGACACCACGCGGGACGTCGACTCGTCTTCGACCGCTGGACGCTCGATACCGACCTTCGCAAGCTGATCCGGGACGATGGCGCCGAGGTCTCGCTGACCACAGCCGAGTTCCGTCTGCTGACGGTGTTCCTCGAGCGCCCGCGGTTCGTCCTGAGCCGCGAGCAGCTTCTGGACCTGACCAGCGGCCGCGCGGCGCAGGTCTTCGACCGGACGATCGACAACCAGATCAGCCGCCTGCGTCGCAAGATCGAGCGCGATCCGTCGCAACCTCGGCTGATCACTACCGTCTGGGGCGGCGGCTACAGCCTCGCCGCGGATGTGAAGGCAGTGCCATGAGCCTTCTTCCCCGGTCGGTCGGGGGCCAGCTTCTGGCGCTGTTGCTGCTCGCACTCGTGGTGACCCAGGGGCTCAGCCTCGTTCTGCTCACCGACGAACGCAATCGCGCCGTTCGCGCGGCCATCGGGCTGGAGGCCGCGGGTCGCGCCGCCAATGTCGCCTTGCTGTTGGAGGAGGCTCCCGAAGGTCTGCACGCCTCGATCCTTCGATCCGCCGACTTGCCTCTCGTTCGGTTTCGGCTGGGGAAGGCGCCTGCGGCGCTGCAGGACAGTGCCGACGCCGAGCCTTTCGTGTCACAGATCCGCACAATCCTCGGCGCACCGGACCGGCAAATCCGGGCGGACGTTCACGCCCTTTCTCCGTCGCGTTTGCCGTCCGTCGAAGACATGCCTCGCAGGATGCGCCCGATGCACGAGGCAATGATCGCTGGACGGACCGAGCCCGTGGAACTGACGCTGTCGATCGAGTTGACCAGCGACGACTGGCTGAACGTCCAGACGCTATTCCATCGGCCTGGCCCACAATGGTCACCCCCGGACATCATCCCCCTTCTGCTCATGGCGCTCGCGATCGCCCTGGTGGCCTGGGTTACTGCGCGACGGCTCGTCGGACCAATGCGAGCCTTGGCGGCGGGCGCGGACCGGCTGGGCCGGGGGCTTGACGCTGAGCCACTGCCGGTGATCGGCCCGACCGAGGTTCGCGACACAACCGACGCCTTTAACCGGATGCAAGCCCGTCTGACTCGACTCGTCGCCGATCGCACCGACATGCTCGCGGCGCTTAGCCATGATTTGCGCTCGCCTTTGACCGCGATGCGGCTGCGGCTGGAATTGCTTGACGAAAGCGAGGATGGCGCGCGGCTGAAGGCACTCGTGGACGAGATGCAGGAGATGGTCGAAACCACCATGGAGTTCGCGCGAGGAGTTGCCCGGTCGGAACCGGCCGTCGAGCTCGATCTCTCCAGGCTGCTCTCAGATCTGGTCGAGGATGCGGGTGCAGACGAGGGAAGAGCCGTCATCGCGAAGACCGGGCCGGTCCTTGCGACGGTCCGTCCCGCCGCGCTCAAACGCGCCTTGCGCAACCTGATCGACAACGCCGTCCGCTACGGCGACAGGGCTCATGTTGAGATCAAGGCGAGGTCTGGAAACGCCATCATCACCATTGCCGATGACGGTCCGGGTTTGCCCGAGGATCAATTCGAGAATGTCTTTGAGCCTTTCGTACGGCTTGAAGGCTCGCGCAGTCGCGACACCGGGGGCGTCGGACTTGGACTGGCGATCGCTCGGTCGATCGTTCGCGCCCATGGCGGCGAAATTACCCTGGCGAACCTTCCCGCTGGCGGACTGCAGGCGACAGTGCAGCTTCCTCTTGAGCAGGCGCGATAGTCGGGCCCGCCCGCAAGGGCGCGAATGCAGACGCAGCCTTCTCGGAAGCCAGGCAGCCCAAGACTGTGCAAGAATGGAGCTGTCCGGATTTCGCCGGTCAGCATGACGATGCGATGCCTTCGTGGCCAAGACATACCACAGAAGTCTTCCATGCCGGTTTCGGGACACCCGGCGCGAGGATGAGCAGTGGTGGATTACGTCAACGGCGTTGGCTACCGATGAGCGAATCTCGCACCATGGACGCCGCTCTCGTGGGGGCAAATTGATGCCAGATCCCGTTCTGCCCTGGCTTGCCGGATGTTCGCTTGAGTGCGCTGTCGCGGTGGGACAACAACGAAGGCGGCGCCATTGCGGCCGCAGCGCGCGAAGCGCACCCGGACGTGCCGGACAAGACGAACGCCGAGCTTGTGCCCCTGCGCGTCCGCGTGATTGCGCTCGAGAACTTGTTGATCGCTGTCCTTGCGGAAGGGTCGGACCGGCAGCGCCAGGCGGCCCGTGAAGTGGCTGACGTCATCTCTCCCCGAACCGGCTCGACCTAGCATTGTCTCACGATCAGGGCGGCCCAGCACATGACCGACCTCGTGGACCGCGCTGTCCATGTCCGGGCGGCCCAGCCCTCACGGGCGGTTTTCGTGTAGAGAACGGGAGGGTTGCAGCCTTGGGCATCAACAAGATGCCGTGGCTGATCTAGCGCAAGGACGGATGGCGGCGTCGGGGTCTATGATGCGGCCTTCAGCAGAGGAGAATTCTACACATGCCTGAGACACAATATCGCTCACTGCCTGTCGTCGAGCTCGCGCGCAGAAATGACGAATTTCGCAAGGTCCTTTGGACCG
Organism: uncultured Alphaproteobacteria bacterium; assembly: GCA_963695425.1. Lineage (GTDB taxonomy): Bacteria > Pseudomonadota > Alphaproteobacteria > Rhodobacterales > Rhodobacteraceae > Amaricoccus. Next base: position 30,921 of record CAVOGP010000026.1, on the reverse strand, counting down.
GCGACAAGACCCAGCTTGTGCTGATGGCCATCCCCGAAGGTGGCGAGATCGGCGGCGAGGTGCACGAGGGACACGACCAACTGCTGTACTTCGTCGCCGGCAGCGGCCTGGCGAAGATCGGAGACACCGAAACCAAGGTTTCCGATGGCGACGTCAGCATCGTGCCTTCGGGTGTCTTCCACAATTTCCGCAACACCGGGTCGGGGATCCTGAAGCTGTTCACCACCTACAGCCCGCCCGAGCATGAACCTGGCACCGAACATGCCACCAAGGCCGAGGCCGACGCGGATTATTGATCAATGAAGGTTGACACCGTGATCGTCGGGGCGGGCAGCGCAGGCCTCTCCGCCCTGCGCGAGGTGCGTCGCTACACCGACGATTTCCTGCTGGTCAACGACGGCCACTGGGGCACGACCTGTGCTGCCGTCGGCTGCATGCCGTCCAAGGCGCTGATCGAAGCTGCAAATGCCTTTCACCGGCGCCATGCGTTCGACGAATTCGGCATTCGTGGCGCAGACAGTATGCGCGCCGACATCCCCGCCGTTCTGGCGCGGGTGCGAAAGATGCGGGACGGTTTCGTCAAGGGACCGCAATCCGTGCCCGACAAACTGGGGAGCCGGGCCATCTCGGGGCGTGCGCGGCTTCTGGGGCCCGGTCGCGTGAAGGTCAACGGCGAAGAGATCGAGGCGCGCGCCATCATTCTTGCCCCCGGTAGCCGCCCTGTCGTGCCGGGGGCCTGGGCCGGTTTCGGCGACAGGATCCTGACCACGGACAGCCTGTTCGAGCAGGCCGACCTGCCGCGCCGCATCGCCGTGATCGGCATGGGTGCGATCGGCGTCGAGATCGCTCAGGCGCTGGCTCGTCTGGGGCTGGAGGTCGCGGGGTTTGATGCGGTCGACGGGTTGGCCGGGATCGACGACGCGCAGGTGCTGGCAGCCTTCCGTCCGCTGATCGCGGCCGAGATCGCCCTGCACTCGGGGCACCGGCCGAGCTGGAGCAGGCAGGTGACGCCATCCACGTTACCGGCGCGGGTGGCAGTGTCACCGTCGATGCGGTGCTGGCGGCAGTCGGGCGGCGACCCAACATCGACAACCTGGGATTGGAGACGCTTGGCGTTGCGCTTGACGATAAGGGCATGCCCGAGATCGTTCCGGCGACCCTGCGCATCGGCGCCTTGCCCGTGTTTCTGGCTGGCGACGCCAACGGCTTCCGCCCCTTGCTGCACGAGGCCGCCGACGAGGGGCACATTGCCGGGCGCATGGCCGCAGCGCACGCCTCGGGTGTCGGGCTGTGCCGACGCACGCCGCTTTCCATCGTCTTCTCGTCGCCACAGGTCGCGCGGGTCGGGCCGCCACTGTCGCGACTGGCCGGCATGGATGTCGTCTCCGGAACGGCGGATTTCTCGGGCCAATCTCGGGCGCGTATGGCGCAGACCGCAGCCGGACTGCTGTGTGTCCATGCCGAACGCGACAGCGGGCGGCTCCTGGGCGCCGAGATGTGTGTGCCGTCTGCTGAACATCTCGCGCATCTCTTGGCTCTCGCTGTGGAACGCAGGATGACGGTCGCCGACATGCTGGCGATGCCGTTCTATCACCCCGTCCTCGAAGAGGGGCTGCGCAGTGCGCTGCGCGATCTCGCGAAGGACGTTTCGGGTGCTGGCGGATCGGACCTGTCGGACTGCGGGGCGATTGGCCATGATGCACTGGGTTGAACGCAGGACAGGCCTGGCGCGCGCCCACCCTCTGTAAGAAAGATCTGTTTGTGGGGTCCGACGTCCCGGTAAATCAGAAGTAGTACTGAAGGAGCCCGCCCACTTCAGAGCCATCCGTTTTTCAGGTTCTCCTGGCGCTTCTGCGTCCGCTAAAGGCCCGCTCGAATGATACGCCCTGCCGAATCCGAATTGCCACTGCTTGTCGATGCGCCGTCTGATGATGCCTCGAACAGAGGCGGTCGATTTCGTAAGCGATACCTCTTGGTGCTGCTGATCCCGGTCTTCATGTTCACGGGCGCGGTCATCGGTCTCTATTTCCAACCGCCCGCCTTGCAGAAATTCTACGCGCTGACAGGCCTGCAACCAGGCGGAGGGTCGGGTTCGCCGATCGCGCTGCCCCCGGATATCGAACTGCCACAGGACATGGTCGAGACGATGCTTCCGACCGATGTCGTGGGTCTGGCGCGGGTGATGCCGCGGGGCGATGTGGCCCTCGTAGCCGCACCTTACGGCGCAAGTGATGCGCGGGTCGCGGAGATCCTTGTCGCCGTAGGGGATCGGGTCGAGCGCGGCGCACCGCTCGCCTATCTCGACAACCGCGCGGCGCTGGACAGCGCCGTGTTCCTGGCGCAGGCCAATCTAGCCGTGCGACGGGCGACGTTCCTGCAGACGCGCAGCGCCGTGCAGGCCAGCAGGGACGAGGCGCAGGCCACGCTGGACCAGGCCCGCGGCACGTACCGCGAAGCGCAGTCAACGTTCGCGCGCATCGAAGAGCTTGTGGCCCGCGGCGTTTCGACCAGCGTCACGCTCGACGCCGCCCGGACCGCGTCTCAGGAAGCTGCGCTTTCGATCACCCGCGCAGAAGCGACGCTTGCCCGGTTCTCGTCCGCCGAGATCGACGACCAGCCCGATGTCGTGGTTGCGGCCCGCAACGTGGAGGCTGCGGAGGCCGAACTTGCGCGGGTGGAACTCGATCTGGCCCGCGGCATCGTTGTCGCACCGATTGCAGGGACGATCCTCGACATTCACGCCACGCCCGGACAGCGCCCCCCAGCCGAGGGTGTCATGGAGATGGGCGACATCAGCCGGATGACGGCCGAGGTGGAAGTCTACCAGGACCGGATCGCCACGGTTCGGCCGGGACAGCCTGTAGAGCTTGTGGCCGGCGCGATCGGGCGCACCCTGCACGGAACGGTGGAGACCATCGGCCTGACGGTGGGACGGCAAGGGCTGATGTCGGACGACGTGGCGGCGAATACCGATGCCCGGGTGATCAGGGTCGTCGTCGCGCTTGACGCAGATTCGTCGGAGATCGCCTCACGCTTCACTAACCTTGAAGTCATCGCCCGGATCGACACCGGTGCGGGCGGGCGGGTCACCCGATGAGCCGCCTTCTCGCGCGGCTGTTGGGCCGATTGCCCATAGGTTGGCTACAACTTGTCCACCAGCGCGGGCGGTTCGCCGCCGCATTGTCCGGCGTGGCCTTCGCGAATGTTCTAGTCTTCGTCCAGCTCGGACTCATGAGCTCGATGAGCGCCTCGACGCTGCGCCCCTACGAATTCTTCCAGGGTGACATACTGATCTCCGCCGCCGACGCCAACACGCTGGTCGACGGCGGAAACGTCGCCCGGCAATGGATGCTACAGGCACTTGCCGTCCCGGATGTCGTGGACGGCATGGGATTGTTCGTGGCGATGGTGCCCTGGGACCGGGGCGAGACCGACATCAGCCTGACGACCTTCGGCATCGACCCCTTCCGGACCCATTTCCTCGCGCCCGAAATCGCCGCCGACATCGACGTGCTGCAGGTTCAGGACGCGGCCATCCTCGACCGGCTGGCGCGCGGGCTCACGCGCGAGGAAGCAGCAGCGATCCGGCTGCAGACGCCGCTTTCCTTCGAAACCCAAGGCCGGACCCTGACCGCCTACGACACCTTTGCAGGGGGTGGAGGCTTCGGCGGAGACGGATACCTCCTGGTGTCCGACCAGACCTTTCTGTCGCTGTTTCCGGCGCGAAGCTCCGGCGCCCCGGATCACATCCTGTTGCGCCTCCGGCCCGGGGCACAGCCCGACGCGGTGGCAGCTCATCTGATGGACCTGATCTGCCGACCCGACGCTTCGCATTCGCAGCTATTCCGATGCGATGGACGAAGAGCGTGCGATTTCAGCAGACGCAGCGGCCCACCGGCGTCATCTTCGGCTTCGGCGTGCTGATCGGCGTCCTCGTGGGGATCGTGATCGTCTACCAGGTCTTGTCCGCCGATGTCGCCGATCATCTGCGCGAATACGCGACCTTCAAGGCCATGGGCTACGGACAGGGCTTCTTTCTTGGCGTCGTCGTCGAAGAGGCCGTCATCCTCGGCGTGCTCGGCTTCATCCCCGGCGTCATCGCCGGTTGGGGCGTCCTGACACTTATGGCCAAGGTGACGACGTTGCCCCTGTTCATCTCGTTTGGGATGGCGGTCACCGTCTTCATTGGCACCGTGGTGTTTTCGGCCTTGTCCGGGATGATCGCGACCCGGCGGCTAGCGGCGGCCGACCCGGCGGATCTGTTCTGAAGGTGGAAGACGATGAAGTCTCCATTCAGGCCAGCGCCCTGAACCACTGGTTCGGAGCGGGCGAGGCGCGCAAACAGGCGTTGTTGGATATCGATCTGCGCATCGCGCGCGGCAGCTTCATCGTTATGGTCGGCCCCTCGGGGTCGGGAAAGACCACGCTCCTGACCCTGCTGGGATGCCTTCGCGAAGTACAGGAAGGATCCGTCATCCTGCTGGGTCAGGAGCTGCGCCGCGCGACCCCCGCGCAGAACGTCCGGCTGCGGCGTCGCCTCGGGTTCATATTCCAGGCCCACAACCTTCACGAAAGCCTCACGGCGCACCAGAATGTGTTGATGGGCCTGCAGGTGAAAGGACACATGAACCCGGCGTTGTCTGACAAGGCCGCGGCCCATGTCCTGACCCTTCTCGGACTTTCGGACCGGCTGGACTATCTCCCCGCGAACCTGTCGGGCGGACAGAAGCAACGTGTGGCGATCGGCCGGGCTCTTGTCGGCAACCCCGATGTCGTTCTGGCGGACGAACCCACCGCCGCGCTTGATTGGGAAACGGCCGCCAAGGTGGTCGACCTGCTGAGACAGCTGGGGCATGCACGCGGCACGACCACAGTGATGGTCACGCATGACAATCGCATACTCGATCGCGCGGACCGCATCCTGACGCTGGAGGATGGCCGACTTGTCGGGGACGAAGACCGCCGCGCCTAGCGTGCTCTGTCTCCGGCAATAGTGGCGACGGGTCCGTGTCCGTTCAACCTGCCGGTGTCGGATCGAGCGCTATATCGGCGAGCGTCGAGCGTTCTAGGTCCGCAAGAAATGCGGCTTCGGCCGACCTGATCCGCGCCTTCAGCCGACAGCGGCCGTCGAGCGCACAGGCTCCGCCGTCTTCCGCGAGGCATTCTACAAGCGGTTGGCCTTCTTCAAGCAGGCGTACCACGGCGCCAAGCCGGATCTCGGCGGCCGGGCGGGCGAGGACAGCACCGCCGCCGCCCCCACGTCGGGTCTCGATCAACCCTGCTCGGGCAAGCCGCTGCATGATCTTGGCCAGATGGTTGCGCGACAGGTTGAACTCGTCGGCCAGCTCGGCCGTCGAGTAGGCGCGTCCGGGTCCACTCGCCATGCGCATCAACATTCGCAGGCCGAAATCGGTGAAGGAGGTGAGGCGCATCGGTGCCCGTGCTTTCCAGTGAATAAGTATTTACAGTACCTATTCACAGGCGTAGGGTTGATTGCAAGTAGGAAAAAGCGAGACCTACATGATCGCCCCCGACACGTCCCCGCAGTCTGCCTCCGCCAGGCCGGAGATGACCGCTGCCATCATGGCCGGGACGGGTCTCGACGAAGTCGTGCTGCGCGACCTCGTGCACAGGTTCTACGACCAGGTCCGCCGCGACCCGGTGCTCGGCCCGATCTTCGCCGCACGCATCGCTAATTGGGAGCCGCATCTGGAGCGGATGTTTGCCTTCTGGTCATCAGTCGCGCTGATGACAGGGCGCTACCATGGTCGCCCCGTGCCGGCCCACACCAGGCTTCCGATCGGCCCGCCGCATTTCGACCGCTGGCTGGCACTGTTCCGCACGACGGCGCGCGAAACCTGCACGCCCGCGGGTGCCGCGCACGTCATCGAAAGGGCCGAACGCATCGCACGCTCGCTCCTCATCGCTGTTGATGAGGCACAGGCTGCCCCCTGCGCCGTTCCCGCGCTTCGCTCATGAAAGGTCCCCCCGGCGCAACGATCCGGGTGATCGCCAGAACTGACGTGTTGGCATGGACCGCCCGGTTGCTTTGTCCGACCGTACTGAAAGGACTTGGACCATGACGGTGCATTCACCTCTTAACTGGCCGCTGAGGGTTGCGGCAGGCGTTGCGGTCGTCTTTGGCTTGCTGACTATCGTATCCGGTGGGAGCGCGCTGTTCGGGGGCCCCGTCGCAGAAGCCGCGGCGGGAGATGCGGTCCCATTCGTCCTGTGGTTCAATTTCCTGTCGGGTTTCGTCTACGTGCTCGCCGGAATTGGAATCGCCATGGGTCGCCGCTGGGCGGTCATGCTCTCCATAGTTCTGGCCGCGACGATCGCAGCGGTGTTCGCTTTCTTCGGCCTGTACGTCTTCCAGGGTGCAGCGTTCGAGATGCGCACCGTCGGTGCCATGAGCCTGCGCTTGATTGTTTGGGTCGCTATCGCCGCGGTATCAGCTCGGCACATTGTTTCACGCAAAGCCTGAGATCGGGTGGACGCCGCTCTCCGCTGACGGCATCTCAAGGTGCCATGCGAGTCTGGCCTATGCGAACAGGGATCGCCTTCACCGTATCGGCCGACGACCGCCAGCGCCTGCGGACGGTCGTCGCGGCCCTCAAGAGCCCGCAGAAGCACGTCTGGCGGGCGCGGATCATCCTTCTGGGCGACGAGGGGGCGGGCACCTCGGCGATCATGATCGAGACCGGCAAGTCCAAGACCGGTGTCTGGCGCTGGCAAGAGCGGTTCATGCAGGAAGGCGTCACCGACGGCGACGGCGACGGCGCGCTTTCGCTCGAGGCGTTACAGGCGGTGCACGCCCGCATGTTCGCCGCCATGGACGCCGACGATGACGGACGCGTCACGCCCGAGGAGATGGAGGGCTTCATGCACGGCGAGACGGAATAGACTAGTCCTCCGATTGCCGGAGCTCGACTGAATGGCTGGGGGCGCGCCAACCCGAGGCGGGTGCCGCGTCCCCGTTCGGAGTTCAGGCGTCGAGATCGACCCGGCGCCCCCGCTTACCGCCTCCTGGTCGGACCCAGGACCAGGTCAGCGGCGCTGGAGAAGGTGCCGAGCTTCCATCCGGGCCTGGTAGCGCGTCAATCCGATGTCGCGCAGCAAATGGTCGTCGAGCTCGGGCAGAGCGTGGCGCTGCCGTCGACGATCATCCCATGACAGGATCGCGGTCAGCGCGGCACGTACGAGCGCCGTCGCGGACGGCGTGATCGTGGCCGGGCAGCGCATGGTCGCGGCGGCGTTGTTCGGGGCGCGAAGTCGAGATCATCTTTCGTTCTCCGGTTCGGTCGGCTCCTTGCCGACCATCTGGAGGCTCTCCGATAAGGCCGGAACCGGCTTGCCCGCAAAGCATGGTTTCTCTAGCCTGCCCCAGATTTTCTCATGACTCGGCGTTCCGCATGCCGCGCCGGCTTCCCTCGCTCAATGCGGTCCGGGCCTTCGAGGCGGCCGCCCGGCACGAGAGCTTCACCCGTGCCGCGGAGGAGCTTTGCGTCACCCAGGGCGCGGTCAGCCACCACGTGAAGGCGCTGGAGGCGGAGCTCGGCCTCAAGCTCTTCAACCGCGAGCACCAGCGGCTGGCGATCACCGAGGCGGGCCGCGACTACCTGAACGTGGTGCGCGACGCCTTCGACCGCATCGCGCTCGGCACCGAGCGGCTGCTGCAGCGGCAGAATTCCGGCGTCCTTACGGTCAGCACTTCGCCCGACTTCGCGGCCAAGTGGCTGGTGCACCGGCTCGGCCGCTTCGCGGAGGCCTTTCCCGAGATCGAGCTCAGGGTGTCGGCGACGCTGCATCACGTCGACTTCGCGCGCGAGGACATCGATTGTCAATCGGCACGGAATCTTGCCCCCTGATCGGCGTCGAATTTTGCCCCCCGATTGGGCGAGGAGCGGGACCCGGCCCGGCGCAGCGGTGCGGGTGGCGGAGACGGGCCGGGTCCTGCTCCGGTAAGGCGCTGAGGGATCAGGCGCGGTTTTTGAAGCGCCAGCTTTCGTTGCCTGTCTCGACGATGTCGCAGTGGTGGGTGAGGCGGTCGAGGAGCGCGGTGGTCATCTTTGGGTCGCCGAAGACGGCGGGCCATTCGCCGAAGGCGAGGTTGGTGGTGACGACGACCGAGGTCTGCTCGTAAAGCCGGCTGACGAGATGGAAGAGCAGCTGGCCGCCGGCTTGGGCGAAGGGCAGATAGCCGAGTTCATCGAGGACGACGAGGTCCATGCGGCAGAGTTGGTCGGCGAGGCGGCCCTGTCGGCCGGCGCGGGCCTCGGCCTCGAGCCTGTTGACGAGGTCGACGACGTTGAAGAAGCGGCCACGTGCGCCGCCGCGGATGCAGGCGCGGGCGATGCCGACGGCGAGATGGGTTTTGCCGGTGCCGGTGCCGCCGACCAGCACCAGATTACGCTGCAGCGCGAGGAAGCCGCCGCCGGCGAGGTCGCGGACCAGGGTGTCGTTGATCGGGGTGCCGTCGAAGGCGAACTCGTCGATCTCCTTGGCCATCGGCAGCTTGGCGATGGCGATCTGGTATTTGATCGAACGGGCCTGCTTCTCGGAGAGCTCCGCCGTCAGAAGATCGCTCACCACCCTCTGGGGTTCGTGCTGCCGCTTCACGGCGGTGGCGACGACCTCGTCGTAGGCCGCGCGCATGCCGAAGAGCTTCAGCCCGCCCATCGTCGTCATGATCTCGCTCCGCTCCATCATCCGCTCGCCCTCCTCAGGCTGTCGTAGCGGGCGCAGTCGGCAGCAGGCTCATGCCGCAGCCGCAGCGCCTCCGGGGTGGTGATCGTCGCCGGCGGTCCGGGATCGCGCCGCCGGGCGAGGATGTTGAGAATGACGTCGGCCGAGTAGACACCTTCCCTCAGCGCCTCGGCGCAGGCGGCTTCCACCGCCGGCAGGCCGTCAGTCAGCACCGCGCCGAGCACCTCGACCATCTGCCGGTCGCCGTCGGACGCCGTCTTCAACTTGCGCCGCACCCGCTCGAGCGCTCCCGGCAGCACCCAGTCCTGGAAGGGCGCGCCGTTGCGAAGCGCACCCGGCTTGCGAGCCAGCACCGGGACATAATGCCAGGGGTCGTAGACGGTCTGGCCGCGGCCGAAGGCGCGCCGATGCCGCCCGACCACGCGGCCGTCCTGACGAAGCTCGATCCGGTCGGCATAGGCGCGGACCTCGACCGGCCGGCCGACCGCGCGCGCCATCACCGAGTACTTGTTGTTGTCGAAGCGCACGAGGCAGGTCTTCGACGGCGAGACCGGCGTCGAGCGGAAGCCGTCGAAAGGCCCGGTGTAGGGCACCAGGCTCGGCCGCTCGGCCTCGAACATCTGCCAGATCGTCCGGTCGCGGACGTCCGGATGCGGCTGGGCCTTCGCCCAGGATGCAGCGATCCAGGAGCCAGGCGTTCAGCTCGTCATAGCTCTTCACTCGGACCCGCGGCGAGAAGAACCGCTGCCGCACCGTCCCGACCTGGTTCTCGACCTGGCCTTTCTCCCACCCGGCCGCCGGCGTGCATGGCCGCCATTGTTGCGCCATTGGTCCGAGCGACAATGGCGGCGGCTCCACCAGGTAGTGCCCGCACATCTGCTGGAAGCGACGGTTGTAGTCCCGCTCCTTGCCCACGAGGATCGCGTCCACCGCGGTCTTCATGTTGTCGTAGATGCCCCGCGTGCAGGCCCCCTTGAAGAAGGCGAACGCCCGGTCGTGGGCGTCGAACACCATCTCCTGGCTCTCGCGCGGATACGCCCGCACGAACAGCATCCGGCTGTGGCAGAGCCGGACCTGCGCCACCTTCACCGTCACCGTCACCCCGGCGATCAGCACGATCTCGTGGCTCCAGTCGAACTGGTATGCCTCGCCCGGCGCGAAGCTCAGCGGCACGAAGGCCGCCGCCGTCGCCGCGGTGCGCTCTCGCTGCCACGCCGCCGCATACCGCCGGACCGCGTCGTAGCCGCCTTCGTAGCCAAGCCCGCGCAACTCCTCGAAGAGGCGGATCAGCGTCAGCCGCTCCCGGCTCGACCGGGCCGCGTTCACCGCCAGCAGACGGTCGAGTTCTCCCCGCCACGGCCCGATCTTCGGTTGCGGCTGCACGCTTCGCTCGTACTCGAACGCCGTCGCCCCGCTCCGCAGGATCCTCCGAACCGTGTTGCGCGAGACGTGGAGCTCCCGGCAGATCTCCTTGATCGACCGACCGCGCACGTAAAACTCGCGACGCACCCGCGCGATCGTGTCCACGCCCTTCATCCTCTGCCACCCGTCCATAACCACCGGACAGGCACTGCCGCATCACAGAGGACAGGGGGTCAATTTTGGACGCCGATCCCGGACCTCACGGGGTCAACATTCCACGCCGATCCACACTCAGCGACCGATGCGCCGGCCTCCTGTTCCCGCAGCACCCCGATGATCTGCTCTTCGGTGAACCTGCTTCGCTTCATATCCGGTCCCTCTCCTGTGGTCCGGATTCCAGCAGCCCGTGGAGGAGAAACAAGGGGTCGCGTCACTATTATGCGGAGTTCGAACCGGACTCGGAAGCGACAGAGCCCCACAAACATTCAGGCGCAGAGATCATCTACATGATCAGTGGTCAGCTTGCCGTGGACGTTGACGGCGAGGAAACGCTACTCGCTGATGGCGATTCCATATATTTTGATTTTGGATACCCGCACAGCTATCGCCGTAAAGGAAGAGGCACCTGCTCGGCAATCGTTGTGGTTTCGGGATAGACGGCATCACCTAAAGAGGGAACCGAGTGGAAATATCTTTGATCGTAGTGCCCGCTGGCTTTACCGCTGTCTGTTTCCTCGCCGCGATGAACGGTGTTAGATTTGAATGCGCCTCAAGTATTCACTCAAGAGTGAGATACTGATGCAAGCCAATCGTCGTTCGTTATTCGCCGGAGCGCTGGCTGCCTGCGTAGTGATAGAGAAGACCGCCAATGCGGCGAGTAAAGCGGCAACCGGGACGCATCGGTTCAACCTGGTCCGAGGCGACCAGCGCATCGGTCGACAAAGCGTAACTGTTGCGCGCAGCGGGCCACAAGTGACGGTCGAGGTCGAGGTCGACATCGCGGTGCGCATCGTCGGCGTGCCCGTCTACCGCTACACGCTGTCATCCTCCGAGATCTGGGACGGCGGAAGGCTGTTGAAGCTCGTCGCCGTTACCAACGACAACGGGTCGCGCGAGTTCGCGGCGGCGACGCGGGGCCCGAACGGGCTTGCGATCAAAGGTTCGGCGTATTCCGGAGTGATTGGCGGCAATCCGGGCGCCATAACCTACTGGTCGCTGGCATTCCTGAAGAGGCCAGTCTGGATCAGCACACAGGACGGGCAACCCCTGTCGGTGACCGCGCGCAGCGGCCGCATCGAGCGCTTTCCGACCCCGAGCGGCGCGGTAGACGCGACGCGGTGGCAAATCGGCGGCGATCTGGCCGGTCTCGATCTGTTCTACGACCGATCGGGCGAATGGATTGGCTCGGAATTTCAGGCGCGGGGCGAGACCGTGAGGATCGTGACCCTCGATGTCGATGCTTCACTGTCGCCGCTCTGGGTCGACGCTGCATGACATTCGATCAGATAGTGCGCCCTGCTGGCGGGGCGGCCTGGATCACCGGCGCCAGTGAAGGGATCGGCCGGGCCACGGCCCTTCGCCTCTGTGCCGAGGGTTGGTCCGTCCATGCGACCGCGCGGAGCCTGCCCGACCTCGAGGCGCTGAAGCTCGACGCGCGCGGTCCCGGGCAAGTCGTTCCGGCACCCGGCGACGTGACCGATCCTGCGGCGATGGCCGCGATCGTTGAGGGGATCACCCGCGAACGGCCTCTGGCGCTCGCCATACTCAATGCCGGGGTCTACCTGCCGATGCGGGCGGAGACGTTTCGCGCGGCCGCGGCGCGGACGATGATCGACGTCAATCTCGGCGGTGTGGCGAACGGGCTGGAGCCCGTCCTCAAGCACATGATCGCGCAACGACGCGGCCACGTCGCGATCACCGCCTCGGTGGCCGGGTATCGTGGCCTGCCGGACGCCGCGATCTACTCGGCGACCAAGGCGGGCCTGATCGCGATGGCGGAGGCGCTGGCGATGGATTTGGTCGATCTCGGCGTGCGGATCAGCGTGATCAATCCGGGCTTCGTCGAAACCAAGGCGACATCGGTCAATGCCTTCGAGATGCCGTTCCTGATGGCCCCGGATGAGGCCGCGAAACGGATCGTGGACGGCCTGAAGCGTCCGGGATTCGAGATCGTCTTTCCCCGCCGCTTCGCGTTTCTGCTTCGCTTGGTGGGGGCGCTACCCAATCGGGCCTATATCGCGGCGATCCGGCGCATGACCGGCTGGAAGGATCGCGCAAAGCGACCCGCACCGTGATCGAGACACCTAAGGCAACGCTTTCGATCTGCCGGCGCAAGTCGCGCTGCGCCTCGGCGCCGAGTGGAAAGTTCCACATCAGCGCGACGGCGCCGAGCTTCAGCACGATTGGAGCCAACGCATAGAGCAGCGACAGCCCGATCAGGGCCGACGGCGTGTTCTCGCCGCTCGCAGAAAAGCCGATCCAACCCAGCATGATCAGCGCCGCCCCCCCGCTCCCGGCTAGCCCGCATTTCTCACCAAGGGTAGGTGCATCGGGGTCCTGAACGTGGGAAAGTGCTTCTGCAACAAAGACTTCGGTCCCTGCAGGAGAGCTCCCGATGCCGACAGAGTGTAGCGCGAAGCCGATGGGATTCGCACGCGTAGATGGCCGTGCTGTGGTGGCGGATTTCGCAGGCGGTGCGATCGCCTCGAACGCCGGCGGGCTGCTGCTCGGGGCGACCGACCGGGCGATCGGGCTGGTCGAGCGCTTCGCGGCCTGCTTCACCGATGGCCGGTCGGCTGGGCGGGTGGTCCACGAGGTGGCGACGCTGGTCGGGCAGCGGGTGTTGGGGATCGCGCTTGGCCACGAGGATCTGGTCGACCACGACCGGCTGCGCCACGACCCGGTGCTCGGGGTGGCGCTCGGCCGGCTCGAGGCGCGGCACGGGCGCTGCGCGCCGCTCGCGGGCAAGAGCACGCTCAACCGGCTCGAGCACGGCGCGACGGAAGCCGACCGCTACCGCCGGATCGCCCACGACGGCGCGGCGATCGAGGCGCTGTTCGTGGAGCTGTTCCTCGACGCCCACGAGCGTGCGCCGACGGAGATCGTGCTCGACCTCGATGGTGAGGGCGGACCGTGGCCCCGGTGGGGCCGCGTAAGCCGCCCGAACGACGACCCGCTGCACGGCCACCAGGAGGGGCGGTTCTTCCACGGCTACTACGACTGCCACTGCTACCTGCCGCTCTATGTCTTCTGCGGCCGCCACCTGCTGGCGGCGAAGCTGCGGCGCGCCAACATCGACGCCTCGGCCGGGGCCGTCGAGGAGATCGCCCGGATCGTCGGCCAGATCCGCGCCCGCTGGCCGCGGGTGCGGATCATCCTGCGCGGCGACGGCGGCTTCGCGCGGGAGCCCCTGATGGCCTGGTGCGAGGAGAACCGCGTCGACTTCCTGTTCGGCCTCGCGCGCAACGCCCGTCTCGTCGAGCACATCCACGTCGAGCTCGCCTGGGCCGAGCACGACGCCGAGACGTCCGGCCGCCCCGCCCGCCGCTTCGCCGACTTCCGCTGGACCACGCGCGACAGCTGGAGCCGCCGCCGGCGCGTCGTCGCCAAGGCCGAGTGGATGCCCGGCCGCGGCGTCAGGGGCGCCAATCCCCGCTTCGTCGTCACCTCGCTCAAGCCCGCCCGCGCCGATGCCCGCACGCTCTACGAGCGGATCTACTGCGCCCGCGGCGAGATGGAGAACCGCATCAAGGAGTGCCAGCTCGACCTCTTCGCCGACCGCACCAGCGCGGCGACCATGCGCGCCAACCAGCTGCGGCTGTGGTTCGCCTCCATGGCCTACGTGCTCGTCACGGCGCTGCGCCGCATCGGCCTCGCCGGCACCGAGCTCGCCACCGCCACCTGCGGCAGCATCCGCCTGAAGCTCCTGAAGATCGGTGCCCTGGTCACCCGCAGCGTCCGGCGCATCCGCATCGCCATGGCATCGAGCTGCCCCGACGCCGCCACCTTCCGCATCGCCCACGCCCGATTATGCGGCTGATCCGCAATCGCCCCGCCCCGCCCGTCAACGCCACCAATCAACCCACCCCCCGACCGCGCCGAACGCGCAGCGGCGCAGCCGTACCCGTTCGCCGCGAAGCAACCGAACGCCAACATGAATCCCGTCCATGTCGGTATTCACGAAGGTCCCGGTGAGAAATGCGGGCTAGGGCGAACTTCTGCGCCAGCGACCAGAGCGCAAAGAACGCACCTGTCCGCTGATCGCCCGACCGCGCGGTGTCCAGATCGACGAAGTCCGCCTGGATGACCGTCGGCAGCGACAGATCGGCGCCGAGCGCGGCGCCGCTCAGCACGCAGATCACCCCGAAGGCCACGAGGTCCCCTTCGCGCTGCAAGAGCGCGGCGGCGAACACGCCGCAGGCATAGAGCATGGCCCAACACCAGATCCTGTGCTTCGCGTGCCGCCTCACCAGCCACGGCCAGAGCGGCGCGGCGAGCACGGCGGCGCCGAAGTACACGATCAGCAGCGGCCCCCCCCCACGCCGGCGCCCCGAGGCGCTGGCCGACGAAGAACAGGAACAGGCCGGCCGGCAGGGCATTGGCTACGCTGTTGACGAAGAACGCCCGGATTAGCCGCCCGAACAGCGGCTCGCCGGGGACGCGGGCGAGCGAGCCGAGGCCGGCGCTGACGCGGCTGAAGTTGCGCGGCTCGGGAACGAATGCGAGGCAAAGGATGCAGGCAGCGGGCATTGCCAGGATGATGAGCAGGGCGATGTTGCGCATGCCCTCGGCGGCATCCGCGCCCAGGGAATAGAGCACCGCCGCGAGGATCGTGCCGACGAGACCCGCCGTCTCGCGCCAGACCGAGACCCGCCCGCGCTCGGCATAGTCCCCAGTCAGTTCTGCGCCCCACGCGAAGTAAGGCGTGAGCATCACGGTCCAGCCGAGGGTCAGCAGGAACAGCCAGACCGCGAAGCCGGCCACATCTCCCGGCGCCCGGCACGAAGAGCATCCAGGCCGACAGCATCACCAGCGGCGCGCCAGCGGCGAGCCAGGGGCGACGACGGCCCCAGCGGGTGGACTACCGGTCTCTGGCGATGCCGGCGACCGGATCGCTCACGGCATCGAACAGGCGCGCGGCGATGAAGACCGCACCGATCGCGCCGAGGGGCAGGCCGTGAGCGGTGGCGTAGAACTCCGCGAGAAACACGTAGACCGGGAAATACATCGCCGCGAGCGGCAGCGCCGGCGCGGCATAGGCGGCGACCAGTACGCGCGTCAGGCCCTGGGTAGGTTGCGTCACGAGGCGAACAACGCGGGGCAGCGAAAGGGGGTAGGACAGTCCGGACGCTTCATCAAATGCCCGACCTCCTGCCCATCCCGGTCATGCCCGCCCCAGCGAACCCTTGCCGATAGAGGTTTCTAGAGCGGCCCGCGCTGATTGGTAGAGTCGGCCGGGCGATCGATCACCGCCGCGGCCGGCCGACGACTTAGCTGGCCGGATCGCTGGATCGGCTGGAGCTTCGGGATATCTCTCGGGGTCCCTGACGGTGGCAAGCGAAGGAGAATACGGCAGTGATCTGGATGTATCTCGTTGCGCTGGTGTCATTTCTCGCGATCGATGCCGTCGTCCTGAAGTTCTTCATGCTGCCGCTCTTTTCCCGCCATATCGGGGAGATGCTGCGTGAGCAACCCAGCTCGGTGTCGCCTTCGGCTTCTACGCGAGCTTCGTGGCAGGACTTCTCTATCTCGCTGTGCTTCCGGCGCTCTCGGAACAGAACCTCTGGCGGGCCGTGAAGAACGGGGCAGTGGTCGGATTCATTTCCTACGGCACCTACGAGGCCACGAACATGGCGACCCTTCGCGGCTGGGCCTGGCCGATGCTCGCCGCTGATATGACACGGGGCACAATCCTGGGCGCGACCGTCGCGGCCATTGCCTACGGCGTGGGCAGAGCAGTGGCCTAACCTGATGTTCTCGGCTGATCGGCTGTTATAGCGTCGGAGCCACAGTGCTCACCTACTCAGACGGTTCGCACTCAAGGGATGACTGATCAATAGGGAATCGCGCTGCCTGTCCCACTCCAACGGAAACCCCTCAAGCAGATCATCCAGCTGCAGCCCCGCCAATGCCCGCCCGTCGAGAACCGCCTCCAGACGTCGACCGCAACATCCGGCTGGTGTAGGTCGCGTTGACGCCTTTGGCCCGCGCCAGGTCCTCAAGCGTCCCGAACGCACCCTCATCCAGCACCTTCCGCCACCGGAACGCCCGCGCCAGCGCCTTGACCATGGCATTGTCCACGCGCAGCCGCGGCGCCTAAGCCGCGCCATCCGGCATCACCACCAGCTTCCGTCCGCCGCGCTTCCGGAACGTGATCGGGATGTGGACGGTGATCGTCTCGCCGTCCGCCGAGACCGTCGCTCGCGTCATGCTACCCTCCTGCTGCTGCCCGCCACCTCGCGCACCAGCCCGGCGAGCCCGTTCGCCGCAGCCGGACCTCGACGCCGTGAGTCCGCACGTCGACCCGCTCAACCAGCAGCTGCACGATCCGGGCCTGCTCGGCCGGGAACAACTCGTCCCACAGCGGATCGAGCTAGGTCAGCGCCTCCGCGCCTCTTCCTCAGGAATGTCGTCCCGCTCGACCCGCGCCGCCCGCCATGTGCCCACGACGATCTCCCGCTGCCGGGAGATGCCGCGCAGCTGGTCGATGACCGGCGCCTCGATCTCCGCCGCCGGTACGCGGCCAACCGGGCACGCGTCTGGCCCACGCTTCAGCACATCCTGGCTGACGTAGTATCGGTAGAGCCGATTGCCTTTCCGCGTGTGCGTCGGCGACATCGCCGCGCCGGTCGGCCCGAAGATCAGCCCCTTCAGCAGCGCCGGCGTCTGCGCCCGGGTGTTGGCGGACCGGGTGCGGGTGTTCTCGCCGAGGATCGCATGCACCTTGTCCCACACATCCTGCTCGATGATCGCAGCCTGCTCGCCGGGATGCGCAGTGCCCTTGTGCACCGCCATGCCGATGTAGACCGGGTTGTTCAGCAGCTTGTAGACGTAGCCCTTGTCGATCGGGTTGCCCCGCTTGCTCTGCACCCGGTCGCGGCGAAGCTCCCGCGCCAGCACCGTCGCGGAGCCGATCCCTGCGAACCGCTCGAAGCTTGCGGCGGAGACCGGTGGCGGAGTTGATGGAACGCTGAAGGCAGGCGGAGCCGGGAGGCGGTCGCGCCGCGGTTGCAGTTCCGCCCTGGGACACCCATCTCCGGAAGCGACGCTCCGTCGCGGGCAGCAGGAGACTCCGGAAGAAGAACCCTTTCATGAGCATGTGGCTGAGCAACGCGAACCGAGCGCTTGGCGTGGGCCGTGGCATGGTCACGGCCAAGATGCGCCGCCAACAGAGCGCCGCTGCCAAGGAGGCGATGCGGGCCGCCGGCTTGGGTGGCGCTGCGAAGCCGAAAAAGAAGCGGCCGCAGCGGAGAGCGAAGTGAACGGGCCGGCCTGCTGCAGGCGGGATGAGGTGTAAACTCCCGCCGGCGTAACGCCCGCGCGAGATCCTTGACCGTTGCGTTGTCGATCCGCGGCGACGGCGCCACTCTGCCCGTCCGGCATCCCAAAAGCTTCCGTCTGCTCGAAGCCCAGCTTCCTGCCGGACGGATCGGGCTTCACCGCGGGTGTGGGGTCCATCCATTCCGACAGGCACTCGGATTCAAGCCTCGAATTCGTCCAGATCAGTATTGGCGCAGGCGGCGCCGAGCGATGAGCCGCATGTAGAGCGCAGCCACGATCGAGAGGGCGATGACGAGGAAAATCGACATCATCGAAGCCCGGCCGAGGTCGAAGAAGCTGAACGCGAGCTTGAAGAGATAGACCCCAGCGACCACGGTCTCGTTGCCCGGACCGCCCTGGGTCACGAAGAACGGCAGCTCGTAGAGGCGGACGATCTCGATGATCATCAGCAGCCCGACCACGAGGAAAAACGGCCGCATCAGCGGAACGATGACGTAGCGCAGCATTCGCCAGTCCGAGGCGCCGTCAACGCGCGCGGCGTCGAGGATGTCGCGTGGCACGGTGGTAAGCCCGCCGAGCAGGATCACCGCGACGAACGGCGTCCATTGCCAGACCACGGCGACGATGATGGCGATCAGCGCCGAGGGCATCTCGATGGTCCAGTTCACCGGGTCGACGCCGAAGGACTGGCCGAGCACGGAGTTGATCGCACCGAATCGGGTATTGAACAGCATCCACCAGACGATGCCGGCGACGATGGGCGCGATCGCCGTCGGGATCAGCAGCAGGCTGACGACGAGGCCGCGGCCGCGGTGGATGGCATTGAGTGCGAGCGCAAGCGCGAAGCCGAGGACCAACTCGAAGGCGAGTGCGACCACGAGCACGATGGCCGTGACCCGCAGCGAGCCAAGGAACTGCGGATCGCGGATGAGCGCCTTCAGGTTAGCGAGGCCGACGAACTCGGGCGGCAGGAATGGGTTGGGGGAAAAGGCCTGGAATGAGGTCCACACCATCCAGACGAGGGGCACGATTCCGAGCGCCAACAACGCGACGATCGCCGGGGAGGCCATCAGCCAGGCGAAGCGTTTCTGTCCCCGCATCGGGCTACTTCAGCCCGCCGAAGGCGAGACCGCGCACGAGGAAGCGCTGCATGACCCCGGCGAACAGGATCGCTGGTAGTACCGACAAGAGCGAGGCGGCGGCGATCTCGCCGTAGAGCTCCGCGATGGCGCTGCGCAGACGCGGCAGGTAGACGGTGATCGTGGCGACGTCGTCGCCGGCAAGCTGGTACGCCAGCACGTACTCGTTCCAGATGAAGATGAAGGTGAAGACCGCCGCCACGGCCAGGCCGGGCGCAAGGGTCGGCAGCGCGATGCGCCGGAACGCGGTCCAGTATCCGGCGCCGTCGATGTAGGCCGCCTCCTCGAGCTCGGGCGGTGCGGCTTCGACGTAGCCGAGCATCAGCCAGACGACGATGGGGATGGTGAAGACCGAATAGACGAGGATCAGTCCCGCATAGGTGTCGAGCAACCCGAACTGGCGGAACATCAGGTAGAGCGGCACCACGAGAGCGATCGGCGGCAGGAAGCGCTGGGACAGGATCCACATCGACAGGAAGCTGCCGCCAATGCGGAAGCGCCCGAGCGCATAGGCGCAGGCCACCCCGAGAGCGAGCGCGACGGTACTGGCGGTGACCGAGATCACGAGACTCGTGCCGAGAAAGCCGATGACCGGATCGTTGGTCGTCGAGCCGAGCCAGACGTATCGGATGTTGTCGAGCGTCAGGTTCGTCGGCAGAAGCGCTGCCGGATACTGGAAGATGTCATCGCGTGGCCGGAAGGCTACCAGCACGATCCAGTAGACGGGAAAGAGGGCGAACACGAGGAAAAGGCCGATCACCGTCCATGGCAGGGCCCGGCGCAGCCGCGCGCGCAATCGTCGCGCGCCGCTCCGGCGGGAGACCGCTGGGGCGCTCATGGACGGGCCCCGTGGACGAGGTGCCGGAGCGAGCGGCCGCCCGCGTCGAACAGGTGGAGGTTCCGGCCGGCGACGCCGAGCGAGGGCACCTCGCCCGCGGACACCACGCCGCGGGTGCGATGTTCGGCGATGATCCGGTCGCCACCGCTGGTGCCGTGGAGATACGAGGTCGGCCCGAGCCGCTCCTGCAACTCCATGGCGAAGGGGATTTGGAAGTCGCCGCTGCCGGGGCGACAGATTCTCCGGGCGGATGCCGATCACCAGCGGAGTTCCAGGCGAGAGGCCTTCCGCGCCGACCGGCGCCTCGATCTCGGCGCCGTCACCAAGCGCGAACCAGGTGGAGGCACCGGTGGCGCCGACGAGGCGGGCGGCGAGGAAGTTGATCTTCGGTGCACCGAGAAAGCCGGCCACGAAGGTGTTCGCCGGGTCTCGTACAGTTCGATCGGCGCGCCGATCTGCTCGACCGCGCCGTCGCGCAGCACGACGATGCGATCGGCCAGCGTCATCGCCTCGACCTGGTCGTGCGTGACGTAGATCATCGTCGCCGCTAGGCGCGGTGCAGTTTCTCGATCTCGACCCTCATCTCGATGCGCAGGTCGGCGTCGAGGTTCGACAGGGGCTCGTCGAAGAGGAAGAGCCGGGGGTTCCGCACGATCGTGCGGCCCGATGGCGACACGCTGCATCTGGCCGCCCGACAGTGCGCGGGGCCGGCGCTCGAGCAGCGCCTCCAGGTGCAGGACCTCCGCGGCCGCGCGCACCTTGGCGGCGATGCTCGCCTCGGGCTCGTCAGCCATGCGCAGCGGGAACGCCATGTTCTCGGCGACGCGTCATGTGCGGGTAGAGCGCGTAGGACTGGAAGACCATCGCCACGCCGCGCTCGAACGGCGTCGCGTCGTTGACGCGCTCGCCGTCGAGCAGCACGTCGCCCGCATCGGGCTGCTCGAGGCCGGCGACAAGGCGCAGCAGCGTGGACTTGCCGCAGCCCGAGGGACCGACGAAGACGACGAACTCGCCCTCGTCGACGTCGAGGTCGACGCCCCTGAGAACCTCGGTGGTCCCGAAGGATTTGCGGATGCCGCGCAGGCCAAGTGTCGCCAAAGGTTCGCCTCCTGGCAGGAACGGCCCCACCGGACATGCCGGCGGGGCCCGGCTGGTCAGCTGCCGATGTTGAGGCCGGCGGCCGCGTAGGCGGCGCGAACCTCGTTCCATGCCGCGATCTGCTTTTCGCGGCCGTAGCGGTCGGTGATCTCCTGCCAGCGCGCTGCGGCACGGTCGAGCGCCTCCTTGGCGTCGCCGGTGCCGTTGACGAAGGCGTGCAACTCACCCTGGAGCGCATCGAGGTATTCGCCCGTCCCCGGCATCACCATCTCGGGGAAGCCGTTTGCGATCACCGCCGCGGCGGCGTCGAGGAACTCCTGGGTGGGGGTGAGCACCTTGAAGGCGTCGGTGGTGTAGTCGGTCTTTAGGAACATGTCCGAGCCGGATTGGGCATCGTCCATGTAGAGCACCCGCGCTCGGGGATCAGCAATGTGCGAAGGACCGCGAAGGCGGCGTCGGGGTTCTCGGAGAAGTTCGAGATGCTGACGACGCGGCCGTAGAACATCGAATTGAAGTTGCGGTACGTGCCGTCGATCTCGTAACCCGGCCATTCGGCGTAGCCGAACTTCTCCATCTTCTCCGGGCCGCCCGAGGAGGCGAACCACGAGTTCTCCGCCCAGCCGAGGCGGCCGAGGTCCATGTACCAGAGCACCAGCGCCACGTCCTCGGCGAACACCGTCTCCATGGTCTGGCCCCAGGACAGCGACGCCGAACCCGGCGGCGCAAAGGCCAGCATGGCGCGCAGGTCGTTCGGCGGCGCGCACGCCCGCCTCGTTGTTCCAGGCCGGGTTGCACTCGTCGTCGAACCAGTTGCCGCCGGCGGAGGCCATCATCGGCGCCCATTGCTGCTCGATGAAGGAACGGTCCCAGGTCGAGGTCTGGAACCCGAATCCGTTCTTACCGGTGCCGCCCCAATCCCAGCCGGTGAAGAACTCGGCGATCTGCATGAACTGTTCCCAGGTGCGCGGGACGCCGAGATTCCTCGCCGTATTTCTCCTTGTATTGGGCCTGGTACTCGGGGTTCTCCAGCGCGTCCTTGCGGTAGTAGAGCATGGCGACGTCGCCATCGACCGGCACGGCGATCGTCTGGCCGCCGAGTTCGGAATAGAGGATGCGGTAGCTGTCGGCGATGTTGTCGAAGAGTTCCTGAGCCTCGTACTTCGCGATCAGGTCGTCGAGCGGCGCAGGTAGCCCACCGAGTTCAGGTCGCCGTTGAAGCGCGGAAACTGCATGACGATGTCGTACTTGCCCCCGCCCGAGCGCAGATCCTTGAGCGAGTCCTGGTAGGAGATCGGGTCGGGGCTTTCGAGCAGCCGCATCTCGATGCCGTAGGTGTCCTTCAGGTAGTCAGTATGGTGGGTGAAGATCGGAAGGATCTGCCCCGGATGCGACATCACGTTCAGCGTGACGTCATACTTCTCCTGGGCGACTGCCCGAGGGGAAGCCTGCCCCGGCGATCGCGCCGAGTGCGGTTCCGTGCTTCAGGAACGTCCGTCGCTTCATTGTCATGGTTGCCTCCCTAGGTTTGACTTGCGGCCAGCGCCGCTGGTTTCCGGCTCGCCGGAATTCTCGGGTCCTCATGCCGCTTGGGGGCTGCAGATTTCGCGCACCGAGCGGCGCACCGCGTCGGGGTCGAAGATACGCTCGAGCCAGTCGTCTCGGAAGATCAACGGCTTGGCCTGGGCGATGGCTTGCAGGGCGCCGTCGGAAAACTTGCCTTCGGGAAAGGCGCCGAAGGCGATGGCGAGCTCGATGTTCAGATGGCCGAGCATGAAGTCCATCGCCGCCTGGCGCGGCACCCCGCGGCGCACGGCCTCGTCGGTCGCCTCCCGCATGGCGAGCGCCAGGGTGGCGCCGACCGTTTCGGAAAGCGCGGGCTCGAGGATGGCGATCTGCTCGACGGTGCACCGGTGCGACCGCATCACCGGCTTGTAAGATTTCGCGGGCGACCGCCTCGCAGAGCGCGTAGTGCTCTTCGGGCCCCTGCATCAAGGCGCAGACGATGTGTTGCTTGGCGTGCATGCCGCCGAAATGGTCGGACTTGGCCGCCGGGTCGGTTTCGTCATTGAAGAGCGGCGGATGGCAGGGGTGTGTCACGAAATAGGTGACGTCCTCCCGCTCGGGCATCTCGCCGGCGTGCGGCGCCGCGGCATCAAGCACGATGACGGCCGCACCGGGGTCGAGGCTCGGGACGATCTGTCGCGCGACCGGGCCGATCGCGCGGTCCGGAACCGCGAGCAGGACGACGTCGGCGCGGGAGAGCGCCTGCCCCTGATCGACGCAGTCGAGGCCGGTGGCGGCCTTCAGCCGGGCGCGACCGGCCTCGGCGACCTCGACCGGGGCGACGTCGAAGCGGCTGCCCTGAAGGTTGGTGGCGAGACGAACCCCCATCTTGCCGCCGGCACCGATTAGCGCGATCTTGGTCATGCGTTCCTCCTCACGCGGCGGCTGCGCCGCCTCTGGCTCCAAGGCCGTCCCGGACACGGACGAAGAAGTCGGGCGGTCCCATCTGGCCGCCCTTCAGAACAATCTCGAGGCCGGTGTCGTCGGCACGATGGCCGCGCAGGAGGGCGCCGCCGGGCACGATCGGCGATTCGGCGGTCAAGGCGATAAGGCCGAGGCGGCGGGCGGCATGGCTTGAGGCGTCCCCGCCGGCAATGACGGCACGCGTGAGGCCGGCCTCGCGGATCACTCGATCAAGCACGCAGCCGAGCCCGGCGCCGACACGCTCGCCGCCGTCCACGGTGGGATCGCCCTGGCCACGGGCGGTCGCGACGAGGGTGGAGCGGCCGTGCCCGAGCGCGGCGAGGGCGGCGTCGCCGGCGCGAACGAGAGCGGATTCCCATTCGGCGGCGCACGGGTCGAGAGCGACGATCTCGAAGCCAGCGGCCTCCGCCCGGTCGATCTGCGCGGCGGTGATTGGCGAGCATGAGCCGGAGACCACGGCGATGCGCTCGACTGATTCGAGCGGCCCGGCATCCGGTGGCGGGGCGAGAAGGCCCGCTGCCTTCCAGGCCGCGACTAGGGCATACTCTACTCCCTGGGAGCCGATGACGCAAGCCCGGCGCCGCCTGCCAGATCAGCGCACCGGCAGCGGCGAGGGTCTCGTCGTCGACCACGTCGATGGCGACGATGCCCCCACCGGCCGTGCGTTCCTCGGCGAAGCGCGACGGCCCGCGCCCGGCCTTCAGCTCGACGAGGTCGATCAGCCCGACGCGAAGCCCGGTCTGCGCGGAAAGGTGGCGGCGTACGTCGGCCTCGGTCATCGGCGTGACCGGGTGCACCGCCATGGTCGGGTGACGGTCGAGGCGATAAATGCCGTCGCCAGCGCGAGCGAAGAGGGTTCCGAAGGCCTGCCAGCGGCCGATCTCGGGCGCGGCCACCAGCATCGGGGCGAGCTCGCCGGGGGCAAGGGCGACTTCGGCGGCGGCGCCGATCGACCCGACCGCCGGTGCGCTGTCGAGGGTCGAAACACCTGTAGTGCAGAACGGGCGCTTGAAGGGCGGCACAAGGTGGCGGATGCGGCGGGAAGCTTTGTCCGCATCCAGTCCCACGTGCGGGTGGGCGTCACCGGTGAGGCCGATGGCGCGGGCATCCGGGAAGTGGGCGAGCATCGCGGGCGTCGGCGGTTGAGAAGACACCGCGGGGAGGCCAGCAAGGTCAGGACCTCCATGACTCGTCCGAACCGGTGAAGTCGTCGGCATACCCAGGCGATAACCGGGCGGTCGGTGGGGAGGGCGTCCAGAGCTCATGCGAACTTCCCCAGAGCGGCCGCGAGTTCGGCGATCGGGAGCCCGGCTCGCCGGCCGACTCTCCGGCAATAGCGCGTCCAGGCCTCGCGCAGCGCGGGCGACGGTCGGCTTCGGCCGCCCGGATGGCCGATGATCCCGCCCCCGGCCGCATAGATCAGATCGGCCGAGCCGAGGGCGGCAAGGTGTCCCAGACCTGGCCGCCGACTGGCCCGAGGAAAAGACCCGCATCACCCGCTGCACGGCTGGAAGCGATCGAGCGAGGAGGAGCGGGCCGAGGCGATGACGCCGTCGTCGGGCTCGCAGAACTCGTTGTGGGTGTCCGTTCACGTGCATGTGGTCGGCGCCTGCAAGACGTCAGATTTTCGCCCAGCGACGAGCGAAGCCGAGCGCCGGGGGCGCGCGATAGGGTGCCCCAGCCGTTGCGGTGAGCGTGATCGGGGGCGCGGAAGTGGCGGCGCAGCGCCAGGAAGCCCGCCAGGCCGACGCCGAGCGCGGTCGGCGATCACGCAGGTGCCGCCGAGCTCCAGAACGAGGTCGTGGCGGCGGTGGATCGCGTCGATCTCTCCGGTGAGGTCGAAGGCGAACATGAACCTGTGCCCGGTTCGGTTGGCGCGCGGTCGATCTCCGCCATCACCGCGCGGGCGCTCTTCGAGAAGGACAGATCGGCACCGTCGCCCTGCAACTCGTCGTCCTTCACGAAGATCGAGCCGGACGGGAGAGCTCGGCGACGAGCGAGGCGGTGGCCTCCGGGCGAGACCGACCAGGGCTTGACGATAGCGCCTCACCCAACGGCCGGTCCTCGACACCGGCCGCCGCCGTGTGCCCTCCACGCCGAAGGCTGGGCCGGGGTTGGCCGTGGCGAGTCCTCCGGCAGAGCAGGTCGAGCAGACGAAGGCCCGAGACTGCTCGAGCTCGAAGAGGTTACCGGGAACCGCGGCGATCAGTTCGGCAGGCGGACCCATGTTGCCGATGGTCAGGAGAGCGTCACCCGGGCCGACGGTCGCGACTGGTCGGACCGGCCGGCGCCGGGCAGCGAGGGCGCCGCGACGGTGACCGAGATCGTCGATCGCGATGACCTGGGCCGCGGCGCGGGCCTCGAGTTCGCGGCATCTCCCGGGACGGGCAGGAACGTGCCAGAGGACTGTTCGCCGGCCATGGCCTCGGCGGCCTCGGCCACCGGAAAAGCCGTCCGATCAGGATAGTCGGCCTCGATGCGGCCTCATCGCCGGCACCCTCCGGCGACGAAGGCGGCCAGGTCGACGGACTCCCGCGCGCGGCGGACCGTAGCGGGCCAGGGCGATCGCGAGATCTCGAGGTTGGGACGGCCGGAGCGCTGCGCCCGCGGTGCCCTTCAACACCCCCACATGGGCCTCGAAAGCCGACGGAGTCCTGGACAAATGCCAGGGCCGGGTATCCCGTCGGGACGGTAGGTTCACCGTCGGACTCCGCGGCACGCCCGTACCGGTGGAGGCGTATCCGGCAGCCTCGGTGAGCTCGAGGTGCCATCCGGGCCCTGACATAGGCGAAGATCTTGCGGAAGGGATCCGGGGACCAGCCGGGAGAAGCCGCAATCGACGCGGCTCGTGCCGCGGTCGGTGTCGCAGACCGCGTACCATCTCGGCGCCGGCCGAATTGGCCCAGCCATGCATGTGGTTTGGGAAGAAGCCGCGGCCGACGAACGCACCGCGAAACGCCGTCATTCGGCCGCTGCCAGGATCGTGAAGCCCATCGGCGCGATCTCCCGTCCGGCGATCCGATCCGGAGCCGGTCCGAGATCGGCGGCGACACCGTGGGCCGCGCCACGAATACCACGGGACCCCCCGGGCCACCGGACACCTCGACCGTTTCGCCGCCAAGCGCCGCGAGGGCCGCGACCACCTCGAAGAGCGGCCAGGGCGCACCGTCCCGACCCAGGCCGAGCGGGCCGGCGGTCATCGCCGGCGCGAAGCTCGCCACTCCGCCTCGGGCCGCGGCGGCCGCGGCGCCGACCGCCCAGGCGGCGGCGAAGTCGGTGGCCTGCCGCGGGTCAGCCATCGCCATGGCGATGCGCGCGTCTGTCCGGGTTGGCGAACGGCCGCGCCGTAGGGGTTGGAGCGCATGCCGATCGAGATCAACCCGAGATGCAGCGCGCAGCCGGGAACGAGGGCCCTTGCGCTCTG
The DNA here is from genome assembly GCA_963695425.1 of uncultured Alphaproteobacteria bacterium. Classification (GTDB taxonomy): domain Bacteria; phylum Pseudomonadota; class Alphaproteobacteria; order Rhodobacterales; family Rhodobacteraceae; genus Amaricoccus. The sequence goes on along the minus strand of CAVOGP010000026.1, from coordinate 4,367 downwards.
GAAAACCGCCGGCAGCGCCTCGCAGCGTTTCGACCACCGAGCGGTCATCTGCGGTGTGCACGATGGCGGTCGTCCCGAAGGTCGCGAAGTCGATCGCTGCCGGGTCTGGCGGACAGCGGTTGAATTCGGTGAAATTGGTGAGCACGCCGCCGCCGATCTCCGCCGCCGGGAAGGCCGATCGCAGCAGTGGGACGAGGTCGCGGGGCGCCGGTCGTCCGGCCATGGGCCCTGGGGCTGATGGCTCGACAGATAGGCGCGCGGGATGGCGACCACCCGCCGGGGCTAAGGCCGGCCGAACGACAGGCGGCTGCAGCCGCCGCGATGCCGGCGGCCGCGTCCGCGTCCGTGACGATCTCGAGAGTGACCGGAGCCGCGACGGGAAGCCGGGCCAGTACCCGGGCCCGCGGCATCCACCCGAACGAGCAGCCCGTCAATGGCCAGGGTGGAGAGAGCGACGGGCGAGGCGTCCTTGGGCTGCGCCGGCTCGTGCGCCAGCACGATGCGGGGCATCGTCGCCTCAACCGCCCCCGATGAGGCCACCGCGGAAACCGGGGTGCTTGTCCGGCGTAGGCTTAGGCGAATCTGTCTGGCGGACTGGTGTACTAGGCTCAAGGCGATAGGGGATAGGAAGGGCCAGCGGTCGGCAATAAGTCTTGAACGATGCATCCGTCCAGTTGCGCTGGTCCTCCATCTCGAAGACCTCGCCTTCCATGACGATGTCGACCTCGACGCCAGCGTTGGCGTAGCGAAGGCCGACACATGTCGAACGCCGGCTGACTTCGGCTGATCCGATCGGGGAAACGTCCTCGTTTCGGCGCCACCGTCCGAATGCCGGACCTCGAGCGGCGCGCCGCTCAGTCCGGCTGGGTGCAGCAGCACGAAACCGGCGCGGTTAACCTCGATGGATTCGCTGGACGGCGATCTCGACCTGCGCGGTCAGGTCGGCTCGAGCGGCGTCTGATGACGGTATCGACCGAAAGCAATCCGGCGAGGGTTCCATCGGCGGTGACGAAGTGGCGGACATGCCGCAGACGGTCTGCTGCCGAAAACGTTTGCGCTCGCCGGTCTCGGCGACGGCAAGGGTACGCCAGTCGCGATCGCGTATTGGGCAGGCGATGCCGCGAAGCACTTCGGTTCCGAAAATGTGACTCGCAGGACGCCTGTCCGCGTACTCGACCCTGAGCGCCCCCGCCGTCAAATCGACCGGCCCGCTTGCGTCGGCCTGCCGTTTCGACCAAGCGATGGCTCGGCATTCTGTCCCTCGTCGTTCACAAACTCATTATACCAGTTGACGCATCCGGGCAACGCTCTTGTTGCCGGAGGGCAGGGTCAGCCCCGAGAGCGGTGGGACTGTCGAGAGCTCGTTGCGCGCATCAGATGGTCACCCATGGCGGCGCCAGCGGCTTCGGCGTTGCCGCGAGCGATCGCATCGAGGATGTCGCGATGCTCTCGCGAGAGTGAGTTGTTCAAGTCCGGGGACGGAGACCAGATCGACGTGAAGTCGGTGAGCCAGCGAAACAGGGCGTCGATGAGGGCGGCAAAGATCGGATTGCCGCTGATGGAGGCGATCTCGCGATGGAAGCGCCCGTCGAGGTCGCGCAAACCGCACCGGATCGGCGGCGCACGGGACCGCCGCAAGAGCTGGTGCCAGTCTTTCGATTTCGGTGGCCGAATGCTGGCGGGCCGCCGCGATCCGCGCCATCCCGGTGTTCGAAGGTGGCGCGCGGGGTTTTTCAGGTTTTCCAGCGAAGCCGGCGAGTGGGCGAGACGTGCCACTGGTCTCGCTGACCTGGAGTCAGGACCTCCGCCCAATCCCAAGGTCTCGGCCACGCGTGCCCGACCACCGTGCCGAATCTACGATGAGGCCTACCGCCTCCAGTGATTGCATCGCCTCTCGGATGGCTGGACGGCCGACCCCGATACGTTCCACTTCAGCTTCACCGTCCGAGGGCAGGGTACTTACCGAGGCCCACGGCCCCACTGTTGAGATCAGGTCAAGAATTTGACGGCGAACCTCTTCGGAAAGTTTCTGGCGACGCAGAGAGTTCCCAGTCATGCAAACCAGATGCCGCGATTTGGAGGCTCTGGAAGCATTCTTCGCCGGTGAGACGCGCTGCGGCACGGGTACTGTCCACGGGTCTTCTGGGTTCGTGGCACTTGCGGAACACTCTGAACGGATTCTGGGGCTAGCGAGTAGCTAAGAGTGTTTCGGACGTGCGCGTCCGATCATCGCGAGGTCCGGGGGCGGCTCCAGCCCTACTTCGTCCTCACTAGACTTCTCGGTGAGAGCCGGCTCGAGTTCATGTTCCACGCTGGATGACGCCGCACGGGCAGCACAACCTGATCACCTGGGTCGCGGCCCGGTCCGATTTCCCGGACTACAGCAGGCTCGTTGCCTTCAAGCTCCCGACGGAGCGCCTCGTCTACGGACCGATGCAGGTCGAGGCATTAATCCAACAGAATACCGAGATCTCGGACAGCTCTCACTCTGGGACCAGCGCGGCTTGCGGGCTCTCCGGGGCAACCTGCTGGTGATCCCGATCGATCATTCACCCGTGTATCTCGTGGCCGAGCAGAACGATCTGCCGCAGCTCAACCGGGTGATCACTGCCCAGGGGGACAGGGTCGCGATGGGGCTGACCTCGACCGCCCATTGGAGGTGCTCTTCACGGGCGCGTCGTCGACATCGGGACCCACAACGGTTCGATCGGGGCAGATTACGGAGATTTGCAACCGGCTCCGCGAGGCCGAGGCGGCCCTCGCGCGCGGCGACTGGGTTGCCTTCGGCGCTGCGATGCAGGAACTAAAACGCATCACTGAACTGGAAGAGCGGCGCGGGGCGCTTCGCGCCGGGAGCGTCAGATGATGGAAAGTAATCGGCTGTAGGGAACAAATCCAGATCTGCCCCTCCCACTCCAACGGAAACCCTTCGAGCAGGTCGTCCAGTTGCAGCGCCGCCGGCTGCCGCCGCCGCCTTCGACTGCTCCGGGCTCTACCTCGAGACCGACTTCTGACGCCGCCTGTGCCAACGGCGGTTCAGCTACGGCCGCTCTCGCTCCAACTGATCCGAGCCGGAGGACTATACCCATGACACCTTCGCATCACGGCGGAAATCCCACCCGCATGTCGGATTCCGAGTTCGAGGCGATGCTGGCCCGCGCCGCCGAGGAAGGCGCGCGACGGGCGCTCTCGGATGTCGGGCTTGGCGGGAAGGACGGCGTGCTCACCGATCCACGACATACAGCCTCTGCTGGAGTACATCCAGTTCGTGCGACGCACCGCGGTGAAACCGCCGGTACACGCCCGACATCACCACCGGCATGCCGATCGCGCTGCTAACCGGCATCGCCATGAAGCTCAGGTGGTTCGGACCGGGGCCGTGAACTGGGTCGCGTCAGTGTTTGCGCGCCTGCACGATGTGGCCCTCGACGGTCTCCTCCCCGAGAGCCTTCAGGGCCTCGAGGCGGTGGAGACCCTCGATGAGCACATAGCGGTCACCATCCGCGCGAACCAGGATCGGGGTGTTCTGGCCCTCCGCCAGAATGCTCTCGGCAATCCGGCCGACCTTCTCCGCGTCCAGCGTCTTCGCGCGCCTGGACGGAACGTAGATCGTCGCAATCGGGAAGACGTGCTTCCTGAGCATCGGACAGGTCTAGCGTGCCCCGCCTCGCCGGGCAAAGGCGTTTACTGTCGGCACGGTTGGTGCTCGACCCCTGAGCGTCAGCGCCTGCGTCACCCGGCGTCAGGCGGCGGTTCTGCGCCGGCGCTTCGGCTTCTTCGGCGACGGCGCCGGCTTGCGGCCGAGGCCGAGCTGCTTCGCCAGCGTATGGCGCTGCGCTGAGTAGTCCGGCGCCACGATCGGATAGTCCGCCCTCAGACCCCACCTGGCGCGGTACTGGTCGGGCGTCAGCCCGTGTTCGCTCATCAGGTGCCGCTTCAGCATCTTGAACTGCCGGCCGTCCTCGAGGCAGACGATGTGCGCGTCGGTCACCGAGCGGCGGATCGGCACCGCCGGCGTCAGAGCAACGGAGGCCGCCGGTGCGTCCGTCGCCAGGCCGTGCAGCGTCTCGAACACCGACTGGATCAGCGCGGGAAGCTCGGCACGCGCGACGGCGTTCCAGCCGACATGCGCCGCGACGATCTCGGCGGTGAGCGCGAGGATTCCTCGCCCCTCGCGATGCTCCTGCCCCTTCCGCCATGCCGGTCCTCTCGAAGACTCGCTGCGCGAGCCATAGTTCGGCATGCGCCGCTTCGACAAGCGCGGAGACGCGGCAAGACCAGTTCCAGCCAATGCTTGCCCGGTAGTCCGCGCACGGCGAGCAGGTGCCATCGTTCGTCTTCTCGTCGTCGCGCGATCACCGTGCAAA
>CAVOGP010000025.1:0-7788 GCA_963695425.1 uncultured Alphaproteobacteria bacterium | reverse complement strand
CGGATAAAGGCCGATCAGCTCCTCTGTCTCCCCCACGTTGGCATAGACCGTTCGCATATTATCGAGAGTTTCGGAGATTGCGAGAAAGGCCCGCATGTAGTCGTCCCGCGCTGGCGCCTCGAACTGCGTATAGGCAAACAGTTCCGACTTGGCGTGGACGATCTCGCGCCATTCCTCCTTCAGCGCATCGATGAAGCTCTGCCGCTTCTGGTAGACACCCGCGAGGTAGGCTGCCACCACCGTGATGAACACCAGCGACATGTCCTTCAGGTAATCATAGATGCTGGTCGCCAGACCCTCGAGCTCGGTGCCGGCGACCCCCGGAATATGGCCCGCCAGTCGCGTGACCAATGCCACCGCCAGCACCAGCCCCAGCAGGACATATGACCAGCCGAGTGTTCTGCGAAGCGTCGAACGAGTCATACCCTGGAATTCCCCTCGAGAAAGATCGCCGTCGGCTACACCGCAAGTCGGGCGGAAGCGTGGAGACCGGGCCGGTAGCCCTCCCTCAGTACGCCGATCGTGGTGGGCGGCGTCAAGACGACAACCTCGCCGCTCCGGGGGCGTGGTCGCGCGCCACTGTAGCCGGAGGGGGACCACGCCAGCACCTGAGTGCCGGCCAGCAGCGCCGGACCGTCCGGCAGCCGCACGAACGTGCCGCAGGGCAGGCTCCCCCAGTCCATCACGTGTGTGCGCTTGACCCCAGCCGCGCCGAGGCGCTCGCGATGCAGCACCTTGTCCATCTCCCCGGCTGCGGCGCGCCCATCCGCGCCCAGGCGACGCGCCCAAAGTTCGGCAAATCGTATAGCATCGTGTCGCCGGCACTCGAAGCACGGTCGGTGTCCGGCGGCCAGAGCCGTCGCCTCGTCCAGGAAGAACAGCTCGGTGTAGCGGCCGGGCTGCATGACCGTCCGCCGGCGACCTTTGAAGGCCAGCACACAGCAGATCCACTGCGCGGAGGCCCATCGTCTGCGGCCAAGCTGGCGTGTGCGATCATGAAACGCGCCGCCGCGATTGCCCATCATGTCGCCGCGCGCGGCCACGGCCACGATCTCGCCTTCGGGTGTCACGCGGTTCTGGAGCGTCATCGCACAATCTGCCAGTGTGGCCGCGAAACATGAACGGAGACCCAGCATGTCCGAACCAGGCGTCAGTGTGAAGATCGAACAGCGCAGCGCCAGCGCATGCGTCGCCTCCGTGACCGTGAACAACGAGCGCGCGCCTCAACTGCCTGTCGACACCGTTGGTTGTCGCTCTTCGCGAAGCGCCTTCGAGAAGGCTGGCGCGAACCAGAGCTTGCGCGCGATCGTGCTGACCGGAGCAGGCGAGCGCTCGTTCATCGGCGGTGCCGACCTGAACGAGCTTGGCGGCTTGTGTGCAGACAGTGGTCGCTTGTTCATCACCCGCTTGCATATGGCCTGCAAGGCCATCCGCCAATGCCCGGTGCCGGTGATCGCCAGGGTCAACGGATTCTGCCTCGGAGCCGGTCTCGAGGTCGCCGCCTCCGCTGACATGCGTATCGTGGCCGAAGGAGCGGTGCTCGGCATGCCCGAGGTCGTGATGGGGTTGCCGTCCGTCATCGAAGCGGCCTTGCTGCCGGGCCTGATCGGCTGGGGCAAGACGCGCGAGATCCTGCTCACCGGCGAAACCTTCGGCGCCGGCGAGGCCCTGGCCATGGGCTTCGCTCAGAAGGTTGCGCCACCGGCGGCCCTCGACGCTGGTGTCGAGCACTGGATCGCGCTGTTGCTCAAGGCCACCCCACGGCCGTGCGCACGCAAAAGGCTCTCATGAACCGCTGGGAGCGGGTTTCGGTCGACGAGGGCATTTATGCGGGCATCGACGCCTTCTCGGATGCCTACAAGACGGGCGAGCCGCAGGCGGCGATCCAGACTTTCTTCGCGGCGAAGGCGAAACACAAGGCCGGAGTCATCGCGGCGAAGCACGTCCGTGCGTCGTCGAATGGCCTCGCTCGAAGGCAGCGCGCGCAGCCGCGCGCCGTCTGCCATTGCGAGCCAGCCCCACACCGGCAGGGCATGCAGGAACGCCCATCCGTAATGGTGGCGTACGCCACCCCCTGGTTGGCCAGCGGCTGGGATATAGTAGATCGCCAGCGTAGCCGAAGCCAGCAGCAGCGGGCGGTAGTCGACTGCGGCGGCGAGCGGCAGGAACCAGAGCGCATACCAGGGGAACTGCGCGGGCGCGGCGTAGAACGTCACCGCGGCGATCGCCAGCGCCGTGCCGAGCAGACCCTCGAGGCTCTGCGCCGGCCGTCGCGCCAGCCAGACGGCAAGCTGCCGACCGCCATCGCGATCACGGCGCGCAGCACCCGTTGCGCTGCCGCGCCCCCGACGTCGCCTCGTAGATCCACCAGCTGATCCACGAGAACGGCCCGTTGTTGACCCACCAATACTCCGAATAGGCGACGAGCCCCGACTTCTGCCCGGCAAGCGCCGAGATGATCAATGGCGCCAGCAGGACAGCCGAGACCACGCAGAACACCGCCGCGGCCTTGAGCAGGTGCCGCCACGCGCGTGCGTGACGCGGGCGAGCAGCGGCACCAGCAGCACCGGCCAGAGCTTGACGCCGACGGCAAGCGCCAACAGCGCCGCACCGATGAGCGAACGGCCCCGCCAGGTAGCGAGGCACGCACCCAGCACCAGCGGCGCCATTAGCAATTCCGTATGCACCGTGCCATGGCCCGACCAGACCACGAGCGGATTGGCCCAGTAGAGCGCTGCCAGCAGCGGCGAACGTCCTGTTGCTGAGAGCAAAAACCAGATCAGGCCAGCCGCCGCCGCATCGCCCAGCAGATAAACCGCCTGAGGCCGTCGAGCTTCAGCGGCGCAACAAGGCTCGCCAGAGCGAAGCCGATCTGCGCCGTCCCCGGATAGATGGTCGTCAGCTCGGGAAAGTTGATGCCAGCCAGAACGCCTGGAGCGCGATCCGCAATCTCTACCAGGCCGGCGGGCAGCGCGGCCCCGTCGAGGAACGCCTTCGGTGCGGTAGCGTAGGGGTTCTCGCCCGCCATCACCATCGCCCCATCCCACAGGTAACGGAAATAGTCGTCGTCGATGACCACCGGCACGCCGATACCAGAACGCCCGCATTGCCAGACCAACGGCGATGATCCCGAGCACAGCCACCGTCGATACACGTTGGCGCGCCAGCGCCGTCGCTGCCGCCAGTCCGAGCAGCGCCGGCCCGCCGAGCAACGTCACCAGCGGTAAGATGTCGGACAGTGTTTTGAAGCTCGGTTGCGACCAACCGGGCGAGAGGTAGGCCATCACGCCCTGACTGGAGACCAGAACGAGGCCAGTCGCGAGCAGCAGCATGGTGCTGGCGACGCTGTGGCCTGTCTTGGCGAAATTCGTGCCGGTGTTGTCGTCTGCTGGTCTCACGCGCCCTCCCGGTTGTCACCGCGCATAGACGGTGGCGGCCGCGCGCACAACGTCCGCAGGCCAGTACACGCAAATGTCATCGCTGGCAGCGTGCCAAGCGGAGGTGACGCGGGGGTGCCAATGATCATGTGCAACCCGGGCTCGCAAAGGCCGCCGATGCACCGCCGAGTTTATCCGGAGCGCTCGACGCCGTCGCGCGCCTTGGCGATTGCTTCCAGCACCGCCTGCGCATCACCGACCTGGTTGGCGAGCAGCAGCACCAGCCGCACGTTGAGACGGGCGCTCCCGGCCGCATCGAGCCCTTTGTGGGCCTCGATCAACGCCGCATAGACATCATCGCCGCCAGTCCCCAGGCGGAAGCCGGTGTCGAGCTTGCCCTCGCTCATGGCGCCGTACCCCCAAGCGCAACAGCCATTGCCGTCGCCAGTTTCTCCCGCGTCGGCGCAACGAAGCGGGCGGCCACATGCTGGTCCGGCCGGATCAGGTAGGCAGCACCCGGCCGCCCGGCGTAGCGCGCCGCAACCAGTCCCTCGCGATCGACGACGTGCCCCGGTGCAACGGGCGCCGCGCTGCCGGCCGGCAGTACTACCATTTGCGCAAGGCCGTCCGGCACATCGGCAGGCTGCCCGAAGCTCAGCACGAGAAATCTGCCCCCGAGCGTGTCCAGTAGCCAGCCGTCACAGCCGGCAACCGTGACTGGTGCATCGAGGCAGGGGCTGCCCGCCTCGAGCCCGCCATCAAAGGCCGGGTCGTCGGGTGATTGCAGCCTCAGTCCGGCCAGCGAGCACGGCAGCGATAGCCGCCCCGAGTTCACCAGGCGGCGCGCGAACGGCTCCTTTTCCGCCATCGCCAGAACCTCCTCGCGGAACATCTCCTCCATCGGCGACTTCGGCGTCATGAAGCTTGTCGAGCGCGCCGAATTGAGAATGTTCTCATCGGCACCTCGCACGCGCTCCTCGTTGTAGGTTGCAATGAGGGCCTCGCCCGCTTGGCCGCCAAGAACCGCCGCGAGCTTCCAGCCGAGATTGTCGATGTCCTGGATGCCACCGTTGCCGCCGCGCGCCCCGAACGGCGACACGATGTGCGCGCTGTCGCCGGCAAAGATCACGCGGTCATGCACGAAACGTTCGAGCCTGCGGCACTGGAACGAATAGACCGAGATCCAGTCGAGTGCGAACGGCCGCTCGCCGACGATCGCCTTGATGCGCGGGATGACGCGGTCCGGCTGTCGCTCCACCTCCGGGTCGGCCTCCGGCCCGAGCTGTAGGTCGATCCGCCAGATGTTGTCCGGCTGCTTGTGCAGCAGCGCCGACTGGCCGCCATGGAACGGCGGCTCGAACCAGAACCAGCGCTCGGGTGGGAAATCCGCTTTCATCTCGATGTCGGTGATGAGGAACCGTTCCTCGAACGTCTGGCCGACGAAATCGAGCCCGAGCAGGCCCCGCGTCGTGCTCCTGACGCCGTCGCAGGCCACCAGCCAGTCGGCCGCGAGACCGTAGCGTCCTTCAGGCGTCTCGATCTCGGCACGAACGCCAATGCCGCCCGCCTCGAGTCCCACGAGCTTGCTGTGGAACCTGATGTCGATTCTGTCGCCTAGCGCGCGGGCCCGATCGATCAGGTATTCCTCAACGTAGTACTGCTGCAGGTTGATGAAGGCGGGATGCTTGTGGCCGGCCTCCGGCAACAGGTCGAACGCGTAGACCTCGTTGTTGCGATGGAAGAGCCGCCCGACCTTCCAGGTCACTCCTTTGTCCACCATGCGCTGGGCGACACCGAGCCGATCGAAAATTTCGAGCGTCCGCTTCGACCAGCAGATCGCCCGCGAGCCGACCGAGACGCTGTCCCCGTCGTCGACGATGACGCTTTTGACGCCTCGCATCGCGAGATCGATCGCCAGTGCCAGGCCGACCGGTCCTGCCCCGACGATCAGAACGGGCACATGCAGGCTGTGCCCGTCGAGCTCGGCTGGCCTGACAAAAGGAAACCGCTCGTGCTGATAGTGCATGCGCCGTTGACCGTTGGCCGACAATGGCTGGCTGCGGGGAGGGGGCGCCGCTAGGGAGGCACCTGGACGCGGGCCTATCACATCCGGAGGTATTTTTTCCTGGAGCGGCAGTCGGTGGCCGCCGGCCGCTCATGCGCGCCGGGAGCTATTCGGCGGCTTCCGCCCGTCCTGCTGCCGTATTGTCCACGATTACAGGGCTCTCGAAATAGCTGATCTCCGGTTCGGCGCCATAGCGCTCGGTGATCATCTTGCGCCATTCCGCCGTATAGACCTTGTCCGCCGCCGCCCGGCTTTCCCACAGGTAGACGCCGCCACCGGTATGGGACGCCGCGTCGAACAGATAGTATTTGCGCACGAGCCCGGCGAGGCCGCGGTATTTGGGCGCCGAGCCTTCGAACAGCCGTTGCGCTTCACCAAGGTCGACGGTCTTGGGCAGCTTGAAACGAACGATGGCCGTGATCATGAGCTGTCTCCTTGTCTGTGGTCCGAGGTGAACCGGCGGCCTAGCGCAACGCCTCGATCCGTTGCCGCGCCGCAGCGATACCTTTGGCGCCCGCCGCCTCGTAGAGCTTGCGGGCCGTGTTTGGCTCGGCCGTAGCACTGCGGATTCCCAAGGCAGCCAGCACATTGGGGTCCCAGGTTTCCGCCAGAAGGAAAAGTGCATCGCCCCGTTCGGTCATCTCGCGCCGTTCGAGCAGTTTGCGCGCAGCCGTGATGTTGCCGGCGCGGACGTGATCGCGTGCCGCGCTCAGTTGCGCATCATTCTGCGCTGTCGCTGACGGCACGAGAGATGCTGTCGAACTGGCCCACATCTTCGGGGTCGTGCTAGCGGAATCGGTGGCCTCGACGCCAATGGTTCTCACCCGCATCACCGGTGGGTCGGTGACTTCGGGCTTCGTTGGCGCAACGGCCTGAACGGCGGCGATGGGCGCTGAGGCGCCACCAAAGGGCAGATGTCCGGTGATCCACAGGACGGCCGGAATGACCAGCACCAGCCCGCCCGAAAGCCCCATCAGCCCGGCCATGGCATGATGCCAGAGGCGGTCGACAGCACCCATCTGCGCGGCATGTGCGCGGAACGCCCCTTTCAGGTTCGCCGATGGCGGCGCCACGTACATTTCTCGTCCGAAATCGGTGCTGGGGTTCGGCGCTGCCGGTGTGTGTCTGTGGGCCATCATGGGCGTCGTCCGCCTGTCAGCGTTCCCGCCCTTGCGGTCCCCAACACCTGTTGCTTGCCGAAGCTGGTCTTGGTCGGGAACCAGCCATTCAGGCACCGACGCATTGCACTCATACTCACGCGCTACTCTCCGTGTATCCCTGGCAGGGCAACGCCCGTGCCGTGTCCGAAAGAGAAGCAGCCCCCGCGCTACCGCTGCCGAGCCTAGTCGAGCCGCACGCCAACCTCAACCTCAAACAGTTCGCCACCGCCGCAGTCCCGAATGCGCGAGCGCGGCTCCATCAGAGCAGACGAGCGCTGTGCCCATCGGTGCCAGGGGCAAGTCGTCTCGGGGGTCATGCCGCTGTGTCCATCGCCGCAGGCGATCAGGGAGCAATGCGACCCGGCGCCAGCTCCGCCCCCGCGGAGGGCCTACGGCCCGTGAGCGCAGAAGTAATGATGGAGGACAGGGCTTGTTCGAACACTTCCATCGCCGCAGGCGATCAGGGAGCAATGCGACCCGGCGCCAGCTCCGCCCCCGCGGAGGGCCTAAGGCCCGTGAGCGCAGAAGTAATGATGGAAGAGAGGGCTTGTTCGAACACTTCCATCGCCGCAGGCGATCAGGGAGCAATGCGACCCGGCGCCAGCGCCGCCCCCGCGGAGGGCCTACGGCCCGTGAGCGCAGAAGTAATGATGGAGGAGAGGGCTTGTTCGAACACTTCCATCGCCGCAGGCGATCAGGGAGCAATGCGACCCGGCGCCAGCGCCGCCCCCGCGGAGGGCCTACGGCCCGTGAGCGCAGAAGTAATGATGGAGGAGAGGGCTTGTTCGAACACTTCCATCGCCGCAGGCGATCAGGGAGCAATGCGACCCGGCGCCAGCGCCGCCCCCGCGGAGGGCCTACGGCCCGGGAGCGCAGAAGTAATGATGGAAGAGTGGGCTTGTTCGAACACTTCCATCGCCGCAGGCGATCAGGGAGCAATGCGACCCGGCGCCAGCGCCGCCCCCGCGGAGGGCCTACGGCCCGGGAGCGAGAAAATGGTGCTGCCAGTGAGGATTGAACTCACGACCTCTCCCTTCGTCACACCAGCACTTTCGTGCCCGCCCCGCCAAGTCGCGCGGGTGCGTTCGTGCGCTGGACCATCCCTTCACCCTAGACCCCGATCGCGGCGCTGGAACGCGTGTTCCTGCATCCGCTGGAGGTCCTTAGGCGCCACCCGTCTGGCCTC
>CAVOGP010000024.1:0-7976 GCA_963695425.1 uncultured Alphaproteobacteria bacterium | reverse complement strand
CATCTCCAGCGTGCCCTTCCGGATCAACTTGCGCAGCGTCGCGACATCCGGCTCCTCGCCTTCGAGGTAGGCCTCCATCGCCGCGTCGTCCATCTCGACGGCGAGTTCGACCATGGTCGCGCGCATCTCCTCGGCCATGGGCCTCAGGTCCGCACGGATGGGCTGGCGGGTCCAGGTGGCCCCCAGATCCTCGCCTGTCCAGGTCCATTCTTCCATGGTGACCAGATCAACGTGGCCGATGAAATCGGTCTCGGCGCCGATCGGCAACTGCACCGGGCACGGGATCGCGCCAGTGCGGTCCTTTATCATGCGCACGCAGTTGAAGAAGTCGGCGCCGATCTTGTCCATCTTGTTGACGAAAACGATGCGCGGCACGCCGTAACGGTCGGCCTGGCGCCAGACGGTCTCCGTCTGCGGCTCCACGCCGGCGTTGGCATCCAGCACGCAGACCGCGCCGTCGAGCACGGCGAGCGAGCGCTCCACCTCGATGGTGAAGTCGACGTGGCCCGGCGTGTCGATTATGTTGAAGCGGTGCTTGGGGGTCTCCGGCGTGGTGCCGTCCTCGGTGCGCTCCCAGAAGGTCGTGGTCGCCGCCGAGGTGATGGTGATGCCCCGCTCCTGCTCCTGCTCCATCCAGTCCATGGTCGCAGCACCGTCGTGCACCTCGCCCAGTTTGTGCGACTTGCCGGTGTAGAAGAGGATACGCTCCGTCGTCGTGGTCTTGCCGGCGTCGATATGCGCCATGATCCCGAAGTTGCGGTAGCGGTCGAGTGGATAATCGCGGGGCATCTTAGTAGTCCTGAAACTTGGCTTTACCAGCGGTAGTGGCTGAATGCCTTGTTGGCATCGGCCATCTTGTGGGTGTCTTCGCGCTTCTTCACCGCCGAGCCGCGCATGTTCGCGGCATCGAGCAGCTCGCCCGCGAGACGCTCCTCCATCGTGGTCTCGTTGCGCGCCCGGCTGGCCTTGATCAGCCAGCGGATCGCCAGCGCCTCGCGGCGCTCGGGGCGAACCTCGACCGGCACCTGGTATGTCGCACCGCCCACCCGGCGCGAGCGGACCTCTACCGAGGGCTTCACGTTGTCGAGCGCCTCGTGGAAGACCTCCGCGGGGGCCTTGCGAGCCTTCGCCTCGACACGGGCGAGCGCGCCGTAGACGATTCCTTCGGCGACCGACTTCTTGCCGTCGTGCATCAGGTTGTTCATGAACTTCGAGATCACCGCGTCGCCATACTTGGCGTCCGGCAGGATCTCGCGCTTCTCGGCGCTATGGCGTCGCGACATCTCAATAGTTCCTTATTTCGGACGCTTCGTGCCGTACTTCGACCGGCGCTGGCGGCGATTCTTCACGCCCTGCGTATCGAGCACGCCGCGCAGGATATGGTACCGCACGCCCGGAAGGTCCTTTACACGACCGCCGCGGATCAGCACCACCGAGTGCTCCTGCAGGTTGTGGCTCTCGCCGGGAATGTAGCTGATGACCTCGAACCCGTTGGTCAACCGCACCTTGGCAACCTTGCGCATGGCCGAGTTCGGCTTCTTCGGCGTCGTCGTGTAGACGCGCGTGCAAGTGCCCCGCTTCTGCGGGCAGGACTGCAGGTGCATCGACTTCGACCGCTTCACTTTCGGCTGCCGCGGGTTGCGGATCAGCTGCTGGATTGTGGGCATTCTCGTCCTAACCCCGTCTACACCGTCTTCGTGGCAGCGCCCGACGCCCTCGCGCCCAACGCCAACATACCGTGACCGGCCCGAACCGGCGCCGTCACGGTTGAATTCCAGAGGACTGGGGTGGAACACCCGAGTCTTGAACCGCCAGATTGTGGCATTCGCCCGAAAGGGACCCCCTCCAGAGCGCGCGGAACCTAGGCTCGGGTCTCGGGCTTGTCAACCGCATAACGCCGAGGCCGACCGCAATTCCCGGCAGGCAGGCAAAGCCCTGATCCTCAAAGGCAATCCGACGCACGAGGACACCGGATCCGGTATTGGGGCCCGTCATCGGTGTTGCGGCTGGACAAGTGCCCGGGTTTTCGCACACTCTGTTACACGGCCGTGAACCTGTGTCCAACAATAGGGCGATGTGAGGCCGCAAAGGGAGGATACCGATGAAACTGTTCCGGAGCCTCGTGCTCGGCTGCGCCGCAGTCGCCGTCAGTGCCGCCACCGCCTCCGGCGCCACCATGCTTGTCGGCGCCGTGCAATTCGACGAGAACCACGCCTTCACCAAGGCCCTGCGCGAGTTCGAGCGGGTGGCGTCGGAATGTTCCGGCGGCTCGCTGGAGTTCGACCTGCATCTGAACTCCGAGCTCGGCCTCGAGAAAGATTATTTCGAGAACATGAGCCAGGGAGTCGCCGTGGATTACGCCATCGTCAGCCCGTCGCACATGTCCACCTTCAGCCAGATGGCGCCGCTGATGGACATGCCGTTCCTGTTCCGCGACCTCGACCACTGGAACGCTGTGATGGACAGCGACGCGATGGCGCCGCTGGCGGACGACGTGCTGGCCAAGGCCAATGTGCGGCTGATCGGCTACGCCGGCGGCGGCACCCGCCAGCTCATCGTCAACCGGCCCGTCACCAACATGGACGAGCTCGCCGGACTGCCGATTCGCGTCATGGGTGCGCCAATTCAGACCCAGATCTTCGAGGCCATCGGCGCCGCGCCGTCGGTCATCGCCTATGACGAAGTCTACAACGCCATCCAGACCGGCGTGATCGACGCTGCCGAGAACGAGGCGGCCGGCATCGAGACGATGAAGTTCTACGAGGTCGGCCCGGACATCGCCCTGACGCAGCACGCCATCACCGTGCGCCCGATCGCCTTCTCCAACGCCACCTTCGAGCGGCTCACCCCGGAGGAGCAGGAGTGCATCCTTCAGGCCGGCATGGCAGGCGGCAAGGTCGGCCGCGACACCGAGTCGAGCCAGGACGGCGAGAAGCTGAAGGCAATGGAGGACGCGGGCCTGCTCAGGACCCACGCGTTCGCCGATCGCGCAAAGCTCCTCGAACTGGCCGCGCCCGTGCAAAGGGCCTACGCCGAGGAACTCGGCGCCACCGAGGTGCTCGAGTCGATCCAGGCGGTGCAGTAGACCCCGCTGGCGGGAGGCGGGCCTCCGCCTCCTCGCCCCGCCCCGGAACCATGCGAACGGAGGGCCGCGGGTGCGGGCGCTTCTCAACGGCTACTACCGGCTGCTGCAGGTCGCGCTGACGGTGCTGATGGCAGCACTCGTCGTCCCCGTCACCATGCAGATCCTCAGCCGCTACACCGGGATCATCCCGCGGTACATCTGGACCGAGGAGATCGCCCGGTTCTGCTTCGTCTGGATCATCCTGATCGGCTCGATGATCGCGGTGCGCGACGGGTCGCATTTCGATGTGGACGTGCTGCCGCACAGCAGCAATCCCCGGGTCGAGCTGGCAATGACCATCGTCACCCAGCTCGCCATCCTGGCGGTGGCGCTGACCTTCGTCCGCTACGGCTGGGACTTTGCCATCCTCGGCGCGCGCCAGCAGTCCGAGATCGCCGGCCTGCCGATGCTCTCCATATATATAGCCTGGCCGCTTGCCGGGCTGACCTGGACGGCATTCATTGTCGAGAAGCTCTACGACGAGGTCACGGCCTTCCGGACCGGGAGCGCCAATGGGCCCCGGTGAGGTCGCGGCGATCCTCTTCGGGGTCTTTGCCGTGCTGGTCATCCTGCGGGTGCCGGTCGCCTTCGCGCTGGCGCTTGCCGTGGTGCCGGTCTTCTTCATCGAGGATCGGCTGACCCCATCGCTGCTCCTGCGCGAGATGTTCAAGAGCTACAACGCCTTCGTGCTCCTCGCCGTGCCCTTCTTCCTGCTCGCCGCCAACCTGATGAACGCCGCCGGCATCACCGACCGGCTGGTGCGGCTCGCCCAAGGACTGGTCGGCCACCTGCCCGGCGGTCTTGGCCACGTCAACGTTGTGGTCTCGATGCTCTTCGCGGGCATCTCCGGCTCATCGACGGCCGATGCGGCGGGGATCGGATCGCTACTGATCCCGCAGATGCAGAAACAGGGCTACGACACCTCCTTCGCGGTGGCGATCACCGCGTGCTCGAGCGTCATGGGCGTCATCATCCCGCCGTCCATCCTGATGGTGGTCTGGGGCGGGCTGATGTCGGTCTCGATCGGCGGGCTCTTCCTCGCCGGGGTGCTGCCCGGCGTCCTGATCGCGGCCTCGCAGATGCTGACCGTCTACATCTTCGCCAAGCGGCGCGGCTATCCGGTCTACGTCCGCTCCACCTTCGTCCAGCTCATGGTCGCCGCCGCCAGCGCCTCGCTGGCGCTGATGACGCCGATCATCATCGTCGGTGGCATCGTCGGCGGCTTCTTCACCCCGACCGAGGCCTCGGTGGTGGCGGTGATCTACTCGCTGCTCATCGGGGTGCTCGTCTACCGCTCGGTCGGGCTCCGCGAGCTTCCGGGCATCTTCTACCAGAGCGCCCGCTTCGCCGCGATCTCGCTGTTCTGCATCGGCACCGCGTCGGCCTTCGGCTGGTGCCTCGCCTACTTCAAGATCCCCGCCGCCCTCGTCGGCCAGATCGAGGCGCTCGGATTCGGCGTCTTCGGGACCGGCATCATGGTGGCGCTGGCCTTCCTGCTGATCGGCATGTTCATCGACGCGATTCCGGCGATCATCATCCTCGGCACCGTGCTCTACCCGGTCACCCAGAGCGTGGGCATGCACCCGATCCACTTCGCCATCATCGGGGTGATGAGCCTCGCCTTTGGCCTCGTCACCCCGCCTTACGGCCTCTGCCTGCTGATCGCCGCTTCCATCGGCAGGATCCGCATGGTCGACGCCTTGCGCGACGTCGCCATCATCCTCCTGCCGATGCTGGTGGTGCTGCTCTTCATCATCGCCGTTCCGGACGCGATCCTGGCCCTGCCGCGCTGGCTGATGCCGAAATTCGTCCAGTAGCCGCCCGGCGTGAGCGGCGCCGCGGAACTACCGGCGCGGCGTGGTCCGATCCTGCACGCCCGCCTGCGCCGGGCCGCCTCTCAGGTAGCCGACGGCCCCCATCGCCAGCAGGGCGGCCTGCACCACCGCCATCAGAACCGGCAGCGGCCAGGCGCTTCCGGCCAGCATCAGCACGAGGGCGGCCAGGCCGAACCCGGCGGAGGCAGTCAGCCAGACGACCGGCGCGCGGCGGCGAAGGGAAGCGGTCACATCCGCGATCACGGGGCCCATTGGTCTCCTCCGCCGCCGGCCGGGCTGGCCGCGCCCTTCATCTCGCTGGCGAGGCGTTACAGAAGCGTTAGGACACCTCGCCGCCAGCGTGACTCCGCCGGGATCGGTGGCGGCGCCGCGGTCCTTGCGTTTGCATTCGATTATCACTACCTCGTGCGCGCACCGCAGACCGGGATCCGAATGGCCCCGAAAACTCTGCGCAGATGGAACGGGAAAGAGGCCACCATGGCGAAGGCGAAGTTTGAGCGGACCAAGCCGCACGTAAACATCGGCACCATCGGTCACGTGGACCACGGAAAGACGACCCTGACCGCGGCGATCACCAAGTACTTCGGCGAGGACAAGTCGCTACGACGAGATCGACGCCGCTCCCGAGGAGAAGGCGCGCGGGATCACCATCAACACCGCGCACGTCGAATACGAGACCGACAATCGCCACTACGCCCACGTCGACTGCCCGGGCCACGCCGACTACGTGAAGAACATGATCACCGGTGCCGCCCAGATGGACGGCGCGATCCTGGTGGTTTCGGCCGCCGACGGCCCGATGCCGCAGACCCGCGAGCACATCCTGCTGGCCCGCCAGGTCGGTGTGCCGGCGCTGGTGGTCTACCTGAACAAGACCGACCAGGTGGACGACGAGGAGCTGCTCGAACTGGTCGAGATGGAGGTCCGCGACCTCCTGAGCACCTACGAATTCCCCGGCGACGACATCCCGATGGTCACGGGCTCGGCGCTCGCGGCGCTGGAGGACGCGACCCCGAGATCGGCGAGCAGTCGATCCCCAAGCTGATGGAGGCCGTCGATGACTACATCCCGAAGCCGGAGCGCCCGATCGACAAGCCGTTCCTGATGCCGGTCGAGGACGTGTTCTCGATCGACGGTCGCGGCACCGTCGCCACCGGCCGCGTCGAGCGCGGGATCGTCAGAAGATGGAGGAAGTCGAGATCGTCGGCATCCGTGACACCAAGAAGACGGTCTGCACCGACATCGAGATGTTCCGCAAGCTGCTCGACGAAGGCCGGGCGGGCGACAACGTCGGCCTGCTGCTGCGCGGCGTCGACCGACATCGAGCGCGGCCAGGTGATCGTCAAGCCGGGCAGCGTCAAGCCGCACACCAAGTTCAACGCCGAGGTCTACGTCCTGTCGAAGGACGAGGGGGGCCGCCACACGCCGTTCTTCGCCAACTACCGCCCGCAGTTCTACTTCCGCACCACCGACGTGACCGGCAGCATCAAGCTTCCCGAAGGCGTCGAGATGGTGATGCCCGGCGACAACGTGACGATCGAGGTCGAGCTGATCACGCCGATCGCCATGGAGAAGACGATGCGCTTCGCCATCCGCGAGGGGGGCCGGACCGTCGGCGCCGGCGTGGTGTCGAAGATCGTCGAGTAAACGGACGGACCGGCGCGTCCCGGCGGCGGATCGCCCGTATAGCCCGCTTGCGGCCATCACGGGCGATCGCCATATTCTCCCAAGAGGCCCGGCGCAGCCGGGACGGATCGGTGAGGAGGCACGCGCGATGATGACCAAATGGACCGCATCAGTCCTTCTGGCAGGGCTCCTCGGTGCCCTGCCCGCGGCGGCCCAGGACGGTGCTAGGCTGGGACGGATCGAGTTCAACGCATATTGTGCGCAGTGCCATGGCACATCGGGAAAGGGTGATGGCGTCATCGCCCAATTCCTGACCGTGGCGCCGCCCGACCTCACGGGGCTGCAGCGCGACAATGGCGGCGTATTCCCGTTCGCCCGCGTCTACGACATCATTGCAGTCCGGTGGCGCCATTGCGTCGCACGGCACGCCGGAGATGCCGGCCTGGGGCGAGCGCTACACGGTCGATGCCTATCTGCTCTACGACTTCCGCATCGATCCCACCGAGCGCGACGCCTTCATCCGCAGCCGCATCCTGGCCTTGACGGAATACATCTCGACCTTGCAGGGGCCGTGAGCTGACGAGCGCCCCGCCGCTTAGGTCTGCTTGCAGATGACCGCGTTCGGCGCCACATCCCAACCGGCCCTATCGAAAGACGGAAGGATACCGGCGATGATGCATCTGCCCCTCGCGCCCCTTGCCGTTACCCTTGCTCTTGCGGGGGCCGCGGGGCCCGCATCTGCCCAGGAGATTTCGTCGGGGCAACGCGACTATGCGGAAGTCTGTTCCAGATGCCATGGGGCCTCCGGCAAGGGTGACGGGGTCGTTGCCCGCCCTGTGAACCTGACCGCGCCCGACCTCGCCGGCATCCAGCGGGCGAATGGCGGGGTCTTCCCGAGCGGCCTGCTCTACGAGATCATCGAGGGCGGAGGCTCGACCAGCGTCCATGGCACGCGCGAGATGCCGGCCTGGGGGACGCGGTTCATGGCTGAGAGCGAGCCTGCGCCGGGCCTGGCGCAGGAACCCGGTGTACGCGAGGCCGCGGTGCGCGAGCGGATCACCGCCCTCGTTGCCTTCATCGCCACCATGCAGCTGCCCTGAAGTGGCGCGCGGGGCCAACGCAACCGGAGACCGGCGCCATGGCTGACCTGACCGAAGGCCGCCGCCTCTACGCGATCGGCGACATCCACGGCCGCCTCGATCTTCTCATCGGCTTGCTCGCGCGCATCCGCGCCGATCTCGCCGCGCGCCCGCATTCCCACCCGCTGGTGATCTTTCTCGGCGACTACGCCGACCGTGGCCCCGACAGCCGCGGGGTGATCGACGCGCTGATCGCGCTGGAGGCCACCGGCCTGCCGACCGCCTTCATGTTCGGCAACCACGACAGCTATC
>CAVOGP010000023.1:0-14558 GCA_963695425.1 uncultured Alphaproteobacteria bacterium | reverse complement strand
CCATCGCCATTGAGAACGACGTGCCAATTCTGACCTCAATCGAGCAGGCCGTGATGACCATCGAGCCTTCCACCTTGACCGGTCAACTTGTCTTTGCCGCCGGGGCCGACGGGTTTGGCGGATATACCCTGACTGGAGAAGAGCCTGATGGTGTTTCCTGACGACTATTACCATATGGGAGACACTCTGCCCGCCGGGATTTCTGCAACTATCGGTGCAGGCGAGGTGCTGTTGGTGGCCACTTGGGACGTTGACTCAAGCACATACTTCACCCTCCAGCTTCATGCCAGCGGCACCTATACCTTTGACCTGATCACCCCACCAGGTGGAACACCGATCAACGCCGACCTGACATCTGTCGATGCCGGCAAGTTCGACTACCTCTATTACGATGCCGAGACGTCTGACTGGGGCTCACAGCGGGCGAATATGCAAGCGGTTGATGAAACCAATGCCGAGGTCAAAATTACAGGCAGCGCCGACATCAACGCATCGGGAAGCGGTATCGGTGTCGACAACCAGCATTACAACAGCGGCGAAGTCATCACCTTTGAACTGTTGGATGGGTTGGCTAAGAGCATGGATATCGATACGCAAAGGGCGGTCGGCGATCCTGAACTGGTCGTCAAATGGGAAGCCTTCGATGGAGCGAATCTTGTGGACAGCGGCTATGTATTGTTGAACGCTGCCAGCCAGTCTCTTACTTTTGACCCTGACGGCGATGTGGGCTTCGATAAGCTGGTGTTCACCGGTATGACGGCGGCGGATGGACCGTTCGCAGTCGATAACGCAGCAGGGACCTATACCTCGGATGATGGTGCCAACTTTACCTTCACCGGAATCAGCATTGACTACGGTGTTGTTTATGCAGATCAAAATCTCAGTTTCAATGTTGCGGTCATCGACGGCGACGGGGATGTTTCGACGAGTGATGTGCTGACCGTCCACATCGAAGGTGACCAGCAGACTGATAGTGGCGGATTCCTGCTGACCGGGACAATGGACAGCGATTCCATTCTGGGCAGTGATGGTGCCGATATCTTTGCCATCAGCGCCAATGGGGATCAGGGGAGTGATACCCTCTCCAGCTTTAGCATCGCGGAAGGCGATACCCTTCACATTTACGATGTGCTGGATGGAGATCCTCTTAATGTGGATGTCAATATCAACGTTATCGGCGGAGATGTTCAGTTGACCATCAACAATGCCACTCAAGTAACCATCGATGGTCTTGGCGGGCAGTTGGGATGGGTCGATGGCTCAAGCCATACTTTTGGGGAGTTGGATGCGGCGATCAATCTCGATGTGACTCAAGACCCACCGACGATCTAGCTGTTATAAGGAAGATGTTACTAAACGTAAGAAGGGCCGGCAATCGCCGGCCCTTCTTACGTTTACAGCCCAGGAACAGCTCAGTGCTCCCGGTACCCCAGCACCACCAATAGGCAACTCCCATCGGCAATCACATCAATCCCCGCCGCTTCAGCGGCAGCAATGGCCGCGGCGCTCTGGGCGCCGGGCTGCATCCAGATGTGCTTGATCCCTTTGGCGATGGCCTGTTCCACCACCTTGTCGGTAATCTGCGGCGGGGTGATGACCGAGAGGCTGGTCACATCCGGCGGCAGGTCGCTGACCGCTTTCACGCACGCCACCCCTTCGATTTCGGCTTCCACCGGGTTGATCGGCACCGCCTTGCGGTTGTTCATCTGGTAGCAGCGCAGGATCTTGTTGCCATACTTGTCGCGGTTTTTCGAGGCTCCGGCCACACCGAAAGCCGGGGCGGCGAGGAAGGCGGCGATCTTTGCGTCGATAGATTTCATGGGGTCACCTCAAAACAGGTCAGGGGATCAGCGCGGTGGCCAGGTCGAGCAGCGGCCCGGGATAGAGGCCAAGGAGCAGGACCGCTGCCGCACAAACCAGCAGCACGGCGTGCTCGGCGGCGGTGCCGGCATGCAGCGCCGGGGCGGCTTCGTCGTCACGGTACAACAGCAAAACGACCCGCAGGTAGTAGGCGAAGGAGATCAGCGAGGCGAGGATGCCGACCAGCGCGAGGCCGGTGAAGCCTCCCTTGATGGCGGCATGGAAGAGGACGAACTTGCCGATGAACCCGCCGGTCAGCGGCATGCCGGCCAGGGAGAGGAGACACAGGGTCATGACTGCGCCGCGAACCGGATAGCGGATGCCGAGGCCGCGCCAGAGTGCCAGCTCCTGCGGCTCGCTGTCGGCACTGCTGAGGGAGGCGATGACGCCGAAGATACCGAGGCTGGCAGCGGTATAGACGGTCAGGTAGAAGACCACGGCGCTGAACCCCTCGGTACTCCCCGGCAGCAAGGCAATCAGCAGATAGCCCATGTGGACCATGGAGGAGTAGGCCAGCAGGCGCTTGAAATTCTCCTGAACCAGGGCGCAGAAACTGCCGACCAGCATGGTGGCCAGCGCCAGCAGCCAAAGGAGCGGAATCAACTCCTGCCAGGCGGTCGGGCTGCCGGCCAGCAGCAGGGTGATGGCGGCGCACACCGCCCCCTTGGAGCCGGTGGCGAGGAGGGCGGTGACCGGGGCCGGCGCCCCCTGGTAGACATCGGGGGTCCAGAGGTGGAACGGCACCAGGGAGATTTTGAAGCCGATGGCAACGAGAAGCAGCCCCCAGCCGAGGAGTCCCCAGGGGCGCAGCTGTTCGCCGATCTGCAACCCCTGCAAGGCTTCGGGAAGGTGGAAGGTGCCGCTGGCGGCGTAGATCAGGGCGATGCCGAACGCCATGAAACCGGTCGCGACCGCGCCGAGCACCAGGTACTTGAGACCGGCTTCCGCGCCGATGTCGTTGTTGCGGTGGAACGAGACCAGGATGTAGAGGGCCAGGGTGAACGACTCGAGGCTGAGAAAGAGCCCGATCAGGCTGGCCGCGCCGGAGAGCAGCGCCATGCCGGCGGCCGAGAAGAGCACCAGGGAGACATATTCGCCAGCGGCAAAGTCGCGCTCGCTGGCGTAGCGCAGCGACAGCATCAGGATCAGGGCGGCCACCAGGGCCCAGAGAATGGTGAAATAGTGGGCGAAGAGCGAATTGCTGAACAGCCCGGCGATCTCGGTTGTGGTCGGAGCCCCGGTGCCGGCGGTCAAGGCGGCCAGCAAAGCGACGGCAATGCCGCCGACCATCAACGGACGCGGCTCATGATGCCAGGCGCCGACCATCAGCAGGGTGGTGGCCCCCATGACCAGGACCAGGATCGGGGTGAGGGCGATGACGTCGAGCAGGGTCATGGCAGCCCTCCCAAAATGGCCTGGATCGCTCCGTTCAGCGGCTCAAGCAGCGGCGCCGGATGGACGCCGATGAAGATGGTAAGGAGGGCCAGGGGCGCCAGGATCAGCCACTCACGAACGGTCAGGTCCGCCAGCGCTGTCCTTGCCGCCGGGGGCGGTCCCCACAGCGTCCCCTGGATCAGGCGCAGCAGGTAGGCGGCCGCAAGCAGCAGTCCGGGGAGGGCCAGCAGCGCCCAGAGCGGTTGGGCGCTGAAGGTGCCGAGCAGCACGAGGATCTCGCCGACAAAGTTGGCTGTGCCGGGGAGGCCGAGAGAGGCCAGGGCAAAGAGGAGGAACAAGGCCGACAGACAGGGTATGGCCCCCCACAGCCCGCCGAGTTCCGCCAGGCTGCAGGTGCCGGTGCGGCTGCGGAGCATGGCGACCAGGGCCAACAGCGCGCCGGTGACGAGACCGTGGGTCACCATCAGCAGAATGCTCCCCTGCCAGGCGGTCGCGTTCCATGCGACCAGCCCGAGGACGACCAGCCCGAGATGGGAGATCGATGAGTAGGCCAGCAGGCGCTTGAGGTTGTCCTCCCGGTAGGCGCACCAGGCGGCATGGAAGAGGCTGAACAGGGCCGCGGCGGCCAGCAGCGGCAGGGCGCTTTGCGCGGCATGGGGGAAGAGCGGCAGGGCGAAGCGGATCATCCCGTAGATGCCGGTTTTGAGCAGCAGGCCGGTCAGATCGACCGCGCCGCAGGCCGGCGATTCGCTGAGGGCGTCCGGCAGCCAGGTGTGGAACGGCACCAGCGGCGCCTTGATGACAAAGGCCAGGAGAAAGCCGCCGAACAGCAGGTACTCCTGGGTCAGGCTCAGGCGGGTCTGCATCAGGTCGGCAAGGGCAAAGGAGTAGTGGCCGCTCTGCTCGCCATGCAGCAGGAAGAGGGCGATCATGGCCAAAAGCATCGCCAGGCTGCCGGCCAGGGTGTAGAGGAAAAACTTGATGGCGGCTTTTCGCCTGCCAGCCTCCCCCCAGATGCCGATCAAGAAGACCATCGGCAGCAGCATGATCTCCCAGAAGAGGTAGAAGAGCACCAGGTCGACGGCCAGGAAAACCCCCATCAGGCCGCTCTCCAGGACCTCGCTCTACCTCGATCGCTCCCGCTAGTCGCGCCCGGCGCGCGCGCCCGCCGCGATCCGCAGCACCCGGGGTCCCTCGCGCCGGCCGATGCGGGGGATCGGTGCGTGAGCACCGCCACCGGGTGCTGCCGCCCGGCGCCGGCGCGACGTCCGCCCGACTCGTCCGTCTCCGGCCAACGGGGCGGGGAAGGCGATCCATCCGAGGGGGGTGGACGTCGATGCCCGCTCGCCTATGCTTCCCCCTTCCCGGGAGACGCCGTCGCGCCCGTGGGCCGACGCGCGCCCAGCCGCCTGCCCCGTCATCCCAGGAGTGTGCAGATGAAGGTCCACGAACTCGACGTCCATCCGGCGCTTCCCGAGCGCATCGCCTGGCTCGATGAGATCGCGCGGAACGTCTGGTCTGCGTGGAGCCCCGAGGCGGGCGACCTGTTCGCGCGCCTCGATCCGGAGGCCTGGGATCGCCTCGAGCACAACCCGATCGCCCTTCTGCGGGGCCTGCCGCAGGAGCGCCTGGACCGCCTCGCCGCCGACGAGAGCTTCGTCGCCAGCGTGGCGCGCGTCGCGCGCCGCCTGGACGCCTACGTCAACGATCCGGGCTGGCTCGTGCCGGCCCACCCCGATGCGTCGGACATGCTGGTCGCCTACTTCTCGCTCGAGTTCGGCCTCGACGCCGGCATCCCGCTCTACTCGGGGGGCCTCGGCATCCTCGCCGGCGACCACCTCAAGTCGGCCTCCGACCTCGGCGTGCCGCTGGTGGGAGTCGGCCTGCTGTATCGCAGCGGCTACTTCCGGCAGTCGCTCGGTCCCGACGGCGGCCAGCGCGAGCGCTACCCCGCCACCGACTGGTCGGACCTTCCGCTGACCGACCAGACCGGGCCCGACGGCGAGCCCGTGGTCGTGGTCGTCAGGGTGGGGGAGGAGGACGTGCGCGCCGCCGTCCGTCGCATCCAGGTGGGCCGCGTTCCGCTTCTGCTGCTCGACGCCGACATCGAGGGCAACTCGCCCCGGGCGCGCGAGATCACCAGCGTCCTCTACGGCGGCGATCGCGACCAGCGCATGCGCCAGGAGGTGCTGCTCGGCATCGGCGGAGTCGGGCCCTCGAGGCCGCGGGCATGACGCCGACCGTGTTCCACATGAACGAGGGCCACTCGGCCCTGCTGGTGCTCGAGCGCCTGCGCGCCATCATCGCGGCCGGGGCCGACCTGGCCGAGGCCCGTGAGCGGGTCGTCGCCTCGACCGTCTTCACCACGCACACGCCGGTCCCGGCCGGCAACGAGACCTTCGACCCCGAGCTCGCGCGCAGCTTCCTCGAG
Source organism: uncultured Alphaproteobacteria bacterium (assembly GCA_963695425.1). Lineage (GTDB taxonomy): Bacteria > Pseudomonadota > Alphaproteobacteria > Rhodobacterales > Rhodobacteraceae > Amaricoccus. The sequence goes on along the minus strand of CAVOGP010000023.1, from coordinate 8,872 downwards.
CCGATCGCCGCCGAGGCGGGCATGACCTGGGACGACCTGTGCGCTCTCGCCGCCCATCCGGATCCGGGGGAGACCGACTTCGGCATGACCCCGCTGGCCCTGCGCACGTCGGGCTTCGCGAACGGCGTGGCCGCGCTGCACGGCGACACCTCGCGGCGCATGTGGCGGGGCCTGTGGCCGTCGCTGCCGATCGGAGAGGTGCCGATCGGCAGCATCACCAACGGCATCCACACGCCGAGCTGGCTCAGCCGCGAGATGCACGAGCTGCTCGACCGCTACATCGGCCCCGGCATGCGGGAGCGCCCGGAGGATCCGACGGTCTGGGAGCGCGCCGAGACGATCCCGGCCGGCGAGCTGTGGCGCGTCCACGAGCTGCGGCGCGAGCGGCTGGTGCTCTTCGCCCGCGAGCGGCTCCAGAGGCAGCTCGCCCGCCAGGGCTCCCGCCGCATCGCCTCTCGCGCGGCGGGCGAGGCCCTGCGTCCCGACGCGCTCACGATCTGCTTCGCGCGGCGCTTCGCGACCTACAAGCGCGCAAGCCTGCTGTTCCGCGACCCCGACCGGCTCGCCCGCCTGCTCAGCGACGAGAAGCGCCCGGTTCAGATGATCGTGGCCGGTAAGGCCCACCCGCTCGACATGCCGGGCAAGGAGGTGCTGCGAATCGTCGTCCAGGAGTCGCAGCGCCCGCGGCTGCGCGACAAGATCGTCTTCCTCGAGGATTACGACATGCACGTCGCCCGCTACCTGGTGCAGGGCGCCGACGTGTGGCTGAACGTCCCGCGCAGGCCGCTCGAAGCCTCGGGCACCAGCGGCATGAAGGCCGCCGTGAACGGCGCGCTCAATCTGTCGGTGCTCGACGGCTGGTGGGCGGAGGGCTACTCGCCCGACTGCGGCTGGGCGATCGGCAGCGGCGAGGCCTACGAGGACCCGGAGGAGAACGACGCGGTCGAGGCGGAGGCGCTCTACACGCTGCTCGAGCGCGAGGTCATCCCGGCCTTCTACGCCCGCGACTCCTCGGGCCGCCCGCGCGAGTGGACGGGGATGATGACCGCCTCGATCCGCCGCCTCGGAGGCGAGTTCAACACGGGCCGGATGGTGCGCGAGTACGCCGAGCGGGCCTATCTGCCGGCCCACCGCGCCGCCGAGGCCCTGTCGGCCGGCGCCGGAGCGGGCGCGCGCGACCTCGCCGCGTGGCGGCAGCGCATGGCCGCCGCCTGGCCGGCGGTGAGCGTCCGCAGGCGAGGTGAAGGCCGACGGCCCGGTCGCCGTCGGCTCGGACGTCGAGGTGGAGCTTTTCGCCACCCTCGGCGACCTCTCGGCCTCGGACGTCCGGGTGGAGGTCGTTTCGGGGTCGCCCGACGGCAGCGGGGGGGTGGCGGTCCGCTCGGTCGTCGCCGCGGAGCCCGACGGGGCGGCTGGAGCCGAGCAGCGTTTCGTCGCCGTGGTGCCCGCCTCCGAGAGCGGCCGCCTCGCCTGCGCCGCCCGGGTCGTGCCGCTGAGGCCCGACGGCGTGCGCACGGAGCCGGCGTTCCTGATCGCCTGGGAGCCCTCCTGACCTGAACCGCGACCGGGCCGTCCGTCGGCGGCCCGGTCCCGCGGTACACGGGTCCGGGTGGACCCGCGTCCCGCGGTCGGGTGGACTACGTCGCCCGGCCCTCGGCACGCCTCTTGATCCCGTGCAGCATCCCGCCCGCCTGGATGATGTCACCGGCCCCGAAGCCGATGGCGATGAGCGATCGCACGAGCGCCGGGTGCCAGACCGGCGCGTAGGAGACGCGGGCGCGCATGATCAACCGCGTCCGGCGCCCGTCATCGCCGGCCACGAAGGCCCAGGAGAAGTTGACGTCGCGATACATCGGCAGAGGATGGGTGTGGGAGCGGAGCACCAGCGCATGCGGCGGCTCCAGGCGCGCGACGGTGAAGTACGAGGCACCGCTCTCGCTGTCGGGAATCCGGTCTCCCACCTCGAGCCGCTGGAGATCGGGGATGATGCGCCGCGCGCTCCGCGCCCGGATGCCGAACACGAGCCGATCGATCCAGGCGGGCGTGTACCAGCCCGCTCGATGGGTCGGGAAGCCCATCTGGACCAACCACGGCCACACCTCGGCGGGGCGGGCGCCGATCGTGATGGCCCGGGTCGCCTGCCACATCGGATCCGGGACGAGGTCGTCGCCGGGCAGGGCTCGCCGCCGCTCCTCGGGCGCCGCACGGGTTCGCCTGATCCAGTCCGCGAGGGCGGCGAGGACGACCCCCCCGCCGACAATCGCCGTTCGCCGTGGCGCGGTCATGCGGCGACTCTCCCAGACGGCTCGGGTCCCTGCATCGCGGTAATGCCGTAGATCTCCCGGAGACTTGGCGGCGACCATCGGTCGAGGCGCGCCATGCACGCGCCCCGGCCGATGGTCCCGCGGCCCGACGGACCCGCGTCCCGTGGCCGAGCAGACCTCGGGCGAGGGCCCGGCGCCCAGGCCGTGGCCCGGACTGACCCGGGAGCATGGCCACCGCACTCAAGGAACGACGCGCGCAGGTCGAGACATACGGGGAGTCGGCAGGGACATACGCCGGCGAATAGGGGACGGAACCCCGCGTGACCATCCATCTCGACCGCGAGGTCTTCTCAGGATGCACAGCACTCCGTCTCTCGAGCAGGTCCAGTCCGCCTCACCCGAGGACCTCATCCTCATGCTCTTCGAGGGTGCGATCCGGTTCGGAAACGAGGCCGATGAGGCCCTCATCCGTGGCGACCGCGCCACCGCCGCCGGCCTCGTGGGCCGCGTCCGCGCCATAGTCGAGGAGCTCGACCGGGGCCTGAACCCGGCCGCCGGCTCCATCACGCGCCACCTCGGGGCCATCTACGAGTACGTCCTGCGGCGCCTCGACCCCGACACGGTCGACTCGCCGACGCTCCGTGAGGTGATCGCCGATCTGCAGGTGCTGTGCGAGGCCTGGACGGCCCTCGTCGCCGAGCGACGCGCCGAGGCGCACGAGGATTCCCACGCCACCGCGCTGGCCTAGCCCGCAGCGACCGCCTACCCGGAGACACCCATGGCAGCCCTGATCACACGCCTCACCGCACCGGAGGTCGCCGCCGCGGTGGCCGAGCTACCCCCGATGCCGTCGAGCATCCAGGAGGTCATCTCCGCCTGTGACGACCAGGACATGACCGTCGGGCAGCTCTCCCAGGTGGTGCTGCGCGACCAGAGCCTCACGGCCAACATCCTCAAGCTCGCCAACTCGTCCTTCTACGGGCACGCCCGCCGGGTCACCACGGTCACCGAGGCGGTCGTGATGCTCGGGTTCTCCGCCATCAAGAGCCTCGCCATCTCCAGCCACACGGCGCGCCTCCTCAGCGGGAGCCTCCCGGGCTACGGCCTGCAGCAGGGCGAGCTGTGGCGCCACTCGATCTCGGTCGCCTTCACGGCGCGCCGGCTCGCGGTGGAGGTGCAGCTCGCGCCGGTGGAGGAGGCCTTCGTCGCCGGCCTGCTGCTCGACATCGGCAAGACGATCCTCTCCAGCTACATGGAGAACGCCTTCGACGAGGTGACGCGGATCGCGCAGGAGCGGAGGGTGCCCTTCCACGAGGTCGAGGCCGAGCTGCTCGGGTTCGACCACGCCGAGCTCGGCGCGCAGATCGCCTCCTCGTGGAGCTTCCCGCCGGAGCTGGAGGAGGCGATCCGCTTCCACCACTCGCCGAGCGGGGCGAGCCTCAAGCCCTCCCTCTCGCACTGCGTCCACCTGGCCGACGCCGCCTGCATGATGCTCGGCGTGGGCCTCGGCACCGACGGGCTCATGTACGGCATCGACCCGGCCTCGCTCGCCGCGCTCGACATCACGCCCGACCGGCTGATGAGCCTCATGGACGACGTCGGCCCCCTGGTCGCGAACGACCCCTTCGGCCCCGCCTGATGTTCCCGGACGATCTGACCACCGAGGTCCTGACGGCGTCGTTGCGTGGCCACAATGCCCGCAACACCGCGATCGCGAACAACATCGCCAACGCGGAGACGCCCGGCTACAAGCGCGTTGACGTCTCCTTCGAGGCGGCCCTCGCGCAGGCGGTGGAGAGCGACCGCTCGCGGCTCAGCCGCGGCGAGAACTCGCTGCCGACCTTCGGCGGCACCAGCCGCGCGGTCGAACGACTTCATGCCCGGTGTCCGGTCGGTTCACACCACGACGATGCGGGTGGACGGCAGCAACGTCGACCCCGACGACGAGATGGCCCAGCTGTCGGCGAACACGCTCGCCCATCAGACCGTCGTCTCCCTTCTCGACAAGCGCTTCGCGCAGTTCCGTACGGCCATCATGGGCCGTTGACCGTGTCCACCCACCTACGGCGAGGAGCTCACTGATGGGCATGTACGCCGCGCTCGGGATCAGCGCCACCGGCCTGGCCGCCGAGCGCCTCCGCATGGATGTGATCGCCAACAACCTGGCCAACGCCGACAGCACCAACGGCGTCGGCGACGCCTACCGCCGCAAGGCCGTCACGATGGCCCCGGCGCCCGGTGGCGCGCAGTTCGCGCTGCCCCGCCCGGCCGGCATCGAGAGCACCGCCGGCGCGGCCGACCTGCACGGCGTGGCCGTCACCGGCATCGTCGAGGACGCCTCGCCGCTGCGCCGCGTCTACGAGCCCGGGCACCCCGAGGCCGACGCCAAGGGCTACGTCACCCGGCCGAACGTCAACGCCGTCACCGAGATGACCGACATGGTCGCCGCCACGCGCGCGTTCCAGGCCAACGTGACCGCCTTCGAGGCCACCAAGTCGATGGCCCGCGACTCCCTGCGGATCATCTCGTGACCCCGCTGCCCCCGATCGCGCCCCTCGGGGCGATGCCCTTCGGGCCGATCACGGCCTCCGACGGCATCGGCGGCGCGGCGGCGGCATCGCCCGCCCCCTCCGCCGGCGGCTTCGCCGACATGCTCTCGGGCGCCGTCTCGGGCCTCAACGACCAGCTCGTCGGCTCGGAGCGTCTCAGCGAGCAGGCCGCCACCGGCGGCCTCGCCGACCCCACCGTGGCCCTCGTGGCCGTGGAGAAGGCCGACCTGGCCTTCAACACCGCGGTGCAGGTGCGCAACAAGATGATCGAGGCCTGGCAGGAACTCTCCCGGATGCAGGTCTAGTGCCCCGTCCTGAGATCACGTCGCGCTCCGACCCGCTGCACGTCAGCGCGGATGCTGGGTCCTCGGTTGACCCCATGGGAACCACCACGGGATCTTCCTGCGCCCCTGCCCCGCGGAACTCTCGCGGCCGGATCATCGACTGACCTCCAGGACGGGGCACTGACATGGGAGCGCTCGGGAACGTCACGGGGTTCTGGGAGGGCCTGACCGGCCCCAGCCGGCGGCTGCTCATCGGCGCCGTCGTGATCTTCGTGGTGGGCATCTTCGTCCTGATGCGGTTCTCCGGATCGGACTCCTACGCGACCCTTGCCACCTCCACGAGTGCGGCCGATGCGTCGGCCATCACCAAGCAGCTCGACAGCCTGGGCATCCGCTACAAGCTCACCGACGGCGGCAGCACGGTGCAGGTGCCGGCGGCCGACGTGGACCAGGCGCGCATCGACCTCGCCGCGCTCCGGCGTTCTCGACGGCGGGGCCGTCGTGGGCAACGAGATCTTCGACAAGTCGAACCTCGGCGCCACCGACTTCACCAACCGCGTCAACCTGGTCCGCGCCCGCGAGGGCGAGCTCTCGCGGGCCATCGGCCGGCTCGACCCGATCCAGTCGGCGACGGTCAAGATCGCCATGCCCGAGGAGGAGCTGTTCACCAGCGAGCAGCAGCCCACCACGGCCGCGGTCGTCCTCACCATGAAGCCCGGCCAGGACCTCGACTCCGGCCAGGTGGAGGGCATCACCAAGCTCGTGTCGATGGCCGTCCCCGGACTCGACGCCAAGGGCGTCACGATCACCGACTCTCAGGGCAACATCCTCGAGGGCGGCACGGGCGGCGCCTCGGGTGCCGGCGCCGCGAGCGAGCGCCTGGCCATCGAGGGCGCCTACGAGCGCAGCGTCCAGAGCCGCCTCGACGCGATGCTCGCCGCCACCCTCGGACCGGGCAAGGCCGTCACCCAGGTTCGCGCCCAGCTCGACCTGGACAAGGTCACCACCGACAGCGAGACCTTCGACACCGAGAAGATCGTCCCGCTCGAGTCGGAGACGAGCAAGGAGACGCTCAAGTCGACCGGCGGGGCCGGTGGCGCGGTCACCGGCACCTCGGCGAACACGCCCGCCGGGAGCACCTTCCCGGCCACCACCTCGGGCAACGGCACCACCGACTACACCAAGGACTCGGACAGCACCCGCAACGGCGTCAACCGCGTGCGCTCCCAGATCGAGAAGACCCCGGGCGCGGTGGTCAACCAGTCGGTCGCGGTGCAGCTGAGCGACGACGTGCCGGCCGCCGACGTCCAGGCCCTCACGAAGAGCGTCAAGGCGGCCGTCGGGTACAACGCCGGGCGCGGCGACATCGTCCCCGTCGAGACCGTCGCGTTCGCCGAGGACGGCACCGCCATCACCGCCGCCAAGGCCGCGGCCGAGGCCGCCGAGAACCCGCCCGCCGCCGCCGGCGACCTCAACATCATGAACCTGGCCAAGACCGCCGGCGCGGCGATCGGCCTGCTGCTGCTGGCGCTCTTCGCCCGCAAGTCGCTGCGCGGCCGCCAGACGGAGCTCGAGAAGGCCCTGCCCGAGCTGCTCAAGCAGGGCCCGGTGCCGGTCTCCGAGCTGACCAACGGCGGCGCCGCGCGTCAGCTCGAGGGCCAGCGCAAGAGCCCGATCGAGGCCCAGATGGAGGATCTCGCCCGGCGCAAGCCGGACGACGTCGCGCAGCTGCTCCGCGGCTGGCTCGTGGAGCGCTGATGTCCGGCGTCACGTATGAGCGGCCGCGAGAAGGCCGCGATCCTGCTGGTGAGCCTCGGCCAGGACGCCTCGGCCGAGGTCTTCAAGCACCTCCGCCAGGAGGAGATCGACGACCTCGCCCTCGAGATCGCGAGCATCGGCCACATCCCGCCCGACCGCGAGCAGTCGGTCGTCGAGGAGTTCTACGAGGTCGCCGTCGCGCAGGAGTACATCGCCGAGGGCGGCCTCGACTACGCACGCGAGCTCCTCCAGCACGCCCTCGGCGAGGGCAAGGCCAACGAGATCATCGGCCCGCCTGTCGAGCGCCATCCAGGTGAGCCCCTTCGAGTTCCTGCGCCGCACCGACGCCTCGCAGATCCTCAACGTGATCGCCAACGAGCACCCCCAGACGATCGCCCTGATCCTCGCGTACCTGCCCCGGAGACCGCCGCCCATCGTGAGCTCGCTGCCCGACGACGTCCAGGCGGACGTCGCGATGCGCATCGCCGCTGATGGACCGCACCGCGCCGGAGGTCATCAGGGAGATCGAGCGGGTGCTCGAGCGCAAGCTCTCGAGCGTCATCACCCAGGACTTCACCTCGGCCGGCGGCCTGCGTTCGCTGGTCGACCTCCTCAACCAGGTCGACCGCGCGACCGAGCGCACGATCGTCGAGGCGCTGCGAGGACAGAACCCGGAGCTCGCCGACGAGGTCCGCCGCATGATGTTCCTGTTCGAGGACATCACGGTGCTCGACGACCGCAGCATCCAGCAGGTGCTCCGCGAGGTCGACGCCAAGGAGCTCACCATGGCGCTCAAGGGCGTCGGGCCGGAGGTCCAGGACGCGATCCTGCGCAACATGAGCGAGCGCGCGGCCACCAACATCCGCGAGGAGCTCGAGTTCATGGGCCCGGTGCGCGTGAAGCAGGTCGAGGAGGCCCAGCAGAAGGTCGTGGCCGTCATCCGTCGCCTCGAGGAGGCCGGGACGATCGTGATCGTCCGCGGCGGCGAGGACCAGCTTGTCTCGTAGCCCGCTGGTGCGCGGGTCGAGCATGTCGGACGAGAGCGTCGCGGTGCCGCTGCGACCGCGCATCGTCCGCCGCGCCGACCCGACGACGCCCGAGGGCATCGCCGAGCGCGCCCGCGAGGACGCCGAGGCGGCGATGGTCCAGGCGGCGGGGGAGGCCGACGCCCTGCGCGAGTTCGCGCGTCAGGAGGGCCTCGCCCAGGGGCGGGCCGAGGCCGAGGCCGAGGTGGCCGACGCGCTCGCCACCCTGCGGGCCATGGCCCGGGGCCTCTCCGAGCAGCGCGAGGCCATCGAGGAGGCGGCGGTGCCGCGAGGCCACCGCCCTCGCAGTCGAGATCGCCGCGCGCATCGTGCGCGCCGACGTCGCCGCCAACCCCGACCGCGTGTCCGACGTCCTTCGGGGCGCCATCCGCCGCGCGGCCGACCGCTCGCAACTGGTCGCCCGGGTGAGCCCGATCGACCTCGCCGCGTGCCGCGAGGCCGCCCCCACGATCCTCGAGGAGATGGGCGGCATCGCCCGCTTCGAGGTGGTCAACGACCCGCGCATCATGCCGGGCTCGTGCGTGCTCGAAACGTCGGCCGGCGACGTGGACGCGACCTTCGAGAGCCAGCTCGGCCGGGTGCTCGAGGCGCTGGTCGCACCGCCCGACGAGAGCCTCGTGCTCCCGCCCCGATGACGGCGGTTCGACCTCTCCCCGGCGCGTGAGCGCCTGCGGCACCTCGACCCCTACCGTCTCAACGGCCGTGTCTCGGAGCTGATCGGCCTCGTCGTCGAGAGCCGCGGCCCGGAGGCGAGCGTCGGCGAGCGCTGCGAGATCCTCCTGCCGGGCCACCGTACCGGGCGCCCTCGGCTGCAGGCCGAGGTCGTCGGCTTCCGCGAGGGACGCACCCTGCTGATGCCGCTCGGCGACGCCACCGGCGTCGGTCCGGGCCAGACGGTGATCGCGACCGGCCACGCCGTGCGCGTCAACGTCGGCCATGGGCTCCTCGGCCGCGTCCTCGACGGCCTCGGC
>CAVOGP010000022.1:0-13733 GCA_963695425.1 uncultured Alphaproteobacteria bacterium | reverse complement strand
GTAGATCAGCACGTTGTGGAAGTGCGACAGGAACCGCAGCACCGAATTGCGTCTCGGCGGCTCCGGCAGCCGGTTTGGTCCATGCTCGGCCAACCGGCGGGCGGCCTCGTCTGTGGTCAGTCCGGCGCGCCCTGCGGGAGAGCGCGACTAAGGACCTCCTCGGGGGACCGGGCATGGAAACCTGGGAGCATGCGGGTCTCTGTCATTCTCTCAATCTCTCCATGGCGAAGGGAGCACAGTGCAGCGTTCAGGATGCCTGCTTCTCTTCGGTCACTATCGACGGGATCTCGGTGCGAACCGCTTCCGGGGCGCCGCAAAGCAGGTCCACAGCCCGGTCAGCCGCGTCTTGGAACGGCTCCAACACGATGTCGGCGCCGGCGCCGAACAGCTCTTCCGTGTCGCGAGGGCGCTGCGATGCGACGGCTACCCATCCGCGGAAGCCCGCGGCGCGCGTCAGCTGGATCAAGGTGAAGGGCGAGTGGATCAGGGCGTCGATCATGCGCCGCTCTTGCGGCCTGCCTTGGCGTCAGCGCCAAATCTGCGGTCCCGCTCGGTAGTCTCCCGCGCCCGCGTCGCATGCTTGCACAGGAAGGTCTTCAGATCGCTGTCGGCGATCCGCCAGCCCTTGCCGATCTCGATCGCTCGCAGCTCGCCGTCCTTGATCCAACCGCGAACAGTCGCCTCGCTGACCTTCAGTCGATCGGCCAACTCCTTAACTGTCTGATACTCGTCGCGTGCCATCGGATCGGCCTTTTTGGTGTTGCTCGGCGCAGAATACTGAACTTCAGGGCAGTTCAGTTGATTTCGATCAAACGAATTGTCGTGCCGACCTGATTGAATGTGGCCACCGCCAATGGCGCCGGGACGAGGAGCACGACATGCGGAAGATCCTGATCGCTACGGATTTCTCCGAGCGGTCGGACCGCGCGCTTCGCCGCGCGACGCTTCTCGCGCGGCAGTTCGGCGCCTCTCTGTCCATCGTTCATGTCGTCGACGATGACCAGCCGCGCCAAATGGTCGACATTGAACACGATGTGGCATCCGCACTTCTGCGAGAGTTGCGTAACACGGTGGAGAACGTCGACGGGACTGCCTGCGAGACCCAAGTCGTTCTGGCGGACCCTTTCGCCGGCATCGCGCGCACGGCGGAGGAAGATGCCCCGGACCTTCTTGTCATTGGGCCGCACAGGCGCCAAGCGCTGCGCGACGTCTTCGTTGGAACGACGGCCGAGCGCACGATTCGCTCCGTCGCTTGTCCCGTTCTCATGGTCAATGCGCCGCCCATGGGGGCCTATCGGCATGTGATGCTGACCACGGACATGTCCGAGGGCGCCGCCCATGCGGCGAAGGCCTCCGCGGTGCGCGAGATCGCGCGCGGCGCCAAGGCCTCGATCCTGCATGTCTTCGACGCGCCCGCGCTCCACCTTGCCATGAGCCACACCATGTCGACGGAGGAGCGACAGGCCTATCTCGAGGACGAGCGAAAGGAGGCGTCCCGCAACCTATCGGCGTTCGTGAAGTCGGTCGAATGGCCATCGATCCGGCAGGATGTTCGCCAGGTACGGAACTCTCCAGCGGAAGAAATCCTGTCGGCCGCAAGAGAAGAATTGGCGGATCTCGTCGTCGTCGGAACTCAAGGGCGTAGTGGCCTCGCCAAGTTCTTTCTCGGCAGCGTGGCTGAAGCCGTCTTGCGCGAGGCGGATCGCGACGTGCTTGCCGTACCGCCGGCCGTTTCGTCAGGAGCTTTTCGACAGAGACTCACATCTGGCGAAATTCGAGAGGCCACGCCGTGGTGACTTAGCTTCTACCCATTCCGTATCTAACCGTACGAGAAGGATTGAAACGATGCCCATGAAGTCCCTCCTAATTGCGTCGGACCTTTCGGAACGCTCGGATCGCGCCATGCAGCGCGGATTTCTCTTGGCGGCCGAGATGGGTGCCAAAGTCACGATAATCTCCATCATTGATGACTCCGCTCCCGAATGGTTGGTGGCCGAGCTCACCGACAAAAGCCGGAGACATCTGGAGGCTTCCGCTGCGGCTCTTGGGCAGGATGTGGCGTACGAGATCGCTGTCGAAAGAGGCGACCCGATCTCACGACTGATCGAGGTAGTGAATTCGGATGACTGCGACCTGCTTATCGTCGGAAGGCATCGGAGCCGTGGCCTTTTCGACGGGTTGAGGCCGACGACAGTCGAGAGCGTCGTCTCCCGGTCGCTCAAACCGGTATTGCTCGTCGTCGCACCTGTCCACGGCGCCTATGGCCGCGTCCTGGTGCCCGTCGCGTTTTCACAGGCCTGCCATCAATCCATCAGACATGCACTCCGCCTGGCTCCGGAGGCCACATATCAGCTTTTCCATGCGTGGATGGCGCCATTCGAGGGACTGGCCGGCGGAAGAGCATCAGACTACGCCCGTGCCGTCGAAAGGGAAACTGCCGCGCAGGCAGCGACTTGGGCCGCAGGTCTGCCGGAATCGCTGCCGAAGATCGATCTGGTGCACGAGAGCGTGGCATCCGGCCTTCACAGGGAGATCAGGAGCTTCTCGCCTGACCTGCTCGCCGTTGGCGCGAATACCCGCAGCGTGTCCTTCACCGGCCTCGGTTCATTCACTGCCGATCTGCTCCGCGACCCTCCCACTGATCTTCTGATCGCACGAGGTGCCGAACTCCAAGGCTGAAAGCGGAACAATCCGCGCGAGCCCGTGTTCAACCGTTCTATGACGATCCACGTCGCCTGGCTCGGCAGCCTGATCGGCCTAATCACGATCGGCGTTGGCGCCTGGGTGTGCCGCGCGGTAACCGCCGACGGAACTTCACACCGGGCGAGGCCGCCCGGGTCTCGACGCTGGTCTTCACGACACTGGCCCTGCTCCAGCTCGGCCGCTGCCAGGCGATCCGCTCGTTCCGCGATCCGGTCTGGCGGCGGAGCCGGCTGCCCGTGCTTTCGCCCTCATGCCTGTTGACTTGGATCAATTCCCGCGGGGGCTCCTTGGGCCAGTCTTGCGCTATCCGTACCGTCTGTCGACGAACCGCTCGCGCCTTCGCGACGAAACACGGTTCGATAAAGGAGCCAGGTTGACAAAGACCCCGATCGCCTATCTGCCCCTCAACACCTATCCCGACGTCGTGTCGGAGGACGCGGTCAGGGCCGCCGCGGAGTACGCGGCCCCTCTGGGCGCTGCGCTGCATGTCACGACCTTTACCGTGAAGATCCCGAAGATGCGCTCGCCCCTCGGCGGTCTGGTGCTCGACGTTCCGGGGATGGCGCGCGACGCCGAGGAGCGAAGCCGGGCCGAATCCTGCCGCCTTGGGACCATCGCGCAGGAGGCGGGGTCATCGGCCGTCCTGGAGCTGACGGAGCGCGAGGTCGTGCTGGGCGGCCCGTTTGACGCGGCTGCTGGCGAGGCGCGGTATTTCGACTTCTCCCTGCTGCCCTGGTCGTCCGGCGAAAGCATCGCGGCGCAGAACATGGCGGAGGCCCTGGTCTTCGGGTCCGGGCGACCCGCGATCCTCGTGCCACCCTCGGCCCGACCCGAAACGCTCGCCCACCTCGCAATCGCCTGGGATGGCAGCCGGGTCGCCGCCCGCGCCCTCGGGGATGCGCTGGCGCTGCTCCCCGATGGCGGGCGCATCACGGTTCTGACCGTGCAGGGCGAGAAGCCGCTCGCCGGGCAGGGGATCCCCCAGGCCTTGGCTGCGTCCCTGGAGAAGCGCGGCTTCGTTGCGGTGCCCAGCGATGTTGCACTCGGGAAGCGGAGCATCGCCGAGGCGCTGCAGCAGGCGGCGCAGGATGCGGGGGCCTCGATGCTCGCGATGGGCGGATTTGGTCACTCGCGGATTTGCGATTTCATCCTCGGCGGCGCGACGAAGGGCATCTTTCGTGATCTCCGCCTGCCCGTTCTGATGTCGCATTGATCGGAGGTTCATCGCCGAGCGCGACTGGTGTCGAGTGCATCTGGCAACTCCAACTCGGGCCGATCGCCGTAAGGCTCAACCATCGCCGATACCACGAGAGCCTCGGCAACCTCACCCCGGCCGACGTCAACTTCGGCCGCGGCGGCGACATTCTCATCGAAAGGAGAAGGATCAAGGAGCAGACCCTGAAGCAGCGTCGCTTACCCAACCAGAGACACGCTGCATAGAGTTGAACCAGATAAGCCGGACCCTCCAAAGGCGCATCACGCCCGGACACCCATTCTATCTGATGGCGGACAATGATGCGTTCGTGGTTGTGCGGCCATCGATCTGACCTCGCGCGACGGCGGCTACGGCTATCGCCGGTTGTGGGCGCTTTTCCGCGCTTATGGTTGGACTGTGAATGTGAAGTGGGTTCATCGAATCTGGCAACCCCACTACAACTCCGTTCTACCTCACAGCTACCTCGGCCAGCTAGCTCCGGCGCCCGAGACCATCGTCGTGCGCCAAACCGCACCCGCGGCCTGTGGCATTTGGGGGCTCCGGTCACGGCCAACGTCCTGCAACTCTCCGCAGAGTCTCTACATTTGGGGTGGCTGCGCAGATGAGAGCAGGTCATCCGGAATCCGCTCGGAGGCCGGCATTGAGGCGCGAACGGCACTGCAGGTCTGGAATAGTTCAACTAGAGAACGTGGAAATCCAGTCGCGTCCGCTCCCGCCATCACCCGAACGCGACCGAGATCCAATTGTGTAATCAGGTCACTCCCCAGGAATCTGACGCCCTTGTTGTTCCCAAAGGACTGCAACCAGCGAGATACCTGCAAGGCACGCCGCACCCGAGAAGACCGAGACCAGCCCGGCGCCATTTCCCGCGCTCAAGCCGATTGCTTCGGCGAGGCACGGCCCAGTCGCATAGAGTGTCGCCATCGCGGACGCACCCCAGATGAGCCCCATGTTCCGCGACAGGCCGAGCAGGGCAGAAGTGACACCTCCTGCGCTCGCTCGCTGTCCTCTGCATGATGGCAGTCATGTTGGCGGCCTGAAACATCGCGTAGCCGAAGGTGAGGATCACGAGGCTTGCCGCGTAGCCGCCGACCCCGATCAGGCCCGGCAGTATGGTCAGCAACATAGACCCGATCATCAGCGCTAGAAGTCCTGCGACGATGACAGGGAATGAGCCCAGCCGATCGACAAGGCGACCTGCCGGAATGCCTGTCACGGCCGCGACGGCCGGGCCGACCGACATGACCATCCCTGTCTCGACGGGGTCGAGGCCCAGGACTCCGCTCAGATAGAACGGGCCGACGACAAGCGTCGCCATCACGATGGCCGAGACCAGCATCAGGCATGCCAAGCCTGTACCGCGGGAGCGATCGCGCAGGAGATCCAGCCGAACCAGCGGCGCCGGCGCCCGGGCCTCGGTCAGGACGAAGGCCACTAAGCCAAGGCTGATGCCGCGGAAAGCCCAAGCAATGCGAGGCCAGACATCCGGCCGCCCAATGTGAAGACTGCCGAAAAGGTGCCGAGTGACAACGCCAGCAATGCCAGGCCCGGCAGATCGAACCCAGTCGGCCGCCGCGCTGCCGTCACATCCGCCGGAAAAAGCGCGCGGCCCGCGACCACTGCCACAATGCTCATGGCAGCCAGAACCGCGAACACCGACGGCCAGCCCCAAACGGCGATCAGTGCCCCTCCCATGGTGGGACCAAGCGCCGTCCCGACCGCCGATACCGTCCCGAGCAACCCCATGGCGCTTCCGGTGCGATCCTTCGGCACCAGATCGCCAACCATAGCGACCGTCAACGTCATCATGACTGCGCCACCGGCACCCTGAACGGCTCGGGCCGCGATCAGGATCGAAAGGCTGGGCGACAGGGCGCAGATGGCCGAGGCTGCGGAGAAGAGCGCCATGCCCGTGAGAAGCAGACTGCGGCGCCCGACGAGATCGCCGAGACGTCCTGCACCGACGATGAGGCTCGTGACAGCGAGGAGATAGACTATCACCACCCATTGCACCTCTGCCATAGTCGCGTCGAACCACTTTGCCAGGGGGGGTAAGGCGACGTTCGTGATGCTGGTGGCCAGGGAGGGAAGCAGCATCGCAAGCGACAATGCGGCAAGCCGCGGCCAGTACCGTTCCTCGGGTGTAAATGCAGTCTCCGACATCATCGCACCTGCGCGACCTGTGCCTTGATGAGCATTCCCACGAGGTGGCGCGCAAGTGGCGCGACGACGACAACATTTGGGAAGGCGTCGAACCGCGACGGAAGCCAGGCAACGAGCCAATGACTGACGAACTCGTCTACGAGGCCGGCGTTGCGTAAGGTCGCGATGCCCGACACGACAAGTGACATCAGGGCCGAGAGGACGAATCCAAACAGTATGGTGGCGCAGCGAGGTGACATCTTGGTCTCCTTGGTTGTTGCTCATGGACACCTAGCTGTCAGAAGATCATTGCGGAACGCGCACTGTTGTCATCTAGTAGTTGCGCTTGGCGCCATGTCTTGCGAGGCCAAAGATGCCCGACCTGAACCTGCTCGTGACCCTCGACGTCCTCTTGTCTGAGGGCAGCGTCGCGGGCGCGGCCCGGCGGCTTCGGCTCAGCCCCTCGGCTATGAGCAGGGCCTTGGCGCGATTGCGCGAGGTGACGGGCGATCCGCTTCTTGTTCGGGCGGGCCGCGGTCTGGTGCCGACGCCGCGCGCCATCGAGCTTCGCGGTCAGGTCGGTCCGATCGTGGAGGGCGCGAAAGCCATGCTGCGGCCAGCCAAGGCCTTGGACCTGGCCGGGCTATCGCGCCGTTTCGTCCTGCGCAGCAGCGAAGGCTTCACCGAAACCTTTGGACCGCGGCTTCTGTCTCAGGTCGCGGCGCAGGCGCCCGGCGTGACCCTCCAGTTCCTGACCAAGCCCGACAAGGAGAGTGCGCCGCTGCGCGAGGGCGAGGTCGACCTCGAGACCGGTGTCGTCGATGCCGGTACGGCGCCCGAGTTGCGTGCCGTCCCGCTGTTTCGCGACCGCTGGATCGGGGTTGTCCGGGGCGACCATCTGCTTGCGATCGGGCCCGTAACAGCCGAGTGCTTCGCGGAAGCCGGTCACATCCAGGTTCTGAGGCGTGGTCTGCACAGCGACGAGATCGACGAGGCATTGCGCGCCGTGGGGCAGGAGCGCCTGATTGCCACGGTCGTGAGCGGGTTCTCCACGGCGTTGGCGCTGGTGCGAGAGACCGAGCTGGTCGCCACAGTTCCGGAACGTCATACCGAGGGCCTGCGCAAGGGCTTGCATAGCTTTGAAGTTCCGTTCCGGACCGCGCCCTTCACCATCTCGATGCTCTGGCACCCCCGCATGGATGGTGACGAGCCGCACCGCTGGCTCCGTAGCCTGGTTCGCACCGTCTGCGCGACCGGATCGAAAATGCCCGCCTGAGCGCCAGGGCGTCTTGTGCACGAACGGCGCGCAAGGCACGAGATGCCCGTCTCAAGAAGTCATTGATTTCGTTGTGTTGGTGGAATCCAAGCGTGGAGAACGTCCGATCCCAGTCGCGTTCGCTCCGCCACCCAGACCCGTCTCTTACCCTGCAGGTGCTTCTCGCCCGAAATCCTCCCGCAATTCCGGGGGTTAGCGATGTTCACTGTTCCCTGAGACGTGCGCGGCTGGCGTTACCTGCCCGAATTTCCCCGCCGTCTCAGTTCGCAGCATCACCCGGTTCGCTCAGGCGGATTTTCCCTGCTAGCAGGGAATTTGCAGGGAATTTTTCCGGATTTGGCGGGAATTTGAGGCGTCGCCGCCTGTGAAGGCGCGCGATTCCAGCGACTTACAAGGCAATTCCCTACGCTGCTGAGCAGGGAATTTTCCGCACCGAGCAGGGAACTTGCTCACCGGATCAGGGACGTGGATTTGTGGGAGCAGCGATCGGGGGCGGTCAGCTGGCGACGCCGAAGATCCGCTCCTGCTCCGCCCAGTCGAGCGGCACGCCATTGCGGATGATCCGCTCGAGGGTCAGGTCCGGTGGCTGCGCGCCCGCGAGGATCATGGCCTGGATGCGGGGCGAGAGAAACGCGAGCTGGGCGCGGGTCCGGACATACGCGCCGGAATGCCCGCCCTGGCGCGCGATCTCCGTGAGCGGGGCGGGGGCGCGCAGCTGCGCGATCCAGCGATGCGCCTCGGCGAGCCGGCGCATCAGGACCCGGTCGGGCTGGGGCTCCGGCGCGCCGGCGATGATGCGCGTCTCGACGCCGCGCCGACGGAGCTGGAACGGTACTTCGATGGCAAGCGTTGCCGCCGCGATCGCGGCCGGTGCGACGCCGAGGAGCGCGGAGAGCGCCTCGCTGCAAATCTCGATCCGGACGCTGCCGGCGCCGATCTCACCGGATCCGATCAGGGCCCGCACCAACGCCTCGTCGCCCTCGCGCAGCCGGGCGCAGAGTGCTTTCGCCCTGGCGGCAACCTCCCCCGCGCGCGTGGCGCCAGGAAAGTCGAGAAGGGCGTGACGCCCGGCATTGGCCTCGATGTGCCCGGCGATGATCCGGGCGACGGCCCGCTCGAGTGCCGGCGCCGGCAATCGCCAACCGGAGGCATGTACACCGGCTGGCTTTCCCGAGACGAGCCGGTTGGAGACATAATAGCGATGCCGCTTGCCACGGCGCTGGGTGTGCGTCGGCGTCAGGCGGTCGCCGGTCTCGTCGCGGAGCTTGCCGGCGAGCGGCGATAGCGCCCATCTTGCGCCCGAGGCATCGGATCGGATCCGCGGCCGCGCGCTCGCGGCCTCGAGCTTTGCCTGCACCTTGTCCCAGAGGTCCTGATCGACGATCGCCGCATGCTGCCCGGGCCAGCTCTCCCGCCTGTGCCGGATGCGGCCGATGTAGATCGGGTTGGTCAGCAGGAAGTGGATCTGGCCGCGGGAGAAGCCGCCACCGTCGCGGGTCGTGCCGTCGGCGAAGACGCGGCGCCTGGAGCGGACACCGAGCCGCGCCGCTTCCTCCGCGACCATCCGCAGACAGGCATGCGCGTCGTAGAGGCGGAAGATGGTCCTGACGTCTTCAGCCTCCCGCGCGTTGATGACGAGCCCGCGCTGCTTCGGGTCCGGATGCTTGTCGTAGCCGAGCGGGACGAGCCCGCCCATCCACATGCCCTTCTTCTTCGAGGCGGCGATCTTGTCCCGGATCCGCTCGGCGGTGACCTCGCGCTCGAACTGGGCGAAGGACAGGAGGACATTGAGGGTGAGCCGGCCCATCGAGGTCGAGGTGTTGAAGGCCTGGGTGACCGAAACGAAGGAACAGCCCGCGGCATCGAAGCGTTCGACCAATCTGGCGAAGTCGGCGAGCGACCGGGTGAGCCGGTCGATCTTGTAGACGACGACCATGCTGACGCGACCCGCATCGATGTCGGCGAGCAGGCGCCGGAGCGCCGGGCGCTCCAGCGTGCCACCCGAGACGCCGCCGTCGTCGTAGCGTCCGTGCGTCAGCCGCCAGCCCTCATGGCGCTGGCTGGCGATATAGGCGGCGCAAGACTCGTGCTGGGCATCGAGCGAATTGAAGTTCTGCTCGAGCCCCTCCTCGGTCGACTTGCGGGTGTAGATCGCACATCGGACCCTGGGCGATGAGGTCATGACCCGCCACCGGCCTTGAGCCCGAAGAAGCGGGGGCCGGACCAGTGCGCCCCGGTGATCTCGCGAGAGATGGCGGAGAGCGAACGATAGCGCCCGCCCCGCCAGAGATAACCGTCCTCGGCGACATCGACGACGTGGCTGACCCCGTTCCATTCGCGGATCAGCCGGCCGCCGGGCCGGAGCCTTGGGCCCACCGGCCGATCCTTGCCGGCCGCGATGCTGGCGAGCTTGCGTTGCTGGTCCGCGGAAAAGCCGCCATGCAGGCGGGCCTGGACCTCGAAGGCGAGGATGCGCCGAAGGAACGGGGTGCTGAGCCGCCGCGGCGGCGCGGCGCCGATCACTGCGCCCCAGAGAACTACGAGCGCTTCGCGTTCCATCTCGGCGATCGCCTCGACGCCGGTCTCCATCACACGCCTCCGGGTTGACCAGTCATGCGGTATCGGACCTCGCTGCCGGGCTTGACTGCTGCCCGACGCTCGATCGTGTAGCCCGCCTTGCGCAGTCGGCTCAGCGCTGCCCGGACCGAATGCTGCTGCCAGCCGGTGGCTTCGCAGAGCCGGCTGAGGCTCGCGCCGCCCCGGGTCTGGAGCGCCTTCCGGACCATTTCGGATTTGGTGGGTTTGCCAGGGTTGGTGGATTGCATCATCTGCCGGTCTCCTCGGGTTGTGGGGCCGGCGGGAGGTCGGCCCCTGCTACCGAGCGAGGCCCGGGACGCAAACCGGGCGCAGGGTCAGTAACGCTCCCCTGCGCGGACAAGTCCAGTCCAAAGACGCAGGAGAGGGAATAAAGCCGGATCGATCGGAACACGCACGCAAAGTGCCCGCCTAAGCAGGGTGGTGGGTGGGTTCAAATTGATACCACCCTTGAACTTTTGCCTTGAGTGCGCCTTCACCGATTCCTAAATTCATCTCGTCCGAGACAAGGAGGTCGGGGACAGCGATCGCGCCTGGTGCGCGGTGGCCCGAGACCTCCGGTTCTCGGCCTCCGACACCGGGCAAAGGAAGGTGAGAGGAGGCCGGGATGGCGAACGACCAAAACGACTTCGAAGACCCGGACGGGCGGGGAGCCCCGCTGCCGGACGGTGCATCGGCGCCTCCAGAGAACGTCGGGGCCGAACCTGCGGCTTCCGCGCCGCCGTCGCGCCGGAACGATCCGGTCCTGGATCTGATGATAATCTATATGGCGTTGGACGTACTGCGCCGGGCACCGCGGCGAGTTCGCCGCACCTTGAAGCACCAGGTTGCGCGGATCCGACAGTCGATCGAGAGAATTCGGCATGGTGAGGCCGATCCTGATCACCCGGGATGGCGAGATCATCGACGGCCACGACGTGCTCGAAGCGCTGCGCCAGATCGGTGTCGAGCGCGTTCCCTGCATCCGTGTCGATCATCTGAGCGATCTCGAGATCCGCCAGCTGCGCATCGCACTCAACAAGATCGCCGAGACCGGGTCCTGGGATCTCGATGCCCTCAGGCTCGAGTTCGAGGATCTGCTCGACCTCGACGTCGATCTCGAGATCACCGGCTTCGAAATGGGCGAGATCGACCAGGTCCTGGCGTTCGGCGAAGACGGGGGCGCCGATCCTCTCGACGCCATGCAGGTCACCCCGGATTCCGATGCACCGGTCATCTCGCGACGGGGCGATCTCTGGCAGCTGACCGAGCATCGACCTGCTCTGTGGCGACGCCCGTGACCCTGAGGATCTGCGTCGCCTCACCGGCGATGAGCAGGCCGCGACGCTTCTTATCGATCCGCCCTTCAACGTGCCGATCAATGGCCATGCCCGGACCGGGCGAACGCGGCGCTACCGGGAGTTCGCGGAGGCGTCGGGCGAGATGAGCCCGGAGGCCTTCACGACCTTCCTGGCCGAGGCGCTCGGCCTGGCCGCCGACGTGCTCGCACCCGATGCAGCCGCCTTCGTGTTCATGGACTGGCGGCACATCCGCGAGCTCGATCTGGCACTGGCCGCCGCGGGCTTCCGGATCATCAACCTCTGTGTCTGGGTCAAACCCGTTGGCGGCATGGGCGGGCTCTACCGCTCGCGCCATGAGCTCGTCTTCGTCGCGACCCGAGGCCCCGCCAGGCCGCGCAACAACGTTCGGCTCGGCAATTACGGCCGGAACCGGACAAACGTTTGGGAGTACGCCGGGGCGACCGGTGGCGACATTGACCCTGAGGACGACTTCGCAGCCCATCCGACCGTCAAGCCGATCCGGCTGCTGGCGGACGCGATCCTCGACGTGACCGCCGTCGGGGATTGCGTGCTCGACACCTTCGCGGGCAGCGGCTCCACACTGCTTGCCGCGGAGCGGACGGGGCGGCGCTGCCGGGCGCTCGAGATCGACCCGGCCTATGTCGACCTGACCGTCCGTCGCTGGCAGGCAATGACCGGTGATGATGCCGTTCTCGCGGACACCTGCGAGACCTTCGAAGCCGTCGCCGGGCGCGTTGAGGCCGAATTCCGTCGGGATCCAGAGGATAGTTCCTCGCACGGTGACACCGCTGACGATCAGGCTCAGGAGAGGCAGTCATGAAGAAGAAGCCCCCGCACGACCCAGACTACGATGTCGGCTATGGCAAGCCGCCTCAGCACAGCCAATTCAAGAAGGGTCAATCGGGGAATCCAGATAACACGTCGAAATCCCAAAAGGCCCTAAAGCAGCTGCTATGCGAAGAGGGTGCAAAGAAAGTTAATATCACTGAAAATGGGCAGCAACTAACCATTACCCAGAAAGAGCTTATTGCTAAGGCGATCACTGCAAAAGTATGTAAAGGGGATCTCGCAGCAGTAAAATTTGTCATGGCAAACTATACGTCATCAGAACCAAAATCGCTCATTCCGAATTTTTCTTGGGATGAAGAGGAAAAGGCGTTGCTGGAGGAAATCCGCAAGATGGTAGAAGAGGGTGAGGGAGAGGGCGAGTAAGAGCCGGCGCCGCGTGATGTCCGTCGTCAGAGTTTTCCGGAGAGTGGTGGTGCTTTCGTAGCGGAGGCTCTGGCCCGATTGTCTGACGTCAGACAGTCGACAGAAAATCAGACACTTGCCCGAAATTCACGGGCGACTAGCCTGCAGTCCCATTACCTCTTCGAAGATCGTTTCGGCCGCCCGGCGAAGGGGAACGACAAGGGCAAGGTGGAGGGGATGGTCGGCTATGCCCGGCGCTCGTTCATGGTGCCGATCCCGCATGCGCGCGACATCGACGAGCTGAATGCGCTGCTGCTTGAGCGCTGCATCGCGCGCCAGAAGGCGGTGCTCCGCGGCGCGGATGGCACCATCGCCGAGCGCCTGGCCGCCGACCGGGCCGCCTTTCTCGCGCTGCCCGCCGTGTCGTTCGACGCCTGTGACAAGCGCCCCGGCCGGGTCTCGAGCCAGGCGCTGGTGCGCTACAAGAACAACGACTACTCGGTCCCGGTCGCCTATGCGCACCGCGCGGTGATCGTGAAGGGCTATTCCGCCGGCCTATGTGAAGCCGTTCGTGAAGAGGCAGAAGAACGACATGGCAGATGCCGAGGCGATCGCGGAGGCGGCGTCGAGACCGACCATGCGGTTCGTCGCCGTGAAGAGCGAGGCCCAGCAGGCGGCGGCGATGGCCTACCGGACCCGGGACCTTCTGGTTCGCCAGCGCACGCAGACGATCAATGCCCTGCGCGCCCATCTGGCCGAGCAGGGCATCGTTGCCCCCATCGGCCCGGCGCATGTCGGGCGCCTTGCCGCACTCATTGAGGGTGATGACGGCATGCTGCCTGCGGCGGTGCGCGACCTGGCACGCATTCTCCTGGACCACATCGCCGGGCTGGCCGAGAGGATTGCGGGTCTTGATGCCGAGCTGCGCCGGCGCACGAGCACTGACGACATCGTCCGGCGGCTGACGACGATCCCGGGTGTGTCCGCGCATGATGATCTCGTAGTCGTAGATCAACACGGCGTTGATCGGCCTGGAGGTCATCTCCGCCTGCTGGTTGCCACGTTGCCGCAGGATGTCCAGGAACAGGATGGACCGTTGCCAGTAGTCGGTGGCGTAGTCGATTGCGTCCTTTCCGCCAGGGCGCGAGAAATCAGCCGAAGGGACAGGCAGATCGAACGGCACGGGAAAAGTCTTGTTCAAAATCTGATCGGGAGACATGGTGCGCCTCATTGGTACTTGAATTGGCAAATCCTCGCCGCATCAGTGGTCGATTGCCCGGCAACCGACAGGGTGGCTTCGTTCAGGCAC
>CAVOGP010000021.1:0-85380 GCA_963695425.1 uncultured Alphaproteobacteria bacterium | reverse complement strand
TCTGGCGGATCGTCTCGCGTTGAAAGCCACGACGCCTCAGTCCAACGATATTCAGACCATAGGCAGCGCATGGGCTGCCGGCCACCATCACGTACGGTGCCACGTCCTGTGGCAACCGGGACGCCGCCGCCTACGAACGAGTGGCAGCCAATGCGCACGAACTGGTGAACGGCGGTAACGCCGCCCACGATCGCGCAGTCCTCGATGACCACATGACCGGCCAGGTTGACCGAGTTCGCGAGAATGACGTGGTCGCCGACCCTGGAGTCGTGGGACACGTGGGCGTAGGCCATGATCAGGCAGTCGTCGCCGACCATGGTCGTCCCCGCGTCGACGGTGCCTCGATTCAGCGTCGCGTACTCCCGAATCGTGGTCCGGCAGCCCCAGACAGCGTCGTGGGCTCGTCCGCGTACTTGAGATCCTGCGGGTCGGTGCCGACCACGGCTCCGTTGAAGATCCGCGTATCGTCTCCGACGGTGGTGTCGCGCTCGACCAGAACGTGTGAGCCGACCGACACACGCTCCCCGATGCGACACCGGGCCCAATGATCGAGTAGGGCCCGACGGAGGCGGAATGGGCCGATGTCGGCTTCCTGGTCAATGATCGCACTCGGGTGAATCCTGCCAGGCCAGGGCACTGGGGTCGGTCCTTTGTCCATCACTCTTGCCATCATTGTGGCTTCGGCGACCGCTCGGCCTCCCACCCGCCGTCTCGCCCTGCATCCTGCAGGTACGCCGCCGAAGCTGGAGCCGGTCCGGCAGCTCGAACGGCCGACTTGGTCTCCGGGCAGCACCGGGCGTCTGAACTTCGCGTTGTCCAGCGCATGAAGTAGACGACCTTCGACTCTGGATCCTCGAACTCGTTCATCAGGAGCAGACCCCGACCTGGGCCATCGCCTCGATGATGAGCACGCCCGGCATGATCGGGTGGCCCGGGAAGTGGCCCTGGAAGAATCGCTCGTTGATGGTCACGTTCTTGAGGCCCAGAATCCGGTTTCCTCCCTCGAGCTCCAGGATCCGGTCAACGAGGAGAAACGGAAAACGGTGCGGCATGTATTCCAGGATCTCGTTGATGTCCAGGGCCGGGCTTCCGTCCCCCGGTCGCGATAACATGTTCCGCAGGCGCCGGGCTAACGTGACGTTGCCGCAATGGCTGGGCCGGTCCGCGATCACGTGCCCGCGGATCGGACCCCGACAAGGGATAGATCGCCAACAAGATCGAGGACCTTGTGCCGGACGAACTCGTCCGGGAACCGGAGCCGGGTACCGGCGGCGAGCCCGTCCTCGGTCGCGACGATCGTGTTGTCGTATGTGGCGCCCAGGGCGAGGCCTTTGGCGTGGAGCATGTCGCGGGCCAGCTCTCCAACCCGAACGTACGGGCGGGGGCAATCTCGGCGCAGAAACTCTCGGGCTCTACCTCGACCGTCACCGACTGCCTGCCGATTGCCGGGTGGTCGAACTCGATCGCCGCGGTGATCCGGTACCCATCGTGCGGCGCGATCGTGTATGTCGAGTCACCCTCGCGGATGACAAACGGCTCCCGCACAATGACGGACTCCGCAGGCGGCCCCTCCTGCTCCGCAATGCCTGCCTGCTGAATCAGGGCACACCAATCCCGGCCACTGCCGTCGAGGGCCGGCGGCTCCGGCCCCTCCAGCAGGATCTCCAGGTTGTCGATCCCGAACACGGTAAGGGGCGCCAGGGAATGCTCGATGCGGTCCCCACTTCCGCGTCGCCAAGTCCAGGACCGTTTCCCCAGGAGGTTCCCGCTACGCTCTCGACCGTCGCCGCGAGGAGCGGCTGGTCCTCGAGATCGACGCGACGGAACACAAGCCCCGTTCCGGGCTGCGCGGGCTTGAGCGTGGCCTTGACCGGTTTGCCTGTGTGCAGGCCCATTCCTTCGATGCTTGCGCACCTCGGAATGGAGCGTACGCTGCTGACGCTGGCGGCCCTCGGTCATTCGGCCTCCCCACCCATGCGCCGCTCGAGGCGGGCCAGGCGCCTCAGGATCTCGGCCAGCCTGAAGGTGCCTGCGCTCGCCCGCAGGGCCTCCTTGTGCGGCCGCGCGGGATAGCCCCAGAGTACACGCCGCCGGGAGGCACATCACCTATCACGCCTGCCTGGGCAGCTATCCGCGCTCCGGAGCCGATAAGGTCAATGGCCTGCGATACCGGCCTGCCCCCCGATATGGACGTGGTGGCCCACGGTAACGCTGCCAGCAACGCCCACTTGAGCCACTCTGGTGCAGAATTCCTTCCCAATGGTCACGTTGTGGGCAATGTGTACCAGATTGTCGATCTTCGTTCCGCGGCCGATGACGGTGTCACCGAGGGCACCACGATCCACGGTGCAGTTGGCTCCGATTTCCACATCATCTTCTATGATGCAGCGGCCCACCTGCGGAATGCGGGTCAGTCCCTCCGCGCCGGGGGTATAACCGAAGCCGTCGACCCCGAGACGCACGCCCGTGTAGAGCCGGACCCTGTCGCCCACCCCGGGTATCGTGCAAAATGGTACAGCCCGGACCGATCCTACAATCCCGGCCTATCGTGACGTCGTCATCGAGGAATGCGTATGCGGGCCCAGCTGGCTCCCGCTCCCTATCAGACTGTCCTCTCCGATCGTCACATATGGGCCGATCCAGGCGCCCTCGCTGATCCGGGTACCCCGCCCAATGATCGCCGTAGGGTGCACACCCGGCTCGCGTCGGTGCTCGGGATGGAAGACGCCCAGCAGTTGAGTGAAGGCGAGTTCAGGATTCGCGACCCGTATGTAGGCCGTTCCGTTGGGCACGAGCTCAACGTACGGCGCCACGAGGCAAGCACCGACCGATCGTGGCCCAGAGCCGCTGCGCGTACCTCTCGCTCACCACGAAGGTCACGTCCAATGGACCGGCCCGATCAACGGAAGCGACGCCGCCGACCCTCCGGGAAGCGTCTCCTTCGACTTTCCCGGCCACCAGGTCGGCCAGTTCTTGTACCGTATATGTACTCATCTGATCTTCCTGCGCAGGTCATCCACAGGCGCAATGACGCCCGCGTCCGTGGACAGGCCCGGGAATGGCCGTCGTCCTCCCCGGGCTTCTGTTCCACCTACGGCTGGAGCGACGCGCCACCATCCGCTGCGGGCGGAGTTGCGGTCACGCCAAGCCGCGAGGATGGCATCCGTAATGTCCAGCGTCGTGTCCGCGGCCACCAGCCCCTCCTTGGAGGCGTCCAGCGCGATGGAGTATCGGTTCGTTGACCGGATATCCTCAATGACATCGCCGATTCTCTCCAGGATCGGCCCCAGGAGTTCCTGCTGCCGCTGCTGGGCCTGGGTATCCATCTCACCCTGCCGCTGCTGCAAGCGGTTGCGCAGGTTCATGATCTCTCCCTGCTTCTGCTCCTTGGCCTGCGGGCTGAGGAGCACTTCCTGGCGCTGGTAGTCCTGCAACATCGAGTCGACCACGGCAGCCTGGCGCTGGAGCTCGGTTGGCATGTCGGCCAGTTCCCGCTCGAATGTCCGTGCGGCCTCGGCGGCCCCCGGGGCTGCCTGCAGAAGCGCCTGTCCGCGTACATACACAACCGGCGTTCCCGGGCTCGGCGTGCCCTGTGCCCGGGCATCCTGCGCGACGAGCGCCACGGCTACTCCCAGAAGGGCAAACCAACGATTCACCATATTCCGCGTCTCCTTCCAATGAGCTTGGTTTGAGCTTGGTTTTCCGCTGTCTGCATCAGAACAATTGGCCGAACCGGAAATGCAGCTGCCAGCCCGGATCGGGCCGTCCCACCACATCCCCTCTGTCAAACCCGTACGCGTAGTAGAGGCACCGGGGCCGAACGGCGTCACCAGGCTCAACCCTACTCCGGCGCCGACGAGGAGGTCCGTCGGGTTGAACTCCGACGAGGAGTACCAGAGGTTGCCTCCATCCACGAACGTGCTCGCGAGAATGTTGTCCGTGAGCTTCACACCGAGCAATGCCGTGGTCAGCAAAGAAGGCCTCCCCTACACGGGCCAGGCTGTTGACCGGGGCATTCCTCGGTACATGGCCCTGTGGTGTGATCGTAGCTTCCTCGTAGCCACGGACGCGCTGCCCGACCTGGGTGCCTCCCACGTAGAATCTCTCCACGTAGAAGGGGTTGTCGCCGAACACGAGGCCCGCCTTGAATGACAGGCCCGCGACCACCTCGATCGGTACCTTCCCGACCCCGCCTCCGATCTGGGCAATGCGTGAGAACCACTCGCTGTCGAAGTCCCACTTGTCGTAGTCCCCGTCTCCGCCCAGCCAGCCTCCCGTCTTCCGATACGCCAGTTGGTTCCTGTTCCCGGTGGGGAACAGGCCTCCCTCCCGCGTATCGCGGACCAGCCGGGCCGAGATCGTGCTGCGCGTGCCGTTGGTAATCAGCCCTGGCAAGCCGTACCAGACCGAACGCGTCGAGATCGCTGACGTCCTCGCTAAACAGGGAATACCCCACGAACAGGCGGGCGGAGCGGACCTGGAAACGAAAGGCCGGAATGCCCAGCTCAGGAAGCCCCCGGTCTTCCGCCGGGTGCCCAGATCAAAAGTCTGAAATCGGTCCCGAGAGCTCTGCACGCCCACCGTGGCGCTGTAGAGGGACCCGAACAGCTCGGGATCCGTGTAGCTGAGCTCGATGTCCTCGCGTGCGCGCCCCGAAGAGCCAGCGAAAGTGCCCAATCTTGGCCTGACCAAACAGGTTGGGCTGATCGTACCCAATGAAGCCCGCCAACCCGGTCGCCGCGGCGGCGGACATCCCGAAGTTAACGTTGCCGGTCTGCTTCTCCTTGACCCGATAGACGATATCAATGTCCCCGTCGTCGCGGGGGTTGATCTGAATCGCCTCGTCGGGAGGAAGGGTCTCGAAGAAGCCGAGAGACTGGATGTTCCGGACGCTCTGGATCAACCGCTGCTGCGAGTAAAATATCCCCCGGCAATTTGAGGAGAGTCTTCCGGATGACTCTGTCGTGCGTGTAGTCGTTGCCGACGATCGAGACGGTTCGAAAGTAAGCCGGATTCCGCTCCACGATCGTAGGCGCTCGTCGACCGTGGGGTTGCCGCCCGGAGTCCGGGCGATTACGAACGACGTCCGGCATGACCTGGACCTGAAGGTAACCCGCGTCCCGATACAGGTCGGCGATATCCATCAATGCCTTCTCGAACGCGGTCTCGTGAACGGGGGAAGGCCCGGCTCCAGCCGTGCGGGTCCAGCTTGCCGTCGCGCACCGGCGGGTAATACTCCCCGAGCTGCAATGTCGGGAAGCGCCGGTTGCCTTGAATGTCAAACGACTTCACCAGATACTGCGGACCCTCGCAAACTCGAATCTCGACTCGGCCCTTTCCGGTGAGCTTGTCCACGACGATCGTGTCGCCGAGAACCTCAAGATCAATGTAACCGTGCTGACCGTAAAGCCGGAATGTGGTCAGTGAGGTCGGCCCGATACTCATCACGCCGAAGCTCGCCAGGCTTGAACCACAGAAAGCCCTCTTCGACAGTCGTCATCGAGCTGCGGACTTCGGCGTCGGTCAAGGCTTCGTTTCCGACGATCTCGACCCGGGCCAGAGCGAGGCGCGGACCCTCGCGCACCCTGAAAGTCAGCTCCAGCTGGTCCAACCCCTGCGGATCCGGGGCCAGAGCCGTATCGACGGAAGCCTGCGGAAAGCCCTCCTCGCCCAGCATCTTGAGGATCATCGCCTGGGCGCGAACTCCTTGGCCGGGTCGAGAGGTCCCCCTCCAATGAGGCCTACGGTGTCGGAGATCGTACCGTCGCTGACGTGTTCGAGGCCCTCGAAGCGGTAAGAGCCCACGACGGGCCTCTCCACCACGTCAATGTAGAGAATGGCCGGCGTGTAGGGCGTGACCCCGGATCTGCACGTCGGAGAATTCGCCCGTGGCGAACAGTCGCTGAATCGACTCCTCGATGATCGGGCCGTTGACCGTCTCTCCCACGCGTATCTGGGCGAGGCGCTGGATGCCTCGGCCGAATAACGGGACTGGCCCCGCACGACAACGCTGTCGACGGTTACGGGAGAAGGGGTTCTTCCTGCCCCAACAACGGAGCGACCCCCGCCGTTTGTAGTGCGGCGAGGGCCACAAGCCCGACTGCGATTCGGCTATGTTTCACTTGGCGGATGTATCCGGAATGCCGTCCGGAAGACCAGGGATTCGGAGTCCTTCGCCAGCTCCACGACGATCTCATCTCCCGGCGCGAACTCGGCCATCAGAATCTTCTCAGAAAGCGCGTCCTCTATATGACGCTGGATGGTCCTCTTAAGGGGGCGCGCCCGAACTTATTATCATATCCGCGGTCCACCAGGAAGTCTACGGCCGCCTCCGTCAGCGAGAGCGTCAGCTCCTCATCCGCCAGGCGGCGCTGAACATCGCGCAGCATAATGTGCACGATCTCGCCGATCTGCTCTTTCGACAGCGGGTGAAACCCAATGACCTCGTCCAGCCGATTCAGGAACTCCGGCGTGAAGTTCCGATCGACCTCGATTCTGACCTTCTCCGCCATCTTGTCGTACTGGACCGCTGACTCTCCGGTCTCGAATCCCAGGCTCAATGTCGACGCGATCTCCCGGCTCCCACGTTGGAGGTCATGATCAACACGGTGTTCTTGAAGTCTATGACCCGGCCATAGTTGTCCGTCAATCGACCCTCATCGAGGACCTGCAGCAGAAATATGGAATACATCCCGATGCGCCTTCTCGATCTCATCAAGGAGTTCCACGGCGTAGGGCCTCCGGCGCACCGCCTTCGTGAGAGCACCGCTGTCCTCATATCCGACGTATCCAGGCGGGAAGTTTGATGAGCCGGCTGACGGAGAACTTCTCCATGTACTCCGACATGTCGACACGAATCAGCGCCTGGTCGTCGGCGAACAGGAAGCGCGCGAGCTGGCGGGCGGCTCGGTCTTACCCACACCCGTCGGTCCGCAGAACACGAAGGAGCCAATCGGCCGCTCGGGATCCTTGAGACCGGCCCGAGTTCGCCGGATCGCCCTTGCTCGATCGCCTGAATGGCCTCGTGCTGGCCGACCACGCTCTCGTGAAGCTCTTCCTCCATCCGGAGGAGGCGCTTCGTTTCCTCCTCGCGCAGCCGGCTGACGGGTATGCCCGTCCAGCGCGAAACAATGAAAGCGATCTCTTCCTCCGTGACGACCGGCCGCTTCTCTCGTTGCTCCTTCTCCCACTCATCCTTGGTGCGACGAATCTCGGAAAGGAGCTCCTTCTCGCGGTCGCGCAGCAGCGCCGCCCGCTCGAAGTCCTGGTCGCGGATTGCCTCGTCCTTGCGACCCGACAGCTCATCCATTTCGGCCTGTAGCTTCTGGACCTGCGCCGGCGGCACCTGCGCCCCCAGGCGCGACCGCGCCCCCGCCTCGTCGATCACATCGATCGCCTTGTCGGGCAGAAAGCGGTCTGTGATATAGCGATCCGACAGCTTGGCCGCGGCCTCCAGCGAGGCGTCCGGCACCGTGACGTTGTGATGATCTTCGTAGTGCTTGCGGAGTCCCTTGAGTATCTCGAAAGTCTCATCGACCGAGGGGGCCTCGACAATGACCGTTTGGAATCGCCTCTCGAGGGCTCCGTCCTTCTCGATGTGCTTGCGATACTCGTTCAGGGTGGAGGCACCCCACGCACTGCAGCTCCCCTCGGGCCAGCGCCGGCTTGAGCATATTCGACGCATCAATGGCCCCCTCGGCGGCCCCGGCGCCCACCAGAGTGTGGAGCTCATCGATGAACAAGATCACACCTTCGTTCTGCGAGATCTCGTTGACGATGGCTTTGAGGCGTTCCTCGAACTGGCCACGGTACTTGGTGCCCGCGATCACAGCGGCCATGTCGAGCGCGAGGACGCAATGGTCTCGCAGGCTGTCCGGGATGTCACCCCGATCGATCTTCTGGGCCAGGCCCTCGACTATCGCGGTCTTCCCGACTCCGGGCTCGCCAATGAGGACAGGGTTGTTCTTCTTGCGCCGGGACAACACCTCCATGACCCGCTCGATCTCGGCGTGACGGCCAATGGTCGGATCCAGGCGCCCCTGGTGCGCAAGCTCGGTCAGGTCGCGGCAGAAGTGGTCGAGGGCCGGTGTCTTCGACTTGGAGTCGCTACGCGTGGCCGGCGGCGCCGGTGCACTGCCGGGCTCTGCGACCGCCCCCTCGTTTCCGAGCAGCTTCAGCATCTCGGCCCGAGCTTCCTCGAGTCCGATTCCGAGCTCCCCGAGGACCTTGGCCGCCAGTCCCTTCTCCTCTCGGAGGAGGCCGAGCAGCAGATGCTCGGTTCCCACGTAGCTGTGATTGAGCTCGCGGGCTTCCGCCATGGCGTACTCCAGCACCTTCTTCGCGCGCGTCGTGTACGGAAGTTCTCCTATCGACGCGAGAGCCTTCCAGGCCGCACATTCTCTTCTACGAGCCTGAGAAGTTCGTCGAGGTCGGCCGCCAGACTGCGAAGCACCTCGGCCGCGACCCCGTCTCCCTCGCGAATCAACCCGAGGAGAATGTGCTCGGTGCCTACATAGTCATGCTGGAGGCGCACGGCTTCCTCGCGCGCCATCGCCAGCACCTTCCTCACACGGTCGGTGAAGTTGTAGTTCATCAACCCCCCGAGGGCGGCCCATCGACCGCCGTCGCATCACTGGTTCCGTCAGCGGGCCCTCGTCCGGCGTCCCGCTCGTCTGTGGCTAGCTTATCCCTCACGAAGGTCGCGCGACAGACATCTGCGTCCTGCTCGCCCAGCCTTCCTCCGGCCGCCCGCTCCAGAAATGCGCCAGTTGCCCGCGCACCAGGATCTCGTTGAGCGTCTCTACCCGGGGTGTTTTCATTAGTTTCAGTGACACGCCCAACCGTACGCCTGACAACAAGTTCATCATTTCCTCAAGCGCCAGGCTGCGCGCCGTGCGCAGGATGCCGTACGCCCGCCATACCTTGTCCTCCAGAATCGCGGGGACCTCCTCAAGAGCACGCTCCTGGCACTGCGCTCGTACTCGATGACTTTCCCAGTCACACGTCCGAGATGTTCAATGAGGTCTTCCTCGGTCTTGCCCAGGGTGGTCTGGTTGGAGACCTGGAAGAGTTGCCGATGGCCTCGGTGCCCTCCCCGTACAGCCCGCGGACGGCGAGGCGCACTGTCTGGCGGCGCGGAGTACCTTCGCTCGATCTCCTCGCCGAGCACCAGCGCCGGGAGGTGCAGCATGAGCCGAGGCGCGAGGCCCGTGCCGACGTTGGTCGGGCAGGCCGTCAGGTACCCGAAGCGGTGGTGAGTACGCGAACGGCAGGTGCGCCCCGATCGCGTCATCGAGGCGGTCGATCGCCTGGCGGGCGGCTTTCCAGGTCGAGCCCGGCCCGCCACGAGCGACTGCATCCGCAGGTGATCTTCCTCGTTGACCATGACGCCACACGAGCTCTCCCGGGCCAGCGCGAGGGCCGTGCTCGACGGCCCCTGCCGCTCGGCCAGGAGATCCCGGCTGATGAGGCGTCTCTCGACCAGGATCTCTCGATCGACCGGGTCGAGCGAGTGAATGTCCCACACAGGTCCGTCGGCCAGCGACGACGCACGCCCAACCGCGGCCCTGACCCTCTCTGCCACCTCCGCCCGTTCCTCGGTTCCAGCCCGTCCCGGAAACGGAAATCCCTGGAGATTGCGGGCCACGCGAACGCGTGACGAGAGAACGATCTCGGCTTCCTCCCCGCCACCGATCCAGTCAAGGCCGTGATCGGCTACCGGCACGACGTCTCGACTCACCCTTGCAGCTCCAGCTCGTGGATCCGGTCACGCAGCTCGGCCGCCGTCTCGAAGTCCTCCGTCTCGATCGCACGCTTCATCCGCCGCCGCATGGATGAGATCTGACCAAGACGGTCGGAAATGTCGCTGGCCCCGCTGAATGTACAGCTTGCCGGCATGCTGCGACGATCCGTGAATCCTGCGAAGGAGCCCCCGAAGCTGAGGCTCGAAGTGCACATAGCACTGCGAGCACCCCACCTGCCTGTTTTTCGGAAGTCTGCAGCGGAGATCCCGCAAAACGGACATGGCTCGGCTGTGACGGGGTCCGGCGTCCGGGGACCCGGCGATCCTAACTGGGCGAGGAAGTCCACCAAGGGGGGTTTCTCGCTTGCGCGACCTCCTCGGGTTTGCGCACGACGCCGGTGCCCTCGGCAACCTCGGCGGCAAGCGCGGCGAACTTGCGGTGCACCACCTCCGCGTCCAGCGGCGCGGCGCCGTCGGGCCCGAATACCCGCGGGAACAACTCCGGGTCGAGCTTGCCCACCATCACGTTGCAGTCGGTGACGGTGAGCGGTCCGCCGCGCCGGTAGGCCGCGGGTCCGGGATTCGCCCCTGCGGACTCGGGGCCGACGCGAAAACGCGCGCCGTCGAAACTGCAGATCGAGCCACCGCCGGCGGCCACCGTGTGGATGCTCATCATCGGCGCGCGCAGCCGCACGCCGGCGACTTCGGTCACGAAAGCGCGCTCGTATTCGCCGGCCCAATGGGTGACGTCGGTGGACGTCCCGCCCATGTCGAAGCCGATGATGCGGTCGAACCCGGCCGCGCGCGACACCTCGACCGCGCCGACGATGCCTCCCGCGGGGCCGGACAGGATCGCGTCCTTGCCCTGGAACAGGTGCGCGTCGGTGAGCCCGCCGGAGGACTGCATGAACTGCAGCCGCGGCCCCTGACGCGCGCCGGCGGCGCCGTCGTTCGCGCCGGCGAGTTCCGCCTCGACCTGGCCGACGTAGCGGCGCAGGATCGGCGACAGGTAGGCGTCGACCACCGTGGTGTCGCCGCGCGAGACCAGCTTCATCAGCGGACTGACCTCGTGCGAAACCGAGACCTGGCCGAAGCCGATGGCCCTGGCAACGGCGGCGATTGCCTGTTCGTGCTGCGGGAACCGGTAGCCGTGCATCAGCACGATCGCCACCGCGCGAACTCCATCGGCATGCGCGGCGCGCAGCTGCGCCTCGACGGCGGCAAGGTCGAGCGGACGCAGGATCGCCCCGTGCGCACCGATGCGCTCGTCGGCCTCGATCACCCGCTCGTAGAGCAGCGTCGGCAACTCGATCCTCCGTACAAAGAGCTTCGGCCGGTTCTGGTAACCGATGCGCAGCGCGTCGGCGAATCCCGCAGTGATCACCAGCGCCGTGCGCTCGCCCTTGCGCTCCAGCAGCGCGTTGGTGGCGACCGTCGTGCCCATTTTCACCGCGTCGATGCGTTCGGCCGGAACCGGCTCGCCGGGCGCGATGCCGAGCAGCGCCCGGATGCCCGCCACGGCCGCGTCGGCATACCGCTCGGGGTTTTCCGACAACAGCTTGTGTGTCGTCAACGTCCCGTCGGGCCGTCGCGCGACAATGTCGGTGAACGTACCGCCACGATCGATCCAGAATTGCCAGCGCTCGGACATGGGAATGGGTGGACGCCTGGGAGTTCGGGGAAATGCGCGCGGCACACACCGGTCGCAATGACCGCATAGTATAGAGACCCGCCCGACCCCTGCCGACCCATGGCCGCGCACTCCGTCCACATGCCTCCGCCCTCGTCGCTCGGCATCCTCAAGCTCGACACGGCCTTTCCGCGCATTCGCGGCGACGTCGGCGCTCCCGAGACCTTCGCCTTTCCGGTGCGCTACGCGACCGTGTCCGGGGCGAGCGTCGAGGACCTCGTGCATCGCGGCGACGACGCGCTGTTTCCGCTGTTCGTCACCGCGGCCAGCCGGCTGGTCGACGAAGGCTGCATCGGCATCGCGACCACCTGCGGCTTCCTGGTGCGCTGGCAGCGCGAACTGGCCGCCGAACTTCCCGTGCCCGTGCTGACCTCGGCGCTGCTGCAGGTGCCGCTGGTGGAGCGCTGCCTGCCGCGGCGCCGCCGCGTCGGCATCGTCACCTATTCTGCCGCCGACCTGAATCCGGCCGCGCTGGCGGCGGCCGGGGCGGAAGCCTACACGCCGATCGAAGGCGTCGAGCCACAGGGCTACTTCATGCGTACCATCCGCCACGGCAGCGCGCAGCTCGATCCCGACCGGATGGCCGCGGATGTGGTCGCCGCCGCCCGCCGCCTGGTCGCCGCGCACAAGGACGTCGGCGCGGTGGTGCTCGAATGCGCCAACATGCCGCCCTACCGCGACGCCGTCGAAGCCGCCATCGAGCTGCCGGTGTTTGATGCCGCGCAGTTGCTCACCTGGTTCCATGCCGGAATCGCCGGTACCGGCCCGCGTTACGCCCGCCGCAATTTGTGGTAGAACTCGGGCGGCTGGCGCGCCTCGGCACGAGGCCTCGTACGCGCGCCGCCCAGGAGACCTCGAATGAAACGACTTGACCGCCGTCGCCGCCGCGATCGGATTCGCCGTCGCGCTGCCCGTATCCGCCCAGACCAAGTGGGACCTGCCGACCGCCTATCCGGCCACCAACTTCCACACCGAGAACATCGCGCAAGTTCGCCGGCGACGTCGACACCGCGTACCGGCGGCAAGCTCAAGATCCCGTGCACCCGGGCGCCTCGCTGTACAAGGCGCCGGAGATCAAGCGCGCGGTGCAGGGCGGCCAGGCGCAGGCGGGCGAGATCCTGCTCGTCAATTTCGAGAACGAGGACCCGCTCTACGGCATCGACGGCATGCCGTTCCTCGCCACGTCGTACGCCGAGGCGATGAAGCTCTACAAGGCGTCGAAGAAAGCGCTCGACGACAAGCTCGCGAAGCAGGGGATGAAGCTGCTGTTCTCGGTGCCCTGGCCGCCGCAGGGCATCTACACGAATCGCACGCTGAACGCGCCGCCGACATGAAGGGACTGAAGTGGCGCGCGTACAGCCCGGCCACCGCGAAGATCGCCGAACTCGTCGGCGCGCAGCCCGTCACCGTGCAGGCGGCCGAGGTGCCGCAGGCGCTCGCCACCGGCCTCATCGACTCCTACATGTCCTCGGGCGCCACCGGCTTCGACTCGAAGACCTACGAGCACATCAAGAACTTCTACGACACGCAGGCCTGGCTGCCGAAGAACGCCGTCATCGTCAACCAGAAGGCCTTCGACGCGCTCGACAAGGCCACGCAGGCGGCGGTGCTCAAGGCCGCCGCCGACGCCGAAACGCGCGGCTGGAAGCTGTCCGAGGACAAGAACGGCTGGTACCTCGACCAGCTGAAGGACAAGGGCATGAAGATCCTGAAGCCGTCCGAGCAGCTGACGGCCGACCTGCGCAAGGTCGGCAACTACCATGCTCGCCGAATGGCAGCGCAAGGCCGGCGACGACGGCAAGAAGGTGATCGACGCCTATCGCGCGCAATGCAGTCGAGGTCGTCGTGCGCAGGTTCCTCGACCGCCTGTACAACGCCGCCGGATTCCTGGCGGCGTTGTTCATGGTCGGTACGCTGGCCATGGTGCTGACCGGCATCTGCGGGCGCCTGCTCGACTTCCACGTTCCCGGCACCGACTCCTACGCCGGCTACTGCATGGCCGCAGCCGGCTTCCTCGCGCTCGCGCACACGCTGAAGCGCGGCGAGCACATCCGGGTCACGCTGCTGATCGAGCACGTCCGCGGTGCGAAGCGCGCGCTGGAACTGTGGTCGCTCGCGGTCGCCACGCTGCTCGCCGGGCTGTTCGCGTTCTACAGCCTGCGCCTGGCCTGGCAGTCGTGGCAGTTCAACGACATCTCGACCGGCAACGATGCGACGCCGCTGTGGATTCCGCAGCTCACGATGGCCGCGGGACGATCGTGCTGCTGATCGCCTTCGTCGACGAGCTGGTGCTCGAGTGGCGTGGCGCCCGCCTGACGCAAGGCGCCGGGGAGGCGTTGCGCAATGAATGAGGCGCGCGATCACCGCCCTGCTGATCGTCGCGCTGTTCGCGCTGCTCGGCAGCGGCGTGTGGATCGGCCTCGCGCTCGCCGGTGTCGCCTGGATCGGCATGGAGCTCGTTCTCGTCGCGGCCGGCCGGCGATGCGATGGCCGTCACGATCTGGGGCACCGCGTCGTCGTGGACGCTGACCGCGCTGCCGCTGTTCGTCTGGATGGGCGAGATCCTGTTCCGCACCCGGCTGTCCGAGGACATGTTCCGCGGCCTCGCGCCATGGCTCGAGCGCCTGCCCGGCCGGCTGCTGCACACCAACATCATCGGCTGCACGATCTTCGCCGCCGTGTCGGGCTCGTCGGCCGCGACCTGCGCGACCATCGGCAAGATGACGCTGCCCGAACTGAAGAGCCGCGGCTACCCCGAGGGCATCACCATCGGCACGCTGGCCGGCGCCGGCACGCTGGGACTCCTGATCCCGCCGTCGATCATCATGATCGTCTACGGCGTCACCGCCGAGGTCTCGATCGCCCAGCTGTTCATCGCCGGGGTCATTCCGGGGATCATGCTGGCGCGCTTTTCTCCGGCTACATCGTCGTCTGGGCGCTGTCGCATCCGGACCGTATTCCGCCGATCGACGACACGCACCAGCTTCGCGCAGAAGCTGTACGCGTCGCGGCACCTGATCCCCGTCGTCGCTGCTGATCGGACTGGTGCTGGGTTCGATCTACGCCGGCATGGCCACCGCCACCGAGGCCGCGGCGTTCGGCGTCGTCGGTTCGCTGGTGCTGTCCGCCGTGCAGGGCTCGCTCAACCGCACGACCTTCGCCTCGAGCCTGATGGGAGCAACGCGCCTGTACTGCATGATCGCGCTGATCCTCTCCGGCGCCGCGTTCCTGACGCTGGCGATGGGCTACATCGGCCTGCCGCGCGACCTGGCCGAGTGGATCGGTTCGCTCGGACTGTCGCCGCTCGCGCTGATCGTCGCGCTGACCGGCTTCTACATCGTCCTCGGCTGCTTCCTCGACGGCATCTCGATGGTCGTGCTGACCATGGCCGTGATCCTGCCCACGGTCGAGAAGGCCGGCATCGATCTCATCTGGTTCGGCATCTTCATCGTCCTCGTCGTCGAGATGGCGCAGATCACCCCGCCGGTCGGCTTCAACCTGTTCGTGCTGCAGGGCATGACCGGCAAGCAGATCACCTGGATCGGCAGGCACACGCTGCCGATGTTCCTGCTGATGGTCGTCGCGGTGCTGCTCATCTGGTACGTGCCCGAGCTTGTCACCTTCCTGCCGCGGCAGATGAAGATGGGCTAGCGTGCTCCGCGCGCCAACGACGGCCCCGTACGCCGCGAAACTGCGCACGCCCTTCGCCGTGCTGGGCGTCCGCACCTCCGGCGCTGCGGTGACGCAGCTGACCTATCTGCCGCTGACCGAGCGCGCCATGGCGCCCGTCGATGCGATCGCCGAGACCGCGGTGCTTGAACTCGAGCGCTATCTCGACGATCCCGAGTACCGTTTCGCGGTTCCGCTCGCGCCGGGAGGCACGCCGTTCCAGCAGCGGGTCTGGCAGGCGCTGACGGCGATCCCGCCGAGCCAGTCGCGGACCTACGGCGAGGTTGCCCGAATGGTTCGCAGCGCGCCTCGTGCCATCGGCCAGGCCTGCGGCGCCAACCGGATCGCGCTGATCATCCCCTGCCATCGCGTGGTTGGCGCGCAGGGCGCGCTGGGCGGCTTCATGAATGCCGCCGAGGGCGATCCCGTCGCGATCAAGCGCTGGCTGCTGCGTCACGAGCGCTACCGCTTCGGGCGCTGACGCCGATGCCCGCCGCCGATTCCGCGCTCATCGACGCCTTCTGCGACCACCTCTGGCTGCAGGACGGCCTTGCGCCGGCATCGCTGGCGAGCTACCGGCGCGACCTGACCGCCTGGTCCGCCTGGCTCGGCGGACGAGGCTTGCTGAGCGCCGGTCGCGCCGACGTCGAGGATTGGCTCGCCGCGCAGTTCCGCGCCAAGGCCAGGGCGACCTCGGTGGCGCGACGCCTGTCTGCGCTGCGCCGCTTCTACCGGCTGCAACTCGAGCGCGCCGCCGTCGGCGAGGACCCGACGGTGCGCGTGCGCGCGCCGAAGAAGCCGCGCCACCTGCCCAAGCTTCTGACCGAGCGCCAGGTCGAGGCGTTGCTGGCCGCGCCCGACGTCGACAGCACGCTCGGCCTGCGCGACCGCGCAATGCTGGAAACGCTCTACGCGACGGGACTGCGCGTGTCGGAGCTGATCGGGCTCAAGATCGTCCAGGTCTCGCTCGACGTCGGCGTCGTGCGGGTGCTCGGCAAGGGCAGCAAGGAGCGCCTGGTGCCATTGGGCGATGAGGCCGTGGAATGGCTGCGACGCTACGCCAGGTCGTCGCGTCCCGTGCTGGCCGCAGAGGCGAAGACCGACCACCTGTTTCTCACCGCGCGGCGCGCACCGATGACACGGCAGGCGTTCTGGGCGCTGATCAAGCGCTACGCGGTCAAGTCGGACATCCCGGCGGCAACGCTGTCGCCGCACGTGCTGCGGCACGCGTTCGCTACGCATCTGCTCAATCATGGCGCCGACCTGCGCGTCGTGCAACTGCTGCTGGGCCACGCGGACATCACGACGACGACGATCTACACGCACGTGGCGCGCGAGCGCCTGAAGCAACTGCACGCGCAGCACCATCCGCGGGGGTGAACCGCCGCCGCGGTCGCGTAGAATTGCGACGCCGTTGCCTGCGAGTTTGCCTGACCTCCAGCCACGATGACGACGCCATTACGACCTCCTTCGCCGCCGACTGCCGCAACCGCATGCTGGGGTGGCCGGCCGACCGGCGCTGGCGCGATGCGACCGACGGTGGCGATCCGGCCGCATTCCGTGACGGCGACGCCCGTATCCCTTTCGCTGCAACTCTGCGGCACGCGCCAACGCCGGCCCGCTGGCCGCGCTGTCGCGCGAGGCGCTCAGCTGCGGACGCTGCGGCTCCAATGTCCGCTTCCGGGCGATGACTACCTCGTCACCCGCGAAGTGCTGGGCCATCCCGTTGCGCTGCCGGACTTGCCGGTGCGCCGGACATCGTCGGCGTCGGCCTGTCCGACGCCACGCGTACGCGCACCCGCTCGCCGAAAAATTCTCCTACGAAAACACCTACTATCACACAGCCCCGGCTCGACATCGCTGCCATCGACGCTGCGCGCGTCGGCCGCTACGATTTCGTGATCGCGAGCGATGTGTTCGAGCACGTGCTGCCTCCGGTCGCGCTCGCATTCGCCAATGCGCGCCGCCTGCTCAAGCCCTCCGGCAAGTTCATCTTCACCGTTCCGTTCACGCTGGACGGCGACGCGCGAGCACTATCCCGAGCTTCACGACTGGTCGCTCACCGAGCAGGACGGCGCCTGGATTCGCTCCAACCGGACACCGGACGGACGCGAGCAGACGTTTCGCGACCTCGTGTTCCACGGCGGTCCGGGATCGACGCTCGAGATGCGCCTGTTCTCGCGCGCGGCGCTCGAGCGCGAGTTCAAGGCCGCCGGCTTCGCGCGCGTGCGCATCGCCGACGAGCCCTATCTGCCGTTCGGCATCCACTGGCCCGACGCCGTGGTCGGTGCCGATGGTCGCCTACGCCGGCTAGGACCGCGGTCGTGGGCAAGGGACAGAACTCCGGCGACCAATGCGGTGCGCGTGTTGCGCGAGCATGGCGTCGCATTCACCCACCATCCGTACGACTACGAGGAACGCGGCGGCACCGAGGTGTCGGCGCGCGAGACTCGGCGTCGACGAGCACGCGGTGATCAAGACGCTGGTGATGGAGGACGAGGCGAAGCGTCCGCTCGTCGTGCTGATGCACGGCGACCGCGAGGTGTCGACGAAGAACCTGGCGCGCGCGCTCGGCGTGAAGACGGTTTCACCCCTGCGAGCCGGCGGTCGCCGACCGCCATTCCGGCTACCAGGTCGGCGGCACCAGCCCCTTCGGCACGCGACGCGTGATGCCCGTCTACATGCAGCGCACGATTGCCGAGCCTGCCGTACCTCTACGTCAACGGCGGCCGGCGCGGCTATCTCGTCGGGCATGACGCCGGCCGACCTCGTGCGCGTGCTGCGGCC
This sequence comes from uncultured Alphaproteobacteria bacterium, assembly GCA_963695425.1. GTDB lineage: Bacteria > Pseudomonadota > Alphaproteobacteria > Rhodobacterales > Rhodobacteraceae > Amaricoccus. The sequence continues at coordinate 67,492 of CAVOGP010000021.1, read as the reverse complement.
GACGGAGGTCGACATCATGGCCTGATCGGCGGCGCGCCGAGCGCCGCCGGCGCGGAATCGGCGCCGCGCAGGCTACTTCCCGCTGTTGGCCTTCTCGATCGCTCCAGGACCGGTCTCAGGTTGAACGCGCCCGGCTTCTGGCTGGGCGGATACTCGGTCATGCTCTTCAGGAACGTCCCACCACGTACTCGCCGGCATCAGCATGTACGGTCTGTCGAGGAACCAGCGTTGTACGTGTTCGAGTTGTGCTGCGCGTGCTCGAACGGGTCGCGGCGCAGGTTGAACAGCGCGGCACGCGCAACTCCTCGAAGGGCTCGCGCCACACGCCGAAAGCCTGGCCCCGGTTCTCCAGGAACACGACCTTCCAGTTGTTGACGCGCAACGCGACCACCTATCCGTCGTCGGTCACGTAGAAGAACTCGCGGCGCGGCGACACCTTGGTCCGGCCCGCGAGGTAGTCGTTCATGTCGTAGCCGTCGGGGTGCGAACGATACTTGCGGCCGGCAAGGTGTCGCCCTTCATCAGCCGCGTCTTCACGTCGGGCATGCCCGCGGCGGCCAGCAGCGTCGGCAGCCTGTCCTCGTGCGCGACGATGCCGTTGAGCATAACGCCGCTCTGCCATTTGCCCGGCCAGCGCACGAAGGTCGGCACCCGGTACGCACCTTCCCAGTTCGAATTCTTCTCGCCGCGAAACGGCGTGTTTGCCGCATCGGGCCAGGTGTTGTAATGCGGCCCGTTGTCGGTCGAGTACATCACGATCGTGTTGTTGGCGATGCCCAGTTCGTCGAGCTTCTTCAGCAGCTGGCCGACATGCCCGTCGTGCTCGACCATGCCATCCGAGTACTCGTCCTGACCCGACTTGCCGCGGTTGGCGGCCTTGACGTGCGTGCGGAAGTGCATGCGCGTCGCGTTCCACCAGACGAAGAACGGCTTGCCGGCCTTCACCTGCCGGTCGATGAAGGCGGTGGCGCCGGCCAGCGTCTCCTCGTCCACCGTCTCCATGCGCTTCTTGGTCAGCGGTCCGGTATCGTCGATCTTCTGCGTGCCGTCCGGGTTGGCCCAGGAATGAACGACGCCGCGCGGTCCGAATTTTTTGCGGAATTCGGGGTTCTTCGGGTAGTCCTCGTTTTCCGGCTCCTCCTCGGCATTCAGGTGATACAGATTGCCGAAGAACTCGTCGAAACCGTGCGCGGTCGGCAGGTGCTCGTCGCGGTCGCCGAGATGGTTCTTGCCGAACTGCCCGGTGGCATAGCCCTGCGCCCGCAGCAGCATGGCGATGGTCGGATCGGTCTTCTGCCAGCCCTCCGCCGCACCTGGAAGACCGACCTTGGTCATGCCGGTGCGCACCGGCACCGTGCCGCCGATGAACGCCGCGCGACCCGCGGTGCAGCTCTGCTGCGCGTAGTAGTCGGTGAACGCAACGCCCTCGCGCGCGATGCGGTCGATGTTGGGCGTCGTGTAGCCCATCATGCCGCGGCTGTTGTGGCTGATGTTCCACGTGCCGATGTCGTCCCCCCAGATGATGAGGATGTTCGGCTTGCCCTGCGCCAACGCGGCCCCGGCAGCCGCCAGAACGGCCAGCGCCATGGTCAGGTTTCGAAGCAACCTGCGATCGATGGTCCGGATCACTTGTCTTTCTCCTCTTGTGCGCGGCTCGGATGGTCGGCGACGACGTGCAACTGCCGCGTCCGCGGGTCGGCCGGCCGCCGATCCCGGTTGCCGCGAACGGCACGACCTATTTCGTCGCAACCCTCTCCCACCCGGCGCCGGGATTGAACGCGGTCATCGCCTTGGCCTGCGCGGCCGAATTCGGTCCCAGGTCCTTCTGGTAGACGACGCCGTCGCGGCTGACGATGAAGGTCATCACGCCGGTGTCGTCGTAACGCGCCGGCCACGCGACCAGCGCGTAGCCGTCGGTCATGCGACCGTTCTTCACATAGCTGCGGGCGCCGCCGGGCGCGTCCTTGCCCTGCGCGGTCAGGATCCTGTAGCGGTAGCCGTGATAGGGCTGCCCCAGCGCGGCATCGACGAATTCGACGCCGAGCGGGCTTTCCAGCTCGCCGGGCAGCGACGCCCAGTACAGACCGTCGCGCTTCCCCGCCTTCGAAATGCCGCGCATCGCGTACTCCCGCACCCCATCGCCGTTCCAGTCGCGCAACTGATACTCATCCTGCGCGTCGGCATAGGCGAGCGCCGACTGGATCGCGGCAAGTTCATTGCGGCCGATCCGGCGCGTGCGCATCTCGTCAGGTGCGCCCTTGGTGTCGAACTTCCATCCGGCCGCGGTCTTCACGATGGGGATCGGCAGCGTCCAGCCGTGCGTGCCGACGCCGAGAAAGGCCTTGTCCGGGCCCGCCTTGACGATGGCGTGCGCGCGGGCCCACGCCTCGAGGAAGTTGGTGACGTCTTCCGGATCCCTGTTCTCGGACGGGATGAATTTTTCGTAGTCGGGTCCGACCGCAACCTTGATCGCATCGTCATCGTGCCGCGCAATGCCGTCGACCAGCGCGTCGGCTGCCGCTTCGGGCGTGGGGTAGATCGCCTGCGCAAACGCGGGAGAGGCCATGGCCAGCGTTGCCGACAGCACCGCGGCCAGCGACAGTACAGCAAGGAGATTCGTGAATTTCGTCATGTCTGTGTGCTCCGTCTCAACGACGCCGTCCGCCGCCACCACCGCCTGCGCGACCACCCCCGCCGCCGCCGGCACGAGCGCCTCCACCGCCACCCCCGCCGGCACGCGCCGCCCTTCCGCCGCCACCTCCGCTCGCGCGCTGCGCCGACGCACGACTCGACGCCCCGCGATCGACCTGGGCCCTGGCCTGCGGACTGTTCACGCCACGCAACGCGTTGTCGCGGCTCGCCGACTGCGCCCGCTGCCGCGCGGCGCTGCGATCGGCGCTCTGCGCACGGTCGCGTGCCGCCGACCGGTCCACGCTCTGCGCGCGGTTCTGCGCTGCCGACCGGTCCACGCTCTGCGCGCGGTTCTGCGCCGCCGACCGGTCCATGGTCTGCGCCCGGTCGCGCGCACCGGATCTTTCCATGCTCTGCGCGCGATCGCGCGCGCTCGACTGGTCGAATTTCACGCCCCGGTCCTGCATGCTCTGCGCGGCGCGTTCGCGGCTGGCGTCGCGGCTCGCGTCCTTGCCGCGATACTGCTCGCGATTGCCGGCGTTGTATTTGCTGTTGAGCTGCTGCTTGGTCGCCTCGCCACCCCGATACGCCGTATTTCCGCGATGCTGTGGATTGTGGTTCCAGTTGGCCTTGCCGCCATGCGCGTCGATGCGGTTGTTGACGTTGATGTTGTTGTAGCGATTGACATTGATGTTGACGTCGCCACGACCCCAGTTGAAGCCGCCCCACAGCGCATTGGACACGCCGATGCCCACGCCCCAGGCGATGCCGGTGGCGATGGTGCGCGACCACCAGTAGCCAGGCGGCGGCGGGTAGTAATACGGCGGATAGGCCGGGTACAGCCACGGTCCGTACACGACGGCCGGGTTGTAGGCCGGCACGTAGACCACCGATGGCTGCGCCGGCTCGATGACGATCACCTGCGGCGGCGGCGCCGACTGCTGCACGACGGTGGTCTGCGGCGGCGGCGCCGCCTCGGTGGTCACCTTCACCTGCTCGTTGGACTTGAGATTGCCGGCCTGCTGCGCCTGCGCGCGCAGCCTCTGCACCGAGTCCATGACGTCCTCGGGCTGCGCCAGGAACGCGTCGCCCATGTTCTTCACCCACTCCGGCTTGTCGCCCAGCGTGACCAGCACTTCCGGAAAGCCGACCAGCGATGCGACCGACGGATCCCAGGGCTCGTTCTCGACCATTTTCACCGCGTCGTCGCCCTTGGCGTCCGGGTGGGCCTTGGCCCACTTGACCGCGCTGGCGAACTCGTCGGGATAGGTCGTCGCCATGAACAGCTGCGACAGCAGAGTATCCGGATACAGCGCCACCTGCGCCGTCATCTGGTCGAGTTGTTCCTTGGAGAATGGCTTGTCGCCGCCCTGCGCGCCCGAGGCGATCGGCAGTGCGAATGCGATCAACACCGCCATGGCGCGCAACAATCGGGGGAACAGGAGGCCTATCACGAGTGCTCCTTTGTCTTAGTCCAGGTTGGGGACCGTGGGCTTGGCCAGAGCGCAACAGGCGTTCCGGTCCAGGCGGACGATCGGCGGCCGCAGCCGCCAGACAGCGCGAATTGTAAACCACCCGCACTTCAGCGCCGATGAATGAGGCTGGGCGGAACCGCGTGAAATGGCCATGCGGCGGTGGCTTCGGAGGACCGTTGAAGCCTCTTTGTTCTAGCGCGGCGTGTACCAGATCGGCGACGACCATGCCCGCTCCTGCTGCGTCATCGGAACCTCTGCCGACATCCGCTCCTTGAACCGGGAGGCGTCGTACGCCGTCCAGCGCGGCGTCGGAATCTCAAGCACACGCAGGTAGTAATACGCGCCGACCGCCGGATCAAAGTCAGGGTCCTTCCAAACGCCGGCGAGTTCGGGATCGCCGATGGAGTTCGTCCACGTGGCGCGGGTCACGTCCACCGTGTCGCCTACCGGCGGCAGCCGCCCGTCCTTTCCAGGCTTGCGCGTCGCGGCGTCGCCCCAGACGACATCGTAGACGCGCTCCTGCAGTTTCCCGCCGCCGTCCACCCAGCCCTTGACGATCTGGATGCGGTCGAGATTGCCGCCGAGCGCATCCTTCATCGCAGCCACCAGAAAGCTCGGGGGCTTCTTCGCCCCGTTCGGTGGCGGCGGCAGACTCCCGCCCATCGGCACGCCCTTCGCATAGCCGGCATCGGCCAACTGGCGCGAACTCGCATCGGCCGCCTCGAAGTTCCATCCGCCGAAAAGCCGCACGGTCATCCGCGTTCCCGACGTCGCATAGACCTCGCGCCGCATCATCGCGTCCCACAGCGCTTCGCGGGTGTTCTCCGTCGCCCAGACGGCGGCGTACCCGGCAGCCTCGTAGTTCCAGTTGTATCGGGTGAAACCCAGGCCCTGCCTCGATACCGCGCTCCATCGATTCGGCCGCGGTTCCTGGTGCACGTACTTGCCGTAGAAATTGTCTTCGCTGACGGCGGACAGCGAATTGTGAACGTCGGTGCCGCCGATGAAGCCGAACCTGAACGGATTGACACTCAACTGCCGCTCGAGCTGGAGTCCCTGCAGCAGGCCCCAGCGCAGGTACATGTAGGGACGCATCGCCTCGGTGGCCGGCTTTCCTTCGAGCGAGAGATTGCCGTTGTCCCAGCCCCGGATGCCGAAATTCGCGAACTCGTCGTTGGGGGAAAGCGCCGGATGCGTTTCGCTGCTGCCCTTGGTCTGCATCACCTCCTGGAGCACTTCCCAGCGCGACCGCCGTTCAGCGTAGTCCCTGGAAATCGGCTTGCCGGAAAAATCCGCCAGCTCGAACATCCGCCCATTGGACAGATTGGCATTGTGCGGAATCGCCAGCACCCTGCCGCCCGTTCTCTTTTCGTACTGCTCCATCCAGTCCCAGAGTCTTTCCGGGTTGTTGCTCTGCCACGTCGAGAACGGCAACATCTGGCCGGCGCGCTCCTTCCCATCGCGAAACACCACATTCCGGTGGAGATTGTCGCCTCCGGGGGACGACGTCCACTCAAAGCCGATCAGCGCCGTGAACCGGCCCGGCTCGTTGAACCGATCGGCGGTCGCGATGTAGTCGTGCCAGACCGAGCGCATGACCGGAGCGATCACGTTCTGGTTCCGGAATACCGGCGGCATCGACCTATTCGCCTGCGCGGAAACGATTTCTTCGGTTGCGGCGATGGCGTCCGTCCCCCCGGCCCTGAGGGCTCTGTTCCAGCGCGCCGCCACGGGGTCGACGACCAGCGCCAGATTGCCCTCGTAGGCCTGCATCATCACGCCAAGTCCTTCGACATGGTCGGCAATCACCAGAAAGTCCAGCGGGCGCGCCAACTTGGCCGGCACGCCGCTCGACGAGACCACTTCCTCGCCGCGCGCAAATCGATAGGCCTTCTCCGGAGTCAGTCGATCGCCGCCGATGAAGGCGTCGCCGGAGTTGGCGGTGTGAGTGTGCGTATCGCCAAAGTAGACACGAGTCGGATACTTGCGGCCTGCGACGACGGAAAACCGTCTCTTGGCTTCGATGTCCTGCGCGGATTCCGGAGCACCCGGCGGGGCGACCGCATCGTCGTCGAACAATTCCAGAGCCGATGCCGCATCACCGGAGTCCGGCGGTTCGGCTGCGGAAATCTGCGCAACTGCGCCGATGCCCAGCGCAAGCACAAGGCCGAGCAGGACTCCGAGCGCAGCGACGGGATGGCGGGCGACCGCTCGCCACCGGTCAACAACTCCCATCCGACTCAGCCAATTCTTCGCCATGGACCTGCTCCGACTGTGCACAGGAAGCCGACGCACGCGCCGGACAGCCGGACGTGCGCAAGAGGTGGGCGGACATGTCGCCGGTGGAAGTACCGACGCGGTTTCGGGAGCGGCGATTCTAGCTGAAGCGCCCGCCCCGTGCGCTTACAGCCAGCGGCTCGATTCTCGACCATCGTCGCTCGCAGCGAGGCGGCAATGCGCCGATCGAATTCAAGTAAAATGAGCCGCCCGCGCCGGCACGGTGAGGCGATTCTGCATACCGCCCGGGAATCAATCCGCATCGCGCCAGTCTGAAAGCCAGAGCATGAGTTCAAATCTGCAGGCAGCGGGCGGCCAACACCCAGTTTCTGTTCAGGAACATGGTCGGCGATTCGCAGGTGCCCCCGACTATCCGGAAACGTGCCGCCGGTTCGCCGATGCGGCAACAGCCGCGCAATAGCCGTCATGCGTCGATTCCTTCGCGAACCGCTGCTGCACTTCCTGCTGCTCGGCGCGCTGTTGTTCGCGCTGTACGGCTGGCTGAACCGGGGCCTGGGCACGTCGCCGAAGGAAGTCGTGGTCTCTCGGGGGCAGATCGATAATCTGCAGGCGCAGTTCGCGCGGACCTGGCGCCGAGCGCCGACGCCGGCGGAACTGTCGGGCCTGGTCGATACCTGGGTGCGCGAGGAGATCCTCTACCGCGAGGGCATCGCGATGGGGCTGGAGCGCGACGATACCGTGGTGCGGCGCCGGGTCTCGCAGAAGGTCGAGTTCCTCGCCGACGGCCTGGCGCCGAGCGTTCCGACAACGGCCGAGTTGCAGGCCTGGCTCGACGCGCACGCGGACGACTATCGAATTGCACCGACCTACTCGCTTCGCCAGCTCTATTTCGACCCTGCCAGGCACCCTGGTCGTCTCGAAGGCGACATTTCCGCGGCACGCCTTGCGCTGTCCCAGGGGAAATCCGTCCACGGCGATTCCACCATGCTGCCGCAGGAACTGGAATCGGCGTCGGCGTCGGAAGTCGTCCGTGTTTTCGGCAACGATTTCGAGCAGGCGCTGAAGACGCTGCCGGTCGGCGAGTGGCGCGGACCGGTCCGCTCCGGCTTCGGCCTGCATCTGGTGGAGTTGAGGGCGCGTGACGGTGGTCGCCCCGCAACGCTGGACGAGGCCCGCCAGGCGGTGGAACGCGATCTGCTGCATGCGCGCACCCGGGAAGCCAAGGCGGCGTTCTACGACAAACTGCGCGCGGGCTACAAGGTGCGCATCGAAGGCGACGTCGCGCCGCCGACGACAGACAGCGGCAAGCCCGCGAAATGAGCGACCGGTGACGTCCTGGCGCCTGCCGGCCGCGCGCAGTTTGTTCGCGCTGGTCCTGGCCTGTCTGGCCTGGACCGTCCACGCCGACGTGTTCCGCCCGGCCTACCTCGAGTTGCGCGAAGCCGGCGAAGACCGCTATGACGTGCTGTGGAAGGTTCCCGCGCTGGGCGAGGCACGGCTGCCGGTCAAGGTTCGCTTTCCCGACGGAACCAAGGAACTCTCCGTTGCGCAGGTGCTGCTCAACGACAACGCCTACGTCGAGCGCTGGCGCATCCACCGTGCCGGCGGCCTCACCGGACAGACGCTGCGCATCGACGGCATCGTCGGCGGTGTCACCGACGTCATTGTGCGCATCGAGCGCCAGGATGGAACCAGCCAGGTCGAGCGCCTTCTGCCCGGCCGCCCCGAGTTCACGGTGAAGGGTCCCACCGGTACCGGCGAGGTCGCCTGGTCGTATCTGGTGCTGGGGGTCGAGCACATTCTCGGCGGCGTCGACCACCTGCTGTTCGTGCTGGCGCTGCTGCTGATCGTGCGCGGCGGCAAGCGAATCTTCATCACCATCACCGCCTTCACCTTCGCGCACAGCATCACGCTGGTCGCCGCGACGCTTGGCTGGGTACATGTCCCCGGACCACCAGTCGAGGCGATCATCGCGCTGTCCATCGTCTTCGTCGCCACAGAAGCGGTCCATGGACTGCAGGGCAGGCCCGGCCTCACCGCGCGCGCGCCCTGGGTGGTCGCGTTCAGTTTCGGGCTGCTGCACGGCTTCGGCTTCGCCGGCGCGCTGGCGGAGGTTGGCCTGCCGCAGAAGGCGATTCCCGTCGCGCTGCTGATGTTCAACGTCGGCGTCGAGGCCGGCCAGTTGCTGTTCGTCGTTGTCGTGCTGGCATTGCGGAACGCGCTCGCGCGGCTGACCTTCAACTGGCCGCGCTGGATGCCCTACGTCGCGCCCTACGCCATCGGCACGGTGGCGATGTTCTGGGTCATCGAGCGCATCGGCTCGTTCTGGGACTTCGTCGCCTGAGTCGGTCCGCGAACGCCGGATGAACGCCCGATCGAGGCCGCGCGGACTCGCAGGTAACCCGATGGAAGTCGGTTGAAATCTATTCGCCCCGACTGCGCTCGACCGCCACGCCCATTTCCCTGACCCCCGCGATGGGCGCCAGCTTGGCCACCCGAAGCCGCACCAGCGGCACGCCGAACTCGTCGATGAGCAGCTGCGCCGCGACCTCGGCGAATCGTTCGAGCAACGGCGGTGGCGCGTCCTTGGCGAACGCCTTCAGCCTGGCGACCACCTGAGAGTAGTCCAGCGCATCGGCGAGTTTCCCGGTGGCGAAGGGCTTTGCCGACGGCACCCCGATTTCCACGTCGAGCCGGATGGTCTGCGGCAGGTGCTTCTCCCACTCGTAGACGCCGATGCGGGCCTCGATCCTGAGGTCGTGGATGAAGATCGTGTCCATGGCTGTCCGGGGGCGCGCTGCAGTGAATGTCGGCATTGGTTCCGGACGCAATGGACGATCGGCCCTGCGCCGGTCGGGCCCTCGTCGATGCGCTAGAATCGTTCTCGGATTCTACCCTTCGCCGGATCAGCAACCGCGCCCTGCCATGATCGCCGTCATTCTCGTTGTCGTGGGCGCCTATTTGCTGGGCTCGGTGTCGTTCGCCGTGGTGGTCAGCCGATTGTTCAAGCTGCCCGACCCGCACGGCTACGGCTCGGGCAATCCGGGCGCAACCAACGTCCTGCGCACCGGAAACAAGCTGGCGGCGGTGCTCACGCTGGTCGGCGACGGCGCCAAGGGCTGGTTGGCGGTCTTTGTCGCGCAGCTTGTCGTGCCGGCGTTCGGCGCGCCGGCCTGGACCATCGCCCTGGTCGCGCTCGCGGTCTTCCTCGGCCACCTGTTCCCGGTGTTCCACCGCTTCGCTGGCGGCAAGGGCGTGGCGACCGCCGCCGGGATCGTGCTCGCGCTGCACTGGCCGCTGGGCCTGGCGCTCGCCATCGTCTGGGCGACCATGGCCTTCGGCTTCAAGATCTCGTCGTTGGCGGCGCTGACCACCAGCGCGCTGCTGCCGCTCGGCGGCTTCTACGTCTTCGGGAATTCGCCGACGGCGTGGGCGATGGTGGCGATCTGCGCGCTGCTGTTCTGGCGCCATCGATCCAACATCCGCCAGCTGCTTTCGGGTCGCGAGCGGACCATCGGCCGCTAGGTTCGCGCTTCCCGGTCATCGGACCCCGGCTGTCCGAGCGACGCGAGCGCCCAGCGCGGCCGGACCTCGAACGCATACGGCCCGGGCACCGCCTGCGCCAGGCGCAGTGCCCCGACCAGCGCGATCATCGCGCCGTTGTCGGTGCAGAACTCGAGGTCGGGGAAGTAGACCTGCGCGCCACGAGCGCGCGCATCGTCGAGGAGGCGCGCGCGCAGCGCGCGGTTGGCGCCGACGCCGCCGGCCACCACCAGCGTCGACAGGCCGGTCGCCGCCAGCGCGGCCAGCGCCTTGGCCGCAAGCACGTCGACGACCGCAGCCTGGAATTCGCGGGCGATGTCCGCCTTGCGCGAGGCGGGCAGGTCCTCGGTGCGCGCGTCGCCGGCCTCCTTTCGCGCCAGCGTCAGCACCGCAGTCTTGAGTCCGGAAAAACTGAAATCCAGATCGCCCGAAGCGAGCATCGGCCGCGGCAGGCGAACCGCCCCTTCGGCGCCGCGCTCCGCCAGCGCCGCCAGCGCCGGGCCGCCCGGATAGCCCAGGCCAAGCAGCTTCGCGGTCTTGTCGAAGGCCTCGCCCGCGGCGTCGTCGAGCGTATCGCCGAGCAGCCGGTAACGGCCGACGCCGGCAACCTCGAACAGCTGGCTATGGCCGCCGGACACCAGCAGCGCGACGAAGGGGAATTCCGGGCGCGGCCGGGCCAATAGCGGCGACAGCAGATGGCCTTCGAGGTGGTGGACGCCGATGGCCGGGATCTTCAGCGCGTAGGCCAGCGCGCTCGCCACGCCGGCGCCGACCAGCAGCGCGCCGGCAAGTCCCGGTCCCTGCGTGTAGGCGATGCCGTCCAGGTCCACCAGCGAGAGTCCGGCCTGTGCCAGCACCTGCTGCGTCAGCGGGACAACCCGTTGCGACGTGGTCGCGGGAGGCGAGTTCCGGGACCACGCCGCCGTAGTCCGCGTGCATCGCCACCTGGGTGTGCAGCGCATGCGCGAGCAGGCCGCGCCGCGGTGTCGTAGACGGCGACGCCGGTTTCGTCGCAGGAGGTCTCGATGCCGAGAACGCGCATCGGGGCCCGGGGGGCGCTAAAACCCGAGATCATACAGGGGCTTGCGGGATTCTCCCGGTTCGGATATAGTTACGGATTGCCGAGTTCGCACCCGCTTGTGCTGTGCGCAGCCCAAGCCGGCCCCGGATCCGGAACGAATCCCGCAAACCCAGCAACGAATCAGTCAAGGAAGAGAAGCCCAATGCCGAGCGTCCGTGTCCGCGAAAACGAGCCCTTCGAGGTCGCGCTGCGCCGTTTCAAGCGCACCATCGAAAAGACCGGCCTGCTGACCGAACTGCGCGCCCGCGAGTTCTACGAGAAGCCCACCGTCCGAGCGCAAGCGCAAGAAGGCCGCCGCGGTGAAGCGCCATTACAAGCGCATCCGCAGCCAGCAACTGCCGCCCAAGCTCTTCTGAAGGCCCGCAGCACCGGAATACCCATTGGAGGGGCGAAGCGATTCGCCCCTCTTGCTGTTTTTGCCACCAGGAAACCCGCCATCGGGAGCCCCGCATGACGCTCAAGGCCCGCATCACCGAGGACATGAAGGACGCGATGCGCGCCAAGGACAGCGCACGGCTGTCGACCATCCGCCTGCTGCTGGCGGCGATCAAGCAACGGGAAGTCGACGAGCGCCGCGAACTGGCGGACGCCGACGTGCTGGCCATTCATCGACAAGATGGTCAAGCAGCGGCGCGATTCGATCGCGCAGTTCGAGGCCGGCAAGCGGCCGGATCTGGTTGCCATCGAGCAGGCCGAGTTGGTGATTCTCCAGGCCTACATGCCGCAATCGCTCACCGAACTGGAGATCGACGCGCTGATCGCCGATGCCCTTGCCGCGACGGGCGCCAGCGGCGCCGCGGGCATGGGCAAGGTGATTGGCAAGATCATGGCGTGGCTGAAGCCGAAACTGGCCGGACGTGCCGACATGGCCCTGGTATCCGCGCGGGTGAAGGCGCGCCTCGCCTGATCGGGCCCCGAGGCGCGCGCCATGATTCCCAATGACTTCATCCAGACGCTGCTCTCGCGCGTCGACATCGTCGAGGTCATCGACCGGTACGTGCCGCTGAAGAAAGCCGGCGCCAATTACGTCGCCTGCTGTCCGTTCCACAGCGAGAAGACGCCGTCGTTCTCGGTCAGTCCGACCAAGCAGTTCTACCACTGCTTCGGCTGCGGCGCGCACGGCACCGCCATCGGCTTCCTGATGGAGCATTCGGGCAAGGCCTTTCCGGACGCGGTCGAGGAGCTGGCCCGCGATGCGGGTCTCGAGGTGCCGCGGGTCGAGCGTCCCGGCGAGCGCGAGCGGCGCGAGGAGGCGCAGGACCTGACCGAGCACCTGCTGACCGCCGCGAGCTTCTACCGCGGGCAGCTGAAGGACGCCCCGCGCGCGATCGAATACCTGAAGCGCCGCGGACTCACCGGCGAAATCGCCGCACGCTTCGGCATCGGCTACGCGCCCGACGAGTGGCAGGGTCTGGCCGGGGCGTTCCCGAACTACGATGACCCCGCGCTGGACGCGGCCGGACTGGTCATCGCCGGCGACGCCGGCAAGCGTTACGACCGCTTCCGCGACCGGGTGATGTTCCCGATCCACGACACCCGCGGCCGCGTGATCGGCTTCGGCGGCCGCGTGCTGGGCGACGGCGAGCCCAAGTACCTCAACTCCCCCGAAACCCCGGTGTTCTCCAAGGGCCGCGAACTCTACGGCCTGTTCCTGGCCCGCAACGCCATCCGCGACGCGGGCATGGCCGTCGTCGTCGAAGGCTACATGGACGTCGTCGCGCTGGCGCAGCACGGCGTCGACTACGCGGTGGCCACCCTCGGCACGGCGACCACCCCGGTGCACGTGCAGAAGCTGTTCCGGCTCACCGACCGCGTCGTGTTCTGCTTCGACGGCGACGCGGCGGGACGCAAGGCCGCCTGGCGGGCGCTCGAAAACACGCTGCCCGCGCTTGCCGACGGCAAGAACGCCCAGTTCCTGTTCCTGCCCGACGGCAAGGACCCCGACGATTTCGTCCGCCAGCGCGGCCGGGCTGCGTTCGAACAGGCGAGCGCAGGCGCGGTCCCGCTGTCCGAATTCCTGCTGACCGAACTTGCCGTGCGCCATCCGCCGACCTCGTCGGAAGGCCGCGCCGCCATGGTGGCCGCGGCCCGTCCCTACCTGGCCCAGATCCGGGCGCCGGTGCTCTCGGCGATCCTGCGCCAGCGCCTGGCCGAGCTCTCGGGGTTGCCGGAGGCGCAACTGCGGCCGCTGCTGGCGACCGGTCCGGCACCCGCCGAGCGGCGCACCGCGGGTACCGAGCCGGCACCGGCCCGCGCGCGCACCTCGCGCGCGCCCCCCGGAGGCAGGCGGGCACCATCGCTGGCGCGCGAACTGCTGACCGGCCTGCTGCTGCGGCCCGAACTGGCCCGGAGCCTGCCGTTTCCGCGCCCGGACGACGGCTCGCCTGAAGGCAACGCGCTCAGTGCGCTGGTCGACTATTGCGCCCAGGCGTCCGGCGACCTCACCTCGGCCGGGGTGCTGCAGGCCTTTCGGGCACCCCTGCGGGGGACCTGCTCGGCGCGGTGCTCGCGGCCGCGGACGACCAGCAACTCGGCGCCGAAGAGGCCGAGGCGCAGCTTCGCGCCGGACTCGACCGCTGGTGGGCGGCGGCGCGCCGGGCCGGCGACCCGGCGCCGCCCGCGACCGACGAGTCGCTGCGCCCCGAGGAGGCCCGGCGGCTGGCGCAACTTGATCAGGTTCGCAAGCGGCTCGGCGGCGAATCCGGCGGGCAACCGCCCGAAAGCAGGGAGCCGCCTGCCTCAGAGGAGCCGCAGTCGTGATAAAATTTGTGGTTTTCCCGCGCCGGCCCCAGATGAGCCCACTGCTGCACCGTGGCGTTCGCGCGCCGACGGGAACGCGAGCGGTGTTCGCCGTCGCGCAAACTTGGATGACCATGGCCAAATCGCCCGCGAAGCCCATCCGGAAAAGCAAGCCCAAGACCAAGGCCAACACCTCGCCCGGTCGGCCAAGCCGGCCGCGCGCAAGCCGCCAAGGGCGGCAAGCCTGCCGGCGCGACCAAGCGCAAGCCTGCGGTAAAAAAGGCGGCGGCGAAGAAGCCGACGCGCCCGGCCGCCAGGAAGGCGGCCACCCGGAAGTCAACGCCCAAGGTGGCCAAGAAGGCGACGCCCAAGGCTCGCCCGGCGACCAGGAAGCCCGCCAAGAAGACCACCCCGAAGACGGTGGCGAAGACCGCGGCGAAGACGGCTGCGAAGTCTGCCCACAAGCCTGCCGCCAAGGCCGCAACCAGGCCCGCCGCGAAGTCCGCGGCCAAATCGGTGGCCAAGCCTGCCGTGAAACCCGCCGCAAAGTCGGCGGCCAAGCCGCTGCCCAAGGGCGCCAAGGCCGCCCTGCTGACCAAAGGTGCCAAGGGCGCCAAGGCGGCGGCCGCGCCCGCAACGCCCAAGGGCAAGGGCCGGGTTGCCAAGATCCTGGCATCGCCCAGCGAAATCGCCGCCAAGCTCGCCGGCAAGCGCGCGGAGGATGCGTCGCGCCGTGGCCGTAGCGGCAAGATCGTCCGACTCTCGCCGCGCGAACTCACGCCGGCCGACGTCGAGGCGCGCAAGCGGCGGCTGAAGACGCTGATCGTCCTCGGCAAGGAGCGCGGCTACCTCACCTACGCCGAGATCAACGACCACCTGCCCGACGACATGCCTCGACGCCGAGCAGATCGAGGGCGTGATCTCGATGATCGGCGACATGGGCATCCAGGTCTACGACGAGGCGCCCGACGCCGACACGCTGCTGATGACCGAGGTCGCCCTCGCGTCGCCGACCGAGGACGTCGAGGAGGAGGCCGAGGCCGCCGCCTCGACCCTCGACTCCGAATTCGGCCGCACCACCGATCCGGTGCGCATGTACATGCGCGAGATGGGCTCGGTCGAGCTCCTGACGCGCGAAGGCGAGATCGAGATCGCCAAGCGCATCGAGGAAGGCCTGAAGCACATGATCATGGCGATCTCGGCCTGCCCGATGACCGTCGCGCAGATCCTCGAGATCGCCGACAAGATCGAGAAGGACGAGATGCAAGATCGACGATCTGGTCGACGGCCTGATCGACTTCAACGAGGAGCTGACGACGGTCGACGAGCGAGCGAGAGCGACGACGAGGAGTCGGAGGACGACGAGGAAGTCGACGAAGGCGCCGATCGCCACCGAGAACCTCGAGCGGCTGAAGGTCGCGGCGCTGGAGCAGCTTCGCGGCGATCCGCCGCCTCTTCGCCCGCATGCTCGTGGTGCTGACCAAGGAGGGCCACAAGGCGCCGAAGTACCTCGAATTCCAGAAGAAGATCTCCGCCGAGCTGATGCAGATCCGCTTCTCGGCACGCCAGGTCGAGCGGCTGTGCGACTCGCGTGCGCACCGAGGTCGACAACATCCGCCAGATCGAGCGCAAGATCCAGGACCTGGTCGTGCACAAGAGCGGCATGCCGCGCGCCGGACTTCATCAAGGCTTCCCGGCCAACGAGACGTCGCTGCGCTGGATCGACCGCGAGGTCGCCGGCCAACCACGGCTACAGCGAGCAGCTCGCCAAGTACCGGCAGGCGATCGTCGAGCAGCAGCAGAAGCTGCTCGGCCTGCAGGAGCGCGTGATGATCCCGCTGAAGGACCTGAAGGAGATCAACAAGCAGATGTCCACCGGCGAGGCCAAGGCGCGCCACGCCAAGCGCGAGATGACCGAGGCCAACCTGCGGCTGGTGATCTCGATCGCCAAGAAGTACACCAACCGTGGCCTGCAGTTCCTCGACCTGATCCAGGAAGGCAACATCGGCCTGATGAAGGCCGTCGACAAGTTCGAATACCGCCGCGGCTACAAGTTCTCGACCTATGCGACCTGGTGGATCCGCCAGGCGATCACGCGCTCGATCGCCGACCAGGCGCGCACCATCCGCATCCCGGTGCACATGATCGAGACCATCAACAAGATGAATCGCATCTCGCGGCAGATCCTGCAGGAGACCGGCCAGGAGCCGGATCCCGCGACGCTTGCCGAGAAGATGGAGATGCCCGAGGAGAAGATCCGCAAGATCCTCAAGATCTCCAAGGAGCCGATCTCGATGGAGACGCCGATCGGCGACGACGACGATTCGCACCTGGGCGACTTCATCGAGGACCAGGCGACGGTCGCGCCGTCGGACGCGGCGGTGAACGCGAGCCTGCGCGACGTCTGCAAGGACATCCTCGACACGCTGACGCCGCGCGAGGCCAAGGTGCTGCGCATGCGCTTCGGAATCGAGATGAACACCGACCACACGCTGGAGGAAGTCGGCAAGCAATTCGACGTCACCCGCGAGCGCATCCGCCAGATCGAGGCCAAGGCGCTGCGCAAACTGCGGCATCCGTCGCGATCGGAGAAGCTGCGCAGCTTCATCGACGGGGAGTAGCCCCTTTCGGATCGACGGCCGCAAGGCAAAAAAACGCCCCGGTATTCCCGGGGCGTTTTCACATTCAGGGCGCGGATTCGGTCAGTTCGCCGCGAAACAATACAGGTAACCCGCGCCGCCGCTCGCCTTCAGCTGGTCGAGCGAACAGCCACGCGAACCGTGCGAGGAGTTCCACGACAGCGCCGGCGGTTCGGTATTGAGCCCGATGCGGTCGTGATGGCCCACGACGGCGGAACCGTCGCCGCTCTTGGTCCAGTTGCCGCAGGTCTTGTCGGCGGCATCCGCGAAGGCGGTGCCGTCGGTCTGGGTGCCGGTCAGGATGTCGTGTTCGTTGGGCGTGTCGCCGCGGCCGTTGACGACCGCGCCCTTTTCGGTGAGGGCGGTCTGCTTGGTCAGATTGTTGGTGCCGTGCAGTTCGGCAACATCCTTCGCGATCACCACGCCCTTGGCATTCTTCCAGGGGCCCTTGCCGATGCGATCCCGGGCATTGACCGCGGGTGCGGACGCCACAGCCTGCGTCGACAGGTAGGCGTGCCAGGTCTTGCCGCCCGCCCCGACCGCCGCTGCCAGCTTCTGGCAATGCTGATCGGCGCCAGCGAGGCCACCGAAATCGGCACCCTTGCCGGACCCGGCGCTGGTGACGAAAAAACCCATCTCAGCCTGCTGCGCCGAGGCGATGCCGGCAGCCCCCGCAATCGCCATCGCTGTCGCGATCGTGATCAACCGATGCTTCATTCTCTTGTCTCCCGATGCGTCCCGGCACGGACCGCCGCACCGCGAACGCCTTGTGAACACAGCAGAACTCCAGTCTATTCCATCACCCTTGCAAGTTGCCCTCCACGGTGCACAACACGGGCAGGATCACGCCCCGGCGCGCCGCATCAACGCAACGACAGTTGGGCTACGACCTGTTCGGAATCTTCCACGTCGTCACGGATGGAAAATCCGAGACCCTGCACAAAGCGCAGCATGATGTGATTCACGCGCAGGACCGTCCCCTTCAGCCGTTCCAGCCCCTTGCTCCGGGCGCCGGCGATCAGCGCCTTCATGAGCCCGCTCGCCACACCCCGTTTCTGCCAGGCATCGGCGACGACGATGGCGAACTCGGCACTCTCGTCGTCGGGTCCGGCGACGTAGCGGGCGATGCCGACGATCGCCTGGCCGCCAACGCCGTCCTTGTCCGGCGCCAGCGCCACCAGCGCCAGTTCGCGGTCGTAGTCGATCTGCGTGAAACGCGCGAGCATCGCATCGGACAATGCGTTAAGGCGATAGAAGAACCGAAAGAAGCGTGACTGTTCGGACAGCCCGTGGATGAAGCGCCGCTCGAGTTCCGCATCTTCCGGACGTATCGGCCGCATGAGCAGTACGGCGCCGTCCGGCAACGCCAGCGGCGACTCGAGTTCCGCCGGGTAGGGGTGGATGGCCATGTGCCGGTAGCCCTGCCGCGACACCCGGCGCGGGTCAACGGCAATGCGCGCGTCGGTGATGGAAATGCCGCCGTCGATCAAAGCGATCGGATCGAGTGCCAGCGAACGCACCCAGGGCAGCGCACAGGCGATCGACGAAACCCTCAGCAGCAGATCGACAAGTTCGGAAGGTGCCGACGCCTGTCCCGCCTGCGTCAACAGATCGGTGGCGAGGCGCCGGTTGAGCGGCGGCAGCATGACCGCACGGAACAGCGGGCCGGGGCGACCGCGCATGCTCGTACCCGCCGCGATGACGGGCCCGAACACGGCGTCGGATTCCACCACGATGGCTACGGCGCCGGTCACGCCGGCAGGCGTCGCGCGACCGACGATGAAGGTGCCGTTCCACTCCCCCGCGGGCATCGTCCGCGCCAGTTTGAGCAACTCCCTGTGCGCCCTGGCGACCGCACGCCCATTGGCCAGCCCGACTCGATGACTTCCCGGCAGGCTCGTGTCCAGCGACAGCGTCACCGGATAGTGCATCCTGCGCGCCGCCGCCTGCGCCTCGGCCAGCGTCGACAACACCACGCGGGGCGCGGTCACAATGCCAAATGCGTCGAGCAGCCTGTGCGTCTCCGGGATCGACAACACCCTGCCACCGTGCGTCGCAGCACGCACTCGTATGTCCTCCGCGGCTTCGAGATCCGGCGGCGCGGGTTCGGGCTGCGACGGCGGAACCTCAAGCAACCATTCCTGGTTGCGCCGGTAAGCGGCCAGAAAGGAAAACGCGTGAACGGCATTTTCCGGCGTGAAGAAATTCGCGACGCCGCCGGCTTCCAGCGCCGCGTGCACGTCCTCGCGATTCACCGCGCCGAGCCAGGCAGCGAGCACCGGCTTGTCCGATCCCTGGGCCACCCCCGCCAATGCGCGTGCCGCATCAAGCCCGCCAATGATTGGCCGGGGAACGTGGATTGCCAACACCGCGTCGGTGCCAGGATCACCCAGGGCGGTCGCAACCGCGGCGGCGAATCGGGCGGGTGGCGCGTCGGCGCGCACGTCGACCGGATTGGCACGCGCCGTTTCCGGCGGAAGCTGCGCGTCGAACGCGGCTACCGTCTGTTTCGAAAACCGCGCCAGCGTCACCCCCGCATCCGCAGTCGAGTCGGCCGCCAGCAGTCCGGGGCCCCGGCCATTGGCGACGATGGCCAGACGGTCACCACGCGGGATCTTGCCCAGCGCCAGGATGCGTGCTGCGGCGAACAACTGCGTGTAGCTGTGCACGCGTACGGTTCCGGCGCGCGTCAACGCCGCATCGAATACGACGTCGGGCGACACTTCGGGTTCGCCGACCTCGTCCCTGGCGCGCAGTCGCTCGAGCGAGCGGCCGGACTTCAGCACGATCACCGGCTTGGTCCGCGCGGCGGCACGCAGCGCCGACAGGAAGGCGCGGGCATCGCTGACGGTTTCCAGGTAGAGCAGGATGCCGTCGGTGAGAGGATCGAGCACCAGCGCATCCAGCACTTCGGCGACGTCGACATCGACCGCGCCCCCCAGCGAAACGACGGTCGAAAATCCGATCTGCATCGGACCGGCGAAATCGAGCATCGCCGTGCACACGGCGCCGGACTGCGCGACCAGCGCGAGCTTGCCCGGTCGAGCGGGCGGCGCGCAGAAGGTCGCGTTGAGACCGCTGTCGGTGCGAATGACGCCGAACGCACCCGGGCCGACGATCCGGATGCTGCGCTTGCGCGAGATCTCCGTGATCTCGCGCAGCCATGCCCGCGATTTCGCAGGATCGGGGCTGTCGGGTGACGACATCAGCACGGCGGTGCGCATCTTCGCGCGTTCGTCGCCGAGGATCTTCGGCACGTTCGCGGCCGGCGCCGCGATCACCGTCAGGTCGATCGCGCGGCCGATGGCGCCCACCGATGCATACGAACGGCGCCCGAACAGCCGGCGGTGATGGGGATTGACCGCAAAGATCTCGCCGGTGAAGCCACCGGCGAGCAGATTCTCGAACACCGTGCGGCCAAGCGAGCCCGCCCGATCGGAAGCCCCGACCAGCGCGACGGACTGTGGATTCAGAAGGGGCGCGAGATAGTGCTGCACGGCGACTTGCCTGATGATCTGGCACCACAAGTCTAGCGCACAGCCATGGTGGCGTGCACGCAAAGCCGCGCCTTGGTCCGTCGGCGATCCACTATAATCGCCGCGGCAGTTGCGCCTACCCGGCGATCGGCTTAGATCACCCCGGGGCCTGTAGCTCAGATGGTTAGAGCAGGGGACTCATAATCCCTTGGTCGCTGGTTCGAATCCAGCCGGGCCCACCAACGAATTCGGTCGAGCGATTTCCGATTCGCGGGACGTCGCGCCCACCGGGGCATCAGTTGCTCGGGGTGTCGCCGATCCTCGTCCCCAGCGATCGGAACGGCCTCTGCCGGCCGTAGTTCTCGCTGTCCGACTGCGCGCTCTTCTGTGCGCGTTCGGCGGCCTCCGGATAAGGCATCGGCAGCTTGCGGTCGGCGATCTCCAGCAGCTTGGTCGCGTCGTTCACCCGCACGCTGTACCTGCCCATGTTGTAGAGGACGTACATGGCGAAGAGATTGTCGATGTCCTCGTACTCGCCCCGATCCTTGCGGAAATCCCGCGACAGCACCGACGGAAACCGGTTCGGCAGGTTCCTGAAAGCCACTGTTTCGTCCTCGTACGGATCGACGTAACTCGAGCCGTCGTATTTCCGGTACAGCACGACGTCCATGCCGTACCCGCGCACGCTCCACTCGCGCATCAGCTTCATCGCCATTTCGGTCGGGATATTGGCGTTGAGCGCCGCGACAATCCTACTCCTGCGCAATAGCGTCGCACTGTCGACCTCGAGGTCCCGGTATCCGGCGCCGAACTTGAACGCCGTGCCGATGGTCTTGGCGCAGTTCATGCGCAGATAGTCGTACTTGACCTCGCCACGGTGATAATCGGTTCCGCTAGCCCGCGCATGATAGTCGTCGTTGATGCGCCGGAACGTCTCGACCAGTCCATCCCGCTCCTGCTTCGGCACGCCGTAGACGCGCACGCCGATGACCGACCGCTTGTAGATCTCGCCGAAATCGAGGCCGAACGAGGCCTTGGGACTCAGCGTGGACGTCGTCCCGAACAGGTACTCCCACTTGGGAATCCTGACCATCAGGTCGTCGGTGTAGTGGTGCGCCTGGTGCTCCGCCTTTCGGTCGGCATAGAAATTGGCCGACCAGACCGTCTCGTCGCCGCTCGCCCGGTCGCGAACGGCCAGCGCCAGGTGGCCCGCCGAGCCGCCCTTGGAGGTGCCGAAGCTGATCAGCAGTTCCAGGTCGTAGGGATCCTGTTCGAGGACGCCGGCGATCTCGCGGAGGTTGGCGGGCTCCGGTCCGCCCGGCGTGCCGAATTCCGGCGATCCCGCGCTGGCGCAGAACGCGAAGGCAATCGCCGTGCAACCGGCTTTCAGTTTCATGTACATGTTCATGAAGCCTCAATCTACCAAGTCATCGGGCTTCCGGCCATGGTTTCCGTTAACGCCGGGGCCAGCTGCGGTTGGAGCAGGTGCACGGCCGGCGAACGGCGCGGAGACGAATGTGCATAGAATGACAGGGTCACAGCATTTCACTGCGTTCACCACTCGGCGTGCGCAGCGGCGGGCGCATGGTGCCGGCCGCGGCCACGAAATCGTCAGGCACGAAAGGAACCAGGATATGGATGTCCGGGCAGCCGTTGCACATAGCGCAGGAGCACCGCTGGTGGTGGAGACCGTGCAATTGGACGGTCCGAAGGCCGGCGAAGTGCTGGTGGAGATTCACGCCACCGGCATCTGCCACACCGACGAATTCACCCGCTCGGGGGCCGATCCGGAAGGCCTTTTTCCCGCCATCCTCGGGCACGAGGGTGCCGGCGTCGTGGTGGACGTCGGCCCCGGCGTGACCACGCTGCGGCGTGGCGATCACGTGATTCCGCTCTACACGCCGGAGTGCCGGCAGTGCAAGTCGTGTCTTTCGCGCAAGACCAACCTGTGCACGGCAATCCGTACGACGCAGGGCAAGGGCCTGATGCCCGACGGCACCAGCCGGTTCTCCCTCGATGGCCGGCCGCTCCACCACTACATGGGTTGCTCGACCTTCGCGAACTACACGGTGCTTCCGGAAATCGCGCTGGCGAAGATCCGCGAGGATGCGCCGTTCGACAAGGTCTGCTACATCGGCTGCGGCGTCACCACCGGCATCGGCGCGGTGATCAACACCGCGAAGGTCGAGGCGGGGGCGAACGTCGTGGTGTTCGGGTTGGGCGGAATCGGCCTCAACGTCGTGCAGGGAGCGCGGATGGTCGGCGCCAACATGATCATCGGCGTCGACCTGAATCCCGCCCGCGAGGCGCTGGCGCGCAAGTTCGGCCTCACCCACTTCGTCAATCCGCGCGAGGTCACGGGCGATCTGGTGCCCTATCTGGTCGACCTGACCGGGGGTGGCGCGGACTACAGCTTCGAGTGCATCGGCAACGTCGAGGTGATGCGCCAGGCGCTCGAATGCTGCCACCGCGGCTGGGGGGTGTCGGTGATCATCGGCGTCGCCGGATCGGGCCAGGAAATCGCGACGCGCCCGTTCCAGCTGGTCACCGGCCGGGTGTGGAAGGGTACGGCCTTCGGCGGCGCGCGTGGGCGCACCGACGTGCCGAAGATCGTCGACTGGTACATGGAGGGCAGGATCAACATCGACGACCTGATCACCCACGTACTGCCACTGGAGCGGATCAACGAAGGCTTCGACCTGATGCATTCCGGCGACTCGATCCGCAGCGTCGTCCGCTACTAGACGCGTCGCTTCACAGCCGGCAGGGGAATTTGCATAGAATGGCGAGATTCGATCCGCCCCACCCATGCAAGCCGCCATGTACAGACCGCTGATCCGCGCCTACCGCTACCTCCGTGGCGACGGCAGCCTCACGCTGGCCGTGGTGGTGCTGATCGTATTCGTCTTCGTCCTCTACCCAATGGTCGAGGTCGGCGTGGTGGCGCGCATCTGGCTCGACATCCTGTTCGCCGCATTCCTGATCCTGGGAGCCGTATTCGTGTTCGAGCCGCGGCCGATCGTATGGGCATTCATCGCCTTCATGATCGTCGCTACGGTCGCCAGTCTTATCGAGCATTTCGCCCACGAACGCTGGATCATCATGCTGCGGATCGTGGTCATGCTGCTGGCGTCGACGACGCTCGGCTGGTTGCTGCTGGTGCGGGTGATGCGCGACGGGCGCATCAACCTCAATCGCATCATGGGAGCGATCGGTTCCTACCTGCTCATCGGCGTGGTGTTCTCGCAGGCCTACCGGCTGCTCGCAGCCTTTGTTCCGGAGGCCTTCGCCATCGGCGGCGCCCCGGCGTCGGACGAACAGATCCACCCCCGCCTGTTCTACTACAGTTTCGTCACGCTGACCTCGCTCGGCTACGGCGACATCACGCCGCTGCATCCCTACGCGCGCTCGCTCGCGACCATGGAGGCGTTGGCGGGAAACCTGTTCCTGACCGTGCTGATCGCGCGTCTGGTCGGCATGGAGATGTCGGCGCGCGAGGCAGAACGACTGCAGGAACACGACAAAACTCTCGCGAAGGTCATCAAGGCGGAAATCGCCGCTTCGCACCCCGTCCCGGGCACGCCGGCAATGGCGAAAGGCCGGCCAGCATGACCCACAACCCGCTTGTCTGGATGGGCCTGGGCGGGGTCTGCCCCGACGACAACGCGCGGGCGCACCACTGGCAGCATCGACTGCACTGGATCATGGTGACGGTCGCGCTGCTCGCCATACCCGCCTATCTGCTCGATGCTTCGCAGCATCCGGCATTCCATCAGATGTCGATGTACATCGACATCCTGATCTTCGCGGCCTTCCTGATCGAACTGGTGCTCATGCTCAGGCTGTCGAGCTTTCCCTGGCGCTACCTGTTCGAGAACTGGCTGAACGTGGTCATCATCGCCGGCGCGGGCGCGGCGATCTTCGGCGGGGCGACGGAATGGGTGGCGGTGATCCGTCTGATGCGCGCGGCGATCGCGCTGCTGGTCGTTGTGCGGGTGGTCACCGAAACAAGCATTCTGTTCACCCGCCGCGGCGCGCCCATCCTGATCGGCATCACCTTCCTGACGCTGCTGGCGGCAGGCGCCGTCTTCTACTGGCTCGACCCGGCAATCGAGAGCTATTGGGATGGCCTGTGGCTCGCGTTCATCACCGGCACGACCGTCGGCTACGGCGACGTGGTGCCCACGACCGGCGCCACGCGCGTCTTCGCGGCGCTGATGGTGCTCGTCGGCGTCGCGCTGATGACGCTGTTCACCGCCAACGTCGTGTCCTTTTTCGTCGGCCATGAGGAGCAGAAAGCGAAGGAGCTCAACGACGAGATCGCCAGCCTTCGCGCCGAGATCGAACATCTCGCCGCCGGTGGTGCACCTTCTCTTGCTCCCGCCTCGGACCTGCAGGGGGAGATCGCCTTGCTGCGGACCGAGATTGCCGCCCTGCGCGAATCGCTCGACGCTGCCGACAGGGACCGCTGACCCACCCGATGGCCGCCGATCCGCTTTCCCTCGCCGCTCCCGGCTTCGACGACCCGCTCGGCGTGCTGCAGGCCTGCCATCGCGGCATCGTCCCCGGCACTGGCGCGGGATTGCCCGAGACCTAGACGGCGAGCCGGGCGCGGACGTTGTCGGCGTCCATCCGCGAGCCCTCGCCGCTGGCGACGACCTCGCCGCGCGACAGCACGACGTAATGATCGGCCAGTGATTTGGCGAAATCGTAGTACTGCTCGACCAGCAGGATCGCCATCTCGCCGCTCTCGGTCAGTTTGCGGATCGCCCGCTCGATGTCCTTGATGATCGACGGCTGGATGCCCTCGGTCGGTTCGTCGAGGATCAGGAGCTTCGGCCGCATCGCCAGCGCCCGGCCGATGGCGAGCTGTTGCTGCTGCCCCCCCGAGAGATCGCCGCCGCGTCGGCCAAGCATGTCGCGCAGCACCGGAAACATCTCGAAGATCTGTTCGGGGATGCCGGTGCCGCGGCGCTGCATTGCGAGGCCCATCTGCAGGTTCTCGGCCACGGTGAGCCGCGGAAAGATGTCGCGACCCTGCGGCACATAGCCGATGCCCAGGCTCGCGCGGGCATACGACGGCAGTGCGCCGATCGACGCCTGTCCGAGCCGGATCTCGCCCGACCTGATGGGCAGCAGCCCCATCAGGCAGCGCAGCAGCGTGGTCTTGCCAACGCCATTGCGGCCGAGCAGCGTCGTGCACTTGCCCGCGGGAACGTCGAAGCTGACGTCGCGCAGGATGTGGCTGCCGCCATAGAACTGGTTGAGTCTGTCGACCGCAAGCATCAGCGCCCCAGGAAGACTTCGATGACCGATTCGTTGTTCTGCTGGCGAACGCCCTCACCCAGGTCCAAGCGGCCCGACGCCCGATTGCAAATCCCACCAACAGCCCAGAGATCGACCCCTCCAAGTCTGGGTAAATAACGCGAGGAAAAACCCATGTCGGAGGCAGAGCTCTTGGAGCTGGATGAGCAATCGGCAGGCCCCGAGACCGAGGCGGAACAGGGGACCGAGTCGACCCTGACCCTGGCCCGAGCCAACGACGTGCTGCCCGGCCTGATCCACCTGCTGCCGGTGGCCACCCGCCCCTTCTTTCCCGGTCAGGCGGTGCCCCTGCTGATGGACGCCGAGCACTGGACCGCCACCATCAAGGCGGTGGGCAAGACCGAGCACAAGATCCTCGGCGTCGTCCTGGTGGGGAGCGAGACCGCGGAGCAGGCCGCCCCCGCGGACTTCTACAACATCGGCACCGCCTGCCGGGTCCACCGGGTTCACCCCAGGACGGGCACCTCCAGGTGCTGGTCGAGTGCCTGCAGCGCTTCCGCATCGAGGCCTGGGTGCACGACTCGGCCCCTTCCATGCCCGGGTCTCCTACCTGCCCGAGCCCGCCGGACCGCCGGACGAGCAGGTCAACGCCTACGCCATGGCGGTGATCAACACCATCAAGGAGCTGCTGCCGCTCAATCCCCTCTACGTGGAAGAGCTGCGCATGTTCCTGGACCGCTTCGGTCCGGACGACCCCTCGCACCTGGCGGACTTCGCCGCCAGCCTCACCACCTCCAGCAAGGAGCAGCTCCAGGAGGTGCTGGAGGCCGTCCCCCTGCTGCCGCGCATGGAGAAGGTGCTGGTGCTGCTCAACAACGAGCTGGAGCTGGCCCGCGCCCAGCAGAAGATCCGCACCGTCGAGGAGCAGATGCAGAAGCAGCAGCGCGAGTTCTTCCTGCGCGAGCAGCTCAAGGTGATCCAGAAGGAGCTGGGCCTCGCCAAGGACGACCGCACCGCCGAGCTGGACAACTTCCACGAGCGCCTCGCGAAGCTCAAGCTCACGGAGCAGGCCCAGAAGCGGGTCGACGAGGAGATGGACAAGATCGCGATGCTGGAGACCGGCTCGCCGGAGTACGCCGTCACCCGCAACTACCTGGACTGGATCACCCTGCTGCCCTGGGGCAAGCACTCCAAGGACAAGCTGGACCTCGAAGCGCGCCCGCCGGATCCTGGACCGGGACCACTACGGGCTCGACGACGTCAAGGAGCGCATCCTGGAGTTCCTGGCCGTCGGCATCCTCAAGGGCGAGATCGCGGGTCCATCATCCTGCTGGTGGGCCCGCCCGGGGTGGGCAAGACCTCCATCGGGCGCTCCATCGCCGATGCCCTGGGACGGCGCTTCTACCGCTTCTCGGTGGGCGGCATCCGCGACGAGGCCGAGATCAAGGGCCACCGGCGCACCTACATCGGCGCCATGCCGGGCAAGTTCATCCAGGCCATCAAGGACGCCGGCACCGCCAACCCGGTGATCATGCTGGACGAGATCGACAAGATCGGCGCCAGCTACCACGGCGACCCGGCCTCCGCCCTGCTGGAGGTGCTGGACCCGGAGCAGAACATCGACTTCCTGGACCACTACCTGGACCTGCGCTTCGACCTGTCCAAGGTGCTGTTCGTCTGCACCGCCAACCAGACTCGACACCATCCCGGGGCCGCTGCTGGACCGCATGGAGGTGATCCAGCTCTCGGGCTACATCGCCGAGGAAAAGCTCCAGATCGCCAAGAAGTACCTGCTGCCGCGCCAGATCGAGCGGGCCGGCCTGGCCAAGGGCGCGGTCAAGCTCGACACCCAGACCCTAAGGGGCCTGATCGAGGGCTATGCCCGGGACGCCGGGGTGCGGCGGCTGGAGAAGCAGCTCGGCCGGATCGTCCGCAAGGTGGCGGTGAAGATGCTGGAGGGGGAGCAGCCGCCGATCGCCGTCACCGAGGAGGACCTCAAGGACTATCTGGGCAGCCCGGTCTTCCGGGACGAGCGCAAGCTGTCGGGCCCGGGCGTGGTCACCGGCCTCGCCTGGACCGCCATGGGCGGCGCGACCCTCTCCATCGAGGCGGTGCGCGCCCACGAGCAAGCCCGCGGCTTCAAGCTCACCGGCCAGCTCGGCGACGTCATGAAGGAGTCCGCCGAGATCGCCTACAGCTATCTCACCTCCCACGCCCGAGCAGTTCGGCGCGGACCCCGGCTACTTCGACAAGGCCTTCATCCACCTCCATGTGCCCGCCGGGGCCACACCCAAGGACGGCCCCTCCGCCGGCATCACCATGGCCTCGGCCCTGCTGTCGCTGGCGCGCAACGAGCCCGTGCGCCGCATCGCCATGACCGGCGAGATCACCCTCACCGGCGAGGTCTTCCCCATCGGCGGGGTGCGGGAGAAGCTGATCGCCGCCCGCCGCGCCGGGATCAAGGAGATCCTCCTGCCGGAGGACAACCGGGGCGAGTACGAGGAGGTCCCGGAGCACGTCCGCAAGGGACTCAAGATCCACTTCGTCTCCCGCTTCGAGGACGTGGTGCCGCTCCTCTTCGCCCCCTCTCGCCGTACCGTCCCCCACCCGTAGGGCGGATGCCCGATAGGGCGATCCGCCATCTCGACGCCGCCATTGGCGGAACCGCTCCGCGTTCCGCCCGACGCATGCTGGGCCCCGGCGTTCGGCAGAGTGAGTCGAAAAGGGTCCCTTTGGCCCTCGTAGAGCGGCCCATCTTGCGACGACAAGACCAGGGCCAGCGGTACCCGAGCTCAGTTGAATGCGAGGGGGCGCTGTCGACGACCACCACCGAGAAACGAGTCGACCATGAGCCAAGCTGCCCGACCCTCAATCCCTGCCCTCGCATTGGCTCCTCGCCCTCGCGCTCCCACCCCTCCTGGCCGCCGAGGGACGAGGCCGAGCACGCCGGGGCACGAGGCCGAGTTGCTCAGCAACGCCCGCCAGTTGATCTACGAGGGGCTGCGCTCCGGGGAGGGCTATTTCAGCGCCGACGGCACCCGGATGATCTTCCAGAGCGAGCGGGAGCCCGGTAACCCCTTCTATCAGATCTATCTGATGGACCTGGAGACCGGCGACACCAACCGCGTCTCCCCTGGGACCGGCAAGACCACCTGCGCCTGGATCCACCCCTCGGGTGAGCGGGTGCTCTTTGCCTCCACCCACGAGGACCCCGAGGCGGTCAAGAAGCAGCAGGAGGAGCTGGAGAAGCGCGCGAGCGGCCAGGGGAGCCGCTATTCCTGGTCCTTCGACGAGCACTACGACATCTACGAGTCGGACACCGCGGGCCGGATCCTGCGCAGGCTCACCAATGTTCCGGGCTACGACGCCGAGGGCTCCTGGTCCCCCGATGGGCGCAGCATCGTCTTCGCCTCCAACCGCCACGCCTACGGCTCAACGGACATGAGCCCAGAGGAGCGTGAGGCCTTCGAGCGGGATCCCTCGACGCTCATGGACATCTACGTGATGGACGCCGACGGCGGCTCGGTGCGGCGGCTCACGGACACCCTGGGTTACGACGGCGGCCCCTTCTTCAGCGCCGACGGCAGCCGCATCGTGTGGCGCCAGTTCGAGCCCAAGGGGCACGTGGCCGAGATCTGGACCATGAAGCCAGACGGCTCCGACAAGCGCCAGGTCACGCGCCTGGGGGTCATGTCCTGGACGCCCTTCTTCCACCCCTCGGGCGACTACATCATCTTCGCCAACAATGCCCAGGGCTACGGGAACTTCGAGCTCTACATCGTCGATTCCGAAGGGGCGCGTGAGCCCGTGCGGGTCACCCAGAGCGCCGGATTCGACGGCCTGCCGGTGTTCACCCCCGACGGCAAGCGACTGGCGTGGGCGAGCAGCCGCACCCCGGACAAGAAGGCCCAGATCTTCATCGCCGACTGGGACGACGCCGCCGCCCGCCGGCTCCTGGGGCTGGGGCCGGAGACCTCAGTGGCGAGGCCCACCGAGCGCGCCGCGAGCACCCAATCGCTCGGGAACCTCAGCCCCGAGATCACCCCGGAGGACCTGCTCCAGCACGTGACCACCCTCGCCTCCGAAGCCATGGAGGGGCGGCTCACCGGCACAGCCGGCACCCGCCTGGCCACCCACTATGTGGCCCAGGTGATGGCGGCGGTGGGCCTGAGGCCCGCCGGGGACATGGGGGGCTGGTTCCAACATTACGGGTTCGACTCCGGGGTCAGCCTCGGGCAAGGCAACCGCCTGAGATTCCTCGCAGACGAGGGTGAGACCGAACTGGCGGTGGACCGCGACTGGCGTCCCCTCGCCTTCTCCGGCACCGGCTCGATCGATCCCGCCGAGGTGGTCTTCGCGGGTTATGGACTCCTGGCACCCGCGGAAGGGGCCTTCCCCGCCTACGACAGCTACCAGGACCTGGACGTCCAGGACAAGTGGGTCCTGGCCTTCCGCTATCTCCCGGAGGACCTGCCCCCGGAGCGGCGCCAGCAGCTCCACGAGTACGCGGAGCTGCGCTTCAAGGCCATGGTGGCGCGGGACAAGGGGGCCCGGGGGCTGATCCTGGCGAGCGGCCCCAGCGCCCAGGTCAAGGAGCAACTGGTGCCGCTGAAGTCCGAGGCGGGTAGCGGCGGCGGCAGCCTGCCGGTGGTCTCCATCTCGGACGAGGCGGCGGCCCGGCTCCTCGCCGCGGCGGGCAAGGACCTGGCCGAGACCCAGAAGGCCCTCGACTCCGGTGAGCCCCAGGCGGGCTTCCCGCTGCCGAATCTTCGGATCACCGCCGAGATCCGGCTCGATCGCCAGCGGGCGGCCGACCGCAACGTGCTCGGGAGACTCGACGCCGGCGCCGCCCCCGGCGAATCCCTGGTGGTCATCGGCGCCCACGTGGACCACATCGGCCGCGGGGAGGACCTCAGCTCCCGGGACGAGGAGGCGGACGCGGGCAAGATCCACCATGGGGCCGACGACAATGCCTCGGGCGTGGCGGCGCTCCTGGAGATCGCCCAGCACCTGGCTGCCCAGAAGGCGGCGGGCAAGCTCCGGCTGCAGCACGACATCCTGTTCGCCGTCTGGACCGGGGAGGAGCTGGGACGCCTGGGCTCCGCCCACTTCGCCAAGACCTTCGCGGCACCGGCCGAGGACAAGGGGCTCGCGCCCCGGGTCATCGCCTATCTCAATCTGGACATGGTGGGCCGGCTCGATCAGGCGCTGTATATCCAGGGGGTCGGGTCGAGCTCCCTCTGGCGCTCGGAGCTGGAGCGGCGCAACGTCCCCATCGGGCTGCCCCTGCGACTCCAGGACGACAGCTATCTGCCCACCGACACCACGTCCTTCTACCTCCAGGGCATCCCGGTGCTCACCAGCTTCACCGGCGCCCACGAGGACTACAACACACCCCGGGACACGGCCGACCGGCTGAACTATGAGGGCCTGGTGAGGGTCTCCCGGCTCATGGCCCTCATGACCCGGGGGCTCGGCGAGCGTTCGGAGGGGCCGGACTACATCGCCCAGGAGAAGCCGGCCACCGGAGCCAGCCGGGCCAACCTGCGCGCCTATCTCGGGACCATCCCGGACTACACGGAGACCGATGTGAAGGGCGTGCGGGTCAACGGGGTGGCCAAGGGCGGACCCGCCGAGCAAGGGGGCCTACAGGCGGGGGATCTGATCCTCGCGGTGGCGGGCAAGGCCATCGAGAACATCTACGACTACACCTATGCACTCAACGCCCTCAAGGTCGGTCAGCCGGTGCAGGTCCGGGTGCAGCGGGGCGGCGAGTCCATCGAGCTCAGCGTCACACCGGCGCCGCGGGAGTAGGAGCGGCGCCCCGCCGCGATGCGCCCCCGCGGCCACCTCGCCGCACGAGAGGTGCAATCGCGCCGAGGGCGGCGCTCCTACGCTGCCACGCGGCGGGCTCAGGTTTTGAGCCACCAGGGTATCTAGACTCCCGGCCATCCCAAACCGGATGACCCTCGCAACGGGAGACTCCCATGGCCGGACCTCGGACCAGCGTGAAGTCAAGCAGCCAACCGAACGGAATCTTGAGCCTCGGCGAGGAGCTGTTGCACCAGCCCCTGGTGATCCAACACAGCCGCCTGGCCGGCTTTCGCCACCATGCCGCCCTCCAGGTCTGGTCGGCCTTGAGCCGGGGCTCCCTCCTCAACCTCCAGCCCGAGCGCGACAACCCCCATGACCCCGACGCGGTGGCGGTCTATTGGCGGGGTGTCAAGCTCGGCTACCTGCCCCGCAGCGAGAACCTGGTGGCGGCGCGGCTCCTGGCCCGCCGCCGAAGCCTGAGCGCCCGCATCCGCCGCCTGGTCCCGGAGGCGGAGCACGATCGGCGCCTGGAGCTCGATGTCCTGATGCACTGAGACTGAACGCGCGCTTGGTTTGCGGGCTTGGGCCCATTGCCGGATCATGGTCGCGAGTTCATCCAAAACCGCAGCGAGCGGAGGGCGCCATGGGCCAGGTGACGACTGGGGAGATTCGGGGCCATTGCTGGCAGTGCGGAGGCGGGCTCACCGCGCTCGACTATGGCCGGGAGTCCGAGTGCCCCGGCTGCCACAAGCCGACCCACTCCTGCCGAAACTGCCGGCACTATGCCCCGGGACGGGCCAACGAGTGCATGGAGCCCCAGGTGGAGCGGGTGATCGACAAGTCGAGGGCCAATTTCTGCGAGTGGTTCGAGCCCGCCCAGAATCCCAATCCCGCGGGCGGCGCACCCGATGTCGATGCCCTGCGCGGCGCGGCCGAGGCCCTTTTCCGGTCAGAGAAGTGACGCTGCACCCCTAGGAAAACGACATGGGCCGGATGGGCCGGCGCTCGCTTCCGCTCTCCGCTTGTCCAGACATACCGGCAGCGCATAGTATCTACTTTGTAGAAACATTGGAGGAGCAAGACGGATGCACGTGAAGGCGCAGCGTTGGGGCAACAGTCTTGCGGTGCGAATTCCTAAGGCTGTCGCCGCGGAGGTCGGGATCCGGGAGCAGGACGAGATGGAGATCGAAGTCGCGGGGGGCATGATCCAGCTGCGCCCCCGCTCTCCGAATCCGAGCCTGGAGGAGCTCCTCGCCGGTGTGACACGGGAGAATCTTCATGGCGAGGTGGATCTCGGCGGACCGGAAGGGGCTGAGGCATGGTGAGGCCCTATGTGCCGGAGCGCGGTGATCTGGTGTGGCTGAACTTCACACCGCAGGCGGGACACGAGCAAGCCGGTCAACGGCCTGCGCTGGTGCTTTCACCCGCCACCTATAACGGGAAGACGGGGCTGATGCTGTGCTGCCCCATCACCAGCCAGGTGAAGGGTTATCCCTTTGAGGTCGCGGTCGAGGGGGAGGGAGGAATCGCCGGTGTGATCCTTGCCGACCAGATCAAGAGCCTGGACTGGCGTGCACGCCAAGCAACGCGCAAGGGGCGGGCGACACCGGAAGTCGTCAAGCGCGCCCTCGGGCGGGCCATGGTGCTGCTCACTTGATGAAGGGGGTATGAGGCGGTCCGAGCTGGGGAAGAATCTGAATCACCAAACAAAAACGCCCTGAGGGTTCAGGGCGTTTTCTTCGTTCTTTTCAGCCGCAAGAAGGGCCTAAGATTCAGTGTTTGGTGCCGAGGAGAGGACTCGAACCTCCACGGGTCTCCCCACTAATACCTGAAACTAGCGCGTCTACCAATTCCGCCACCTCGGCAGAGGCTGCGCGGGGCCGGGCGTCAACAGGGTCGACACCGGGGCCGCCGAGCGGAAGCGCGCATGTTAGTGAGACAGCAAGGGGTTGTCAACGCTAGACTAAGGGGCTTTGAGGAAGCGTAGATAACACCAGTGGCAAGACGCAAACCGACCCAGCCTGAATCCCCCCGGCCGGCAGCCCCCCAGCCTGGGAACCCCCAGCCAGCGAAAGCGAAGCGCGCCCAGAAGCGCGGCTCCAAGCAGCCCGCGACCGCCCGGGATCGGGACCCCCACCGCCAGCGGGAGCTGAAGAAGTACGAGAACCCCATCCCCAGCCGGGAGTTCATCCTCGAGACGCTCACCGCCAATGGCGCGCCCCTGGCCTTCGCCGAGCTCTCCCGGGCGCTGGACCTCTCCGAGGAGGCGGACCTGGTCGCCCTGGAGCGCCGACTCGCCGCCATGGAGCGGGACGGCCAGCTCCTGCGCAACCGCAAGCAGGCCTACTGCATCGTCAACCGGCGGGACCTGATCGCCGGGCGGGTGATCGGACACCAGGACGGCTTCGGCTTCGTGCGCCCCGACGACGGCGGCGATGACCTCTATCTCTACCCCAAGGATATGAAGGCCCTGTTCCATGGGGACCGGGTGGTGGTGCGGGTGAGCGGGCGGGACCGCCGCGGCCGCCTGGAGGGGGCGGTGGTCGAGATCCTGGAGCGCAAGACCCACAGCGTGGTCGGACGGCTCTACGAGGAGAGCGGGGTCGGCTTCGTGGTGCCGGACAACAAGCGCCTGTCCCACGACATCGTCATCCCCAGCGACCGGCTCGGCGGGGCCAGCCGCGGCCAGATCGTGGTGGCCGAGATCACCGACCAGCCCACCAAGCGCACCCAGCCCCTCGGCCGGGTGCTGGAGGTGCTGGGGGACCACATGGCCCCGGGCATGGAGACCGACATCGCGATCCGGGCCCATGCCCTGCCGGTGCAGTGGCCGGAGGCGGTGGAGGCGGAGATCGCCGGACTGACCGCCGAGGTGCCCGAGTCCGCCAAGGAGGGCCGCACGGATCTCCGTCACCTGCCGCTGGTGACCATCGACGGGGAGGATGCCCGGGACTTCGACGACGCCGTCTACTGCGAGCGCAAGCCCAAGGGCTGGCGGCTCCTGGTCTGCATCGCCGATGTCTCCGCCTATGTGCAGCCCGGCACCGCCCTGGACCGGGAGGCCCTGGAGCGCGGCAACTCGGTCTATTTCCCGGACCGGGTCATCCCCATGCTGCCGGAGGTCCTGTCCAACGGGCTCTGCTCCCTGAACCCGCAGGTCGATCGCCTGTGCATGGCCTGCGAGCTCTACATCGGCCAGGACGGCAAGGTGACCCGCTCCCGCTTCTTCGAGGCGGTGATGCGCTCCAAGGCGCGGCTGACCTACGACAAGGTCGCGGCCATGATCGTGGACGGGGATCCGGGCCTGCGCGAGGAGCACGCCGAGGTCCTGCCCCATCTCCAGGAGCTCCATGCGCTCTACAAGGTCCTGCACCAGGCCCGGGCCGAGCGGGGCGCCATCGACTTCGACACCACCGAGAGCAAGTTCGTCTTCACCGAGCAGGGGCGCATCGCCGCCGTGGTCCCGGTGATCCGCAACGACGCCCACCGGCTGATCGAGGAGTGCATGCTGGCGGCCAACGTGGCCACGGCGCGCCTCTTCGAGCGCAAGAAGGCACCCGGCCTCTACCGCATCCACGACCTGCCGAGCGAGGAGAAGCTCAACGATCTGCGCGAGTTCCTCGGCGAGCTCGCCCTGAGCCTGCCGGGCGGCGACAAGCCCACCGCCGCGGACTACGCGGCCCTCCTGGATCAGGTGAAGGAAAGGCCGGACCGCCACCTCATCCAGACCGTGCTGCTGCGCTCCATGCAGCAGGCCATGTACAGCTCGGACAACGTGGGCCACTTCGGACTCGCCTACCCCGCCTACACCCACTTCACCTCTCCGATCCGCCGCTACCCGGACCTGGTCGTTCACCGCATCATCAAGCAACTGCTGGCCGGCGCTACGGCGGCGGATCTTGACTACAGCAAGTCCGACCTGCAGCAGATCGGCGAGCACTGCTCCGGCACCGAGCGGCGTGCCGACGAGGCGACCCGGGACGCCAGCGACTGGCTCAAGTGCGAGTACATGCAGGACAAGCTGGGGGAGCGCTTCGACGGCACCATCACCAGCGTCACCTCCTTCGGCATCTTCGTGCAGCTCGACGAGGTCTATATCGACGGGCTGGTGCACATCACGGCCCTGGACAACGACTACTATCACTTCGACCCCATCGGACACCGGCTCCACGGGGAGCGCACCGGGTCCGTCTACCGCCTCGGGGACCGGCTGCGGGTGCAGGTGGCGGCGGTGAATCTGGACGATCGCAAGATCGACTTCGTTCTGGCGGAGCCCGCCAGCCAGAAGCGCGCCCAGCCCAAGGGCGGCACCCGATCGAAAGGGGAGCGCCAGGAGGAGCCCCGCACGGAGGCCAAGGCGTCCCGCTCGGGCACGGGCTCAGGCTCCGGCAGAAAGCGCCACTCGCGCCGCGCTTCATGATCGAACCCGAAAAGTTTCCCTGCCCCTGCTGCGGCCATCTGGTCCACGACCGGGAGCCTGGCTTTCATCAGACCTGCCCCATCTGCGGCTGGGAGGATGACCTCTCCCAGCTGCGCTTCCCGCTCATGCCGGGCAGCAGCAACCAGGTCTCGCTCGCCGAGGCCCAGCGCAACTTCGCCGACTACGGGGCCTCGGAGCGCCGCACCCAGGGGCAGACCCGCGCCCCCCTGGAGTGGGAGGACCGGGACCAGGGCTGGCGCCCCATCGATCCCGCCAGGGACAACATCGAGGAGCCCCGCCGCGGCACCCCCTACGCCGACTCCTACCCCTGGCCGGACACCACGGTGCTCTACTACTGGCGCGTCACCTACTGGCGCCGGGTCGTGGCCTGAGCGTCGTCAAGGGGCAGCCATCGATGACCGACAGCGATGACCGATAACGAGCATAGCGCCCACCCGCATCGGCCTCTGGATCCGGAGCGGCTCCGCCACACCTGCGACGCGGCCGCCCTGAGCTTCGAGACCACCGCCGAGCTGGAGCCCATCCCGGTGACCTTCGGCCAGGAGCGGGCCCTGGAGGCCATCGCCTTCGCCACAGGGATCGAGCACGAGGGTTACAACCTCTATGTGATGGGCTCCACCGGACTCGGCCGCCACACCGCCGTGCGGGAGGCCCTCCAGTCCCGGGCCCGGGCCCAGCAGGCCTCCGCCGGACTGGTGCTATGTGGCCGACTTCGCGCACCCCCACAGGCCCAACGCCCTGGAGCTCCCCGCGGGCCGCGGGCGCGGTCTGCGCCACGACATGGAGCGCCTGGTGGAAGACCTGCTCAATGCCCTGGCCACCGCCCTACAGAACGACGAGTACCGCCGCCGCGCCCAGGAGATCACCGACGCCTTCAAGCAGCGGGAGGAGGGCGCCGCCCAGGAGCTCGGGAAAGAAGGCGGTCGAGCGTGACGTCGCCCTGATCCACACCCCCACCGGCTACAGCCTGGCGCCGCTCCGCGACGGGCACATGATCAGCCCCCAGGACTTCAACGACCTGCCCGAGGAGGAGCAGAGCCGCTTCCAGGAGGCCATGGAGCAGATCAAGGAGGAGCTGGGCGCGATCCTGGCCCAGGTCCCCCTCTGGCAGCGGGAGATGCACCAGCGCTTCCGGGAGCTGGAGCAGGAGGTCACCCGGGTCACGGTCACGGAGCTGCTCAAAGAGCTGGAGCAGCGGTACGCGGACCTTCCGGAGGTCCTGGCCTACCTGGCGGCGGTGCGGGAGGACGTCATCGAGAACACCGAGCTCTTCAAGCCCTCGGGAGACTCCCCGGTGGAGCCCGGGGACGGCCGCTTCACCCGCTACCGGGTCAACCTGCTGGTGGACAACACCGAGACCGCCGGGGCCCCCATCCTCTACGAGGACAACCCCAGCTATCAGAACCTGGTGGGGCGCATCGAGCACGTGGCGCGCCTGGGCACCCTGTCGACCGACTTCACCCTGATCAATCCCGGGGCCCTGCATCGGGCCAACGGGGGCTACCTGTTCCTCGACGCCGCCAAGGTCCTCATGAGCCCCTTCGCCTGGGAGGGCCTCAAGCGCGCCCTCAGTGCCCGGGAGGTGCGCATCGAGTCCCTGGAGCGGCTGCTGAGCCTGGCGGTCACCACCTCCCTGGAGCCCGAGCCCATCCCCATCCACCTCAAGGTGGCCCTGATCGGGGACCGCTTCCTCTACTACCTGCTCAAGGCCTACGACCCCGAGTTCGGGCTGCTCTTCAAGGTGGCGGCGGACTTCAACGAGGACCTGCCCCGCTCCCCCGAGAGCGACCTGCTCTACGCCCGCCTGGTCGCCACCCTGCAGCAACGCGAGCAGCTGCGCCCCATCGATCGGGAAGGCGTCGCGTGCATCGTGGAGGCCGGCGCCCGCCGGGCCGAGGACGGGGAGCGGGTCTCACTGCACATCGGACGCCTGCTGGACCTGATCCGGGAGGCGGACGATCAGGCGGCCCGCGCCGCCATTCCCACCATCGGGGCCATGCAGGTGCGCGCCGCCCTGGAGGCCCAGGATCGGCGCCTGAGCCAGATCCGGGAGCGCCTGCACGAGGCGATCCTGCGCGGCACCCTGATGATCGAGACCAAGGGGGTACAGCTCGGCCAGGTCAACGGGCTCTCGGTGCTCCAGCTCGGGGACTACAGCTTCGGGGCGCCTACCCGCATCAGCGCCACCGCACGGCTCGGCTCCGGCGACGTCATCGACATCGAGCGGGAGGCCAACCAGGGGGGCGACATCCATTCCAAGGGGGTGCTGATCCTCTCCTCGTACCTTGCCAACCGCTATGCCCGCCACCAGCCCTTGTCGCTGGCCGCCAGCCTGGTGTTCGAGCAGACCTACGGCCAGGTGGAGGGCGACAGCGCCTCGGTGGCGGAGCTCTGCGCCCTGCTCTCGGCCATCGGCGACGTGCCCATCCACCAGGGCATCGCCGTCACCGGCTCCATCAACCAGCACGGCCAGGTCCAGGCCATCGGGGGGGTGAACCAGAAGGTGGAGGGCTTCTTCGAAATCTGCCGGGCCCGGGGCCTGGACGGCACCCAGGGGGTGGTGATCCCGGAGGCCAACCAGAAGGACCTGATGCTGCGCCCGGACCTGGTGGACGCCGCCGCGGCGGGACGCTTCCAGGTCTACGCCGTGCGCCACGCGGACGAGGCCATGGAGATCCTCACGGGCCTCCCCGCTGGCCGCCCGGACGCCCTGGGCATCTATCCGGAGGGGACCGTCAACGGCCAGGTCCAGCGCCGGCTCCTGGAATGGACGGCGCTGCGCCAGCACTTCGCCACCCCCGAGCAGGGGGGGCATTCCGACGGCGGCTAGGCTTGGGGGCCCTTGAGTCCGCCAGTGTGACCACGTTCCCATCGTACAGACCGGTCCTGCCCGGCAGTGCTGGCCCCCGGGTATACTCTCAGCGCGGAAGGCCTGACGATTTGGCCACTTCAATCCAACTGGATCAGAGCGTTGCGATGGGAATCTATCGTTGTAACTCCTGCGGCTACCTGACCGAGACCGCCGACGATCCCATCGGCTCCAGCATCCCATGCCCCCAGTGCGCCCGGTCCAACCCGGTCTATGACACGACCGTTTTCATTCGCAAAGTGCTGGAGAAGTACTTCGCCCTACGCACCGCCTACAAGGGACTTCAGGCGGAGCTCGACAATCAGGATGCCCCGGCGACAACTCCCGTTCCAGATACGCGCCTTGAGGGTATCGACCTCCACAACACCAGTCTCCTGTCCACGGACGCTCAGCACCGCCCCATCCAAGACTGGTTCGACGCCAAGAAGATTTCGGTCAAGGTCGATCCCAGGGCCATCGACACCAGCGGCTTCTTCGACGAGGTCGCGCTGGAGCTCGGTCGGGATCTCGACCTCTACAAACCCTTGCTCGACCAGATCCGTTATGCCCAGACCCGCGGCTTCACCCAGCTCAACCTGCCCCTAAACAAGCGTAGCCAGAAGGATGCCCAGGCGATTGCGTCCTTTTGCCGGAAGCTCTACGAGCTCTCCTTCCTCGGGCGATTCACTCACCAGAAGGCGGAGCGCAATCTGCGTCTGACGCTACAAGGCTCGCCCCAGATCCGGGACTTCTTCGCCGGCGCATGGCTGGAATGGTTTGTCTTGATGGAGATTCTGGCCCTGTCGAAAGAAACCAGTGTCGCCTTTTCCTGTGCGCGCAACCTGTCGGTCGTCTTCCCCAACGAGGACCTGCACGAGTTGGATCTGTTCTGGCTCGTCAACGCCGAGCATCCCTTCTGCGTCGAATGCAAGACCGGTGAGTTCAGACCATTGATCTCGAAGTACAGCGGTCTACGTAAGCGGCTGGGACTCTCCAAAGCACAATTCGTACTCTGCGTGGCCGGGCTGCCAGAGGATCAAGCCACGGGCTTGAGCAGCATGTACGACATCACTCTGGTCAGCGAGCGAGGACTGAAGGCACATCTCGCCTCAATGATCTGACTGCAACGGCTGGCCGACAGGATGTCGGCGGTCCCGAGGCAACCTCGGCACCGCAGTCGCGGCGGCCATCCCTTTCTGGCGCGGTGCGGTCAACTGCCGTACCAAGGCTCAATCGACCACCGGCTCCCAGTCATCATCGGGGTTATAGGCGTCGATGGCCGCGGCCGCTGTCGCCGTGTCCTCGCCCAGGTCCGCCTGGTAGACCATGCCCCGCTGGTTGACCTGGAAGCTCATGATGCCGGAGTTGCCGTAGGTGGCGGGCCAGGCGAGCAGGGCGAAGCCATCGGTGAGCTGGCCGTCCTTCAGGTAGCTCTTGGCCCCGCCCGGTGCCTTGGGTCCCTGGGCGGTGAGTATCTTGAAGTAGTAGCCGTGATAGGGGCGGCGCGGGCCCTCCCCCGGCTCGCGGGTCTCGTAGCCCTCACCCACCGCCTCCGCCACCTGGGGGCCCATGGGGCTCTCCGGCTCGCCGTCCTTGGTCGGCCAATAGAGCCCGTCTTTCTTACCCTCGGTGCTCCAGAGGCGCGCCGCGTAGGCACGCACACCGTCACCGTTGGGGTCTGCGGCGGCGTACTCCAACTCGGCGTCCACGAAGGCGCGGGCGGTCGCGATCGCATGCAGCTCGTTCAATCCGATGCGCCGGTCCAGGATCTCCTCGATCCCGGCCTGAGTGTCGAAGTACCAACCCTCGTCATCCTTGGCCAAGGGAATCGGGAAGGGCCAGTCCTCGGGGCCCATCACCAGGATGGCGCTGTCCTCGGTCTCGTCCTCGAGGTCGGCCTCCTCCTGGGCGAGCTCCACGAAGCGCTGGCGGTCCGCGGCATCCGACACCGGATCGCCGGAGACGAGCTCCTCCAGGTCGGAGCCGAGCACCCCGAAGAGGGCATCGCGACCCTCCGCGCCGGCCGCCTCGATCAGGGCCATGGCGGCGGCGTCCGGGGTCTCGAAGCGCATCGGAGGTACGGCTGGTTCCTCGGCCTCGATTATCGGCGTCGGCGGCCGGCGCATCCGTTACCGCGGCAGCTGCCGCACCGGCGGAATCGGAGGAGGGCTCGGGAGTCGCGGGCGCGGTTTCCTCGGCGGCCAGCGGGGCGCAGAGCAGTAGGGCCACGGTCAGTGCGGTAAACAGGGATGCGGTCTTGATCATGGGGTCGATCTCGTTCGCTTGTATCTGGATTGGGGTAAGGGGCGGCGCCGCTCGGCGCCGACGCATCGCGCCGGGGCGGCGCTCCTACGGCATCCTGCCGTTGAGGTCAGCGGCGGCCGCCTCGCCCACCGCCTCCGCCCCCGCGTTTGGCACCACCGCCCCCACCGCGATTGGCCGCCTTGGCGCGGCTGGCGCCACCGCGGTTGCTGGCTGCTCGAGTCGTCTTTGGCCGGCTGGCTTGCTTGAAGGCGCTGGACTTGGGTGCCGAGGCGCGCTTGGCCGCAGGACGCTGTGCCGGGGCTTGGATGCGGGCCGCGGCCGGCCGCTTGACCTGGGATGGCCGCGGGACGATTGGCCTGTCGGTTGACCGGTCGCTTGGTGGCCGCCGCGGACTGCACCTTGGGCTTGGCCTTGCGCCGCCGGGGCCCTGGCTTGCGCCTTGGCGCGGGCATCGGGCGCCTTGGCCTGGACCTTGGCTCGGGCATCGCCTGCGGCCGGGGCGCCTTGTCCCTGACCGTCCGCCGGCCCTGCCGGCCGGCACCCGCCCGTCCTGGCCCTTTAGATCGCCGAGCTTGCCGCTCGCCGCACCTTCGCGCTTGACCTGATCGAGATCCGGGGCCTTGAGCTGACGGTCCCCGCCCGGTCCTGCAGACCAGCAACTCGGTCACTGCACCGGCCCGATCCCTGAGGTCACCGGCCTTCCGCCGCGGTCCTCGGCCAGCTTGCGAGATCCCGCCGCTCGCGGCCCCCTCCCGTTTCACGGCACCGAGATCCGGGGCCTTGAGCTCACGGTCGCCCGCCTTGACGCGCCCGCGCGCCGCGTCGCGGTCGATGGTGTGCTCCTTGCGCTTGGCGGCGAACTTGTTCTCGGTGGATGAATCCCGGTAGCGCACCCCGCCGCGCCGCTCGGGGTTGTGCTCCCACTTCTTGACGTCGGTTCGGTTGATCTCGCTGCCGACGATTCCCTTATTGATGTTGATGTCGCCGCGCTCGACGTTGCGGTCGATATCGATGTTGCGGCGTGCGGTCCACGTTGATGTTGGCGGGCTCGCGCCAGCCGTTGTTGTTCCAATAGTTGGGATGGCCCCAGTAGCTCGGGCCACCGTAGTAGCCGCCACCGCCGTAGTAGAGCCGGTCGTTCCAGTCGTCATCGTCGTCCCACATGATGGCGGCAGTCAGCAGGCCCCCAGCGACGGCACCCACGCCGAAGCCGACCAGGCTATCGGTGCTGATGCCGCTAGAGGTGGTTGCCACGGTGGTGCTCGGGTAGACCGTCTGGGCCGGGACCACCTCGCCGCTCGGGACGTAGGCGGTGGCGGACGCGTCGGCGGCGCGGCCGGCCGCATAGCCGGCGTCGTAGCTGGAGCTGGCATCGGCATAGGCATCCGGGTAGTACTGCTTCGCCGGCGGGCTCTCCTGGCCATAGACCTTCACCGGGTCATAGGTCGGCACATAGACCACCTCCGGCTGGGCCGGCTGGATGATGATGGTGTCGCCCGCCTTCTCCACCCGCTGGGCCTCGTTGCTCTGGAGCGCCCCGGCCTTGTCGGCCTCGCCGCGCAGGCGCTGGATGGTGTCGGTCAGCTCCCCCTGCTGGGCCAGCACGGCGTCACCCAGGTCCTGGGTCCAGTCCAGGTTGTCGCTCATGAAGCCGAGCACGCTCGGGAAGAACACCAGGGCCTTGACGCTGTCGTCCCATTCCTCCGGGTCGACGGCCTTCTGAAGCTCCTCCCCTTCGAGCCCCTCCTGGTCACCCAGCCAACGGTTAGCCTGAACCACGTCCAGCGGATAGGTGCTGGCCATCAGGATCTGGGCGATCAGGGCGTCCGGGTAGAGGGCGATCGGCGCGACCAGCTGCTCGAGCTGCTCCGCGGGGATGAGGTTTGCCTCGGCCGTTTCGGCGGTCTCGGCCTGAACCCCAAGACCCAAGCCGAGGCTCAGGAGCACGGCCGCGGCAAGGCGTGCGAGGTTGGGCATCATGAATCCTCCGGGTGATTGGGGACTGACTTTGATTGCGTAGGCGCCGCCGCGATCCAATGGACGACGTCGTGAGGCCGCATCTTATACAAGGTGCCGGGAAGATCACTATCCGTTAATCGCAAAGTGTCCGTTTCTTGCGCAGACCGCAACGGATAGGGTCGGAGCCGCGTCCATACCGGCTAACCAAGTGCGGCCCGCCCAAGACGTGCGCCCCAGCCGGCTAGCCCCAACAGCAGCACACGGACAGCTAGGCAGCGCGGGCCCGCGAGAGCTCCGGGAACGTTCCCCTAAACCAAAAGGACGGAGCGTCGCCCGAGAAGGGCCGGGCTAGGGTCGCGGAGGGAAGCTCGCCAAAGACCCTGCGGTAATCGCCGGCCAAACGCCCAAGCTGGGTGAACCCCAGGTGGTAGGCCAGCGCGGTGACCGAGGACTCCCCCAATCGACTGGCAAGCAGCTCGCGACGCAGGGCGTGAAGCCGCAGCTGCCGGACGAAGGCCCCCGGGGACAGCCCGAGGTTCTCGCGGAAGGCGTACTCCAGGGTGCGCGGGCTGACGCCCGCAACCACGGACAGGGTCGTCGTATCCAGACTGGTGAGATCCGCGTAGCGGATGTGCTCGATGGCCCGATCGAATCCGCGCTGGCGCAGGGAGGACCCCAAGGGACGCTCGCGCCCTGGTGGCAGCTCCAGGGCGTGGGCCAGTCCCATAACCAGCTCCCGCTCCAGCGCCTGAACGGCGGCGGGGTGCTGGAGCATCTCCGGAGACCCATGGGTGCGCCTCAGAATCCCATTCAACCACCGGCCGATCCGTCCGATCAACGCCGGCGTAGCGGGGCAACAGTGGCTCCCCGCGGCGGCCTCCAGTCGCTCCAGCTGCCCGCCCGACAACAAGCGGCGCAGTAGCGTCAAACGGATCAAGACCATGTAATGCTGCTGGCCGGCGTCCAGCACGGCCTCCGTTGCGCCGGGCAGCATCGCCGGCAGCCCAGTTTCCTGGAGAGGCCGATTGAAATAGCTGGTGCGGCTGCCAGAACGGACAGGTACCAGCAGCGCGAGCATCCCCTCGGGCGAGAGGGCCCGCAGCCGCAGCCGGTTGGCGAATGATTCGCGATAGAGGATGCAGTTGGGGGTGGCGAGAAAGACCTTGTGATTGTGGAATGGGCCCTGGGCCCAGCGGCATCGCCAGCACCTCCCAGGGCTGGCTCGCCCGTTCCCAAGAACAGGGATCGTCGGTCTCTTGTACGCCAATCAGTGCCAATGGGCTCGCGCCCCCCGCGGCTAGCCCAGGAGTTTCCTGACTCAGATCCATGGCCGCCCTCGTTGCGCAAAGTGAATAGCGATAAGTCGGTGAGTAGCCTACTCTCGCGTCGAAAGCTGCGCTAGACCACTTGACAACCCAAGGAGGCCTCCTGATGCGACCCCTGCGCGCCCCCGAGGTCTTTGCCCGGGATCAAGTGGCCGCGATGGCCCTAGGC
Source organism: uncultured Alphaproteobacteria bacterium (assembly GCA_963695425.1). Taxonomy (GTDB): domain Bacteria; phylum Pseudomonadota; class Alphaproteobacteria; order Rhodobacterales; family Rhodobacteraceae; genus Amaricoccus. The sequence goes on along the minus strand of CAVOGP010000021.1, from coordinate 23,584 downwards.
CGCGGAGCAGCGAGCGCCGACGTATCGCCGACGAGCTCCACGACACCGCGATCCAGCAATTGGTGCTGGCCCGCATCGTCATCGACCAGGTCCGCGAGAAGGCACCCGCCGATTCCCTAGACCGGGTCCGATGGCTGCTCGATGACGCCCTGGAGCAGCTGCGCGCCTTGATCCTGGGGCTGACCCCGGCGTTGCTCCATCGGGCCGGTCTCTGCGCCGCCATCGAGTGGCTCTCCGAGCATCTGCGTTCGCGGTGGCGCCTCACCTATCGCTGCCAAATGCTGGGCGACCCCGCCGCGGTGCCGGATGCCCTGGCCGAGACCCTGTTCCAAGGCGCCCGGGAGCTCATGACCAACGCCGGCCGCCACGCCCGCGCGAGGGCTTGTGACGTGGTGGTGAAGCTTGGCGACGACAGCGTGGAGCTGACCGTGAGCGACGACGGTATCGGGATCGACCCTCAGCGCGCCGGCAAGGTCCGTGGGGTAGAGGGCGGGTTCGGGCTCTTCAGCCTGCGCTCGCGCGTCGAAGGTCTGGGGGGGAGCTGCACCTGGGCCCGCGCGAGGGGGGCGGTACCCGAGCGACTCTGTGGCTGCCCTGTCCCAAGCCGTCCCCCGGCACCCAGCCCAGCGAGCTCGGCTGCTCGGCAGGAAAGGGCCGAGGCTGAACGAATCGCACAGCGCATCGGAGAAATCACCTTGATTCGAAACCTGTTCGGGGGCGTCGCGCTCGCGGCCACCTTCCTCGGCGCCGGAGCCGTGCTGGCCGGGGCCACGCCCGAGACGCCCGATGACGGCTCGGTCCTCCCCTTCCCGCCGCCAGCCGATGGCCGGGGTGGCCAAGCCGCGGCTGCAGGACTCGACGATGAAGTGGCCGGAGGAGCCCCAGCGCCTGCCCGCACGACGCGCCGAACATCCTCATCGTCCTGCTCGACGACGTCGGCTTCGGCGTCGCCGACACCTTCGGCGGCGAGGTCCACACGCCGACACTGAGCAAGCTGGCCGACGAGGGCATCCGCTACAACGCCTTCCACACCACCTCGATCTGCTCGCCGACCCGGGCGGCCCTGCTGACCGGGCGCAACCACACCCGGGTCGGCTCCGGCACCATCGCCGAGCGCGCGGTCGCCTTCGACGGCTACACCGGCGTCATCCCGAAGACCGCCGCCACCATCGCCGAGGTCCTCAAGGAGTACGGCTACCACACCTCCGCCTTCGGCAAATGGCACAACACGCCGGCCATCGAGACGACCGCGATGGGCCCCAAGGACCGCTGGCCCAACGGCTACGGGTTCGAGTACTTCTACGGCTTCCTCGGCGGCGAGACCTCGCAGTGGGAGCCGCGCCTCACCGAGAACTACGACTCACATCGAGCCGCCGCACGACGACCCGAGTACCACCTCACCGAGGACATGGTCGACAAGGCCCTCGCCTGGCTCGACGACCACCAGGCCTTCGCGCCGGACAAGCCCTTCCTCATGTACTGGGCGCCCGGCGCCGTGCACGGTCCGCACCACGTCTTCCCGGCAGTGGGCGGACAAGTACAAGGGCAAGTTCGACGACGGCTGGGACGCCTACCGCGAGCGCGTCTACAAGCGCCAGCTGGAGATGGGCATCATCCCGCCCGGCACCAAGCTCACGCCGCGCGACCGAGACCCTGGCCTCCTGGGACAGCATCCCGCCGGACCAGCGCGCCTTCCAGACCCGGCTGATGGAGATCTTCGCCGGCTTCGTCGAGCACACCGACGCGCCAGGTCGGCCGACTCGTCGAGGGGCTGGAGAAGCGCGGCCTGCGCGACAACACGCTGATCTTCTACATCTTCGGCGACAACGGCTCGAGCGCCGAAGGCCAGCAGGGCTCGATCAGCGAGCTGCTCGCCCAGAACAACATCCCCAACACCGTCGAGCAGCAGATCGCGGCGCTCGAACAGATCGGCGGCCTCGACGCGCTGGGCTCGCCCAAGACCGACAACATGTACCACGCCGGCTGGGCCTGGGCCGGCGGCACGCCGTTCAAGGGCACCAAGCTCCTCGCCGCCTACTTCGGCGGCACCCGCAACCCGATGGTCGTCTCCTGGCCCAAGGGCATCAAGCCGGACAGCGACCATGCGCTCGCAGTTCCACCACGTGGTGGACATCGCCCCGACGATCTACGAGATCCTCGGCATCCCGCCGCCGAAGGTCGTCAACGGCTACGAGCAGATGCCGATGGACGGCGTCAGCCTGGCCTACACCTTCACCGACGCCGACCGCCGAGACCCGCAAGCAGGTCCAGTTCTTCGACAACAACGGCAGCCGCGGCATCTACCAGGACGGCTGGTTCGCCTGCACCTTCGGTCCCTTCATGCCCTGGGACACCCCCGGCTCCGTGAAGCGCATCGCAGAGCTGGGACTCCGCCGAGGACGTCTGGGAGCTCTACGATCTCCGCAACGACTTCTCGCAGGCCAACGACCTGGCCGGCCGAGCACCCCGAGAAGCTCGCGGAGCTGAAGGCACGAGTTCCTCGCCCTGGCCGAGGACAACAAGGACTTCCCCATCGGCGCCGGCAACTGGCTGCGGCTCCATCCCGAGGACCGCATCAAGACCGCCCTACACGAGCTGGACCTTCACGCCAGAACACCCGCCGCATGCCGGAGTTCACCGCGCCCGGCGTCGGCCGGCAGAGCAACCGAGTCACCATCGACCTGGAGGCCGGCGAGAACGCCAACGGCGTGCTCTACGCGCGTGGGCGGCGCCGGCGGCGGTCTCGCCGTCTACCTGGACCAGGGCCACCTCGTCTACGAGTACAACATGATGATCATCGAGCGCTACGGGGTCGAGCACCGCCGCCAAGCTCGCCCCGGGCCGACACCGGATCGAGGTCGACACCACCATCGAGAAGCCCGGCGCCCCGGCGATGGTCATCCTGAGCGTGGACGGCGAGGAGGTGACCCGCATCGACGTCGGGCGAACGGTGCCCGCGGCCTTCACCGCCACCGAGACCTTCGATGTCGGAGTGGATCTCGGCTCGCCCGTCTCGATGGTCTACTTCGACCGCAGGCCCTTCGCCTTTGACGGCAAGATCGAGTCCCTGCGGGTCGAGCTGAAATGACGCCGCGAATTGCCGGGCCGGCTTGCCAGCCCGGCCCCGGCTACAAGTTCCATCGCGGACGGAAATCGGAGGCGAGGACGATGCGCAGTCAGCACCTGACCGGCGCGGCGACCGCCCTTCTGCTGCTGACGCCCGCTGCAACCGCCGAGGGGGCCCAGTCACTCGACCAGGCGGCGAGCGACCCAACCGCCTCCCTGATGGCGATTCAGATCCAGAACATCTACGCCGGCGACTATCACAACCTGAGCGGCGAGACGGGAAACTCCGTGGTGCTGCGCCCCGTGGTCCCGTTCACGACGGGGAGCCTCAACCACATCGCCCGCGCCACCTTCCCCTACTTCACCCACAGCCCATCGGACGAGACGGGGCTCGGCGACTCCGTACTCTTCGACCTGATCGTCTTCAACCGCTCCTGGGGGCGCTGGGGCATCGGTCCGGTGGTGCTCATCCCAACCGCAACGGATGACGCACTGGGCGCGGAAAAGTGGGCCGCCGGCCCCGCGCTCGGCTTCGTCGCCGCCAACCCGCGGTACATCTGGGGCGCGTTCAATCAGAACCTGTTCTCGTTCGCCGGCAACGATGACCGGGATGAGGTAAAGCTCAGCATCCTCCAACCCATCTTCAATTACTCGCTGCCCAACAAGTGGTCCGTCGGTGCCTCCGAGATGAACGTCACCTACGACTGGGACAAAGGCGCGTGGGCCAATCTGCCGCTGGGCCTCAAGGTCTCCAAGCTGCACAAGTTCGGCGCGCAGCCCGTGCAGTTCAGCGGCAGCTACGAGTACAACTTCCAGGACGACTATGTCGCCCCAGCGTGGTCGGTGAACTTCACCATCAAGTTCCTGTTTCCCATCTGACCGCCGAATCGGGAGAGACCACACATGACCTCCGAATCCCAGCCGTTGGACGCCCGACGCGGCCACGGACCGCATCGCGGTGGCTCAAGCCCGGTCCGCCGAGGGCCTTTCACAGTCCTGCAGTTGAACCTGGACGCGGCAGGCGCGCAGGGAACACGAAGCGAGTAACCGTCGCGGTTTCGGATGCCCCATACCGCTCACATCCCAACCAATCCGGAGCAACCGGGAGCCAGCCAATGCGAACCCTAGCCACCGCCCTCGCCTTGACCCTGTTCATCGCCGCCGACCTAGCCACCGCCGGCGTTCTCGACCCTGACTGCACCGCCGAAAAGGCCGCTAAGAGCGCGGCCATGAAGTCCACCGTCGGCGTTGGCGGGCGCTGCTCGCCCGCCGAGGCGGCCAAGGACACGGCCAAGCGCGCCACCGGCATAGAGGACACGGGGCCGATCGAGAAGCGGCGCGACGACGACAAGGGCGTGGTGAAGAAGGTCGTAAAATGACGCCCAGCCCGGCGACGTGCCGCCGGGGCTCGGTCGGCTCTCCGACATACGAACGAAAAGACCCAGTTGAAGGAGGAGGAACCCCAAAATGATCAAAACCTTGCCGATCTGCTGCACCGCGCTCGCGCTCCAGGCGCTGATCCTCGCCCCCGCCGCGGCCCAATACGCGGACGATCCCGAGGCGACCGAGAAAGTCCTGAAGGGACGACCCTATTCCCCCTACGCGGATCGGGCGTACCCGACCGACGTCTATTTCGGCGACACCCACGTGCATACGGGCCTGTCGGCCGACGCCGGCGGCTCCGGCACCCGCCTGATGCCGCGCGACGCCTATCGCTTTGCCCGCGGCGAGCAGGTGATCTCCAACACCGGCCAGCCGGTGAAGCTCGCCCGCCCCTACGACTTCTTCATGATCACCGACCACTCCGACGCCATGGGGGCCATCACCGACATCATCGACGGCGCGCCCAACATCCTGGCGGACCCGGAGGGGCGCAAGTTCCATGAGGACTTCAACGCGGGCGGCCAGACGGCCGCCCAGGCGATGTTCCGGCTGATCAACCAGTTCGCCCAGGGCGAGATCTCCCCGGAGCTCAACTACCAGCCCGGCAACCCGGCCTACAAGCGGGTCTGGGACGACATCGTCCGCGCCGCCGAGGAGTTCAACGATCCCGGCCGGTTCACCACCTTCATCGCCTTCGAGTGGACCTCGCTGGTCTCCGGCAACAACCTGCACCGCAACGTGATCTTCCGCGACGGGCCGGAGCGCGCCGGGCAGGTGGTTCCCTACACCACGACACCGCCGATCGGCTCGCGCAATCCGCGCGACCTCTGGGCCTGGTTGGAGAACTACGAGAAGGTGACCGGCGGCGACGTCACCGCCATCCCCCACAACGGCAACCTGTCCAACGGCATGATGTTCGCGATGCAGGACGATTTCGCGAACGGCGCGCCTTACGACCGGGCCTATGCTGAGGAGCGCCAGAAATGGGAGCGCATCTACGAGGTCACCCAGCTCAAGGGCGACGGCGAGGCCCACCCCCTGCTCTCGCCCGAGGACGAGTTCGCCGATTACGAGACCTGGGACTTCGGGAACCTCGACGGGTCGCAGGCCAAGACGCCAGAGATGCTGCCCGCCGAGTACGCGCGCTCGGGACTCCTGCGCGGGCTTCAGCTCGAGGCCAAGCTCGGCGTCAACCCCTTCAAGTTCGGTCTCGAGGGTGCAACCGACACCCATACCGGGCTCAGCACGATCGACGAGGACAACTTCTTCGGAAAGTTCACCACCTACGAGCCCTCCCCCGAGCGCGCCGCGCACGTCGGTAAGCCGAGCCCCGCCGGGATCACGATGCCGGGCGGCGGCGACTACAGTGCCGCCGGACTCACCGCGGTGTGGGCACCCGAGAACACCCGCGGCGCCCTCTTCGACGCCATGGAGCGGCGCGAGGTCTACGCCACCACGGGCCCGCGGATGCGGGTGCGGTTCTTCGGCGGCTGGGGCTTCGAGCCCGGCGATGCGCTACGCCGCGACCTCGCCCTGATCGGTTACACCAAGGGCGTCCCGATGGGTGCCGATCTTCCAGCACCGGAGGCAGCCGCGAAGGCGCCGACCTTCCTGGTCTACGCGCTCCGCGATCCCATCGGCGCCAACCTGGACCGCATCCAGATCGTCAAGGGCTGGCTGGATGCCGGCGGCAACCCGCAGGAGAAGGTCTACGACGTCGCCTGGTCTGGCGGGCGCCAGCCGGGCCCGAACGGCAAGCTCCCCTTGGTGGGCGACACTGTGGACCTAACGATCCCGAGCTGGACCAACACCATCGGCGCCTCTGAGCTGGGTACCGTCTGGACCGACCCGGACTTCGACTCCAAGCTCCGCGCCTTCTATTATGCCCGCGTCATCGAGATCCCCACGCCACGCTGGACGGCCTACGACCGGGTGAAGTTCAAGCTCGACCTGCCCAACGAGATCCCGCTTAAGACGCAGGAGCGGGCCTATACGTCGCCGATCTGGTACACGCCGGGGGCCTGAGGCACCATCGGCCGACGGTCTATTGGGCGACTCAAATCAAGATGGACAAGCAATCGCTTAGGAAAACGCTGATTAAGGCGTTTCCCGTGTGGGCCAAGGATGGCCCGCCATTTTTGACGGCGCTAAGCCGTTGAAAATGGAGCGCCCCACGAGTCGCGCCTCGGGGGGCGCGAGCTGATTCACCCATCCCGGTTGCCAACATACTCGATAGGCGTAAACTATCTCTTACCTGGTAAGAGAGATTGTACACGCCGATGTCCGCCGTCACCGTTTCCGATAAGGGTCAAGTCGTGATTCCCGCTGCCATCCGGCGCCGGCTGGGGATTGCCCCCGGCAGCAAGCTGGACTTCGAGCTGGAGGGCGACAGCATCCGCGTCCGGCTCTGCAAGTCCATTGCCCCGTCACGTGCGGAAGACGGGTACGGACTCCTGCGCTGCGACCTCCCCGGAGAGCGCTGGCTGGCCGATTTCGACGTCGCGGAGGCCATGCGGAATCAGGACGATGATCGCCCTTGATACCAACATCCTCGCTCGCTTCTACGTCGATGATCCGGGCGATCCCGAGGCGGCCAGGCAGCGTCCGATCGCCCGCCGGGTCATGATCGAGAGTTCGAGCCTGTTCGTACCCATCACCGTGGTCCTTGAATTGGAGTGGGTGCTCCGGGCCTTCTACCGATTCGACGCGCCCCAGATCATCCGCGTCTTCGAGCACCTGCTCGGACTTGCGCACGTCAATACGGAGGAGGCGGAACGCGTCGCCGCCGCATTGCCCCTCAGTGGCCAGGGCATGGATTTCGCAGATGCCCTGCATCTGGCGGGAAGCGCCCACTGCGCGGCGCTTTATACGTTCGATGACCGCAGGTTCGCCCGGCGCGCGAGGCGGCTTGCCGGCGTCACGCCGGTGGTGGTGCCGGATGGCGCGCCGGTGCCCTAGGCGAAGCCGCGCTAACCCTTCGCGACCCAGTCGCTGTCAAACCCCAGAACCATGCCCGACAACTGCTTCTCCTGGCGGCACCTGACCGACCTGCACTGTGGTCTCAAGGGGCAGGACTGCTTGTGGCCGAATCTTGCGCCACCCCTTTCTCGATGACCTGGAGAAGCTGCACGGGCTTTGCGGCCCCCTCGCCGGAGAACGCGGCTTGCGCGAATCGTGCTGTCACGATCCGCCAGACGGTCGGCATCAGGCGTAGACGCCGTGCTCGATCCGCCCCAGGGTGTCCAGCACGCACTCGGCACCGATGTCGGTGTCCAGGAGGCTCAAAGGGGTGGCTCCGCCGAGGGATGCGTTGGCCGATTTCAGCCAGTCGATCGCGGCGCCCAGGTCCTCGAAGACCTCTTCCCCCCGCGCCACCACGCGGGCCAGACGGATCAACCGCGAGGACTCCTTGCTGTTGAGCTTACCCTCGCGCTTGCGCCGTGCCAGGGTGCGCTCGGGTGTGCCGGGTATGCCCACCGCGGACGCCAGCTACGCCTTGCGGCATCTGGCGGACTTACAGGATAGACTCGAGAACTTGCGGCGCCTCCGCCAGCGTATCGACGAATCCACGACTGAAAAAGGGCTGACTCCATGAAGATTCAACATACTGGCGGTGTCGCCCGGGCCCGAGCGGCTGGCATCGGCATCCTCGTCTCCCTGCTCGTCACAGCGAATGCCAGCGCCTCCGAGGGCGGGACCGGCCATTACGTCCCCGGAGCGGTTGCGACCATGATCGACCTCGCCCCGACCCAGCCCGGCTGGGTGATCGAGCCGATCTACCTGCATTACGAGGGCGATGCCGATCTCTCGAAGCAAATCCCAGTCGCCGGCATCGACGTGTTCGGGTTGAAGGCCACCAGCGACGTGCTGCTCGCCGGCGGGTTCTACACCTTCGACCAGCCGGTGCTCGGCGCCCATTACAGCGTCGGCGCCATGCTGCCCTACGTCTGGATGACCGTGGAGGGCGAGATCGACACCGTGCTCGGCGGCAAGAGGGTGCGCGACACCGAATCCGGGTTCGGCGATCTCACGCTGATCCCGGCGATGCTCGCCTGGAAGGACGGCCCCTGGCAGTACAACGCCGCCCTAACCGTCTACGCCCCGACCGGAGACTACGAGGTGGGCCGGCTGGCCAACCCGGGCCTCAACTACTGGAGCTTCAACCCCTGGGCCGGGGTGTCCTACAACAATCCCAAGAACGGCTTCAACGCCGCCCTGCACGGCGGCTTCGTCTTCAACACCGAGAACCCGGACACCGACTACCGCAGCGGCGTCATGACCCACCTGGAAGGGAGCGTACAGCAGCTCCTGCCGGTCGGACGCGGTTTCTTGAGCATCGGTGCCGAGGCCTTCTGGCTGGAGCAGATCACCGCCGACAGCGGCCAGCGCCCGATTTTCGGCGACTTCAAGGGCCGCACCGCCGGCATCGGGCCGGTGCTGGGCTATGTCCTGCCGATGGGAGAGCAAAACCTGGTCGCCGAGCTGCGCTGGCTGCCGGAGCTGGAGACCAAGAACCGGCTCCAGGGTGACTACATCTGGCTGAAGGTCGTCTATCAGTTCTGAGCCGATAGGTCCCAACACCGAGCTCACCCACGCTACCGACACCAAGACGGGCGGCACGATGGGCGTCTGCCCGGCGAAAACGTAAACCGAGGGAGAAACTCTCCCCTGAAGTACACCAAAGAAAACAAGTGACTGTACTGGAGGAATAAACCGATGAAGACGTCGCTCGCAATCAGCATGACCGCGCTTCTGGTTGTCGCGCCCTTTTCCTATGGATCCGATGCATACGACGCCCCGCCGCCCGCCAAGATCGACAAGACCAAATACTCGCCCTATCCGCAACAGGACTTCCCCAACCGGGTCTTTTTCGGCGACACCCATCTGCACACGTCCTACTCCGCCGACGCGGGCATGATCGGGAATACCCTGGGGCCCGAGCAGGCCTATCGGTTCGCTCGCGGAGAGGCGGTGACTTCGAGCACCGGGGTCCCCGCGAAGCTTTCGCGGCCTCTGGATTTCTTGGTCGTGTCCGACCATGCGGAGAACCTCGGACTGGCGCCCGCGATTGCGGAGTCGAATCCGGAGCTGCTTGCTAACGACTGGGGACGGATGGTTCACGATCTGGTCAAGAAAGGCGACATCGACTCGATTACCAAGGCATTCGATGAATGGCAGGTTGCCCTGAGTAAGCTGGACGATCCGCTCAAGGAGCAGACGGCCCTTGCACAGACCATGTGGCAGCGTATCACCGCGGCGGCGGAGCAGTACAACGACCCCGGCCGATTCACCGCCTTCATCGGGTTCGAGTGGACCATGCAGGAGAACGGCAACAACCTGCACCGCAACGTCGTCTTCCGAGACGGCAAGGACAAGGCCGATCAGATCGTGCCGATCTCCCAATACGACACCCAGGACCCGGAGCAGCTCTGGGAGTGGATGGCAGACTACGAGCAGAAGACCGGCGGGCGGATGCTCGCCATCCCGCACAACGGCAACCTCTCCAACGGGCTGATGTTCGACGACGTGACCCTGATCGACAAGAAGCCGCTGGACCGCGACTACGCCCAGCGGCGCGCGCGTTGGGAGCCCCTCTACGAGGTCACCCAGATGAAGGGCGACGGCGAGGCGCATCCCTTCCTGTCCGCCGAGGACGAGTTTGCCGACTTCGAGACCTGGGACAAGGCGAGCTTCGGAGCCGAGCCCACGACCAAGGCAATGCTGCCCCGGGAGTACGCCCGCGAGGCCTATAAGCGCGGGCTCGCCTACGAGGCCAAGCTCGGCGCCAATCCCTTCAAATTTGGGATGATCGGCTCCACCGACTCCCACACCTCGCTATCGACCGCCCAGGAGGACAACTTCTTCGGCAAGGTCGTGCTGCTCGAACCGTCAGCGGACCCGATCCGCTTCGAAGAGGTCATCGCCGGGCGTCCGGCTCCGAAGGGGTCACAGATGTTCGCCCGCGAGACCAGCGCCTCCGGCCTCGCCGCCGTCTGGGCGCGGGAGAACACCCGCGAGGCCCTGTGGGATGCGATGGCCCGCAAGGAGGTCTACGCCACCACCGGCACCCGCATCCGGGTGCGGGTCTTCGGCGGCTTCGACTTCGCGCACGAGGATCTGCAGCGATCCGACTTCGCCGCCAACGGCTATGGCAAGGGCGTGCCCATGGGCGGCGACCTGAAGACCGCGCCCGAGGGCAAGGCACCCGCCTTCCTGGTCCAGGCCCTGCGCGACCCCGACGGCGCCAATCTCGACCGCCTTCAGATCATCAAGGGGTGGCTCGACGCCGACGGCAAGACCCAGGAGCGGGTCTACGACATCGCCGTCTCCGACGGCCGCACGATCGGCCCGGACGGGCGCTGCAAGGACCCGGTCGGCAACACCGTGAACGTCACGGAGGCGACCTACACCAACGCCATCGGCAACGCGGTACTCGGCGCCTACTGGCAGGACCCGGAGTTCGATCCCGCCCAGCGCGCCTTCTACTACGTGCGGGTGCTCGAGATCCCCACCCCGCGCTGGACCACCTACGACGCCAAGTTCTTCGGCGTGAAGCGCCCAGAGGACGTGCCGGCCTCGATCCAGGAGCGGGCCTATACCTCGCCGATCTGGTACACGCCGGTCGGATGAGGTCGCGTTGCTTGCGGCGCCTGGTGCTGGCTGATCGACGAATCGACGAATCGACGAATCGACGACCAAACAAGGCTGACCCCATGAAGACTCAGAATACCAACGGTGTCGTCCGGGCAGCCGGGCTCGGCATGATCGCCTGCCTCCTGGTGCCTTTAAGTGTCAGCGCCTCCGAGGGTGGCACCGGCCATTACGTGCCCGGAGCGGTCGCCACCATGATCGACCTCGCCCCGACCCAACCCGGCTGGGTGATCGAGCCGATCTACCTGCACTACGAGGGCGATGCTGATCTCTCGAAGCAAATCCCAGTCGCCGGCATCGACGTGTTCGGGTTGAAGGCCACCAGCGACGTGCTGCTCGCCGGCGGGTTCTACACCTTCGACCAGCTGGTGCTTGGTGCCCATTACAGCGTCGGCGCCATGCTGCCCTACGTCTGGATGACCGTGGAGGGCGAGATCGACACCGTGCTCGGCGGCAAAAGGGTGCGCGACACCGAATCCGGGTTCGGCGATCTCACGCTGATCCCGGCGATGCTCGGTTGGAAGAACGGCCCCTGGCAGTACAACGCCGCCCTAACCGTCTACGCCCCGACCGGAGACTACGAGGTGGGCCGGCTGGCCAACCCGGGCCTCAACTACTGGAGCGTCAACCCCTGGGCCGGGGTGTCCTCAACAGATCCCACCAACGGCTTCAACGCCGCCCTGCACGGCGGCTTCGTCTTCAACGCCGAGAACCCCGACACCGACTACCGCAGCGGCGTCATGACGCACCTGGAAGGGAGCGTCCAGCAGCTGTTGCCGGTCGGACGCGGTTTCTTGAGCATCGGTGCCGAGGCCTTCTGGCTGGAGCAGATCACCGCCGACAGCGGACAGCGCCCGATCCTGGGCGATTTCAAAGGCCGCACCGCCGGCATCGGGCCGGTGCTGGGATACGTCCTGCCCTTGGGCGAGCAGAACCTCGTCGCCGAGCTCCGCTGGCTGCCGGAGCTGGAGACCAAGAACCGGCTCCAAGGCGACTACGTCTGGCTGAAGGTCGTCTATCAGTTCTGAGCCGATGGCGCGGCAAAACGGGCTGGCGGCGCTGCCGTCGAGATCGGGGACCGGATGGAGAGCGGCTCATAACGACGCGCCAGGAACGCGACGACTCCCGCCGCACCGCGGCGCGTGTCGGGTTAGGCATCGCATCGCCTGCCCCGAGGCCCACTCTTCAACTTCGACGCCAACCAGGAGACAGTCCAGATGACATCCGAGAAAGTTCAACTGCGGGCCGCCGGCATCCAGGTACGCGCTCGCGTGAGCGATAAGCTGGGTGACGTCTGGTGGTTCCTTCTAGTCCGTGGACTGCTTGCCCTGGCGCTTGCGGTGGCCGCATTGTTCTGGCCCAAGGCCACCCTAGTCCTGCTCATCCGCCTGATCGCCCTCTTTGCCTTGGCGGACGGGATCATGGGCCTGCTTGGTGCATTCCGCACGCGGGACCTTGCGACGCATCTGGCGCCGGCACTGATCAGCATCGTTGCCGGCATGATCCTGCTCTTCTGGCCGGACCTGACCGGTCGCCTGCTGCTGATGATCGTCGGCCTGTGGGCCTTGTTCCAGGGTGCCATGCTGATTCTGGCCGGGTTTCAGACCGATACGGATGATCCCGATCGCGTGCCGGCGATGACGAGCGGTGCCGTCGCGGCCATCGTCGGCCTGATCCTGGTCATCTGGCCTGAGACGGGCGCCGTCACGATTTCCTGGGTCATCGGCATCGCGGCCCTGTTGATCGGCAGCTCACTCATTTTCCTGGCGCTGCGGCTGCGAAAAGTGGACAAGCGCGTGGAAAACCTGAGGCGTTCATAACCACCCGAAAAGACGCCGATACCTCGCCCATCCGGCACACGTCAGGACGCCGACACGCAAGCGACTTTCGGCGAGCCAGAAGGCTCACCCCCAATGGAGACAACCATCATGTGCCGTTCAAGCACGGCGGCTTCCGCCTTTCGGCGTCCTTTGGCCGCGACCGGCGCGCGATTCACCGGGTTCGCAGCCGGTTTCCTGATGTTGGCACCTTGCATGGCAGACGACGGACCCGTCGTCAGAAGCAACCCCCTGAAGGATGCCCACTTCGGCGAGCAGCATCTGCACACCGCCTACTCTCTCGACGCCTACATCGGCGGGGCGCGGCTTACCCCATCCGACGCCTATCGCTTCGCCAAGGGCGAGGAGGTCGAGGTCAACGGGGTAAAATTGCGCATCAGCGCGCCCCTGGACTGGGCGGCGGTCACCGACCACGCCGAGTATTAATTGTTCCAAAAGTTTTCGCAGTTTATAATTAATGGGTGAGCACTAATACCGAACTACGAAATAGGAAGCGGAAAGACGTAGTCTCCGCGATCATCATCCGCCAAGAACCCGTTCATCTGGTCGCGCGCATCTATCAGATTCCGCAACGCACGACCCTTTCGATTGGCTGTCACTGTACCGCGCTGGCGGCTGGGATGCGCTGAACGAGGGGCGCCGCTCCGGGCGGCCGAGAAAAGTATCCGCTGATGATATGAAGTGGATCTATCACGCGGTCACCTTGGGCGATCCGAGACAGTTTCAGTTTGAATTCTGTCTCTGGACGCTCAACACCTTGCGTACGCTGATTCAGCGTGTAAGCGTTCAGACCCTCCGCCACTGAAACCCCGCCTGCCATGCTGATCTTGTTACGCAGCGACGGCCGCCGGCAGCGGTGGGGCGGGGTTGCCGCGGCGGCGCTCGCGCAGCGCCTTGGCGATGTAGTCCCAGGGCGAGAGCCCGCGCTGGCGGCAGGTCTCGATGACGCTGGCCAGCGCGGTGAAGGCACGCGAGCCCTGGGCGTTGCGGGTGCCGTAGCTCAGGCGCCGGGCGATCACCCAGTGGCGCAGCGCCCGCTCGGCGGCGTTGTTGGTCAGCGGCAACTCGGGATGATCAAGCACCACCCAAAAGGTGTCCCAGTCGTTGAGCAGCTCGCGGGCGAGCGCCGCGGTCTTGGCGTGGCGCGCCTGGACGTGCTGGAGGCACAGCGCAAAGAGGGCGTTGAGTGCCGCGGCGTGTTGCTGGCGCAGCGGGATGGGCGGGGGGCCTACGCGGGCGGCGCAGACGGCGGCCATGACCCCTTCGATGTGGCCCCGCAGGGCCCGTCCGAAGCGCTGGGCCTGGCCATCCAGGCTCTCTTCCAGACCGCGGGCCTTACGCAGCAGGTGGGTCAGGCACCGGGGCCTTCGTCTTCCGTGGCGTAACCAGCGAGCAGCTTCTGCTCAGCCTCCTTCTTCGGGAAGAGGACAGACGACCACGGCCCCGAGGAGGATCGCTGCCATGCCGGCGATGTAGGCCCACTGGTCCCCCTGCAGGAACGACTCCCTGGCGGCGCCGATGATCTGCTTGGCGTACTGGGGGTACTGCTCGGCGGTATTGGCGGCGCTGGAAAACGAGTTCTCGAGTTCGGCCTGGGTGCTTGCTGAAACCTTGTCGGCGTCCGGTGAAGACGCGATCAGCGACGGCGAACTTGGCCGTATAGCCGGCGGTCAGCACCGAGCCGAGCATCGACTGCATGATCGCCCCGCCGAGGTCGCGCTGGAGGTCGGAGGTCGCCGAGGCCATGCCCGCCCGCCGCACCGGAACCGAGCAGGTCAGCGAGTGCGAGGCCGGGGTGCCGGCGAATCCGACGCCGGCCCCGACCAGGGCGTAGCCGAGGCCGATCTTCCAGTAGGCGGCGCCTTCGTCCCAGAGGGTGAGCATCGCGACGAAGCCGAGGAAGCAGAACAGGTAGCCGACCAGCAGGGTGACCCGGGCTCCGTACCGTTCGACCATCTTTGCCGAGCGCGGAGCGATCAGCACCAGGAAGACGGCTGCGGGCAGGATCGCGAGGCCGGAATCGAGGGTCGAGTAACCGAGCACGTTCTGCAGGTACTGCTGGCCGATGAACATGGCCGCCATCAGGGTGCCGAAGACGATGATCCCGGCCACCGCGGCGACCCAGAAGATGCGTCGGGCGGCGACTTCGAGGTCGTAGAGCGGGTTCTTGACGCGGCGCTGCCGGATGAAGAACCCTGCGCCGGCCGCGCAGACCGATCGCCAGCAGGCCGAGCATCGTCGTCACCGCATAGGTCGGCGGTACGAAGTTGATCGCCAGCACGACGCCGGCGACCATCAGGATCGAGAGCATGCCGCCCAGGTGGTCGACCGGGTCGGTGGTCTCGTTGACGTGGGACGGGGATCAGCTTCGCGGCCATGACCAGTGCGATCAGCGCCAGCGGAATCGTCACCAGGAATACCGATCCCCAGTCGAACTCGGTCAGCAGCGCGCCCGAGATCAGCGGCCCGAGCGCCGAGATCGCTCCGCCGAGTCCGGACCACAGCGCGATCGACTTGGTCCGGCCCGGGCCCGACCAGAGCGCGGTGATCAGCGCGAGCGTGGTCGGGAAGGCCATGCCGGCGGCGAGTCCGCCGAGGAACACGGGCGACGAAGAGGATTTCGATCGTCGGTGAGAAGGCGGCGAGGATCGAGGCCGGTATCGCCAGGCCGGTGCCGATGATCAGCATCGTCTTGCGCCCGTAGCGGTCGCCGATCGCGCCGAAGTAGAGGACCGAGGTCGCGAGGCCGAGCGAGTAGCCGACCGCGACCAGGTTGAGCGAGGTCTGGCTGGCGTCGAACGCCTTGCCGATGTCGGGCAGGGCGACGTTGGCGACGGCCAGGTTGAGGTTGGCCACCGCGGCAACCAGGATCAGGGTCGCGAGGACGAGCCCCTGGCGTTTCGGTGCCGCAGATGCTCGCTCACGCCCGTTGCTCACCCCCATGGCTGCGATCCATACCTCCGCGGCCCGGCCGGCCCGAGCCGGACAGCGAGTTCGCGCAGATCCAGTCGACGATCTTCGCGCCGATCAGCTCGCCCTGGTCCTCCTGGAGGAAGTGGCCGGCGTTCTCGATCACGGTCAGCGGTTCGGCGGTCGGGAAAGGGTTTCTGGACCTGCGCGGCCCACCGGGTCCAGCGGCAGCGCCGGGTCGGAGTCGGCCCACAGAAGCAGCGCCGGACGGTTGTCCGGAGCCAGGTACTCGGCGGTTGCCTGCCCGGCGGCGGCTCCCGGGGCGTCGGGCTCGAGCGGAATCATCGGCGGGAAGGTACGTAGCGCCCGCCTTCGACTCCTCGTTCGGGAAAGGGGCCGTGTAGGCGGCGCACGACCTCGTCACTCGAGTTCGGTCGCCGCAGCCCCCCGGATCGGCATCTCGATCCGGACGTCGCGATGGCTGGCGATGAAGTCGCGGAAGTGGAACCAGTTGTCGCTCATCTTCTGGCGGCCGTTGAAGATGCCGGTATCCATCGCGACCAGACGGGAAAACCTCTCCGGCCGCTCGATCGTCGCCGCGCGCAGCCCGATCGGCCCGCCCCAGTCCTGGCAGACCAGGGTGATGTCGGTCAGGTCGAGCTCGTCGATCAGGGTGACGACCGCGTCGGTGTGGCGGTCCATCGTGTACCACTCGTCGTCGACCGGCTTGTCGGAGCGGCCGAAGCCGGGCAGGTCGGGCACGATGCAGCGGTAGCCGGCCTCGAGCAGCGGCGCCATCACCTTGCGGTACAGGTAGCCCCAGGTCGGCTCGCCGTGGAGCATCAGCACCGGCGGTCCGTCGCCTTCGTCGATGTGGGCCAGCCGCATCCCCTGCCACTCGCGGTACTGCGGCTCCCAGGGGAAGCCGTCGAGGTTTTCGAAGCGGTCGTCGGGCGTCCGGAAGATCTCCATGAGCGGAGCCTACTCCTGCCCGCTCAGTCCCGGTCGGTTCTGCCGGATCGCGGGCAGTGCTTCAACCGGATCAGGCGAGTCCCTGAGCGTGATCGGCCAGCGAGTCGCCGCTCAGGCAGTTGTAGAGCGAGGCCGGTCCGATCGCGATCAGCGGGTTGACCGCAGCGCGAGACGATGAACGTCGCGACCGCCACGCCGAGCAGCCCGGTTCCGAACGGCACCGCGACGAGCAGGCCAGCATCGATGCGAGGAAGACCAGCAGCAGAGCAGCAGCAGGAAGAGGAATACACGCCAGCCGTTTCCGCGAACCAGCTCGCGGCTCCTGGACAGGCTCTCGAAGACGCCGGGCCGCTCGGCGACGACGACCGGCTGGGCGACCGACCAGAGCGTGAGCAGGATCAGGCCGGGCACGATCAGCAGCAGCAGGCCGACGCCGACCCCGATCGCGACGAGCAGCGTGACCCAGATCAGACGGCGCCAGCACCGGAGTGATGCCCCTGCCACAGCCCGGCCAGGCTTCGCGTCGCTCCCGGGACGCAGAGCAACTGGAGATCATGCCGGTGTAGACGACCCCGACCAGAAGCGACAGACCCAGCGACGCGCCTGGCCGAAGCCCCGCCGGTGCCGGCCAGCGCGATCAGCGGCGGAAACCAGCGCGAAGAGCACGGTCAGCCGGATCAGGATCGGACGGTCCGCGAGAGCCCGCTCCTTCATCTCGGTGAGGACGCCGTCGAGTGATAGGGGCGGGTGTGGGCGTCACACGGCCCTGCACCCTACAGGCTCGTTGCCCGCGTACCGCGTCGAGACTGTTCAGGGGCAGGGGCGGTCGGCCCGGGGGTCGGGCACGAACTCGGTCACCGACCGCAGCGAGTTCTCCATCGAGGTCGGTTTGATCGCGTTCGGCCCGCTGAACGGCCGTCTCGAAGGCTGCGACGAGGTAGATCGAGCTGAGCAGCAGCAGCGCGACCGGCAGGATGTAGATGAACTGGCCGATCGGGCGCTCACGTCCGGCGAGGATCGTCGAGTAGAGGATCAGCAGTCAGGCCGCCGACGATCAGGAACACCCAGAAGATGGCCGGCAGGTTCTCGGTGCTGGCCTGCAGCCGGGCCGCCCGTGCCTCGCCGAGTTCCCGGATCCGGTCGAGGGAGCTGGACAGCGCGGCATTGTCCGGGCTGTTGCGGCCGAGATCCGCCGATGCTCTGGAACAGCCGGTCGGTGGCCGCCCCGGCGAAGGTCGAGCGTTCGCCGTCGGCCATCTGCGGCCACTCGTCGTCGATTACGGCCCGGGCGTAACAGATCAGTTCGTGACCGATCCGGTCCCGGTCCTCGGCGCCGAAAAGCGTTGCCGCCCGGGAGAGGCCGGTCACCGAGTGCGCCTCGGCAGCCGGCTTCGGAACGCGTCGTC
This sequence comes from uncultured Alphaproteobacteria bacterium, assembly GCA_963695425.1. Lineage (GTDB taxonomy): Bacteria > Pseudomonadota > Alphaproteobacteria > Rhodobacterales > Rhodobacteraceae > Amaricoccus. The sequence continues at coordinate 5,358 of CAVOGP010000021.1, read as the reverse complement.
TGGTAGCCGTCGAGCGCGAAGGCGAGCACGAAGCCGATCACCAGCGCGTAGAGCACGCCGCAGAAGGCGAAGATCGCCCAGCGAGTCGCTTGCCTGGCCCTTGACGTCGTCGGGGATCCAGTGGCCGACCGCGTAGATGCATGCCGAGGGTCAGCAGGATGCCGACGGCAGAATCGCGATCGCGATCAGCGCGGTCACTCGTCGACCACCTGGAGGATCGTGTCCGGCACGTCGATCGCCCTGCCCGAGCACGAGCCTGCCCGCCTTCGACCCGGTAGGCCCCGTAGAAGGTCAGGGTCGTGTCCCCGTTGGCGTCGATCGAGTAGCTGCCGAGGGCCGAGGGCCGCTCGCTGATCGAGAAGAAGGCGTCGCGCGTCTCGTTGCGCAGTGTTGAAATCGCCTCGGTCTCGATGTCGCCGCGGACGCCGCTGCGGATCGAGTCCATGACCGCGTCTCCGGCTTCGTAGCCGAAGATCGACATCGGCTCGGCGTCACGGCCGTAGCGCTCGCGGAAGGTGTCGAAGAACTGCCTCACCGCTGACCGCGTAGTTGCCGGCCGGCAGCATCGGCGCGGTCGACGTAGGTGTCGAGTTCGACGTCGCCGAGCGCTTCGAGGAAGCCGGTCAGGGAGATTCCGTCGCCGCCGAACAGCTTGATGCGGACGTTGGCCCGGTGGATCGCCTCGAAGAGGTCGAGTCCGATCGTCAGGTCGGATCCGGCGTAGAGCAGGGCCTCGGCGCGCGACCGGTCGATCCGTCGGGCCAGTCCGCCATGTCGGTACCGGGTCCGGCCGAGTCCCTTCCGACGATCTCGATTCCGGCCGGGTCCGGCGAGGCGCTCGAAGTACTGCTTGAGGCCGAGGCCGTAGGTCCCGCCGTCGTCGACCACGAAGACCTCTTCGACCGACTCCTCGTGCATGAACTGGGTCAGTGCCGCTGCCTGGACCGTGTCGTTCGGCACGACCCGGGCGAAGGTCCTGAGCCCGGTCGGCCGCAGCCGCTCGCCGAGCGCCGGCGAGGGCCGGGTCAGCTTGACCGCGGTCGAGCCGGAACTGACGTGGAGGATGCCGGCCCGGTTGAGGATCGGCATCGCGATCTCGGTGCCGCCCGAGTCGAACTCGCCGATGTAGGCGATCGTGGAGGGGTCCGCTGCCGCCCGCCTGGCGTTCGCCTTGACCAGAGCGGGGTCGAAGCTGCCGTCCGGGGCTGGCATTTCGCGACGGACAACACATCGCTGGGTAAGACAGCCGTCTCGGGCGAGCCGGTCATCGAACAACCCATCATCCGAAGACTGGCCAGCTGCCGCACGCAGGACGAGTTCGAGCGGCGTCTCTTCGTCGCCCGCAAGTACGCCACCCGGCTCGTGCGCGAGTCAGTCAGCGGCGCTGATGGGTTCTACGTGTGCTCGATGTCGTCACGCACGATCCTCTACAAGGGCATGCTCACACCGGCACAGGTGCCGCAGTACTACCCGAATCTGGCGGATAAATCGTTCATGTCCGCGCTGGCACTCGATCCACAGTCGCTTCTCCACCAACACGCTGCCGACATGGCCGCTGGCACACCCGTATCGGCTGCTGGCCCACAACGGCGGAGTCTCAACACCATCCGCGGCAACTTCAACTGGATGCGTTCGCGCGAGGCCATCATCGCGTCGCCGCTGTTCTCGGAAGAAGACCTTCAGAAGATGCGACCCATCGCCCAGGAGGGCAGCTCTGACTCGGGCATCCTCGACAACGTGGTCGAGTTCCTGATGATGGGTGGTCGCAGCCTGCCGCACGTGATGATGATGCTGATTCCCGAAGCTTGGGAGAACTCCCCGAGTCCCGCCTGAGCGACGCGCGTTCTACGAGTATCACGGCGGCATCATCGAACCGTGGGATGGCCCGGCGTCGGTCGCCTTCACCGATGGCACGCTCATCGGCGCCACGCTCGACCGCAACGGCCTGCGCCCCTCACGCTACTGCCTGACGGACGAGAACATCCTGATCATGGCCTCGGAGGCCGGCGTGCTCGACGTGCCACCCGAGAAGGTGGTCATGAAGGGGCGCCTGCAGCCGGGCAAGATGTTCGTGGCCTCCCTCGAGGAGGGGCGCATCATCCCGGACGAAGAGATCAAGGCCCGCATCTGCAGCGAGCAGCCCTACCAGCAGTGGATCGACGAGCACAAGATCCCGCTGGCTGAACTCGAACCACCGCGCGAGATCCTGCAGCCGCCCGAGCGTCGCGTCCTCATCCGCCAGAAGGCCTTCGGCTACTCCCTGGACTCTCTGCGCATCATCATGGCGCCGATGGTCAAGGACGGTCAGGAGCCGGTCGGCTCGATGGGCAATGACACGCCGCTGGCCGTGCTTTCGGACAAATCGCGTAGCTTCTTCGACTATTTCCAGCAACTGTTCGCCCAGGTCACCAACCCGCCCATCGACTCCATCAGGGAAGAGCTGGTCATGAGCCTCGTCTCTTTCGTGGGCGCGGAGGGCAACATCCTGGAAGCCGGCCCGGACCACGCGCGCATCAAATCGAACTCCCGCAGCCCGTGCTCAGCAACGAGGACCTAGAACGCCTGCGCTGGGTCGACCAGCAACACTTTCAGGCCAAGACCATCTCGTTCGGATTCGAAGCCAAGCCCGGCCGCATGCGCCGAGCGCTCGACCGGCTCTGCCGAGAGGCAGAGGAGTACGTGCTCGATGGCTACGAGGTCATCATCCTGGACCGACCGAACGGTCGACTCGGACCACGCGGCCATCCCCTCACTCATGGCCGTGGCGGCAGTGCATCACCACCTGCTGCGCAAGGGCCTGCGGTCCCGCTGCGGCCTGGTGGTCGAGACAGGCGATGCTCGAGAAGTGCACCACTTCGATGCCTGTTGGGCTATGGAGCATCGGCGGTGAACCCCTATCTGGCGTTCGAGACCATCGAGAACATGCGGCGGCGCGAACTGCTACCCGACAACCTCAGCCAAGGCGACGCCATGGAGCACTACCGCAAGGCTATCGGCAAGGGCCTGCTCAAGACGATGTCGAAGATGGGCATCTCGACCATCTCGTCGTACATCGGCGCACAGATCTTCGAGGCCGTGGGTCTCGCGGACGACGTCATCGAGGAGTTCTTCACAGGGACCGTCTCGCGCATCGGCGGCATCGACCTCGAGACCATCGAGCACGAGGTCATCGTGCGGCACACGGCCGCCTACATCGACATGGAAGACCAGTCCGACCTGGAGCTTGGCGGCCTGTACCAGTGGCGGCTGCGAGGCGAGCGGCACCTTCACAACCCCGAGACCATCCAGAAGCTGCAGCACGCCGCTCAGAACAACGACTACGCCCTCTACCGTGAGTACGCACGGCGCATCGATGACAGCGCCGACGCCCGATTAAGCGCTGCGCAACCTGCTGGACTTCACCACGACGCCCGTGCCGATCGAGGAGGTCGAGCCTGTCGAGCAGATCGTCAAACGCTTCGCCAGCGGCGCCATGTCCTTCGGATCGATCTCGTGGGAAGCCCACACGACCCTGGCCATCGCCATGAACCGGCTCGGCGGAAAGTCGAACACGGGCGAAGGCGGTGAGGACCCGGCGCGCTTCGAGCCGCTTCCCAACGGTGACAGCATGCGTTCGGCCATCAAGCAGGTCGCCTCGGGTCGTTTCGGCGTGACCTCCAACTACCTGGTCAACGCCGATGAACTGCAGATCGAAGATGGCCCAGGGCGCGAAGCCGGGCGAGGGCGACTACGTCGCCGGGCCACAAGGTCGATCAGAAGATCGCCGCGACGCGGAACTCGACGCCCGGCGTCGGCCTCATCTCACCGCCCCCGCACCACGACATCTACTCCATCGAGGACCTTAAGCAACTCATCTACGACCTCAAGAATGCCAACCCGCAGGCGCGCATCAACGTCAAGCTGGTGGCGGAGGTCGGCGTGGGCACCATCGCCGCGGGCGTGGCCAAGGCCAAGGCGGACGTGATCGCTCATCTCCGGCCAGGATGGTGGCACGGGCGCCTCACCGCAGTCGTCACTCAAGCATGCCGGCCTGCCGTGGGAGCTGGGCCTCGCCGAGTCGCACCAGACGCTGGTCGCCAACGACCTGCGCGGCCGCACGGTGCTGCAGGCCGACGGCCAGATGCGCACGGGCCGCGACACCGCGGTCGCGGCGCTGCTGGGCGCCGAGGAGTTTGGCTTCGCGACGGCGCCGCTCATCACCATGGGCTGCATCATGATGCGCAAGTGCCACCTCAACACCTGTCCGGTGGGTGTGGCCACCCAGGACCCTGAGCTGCGCAAGCTCTTCACGGGTGATCCGGAGCACGTCGTCAACTACTTCCGCTTCATCGCCCAGGACCTGCGTGAACACATGGCTCGGCTGGGCTTCCGCACCGTCGACGAGATGGTCGGACGCGTCGACAAGATCGCCCCGCGCCGGGATGTCAAGCACGCCAAGGCGAGGCAGCTGGACCTGTCGCGCCTGCTGCACTTCGTCGGTGCCAACGAGCGCACTGGCGCCTATCACACCGTCGCCCAGGATCACGCGCTGGCGAAGTCGCTGGACAACGAGCTCTACCGACTCGCCGAACCTGCCCTCGAGCGCGGCGAGCCTGTGGAGGCATCCATCCACATCCGCAACATCCATCGCACGGTCGGCACGATGCTGGGCTACGAGATCACCCGTCGGATGGGTGCCGCGGGCCTGCCGGACGGCACCATCCGCTTCAAGGCCTCGGGATCTGCCGGACAGTCGTTCATGGCCTTCGCACCGCGAGGCCTGACCATCGAGCTGGAAGGCGAGGCCAACGACTACTTCTGCAAGGGCCTCTCGGGTGGCACGGCCATCCTGTACCCGCCTCGCAGCTCGACGTTCGACCCCAACGAGAACGTCATCTGCGGCAACGTCTCGTTCTATGGCGCGACTGCGGGCAAGGCCTTCATCCTGGGTCCAGCTGGAGAACGCTTCTGCGTGCGCAACTCCGGTGCCAGCGTGGTCGTCGAAGGTGTGGGTGATCACGGCTGCGAGTACATGACCGGCGGCCGCGCGGTGGTGCTCGGTTCGGTGGGGCGCAACTTCGCGGCGGGCATGTCGGGCGGGATTCATCAACGCCTATGTCTGGGACGCAGACGGCCGGGCTCGGGCGCGCGTCAACCAGGAGATGGTCGACCTCGAGGACATGAGCGATGCTGACGACCAGACCGAGCTCAAGGCGCTCATCGAGGAGCACGCGGCGCTGACGGGGTCCAGGCGGGCCCCGGCTGATCCTCGAGGGCTGGCCGGAAGAGGTCGGCAGGTTCATCAAGGTCATGCCGCGCGACTACAAGCGCGCGCTCGCAGAGCTGGCCGCCCAGGCTGACGCTGCGACTGTGGCGGCA